>NZ_CP072827.1:4856361-6215223 GCF_017916255.1 Streptomyces mobaraensis NBRC 13819 = DSM 40847
CCCACGCCGATGAAGGAGAGCCCCGCCTCAGCGGTGACCAGGGCGGGGAGCATCAGGGTGGACTGGACGAGGATCGGCGTCCACAGGTTGGGCAGCAGCTCGCGGGTGATGATCCGCCACGGCGACGCACCCGTCACCTTGGCCGCCTCCACGAACTCCCGCTCCCGCAGGCTCAGTACCTGCCCGCGCAGCAGCCGGGCCAACCCCATCCAGCCCAGCGCCCACAGCACCACGATCAGGGTCACCACCCGGAGGTAGGTCGGGGTCTCCTTCTCCGGGCTGACGAACAGCGCGTAGACGACCGGGGTGAACGCGACGAACGACAACTGCTGCGGAAAGGCCAGCAGCAGATCGATGAACCGGCCCAGGAAGTAGTCCGTCCGCCCGCCGACGTACCCGGCCGTCACGCCGATCAGCACCCCCGTCACCACGCACAGGACGGTGGCCGCTGCGGCGATCAGCAGCGAGGTACGGATGCCGTAGACGAGCTGCGTCAGCACGTCCCGGCCGAGCGTCGGCTCGATGCCGAACCAGAACCGGCCGGAGATCCCCCCGTTGGGGGCGATCGGGTAGCCGTACTCGTTGAGCAGACCGGTCTCGTCCAGGCCGTACGTCGCCGTCGGCGTCTTCCCGTACAGCTTCGAGATCAGCGGGGCCGCCGCCGCGACGGCGAAGAAGAACACCACGACGCAGGCGGAGACGACGCCGGCGCGGTCGCGCCGGAAGCGCAGCCACATGAGGCGGCCGGGCGAGCGGCCCGTCAGCTCCGGGGCGGGAAGCGTCAGGGTAGGACTCGTCATCGTGCGGCCCCCGCTGTGTCGTCGAGTTTCGACCCGCCGGCGTGATCGGGCTCACACGCCGGTTGGACGGGACTGTGGCAATGGGGTTACCGCGCAGTCAAGAGGGCTGCGGAGGGTGGTGCGGAATCGTGCCCCTGCCCCGCCCCTCCCCGTTTCTTCCAGGGCTGCCCCCCGGACCCCGGCATCGCGGCTTCGCCACGAGGTCCTCAATCGCCGGACGGGCTGAAATCAGCGCGTCCGGGGGGTGCGGGGGCGCCCTCCCCGCAAGAAACGGTGAATGGGGGTGCCCCCTCTGGGGGAGGGTCCGGGGCAAACCTCACCCGCCCAGCGACCGCCGCAGGAAGTCCACCTGCAACAGCAGCAGATTCTCGGCCACCCGCTCCTGCGGCGTCATGTGCGTCACCCCGGACAGCGGCAGCACCTCGTGCGGCCGCCCGTCCGCGAGCAGCGCGGACGACAGCCGCAGAGCGTGCGCGACCACCACGTTGTCGTCGGCCAGCCCGTGGATGACCATCAGCGGCCGGTGCTCGGGAGCGGCTCCCGACAACCCCCGCTCGCCCACGAGCGAGTTCCGCTCGTACACCTCCGGCCGCTCCTCCGGCAGCCCGAGGTACCGCTCGGTGTAGTGCGTGTCGTACAGCCGCCAGTCGGTGACCGGGGCGCCGGCGATGCCCGCGTGGAAGACGTCGGGGCGGCGGAGGACGGCGAGGGCGGCGAGGTAGCCGCCGTAGGACCAGCCGCGGACGGCGACCCGGCCGAGGTCGAGGGGGAAGCGGCCGGCGAGACCGTGGAGGGCGGCGACCTGGTCGTCGAGGGTGACGCCCGCGAAGTCGTCGCGGATCGCCTTCTCCCAGGCGGGGGAGGTGTGCGGGGTGCCCCGGCCGTCGGCGACGATCACCGCGAAGCCCTGGTCGGCGAACCACTGGGACGTGAGGTGCGCGTTGTGCGCGGCGACCACCCGGGGGCCATGGGGTCCCCCGTAGGGGTCCATCAGGACGGGCAGCGGGCCGTCGCCCTCCTGGTACCCGGTCGGCAGCAGCACGGCACACGGGATCCCGCGATCCCCCGACCGGGTGAACCGGGGGCGCGCGGAGAGCACGGGGGTCTCGGCGAACGACGCCACGGTGGCCACCGGCTTGCCGTCGCGCAGGACGACGGCCTCGCTGCCGGGCCGGTCCGGCACGGCCGAGACCAGGACGGTGACCGCCCCGGAGCGTACGGCGGAGTGCCGCCCGTGCCGCTCGGAGAGCCGTTCCGCGCCCCCCTCGCCGATCCGCCAGACGTGCGCCGCACCCGGCTCCGGATCGTCGGCCGCGGCCCCGGCGGACGCGCTGACCAGCACCGACTCCTCGGCGACGTCGAGCACCGCGTGGACGAACAACTCGGGCCCGGTGAGCACCCGTTCGCCGACGACCAGGGCACGCGCCCCGTCGGTGTCCGCGATCCGCACCAGCCGGCCGTCGGGCGTCCACGCGGGCACGCCGGGGAACAGATCCAGCCAATTCACCGGGTCCTCCTCGGTGAGGAGCGCACGCGTGGCGCCGGTGGCGGTGTTCACCTCCAGGACCGTCTGCGTGCGCTGGTCGCGAGCCTGCACCAGCAGCAGCGGCGGGCCGCCCGCCGACCAGTGCACCCGGGCCAGGTACGGGAAGCGGGCCCGGTCCCACGTCACGTCCCTGCGGGAGCCGTCCAGCCCCAGCAGGGCCAGCGAGACCTCCGCGTTCGGGGTGCCGGCGGCGGGGTAGGCGATCTCGGCCGGGGCCTCGGCGGGCCGCGCGGGGTCGGCGATCCACCAGCGGCGCACGGGCGACTCGTCCACCCGGGCCGCCAGCAGGGCCGTACCGTCCGGGGACCACCAGAAGCCGCGCGAGCGGTCCATCTCCTCCGCCGCGATGAACTCCGCGAGCCCCCAGGTGACGTCCGCCGACTCCGGCTCCGCCAGCGGCCGGTCCTGGCCGCCGTCCGCCTCCACCACCCGCAGCGCCCCGTCGGCGACGTACGCGACGTGCCGGCCGTCGGGCGACGGCCGCGGGTCCGCGACCGGTCCCGGCACGGGGAGTTCGACGGCACTCCCGCCCTGGAGCTCGGCGACGAAGAGCCGCCCCGACAGGGCGAAGGCCGCCAACTCGGCCGCGCCGTCCACCGCGTAGCCCACGATGCCCGCCGAGCCCTCGCGCGCCCGCTCGCGCCGCGCGCGCTCCTCGGGCGACAACTCCTCCTCCGCGCCGCCCAGCAGGGCCGCCGGATCGCCCGCCGGGTACTCCCTGCCGTCGTCGAGATCGAGCACCCACAGCACATGGGAGCGGTCGGTGCCCGAACGGGAGCGCAGGAAGACGACGCGTGAGCCGTCCGGTGCCACGGTGAACGCGCGGGGAGCGCCCAGGGTGTAGCGCTGCGTCCGGGCGTACTGGCGGGGGAACGAGAGCTGTCCGGTCATGCGGCCGAGCCTAGGGCCGGCCGGTGCCGCGCGGCGAGAAGTCACCGTGCGCCCCGGGCGCGCTCCTGTGCACCGAGTCACGAGAGCAGTGCGGATAGTTATGATCCTTCACGCGGAGGGGCGACGCCCCGCGTCCCGCCGCGTGCCCCCACGGGCCCGTGCGCGCCGTTTCGATCTGCCGTCCGTCTGCCGTCCGTTCGACCGCGTATCTGGAGGTGAACCGCTGTGGCGCTCTCGATTTCGGCGGTGGTGCTGCTGGCGATCATCGTGATCCTGCTGTGCCGGAAGTCGGGGCTGAAGGCGGGCCACGCCGCGATCTGCGTGCTGCTGGGGTTCTACCTCGCGAGCTCGACCGTCGCCCCCACCCTCCATCAGCTGACGAAGAGCGTCACCGCGATGATCGGCGGTATCAAGTTCTGACCGCTCCGACGGGTTGCCGGCCGCTCCGGCGGGTCCCGGGCGCCCGCGCGGCGCCGCGGTCGGCTGCCGCGCCGCGCCGTCCGGCTCGTAGGCTGTTCCCATGACCGACCTTCCCGGCCGCCGGCTGCTCCTGGTGCACGCGCACCCGGACGACGAATCGATCAACAACGGCGCGACCATGGCCAAGTACGCGGCCGAGGGTGCCCACGTCACCCTGGTGACCTGCACCCTCGGCGAGGAGGGCGAGGTGATCCCGCCGGGCCTCGCGCACCTCGCGGCCGACCGGGAGGACGTCCTCGGCGCCCACCGCGCCGGTGAACTGGCCGCCGCGATGAAGGAGCTCGGCGTCGCCGACCACCGCTTCCTCGGCGGCCGGGGCCGCTACCGGGACTCCGGGATGATGGGCGCCCCGCAGAACGACCGGCCCGGCAGCTTCTGGAGAGCGGACGTCGACGAGGCCGCCGCTTACCTCGTCGAGGTGATCCGCGAGGTGCGTCCGCAGGTGCTGGTCACCTACGACGCGCACGGCGGCTACGGCCACCCCGACCACATCCAGGCGCACCGGGTGGCCATGCGCGCGGTGGAGCTGGCGGCGGAGCCCGCGTTCCGCCGCGACCTCGGCGAGCCGCACGAGGTGGCGAAGGTCTACTGGAACTGCGTACCGCGCTCGGTCGTCGAGGCGGGCTTCGCGCGGCTGCGCGAGGCGGGCACGGGGGACGCCCGGCCGTTCCCCGGTGTCGCCGCGCTCGACGACGTGCCGGGCGTCGTCCCGGACGACGAGGTGACGGCCGCCCCGCACACGGCTCCGTACGTCTCCGCGAAGGCGGCGGCCATGCGGGCGCACGCGACCCAGATCGTGGTGGAGGGTCGTTTCTTCGCCCTCTCCAACGGACTGGGCCAGCCGCTCCTCGCGGACGAGTACTACCGGCTCGTCCGCGGCAAGGCGGTGGCCGTCCGGGAGGACGACCTGTTCGCCGGGATCGAGGGTGCGGAAGGGGCGGATGCGGCGTGCTGACCGGCACTCTGACGGCCGGGAAGGTCGTCTCCCATCTGGGCCTGCTCGTCCTCGGCTTCCTGGTCGGCGTCGCGGGCGCGCTGGTGCAAGGCGCCTGGTTCCCCGGCGGGTTGCTGCTCGCCCTGCTCGCCGTCGGCGGCCTCTGTTACGGCGGACGGGTGTTGACCGGCGGCCGGACGGGTGCCGCCGTGGGCGGCGTCGGCTGGCTGCTCGCCGTGCTGCTGCTCGCCCTCAACCGCCCCGAGGGGGACTTCCTGTTCGAGGCCGGAATCGGGGCGAACGTCTTCATGCTGGGCGGAATGGTCGTGGTTGTGATCTGCGCCACGCTGGTGCGGAATCCGCAACCGAACGGGCGCGACAGCCGACTTGGCTCGTGAGGCGACTGTTTTGTCCGGCGTTTCGCCTGACTTTTCCTTGATGTCGCCCGCCCCCGTGCGGGCCGCGACGGCGCGTATCGCCGGTGGGCGGCCTGGGTATCCGGCGCTCGTCAAGTGCGCGCCCGCGGTGCCCAGTATGGTGGTGGCGCCGCCGAGCCCCCCTGACCTTGGGCATGGGCGACCCCGGAGAGGTCGGAGGGCGGCGGAGAATAACCGGGAGAACCTGCTTTGAGCCGAGAATCTGACAGTCCGTCCTCCGGTCCCCAGGGCCGCGGTGGCGCCGCGTATCCGTCGGGGACTCAGCCCTACGGGTCCGCGGGCGACGGCGGGCCGGCCACCGGACGCAAGCCGGACGCGCCGAAGACCGAGACCACGCTGACCACGCGGATCCGTATCAACATCCCGGGTTCGCGTCCCATCCCGCCGGTGGTCATGCGCACGCCCGTGGGCGACGAGGCGCAGGCCGGCGAGACCGCCGAGGCGTCCGAGGCCGCGCGGGGCGCCGCGCGGCAGCGCGAGGCGGACGAGCGTCCGCAGGCCGCCGCGTCCGCCCGGCGGCCCGAGCCGCCCACCGCCGCCCCGGCCCCCGAGCCGGAGCGCCCGGCCGAGAAGACCAGCGACTGGTTCGCGCCCCGCAAGCCGGCCGGCGGTTCCACGCCGCCCGGCGGCTCCCCCGCGGCCGGCGCCAACGGCCTGCCCCGCCGCAACCCGGCGCCGCGTGGCGCGGTGCCCGGTACGGGTGCCGACGCCGGTACGGGCGCGGTGCCCGGCATACCGCGCGACCTCGCCGGCGGCGGTGCCGCCCCGCACCCGCCGCTGCCCGGCGACCCGTCGACGACGGGTGCCGTGCCGCGCGCGGGCGCCCCGGGCGCGCCCGGCGTCCACGGCGGGCAGGGCGGACGGAACGGCCGGCCCGGCCAGAACGGCCAGAACGGCCAGGCCGGCCAGGGCGGTCAGGGCGGTCAGGGCGGTCAGGGCGGTCAGGGCGGTAGCCCGTGGCCCGGCGGCCCCGGCACGTCCGGCGACCCCTTCGGTGGCGCCCCGTCCCCGTACCCGCAGGGCCGGCAGTCGCAGCAGCCCCAGCAGTCGCACCCGACGCAGCAGATGCAGCAGATGCCCGGGGGCGGCAACGCCTCCTGGCCGGGTGACCCCGCGACGACCGGTGCCGGGCCCGTCCCCGGCGACCCGTTCGCGAGTCCGGCGCAGGCCCAGGGGGCGCACCCGGGCATGGGCGGCGGCCACCAGGCCCAGGGGGGCCTCCCCGGTCAGGCGTACGGCCAGGGCCCCGGCCAGGGCGGCGCGCCGTGGCCCGGCGGCCCGGAGACCACGGGTGCCATGCCCGTACCCGGCGACCCGTCCGTCACCGGCGCCACGCCGCTGCCCAACGACCCCTTCGACACCACCCCGGCCACCGGGGGAGCGCCCTGGACCGCCGACGCGCTGACCGGCAACGCCCCGTCGCGCCCCGGCGGCCCCCAGGCCCCCGGCGGTACGCCGTGGAGCGGGCCCGGCGCCGCCGCGCCGAACGGACCCGGCGCCCCGGAGACCACCCAGCAGTTCCCGGCACCGCCGTTCCCCGGCCAGGGCCAGGCCGGTCCGGGGAGCCAGGCCGGTCAGGGGCAGGGCCCCCGCCTGCCGTTCCCCGTCGGCAACCGGACGGACACCCCGCACGAGGGCTTCCCCGTGGTGCCGCCGCCCGTGGGGCAGTCCCCGGTCGTGCCGCCGCCCGGGCCCGGGTCCGCGCAGCAGCAGAAGAAGCAGAACCAGAAGCAGGGCAAGAAGAAGAAGGGCGCCAAGGGCGCTCCTCCGGCGGGTCAGCAGTTCGGCCGGCAGCCCGGCGGGCAGCACCCGGGCCCGCAGGTGCCGCCGCCCGGCGTCCCGGGCTCCGTCCCGCCGCCGCCCGGCGCCATGCGCCCGAACCCGGCCGCGGAGACGCTGGTCAGCGGCATGCCGCCGGTCCCCGCGCCGGGCGGGCACAACGCGCCGGGCGGGCACAACGCGCCGGGCGGGCACAACGCGCCCGGTGGCCACAACGCGCCGGGCGGGCAGAACGCCCCCGGCGGCCCCAAGGCCCCCGGTGGGCAGAACGCCCCGGGCGGCCGGAAGAAGCCGGCCGGGCAGCAGTCCCAGGGCAGCGGCCCCAAGGCCCCGGCCGGGCAGCAGGCCCAGGGTGCCCCCAAGGCCCCCGGCGGCCCGAAGCCGCCGCTCGACAGCGGCGCGCCCCGCGTCGCCGTGCCCAAGCCGCCGGTCGACAGCGGTGCCCCGCGCATCGCCGTGCCGAAGCCCAAGACGGGCGCGGCGGCGGCCGGCCAGGGCGGCCCGTCGGTGCCCGGGCCCGGCGGCGGCCCCGCCGTGCCCAAGCCCGGTGGTCCGTCGGTCCCCAAGCCGCCGGGCGTGGTCCAGGGCACTCCGCCGAGCGCCCCGAAGCCCCCCGCCAAGGCCGCCGCGAAGAGTGCGCCCAAGAAGCCCAAGAAGAAGGGCCGCAACAAGCTGGTGCTGCTGGCCGGCGGCGTGGTCGTGCTCGCCGGTGTCGCCTACGGCGCCGGCCTGGTGATGAACCACTCCGACGTCCCCCAGGGCACCACCGTCCTCGGCGTCGACATCGGCGGCAGCTCCAAGGAGCAGGCCGTGCAGAAGCTCGACGCCAAGGTCGGCGACCGCGCCACCGCGCCGCTGAAGGTGACCATCGGCGACAAGAAGGTGGACCTGAAGCCGTCCGTGGCCGGGCTGTCCATCGACACCCAGGAGACCGTCCGCTCGGTCTCCGGCCGGGACTACAACCCCGTCACCGTCGTCGGCTCCCTCGTGGGCAGCGGCAAGACGGCCCGGCCGACGGTGACCGTCGACGAGGAGAAGGTCGCCGCCGCGCTCAGGACCCTCGCGGGCGAGACCGGCGGCGCCAAGGACGGAACGATCCGCTTCGTCCCCGGCAAGGCCGTCCCGGTCTACGGCAAGCCGTACCAGGGCGTGGACGTCGACAAGGGCGTCCAGGCCGTGGCCGACGCGTACCGTCAGCGCGTCGAGACCGGCAAGGACGTCCCCGTGACGCTGCCGACCACCAGCCGGCAGCCGAAGGTGTCCAACGCCGAGGTCGACCGGATGATGAAGGAGTTCGCCGAGCCGGCGATGTCCGACCGGGTCACCATCCAGACCGACCCGGCGCACCGCGTCCAGTTCGGCCCGGCCTTCTCGCTGCCGAAGATCCTCACGGTCAAGGAGGTCGGCGGCAAGCTGGTCGAGAACTACAACCTCGAAGCGATCAAGTCGCTGTACGGCAAGAGCTTCGACGGCGTGCTGATCATGCGGGGCAACGGAAGCAGGACGCCGGTCACCCCGCAGGACGTCGCCGGGGCGCTCGGCAAGGCGCTGCGCGGCAAGACGCCGGCCGAGCGGCTGGTCGTCATCAAGACGAACGTCGGCTGACACCCGGCACGTCGTCAGGGGTCCCCGTTCCGGTCACCGGCACGGGGGCCCCTTCCCATATCGCCCGTACCGCGCCTCCCCCGGGTAAGGCGGGGACATGACATCTGTCATGCCGAGCGCACGACGCCCGACACTGCCCCGCGCGCCGCCGCCCGGCCAGGATGGTCCCATGACCATCACCGCAGGGACGTTCACGGGGGACAGCCGGCGCGCGGGAGCCGTTCCCGCCGTCAGCTTCACGAACGTCAACAAGAGCTACGGCGCCGTACGGGCCGTGGCCGATCTCGATCTCCAGCTCTACCCGGGCGAGACCGTCGCCCTCCTCGGCCCCAACGGCGCCGGCAAGTCCACCACCCTGGACCTCCTCCTCGGCCTGGGCCAGCCCGACTCCGGCACGGTCGAGCTCTTCGGCACCACCCCGCAGCGCGCGCTCGAACAGGGCAAGGTCGGCGCGATGCTGCAGAGCGGCGGCCTGATGGAGGACGTCCGCGTCCGGGAGCTGGTGCGGCTCGCCTGCGACCTGCACCCGCGCGCGTACCCGGTCGACCGGGTCATGGAGCAGGCGGGCATCACCGAGATCGCGGACCGGCTGGTCAACAAGCTCTCCGGCGGCCAGGAGCAGCGGGTGCGCTTCGCACTCGCGACGGCCGGCGAGAACGACCTGATCGTCCTCGACGAGCCGACGACGGGCATGGACGTCACCTCCCGCCAGACGTTCTGGGGCGCCATGCGCCGCCAGGCAGACGAGGGCCGGGCCGTCCTCTTCGCCACCCACTACCTGGAGGAGGCCGACGCGATCGCCGACCGCGTCATCGTCCTCCACCGCGGCCGGATCCTCGCGGACGGCTCCGCGGCCGAGATCAAGGCCAAGGCCGGCGCCCGCCGGATCGTCTTCGACCTCGACGGACAGATCCCCCAGGACGCCCTGCGCTCCCTGCCGATGCTGGCCGCCCTGGAGGTCTCCGGCCGCACCGTCCGGATCCAGTCCCACGACGCCGACGCCACCGTGCACGCGCTGTACGGGCTCGGGCTCTACCCGCGCAACCTGGAGGTCGCGGGCCTCGGCCTGGAGCAGGCATTCATCGCCATCACCGACGCCGCCACCGCCGGGGAGGCGGTCTCCGCATGAACACCCTGATCCGGCTGGAAGTCTCGCGCACCCTGCGCAACAAGAAGTTCATGTTCTTCTCCGTCCTCTACCCGGCGGCGCTCTACCTGCTGATCGCGTCCGGGGCGAAGAGTGACGAGAAGCTGGGCGACACCGGGCTGACCTTCCCGGTGCTGTACATGGTCTCCATGGCCACCTTCGGCGCCATCACGGCCGTCCTGATCGGCAACGCCGAGCGCATCGCCAAGGAGCGCGAGAAGGGCTGGGTGCGCCAGCTGCGGCTGACCTCGCTGCCGGGCCGCGGCTATGTGACCGCGAAGATCGCCTCGGCCGCCGTGGTCTCCCTGCCGGGCATCCTCGTGGTGTTCGCCATCGCCGCCGCGGCCAAGGGCGTCCGCCTGGAGCCCTGGCAGTGGCTCGCCCTGACCGGTTCCATCTGGGCCGGCAGCTGCGTCTTCGCGGCGCTCGGCGTGGCCATCGGCTACCTGGCCACCGGTGACGCCGTCCGTCCCATCGTGATGATCGTCTACTTCGGCCTGGCCGCCCTCGGCGGTCTGTGGATGCCGTCCGCGACCTTCCCGCACTGGCTGCAGAAGATCGCCGAGTACGTCCCGACCCACGCCTACGCCGGTCTCGGCCAGGCCATCGAGCGCGGCGACGCGCCGGGCGCCCGGGACGTCCTGCTGCTCGTCGGCTACCTGGTGCTGTTCAGCGGCGCCGCGGCCTGGCTGTACCGCAAGGACACCCACAAGGCGTGAGCGGGCACGGACCCCCGGGCCCCCGGGGGTCCTGCGGCAGACTCGAGGGCATGGACGGAAACGGTGACATGATGATCGGCAGGGCCCCGGAGAACCGGCGGCAGTTCCTGGTCAAGTCGTGCTGGACCGTCTTGTACCTCACCTATCTGGTGTACGCGGTCGCCGACCTCACCGGCGGCCGGCACTCGCCCACCGCCATGGCGTTCGGCTGGTGCGGGCTCTCCGTCTTCCTCGCCGGCTACCTCTACCTGCTCTTCGGCCCCCGGTCGGGCGACGGCCCCCACCGGGGGCGGCTGGGCGTCCTGGCCGGGCTGTACGTCCTGTCCCTGCTCATGGTGGTGACGCTCGGCGGCCCCTGGCTCACCCTGCTGGTCTACGTCTCCATCTCCAGCGCCGTCATGCTGCCGGTCCGCCAGGCGGCCCGGGCCATCGCCGTGAACGCCGCCACCGTCCTGGGCCTCGGCCTGCTCGGCGGCCACGCGGACAGCGGCCTGTTCATGGTGCTGACGGCCACCCTGCTCGGCGGCGGGGCGATGACGGCCGTCGTCCAGATGGGCCGCACCATGCGCGAGCTCCGCGAGGCCCGGGCCGCCGTCGCCCAGCTCGCCGCCAACGAGGAGCGCCTCCGCCTCGCCCGCGACCTGCACGACCTGCTCGGCCACTCCCTCTCCCTCATCACCCTCAAGAGCGAGCTCGCCGGCCGGATGCTGCCGGACCGCCCCGAGCAGGCCGCCCAGCAGGTCGCCGACATCGAACGCGTCAGCCGGCAGGCCCTCGTCGACGTCCGCGAGGCCGTCACCGGCTTCCGCCGTCCCACCCTGGAGGGCGAACTCGCCGGTGCCCGCACGGCCCTCGCCGCCGCCGGCATCACCGTCGACCTCACCCGGGCCGGCACCGGCCACCCCGACCTCGCCCCCGACGCCGAGGGCGCCCTGGCCTGGGCGCTCCGCGAGGCCGTCACCAACACCGTCCGGCACAGCGGCGCCCACCGCTGCGAGGTCTCCCTCGCCGAGAGCGGCGACGAACTCCGCCTCACCGTCACCGACGACGGCCGGGGCCCCCAATGCCCGCACGGCAACGGCCTCACCGGCCTCGCCGAACGCCTCGCCCTCGCCGACGGCCGCCTGGAGACCGGCCCCGGCCCCCGCGGCGGCTTCCGCCTCAGCGCCTGCGTCCCTTTGGTCCGTGCGGAGTCGAAAACCGAGGGCCCGGCGGAGCGGCCGGACAGCGCCTCCCCCGTGGCCGGCTCCCACCCGTGAGCCGCCCCTAACCTGCACCGACGCACCGCGCGCCCCCGGCCGCCCCCTACCCTGACGGCATGAGCGAAACCTCCGCCGAGCCGTCCGTCCCCCGGGTCCGCGTCCTCCTCGCCGAGGAGGAGTAACCCCTTGCGGACCTAGGGTCTGACCTGCGCCTTTCTGATGTGGGAACCGTTGCGCTCTAGGCGCCCCCAAGGGGATACGCCTACCGGGAGCACGAATCATGTCTGTTGAGCACGTCTGCACTATCTGCGGGAAGAGCGAGCCGAACGCTGTAGACCTCTACACGCGCAAGTCGAAGCGCTTGAGGGAAGATGACCACCGCCGCGAGCAAAGCACCGACGCACAGTGTGAGCAGGGGCATCGCTGGGCGCACCGCAACGGGTACGCGGTGCGGAAGGTCTGGCGGGACATCCAGAGCGCGTTCAAGGACGTCAAGCGGTCCGACTTCGACCGTGCGCTGCGCGCCCTGGCCAACGGCGAGGTTCCGGCGCTGTGGGCGTACGCGATCGACCGGTTCAGCCGCAAGGGAGCCGATGACCTTCTGAAGGTCATCGGCAAGGCACGCGTCATCTTCGACATGGATGGTCTCGACTCCAACGAGACGCGTGACCGTCGCTGGATCATCAACCGGGCCGAAGAGGCACGGGAGAGCAGCGAGAACCTTTCCAAGCGGGTCAGGGACACCAAGGAAGCACAGCGCGACGCTGGGCTTTGGGTGGCCGGTCGCGCCCCGTTCGGATACGTCGTCTCCCGCGATCGCGTCCTGACGCCGGACGAAGAGCCGTACATCTGCCACGTGGCGACGCGGACGGAGTGGACCCGTGCCGCACTTCTGCGGGAGATGTTCCGCAGGATTGCGGAGGACGGCGACTCTACGCGTGAGGTCTGCCGCTGGCTCGACGGCATGGGCGTCCCGTCCCCCGGCGGAAGCTCCTGGGGGTACGCGTACGTCCACCGCATGACCCGGAACCCTGCCTTCTCCGGGTGGCAAGTGATTCAGATTCGCCCGGGGCATCCGGAGGCCTATCGCAACAGCAAGGGCCAGAAGGTTCGCCTCAAGGGCAAGGCTCTGGTCACCTCCGAGATGCAGCGCAAGGCGCAAGAGACGCTGACGGGCGGCAATCTCATCCCGCTTGCCCACCGGGCCCGGGATACACGGCGCAAGCACCTGCTTACGGACCTGATGCGGTGCGAGGGGTGCGGCCGGTCGATGTCCATGGGTGGCGCGTCGTACAAGTGCCAGGCCGCAACGGGAGGCACCGGATGCAAAGCAATCGCCTCCGTCAAGGTCGAGGCCATTGAGAACTTCGTCTTCAACGCCTGGTTGGCACGGCTGACCAACGCCGCTGAAGACGACCCGATCGTGATCGCCGTCTCCGAGCGCTGGACGGCCCGCGTGAGGCCGGAGGAGACGGCAGAAGAGCAGACCGCTCGCGCTGCTCTGCGCACCGCTGAGGCCGGTTTGAAGCGGCTCCTCGACGACCGGCAGGCAGGCGTCTACGACGGCGCGGCAGCGCGGTACTTTGGCCCTCTGCTGCGGGATGCGAACAAGGCTGTCGAAGCCGCCCGAGAAGAGGTCAATCACTACTCGCACGGGGGCACTGTCACGTTGCCGTTTGAAAGTGTGGAACACGAGACCCTCACGGCCACATGGGATGCGGCGGACCTGCCCAAGAAGCGTGACCTCCTCCGCCTTGCCATAGAGCGCATAACGGTCCGCAAGGCTCCGCGCCAGGGCGCCCGTTTCAACGGTCACGAACGGCTGGTCATCGAGTGGGCTCAGCCTGCCCAGCAAGAGGACTTCGCAGAGGCCGCGTAAGCCCGCCTGAGCGCCTATCAGCCCCACCTCTCCACTCCCGGAGGGGTGGGGCTTTTCGTATGCCTACAGCAGCCCATGCGGGGCAGGAAGGGCCTACCGGTAGCCAAGCCACCCGAGGGGCCCGCTGTCAGCGGAGAGAGCGTGACGAAGCACGATAGCCCTCGCCGATCCGCCAAGCCGATGACCTGCTAGAAGTGGCGAAGTGACGTTTTAGAGGTAGGTCCATGTATCCCCATAGAGCGCCTATAGGGAAAACAAGGCTCGCCTTCAAACCGCCACTTCGCCACCCTGGCAGCCACACAGGGGCGCGCGACAGTGCGAGGGTCCCGATCTGCGAAACCTGACGGTATGACGGTTTGGAACCCCGCTTTGGTTTCCCCTGTAGAACCTGTAGGGGAAAACGAGAACGGCCTTCGTTCCGTCATTTCGTCAGGGTGCAGCTATCCGTCAGGCGTCAACGTCCAGACGTGACCGACATCACGGCCACGCGGGCGACGCGTGGACCGACGGCAGAGAACCCTTGCGCTCCAGTAGCCATGGGGGCGCCGCATAGGGGCCAACCCGCCGACGGCGATCGGAGTGCGGTGGAACGGTGATTCTTGGCTTTTTCTGGAATGCCTTAAGAAACCTATAGGGAAAACAGAATCGCCCTCCGAATCGCCGTTTCACCGCACCGTGACGGGCATCACTCGGTGGGATGCGGAAAGCGATGGAAACGGTGCCGCTCCAGGCAACCCTCACGCTCTAGCAAGGGCAGAGAGCGGAGTATGATCACCGCATCATGTGATGCGGTGCCCCTCCTAGCTGTCGCGGCATTCGAGCCCGACGCTATAAGGCAGTTGACGCCCGTGCAGGGGCGACCCTTGATCCTTCGGCGAATCACATTGAGCGCACTTCGATACCGCCCAATTCGTCGAACCGTCCCCCTTACCGTTACGTGCTGCACCACGTTCCGGTAAGGGGGATTTCTCGTACCTAGAATCAGGAGGTGCCAGGCTTGACAGGGATTCGTACAACCAACTTGAAGACGCTTCAGGCTCATTGCGCCGAAGTCAAGAGGATCGAGCATCGCATTGCCGCCGCCCGAAAGTGCCGCCGCGAACTCATCGAAACGTACGGCACTGGCACCGTAGACGCCCGCGAAGGTGGCCGCCCCCTCACCATACAAATCCGTGAGGACGCTAAGAAGCTGGGTGACGTGTGGGACAAGTTCTTCGAGGGCATGTAATGCCAGACAACGACCCGGGAAGTCTCAACGCCGCCCAACTCGCTGCGCAGCATTCACCGGAAGAGCTCGCCCGCATGGTCGTCAGCCATCGGCGCCAGGCAGTATCGGCCCGACAGCATGCGCGCCGGGAGCAAGACAAGGCGTTGGCGGCAATGAAGGACGCGGCGGAGCAGTCCGCAAAGGCTGCCGGTCTGACCAGCAGGGGAAGTCAACGCCCGCCCAGCCCAAAGGAGTTGGCGGCAGAGATCCGGTTGCACGTATTCAACGAACTGCCCGTGCCGGACGACCTGAAGCGCATGTTCTCTCGACTTCAGCTCGCGCAGATGAGCCCACAGCAACGCGCCGACTACGAGGCCGGACGCCAGCGTTAACCACGACAGAAAGGGCTACCCATGACTAATAAGATTCAGATTGACCAGGTAGCAACTGCCGCCCTGGGGCTGCTTTCGTACCAGTCCGTGCTTGGTGCCACTGTCCACCGTGACGCCGAAGCGGAGTTTGAAGGTGGCCGAGGATCGGTTGTAGGTGTTCGCCTGCCGAAGCAGCGGACCGCTAAGAACTACACGGGCACCACCGAGTACGTTGACGTAGAGGAAGGCATCGCGCACGTCAAGCTGACCGACGAGCCGACCGACGCCGCAAAGCTTGGCACTCGCGATCTGTCCCTTGATATCCGCGACTTTGGCGGACAGGTCCTCATGCCACAGCTCGACGCGGTTTCTCGCTACATCGAGAAGAACCTGGCCACGCTCATGAACACGCAGAGCGAATCGGCGGATGCTGTGGTCATTGACCCGGCCGCCCCACTCAAGGCAATTGCCGCAGCCTCTGCCGAGTTCGTCCGGCGCGAGATCGACCCGGGGGACCGTTTCCTAGCTGTAGGCCCTGACGTGTACGGGGCCCTGCTGGACGTCGAACAGCTTCAGCGCGTGGACGCGTCGGGAGATGATTCGATGCTTTCGCGCGCCGAGATCGGGACGCTGTTCAACTTCCGCGTCATCGTCTCGCCCCTTCTGACGGGGGCCATCGCTTACCACACGACGGCTTTTGCGCTGGCGAATCGGTCACCGAACGCCAACGAGGGTGCAGGCAAGTCGAGTTCGCAGACGTTCAACGGTTACGCAATTCGTGCGACGCTCGATTACTCCGCTGACGTCAAGTCGGATGTTTCTATCGTTGACTCGCTTTGTGGTTCAACGATTCTTGATCCGAATCGGATGATTGCGTTCAAGCTCAAGGCGAGCAAGCGCTAAGCCGCTCACTCAAAGCGCATTCGGTATTTTCCGTTCGCTGAGGGTGGGCACTGACCCCCTGCGGCTCCGACCCGAGCCGGGGGCCAATAGCGCGCCCGTCCGTGTACGGGTCTGGGGTTTTTCGTCCTGGCCCCTCGCGGGGCGGGGTACGGGAGGGCCTGAGCGCGAGCAGGGCCAGCCCGCCTGCGTATCAAAGGTGACCCCTTCGCCGGCTCGGGGTGCCTGACGTCCAACTCCCATGCCAGAACAGGGGAGTTGACCTCCTTCGGTTCCATGGCCCCGCACCTTCCCCTGTCAGGGTGGATGCGGGGCCTTCTGCGTGTCCGGGACTGCTGGCCGGGCGTACGCTGGATGGACGAGAGCACGACACCACACGCATTAGGCGGGGATCATGAGCGCTCTAGGGGAGAACGTCAGGAAGCACCGGCGGCTACGGGGTCTGACTCAGGAACAGTTGGCCTACGCGGCTGGCCTCGCTCCCTCCACCGTCGCCAAGCTGGAACAGGGCGGAAACGTCCGCATCGAAACCCTTCACATTCTGGCTCGCGCGCTGCATGTGAAGACCTCTCAACTCATGGCGTCCGACACGCCGGAACCTGTCCGAGGCGAAGACTCGACGCGCGTTGGACTCGCCGAATTGCGGAGCGCCCTTACTCCGCCCCTGGGAATCATCAACAGTGGGAGCGAAAGGCCCAACGAGGAACCAAACCTCCCCGCACTGCTGGACGTGATCCGTACCGGGTCGGCGGCATACGATTCAGATAACTTCGGTTCTGTGGCTGGCAAGATGCCTCAGATCATCCGAGACGCCAATTCCGCTGTCGCCTACTTCGACAACGGAGAGGAGCGCACAGAGGCGTTGTCTGCCCGTGCAGAGGCGTACTTGTTGGGCGGCCGGTACCTCACGCAAGTTCGGCAATATGACCTCGCCTATCACGCGCTGTCCGGGGCCATTCAGGACGCACAAGCAGTACGAGACATGGATACCGCTGGCTATGCCGTGGTGATCATGTCGTGGCTTCTGTTGAGGCAAGGGCGTTTCGATGACGCGGAGCGCGCTGCCATTGAAACGGCGGATCACCTGGAGCCGCGAATCTCGAAAGCTCCCCCGGAAAGGCTCGCAGTCTGGGGCTGGCTTGCCCTGCAAGCGGCTGCCGCTGCTGTTCGCAACAACCGTCCCGACGACAGTGCGGAAGCTCGCCGGATTGCCGAGTCTGCCGCTGCTGCCCTGGGAAGGCATCCCGACACTCGTCACCGATTCGGACGGTTCGACACCACCGTTGCCGGAATGAAGGGGCTGGAGGATGAGTTGATCTCGGAGAACGGCGACCCTTACCGCGTGATTGACGAATCCACCGGAAAGGCCCGGTTCTCGGATCACGCCATGAAGGCGGCCCGCATTGCTGAGACGGACAAGGAATGGAACAGGCATCGGCTCACAGTGGCGACGGCGTTCGTCAAGGTCGGTGAACACGACAAGGCGCTCGACCGGCTGACGGCCGTGGACTACGCCAACCCGCAGTGGCTCCGCCATCAGCGCATGGCACAGGACGTGATGACGGCAATCGTCCAGCGCCGTAAGCGCAGGCTCACCGCCGAGATGCGTGCCATGGCCGCCCACCTGGGCGTGCTGGGTTAGCTACTGCGGAGCGCGGTAGTTCCGGGCGATCAAGCCTCCAACTACCGTGCTGCGACGCTGGATTGACTCGTTCTGTGGCCATAGCTTCGCGGTATCCCGAAGTCGAGCAGGCCAGGGGTCAAGATGGTTCACAGAACGGAAGCCGATCATCAGCGCAGGCGCGACCTCGCCGACGATGTGGCGGGGGTTGCGCGCTTGCTGCCCTGGGTGACGGATGACGGTCGACCCTGCTACCTCGCGACCGATGGCGCGGGGTGGCTGTCGGCGCTGGCCGACAACACGGAAGCCGTACAACTCGCCTTGGGTGCCGAGTTGTTGGAGCGCGTCAACGCGACGATGGGCGCCCCGAAGCTGTCGGACGGGGAACTGCGTTACCTGGTGGCCCGCCTGTACGAGGCTCTCGGCGACGCGCTGAGGGTCGCCGAGAGCCGGGGCAAACGTCTGCCGGGGGTGGACGCTGACGGCGGCGGGGAGGGGCAAGCATGACCTTGGAGCCTGCCCCCGTGGAGGGATGCAAGGTCTGCGCACACTGCGCGAACTGGCGTAGGGCGTACCGTACGGGGGTCGGTACTTCTGACGGGTACGCGAACCTCTCGGCGGCGTCTGACTGCAACATGGAGATCCGCAACCACCCCCACCAGCCGCGCAAGGTCGCGCTCCCGATCAGGCCCCCGGCGGTGACCGCGTGAGCCGACAGACGTTCAAGTTCGCCGACTGGACGACTACCCCGGACCCGAAGGCGTCCGCCACGTACTCCGTCTTCTGCCGGGACAGCCTGAACGGGGCCGACGACGACCGCAACGAGGACGCCGAGCCGTGTGGGTGGTCGTTCAGCGTTCTGGACGACAAGGCCGAGGCCGACAAGCAGCAAAAGGCCCACGTTGAGGATGCGGGACACCGGTTCTTCGTGGAGGTCTCCACGTGCCCCACGGTCGTCACGCCCCCGCCGGGATCGGTCCTGGCGGGCCGCCTCGCCCGGCTGGAACGGGCGACCCGGTGACGGCACCGGTAATCGTCCGCAGAGGCCATCGACGGCCGACCTAGACCCCCGCTTGGCCGCACGCCCCTCATTCCCGTGAAGCGGAGACGGCCGGACGGGTTATCCCAGCACCATCGACAACGGAGGTACGACATGCAAAAGCACGCGTGGTGGCTGACCATGGCCGATGGCAACCCGCAGGACGACAGCGACTCGGGCAACAAGCACGGCGGGGGCGGTTCGGACGAGGGTGGCAACACCAACGACGGCAAGGACCCGGCGGACGGCAAGTGACCGAGCGCACCGCGAAGGAGGTGGGCCCTCAGGGGCTCGCCTCCGTGCTCATGGAAAAGGGAGCCCTCACGAGCGCTTGGCTCCCTGCGTTCGAGGCGGTACCGCGTCACGCGTTCATGCCGAATGCGATCTGGCCCGGTCGCGCTGGCATGAACCGGCAGAGTGACCGCGTGATCCGCAGCGAGGAACCTGACGTGTGGTGGGAGGCCGTCTACCGGGACGCGCCGATCACGACGCAATGGGATGACGGCGCGTACACCGGAACCGGCAAGGGCAAGTCCCCTACCTCTTCCAACTCCATGCCCACGATGGTGTTTTCGATGCTGGACGCGCTCAGCGTCGAGGACGGGAACACCGTGTTGGAGGTCGGCACCGGTACCGGGTGGAACGCTGCCCTGCTGTCTCACCGGCTGGGCGCTGAGAACGTCGTCAGCGTCGAGGTGGACGAGGCCAGCGCGGAGGACGCGCGTACCCGCCTGAACCTCGCGGGGCTCCGTCCGCTGGTGCACGTCGGCGACGGGGCGCAGGGGTACCCGGAGCGGGCCCCGTACGACCGGCTGATCGCTACGTGCTCCATCGGCAGCGTGCCCCCGGCATGGCGGGAGCAGGTGAAGCCAGGCGGGGTGATCGTGACCCCGTGGGGGCCGACGTACGGCGGGGAGGCGGTAGCGCGTCTCACGGTCGCTGAGGACGGTTCGGCGTCCGGCCCGTTCGTGGGGTCGTCGGCGTTCATGCGGATGCGTGCTCAGCGGGTCCAGCGTCAGCACGTCCGTGAGTACCTGGGCGGGCGGAAGTGGCCAGCGGACGGCGTGCAGTCCATGACATCACTGTCCCCGGACGACGTGGGTGACTGGCACGTCATGTTCGCGATCGGGGTACAGGTGCCCGACGCGTTCCCGTGGATGGAGTCGTACGACGACGGCTCTTACACGCTGTGGCTGCGGGACACGGCCGTCACGTCGTGGGCGACCGCTGACTACGTGCCGGGGAAGGACGAGTTCGAGGTCTACCAGTCCGGTCCCCGGAACCTCTGGGATGAGGTGCTGGTGGCCTACCGCTGGTGGGACAAGCAGGGGCAGCCCGGGTTCGAGCGGTTCGGGCTGACCGTGGACGGCGACGGCGAGCGCGTGTGGCTCGACTCTCCGGACAACCCCGTGTCGGCACCGTAGCCGCGCAGGCGTGCGACCGTGCCCCCTCGGCCCCGCCTGTGCGCTGTACCGATGCGCATGGGCGGGGCTTCGCCGTGTCTACCCTGGCCCGTATGACTGACGCCCCCGACCAGCCGCCCGTAAGATGTGTAAGAGTCCTCCTCGCCGAGGACCAGTCCATGGTCCGCGAGGCGCTCGCGGCGCTGCTGGACCTGGAGGGCGACATCGAGGTCGTCGCGCAGGTGGCGCGGGGGGACGAGGTGGTGGAGGCGGCCCGGCGGGCGCGGCCCGACGTGGCGCTGCTGGACATCGAGATGCCCGGGATGACGGGCCTGGAGGCGGCGGCGCTGCTGGGGCGGGAGGTGCCGGAGGTACGGATCGTCATCCTCACGACGTTCGGCCGCCCCGGCTATCTGCGCCGGGCGATGGAGGCGGGCGCGTCCGCCTTCCTGGTCAAGGACGCCCCGGCGGCCCAGCTGGCGGACGCCGTGCGCCGGGTGCTGCGCGGCGAGCGCGTCATCGACCCGGCCCTCGCGGCGGCGGCCCTCGCCGCGGGGGCGGACCCGCTGACCGAGCGCGAACGGTCGGTGCTGCGCGCCTCTGCCGACGGTTCGACCAACGCCGAACTGGCGAAGCGGCTCCACCTGTCGCACGGGACCGTCCGCAACTACCTGTCGACGGCGATCCAGAAGACGGGCGCGCGGAACCGGGCCGACGCGGTGCGCATCGCGCGGGAGAAGGGGTGGCTCTGAGCGCGTGATACGCACCGCCGCGGCCGTCAGTTGAGCAGCGCCCGCGCCGCCAGCGCCTGCCGGCGCACCGCCTCCGCCGTCTCCGGCTCCACCGGGGCGATCACCTCGGCGTACTCCTCCAGTTCCCGCGCCCCGCGCGCGAACTCCCCGCGCTCGACCAGGAGTTCGGCGTGCTCGTGGCGGAGTCGCGCCGGGTGGCTGGGGAGCAGCAGGGAGAGTTCCACGGCCCAGAGCCGGACGCCGCCGCGCTCGGGGCGGGCCGCCGCCCAGGCGCGGATGTTGTTGAGGACGCGGAGGACGATCTCCAGCGGCTCGGCCGGCGAGAACGCGGCGGGCGGTACCGGGGTGCCGGTGGCGCCGGCGACGAGCAGCCCCGCCTCCTCCTCTGACAGCGTCCGACCGCCCTCGAACGGGTCGGCGAGCACATGCCGCCCTTCCGGGGTGCCGAAGCCGACGACGAAGTGGCCGGGCAGCGCCACCCCGTACACCGGCGCCCCGGCCCGCCGGGCCACCTCCAGCCACACCACGGACAGCAGGATCGGCAGCCCCCGGCGCCGCTCCAGCACCGAGGTGAGGAGGGAGGACTCCAGCCGCCGGTAGTCGGCGGGCGTCCCGTGGAAGCCGCAGCGTTCGCCGAGCAGCTCCGCGAGGGCCGCCGCCCAGCGCTCCGGCTCGGCGTGCCGGCCGAGCGCCGGCAGCATTCCGGCGAGGCGGTCCAGCTCCATCTGGGCCGCGTCGAGCTCCCGTTCGCCGAGCCCGGGATCGGCCTCGGCGGCGATGAGCAGGCACAGCAGCGCCAGGTCGGGCCGCTCGTCACGGGCCGCTTCGGCGAACCGCCGCCGGCCGCTGGTCTCGGTCATTCCGGCCTTCCCCAGGTCATGAGGGCCGGCCGCGCGGTGTCCGCGCGCCGCCCGCCGCCCTCCACGCTTCCCATGGTGATCCCTCCGCGGCGGCCCCCGCACGCCCGCCGCTCACCGCTCCGGCTCGCGACGGTAGTGGTAGGCGTGGTGCGTCGTGAAGCCGAGCCGGTCGTAGAGCGCCAGCGCGCCCGCGTTGCCGGTCTCGACCTGGAGGTACGCGGCCGAGGCGCCCTCGTCCAGCGCCCGCCGCGCCAGCGCGGCCATCACCAGCGTCGCCAGCCCCTGCCGCCGGTGCTCGGGGGAGACCTCCAGGGCGGCGAACCCGGCCCACCGGCCGTCCACCACACAGCGCCCGATGGCGGCGCCGGGGACGCTCGCGCACCACACGGACGGCCCGCCGGCCAGCACCGCGCGGGCGGCGTCGGGGTTCTCGACGCGCCCGTACGCGTCCAGCCACGCCTCGTCGGGCTCGCGGCCGAGCAGCACCCGGTCGACGTCCGCCACCGCGTCCGCGACCGGCGCCAGGGCGGCCGTCCGCATCAGGGCGTACCGCTCGCCGGTCCAGCCGCGCGCGGCCAGCTCGGCGTCGAGCCGTTCGTCCTCCGCCGGGTCGCCGGTGGTGACCTGGACGCGCGCCGGGAGGCCGCGCTCGTGGTACCAGGCGGTGACCCGGTCCAGCGCCTCCGGCAGCGGCAGCCCGGAACGGCCCAGGGGGAGCGCCGAGTTGGCGCGGGCGGTGAAGCCGCCGGCCGCGCGGAGCGTCCAGTCGCCCAGCCGCCCGGTCTCGAGGGCCGGCCAGCCGCGCGCGGCGACCTCCTGGAGCTCGCGCAGGGTCGCGGCCGGGCCGCGCCGCCGCGCGGGAGCGGCCGGGACGACCTTGCCCGCGACGAGCGCGTCCTCCGCGACCTCGACCGTCCGCCCGTCGCGACGTGTGATCCGCAACACACCGTCCGCCCAGGAGTCGAGCGTTCCGACGGCGTCGGCGAACCGTTCCGGGGAACGGGTACGGTCGTTCAGCGCCCGCACCGAGACCCTTTTTCCCACATCTTCGGAACTGATCCGTATTTCCAGCCGTCCGCCCGTGGTGAATTCCACAGCTCTCCCAGCCCCTCCTGTTCGTGATGAGCCCCGGAACGGAGATACTAGGTGTGGGCATCGACGACGCCGCGCTCCCGCGCGAGATGACCCCTACCGAGGAGGAACGACAGCGTGACCTACGTCATCGCGCAGCCTTGTGTCGACGTGAAGGACAAGGCGTGCATCGAGGAGTGCCCCGTCGACTGCATCTACGAGGGCTCCCGGTCCTTGTACATCCACCCGGACGAATGTGTCGACTGTGGCGCCTGTGAGCCGGTCTGCCCGGTGGAAGCGATCTTCTACGAGGACGACACCCCGGACGAGTGGAAGGACTACTACAAGGCGAACGTCGAGTTCTTCGACGAGCTCGGCTCGCCGGGCGGCGCCTCCAAGCTGGGGCTGATCGAGCGGGACCACCCGTTCATCGCCGCGCTGCCGCCGCAGAACCAGTGAGCTGCCCCTAGGCACCGCACCCGGCCCCGTACAGCCCGCCGCCGTACGGGGCCGCGGCATTCCCGTTTCCCGCCCGTTTCAAGGACCACCCCCAGCGCAAGAGAGCGAGCAGCCCAGCGTGACCGCAGTCTCCTCCCGCCTCCCCGTCTTCCCCTGGGACCGCCTGGAGCCCTACAAGGCCACGGCCGCCGCGCACCCCGACGGCATCGTGGACCTCTCCGTGGGCACGCCGGTGGACCCGGTCCCGGCCCTGGTCCGCCGGGCCCTCGCCGAGGCGGCGGACAGCCCCGGCTATCCGACGGTCTGGGGCACGGCCGCGCTGCGCGACGCGCTCACCGGCTGGACGGAGCGTCGGCTGGGCGCCCGCGGGATGGCGCACGAGAACGTGCTGCCGGTGGTCGGCTCCAAGGAACTGGTCGCCTGGCTGCCCACCCAGCTCGGCCTCGGGGCGGGCGACAAGGTCGCGTACCCGCGGCTCGCCTACCCGACGTACGAGGTGGGCGCGCGGCTGGTGGGCGCCGAGCCGGTGGTCTACGACGCCGGGACCTTCACGTCCGACGCCGCCGTCGCGGAGCTCGACCCGGCCGGCCTCAGGCTGCTCTGGCTGAACTCGCCGTCGAACCCCACCGGCCGTGTCATGTCGGCCGACGAACTGCGCCGCGCGGTCGCCTGGGCCCGCGAGCACGGCGTCCTGCTCGTCAGTGACGAGTGCTACCTGGAGCTGGGCTGGGAGACCGAGCCGGTCTCCGTCCTCCACCCGGACGTCTGCGGGGGCTCGTACGACGGGATCGTCGCCGTCCACTCGCTGTCCAAGCGCTCCAACCTGGCCGGCTACCGGGCCGCGTTCCTCGCCGGTGACGCGGGCGTGCTCGGCGAGCTGCTGCGGATCCGCAAGCACGGCGGGATGATGGTCGCCGCCCCGGTGCAGGCCGCCACGGTGGCCGCGCTCGGCGACACCGCGCACGTCACCGAGCAGCGGGCGCGCTACGCCCGCCGCCGGGCCGCCCTGCGGGCCGCCTTCGAGGGCGCGGGGTTCCGCATCGAGCACAGCGAGGCGTCGCTGTACCTGTGGGCCACCCGGGACGAGCCGTGCTGGGACACCGTCGGGGACCTGTCGAAGCTCGGCATTCTCGTGGCGCCCGGTGAGTTCTACGGCGCGGCGGGCGAGCGCTTCGTGCGGATCGCCTTCACCGCGACCGACGAGCGGGTGGAGGCGGCCGTCCGCCGCCTGGCGGGCTGACCCGCCGGCCGCCGCACGCGCGAAGGGCCCGGGAGGTCTCCCGGGCCCTTCGCGTGCCGGACGGACGGCCGGCGGTGGTGCCGTCCGGTCCGCGGGCCGGTGGACGCGGCCCCGGACCGGAGCGGCGACCGGGTCGCCGCGTACGGTCCGGCAGGTTCAGCCGCCGAGCGGCAGGGACTTGGTCACGCCGCCGCCGAGCTGGTCGGTGGGCAGGCCCTTGCCGACCGCGCCGCCCTTGCCCACGGTCTTGGCCGCGCCGCCGACCGTCGAACCGGCGGTGCCCGCCAGGTGGCCCGCGGTCTTCTGGCCGGACTTCAGGGTGGCCTTGCCGGTGGTGCTGGTGGTGCCCAGCGCCTTCTTGGCGGCGGGCAGGGCGGTGTGCACGACCTTGTTGCCCGCGTCCGTCGTCACCCCGTCGGCCGTCTTGGAGACCGTGTCGACGTGGTTGCCCACCTGGGTGGCGTCCACCGCGGTCAGACCGCCCAGCTCGGGGGCCTTGAGCGCGTCCGCGCTCGCCGCGCCGGCCGCGCCGACGACGGGGGCGGTGCCCGCCGCGACGAGCAGGGCGACCTGGGCGATCCGACGCGTGAGGGGGAGGGACATGTTGCTCCTTCGACGGTGTGCTTCGACGGGTGTGACTGTCGTTCGCTGTCCGGCGTGCGGACGCAGTGACTACCGCCCGAGCCCTCCGAAGGTTGCGGTGGCCAAGCGTAAAGAGTTGGTAATGCGTCGCATTATCAGTTCTGTGAACAATCGGGCAAACCAGTCGGCCTTCCGGGGGCGGGAAAAGACCGACGATCCTCTGTTCACCAGCGGCGCGACGCGGAATCGACGCGTCGGGCGGCGGCGTATACCCCGCCCTCCCGGGCGACAACCTTCCGTTCCGGCGGATGCCCCCGACGGGGGCACGCTCGTACTGCTGAGCGGTCTACTGGGCGGTGGTGATCCGGACGGCCGACGAGCCCTCGCCGGCGCGGCCCGTCTCCGTACGCCAGCCGGCCCGGGACTCCTCGGCGGTCCACACCCGGCCGTCGAACGCCACCCGGGTGACGCGCAGCTCGGCCGCGTTCGCCACCGCCCAGGACGCCAGCTCCCAGCCGCGCCGCCGCGGCCCGTCCTCCGTCGCCGCCGTCCGCACCGGCCGGGGCGGGACGGTCACCGTGTGGGACGCCGCGGCGCCCCGCCGCCCGGCGGTCTCCGCGGCCGGCAGCACCTCCGCGCCGAAGTCCCGCCGCAGCTTCGCCCGGAGCGCCGCGGGGTCGCCGGGCTTGCCGTCGCTGGGGCTGGTCGCGCAGCTGAACGCGGCCGGGATCCGCCCGGTCAGCGCCGCCGCCAGCAGCGAGGCCCCCGGCTCGTGCTTCGCGTACGCCTGCGGGAACCCGCTGCGCTGCACCTTCTGCGCCGCCACCGTGAGCGGCAGCCGCGAGTAGCCCGGCACCTGGACGAGGTGCTCGTAGAAGGAACCCGACGCGTAGACCGGATCGGTGATCTGACGGGCCGTGCCCCAGCCCTGCGTCGGCCGCTGCTGGAACAGGCCCTGTGAATCCCGGTCGCCGTGGTGGATGTTGCGCAGCCCCGACTCCTGCATCGCGGTGGCCAGGGCGATCGTCACGGCCCGCTCCGGCAGCCCGCGCGAGGTGCCCACGGCGGTGATGGCCGAGGCGTTGCCGGCCTGCTCCGGGTCGAGCGAGTACGACTCCCCGTCCACGCGCACGGTGCAGCGGGGGGCGCCCGGGCCGGCCGTCAGGTAGTGCGCCACCAGGTATCCGGCCAGCGCCAGCAGCACTCCGCAGGCGGCCCCGACGCGCAGCAGTCGGCCGCGGCGGACAGCGAAGATCGGGGGCATGCGGCCCACGTTACTTGACGGGACGGGTGGCGGGCCGCTTCGCCCGGACGCGGTGTCAGGGCGGACGGGCCACGGACGGAGGGGACGATTCCGGTGCGGGCCGGTTCCGGGCGGGCGGTCCGCCCGGGCCGGGCCGGTCCCCGGGGCTCCGGGTTAGAGTCGCCTGCATGGACCACGCCGCCGCACTCGACCTGTCCCTCGACGCCGCCGCGCTCACCGCGCGCCTCGTCGACTTCCCGTCGGTCAGCGGTACGGAGGGACCGCTCGCCGACGCCATCGAGCGGGCCCTGCGCGACCTCCCGCACCTCACCGTGGACCGGCACGGAAACAACGTCGTCGCCCGCACCAACCTCGGCCGCGCCGAACGCGTCGTCCTCGCCGGGCACATCGACACCGTGCCCATCGCCGACAACGTCCCGTCCCGGCTGGACGATGACGGTGTGCTCTGGGGCTGCGGCACCAGCGACATGAAGTCCGGCGTCGCGGTCCAGCTGCGCATCGCGGCGACCGTCCCCGAACCCAACCGCGACCTCACCTTCGTCTTCTACGACAACGAGGAGGTCTCCGCCGACCTCAACGGCCTCGGGCACGTCGCCAAGGCCCACCCGGACTGGCTGGCGGGCGACTTCGCCGTCCTCCTCGAACCCTCCGACGGCGAGGTGGAGGGCGGCTGCCAGGGCACCCTGCGGGTGATCCTGCGCGTCCAGGGCGAGCGCGCCCACTCCGCGCGGAGCTGGATGGGCTCCAACGCGATCCACGCCGCCGCGCCGATCCTGGCCCGGCTGGCCTCCTACGAGCCGCGCCGGCCCGTCATCGACGGCCTCCAGTACCACGAGGGCCTCAACGCCGTCCGCATCGGCGGCGGGGTGGCCAACAACGTGATCCCCGACGAGTGCACCGTGACGGTGAACTACCGCTACGCGCCGGACCGCACCGAGCACGAGGCGATCGCGCACGTCCTTGAGGTGTTCGAGGGCTGCGGCGTCACCGAGGTGACGATCGACGACCACTCGGGCGGCGCCCTGCCCGGCCTCTCGCACCCGGCCGCGGCGGCCTTCATGGAGGCGGTGGGCGGCCGGGCGCGGCCCAAGTTCGGCTGGACCGACGTGTCCCGGTTCGCCGCCCTCGGGGTGCCCGCCGTCAACTACGGTCCCGGCGACCCGTTGTACGCGCACAAGCGGGACGAGCACGTGGCGGTGGCACGGATCCACCAGTGCGAGGAGCGGCTGCGGGCCTGGCTCACGGCCTGATCCCACGCCGCCGGGGCACCCCGCTCGTCGCCCGTTGGGCCTACGCTGAACTGCACCAACGGCAGCGGAGGGAGCACGGAATGGTCAATTCCGACGGGGCGCGCACGCGGCGGGAGCAGCGCCGGGGGCCGGTGCTGCGACGCCATGGGCAGATGCAGCAGGGCACCACGGACCAGCACCTGCTGGACACCCGGGGGACGGCGGACTGGGTGCACGAGGACCCGTTCCGGGTGCTGCGCATCCAGTCCGAGTTCGTCGAGGGCTTCGGCGCCCTCGCCGAACTGCCCCCGGCGATCAGTGTGTTCGGTTCCGCCCGGACCCGGCGGGACTCGCCGGAGTACGAGGCCGCGACCGCGATCGGCCGGGGCCTGGTCGAGGCCGGCTTCGCCGTGATCACCGGCGGCGGGCCCGGCGCGATGGAGGCGGCGAACAAGGGCGCGATGGAGGCGGGCGGCGTCTCCGTCGGCCTCGGCATCGAGCTGCCCTTCGAACAGGGCATCAACCCCTATGTGAACCTGGGGGTCGACTTCCGCTACTTCTTCGTCCGCAAGACGATGTTCGTGAAGTACGCGAGCGGCTTCGTGGTGCTGCCGGGCGGGCTGGGGACGCTGGACGAGCTGTTCGAGGCGCTCACCCTGGTGCAGACGAAGAAGGTGACGCGGTTCCCGATCGTCCTCTTCGGCTCGGAGTACTGGAGCGGTCTGGTGCGGTGGATCGAGGACACGCTGGTGGCGGGGGGCAAGGTGGGGGCGCACGACCTCCAGCTGTTCCATGTGACGGACGACGTGGAGGAGGCCATCGCGCTGGTGACGAAGGAGGCGGGGGCGTAGGGGCCGGTGAGCAGGGGGCGCGGCCCTTCCGGTCCCGCGCCCCCGCCCCGCTCCGCGTGCTCCGCTACGCCGGCCCGCGGCGGCCTTTGCGCCGGTCCGCGCCGGCCGCTACGCCAATCTGTGCCGTCCTCTACGCCGGCCCGCGGCCGTCCTCTACGCCAGCCCGCGCCGGGCGACCGCCGGCTCCCGGTGGCCGGCGATGGACGCGACCATGTCCAGCACCTGCCGGGTCTCGGCCACCTCGTGCACCCGGTACACCTGGGCGCCGAGCCAGGCGGACACCGCGGTCGTGGCGAGCGTCCCGATGAGCCGCTCCTTGACCGGGCGGTCCAGGGTCTCGCCGACGAAGTCCTTGTTGGACAGCGAGACCAGCACCGGCCAGCCGGTCTCCGTCATCTCGCCCAGCCGCCGGGTGGCCTCCAGCGAGTGGCGGGTGTTCTTCCCGAAGTCGTGCCCGGGGTCGATCAGGATGCCGTCGCGCCGCACGCCGAGGGCGGCGGCTCGTTCGGCCAGTCCCACGGTGACCCGCAGGATGTCCGCCATCACGTCCTCGTACGCGGTCCGGTGCGGCCGGGTGCGCGGCGCGACGCCGCCCGCATGGGTGCAGACCAGACCGGCGCCGTACCGGGCGGCGACCTCGGCCAGCCGGGGGTCGAACCCGCCCCACGCGTCGTTCAGCAGGTCCGCACCGGCCTCGCAGACCGCCTCGCCGACCTCGTGCCGCCAGGTGTCCACGCTGATCACGACATCCGGGTGGCGGCGGCGCACCTCGGCGACGAAGCCGACGGTCCGCCGGGCCTCCTCCTCGGCCGTCACCTCCTCGCCGGGACCGGCCTTCACCCCGCCGATGTCGATGATCGCGGCGCCCTCGGCCACCGCCTGCTCGACCCGGGCCAGCGCGGGCTCGTCCTGGAAGGTGGCCCCCCGGTCGTAGAACGAGTCCGGCGTCCGGTTGACGATTGCCATGATCACCGGCTCGTGGGCCCCGAACTCGCGTCGTCCCAGCCGCAGCATTCTTCCCGCACTCCCTCTCCGTGGTCCGTGAGCGACCTTAACCGTCGGTGGGGCCGTAGTGGACATGGCACGATCGGGGAGGACGGGTCGACCGACGGAATCCGTCCGCAGGCACCCCGGGGAGAGGCTCGTGTTCTGGTTCTTGCTCATCGCGCTGGTCGTGGTGGTCGCCGCGGTCACGCTCGCCGTGCTGAGCGGCCACGACGGCGTGCTGCCCGAGGCGGAGCCGGACCGCACCGCCTGGGCGCTGCCCCCGGACCGGCCGCTGGCCCGCGCGGACGTCGACGGCCTGCGGCTCCCGGTGGCCGTGCGCGGCTACCGCATGACCGACACCGACGACGTCCTGGACCGCCTCGCCGCCGAACTGGCGGAGCGCGACGCGCGCATCGCCGAACTGGAGGCGGCCCTGGCGGGGACCCGCGCGGAGGCGCGGGGCGCGGTCAGGGACAGGCCGGTCGCGGACAAGACGGTCGTCGCGGACAAGGCGGTCACGGACGGGCCTGTCGCGGACGCGCCTGTCACGGACGGGGCGGAAGGCCGGACGACGGCCGGGAACGACGAGGGGGAGCGGCCGTGACCGACGGCGTGGTGATCGGGCCGGACGGCCAGGCGCGGTGCCCGTGGGGGCTGGAGGACGCGTCCCGGGAGGACTACCGCCGCTACCACGACACCGAATGGGGTGTTCCGGTCCGCGGCGACGACGCCCTGTTCGAACGGATATGCCTGGAAGCGTTCCAGTCCGGCCTCTCCTGGCTGACGATCCTCCGCCGCCGCGAGGGCTTCCGCGCCGCCTTCGCCGGCTTCTCCATCGCCAAGGTCGCGGCCTTCACGGAAGCGGACGCGGAACGGCTGCTCGCCGACCCCAGGATCATCCGCAACCGCGCCAAGATCGGCGCCGCGCTGGCGAACGCGAAGGTGGCCGCGGAGTGGGCGCCCGGCGAGCTGACCTCGCTGGTCTGGTCCTTCGCCCCGGACGCCGGGACCCGCCCCGTACCCCACACGGCGGCGGACGTGCCACCGCTGACACCGGAGTCGACGGCGCTGTCGAAGGAACTCAAGAGGCGGGGGTTCCGGTTCGTGGGGCCGACGACGGCCTATGCGCTGATGCAGGCGTGCGGGCTGGTGAACGATCACTTGGCCGGGTGCCATGTGAGGGGGTGAGGGGGGTGCCCCGGTCCCGCCCTTTCGCCGTTTCCTGAGGGCTGCGCCCCCGGCCCCCTTTTCGCGGCTTCGCCGCTCGTCCTCAAGCGCCGGACGGGCTGCAAGTCAGTCCGTCCGGCGCTTGAGGACAACCGCGCGGAGCGCGGTTTCGGGGGTGCGGGGGCTTGCCCCCCCGCAGAAACGGTGAAAGGGCGGGACCGGGGAACCCTCACCGCCCCACGAACCGGGGCCGCTCCTTCCGGAGAAACGCCTCCACCGCGGCCCGGTGATCCTCCGACCCGCCCACCCGGGTCTGGAGGACCTCCTCCACCGCCAACGTCTCCGCGAGCGAGTGATCCGCCCCGAACGCCAACGCCTGCTTGATCGCGGCGAACGTCAGCGTCGGCCCCTCCGCCAGCCGCCGCGCGACGGCGGTCGCCTCGGCGAGCAGTTCGCCGGGGGGCACCACCTTGTGCGCGATCCCCAGCTCGAGCGCCTCAGCCGCGGAAACGTTCCGCGGGAAAAGCAGGAGGTCCATGGCCCGGCTGTGCCCCACCAGACGCGGCAGCGTCCAGGAGACCCCGGAGTCCCCGGTGAGGGCCACCCCGGCGAAGGCGGTGTTGAAGGAGGCCGTGTCGGCGACGATCCGGTAGTCGGCGGCGAAGGCGAAGCCCGCGCCGGCCCCGGCGGCGACCCCGTTCACCCCGGCGACGACCGGCTTGGGCATCTCGGCGAGGGCGAGGGTGATGGGGGAGTAGTGCTCCTTGACCGTCTCCCACGTCCGCGCGGTGCCGTGCTCCCGGTCGGCGGCCAGCGAGGCGGTGTGCTCCTTGAGGTCCTGGCCCACGCAGAAGGCGCGGCCGGAGCCGGTGAGCAGGACGGCGCGGACGGCGTCGTCCTCGGCAGCCCGCCGGACGGCGTCGCGGAGGGCCACCTTGGTGGCGGTGTCCAGCGCGTTCATGGCGTCGGGCCGGTTCACGGTGATCGTCGCGAGCCCGTCGGCCACCTCGTACAGCACGGTGTCGGCCATGGTGCGTCCCTCCCTCGGAATGACTGCGGTCAGCGGTCAGCTTGCCGCAGACGGCCGTGAAGCACAGGGGGCCGGCATGTGACCTGCGTCAAAGAAGTCAAGGAATCGTTCCTCTGTGCGGGTGCGCAGGTACCGAGCAGGCACCGGGCAATCGCCGAATTGGGTGGTTTTGCCGGAGCGTGTTGCCGAAGGGATGCCGACCGATGTTGGTCATTGGGTCGCGCGATGCGGGATAATGGCCTGGAAGCAATGTGTTCGATGCCGGTGACACGTGCCCTTCGGAGGGGTCGTCGGCTGACGATGAGCTGGTTTCAGGAAGGGGAACGAGCATGGCGGCCATGAAGCCGCGGACGGGCGACGGCCCGCTCGAGGTGACCAAGGAGGGGCGGGGCATCGTCATGCGGGTTCCGCTCGAAGGCGGCGGTCGTCTCGTCGTCGAGCTGACCCCGGACGAGGCGGCGGCTCTTGCCGACGCCCTGAAGAACGTCGTCGTCTGACACCCGGACCGCGGGTCTTTCGCTGACTTCCCCTGCCCCGGCAGCCGGTACGCCCGGCCGTCGGGGCAGGGTCTTCTCATATTCCGGACAGTTTCCGGACGAATTCCGGAGGTCCTCGATCCGGCCGACCGCCGATGGCCGGAAAGCGGCGGTCGACGCGTCGGGGGAGCCGCCGGCCGGACTGCCGGACCGTCGTGCGATCCGCCGGACCGCCGCGCGGACCGGCGGTCACCCCGAGGGCCCCGTCAGCCCCGCCGGGCGGCGCACAGCAGCCCGTCGCCCACCGGCAGCAGCGACGGCAGCAGCACCGCCGACTCCCGGACCACCCTCAGCAGTTCGCGCAGCCGCAGCACCTCCGCCGGCTGGGCGGCCGAGTCCACCGTCCGGCCGTCCGCGAAGACGCCCTCGAAGCAGACCACCCCGCCGGGGCGCAGCAGGCGCAACGATTCCGCTAGGTAGTCGAGGTACTCCAGCCGGTCGCCGTCGCAGAACACCAGGTCGTACCCGCCGTCCGCCAGTCGCGGCAGCACCTCCAGCGCGCGGCCGGGGATGAACCGGGCGCGGTTGCCCGCGAAGCCGGCGGCGCGGAACGCCTGCCGGGCGAACTGCTGGCACTCGGGATCGCTGTCCACGGTGGTGAGGACGCCGTCCGGCCGCATGCCGTGCAGGAGGTGCAGGCCGGAGACGCCGGTGCCGGTGCCGATCTCCGCGACGGCCTTGGCGTCCACCGCGGCGGCCAGCAGGCGCAGCGCGGAGCCGGTGCCGGACGACACCGAGCGGAGCCCCGCCTCGTGGGCCCGGTCGCGTGCCCAGAGCAGTGCCGGGTCCTCGATGTGCTCGACGCCGTACGCATCGGCGAACGCCCAGCTCGTCTGCCGGTTGCCGGTAATGGCCCTCTCCTGTCCCCATGTGTCGACGCAACGGTGACTGTATCCGCTGCTGTCGGGAACCCGCAGATGGGACCATGCGTTGACGGGGTGTGAGGCGGTGCGGGAGGAGGGGAGTGGGCGGTCGGCGACCTCGGGTGGGGGGCCGGACCGCGGACCAATCCCAAAAGCAGGTCAAAATTCCTTATCCGGAGCTAACGGGCGAGGTGGATATGGTAGGGGCTCCACTGGACACCACCAGAGCCGACAGGGGAGGTGCGGCTTCGAACGGTGACCGCCGGGGAGTGCTGAGGCGCTTCCGCCGGTCCGCCGCGGAGCCGAAATCCGTGACCGACACCGCTGACCGTTCCGCCGCCCGCAAGACCGCGACCGCGACGTTCGCCACCGACGCGGACGCGCCGGCGTGGACTCCGCCCACCTGGGAGGAGATCGTCAGCACGCACAGCGCACGGGTCTACCGCCTCGCCTACCGTCTGACGGGGAATCAGCACGACGCCGAGGACCTGACCCAGGAGGTCTTCGTCCGGGTCTTCCGTTCGCTGTCCACGTACACGCCGGGGACGTTCGAGGGCTGGCTGCACCGCATCACCACCAACCTGTTCCTCGACATGGTCCGCCGCCGCCAGCGCATCCGGTTCGACGCCCTGGGCGACGACGCGGCCGAGCGGCTCCCCAGCCGCGAGCCCTCTCCTCAGCAGCACTTCAACGACACGCACTTCGACGCGGACGTACAGCAGGCGCTGGACACGCTGGCGCCCGAGTTCCGCGCCGCGGTGGTCCTCTGCGACATCGAGGGCCTCTCCTACGAGGAGATCGCGGCGACCCTCGGGGTGAAGCTCGGCACCGTCCGCAGCCGCATCCACCGTGGCCGTTCTCATCTGCGCAAGGCGCTGCGGCACCGCTCGCCCTCCGCCCGCGCCGAGCAGCGGGCCCTGGCCGGGGCGGCCCCCGGCGCCCGGCTGAGTGGGGAGGTCGGGATCGCGTGACCGGTTCAGGCGGTCAGTCCCCCGCCGAGATCCATCTCGGCGACCGCCTCGCGGCCCTGGTCGACGGGGAGTTGGGACACGATGCGCGGGAGCGGGTGCTCGCCCACCTGGCCACCTGCTGGACCTGCAAGGCGGAGGCCGACGCTCAGCGTCGGCTCAAAAGCGTGTTCGCGGAGGCGGCGCCGCCGCAGCTCTCGGAGGGGCTGCTGGCCCGGCTCCAGAGCCTGCCGGCGATGGGCCCGGACGGCCCCGCGGGACCGCGTCAGCCGGGGGCGCCGACGGACGGCGGCCCCGGTGGCACCGACCGCGAGGACGGCCTCGGCCCGCGGGCGGACGCGTTCGCCCTCCTGCCGACGGGCGCCCTGACGGCCCGTGACCGCGGCTTCCGCGTCCACGAGGTGGGACGGAGCCCGTCGCGCGGCCGGCGGTTCGCCTTTGCGGCGGCCGGGGCCGTCACGATAGCCGCCTTCGCCCTGGTCGGCGCCGAGCCGCTGCGGACCGCCGTGGAGGCGCCGCGGGCCCGACCCGAGAACCCCAGAGTGTCCCACCCGCTCAACCCGCTCGCCCTGTCCGCGCCCGGCGGCGCCGGTGAGGGCCGCCGGGCGGACCGGGGCCGCTCGGGCGGTCCCCGCCCGCCCGCGCCGGACTCCGGGCGCGCGGGGGCCGCCCGGCCGCCCGCGACCCGGGCCGCGCTGGTGATACCGCCCGCCCTGCCCGTCGCCGTCCCCTTCCGGATGCCCCGGCAGGCGGTCGGTAACCCCGGGTACGCCCGCTGATGCGCACCTGACAGGCCGGGTACCCTGCTCGCGCCCATCGGCACCTGGTTGAATCGCCGGTGGGCCGGGCATCCCGCTGGATGCCACGGCTCGTGGACGCATCGTGGGGGGAGCAGAGATGAACGAGGGCAAGGCGGGCGAGGCACCGGTGCCGCCGACCGGCCGGGACGGCTCCCCGACGGACGCGACCGGGCACCCGGCGCGAGCCGGCACGCCGCTGCACGACCCGGACCCGTACGGGACGCCCCCCTACGGCCGCCCGGGCCCCTGGGCCCCGGCCCCGCCGGTCCAGCACCCCACGGGCGCCACCCCGCCCCCGGCCACGGCCGCCTGGCCGTACTCGACCCTCGACGGCCAGCCCCAGGCCCGGTGCACGCCCCCGGCAGGCATCGCGGTGCCGCCCGCGGGCTACCCGGCGGGCGCGCCGCAGGACGCCGTGCCCCCGGGCTACGCCGCGCCCCAGCCCGCGCGACCCGCGTCACAGCCTTCCTCGGCCGCCCCGGCCCCGAGCCAGGACGCCTCCCACTCCCCGGCGGCCCCCGGCCCGACCGGACCCCCCGCCACCCGCCCGCCGGCCCCCGCGCCCACCCCGGGCACGAACGAGAACCCGCCCATGCCTGCCTCCCCGCCTCCGGGCACCACCCCGGAGGACCGCTCGTACGAGTCCGGCCCCGCCGCGCCCGACGACCGAACGCCGCCGTCCGCCTCCGCCCCGCAGGCCCCCGCCGTACCCGGCCGTCCGGCCGCCGTCGCGGCGCCGTCGGGCGACGTCCCGGCTGCCCCCGCCCCGGCGGACCGCCCGTCCGAGCCCAGCTCCGGCGCGCCCGACGACCGAACGCCGCCGTCCGCCTCCGCCCCGCAGGCCCCCGCCGTACCCGGCCGTCCGGCCGCCGTCGCGGCGCCGTCGGGCGACGCCCCGGCTGCCCCCGCCCCGGCGGACCGCCCGTCCGAGCCCAGCTCCGGCGCGCCCGACTCGTACGCCCTGAGGCCGCCCGCCAGGCCCGAGCGAGCCGCGAGCCTGCCCGGGGACGGTGCGCGGCACCGTTCCGCGCCGGCGACGGACGTGTCCGAGCCCGACCCGGCGACCGGCGCGGCCGGCCGGTCCGCCGCGGCTCAGCTGCCGCACATCCCGGCCGAACCGGCCTCGCCCGCCCCGACGGCACCCGGCCCGGCCGGAACCGTGCCGGGCGCCTCGGAGCCGTCCACCGCGGCCCCCCAGGCGCCGGACCGGTCCGCCCCCGGTGCGCGGCCCTCCCGTCCCGTGGAAGGCGCCCCCGCGCCCTCCTCGTCGGCGAACGACGACCCTCACACGACCACCACGGCGGGCCACGTGACCGAACCCGCGTCCGGCGGGCAGCCGTCGGCCGACCGGGGCCGTCCCTCCGGGGACGCGCCGGATGTGGACGCGTGGGGCGGCAGTGACGCGCGGCGTTCGGCCGCGCCCGCGCCGGGCGAGCAGGCGTCCGTCCCGGGCCAGCAGGGTGCCGGCCCGCAGGTCGGCGGGGAGGCGCGGTATCCGCACCCGTACGCCCCGGTGGCCGCCGAGGCCGCTGCCGGGCAGCAGCCCGGCGGGGGTGTGCCGCATCCGCCTGGGCCCGCCCAGGGCGGCGCCCCCGCCGCGCCACACCCGTACGCCCCCGCGCCCGCCCCCCTCGGGTACGGGCCCGGAGCGCCGGCGGGGCCCGTCGGGCCCTGGCAGTACGACCCGTGGGCCGGCGGCGCTGCCGGGAGCCGACCGCCGGAGGGGACGGCGGCCGGGAAGCCGGTCAGCCGGTCCCGGCTGGTCGCCGGCGCGCTCGTCGTGGCACTCGTGGCCGGTGGGATCGGCGGCGGGATCGGGGCGTGGCTGGAGCGGGACGGCGGCCCGGGGCACCGGGTGACGCTGCCCCAGGCGCCCGCCGACAAGTCCGACCGCGACCCGGGAAGCATCGCGGGTATCGCCGCCCGCGCCCTGCCCGGCGTCGTCACCCTGCATGTGCGCGGCAGCGGCGGCCAGGGCACCGGCACCGGCTTCGTCCTGGACGGCAAGGGCCACATCCTCACCAACAACCACGTCGTCGAGCCCGCCGGCAGCGGCGGCGAGATACAGGTGACGTTCAACGGCGGCCAGACCGCCAAGGCCACCGTCGTCGGCCGGGACAGCGGCTACGACCTGGCCGTCGTCAAGGTCAAGGGCGTCTCCGGGCTCACCCCGCTGCCGCTGGGCAACTCGGACTCGGTGCACGTCGGCGACTCGGTCGTCGCCATCGGCGCCCCCTTCGACCTGGCCGGCACCGTCACCACCGGCATCATCAGCGCCAAGGCGCGCCCGATCACCGCCGGCGGCAAGAAGGGGGACGGCACCGACGTCAGCTACGTCGACGCCCTCCAGACGGACGCCCCGATCAACCCGGGCAACTCCGGTGGCCCCCTCGTGGACTCCCGCGGCCGGGTCATCGGCATCAACAGCGCCATCCGCTCGGCCGGCGGCTCGTCGGAGTCGGGCGGCCAGGGCGGGAGCATAGGTCTCGGCTTCGCCATCCCGATCAACCAGGCCAAGCGGGTCGCCGAGGAGCTGATCAACACCGGCCGGGCCACCCACCCGGTGATAGGTGTGTCACTCGACATGGAGTACCAGGGTGACGGCGCCCGGGTGAACCCCAAGGGCGGCAACGGCACCCCCGTGACCCCGGGCGGCCCGGCCGACAAGGCGGGCATCGCGCCCGGCGACGTCATCAAAAAGGTCGACGACGTGCCCGTCCGCAGTGGTCAGGAACTCATCGTCAAGATCCGCAGCCACCGTCCGGGCGACCGCCTCACCCTCACCGTCGAGCGCGACGGCAAGGAGCGGACGGTCCGGATGACCCTCGGGACGGCCAGTTCGAGCTGACCCTTGGCCCGATGTTGGCCCGGCCGTCTCCCGCGGTGCCCGCCGGGCCAGGTACCGTGAGAGGCGGCCTGAACCCCTGGGCCGCCCACGCATCAAGGAGCTGCAGGTGCTCGACATAGGACTTCCCGAGCTGATCGCGCTCGTCGTCCTCGCTCTGCTCATTTTCGGTCCGGACAAACTGCCGAAGATGATCCAGGACGTGTCGCGCACCCTGCGCAAGCTGCGGCAGTTCTCGGAGAGCGCCAAGGAGGACATCCGGTCCGAGTTGGGGCCCGAGTTCAAGGACTTCGAGTTCGAGGACCTCAACCCGCGCACCTTCGTCCGCAAGCACGTCCTCGACAAGGACGAGCTCGGGCTGAAGGAGATCCGCAACGGCTTCGACTTCCGCTCGGAGATGTCCGAGCTGTCCGGGGTCACCGACCCCGAGCCGGCCGCCCCGCACTCCTCCGGCGGCCCGGACCTGGTCAAGAAGCCGGACCTGCTCAAGAAGGGGCCCATCCAGCCGGGCGAGCGACCTCCGTTCGACTCCGACGCCACCTGAGCCACGCCTGCGGTGCCCCATTGACGCGGGTGGCTATCCTCCCCTTGTCCGGGTCGACGGCGCTCGCCGGAGCGGCAGGCCGGGCACGACGGGGCAACGAGGAGGCGCCGCGCAGATGGAGACCACCAGTCGGGCAGTGACGGCCGGAGCGCCCGCCGGGGAGGCCCTCCCCGGGGGACCGGACGAGCCGGAGCGGGCACCCGGCGACCGGCGACCGCTCGACGGCTACCTCCAGGCGGCGTTCCCCTGGTACGGGCTGGACGCCACGTTCACCGGACGGCGCTGGCTGCTGCAGGTCGGCACGGCCGCCGACGGCACGGTGGAGCACGGCGCGACGGGCCACGGCGCGGAGCCCACACTGCGCTCGGGACGCCCCGGGCGGCCCACCAAACCCGACCGGTTCGACAAGGCCGGCACCCTCTCCGACGGACAGCGCTTCGCGGTCGTCGTGACCGTCGCCAGCCGCCCGGTGCGCCGCAGCGCCGACGGCACGGGCGTGCTGGAGGCCACCTCCGTCTCCTCGGCGGCCTGGCTCGCCGGCGCCGGTCTCCTCGCCTGCACCTGGCCCGCCCGCATGGAGCGGGCCCTGCGGCAGAACTGGCTCGACCAGCAGACGGCCCTCGCCTGGGAGCTGGCCGACCACCTGGACGAGGCCCCCTGGACCACGCTCTCGCTGCCGGTCGACGGGGTCTCCGCCGACTTCCGCTACCGCGAGTCCGAGTACGGCTGGGTCCTCGCCGGCTCCGCCCCGCACGCCTGCGGCCACGGTGGCGACGGCGGCTCCTGCGGAACCGGGGGCTGCGCCGGCGGGGTGCACATCGGCGCGTACGGGCGCGGGATGAGCGCCTACGGCATGGGCTTCGCGGTCATCGAGGACATCGCGTCGTACACGGACTGAGGCCCGGTACGGACCGCCGTCCGGGCGGGCGCCCGCACCCGCCCCGACCGCCCGCCGGCCCGCCCGCGAAGGAGCCGCCGCTCAGAACTTGTTGCGCGGCGTGATCCCCAGCGACAGCCCCGACAGCCCCCGCTGCCGCCCGCCCAGCTTGCCCGCGATGGCGCGCAGCGCGCTGCCGGCCGGCGAGTCGGGGTCGGACAGGACGACGGGCTTGCCCTCGTCGCCGCCCTCGCGCAGCCGGACGTCGATCGGGATCGAGCCCAGCACGGGAACGGTGGCACCGGTGGTGCGGGTGAGGCCGTCGGCGACGAGCTGCCCGCCGCCGGTGCCGAAGACGTCGACCATCTCGTCGCAGTGCGGACAGGGCAGCCCGGACATGTTCTCCACGACGCCGACGATCTTCTGATGGGTCTGGACGGCGATGGAACCGGCCCGCTCGGCGACCTCGGCGGCGGCCTGCTGAGGCGTCGTCACCACCAGGATCTCCGCGTTGGGCACCAGCTGGGCGACCGAGATGGCGATGTCGCCGGTGCCCGGCGGCAGGTCGAGGAGGAGGACGTCGAGGTCGCCCCAGTAGACGTCGGCGAGGAACTGCTGGAGCGCGCGGTGCAGCATCGGGCCGCGCCAGACGACCGGTGCGTTGCCGGGCGTGAACATGCCGATGGAGATGACCTTCACACCGTTCGCCGACGGCGGCATGATCATGTTCTCGACCTGGGTGGGGCGGCCCTCGGCGCCCAGCATGCGCGGGACGGAGTGGCCGTAGATGTCCGCGTCCACGACGCCGACCTTCAGCCCGTCGGCCGCCATCGCCGCCGCCAGGTTGACCGTCACGGAGGACTTGCCGACGCCGCCCTTGCCGGACGCCACCGCGTAGACCCGGGTCAGCGAGCCGGGCTTGGCGAACGGCACCTCGCGCTCCGCGACCCCGCCGCGCAGCGTGGCGGCCAGCTCGCGCCGCTGCTCGTCGCCCATCACGTCCAGCTCGACCGTCACACTGGTGACACCCGCCACACCCGCGACCGCCGTACGCACGTTCTCCGTGATCGTCTCCCGCATCGGGCAGCCGGCCACCGTCAGGTAGACCGCCACCGCGACCGAGCCGTCCGCCGCGATGTCGACGGATTTCACCATGCCCAGGTCGGTGATGGGCCGGTGGATCTCGGGGTCGTTCACCGTCGCGAGCGCGGCGCGCACCGCCTCTTCGGCGGGGACGGTGACAGGGGTCTCGGTAGCCATGTCCTGATGGTACGGCGGACCACCGACAGCGGGGTAAGGCCGTCAGCGGTCGCGTTCCTCACTCTCCTCCGGGAATACCCGGCGCTGTTCCAGCTCCTTGATCAGGTCCTGGAACTCCGAGCGGATCCAGTCCCGCGTCGCCACCTCGCCGAGCCCCATCCGCAGCGCGGCGATCTCCCGCGTCAGGTACTCGGTGTCGGCGATGGACCGCTCGTTCTGCTCCCGGTCCTGTTCGAGGTTGACGCGGTCGCGGTCGTCCTGCCGGTTCTGCGCCAGCAGGATCAGCGGGGCGGCGTAGGACGCCTGGAGGGAGAGCATCAGGGTGAGGAAGATGAACGGGTAGCGGTCGAAGCGCAGATGGCCGGGGGCGGTGGTGTTCCACACCACCCACAGCACGATGACGACCGACATCCAGACGATGAACCGGCCGGTGCCCAGGAAGCGGGCGATCTCCTCCGAGGTCCGGCCGAACGCCTCCGGGTCGTACTCCGGCAGCCAGCGGCGCCGCTTCTGCTGCGGCTGGTCCAGCCGGACGCGCTGGGCCGCGGGAGCGGCGGCGGATCGTTCCTTCGCCCGCTCGCGCGACGGACCGTGCTCACGGCCCCGGTCACTTCCCATCCCTCGCCTCCCCCGGCTCGTTCGTTCCGCCCGACGCGTCCGTCTCCTCCATCGCGCTCATACCCAGGGCCCCCTGGTGCAGTTCCGTCTCCCGCCAGTCGTCCGGCAGCAGATGGTCCAGCACGTCGTCCACGGTGACCGCGCCCAGCAGCGAGCCGCCGGCGTCCACCACGGGCGCCGCCACCATGTTGTACGTCGCCAGGTAGCTGGTCACGGCGGGCAGCGGGGTGTCCGGCGGCAGCGGGCGCAGATCCGTGTCGGTGATCGAGCCGACGAGCGTGAACGGCGGGTCGCGCAGCAGCCGCTGGAAGTGGACGGTCCCCAGGTACTTGCCGGTGGGCGTCTCGTCGGGCGGCCGGCAGACGTACACCTGCGCGGCGAGCGCGGGGGAGAGGTCGGGGTTGCGGACCCGGGCGAGGGCGTCCGCGACGGTGGCGTCCGGCCGCAGCACGATCGGCTCGGTCGTCATCAGACCGCCCGCCGTCCGCTCCTCGTACGCCAGCAGCCGGCGCACGTCCGCCGCGTCCCCCGGCTGCATCAGGGTGAGCAGCCGCTCCTTGTCCTCCTCGGGCAGCTCGGAGAGCAGGTCGGCGGCGTCGTCGGGGTCCATCGCCTCCAGGACGTCGGCCGCGCGCTCCTCCTTCAGCTTGCCGAGGATCTCGATCTGGTCGTCCTCCGGCAGCTCCTCCAGGACGTCCGCGAGCCGGTCGTCGTCGAGGGCGGCGGCCACCTCGGCGCGCCGTTTGGGGGACAGGTGGTGCAGGACGCTGGCGAGGTCGGCGGGGCGCAGCTGCTCGAAGGTGGCCAGCAGGCTGGCGGCGCCCTGCCCGTGCTCCTCCAGGGAGAAGCCGCTGACGGCCGACCACTCGACGGTCAGGGTCTCCCCCTTCCGGCGCAGCGCCCCGCCCTTGCCCCGGCGGACGAAGACCTTGTCGATCTCCCACTCGCGGCGGGCGTGGAGCTGGGTGATCGACACGTCGAGGACGGTGACCTCGTCCCCGGTGGCGACGAGCCGCACCCGGCGGTCCAGCAGCTCGCCCAGGACCAGGGTCTCGGTGGGACGCTGTTCGAAGCGCCGCATGTTGACGACGCCGGTGGTGACGACCTGGCCGGACTCCACGCCCGTCACCCGGGTCATCGGCAGGAAGATGACGCGCCGGCTGACGACCTCGACGACCAGCCCCAGCACGCGCGGCGGGCGGGCGCCGACCCGGAGCATCGCCACCACGTCGCGGACCCGGCCGACCCGGTCGCCGTTCGGGTCGAAGACGGCCACGCCGGACAGGTGCGACACGAACACGCGGACGCTCGCCGCCACGCCGCACACCTCCTCCACCGGCCGCCCCCGGCCGCTGTCCGGTTCAGGCTAACGTGACCGGCCGCGCCGTGCCGCTCCGCGCCGGGGGAGGGGTCCGGGACGCGAGGGGCGCGAGTACGCTGCCGTATCCGGCGCTGACAGGAGGCAGGAGCAGGTGCGAACCCGGAACGCGGCTCTCGTGGGGGCCCTGTGCGTGGGGCTGTCCATGGGCCTGGTGGCCTGCGGAGGCGAGGAGGACCCGGACGCGGGCACCAACGGCGTGGGCAAGCTCAAGGCGGCGGCGATCCAGGAGCGGGCCCGGGACGCCGCCCGCGGCGCCGGCGCCGTCCACCTGTCCGGCAACGTCGTCAGCCAGGGCCGCACCTACCGGATCGACGTCCGGCTGAAACAGGACGGCGGCAGCGGCAAGGTCACCTCCGGGGACGTCGCCTTCGAACTGCTGCGCGTCGGCGAGGAGCTGTTCGTCAAGGGGGACGCGGCGTTCTGGGCCCGCGGCGGAACGGGCGCCCGCCCCGGCGGCGGCGCGGACCCGGTCCCGGCGCCGGGTGCCGGGGCCTCCGGCAAGAAGGGCAAGGGCGACCTCGTGACGGCGGCCCAGAAACTCAACGGCAAGTACGTCAAGGTCCCCTCCGGCGACCCCGCCTACCGGCAACTGCGCGGCTTCACCGACAAGAACACCCTGCTCGACGGCCTCCTCGGCCTCCACGGCAAGCTCCTCCGCGGGGACCACGGAACGGTCGGGAGCACACGCTCCATCCGCCTCACGGCGGGTGACGCGCAGGGTTCCGGCGGCGTCCTGGACGTCTCCCTCGACGGGACGCCGTATCCGTTGCGCCTCCGCCGGGCGGGGGGCGCGGGGGAGGTGGACTTCGCGGAGTGGGGGAAGGAGTTCCCGCTGCGGGTGCCGGAGAAGGGGCAGACGCTGGATTACGGGAAGCGGCTGCCTGCCGGGGGGTGAGGTGCCCCGGTCCCGCCCTTTCGCCGTTTCCTGGGGCTGCGCCCCAGACCCCGCTTTTCGCGGCTTCGCCGCTCGCCCTCAAGCGCCGGACGGGCTGAATATCAGCCCGTCCGGCGCTCGGGGGTGCGGGGGCTGGCCCCCGCAAGAAACGGTGAAAGGGCGGGACCGGGGCAAAGCCCCCCGCAGGGGCCTCAGCCGCGGCGCCCCCGCCGCAGCAGCCGCGGCAACCCCGCCGGCATCGCCCGCCGCGTGGTGGCGGGAGTGGGCAGCGGCACGGCCGCGAGCGAACCGTCGGGGAGGGAAGCGGTCGCCCCCGTGGGGAGCAGGCGGAGCACCCGGCACTCCCGCGCCCACCGCTCGGCGATCGTCTCCGCGTCCGGCGCGTTCAGCCGCTTGCCCTTGAGTTCGCCGACCGCGGCGGTCCACTCCTCGCCGTCGGGGGCGAGTTCGGTGACCGCGGCGGTCCATTCGACGAGCCGGCCGCCCTTGTCCTTGCTGCGGACCGTCACCGAGGCGGTGCCGCCGTCGACCAGGCCGAGGCCGTCGAGCGGCTGCTCGCCGGGGCCGCCGACGACGAGGGCCGCGCCCTCGTGCCAGACGTGCCACAGGGCCCGGCTGGGCCCGGTGGGGCCCTGCACCCAGATCAGGCCCGACTTCTTGGCAGCCTCTTCGATCAGCGCCCGCGTCTCCGTCATGCGCCCAACTCTAGGGCCACGCGCCGGTTCGTCCCTCCGTGCGCCGATAATGACGGTTACCCTGAGCGATGTTGCGGCCTAGGCTTGGGGCGTGAGCGATTCCTGCACCGAGCGGTCGGCCCCCACCGCGGTCGACACGACACCGCTTCCTGCGGCGCGGCCCGCCACCGCGCGGGCGGCAGCGTCCCTGATGTCCCTCGACCTGGTCCTGCTGCTGGTCGCCGTCGCCGGGCTCGCCCTGTCCGCGCCGCTGATCGCCCACATCACGGCCGTCCCCGCGCTCGCCATCGCCTTCTGGCGCAACGCCATGGCGGTGAGCGTGCTCACCCCGGTCGCCCTGCTGCGGCACCGCGCCGCGCTGCGCGCCATGAACCGCCGGGCGGTGCTGCTGTCCGTCGCCGCCGGGGCCCTGCTCGCGCTGCACTTCGGCGTGTGGCTGCCGAGCCTCGGCATGACCTCGGTCGCCTCTTCGACCGCGCTGGTCACCACCACCCCGATATGGACGATGATCCTGCTCCGGCTGCGCGGCCGGCGGCAGCCCGCCGTGGCGTGGGCGGGCACGGCCCTGGCCTTCCTCGGCGTCGTGATACTCACCGGCGTGGACCTCTCCAGTTCGCCGCGCGCCCTGGCCGGGGACGGCCTCGCGCTGGCGGGCGGCATGGCGGCGGCGGGGTACGTCCTGCTGGGCGCGGAGGTGCGGCGGACGGTGGCCACCGTCCCGTACACCCTCGTCTGCTACGCGACGACGACCGTCGCCCTGCTCGCGGCCTGCCTGATATCCGGCGCCTCCCTCGGCCCGTACGACGGCGGGGCCTGGACGCAGCTGGTGCTGCTGACGGTCACCGCGCAGCTGCTCGGCCACTCGCTGATCAACCGGGTGGTGAAGAGCCTCGGTCCGTCCGTCACCTCGACCGCGATCCTGCTGGAGACCCCGGGCGCGGCGCTGATCGCGGCGCTCTGGCTGGGGCAGCTGCCGCCGGCCGCGTCCTACCCGGCGCTCGCGGTGATCCTGGCGGGCCTGGCCCTGGTGATCGTCGCCGAGCGCGCGGAACGGGGGGAGCGGCGGCCGGCTAGAGCCAGCCGTTCCGCTTGAAGCCGCGGTGGATCGACACACAGATCGCGACGGTGACGATCATGACCATGGGGTAGCCGTACTTCCACTTCAGCTCCGGCATGTGGGTGAAGTTCATGCCGTAGATACCCGCGATCATCGTCGGCACCGCGAAGATCGCCGCCCAGGACGTGATCTTGCGCATGTCCTCGTTCTGCGCGACGGACGCCTGCGCGAGGTTGGCCTGGAGGATCGAGTTGAGCAGGTCGTCGAAGGCCACCACCTGCTCGTGCACCCGGGCGAGGTGGTCGGCGACGTCCCGGAAGTACTTCTGGATGTCCGGGTCGACCAGCCGCATCGGCCGCTCGCTCAGCAGCTGCATCGGCCGCATCAGCGGGGTCACCGCCCGCTTGAACTCCAGTACCTCCCGCTTCAGCTGGTAGATCCGGCCCGCGTCACCGCCTCGCGAGGAGCCCTTGCTGGGGGCGGAGAAGACGTCGATCTCGACCTCGTCGATGTCGTCCTGCACCGCGTCCGCGACCGCTATGTAGCCGTCCACGACCTGGTCGGCGATGGCGTGCAGCACCGCCGAGGGGCCCTTGGCCAGCAGCGGCGGGTCCTGCTCCAGCCGGTGCCGCAGGGCGCGCAACGAGCCCTGGCCGCCGTGCCGGACGGTGATGATGAAGTCCTCGCCGGTGAAGCACATCACCTCACCGGTCTCCACCACCTCGCTGGTCGCGGTGAGTTCGGCGTGCTCGACGTAGTGGATCGTCTTGAAGACGGTGAACAGGGTGTCGTCGTACCGCTCCAGCTTGGGCCGCTGGTGGGCGTGGACGGCGTCCTCCACCGCGAGCGGGTGCAGGTTGAACTCGCGCGCGATGCCCGCGAACTCCTGCTCCGTCGGCTCGTGCAGGCCGATCCAGGCGAAACCGCCCTCGGCGCGGACGCGCCGCATGGCCTCGGCGGGGCCGCAGGGGGCGCTGGCCCGCATCCCCTCGCGGTAGACGGCGCAGTCCACCACGGCGGTGCTGCTGGACGCGTCGCGGGTGGCGTCGTACTCGTACGGGGTCCCGCCGCGGCGCAGGGCGGGGCGGACGGCGGCGCGCAGGTCACGGATCATCGACATGGCTGGCTCCATTCACGGGCCGGCCGCCGGTCGGGGCGCGGGGGCAACACAGCCCGGAACGGGGACGTGAGGGCCTGTGGAGACGGGGTACGGACACAGGCGTACGTCCACGAAGCGGGCCGCGCTTCGCGCGCCGCGCGAGAACGGCGGCAGTTCGCGGAGAACTTCGCTGAAGACTTGCAGGAGGGCGTAAGGCAGCGTTCTTCCGCCAAGAGCCGCGGGCGCGAAGGGACTTCCGGCAGCCGGTACGGGAATCCGGCGGTGGAAGGCGTCAGATCACACGGATCACAGGACGCGCGTCCGGAGCGGAGAGACGGGAGAACTGTCGGTACTGCACGGTCGACTAGGATCCACCGCAGCCCCACCTCCTCCGGCCGGTCCCCGCTGAGGGACGGACGTAACTCCCTGACCAGAGGCCAAGGCTAGCAGGCGCCCGGGACGTCAAGCCCCCGCTTTGCCTGTTCGATACGCGTTCTATGCTCGGCGCATGTCAGACGTTCTCGCCCGGGTCGAGGCCGGACTCCGCTCCGCCTTCGGGGAACCGGACGCCCGCGCCGCGGTGACCTTCCTCGGCGCCGACCGCATCGAGGTCCTCCGCTTCCCGGTCCCGGCCGCCGACGGCGCCGACGCCGTCCGGTACGCCACCCTCGGCATGTCCGCCCAGCCCATGGCCGACCCGACGTCCCCGCTCGCCGATCCGGTGCGCGGGCCGCGCGCCGAGCTGCTCCTCACCGTCCGCCCCGGCCGCGCCGACACCGACAAGGTGCTCCGCCCGCTCGCCGTCCTCGCCGCCTCCCCGCAGGTGGAGGGCCTGGTCGTGGCCCCGGGCGCGTCCCTGGACACCGGCGGGCCGCTGTGGCCGGGCGCCCCCTTCACCGCCGTCCTCGTCGGCGAGCCCGGCGGACTGGTCGCGGACCTGGCGCTCGACGAGCCGATGGACCCCGTCCGCTTCCTCCCGCTGCTGCCCATGACGCCCAACGAGGCCGCCTGGAAGCGCGTCCACGGCGCGGGGGCCCTCCAGGAGCGCTGGCTGCGGCACGGTACGGACCTGCGGGACCCGCTGCGCAAGGGCGTTCCGCTCGACTGAGGCGGCCCCCGCAGGGCGGCACTCCGGAAGGGTGATCGTCCTTGACGCGACGGCGCCCTCGGAGGACCGTTGGAACCTATGAGGGGCGAACCCAGTTGCCCGAAGTGCGGTGGCCGGGTGCGTGCGCCCGGTCTCTTCGCCGACTCCTGGCAATGCGCAGTGCACGGCAGTGTGCACCCTCTGCAACCCGTGGTCCCGCCGAGCGTCGAGGCGCTGGCCGTCGTCGTCGGCCGGGCTCGGGTCCCCGTCTGGATGCCCTGGCCGCTGCCGGTCGGCTGGCTGTTCACCGGCGTCGTCTGCGCCGGTGACGACCGCAGCGGCGGCCGGGCCACCGCCGTCGCCTGCTCGGGGCCCGGCCCGCTCGGCGGCCCCGGCGAGCTGCTGCTGGTCGCCGAGGAACTGGGTGTCGGGCTGGGCGCCCGGTACGCCGGCATCGACGGCCCCGACCCCGGCACCCGGCTGAGCGTCGACGGGCCCCCGGCCGCCAAGGTCCTCGCGGCGGGCCGCCCCACCCCCCTGTGGCACGTCTCCGGCGTCCCCGGCGACCGGGCCGTCTTCGCCGGCGAGGCGTGCGGGCTCTGGCTGTGGGCCATCGTCTGGCCCGAGCGGTCGGGGCTGCTGATGTACGACGAACTGGTCCTCACCGACCTGCGGGACGCCGGCGCGGAGGTGGACCTGCTGCCCTGCGGGGCGCTCTCCCCTTGGATCGTCTCGCCCTGAGCGGGAGCCGCGCTCCCTGGGAGCCGTGCTGCCTGAAAGCCGTGCTTCTCGAGAGCCGCGCTTCCTGAGAACCGCAGTTCGCGAGGGCCTCGCTCCGCGAGATTCGCACCCCTTCCGAGAGCCGCACTGGACAAACCGTCGCGTCCACCGCTCCCGGGGTTCCGGATCGGACCGGCCGGTGGGTGAGCGGACGCCCGTTATCCTGAACCGGTTCCGTCCGTAGCTTGATGCTGACCGGTTCGCTCCGTTCAGTTCTCGTCCGTTCGCTGGGAGGCCCGAGTCGTGCGCATCGACCTGCACACCCACTCGACGGCCTCCGACGGTACGGACACCCCCGCCGAGCTGGTGCGCAACGCCGTCGCGGCGGGTCTGGACGTCGTCGCGCTGACCGACCACGACGGCGTCGGCGGGCACGCGGAGGCCATCGCGGCGCTCCCGCCGGGCCTCACCCTCGTCACCGGCGCGGAGCTCTCCTGCCGCCTCGGCGGCGCCGACGGCGTCGGGGTGCACATGCTGGCGTACCTCTTCGACCCGGCGGAGCCGGAGTTCGCCGCCGCGCGCGAGCTGGTCCGCGACGGGCGCGAGCCCCGCGCCCGCGCCATGGTGGCCCGGCTGCGCGAACTCGGCGTGCCGATCACCTGGGAGCGGGTCGCCGAACTGGCCCAGGGCGCCGTCGGACGGCCGCACGTGGCGACGGCCATGGTCGAGCTCGGGGTGATCGACACCGTCTCGGACGCGTTCACGCCCGAGTGGATCGGCAACGGCGGGCGCGCCTACGCGGACAAGCACGAGTTCGACCCGTTCGACGCGGTCCGCCTGGTCAAGGCCGCCGGCGGGGTCACCGTCCTCGCCCACCCGATGGCCGTCAAGCGGGGCGTCTGCGTCCCCGAGGACGCGATAGCCGAGCTGGCCGCGGCCGGACTCGACGGCATCGAGGTCGACCACATGGACCACGACGCCCCCACCCGCGCCCGGCTGCGCGGCCTCGCCGCCGACCTCTCCCTGCTGCCCACGGGTTCCAGCGACTACCACGGCCGCAACAAGACCTGTGAACTCGGCGAGTTCACCACCGATCCCGAGATCTACGGCGAGATCACGCGCCGCGCGACGGGCGCGTTCCCCGTCCCGGGCGCGGGCGGCTGAGCCCACACCACCCCGGAAGGCCCTCCGCGCGGGCCGGGCGCTCCTGACGGCGCCCGGGCTTCCGCGCGCATCCGTGCGCCGTACGACGTCGGCGCGCCACCATCCTCCCTTCCACGCGCCGCCCTTTCGTCCCCTTCGCTTCTGCGACGACCCCCTTCCGCCCCCCGCGACGGCCGCCCGCGCGTCGCCCTGTTCCCTCCGACCGGCACCACACCGCAAGGCCCTCACTGTGTTCGACTTCGCTGTCTTCGGCTCGCTCTTCCTCACCCTGTTCGTGATCATGGATCCGCCCGGGATCACGCCGATCTTCCTCGCCCTGTCCTCGGGCCGGCCCGCCAAGGTCCAGCGCCGGATGGCCTGGCAGGCGGCGGCGGTGGCCTTCGGCGTCATCACCGTCTTCGGCCTCTGCGGCCAGCAGATCCTGGACTACCTGCACATCACCACCCCGGCCCTGATGATCGCGGGCGGTCTGCTCCTGCTGCTCATCGCGCTCGACCTGCTCACCGGGAAGTCGGAGGAGCCCACGCAGACCAAGGACGTCAACGTCGCGCTGGTGCCGCTGGGCATGCCGCTGCTGGCCGGGCCCGGTGCGATCGTCTCGGTGATCCTCGCCGTGCAGCACGCCGACTCGTTCGCCGCCCAGGTCTCGGTGTGGACCGCCATCGCCGCCATGCACGTGGTGCTGTGGCTGGTGATGCGCTACTCGCTGCTGATCATCAAGGTGATCAAGGACGGCGGTGTGGTGCTCGTCACCCGGCTCGCGGGCATGATGCTCTCCGCGCTCGCCGTGCAGCAGATCATCAACGGCGTCTCCCAGGTGATCCACAACTGGTGACCGACCCGGCGGCCCCCCTCCCGTGAACCCCCGCGCGGGCGGCCGGAGTACGCCCCTGTGAACGCGAAGCGCCCCCGTACGGACGGTCCGTGCGGGGGCGTTCCGCGTCCGGCGGCTGCCGGACGTGCGTACTCTTCAGCCTGTCACCGGGTCGCGGTGTCGGCCGGGCGGATGTAGATGCGCTGGCCGATCGAGGCGGCCTGCTGCACGATCCGGTTGACGGAGGCGGCGTCCACGACGGTGCTGTCGAGGGCGGTGCCGTCGACGTCGTCCAGGCGCATGATCTCGAAGCGCACAGGCTTCTCCCTTCGTCTGATCCTCCTGAGGAGAACTTGCGAGAACAGGAAGCGGCGCCGCCACTCTGCGGCGCGTTCCGAAACTGTCCAACGAGGTGCTGTCTGCAAACATTCCCTACGCTAAAGAAATTTTTATCATGACTAATTACCGACCGGTAGTGCTTTAGAGCGAGCGAGCCCCCCACATGACCGAAGAACGCCCCGAAGCGCCCGGCCTGACCGAGGTCGTCGCCGGTATCGAGCGCACCAACGAACTGCTCACCCGCGTCCTCGCCGAGGTCGCCACCACCCCCGCCACCCACGCCGTCTTCGTCGACGCCGGCTACGCCTACGCCGCCGCCGGCCGCCTCGTCGTCGGCAGCGAGGACCGGCGCGCCATCGAGCTCGACGCCGAGGGCCTGATCGAGGCGTTCATCGACAAGGCGCGGACGATCTTCCCGGACAGCCGGCTGCTGCGCGTCTACTGGTACGACGGCGCCCGCCGCCGCATCCACACCACCGAGCAGCAGGCCATCGCCGAGCTCCCCGACGTCAAGGTCCGGCTCGGCAACCTCAACGCCCACAACCAGCAGAAGGGCGTCGACTCCCTGATCCGCACCGACCTGGAGACCCTGGCCCGGCACCGCGCGATCAGCGACGCCGTGCTCGTCGGCGGCGACGAGGACCTGGTCTCCGCCGTCGAGGCCGCGCAGGGATACGGCGCCCGCGTCCACCTCTGGGGCATCGAGGCCCCGGGCGGACGCAACCAGGCGGACCCGCTGCTCTGGGAGGTCGACAGCCGGCGCACCTTCGACCGGGACTTCTGCGAGCCCTATGTGACCCGGCGGACCGCCCCCGAGCCGCCCGTCGAGGCCCCGGCGCACCGGGGGACGGTCCCGGACCGCGACGAGGTGCGGTTCGTCGGCGCCCGGGTTGCCTCCGAGTGGCTCGGCGCGCGGGGGCCGGACGCCCTGGCCGAGCTCCTCCCCGGCCACCCCTACCTTCCCGGCGCCGTCGACCAGGAGCTGCTGGTGGCCGCGGAGGCGCTGCTCGGCCTGTCCCTCCGCGGCCACGCGGACCTGCGCCGGGCGCTGCGCGACGGCTTCTGGGACCACCTCCAGATGAGGTTCTGAGGCACGGATGAAGCGGACGGGGATGGAGTGACGGAACGGGGGCATACGCCGGGGGGAAGAACTGCGCGTGGGACGCGCGTGCCGGAATGCGCACCGGAGGACCGAGTGGAACCCTTGCTACGGGTGGGTCGCGGCCCGACGCGCGCCGGCCGCCCGTCACCGCTGGAGTACCGGACAAGAGAAACGAGGCGATCGGCCATGTCGGCTTCCGAGCGCGCGGGGCCGGGGACGCCCTGCTGGGTGAGCCTGTTGACCGGCGACCTCGGCGCGGCGCAGCGGTTCTACGGCGCGGTGCTCGGCTGGACCTTCCGGCAGGGTTCGCTGGGCGAGGACTTCTGCGTGGCGCTCTCCGGCGGCCGGCCGGTCGCCGGGCTGGGCAACGTCGCCCGCCGGATGGGCGTCGCCGTCCACTGGAGCAGCTACTTCGCCGTGGACGACGCGGACACGGCCGCCGCGCGGGTCCGCGAGCGCGGCGGCACCGTCGCCGTCGGCCCGCTCGCCTTCGGCGGCGGCCGGGCCGTGCTGGCCGCCGACCCGGACGGCGCCGTCTTCGGCTTCTGGGAAGGGCGGGTCCTGCGCGACTGGAGCATCGGCAGCGGCGCCGCCCCCGCCTGGCTGGAGCTGCGCACCCGCGACTGTTTCGACGCCGCCCTCTTCTACGGCGGCGTCTTCCAGTGGGACAGCCAGGAGACGGACGTGCGCTACGAGGACGACGTGGTGATGATCCGGGTGGCCGGCCAGACGGTGGCCTGCCTGCGCGGCGGCGCCGTCGAGGCGGCCCCCGACCCGAAGGTCCGGCCGCGCTGGCACGTCTACTTCCGGGTGGACAACGTGGAGAAGGCCGTCGCCGCCGCCCAGGCGGCCGGCGGCTCGGTCGTCGCGGAGCCGGGCGTCTCCCGGGTCGGGCCCGAGGCGACCCTCTGCGACCCGGAGGGCGGCATCTTCACGGTCACCGAGGCGGCTCGGGGCTGCTGACCGCTGATGGGGCGGTCGCCGACGCGGAAGTGGGCGAGAGGGAGGACCAGAACTCCAGGAGCCGGGCGGCCGTGGCCCCCGGCTCCTCCGCGTTCGGCGAGTGCCCCGCGCCCGCGATCCGCACACGCCGCGCGGACAGCTCCTCCGCCATGGCGTCCAGCTCCGGCACCGGCCAGGCGTAGTCCTCCGCGCCGGAGACCACGCACAGCGGGAGCGGCAGCCGGGCCAGCTCCGCGACCCGGTCCGGCTCCTCCATCAACTGCCGTGCGGTCGTGGTCAGTTGGACGGGGTGGGTGGCCAGCCAGCGGCGGTGCAGGAAAGCGCCGTGCTCCGTCGGCAGGATGCTCTCCTCCGGATCGCCGCCCTGCTCGGCGTCGAGCCGCCGCATCTCCCGCCACACCTCCTCCATGCTCATCCCCAGCCCCTCGAGAGCGTGGATCAGCAGCCGGGTGCGCTCCTGCTGCCCGGCGGAGACCGGCCCCCGGCCGCTGCTCATCAGCGTGAGCGAACGGAACGGGCGCGGGTCGCGGAGCGCGGCCGCCCGGACGATCAGCCCGCCGAGGGAGTGGCCGAGCAGATGCACCGGGCCGTCGCCGAGCGCGGCGGCCTGCGCCAGCACGTCGAGCGCCAGCTCCTCCCGCCCGTAGGCCGACGCGTCGTCGGGCCCGGGAGACTCGAACTGCCCCCGCCCGTCCACCGCGACGGCCCGCAACCCGCCCTCGGCGAGGGGCTCCAGCAGCGCGATGAAGTCCTCCTTGCTCCCCGTGAACCCCGGCACCAGCAGCACCGTTCCGCGGTGCGTGCCCGCCGGCCGGGCGTCGTGGACGGCGAACTCCCCGCGCGCGGTGGCGAGCCGGTACGCGCGGGCACCGGGGGGCAAGGTGAGGAACGGTGGCCTGCTCATGGTCCGAGGCTAATGCGACGTCCGATGGCCGCCGGTCCCGGGCATCTTGGACGAAGAAGATCGAACCATGCAGAACACAGTGAACAACGCAGTCGTTCCCGGCGAGTTCGACGGCCAGGCCGTCCTCGTCACCGGCGGCGGCAGGGGCATCGGCCGCGCCGTCGTCCTCCGGCTGGCGGCGGGCGGCGCGGACGTCGCCTTGACCTACCTGTCCGACGAGCGGGCCGCGGCCGACGTCGTCGCCGACGTGAAGGCACTCGGCCGACGCGCCCTCGCCCTCCGCGCCGACGCGGCGGACGCCACGGCGGTACGCGGCGCGGTGGACGCGGTCGTCTCGGAGTTCGGACGGCTCGACGTCCTCGTCAACAACGCGGGCGTGGGCGCTCTCGGCCCGATCGGCGAGCTGACCGAGGAGGACGTCGACCGGGTCCTGTCCGTGAACGTCCGCGGGGTCTACCTGGCCACCCAGGCGGCCGTCCGGCACCTCGGCGCGGGTGGGCGCGTCATCATGATCGGAAGCTGTATGACACAGCACGTGCCGTTCCCCGGCGGCACGCTCTACGCCACCAGCAAGGCGGCTCTCATCGGGCTCACCAAGTCCCTGGCCAGGGAGCTCGGCCCTGCCGGGGTCACCGTCAACATCGTCCACCCCGGTCCTGTCGACACCGACATGAATCCGGCGGACGGGCCGTTCGCCGAGGCGCAGGCGGGGGCGACGGCTCTTGGCAGGTACGCGCGGCCGGAGGAGGTCGCGGCGACGGTCGCCCACCTGGCGGCGCCTTCGGCCGGGTACGTGACGGGGGCGTCGGTGGCGGTGGACGGGGGGCTGGCGGCGTAGCGAGCGCGCCTGCGGCGGGCTGTGCCCCGGTCCCGCCCCTTCGCCGATTCCTGGGGCTGCGCCCCCAGACCCCCCCTTTTCGCGGCTTCGCCGCTCGTCCTCAAACGCCGGACGGGCTGAATTCAGCCCGTCCGGCGTTTGAGGACAGCGCCCGCAGGGCGCTTCGGGGGTGCGGGGGCTCGCCCCCGCAAGAAACGGTGAATGGGGGTGCCCCCTCTGGGGGAGGGTCCGGGGCGAACCCCTTAGCCCACGACCTCCGCCTCGGACACCGCCACGGCGGCGGCCTTCTTGGTCGTGCGGGTCCGCTTCGGCTTCACCTCGGCCTCACCCTCCGCCGCGGGAGCGGCGACAGCCTTCCTGGCCGTCCGCGTCCGCTTCGGCTTGGCCTCGGCCTCGGTCTCGGCCTCCGCGACCGGCGCCGCGGCAGCCTTCTTGGTGGCGCGAGCCCGCTTCGGCTTGGCCTCCGCTCCGGCCTCGCCTTCGACGACCGGCGCGGCAGCGGCCTTCTTCGCCGTCCGCGTCCGCTTCGGCTTGGCCGGCTCCTCCGCCGCGGCGGTCTGCTCCGGCTCGGCGGCCGCGGTGTCGACGGCCTTCACCGCACGCTTGCGCGTCCGCTTGACGGGTGCGGCCGCCGCCTCGTCCTCCGCCGGTACGGCGGCGGTCTTCTTGGCGACGCGCGTGCGCTTCACGGGCGCGGCGGCCTCAGCGGTCTCCGCGGCCTCAGCGGTCTCGACGGCCGCTTCGGCGCGCTTGACGGTCCGGCGCGTGCGCTTCACGGGCGCGGCGGCCTCAGGGGCCTCCGCGGCCTCAGGGGCCTCCGCGGCCTCAGCGGTCTCGACGGCCGGAGCCGCCTCCGCGCGCTTGACGGTCCGACGGGCCCGCTTCACCGGCGCGGCGGCTTCGGCGACCTCGGCCGCCTCGGCGGCCGGTGCCTCCGGCGCGTCCGCGCCCAGGGTGGTGACGGCCCGCTTGGCGACCCGTCGAGTGCGCTTCGCCGGCGCGGCCGGCGCGTCATCGACGGTCGGTGCCGCCGGAGCGGTGGTCTGCTCCACCGCCGGGGCGGCCTCCGCGCCGAGCGTGGTGACGGACCGCGTGGCGACGCGTCGAGTGCGCTTCGCCGGGGCGGCCGGCGCGGCCGGTGCCTCGGCGACCGGCTCGGCGACCGGCTCCGCCGCCGGGGCGGCGTCCGCGCCGAGGGAGGTGACCGTGCGGGTGACGATCCGCCGGGCCCGCTTCGCGGGAGCGGCCTCCGTGCCGGCGGCCGGGGCCTGCTCCGCGGCACGCTCCTGGCGCGCCGGAGCCGTGGCCGCCGGCACCTCGACCGGCGCGGCGGAAACCGCGGCCTTGGCCTTGGCCTTCGCCTCGGCGGCGGCCCGAGCGGCCGCCTGGACGCGCAGCAGGGCGGTCTCGACGGTCTCGAACTCGCCTTCCGGCACGGCCGTGGCCGGTGCCGCGTAACGCGGACGCGCGGTACGGCCGGCCCCCGCGGACACGGCCTGCGACGGCAGCGACGTGCCCTCCTGCCGGGGCGCGGCGGACCGGGTACGGCGGCGCGGCCGGGCCGGGGCCTCCGGCTCGGGGGCCGGAGCCGTGGCCACGGATGCCTTGGAAACCGTCGCGGTGGACGCCTTGGCCACAGAAGCCGTCTCGACCGCGGGAGCCGCCGGAGCCGTCTTGGTGGCCGCCGGAGTCTCCGCCGCGGCCTGCCGGTTCTCCACGGGAGCCACCGGGGCCGTTGCGGCGGCCGGAGCGGCGGCCGGAGCGGCCTGGGCCGCCGACGCCGCCGCCGGGGCCGCGCCGCGCGTACGGCGACGGCGGCGCGGACGCGCGGGCGTCTCGGGAGCCGTCGTGGCCGGAGCCGTCACGGAAACGGGGCTCTCCGGCACGGCCGCCTCTGCGGCCTCTGCGGCCTCCGGGGCGACGAAAGTCGGCGCGGTGGCCGTCGCCGCGGCCTCCACCGCCGCGCCCGAGCGTGTCCGGCGGCGCTGGCGCGGCGTACGGGTGCGCTCGGCGCGCTCGTCGGCGGCCTCCCGCTCGCCACGGTCACCACGGTCACCGCGGGAGCCACGGCCGTCCCGGCCGTCGCGGTCGCCCCGGGCGTCCTTGGAGCCGCGGCCCCGGCCCGCCCCGCGGCCGCCCGTCTCGCCGAGGTCCTCGATCTCCTCGGCCTCCAGACCGGCCAGGGTCCGCTGCGAACGCGGCAGGATGCCCTTGGTGCCGGCGGGGATGCCCAGCGCCTCGTAGAGGTGCGCGGAGGTGGAGTACGTCTCCTCCGGCTCGTCGAAGGGCAGCTCGAGCGCCTTGTTGATGAGCTTCCAGCGCGGGACGTCGTCCCAGTCGACCAGCGTCACGGCCGTACCGGACTTGCCCGCGCGGCCGGTGCGGCCGACGCGGTGCAGGTAGGTCTTCTCGTCCTCGGGCGTCTGGTAGTTGACGACGTGCGTGACGTTGTCGACGTCGATGCCGCGCGCGGCGACGTCGGTGCAGACCAGCACGTCGACCTTGCCGTTGCGGAACGCGCGCAGCGCCTGCTCGCGGGCGCCCTGGCCGAGGTCGCCGTGGACCGCGCCGGCGGCGAAGCCGCGGCGGGTGAGCTGCTCGGAGATGTCGGCGGCGGTCCGCTTCGTCCGGCAGAAGATCATCGCGCGGTCGCGGCCCTCCGCCTGGAGGATGCGGGCGACCATCTCCGGCTTGTCCATGTTGTGGGCGCGGAAGACGTGCTGCGCGATGTTGGCGTGCGTCTGGCGGCCGTCGTCGTCCGGCGAGGTGGCGCGGATGTGCGTGGGCTGCGACATGTAGCGGCGGGCCAGCGAGATGACCGCGCCCGGCATGGTCGCCGAGAAGAGCATGGTCTGCCGCTTGGCCGGCAGCATGGTGATGATGCGCTCGACGTCGGGCAGGAAGCCCAGGTCGAGCATCTCGTCGGCCTCGTCCAGCACCAGCGCCTTGACGTGCGCCAGGCTCAGCTTCTTCTGGCCGGCGAGGTCGAGGAGCCGCCCGGGGGTGCCGACGACGACGTCGCAGCCGGCCTTGAGCGCCTCGACCTGCGGCTCGTACGCCCGGCCGCCGTAGATCGCCTGGACGCGCACATTGCGCACCTTGCCGGCGGTGAGCAGGTCGTTGGTGACCTGCTGGCAGAGCTCACGGGTGGGGACGACGACGAGGGCCTGCGGGGCGTCGGTCAGCTGCTCGGGCTTGGCCCGGCCCGCCTCGACGTCGGCGGGGACGACGACGCGCTCCAGCAGGGGGAGGCCGAAACCGAGGGTCTTGCCCGTGCCGGTCTTGGCCTGGCCGATGACGTCGGAGCCGGAGAGGGCGACCGGGAGCGTCATCTCCTGGATCGGGAAGGGGTGGAGGATGCCGACGGCGTCGAGCGCCTCGGCGGTCTCGGGGAGGATCCCGAGTTCTCGGAACGTGGTCTTCTGGGTGTCCGGGGTATTCAGGGTGCTGCCTCTTCTGTGAGACGCGGCACGCGGCGGCGAAGGGGGTCGTACGAGGAGTCCGTACGTACCGCGCCGTCGTACTCGTTCCGGCGGGGAGCCGGATGGCGCGGGACCACTGCCTTCGCGCGAGCACACGTGCTGCGAGCGGATCCCTCCTGGTGTGCGGACGACTCGTTCGCACCGCGTGGAGGGCGGTCGGTCGGGTGGAAGCCGATCGGGCCACCGACCGGGCATCCGCTGGCGCTCCGAGGACTCACTCCCGGAGGAACCTGCATGGAGACGGCCAGTCGAACGCACGCCATGCTCGGCGTACTCGGCGGGCCGTATAGCACTCTACCCCGGAACCGCGCATACGCGCCCGGGCCATTCGTCCCTGACCTCGTGGACGCCTGGCTGACCAGGGGCTTCCGTCTCCGGCGGAGCGGGCTAAGGTTCCGTTCATGGAGACGTCCGACAAGGCAGCGGCGGCCATGGGCCCCGCCGAGGAACTCACCGGAATCGCCGCCCAGGACTGGGCCCAGGCATCCGCCGACCCCCGTTACCGGGCCGCGGTCGTGGACCTGCTCGGGGCGCTCGCCTACGGCGAGCTGGCCGCCTTCGAGCGGCTGGCGGAGGACGCCAAGCTGGCGCCGACGCTGGGTGACAAGGCGGAGCTGGCCAAGATGGCCGCCGCCGAGTTCCAGCACTTCCAGCGGCTGCGCGACCGGCTCGCGGCGATCGACGTCGAGCCGACCGCGGCGATGGAGCCGTTCGCCGCCGCGCTGGACGAGTTCCACGGCCAGACGGCCCCCTCCGACTGGCTGGAGGGCCTGGTCAAGGCGTACGTGGGCGACTCGATCGCCAGCGACTTCTACCGGGAGGTCGCGGCCCGGCTGGACTCCGACACCCGGGCGCTGGTGCTGACCGTCCTGGACGACACCGGGCACGCCACGTTCGCGGTCGAGAAGGTGCGCGCCGCGATCGAGGCCGAACCGCGGGTCGGCGGCCGGCTGGCGCTGTGGGCCCGGCGGCTGATGGGGGAGGCGCTGTCGCAGGCGCAGCGGGTCGTCGCCGACCGTGACGCCCTGTCGACGATGCTGGTCGGCGGGGTGGCCGACGGCTTCGACCTCGCGGAGGTCGGGAAGATGTTCTCCCGGATCACCGAGGCGCACACCAAGCGGATGGCCGCGCTGGGGCTGGCCGCGTAGGCGAGGCGGTCGGCACACGGCACACCGTCCCGTGACACCGGGGGCTCCGTCCGGCGGCCCGGCTCAGGCCGTGGCTGACCGGCGGGGCGGCCCGGCGGGACGCAGCAGCAGGGACAGCAGCGCGACCGCCACCACGAGCGAGGCCGCGAGCGTCGCGAGGACGTGACCGGGGCCCAGCACCGAGCGGGCCAGCAGCCCGCCGAACAGGCCGGCCACCGGCCCGGTGCCCAGCGTCAGGGTGCGGGAGCGGAACCGCCCGAAGCGGGCGGGCAGCCAGCGCAGGGCCCCGAGGGAGACGGCGAGGCCGATGAGGACCGAGCCGAGCGCTTCCCAGAGGATCATCGTCGTTACCCCTCCCGTGCCACCGGTGGGCGGCAGGTGCAAATCGGTCGTAGCGGTCCTACCCCGGGGCCGCCCGCGGCAACCCTCGGGGCGGATCTCCCGTGGTGCTCCCGGGAGCGACTCCCATGGTTCTCCCCCGGAGCGCGCGGGGCGGTTCCCGACACGCTGACCGCCCCGCAGGGCGGCCGGGTACGACGACGGGCGGGACCCCGGTGCCCGCGCACCGGGACCCCGCCCGCGCCTGGTGAATCAGATGGTGGTGAAGCCGACCCGCCGGGTGGCGGGCTGGCCGATCTCCACGTAGGCCAGCCGGTCGGACGGGACCAGGACCTTGCGGCCGTGCTCGTCCGTCAGGCTGAGCAGCTGTGCCTTCCCGGCCAGCGCGTCGGCCACCGCGCGCTCGACCTCCTCGGCGGACTGACCGCTCTCCAGAACGATCTCGCGGGGCGCGTGCTGCACGCCGATCTTGACCTCCACGGCTACTGTCCCTCCGAAGGTGTGCGTCCCCCACGGCGTAGCCCCAGGGGAGGGGTGCGCGGACGCGCCGCGCCGTACGGTCCACACATTAGCCCGGCACGGGGGCGCGCCGGGCCCGCGCCCGCACGCTGGCAGCGAACACGCGCCCCGGCGGCGACGCGGAGGTCAGTGCTCGTTCTTCGGGAAACCGGCGATGCCGCGCCACGCCAGCGAGGTCAGCAGCTGGACCGCGGTGCCGCGCGGGACCGTGCTGCCGCTGGAGAGCCAGTAGCGGGCCACCACCTGGGAGACGCCGCCGAGGCCGACGGCCAGCAGCATGGCCTCCTCCTTGGCGAGGCCGGTGTCCTCGGCGATGACCTCGCTGATGGCCTCGGCGCAGGCCAGCGAGACCCGGTCGACGCGCTCGCGCACCGCGGGCTCGTTGGTGAGGTCGGACTCGAAGACCAGCCGGAAGGCGCCGCCCTCGTCCTCGACGTAGGCGAAGTAGGCGTCCATGGTGGCCGCCACCCGCTGCTTGTTGTCGGACGTCGACGCCAGCGCCGTGCGCACCGCCTGGAGCAGGTTGTCGCAGTGCTGGTCCAGCAGGGCCAGGTAGAGGTCCAGCTTGCCGGGGAAGTGCTGGTAGAGCACCGGCTTGCTGACGCCCGCGCGCTCGGCGATGTCGTCCATGGCCGCGGCGTGGTAGCCCTGGGCCACGAAGACCTCCTGGGCGGCGCCCAGGAGCTGGTTGCGTCGGGCTCGGCGCGGCAGGCGCGTGCCTCGCGGGCGCGCCTCGGTCTGCTCGATGGCTGTCACGCCGCCTCCCATGGTTGTTCCTGCACGGTGTGCACCGCGCCCGCCATCGTACTTTTGGGTAACCGCGCCGTGCGTGGCCGGAGGGGAGAATTTCACCAGACGGACGCTGTGGGAAGCCCACAAATGTCCGACAAATCGTGCGTTGCGGCGGTGGCGCGCGGCCGTCTCACGGCGCGGACGGCGCCCGGCGGGGCCTCGCGCGCCGCTCGCGCACGCGCCGGTCCGGGGCGCGCCCGTCCGAGGCGTACCGGTACGAAGCGCGCCGGTCCGGAGCGCCCCGGCGGCCGTCCTCGGTTCACCGGTAGTCGTCCTCGTCCAGCTCCACGACGCGGGCCTGCTCCGCGCGGTCCGCCTCGTTCGCGGTGCCCGGGTCGATCGCGGTCAGCGGCTCGTCGCGCGCCGGGGCGAGGTCGGCGTGCTGCTCGGCGGCGTCCGCCTCCGGGGCCTCGACGCCGATCTCGGTCGCCACCGCCGCTTCGGTGTCGTCGAAGTCCTCGAAGGTGTCCGGGTTCGTCGGGTCGACAGGCATGCGGAAGGTCTCCTTCGTCCTCGTCCTCCGGGCGGTCCGCCCGGGGCCCGGCCTTCGCCGGCGTACCGGAACTCCTTCCCGTGGGAGCCGTCGCAAGTCCCTTCTTCCGAGCGTAGGAGACGCGGCTGTCCGCCGCCAGGCGATCCTGTGACGGCTGCCACAGACGATTCCGGCGTGATGCTCTCGTAACATTGCCCGCATGTCGGAGACCGAGTCGCCGGTGGCACCGGGTGCCCCCGCCGTTCCCGTGGTGCCGCCCTCGCCCCTTCCGCCGTTCGGCGCGGGGGAGCGGCTGCGCACGGTGACCCTGCCCGGAGCGACGCTGACGGTGCGCTCCCGGCCGCCCGCCGTCTCGGACGGGCCGGCTCCGCCACCCGCCCTCTTCGTGCACGGCCTCGGCGGCTCCTCGCGGAACTGGTCCCCGCTGATGGCCCTGCTCGCGGACGCCGTCGACGGCGAGGCGCTCGACCTCCCCGGCTTCGGCGACTCGCCGCCCCCGGACGACGGCGACCACTCGGTCACGGCCTGCGCCCGGGTGGTCATCCGCTACCTCGACGCCGCCGCCCGCGGCCCGGTGCACCTGTTCGGCAACTCGCTGGGCGGCGCGATCGTCACCCGCGTCGCGGCGGTCCGCCCCGACCTCGTCCGCACCCTGACGCTCGTCTCCCCCGCCCTGCCGGAGCTGCGCCCGCAGCGCACCGCGCTGCCCACCGGGCTGCTGGCCGTGCCGGGCGCTGTCTCCCTCTTCGCCCGCCTGACCAGGGACTGGACGGCCGAGGACCGCACGCGCGGCCTCCTCGCCCTCTGCTACGGGGACCCCGGGCGGGTGTCGCCGGAGGGGTTCGCCATGGCGGTCGAGGAGTTCGAGCGCCGGCTGGAGCTCCCCTACTTCTGGGACGTGATGGCGTGCTCGACCCGCGGCGTCGTGGACGCGTACACCCTCGGCGGGCAGCATTCGCTGTGGCGTCAGGCCGAGCGCGTCCTTGCCCCTACCCTGCTGGTGTACGGAACGAGCGACCGGCTCGTCTCGTACCGCATGGCCCGCCGGGCGAGCAAGGCGTTCCGCGACTCGCGGCTGCTGACGCTGCTGGGCACCGGCCATGTGGCGATGATGGAGGATCCGGACGCGGTGGCCCGTGCCTTCCGCGAACTCCTGGCGGACACCCTCACGACGTCGGAACGGAGCGCCACGCCCCGTGGGTAAACACAGCGCACGTGCCCCCCAGGCCCCTCAGGCCACCTCCGGGGGGCGTACGGAGGAGGCGCCGGAGGTCCCCGGCGCCCGGGAGGCCGTCCGGACCGCCGAGCGGCCCCTCGGCGGGGAGGACGACGGGCCGTCCGGTCGGCCGGAGCCCGTCGTGCGGTCCGCGCCGCGGGGTCCGGCCATCGGCTGGGGGGTCATCGGGCGGCAGGGCGGCCGGTCGGGGACCTCGGGTTCGTCGGGCGCCTCGGGTTCCGCGGGTGCTTCGGGTGCCTCTCGTCCGGCCGGGCGGTCCCGGACGGGCGGCGCGCGGCCGAAGGCGGCGCGGGTGCCGGAGCCGCGCCGGGGGAGCGGCGGGCGCGGGGACGCGCCCGGCGGCGGCGCGCACCGGGCCGCCGGCGGCAGAGGCCGCGCGGTCACCGGAGTGGCCGCGGCGGTGGTGACGGCCGTGCTGGCCGTCTTCGTGGCCGGACAGGTCGAGGACGGTACGGAGAGCCGGGCGCAGGCGCAGACCCCGGACGCGCGGAACGGCGCGGGCGCCGCCTCGCGGTCCGACAGCCGGCCGACGCCCCGGCCCCCCGCTGCGCCGGTGACGTACGAGCAGAAGATGGCGAAGAAGTACCCCCTGGACCAGCGGATGCCGGCCTCGGGTGAATTCATGACCGTCGGAGGGCACGACAAAGCCCCCGGTAAGGGTGAAGTTCTTCGTTACCGCGTTGACGTCGAGAAGGGGCTGCCGCTTGACGGCGGGCTCTTCGCCACCGCCGTGCACCGGACCCTCAACGACGACCGCAGCTGGGGCCACGGCGGCACCCGCACCTTCGAGCGGGTCTCCTCGGGCCGCGCGGACTTCGTGGTGACCCTGGCCAGCCCGGCGACCACCGCGAAGTGGTGTGCCAAGTCGGACCTGGACATCACCGTGGACAACGTCTCCTGCGACTCCGCGGCCACCGACCGCGTGATGATCAACGCCTACCGGTGGGCGCAGGGCGCCGAGACCTATGGCGACCGGATGTACGAGTACCGGCAGATGCTCATCAACCACGAGGTCGGCCACCGCCTCGGCCACAACCACGAGTCCTGCGGCAAGGCGGGCGCCCCGGCGCCGGTGATGATGCAGCAGACCAAGTTCCTCACCACGGACGGGGTGACCTGCAAGCCGAACGCCTGGCCGTTCCCCAAGTGATCATCTTCTCGGCATTCGGGACGTTCCGTCTCTGCCTGTGAGACGGCTTTGCCGTCACTCGAAAGTTCGTCCAGTCTTCTGCGCATGCCGCACCACCACACCTCCGCGAGCGCCGCCTTCGAGCTGGCGCTGATCGGTGTGGCCGTGCACGCGGTCGCCGACATCAGCTGTCGCTGACACCGTCCCCCTCACCCCGCGCACTCCGCGCGACGCAGGCCGCGTCGCGCCCGCCGGGGGCGGTTCCGCGGCGCCGTGCGCCTTTTCCCACCGCCTTCCACGGGTGCCTCCGGTCCTGGATCCCCCCTCCGCACCCCTTTTCGAGCGCCCCCGTGAAAGGCCCGTCTGCCATGCGTCCATCCTCCGTACCCCGCCGCCGCGTCGCCGTGGCCGCCCTCGTCGTAGCCGTCGTCACCGGGGCGGCGGCCTGCGGTCCCGAGAAGAAGGACGAGGCCGGGGGCTCCGACGGCGCGCCGGGCAAGGGCGGCACGCTCACCGTCCTCAACCGGCAGCCGCAGAAGCAGTTCGACCCGGCCCGGCTCTACACCTCCGGCGGTGGCAACATCCCGTCCCTCGTCTTCCGCACCCTCACCACCCGCCACCGGGCCGGCGGCGCCGAGGGCACCAAGGTCGTCCCCGACCTCGCCACCGACACCGGCAGGCCCAGCGACGACGCCAAGGTGTGGACGTTCACGCTGAAGGACGGGCTCACGTACGAGGACGGCACGCCGATCACCAGCGCCGACGTCAAGTACGGCGTCGAGCGCTCGTTCGCCGCCGAACTCTCCGGCGGCGGGCCCTACTTGCGTGACTGGCTGGTCGGCGGGGACCACTACCAGGGCCCCTACAAGGAGAAGAAGGGCCTCGACTCCATCGAGACGCCCGACGCCAAGACGATCGTCTTCCACCTCCGCAAGTCCGAGGGCGACTTCCCCTACCTGGCCACCTCCACCCAGTTCGCGCCCGTCCCCAAGGCCAAGGACACCGGCACCAAGTACGCCGAACACCCGGTCTCCTCCGGCCCGTACAAGGTCGTCAGCAACATCAACGACGGCCAGCGGATGCGGCTGGAGCGCAACCCCCACTGGTCGGAGGCCACCGACAAGGAGCGGCACGCCTACCCGGACGCCATCGACGTCCAGTCCGGGCTCGCCCCGGCGGTGATCAACCAGCGGCTGGCGACCGGCTCGGGAGCCGACGCCGCCGCCGTCACCACCGACACCAACCTGGGCCCGGCCGAACTCTCCCGGGTGAGCGGCGACAAGGCACTCGCCGGCCGCGTCGGCACCGGCCACTTCGGCTACACGAACTACCTGGCCTTCAACCCCGAGGCCAAGCCCTTCGACGACCCCAAGGTGCGCCAGGCCGTCGCGTACGCCGTCAACCGGACGAGCGTGATCAACGCGGTCGGCGGCTCCTCGCTTGCCGAGCCGGCCACCACCTTCCTGCCGAACCAGAAGGCGTTCGGGTACACCCCGAGCGACCCCTTCCCGGCCGGCGCCACCGGCGATCCCGAGAAGGCCAAGGCCCTCCTGAAGGAGGCCGGGCACGCGGACGGGCTGGAGATCACCCTCACCCACTCCACCGCCCAGGGCGGCGACAGCGGCCCGGAGATCGCCACCGCCGTCCAGGAGGCCCTGGGCAAGGCCGGCATCAAGGTCAAGCTGGAGGGCCTGGAGGACAACGACTACGAGGACCGCACGCACAACGTCGACAAGCAGCCGGCCCTCTTCCTCGGCCACTGGGGAGCGGACTGGCCGTCCGGCGGCCCGTTCCTCGCGCCGGTCTTCGACGGCCGGCAGATCGTCAAGGACGGCTACAACTTCAACTCCGGCCGCCTGGACGACGCCAAGGTCAACGACGAGATCGACGCCATCAACAAGATCACGGACCACTCCGCCGCCGCCGCGCGCTGGGGCGCCCTGGACCGGACGATCGGCGAACGGGCCCTCACCGTCCCGCTGTTCCACCCCGTCTACAAGCGCCTCTACGGCAAGGACGTGAAGAACGTCGTCATCAGCGACTGGACCGGCGTCCTCGACACCTCCCAGGTCGCGGTCAAGTGACGGAGCTCCTCACCGCCGCCGCGCCGCCCGGGGCCACCGCCCCGGGCGACCCGGCTCGTACCGTCACCGGCGCCCGCCGGGTCTGGCGACGGCTGCGCGCCCACCGGGCCGCGCTGCCGGCCGCCGCCGTGCTGGCCCTGCTCGTCCTCCTCGCCCTCGCCGCGCCGCTGCTCGCCGCGCTGGAGGGCCAGGACGCCACCACGTACCACGACGGCCTCGTCGACTCCGCGCGCGGCGGCGTGCCGCTCGGCCCGTTCGGCGGCATCAGCGCCGACCACTGGCTCGGCGTCGAACCCGGCACCGGCCGCGACCTGTTCGTCCGGCTCCTCTACGGCGCCCGGGTCTCGCTGGCCGTCGCCGTCGGCGCGACGCTGGTCCAGGTCCTCGTCGGCGTCGCCGTGGGGCTGGCGGCCGCGCTCGGCAACCGCGTCGTGGACGGCATCCTCGGCCACCTCACCGACGTGATGGTCGCGTTGCCGATGCTGGTGTTCGCCATCGCGCTGACGGCCGTCGTCCCCGCCGGCTTCCCCCGGCCCGCGCTGCTCGTCCTCGTCATCGGGCTGATCGCCTGGGGCGGGCTGGCCCGTGTCGTCCGCGCGCAGGCGCTGGCCCTGAAGAAGTTCGACCACGTCGCCGCCGCCCGGCTGACCGGCGCGTCGGAGTGGCGGATCGCCCGGCGGGAACTGCTGCCCGCGCTGGCCGCGCCCGTCATCACCTACGCGGCGATCCTGCTTCCCGCCAACATGATCATGGAGGCGGGCATGTCCTTCCTCGGCGTCGGCATCACCCCGCCGACCCCCTCGTGGGGGCAGATGCTGTCCGCCGCGCAGACCTGGTTCCGCACCGATCCCCTCTACGTGGTCCTCCCCGCTCTGATGCTCTTCGTCACCACCTTCGCGTTCACCGTGCTCGGCGACGCGCTGCGCGGCGCGCTCGACCCGCGCCAGGCGTCCCGGCTGCGCGTCGGCCGCCGCGGGCGCGCGGCCCGGACGGGCTCCGGGACGGGCTCCGGGACGGGCTCCCAGGCGGACGTCCGGACGGGCGGTGCCGCGTGACCGCCTACGTCCTGCGGCGCCTCCTCGGCGTGTTCGTCGTCCTCCTCGTCCTCTCCGCCGTCGTCTACGCGACCTTCTACCTCGCGCCCGGCGACCCCGCCCAGCTCGCCTGCGGCCCGCGCTGCGACCCCGCGCAGGTGCGGCAGGTGCGGGAGCAACTCGGCCTGGACGCGCCGCTGTACACCCAGTACTGGCACTTCCTCCAGGGGATCGTCACCGGCCACGACTACTCCACCGGCTCCGGTGTGCTGCACTGCGAGGCGCCCTGCCTGGGGCTGTCGTACCAGAGCGACCAGCAGGTCACCGACCTCATCGCCCGCGGCCTGCCCGCCACGGCGTCCCTCGCCACCGGCGCCATGGTGCTGTGGCTGCTGATCGGCGTCGGCACCGGGCTGCTGTCCGTCGTCCGCCGCGGTGGCGCCGTCGAACGGCTGCTGACCTGGCTGACGCTGGCCGGGACCGCGACGCCCGTCTTCATCACCGGACTCGGGCTGCTGATGCTGTTCTGCGCCTACCTGGAGTGGCTGCCGTTCCCCTCCTACGTACCGCTGACCGACGACCCCGAGCAGTGGGCCTGGAACATGCTGCTGCCCTGGCTGGCGCTGGCCCTGCTGGAGGCCGCCAAGTACGCGCGGATGACCAGGAGTTCCATGCTGGAGACGCTGGCCGAGGACCACGTCCGCACCTTCCGCGCCTACGGCGTCGCCGAGCGGGCGATCGTCGGACGGCACGCGCTGCGCGGCGCGCTGGCGCCCGTCATCGCGCTCACGGCCGCCGACTTCGGGTCGATGTTCGGCAACGCCATGCTGACCGAGGCGATGTTCGGGCTGCCCGGGATCGGCAAGCTGCTGGTGGACGCCACCAAGACGATCGACCTCCCGGTCGTCGTCGGCCTGGTGATGGTCACCGGCGCCGCCGTCGCGCTCGCCAACGTCGCGGCCGACCTGCTCTACGCCGTCGCCGACCGGAGGGTGGCCCTGCGATGACCGTACGATCCGAAACCGCCGCGGACGCGCCACTGGTGTCCGTCGACCGCCTGTCCGTGGAGTTCCCCGCCGAGAACGGTCCCGTACGCGCCGTCCACGAGCTGTCCTTCACCCTGCCGCCCGGCGGCGCGCTCGGCATCGTCGGCGAGTCCGGCTCGGGCAAGAGCACCGCCGCGTACGCGCTCCTCGGCCTGCACCACGGGACGGGCGCCCGGCTCACCGGCTCGGTACGGGTCGCCGGGCACGACGTCACGGCGGCCGGTGAGGCGGAACTGCGGCGGTTGCGCGGCGCCACGGCCGCCATGGTCTTCCAGGACCCGCTCTCCTCCCTCGACCCCTACCAGGCCGTCGGCGACCAGATCGCCGAGGTCTACCGCGTCCACCACCGGAACGCCTCCCGACGGGCCGCGCGGGCGCGGGCCGTGGAGGTGCTCGACCGGGTGGGCATCCCGGACGCCGCCCGCCGCGCGCGCTCCCGGCCGCACGAGTTCAGCGGCGGCCAGCGGCAGCGCGCCCTGATCGCCATGGCCGTGGCCTGCGGGCCCCGGCTGCTGGTCGCCGACGAGCCGACGACCGCCCTCGACGTCACCGTCCAGGCGCAGATCCTCGCCCTGCTGCGGGAGCTGCGCGAGGAGACGGGCATGGGGCTCGTCCTCGTCACCCACGACCTGGGGGTGGCGGCGGGCGGCGTCGACGAGCTGCTGGTGATGAAGGACGGCCGCGCGGTCGAGCACGGGCCGGTGCGTACCGTCCTGGACACGCCGCGCGAGCCGTACACGCGCGCCCTGCTGGACGCCGTGCCGCGCGTGGAGGTACGGCGTGCGCCGGTGCCGCGTGAGGAACCGCCGGGGGACGACTCCGTGCTGCTCGAAGCGGTCGGGCTGCGGCAGGAGTTCGGGCGCGGGCGGCGGGCCGTCACCGCCCTGGACGACGTGTCGCTGACCGTCCGGGCGGGGGAGACCGTCGGCGTCGTCGGCGAGTCCGGCAGCGGCAAGACGACGCTCGGCCGGGCGCTGGTCCGGCTGCTCGCCCCCACCGCGGGCGAGATCCGCTACCGGGGGCGGGACATCGGTGCCCTGAACGACCGCGCGCTGCGGCCGTTCCGCAGTGAACTCCAGATGGTCTTCCAGGATCCCGTCTCCTCCCTCAACCCGCGCCGCAGCATCGGCGAGTCCATCGCCGACCCGCTGCGCGCGGCCGGCCGGCTGACGGACGCGCGGATCGTCGCCCGGGTACGGGACCTGCTCGACCGGGTGGGCCTCGACCCGGACGCCTACCACCGCTACCCGCACGAGTTCAGCGGCGGCCAGCGGCAGCGCGTGGGCATCGCCCGGGCCCTGGCGCCGGAACCCCGGCTGATCGTCTGCGACGAGCCGGTCTCGGCGCTGGACGTCACCACCCAGGCGCAGGTCGTCGCCCTGCTGGGCGAGTTGCAGCGCGAACTGGGCATCGCCCTCGTCTTCATCGCCCACGACCTCGCCGTCGTCCGGCAGGTCAGCGACCGCCTGGTGGTGATGCGCCACGGGGCGATCGTGGAGGAGGGCCCGGCGGACGCCGTGTACGACCGGCCGGAACACCCGTACACGCGGGGGTTGCTGGCGGCGGTGCCTCGGGTGGACGCGGTGGCCCGTACCAGCCCGGCCGGCGTTTGAGGCCGCCGAGCGGCGCGGGGAGCAGTGGCCGATCTCAGCGTGGCCTGCGTTTGATGCCGAGCGGCGCAGCCGCGACGAAGCGGGGGCGCGCGGGGGCGCAGCCCCTGCGAGAAACGGGAAGTGGGGTCCCCCCTCTGGGGGAGGGGCAGGGGCACAGCTCCGCAGGACAGCCCCCGGGGACCCGCGCTGCCGGACGCTCGGGGCCTGGGCCTCGCGCTGCCGGACGCTCGGGGCCCGGACCCCGCGCTGCCGGACGCCCGGGGCCCCGGACGCGACCACCCGCCCCACCAGGGCGAGAACCGTTCGCCCCGGCCAAGCGCCCATAACGTCCCCCAAAGAGGAAGGTCACGCCCGTTCACCCCTTCCGGTGGTGCGACGGACAACCGTCCGTCGCACCACCTCCGCGCCCCCATAGCGTGCTCCCGGCTGCCGGACGACTGAGGGATCGGGGGTGCGCTCGTGCGCGTGGGACTGCTGACCGAGGGTGGGTACCCGTACGCCGCTGGTGAGGGCGGGGAGTGGTGCGACCGGCTCGTCCGCGGGCTCCCCCGGCACGAGTTCGAGGTGTACGCGCTGAGCCGCAGCGCCCGCCAGGAGGACGGCGGTTGGTACGCGTTGCCCGGCAACGTCCGCCGGATCCGGGCCGCCCCGCTGTGGGGCGGACCCGCGCCCGGCGGGGCGGCGCGCGCCCACGGCGCGTACGGCCGGCGCGAACGCCAGCGCTTCACCGCCCACTTCGGCGACCTGGCCGCCGCCCTCACCACACCCGGCGACCAGGCGTACCGTTTCGCCGAGGGCCTCTACGGACTCGCCGGCCTGGCCCGCGACGAGGGCGGCCTCGTCGCCGCGCTCCGCTCCGAACTCGCCCTGCGCGCCCTGGAGACGGCCTGTCGCGCCCCCGAAGCGCATCCCGGCGCGCAGGGCGTCCGCGTCGCCGACCTCCTCGTCGTCGCCGGCCTCCTGGAACGGGCCCTGCGCCCGCTCTCCCTCGACTGGTACGGGGCCCCGGACGGCGACCTCGGCCTGGCCGGCGTCGACCTGTGCCACGCCGCGTCCGCCGGTCCGGCCGCCCTGCCGGGGCTGCTCGCCCGGCGCTTCTTCGGCACACCCCTGCTCGTCACCGAGTACGGCGTCCGGCTGCGCGAGCACTACCTCACCGAACCGACGGGCCTCTCCGTACCCGTCCGCACCCTGCTGTCCGCCTTCCACCGGCTGCTGGCCGGCGAGACGTACGCCCGCGCCTCACTGATCACCCCCGGCGACGCGCAGGTCCGCCGCTGGCAGGAGCGCTGCGGCGCCGACCGCGGCCGGCTGCGCACCGTCCCGCCGGGGGTGGACGCGAGTCTGTACGAGGCCGTCGGCGAGGTCCGTCCCGAGCGGCGGGGGGAGGGGCCGGTGCTGCTCCTCGCCGGGGGCCCGCCCGAACCCTGGCTCTGGGAGGCGACCACCGTCCTCACCCTGACCCGGCCGGACGTCCGGCTGCGCGTCACCGGCGTCCCGGAGGGCGGGCCGCTGCCCGAGGGCGTCACCCGGGTCGCCGCGTGCGGCCCCGAGGACTACGCCGACGCGGACGTCATCGTCGTCGCCTCCTCCGGCGAGGGCTTTCCCGTCCCGCTGGCCGAGGCCATGTTCTGCGGCCGGGCCACCGTCGTCCCCGACACGGCGACGGCCCGCGAAGTCGTGGGCGGCACCGGCCTGGTGGTGCCCGCGCACGACCCGCACGCCCTCGCCGAGGGCTGCCTCACCCTGCTCGACGACCCCGCCCGCGCGGAGCGGCTCGGCGCCGCCGCCCGGGCCCGCGCCCTGGAACTCTTCACCGTGGAACAGAACATCGCCACCTTCGGCGGCATCTATCTGGAGCTGCTGTCGGCCGCCCCGGCGCGGCAGGACGTCGCCGCCCCGCGCGACGCGGCGTCCCTCGCCGCCGCCGGACGCCCGCGCGGCCTCGCCTGGTCCGCCCGTCCCGCCTCGCCGTCGTGGGCGGGCCGCCGGTGACGCGCGCCGCGGCAGCGGCCGCCGATCCCGTAGCCGACCTCGATTGCGGGGGGACCGCGATCCCCGCGCAGGCGGGTTCGCGCCGGACGGGTCCGGGGCCCGCGGGTCCCGCGCCGGCCGTCGGCATACCTGCCGCTCACGGGCGCCCCGGGGCGGCCCCCGACCCCGTTCGCGCCCTCCTGCTCCGGCACCACGCGGTGTGCGCCGACGCCGTCGACCCGTGGGAACTCGCCGCGCGGCTGGAGGCGCGGGGCGTCACCGACCGCGCGGCGGCGGCCTGCGGACACCAGGACGTCTTCTCGCTGGCGGAGGAGCTCCACGCGCGCGTGGGCGCGACGGCCCGCGCGGATGGGGTACGGGCTGCCGGGAACGGGAGGCGGAGGTCCGACGAGGTCGAGTGGCCGCAGTTCCGGACGCGGGACTGGGGGCGGTACGGGACGCCGGGCGCCTCCGGTGCGGAGGGGGCGCCGGCGCCCGGCGGGGGAGCGGACCTCGGCTCCCGCGCGGCCGGACGACCCTCGCGCGCCGCCGACCTCGTCGGTGCTTCGCGCGACGTCTACGCCGCTGTCGAAGTATCGCGAGCCTCGGGGGGCTCCGAAGTGCCCTGGGGCTCAGGGGCCTTCGGGGCTTCCGCACCCTCGGGAGCCTCTGGAGCCCCTGAGGACACAAGCGACCCTCGCATGGCGCGAGACCCGTACGCCCCGCACCCGTCCGACGCCCACGGCCTGTGCCCCGCCCGCCCCCGCCGTGCCCGACGGACCGTCGTCGGGGCGCTGGCCTGGGCCTGGCTGCTCGCCTACGGGTGCGTCGGCGACCGGCTGCTCGACGCGCTGCTGCACGGTCACGGACGGCCCGGCCCTCGCGCCCTGGCCTTCGCGGCGGCACCCACCGCCCTCGGGCTGGCCTGCGCCGTCGCGCCCGCCGCGTGGTGCGCGCACGCCTTCGCCGGGTACGCCCGGCGGCGGCTGGCCGACAGCCGCACGCTGACCGCGTTCCGCGTACGGGCCCGGTGCGCCCTGCCGGCGATCCTCGCCGTCGTCCTGGGCGCCCTCTTCCTGTCCGTGTGGACCGCCCGGTCCGCCCTCCCCGGGCTCGGGCACCCGACGTCCGTCCCTGCGCTCGCCGCCGTCGCCCTCGGCTTCCTGCTCTTCCTCGACCGGCTCTGCGCCGCCCACGGCCTGGCCCGGCCGGCCGCCGCGGCCGTCCTCGCGGCCTGCGCCGCCGAGGCGCTGCCGCCGGTGCTGCTGCTCGCCGCGCGGCTGCCCGGCTGCGCCGCCCTGGGCTGGCCGGTCACCAGGCTGCCCGGTCCCCTCGGGCCGTCCGCCCCCGGGCTCGTCGCCTGCGCCGGGGCGGCCCTCGTCCTGACCGCGCGGGCCTTCGCGGTCCTGCCGCACGCGGCCGTCCACGGACTCGGCGGACCGGACGCGGCGGGCGTGCCGGGCGTGCCGGGCGTGCCGGGCACGACAGTGGCGGCGGGACCGGCCCACCTGCCACCGAGCCACGCCGACCGTTCCGACTCGTCGTTCGGTTGCCCCGGCCGGTCATCCGGCCCCCTCGGCCCGTCGTCCGGCGACCTCGGTCAGTCGTCCGGCGACCCCGGCCCCTCATCCGGCCGCCCCGACCCCTCGCCCGGCCGCCTCCCCGGATCCTCCCTCCGCCCCGGCGGGGCCGGGCCCTCCGTACACCCCCGTCAGAGGAGCACCCACCATGACCGTTGATCCGACCGTCCCCGGCCCCACCAGTCCGGCCGGAACCGGCACGGACATCGACACAGGCGCCGACACCGGCACCGAAACCGGCGTCCCCGCCGGCCGTCGCGGCGGACGAGAGCGAGGAGGAGAACGATGAGGGTCCTGTTGCTCGGTGCCAACGGCTACCTCGGCCGCTTCGTCGCCGACCGCCTGCTCGCCGATCCCGCCGTCCAGCTCACCGCCCTCGGCCGGGGCGACGACGCCGACGTCCGCTTCGACCTGGCCACCGGCAGCCCCGGTGCGCTCACCCGGTTCCTCAACGCCGTCCATCCCGGCGTCGTCATCAACTGCGCGGGCGCCACCCGCGGCGGCGCCCGCGACCTGACCCGGCACAACACCGTGGCCGTCGCCACGGTCTGCGAGTCGCTGCGCCGCAGCGGCTGCGGGGCGCGGCTCGTGCAGGTGGGCTGCTCCTCGGAGTACGGGCCCTCGCAGCCCGGTTCGTCCACGGCCGAGGACGCGGTGCCGCGCCCCGGCGGCCCGTACGGCGTCAGCAAGCTCGCCGCCACCGAACTCGTCCTGGGCTCCGGCCTGGACGCGATCGTGCTGCGCGTCTTCTCGCCGGTCGGCCCGGGGACCCCGGCCGGTTCGCCGCTGGGCCGCCTCGCCGAGGCGATGCGGCGGGCCATGCAGAACGGCGACAACGAGCTCAAGCTCACCGGACTCGGCGTCCAGCGCGACTTCGTGGACGTCCGCGACATCGCGCGGGCCGTGCACGCCGCGTCGCTCTCCGCCGCCCAGGGCGCCGTCAACATCGGCACCGGCCGGGCCACCCGGCTGCGGGAGGCCGCCTCGCTGCTCGCCCGTGTGGCCGGCTTCGGCGGCGCCCTGCATGAACTCGACGACCCGCACTTGGGCGCCACGCCCGTCTACCCGTACCCGGACGGCTGCGGCGCCTGGCAGCAGGCCGACGTGCGCACCGCCCGCGACCGGCTCGGCTGGCGGCCCCGGATCGGCCTGGAGGAGTCGCTGGCCGACATCTGGATGGAGGCCGCGTGTCGTATCTGACCTCGTCCGGCAACCGCCGCCCGCTCCCCGCGGCCAAGACGCCGCTGCGGCTCGGCGTCCCCGGATTCGCCCACCCGCTCGTCGCGCCCGTCGAGTGGGGGCGGCTCTGCCGCGCGGACCTCCCGCTGGACTGGACGGTGCTCGGCAGCGCCTCCGGCGGGCCCGGCAGCCGCCCGGACCCGTACTGCACGGCCGCCGCGGCACCGCTGCGCGAGGCCGGCGTCCGGGTCCTCGGCCATCTCGACGCCGCCTTCGGCGCCCGGCCGTTCGGCGAACTCCTCTCCGACGCGCAGCGGTTCCTCAACTGGTACCGGGTGGACGGCTTCGCGGTGGCCCGCTGCCCGGCCGACACCGGCGCGCTCGCGGACGTCCGCCGCGTCACCGGCGCCCTGCGCACCCTCCACGACCGGGCGTACCTCGTGCTCCTGCACGGCAGCCACCCGGTCGCCGGATACGCGGCGCTCGCCGACCAGTTGGTGACGTTCACCGGCCCCTGGAACCGCTACCGCTGGTCCCGCCCCGCCGACTGGACGGCCGACCACCCGCCCGGCCGCTTCTGCCACCTCGTCCACAGCGTCCCCCGCGCCCACCTGGAGGAAGCGCTGCTCATCACCCGCCGGCAGGGCGCCGGCACCGTCTACATGACCGACCGCACCGACCGCGACGGACTGGACCCCTGGGAGTCCATGCCCGGGTACTGGGACGATTTCATCTCGAACATCGGACCGGGTGTCTCGGAATGAGCCGGGGCGTGGCAGTGTTACCGGGGAAGTACAGAACGCTGCCTCTACCTTCCCCGCTCCCGTGGGGATGACCCTGGAGACCCCGTGTCGCTGCCACCCCTGGTCGAGCCGGCTTCCGAGCTCACCGTCGACGAGGTCCGTCGGTACTCGCGCCACCTGATCATCCCGGACGTCGGGATGGACGGGCAGAAGCGCCTGAAGAACGCGAAGGTGCTCTGCGTGGGCGCCGGCGGCCTCGGCTCGCCCGCCCTGATGTACCTGGCCGCCGCCGGCGTGGGCACGCTCGGCATCGTGGAGTTCGACGAGGTCGACGAGTCCAACCTCCAGCGGCAGATCATCCACAGCCAGTCCGACATCGGCCGCTCGAAGGCCGAGTCCGCGCGGGACTCGGTGCTCGGCATCAACCCGTACGTGAACGTCGTCCTCCACCAGGAGCGCCTGGAGGCGGAGAACGTCAAGGAGATCTTCTCCCAGTACGACCTGATCGTCGACGGCACGGACAACTTCGCCACGCGCTACCTGGTCAACGACGCGTGCGTGCTGCTGAACAAGCCGTACGTCTGGGGCTCGATCTACCGCTTCGACGGCCAGGCGTCCGTCTTCTGGAGCGAGCACGGCCCCTGCTACCGCTGCCTCTACCCCGAGCCCCCGCCGCCGGGCATGGTCCCCTCCTGCGCCGAGGGCGGCGTGCTCGGCGTGCTCTGCGCGTCGATCGGCTCCATCCAGGTCACCGAGGCGATCAAGCTGCTGGCCGGGATCGGCGAGCCGCTGGTCGGCCGCCTGATGATCTACGACGCCCTGGAGATGTCGTACCGCCAGGTCAAGGTCCGCAAGGACCCCGAGTGCGCGGTCTGCGGCGAGAACCCGACCGTCACCGAGCTGATCGACTACGAGGCGTTCTGCGGCGTCGTCTCGGAGGAGGCCCAGGAGGCCGCCGCCGGCTCCACGATCACTCCCAAGCAGCTCAAGGAGTGGATGGACGACGGCGAGAACATCGACGTCATCGACGTCCGCGAGCCCAACGAGTACGAGATCGTCTCGATCCCCGGCGCCCGCCTCGTCCCCAAGAACGAGTTCCTGATGGGCACCGCCCTCCAGGACCTCCCCCAGGACAAGCGCATCGTCCTGCATTGCAAGACGGGCGTCCGCTCCGCGGAAGTCCTCGCCGTCCTCAAGTCCGCCGGCTTCGCGGACGCGGTCCACGTCGGCGGCGGCGTCATCGGCTGGGTCAACCAAATCGAACCGCACAAGCCGGTGTACTGAGCGCGGGAGCACTGGTCGGGGAGAAGCCCTCACCGCTACCCTCTCCTCACGGCCCTCCGGGGTCGTGAGGAGCGTCGGCGACGTGTCCGATGGGGGACGGCGCTCCCACCCGCATCCGGGCAACCGAGCACCACCGAGCCTTCAATCGTCGCGGAGTCTCAGCAGACCATCCACAGGGTGGTCGGGCTGAGGCACGCCTGCCGACAGGTCGACCACCTTCCGGTGAAGGGACCGACCGATGCGACCGACGTTCTCCGTCCAAGCGCTCCTGATGCTTCTGGCCTTCGTCTCCGCACTGCTGATCGCCGTCGTCGCGGGCGTGCTCTCTCACAGCAACGGCGTCCGCGCGGCGGGCGCGGTGCTGTACGGCGGCGGCGCGTTCATCGCCTGGATGACACTGTGCGTCTCCGTGCTCACCGCCCTCGGTCTGCTCGGGGGAGCGGGGGGTGCGGGGCGTGACGACTGACTGCGGTCGACAAGGGTGCAGCCGCTACCGTGAGCCCCTCCGGACGAGGGGGGAGACGGTGTCAGACCAGCAGTGGGAGAGCGAGTCCGCCAGGTATCTGGTTCCGCGCGGACACGGGCGGCCCGACGCGTGGGCTGAAGAGGCCGCCGAGCGGAGGGGCCGGGGCAGGCAGCGGCTGCTGGAGGCCGGGGTCGTCGAGGCGTCGGATGACGTGGCGCGGGCCCTTGAACTCGCCGACGGCGAGCGTGCGGTGGTCCGGCGGCGGCTGGTGTTGCTGGACGACGCGCCCGTCGAGATCGTGACCTCTTACTACCCCGGCCGCATCGCGGAGGGGACGCCGCTCGCCGAGGGAGGCAAGGTTCCCGGCGGCGCGGTCACCTTCCTGGCCGGACCTGGGTACCTCGCGAAGAAGGTGGAGGAAGGCGTCAGTTGCCGTATGCCCACGGCTGAGGAGCGGCAGCTGCTCCTCCTCGGTGAGCACGAGCCTGTGCTCGTCGTCTCGCGGCTCGTGCTCGCCGACGGTGACGTGCCCGTGGAAGTCTGCGCGATGGTCATGAACGCCCGAGACAGGATCGTGCGTTACCGGATGCGGATGGGCTGACCATGGCGCGCTGGAAGGACCCCCGCCCCGCCTACCAGCAGAATCGCGGCGCGCATCCGGGACCAGATCATGTCGGGGCACCTGGATCCCGGAAGCAAGCTGCCGTCCACGCAGCAGCTCATGGACGAGTACGGCGTCGTCGGCACTACCGTGCAGAAGGCGTTGCAACTGCTCAAGGCCGAGGGCATCGTGGTCGGCCGGTCCGGGAAGGGCGTGTTCGTCCGCGAGGAGCCGAACCACGTCATCGCGCCCGCCTCGTCGATGCCGCCCTCCGCTCACGGGCGGCCGATCGAGGCGACCGTCATGACCAAGGCCGGGCACCTGTACGAGATGGAGTACCGGCTGCCGGTGGGCTGACGGCTGGCGGCGGGGCTACGAGCAGGTCGTGCCCTCCTTCGGGACCTTGCCGTCGAGGAGGTACGCGTCGACGAGACGCGTCATGCAGGCGTTGCCGCTGTTGTACGCGCCGTGGCCCTCGCCCCGGTAGGTGACGCCGACGCCGACGCCCTTGCCGAGGCGTTCGGTCATGGTGCGGGCGCCCTCGTAGGGGGTGGCGGGGTCGCCGGTGTTGCCGATGACGACGATGGGGGCGGAGCCGTCCGCTCGGACGTCGGGGGTCTTCCAAGCGCCCTTGACGGGCCAGTCGGTGCACTGGAGGAGGGCCCAGGCGGCGGATTCGCCGAAGACCGGGGAGGCCGCGCGGAAGGCGGGGAGGCGGGACGTGATGTCGTCGGCGGTGTAGCGCTGCTCCGCGTCCGCGCAGGAGATCGCGCGGTTGGCGGCCTGGAGGTTGCTGTAGTGGCCGTCGGGGGAGCGGCCCGCCAGGGAGTCGGAGAGGAGCTGGAGGGTGGTGCCGGTGCCCTTGGTGCCGGCTTCGCGGAGGGCGGCCGTGAGGTACTTCCAGGTGTCCTCGGAGTAGAGGGCGGCGGCGATGCCGTTCACCGCCTGGTCCTGGGTGAGGGCGCGGCCCTTCTGGGCGGTGGGGAGGGGGTGGGCGTCGAGGCGCTTGAGGAGGGTGGTGATGCTTTCCTCGGTGGGGCAGGAGCGCGCCGCCGCTCCCTTGGCGCAGTCCTTGAGGTAGTCGCCGAGCGCCAGTTGGAACCCCTTGGCCTGGGCCAGGGAGCCCTCGGCGGGGTCCTGGGAGGGGTCGACGACGGCGTCCAGGACGGCGCGTCCGACCCGCTTGGGGAACAAGTGGGCGTAGACGCCGCCGAGTTCCGTCCCGTAGGAGATGCCGAAGTAGTTGAGTTTCTCGTCGCCGAGCGCGGCGCGCAGCCGGTCCAGGTCGCGGGCCGCGTCCGTGGTGCCCACGTGCGGGAGCACCTTGCCGGAGTTCCGGGCGCACGCCTGGACGTAGCGCTTGTTCTGGGCGAGGGCGGCGGCGGTCTCGCCGGCGTCGTCGGGCGTCGCGTCCGTCGCGTCGGCGGCGTCCAGCTCGCGGTCGTCCAGGCAGCGCACGCCCGCGCTCTCGCCGACGCCGCGCGGGTCGAAGCTCACCAGGTCGTAGCGGGCGCGCAGCCCGGCGTAGCTCTTGGCGAGCTCGGGCAGCGTCGCCACCCCGGAGCCGCCCGGGCCGCCGAAGTTGAACACGAGCGAGCCGACGCGGTGGGCGGAGTCCGTGGCCCGGGCGCGGATCAGGGCGAGGTCGATCTTCGGGCCGTCCGGTCGCGCATAGTCCAGCGGGACGGGCAGCTTCGTGCACTCCCAGTCCTTGCCGGGGGCCTTGCCGCCGCCCTGGAGCGCCGTGGGCGCGGCGCACGGCTTCCAGTCGCCGAGGGTCCCCTGCCGGGCCGCCCGGTCCTTTCCGCTGTCGCCGCCGTCGCCGTCGCTGCCGGACCCGCCCCCGGACCCGCAGCCGGCGGTGGTGAGGACGAGCGCGAGGGCGGCGCCTGCGAGGGCGAGGGCCCTCGGCCGTGATGGACTCATGCCACGACTCTACGGTGGGGGTCGGACACTCGGCGGGCGAACGCTCCGGGGCTCCGGGGGCCACCGGGGGCGTCCGAGAGCCGTACCGCGCGCGTCCGGGCCCGCGCCGTACGCCGTGGTGCCGCGTCGCGCGCCTCACGGCCTGCGGGGCGCGGCCTCCGGGGGTATCGCGCGCACCGGGCGCTCCGCGCCGGGCCCGTACTCGGGCCCGAACCCGTCCCGCGCCGGCGCCGACGCGTCGCCCGAGGGCCGCGGCGTCGCCGGGGTCGGTGGTACGGGGGTGCCGTCCGGCCCGACCATCGGGGCCGACTGCGTCTGCCAGAGCGCCACCAGCGCGGCCAGTAAGGCCGTGACGGCCAGGGCGCCGGTGAAGCGCCGCGCGTGCCGGCCGGACTCCGGATCCGGCCCGGAGCACGAACCCGGCCCTGACCCCGGTCCCGACCCCGGTCCTGGCCTCGATCCCGGCCGTGGCCCCGGCCCTGAGGGCTCGTCCCGCATGTCACCCCTCCCCTCGCCCGTGAAACGGCCCGCCCGTGCGGACGGCCGTGTCGTCCCTCGACGCGGCACCCCTCCGACCGACCGGCCGACTCGTGTGCGAGCGATCGTAGTGCGGGCCACTGACATTCGAGAGAGCGGAATTCGCCGTACGGTGTGATCTGCTATGGGTGCTATGAGCACACCGTGCCGCGCCCCGGCACAGTACCGTCCAGGAGATAGGCGTCGACGGCCTTCTTGACGCAGGAATTGCCGCTGTCGTAGGCCCCGTGGCCCTGCCCCCGGTACGTCATCTCGACGCCGACCCCGTCGCCCAGCGCTCGCGCCATCCTCTGCGCTCCCTCATAAGGAGTGGCCGGGTCACCGGTGTTGCCGACCACGAGGATGGGCGCCGAGCCCTTGGCGGTCACGTCGGGCGTCCGCCACTCGCCCTTCACCGGCCAGCCGGTGCACTGGGTCAGCCCCCAGGCCATGAACGCGCCGAACACCGGGGACGCCTTCCGGAACCGGGGAACCTGCCCGGCGATATCCGCGGCCGTGTACCGCTGGGAGAAGTCCGCGCAGGTGATCGCCGCCAGTGACGCCTGGAGGGAGCTGTAATGCCCGTCCTGGCCACGCCCGTTCATGGCGTCGCCGAGGGCCATCAGGATCTTGCCGTCGCCGTTCTCGGCGTCCTCCAGCCCCTCGGTGAGGTAGTCCCAGAACTCCTTGGAGTACAGCGACTGGGCGATGCCGGTGGTCGCGAGGGACTGGGTGAGCTGCCGCCCCTCGGCGCCGGGTACGGGCTTCTCGCCGAGCCGGTCCAGCAGGGACACGATCTGCCGCTCGGTGGGGCAGTTGTCGTGCGTGGCGGCGCACGCGGTGAGGTAGTTGCCGAGGGCCAGCTCGAAGCCGCGGGCCTGGGCGAGGGCGCTCTCCACCGGGTCGGTCGTGGGGTCGACGACGGCGTCGAACAGGGCACGCCCCACCTTCTTGGGGAACAAGTGGGCGTACACGCCGCCCAGTTCGGTGCCGTACGAGACGCCGAAGTAGTGGAGCTTGTCGTCGCCCAGGGCCTGGCGCATCAGGTCCATGTCCCGGGCGGCGTTGGCCGTCCCCACGTACGGCAGCACCTTCCCGGAGTGCCGCCGGCACGCGTCCGCGTACTTCTCCACCCGCCCGATCAGGGCCTTCTGCTCCTCGGTGGTGCGCGGCATCGAACCGGCCGCGTAGTACGCGTCCAGCTCCTTGTCGTCCAGGCAGGTCACCCCGCCGCTGCGGCCGACCCCGCGCGGGTCGAAGCTCACCAGGTCGTAGCGGCGGCGCAGGTCCCGGTAGTCCTCGGCGAAGGCCGGCAGGGTGGCCACGCCCGAGCCGCCCGGGCCGCCGAAGTTGAACACGAGCGAGCCGATCCGGTGCGCGGGATCCGTGGCGCGGGCCCGGATCAGCGCGATGCCCAGGGTGTCGCCGTCCGGGTGCGCGTGGTCGAGGGGGACGCGCAGGGTCGCGCACTCCCACTCGTCACCCGGCGCCCTGGCCGGAACGCCTTCCTTGCTGCTGGGCGCCGGACACGACTTCCAGTCCAGCGAGGGACGGGACGGCGAGGCCGAACCGGGTGCCCCCTCCGCGGCGGCCCCCCTCTCCCCGCCGGTGCACCCCGCGACGGCCAGCATCCCCGCGGCGAGCAGGCAACCGGCCCGTGTGCGTCTGGACACCGCTGCTCCCGGGAGTGAGGGGTCGAAGGGTGCGAACGTCCTCATCGTCCGGGCGGTGTACGGAGTGCGCGCGTAGTGCGGGGCGTACGGGTGGAAAGAGGGGCGCGCGGGCGGCGGGGTGCGTCGAGGGGGCGGGGGAGGGGTACGGGAGGGGGCTGCTCGGAGGCTTCCGGCGGGCGCCCGGGTGAGTGCGGTGCCGGCTCGGCTGCTCCTCCGCGGACCGGGCGGCACCGGACGTACGGCTGAGGTGCGTTCCGACGGCCCGCGGTCTCGGCGAGGACCGGAGCCCCGCGACCGGGTCGCGGAGCCCCGCGACCGGGTCGCACCATGCCCCGGAGCGCCCGCCGGGGCCGGACGCCGCCGGCGCCGGCGTCAGAGCGGGACGAACGTCACCGCCGCCGCCCGTACGCCCACCCACACCCGCGCGCCTTCCACCGGGCGGAGCTCCGCCGCGGCCCGGGGCGGGAGTTCGGCGACGGCGTCGGGCCCGTCGGCGCCGCCCCCGACCAGGACGCGCAGCCGCCCGCCCTGCGCGGAGACCTCCCGGACCGTGCCGGACCACACGTTCCCGCGTTCCGGCCCGCCCTCCGGCGGGCGGGACGCGGAGAGGGTGACGGCCTCCGGACCGGCGACCGCCAGGGCGGCCGTCGCGCCTTCCGGCGGGGGAGCGGCGGCGGTCAGCTCGGTGCCGGCGTCCAGCCGCAGCGTGCCCTCGGCGGTGACCTTGCCCGGCCAGGCGTTGTGCCCCAGCATCCGGGCGACCCACGGGGAGCGCGGGAGGCGGGCCAGTTCGTCCGGCGCCGCGTACTGCACGGCCCCGCCGTCCTCCAGGACGAGGACGCGGTCGGCGAGCGACACGGCCTCCACCGGATCGTGCGTCACCAACAGGCAGACGCCCCCGAAACCGGCGAGCCGCCGCCGCAGTGCCTGCCGTACGGACGCCTTGGCCGACTGGTCGAGCGCGGCCAGCGGTTCGTCCATCAGCAGCAGCCGGGGGCGCGCGGCCAGGGCGCGCGCCAGGGCCACGCGCTGGGCCTGTCCGCCGCTGAGCTCGTGCGGCCTGCGGTGCGCCAGGTGGCCGATGCCGAGTTCGTCGAGGCCGGCCCGGGCCTCCCGGCGCGCCTCGGCCCGGGGCACGCCCTGGGCGCGCAGGCCGTAGGCCGTGTTGGCGAGCGCGGTCAGATGCGGGAAGAGGGCGCCGTCCTGCGGCACCCAGGCGATCCGCCGCCGGTGCGCGGGCGCGGCCGACAGGTCCCCGCCGCCGAGGTCGAGCGGACGCGCCGCGGCCCGCCGGGTGAGCCCGAGCAGCGCGCGCAGGAGCGTGGTCTTCCCGGCGCCGTTGGGGCCGACGACGGCCACGGTGGTGCCGGGCGGCACGTCGAGGACGGCACGGGTGGCGCCGGTGACGTGCGCGTAGAGGGGGTACGCGGCAGGGGTGGCGTCGGTACCGGGGTCGGGGTCGGTACAGGAGCCGGGACCGGTACCGGGGGCCGGATCGACGCCGGGGCGGGTGACGGCGCCAGGGCGGGCGTCGCCTTCGGTGCGGGTTTCGGCGCACTCGGTACGGGTATCGGTGCGCGCGTCGGCGGGGAGCGGACGTCGAGGAACGCCTTTCGCCTCCTTAGGAGGCGTGCCGCTGGAAACCTCCGAGGAACCCTCCGCGCACGACCGGACCGTCGCGCTGGAGCCGGCCGCGGTACGCGCTTCCGCCCCCGGGACCGTCGTCCCCGCCACGTCCGCAGCCCCTCCTCGCCCCCGCCGCGCCGCCGTTCCCCCTCCGCCCCCCAGCCACCGCCCCCGCAACGCGAGCAGCACCGCCGCGGCGATCGCGAGGAGCAGCAGGGACACGGCCGTCGCGCCCTCGGGATCGTCCTGGAGCAGCAGGTAGACCTGCAACGGCAGGGTCTGCGTCTCTCCCGGCAGGTTGCCCGCGAACGTGATCGTCGCCCCGAACTCGCCCAGGGCGCGCGCCCAGCACAGTGCCGCGCCCGCGACGAGCCCCGGGGCGACCATGGGCAGGGTGACGGTGCGGAAGACGCGCAGCGGGGCCGCTCCGAGCGAGACGGCCGTCTCCTCGTACTGCGGGTGCAGCCCGGCCAGCGCGCCCTCCAGGCTGATGACGAGGAACGGCATCGCCACGAACGCCGAGGCGACGACCGCGCCCGCCGTCGAGAACGGCAGCGTGACCCCGAACCACTCCTCCAGCCAGGGCCCGGCGACGCCCCGCCGCCCGTACCCCTGGAGCAGCGCCACCCCCGCGACCGTCGGCGGCAGCACCATCGGCAGCATCACCAGGCAGCGCACCAGCGCCTTCCCCGGGAAGTCGACGCGGGCGAGCAGCCAGGCCAGCGGGACGCCGAGGACGAGGGAGAGCAGCAGGGCCCAGCCGGAGACGGCCAGGGAGAGGGTCAGCGCCTGCCGGACCTCGTGCGAGCCGACGCGGGACGGGAGCGAACCCCACGGTGTCCGGGCGAGTACGCCCGCCAGCGGCACCAGCAGGAACACCACCGCGAGCCCCGCGGGTACGCCGAGCGCCAGGGGCGTACGCCCCCGGCCGCGCAGGCCCGCCGCGCTCCCTCTCATCGGTGCGCCCGCCCTACGGCCGCTGGAAGCCGGCCGCGCCCAGCAGCCCCTGCGCCTCGGAGGACGCCAGCCAGCGCACGAACGCGCCCGCCTCCTCCGGGTGCTTGGAGCCCTTGAGCGTGGCGGCCGGGTAGGCGGCGACCGCGTTCTGCGCGTCCGGTACGGCGACCGTGGCCACCTTCCCCTTGGCGGCCGTCGCGTCCGTGACGTACACGATCCCGGCGTCCGCCTCCCCGAGGGACACCTTGCTCAGCACCGCCCGCACGTTCGGCTCCTGCGAGACGGGCTTCACGTCCACGTGCTGCTGCTCCAGGACCTTCCTGCTGTACCGGCCGACCGGCACCTCCGGCGCGGCCAGCACCACCTTGAGGTCCTTCCGCGCCAGGTCGGCGAGGTCCTTGACGTGCTTCGGGTTGCCCTGCGCGGTGGCGATCGTCAGCCGGTTCCGCGCGATGACGACGGGCTTGCCGGTCTCCCCGGAGAGCCCGTCCATCGTCTTCGTGTCGGCCGTCACCAGGGCGTCCGCCGGAACCCCCTGCCGGACCTGCGAGGCCAGCTCCTGGGAGCCCGCGAACGAGAACGTGACCTTCGTCCCCGGGTGCGTCTTCTCGTAGGCGTCCCCGGCCCGCTTGAAGACGTCGGTGAGGGACGCTGCCGCGAGCACGGTGAGCGTGGTGCCCTTCTTGCCGTCACCGCCGTCGGCGGACCCGCCGTCCGACGAGTCGTCGCAGGCGGCGGCCAGGGGCAGGAGCAGGGCGGTGGCGAGGGCGGCGAGACGGACGGACGTACGGCGCATGGGTTCTCCGTGGGGTGCCGGGCGGGGCGGACGGTACGCGGGGGCAGAGACCGGGTCAGAGGAGGTCGACGTGCACGTTGGTGGCCTTGACCCGGGCCACGGCCTCCATGCCCACGGCCAGCCCCAGCTCCTCCACGGCCTCGCGCGTCAGCAGGGAGACGAGGCGGTGCGGCCCGGCCTGCACCTCCACCTGGGCGGCGACGTCGCCGAGTTTCACGGCGGTGATGATCCCCGGGAAGGCGTTGCGCGCGCTGGAGTACGCCTCCTCGCCGTCCTCGTTCGCCTCGGCGGCGAGCGTCACGGAGAACGCGGCGAGGTCCGCCCCGTCGATCTCCCGCTTGCCGTGCTCGTCCCGCCGGGTGGGGATGCGCCCGGCGTCCGCCCAGCGGCGGACGGTGTCGGGGCTGACGCCGAGCAGCCGGGCCGCCCGGCCGATGGTGTAGGAGCGCATGTGCGGCACGGTAGAGCCGTTCGCCCGGCATGTGCAAGGGAGGAGGCTGGGGAAGGCGGGCAGATGCGAGGAGCGTGCTCCTACGCCGCGGCCCCCTGCGGGTCCAGCCGCAGCATGGCCGCCTCGTCCGTGCTGCCGGGCTCGGCCTGGTAGACGACGAGACGCTGGCCGTCCGTCCCGGACAGCGGCATCACCTCGTAGACGAGGGTCATCGCCCCGACCTTCGGGTGGCTGAACGTCTTGGTGCCGCCGACGCGCTCCTTCACGTCGTACCGCTCCCACAACTTGGCGAACTCGGGCGACTTCAGCAGCAGTTCCCCGACCAGCGCGGCCAGCCGGGGCGAGTCCGGATCGACGCCGGCGATCGCGCGGAGGTGGGCCACCGACTTGGCGACGGTCTCCTCCCAGGGGTCGTAGAGGGTGCGCCCCACGGGGTGCAGGAACAGGTACCGGCTCACATTGCGCTGCTCCGGCGGCCAGTCCCAGAGACCGGGCATGAGCCGCCGCCCCGGGGGGTTCGCGGCCAGCATGTCGCCGTACCGGCTCACGACGTACGCCGGCAGCGGCCGCACGGCCTCCAGCATCCGCAGGACCGACGCGCGCACGGTCTCCCCGGCGCCGGACGCCGGCCCGGCGGGGGTGCGCGGCTCGGGGACCCGGCCCGAGGCGAGTTCGGCCAGCTCGTGGAGGCGCTGGTGGGCGTCCCCGTTCAGCCGCAGCGCGCGGGCGAGGGCGTCGATGACGGCCGGTGAGGGGTTCCGCTCCCGGCCGCGCTCCAGGCGGGTGTAATAGTCGACGCTCACTCCGGCGAGCGTCGCCAGCTCCTCCCGGCGCAGGCCCGGCGTCCGGCGCAGTCCGGTGCCCGCGGGCAGCCCGACGTCCTCGGGGGTGATCCGCGCCCGTCGCGCTTTCAGGTATCTGCCCAGTTCGGTGCCGCTGTCGGTCATCCCGCCATTGTCGCCGGAGGCCCTGTGCGGTGGGGGGCCGTGTCAGGGCCAGGAACGCCGCGGCCTGCCGCCGGGCGGAACGGCGCGCCAAGCTGGTCCTGTTGCGGGCGGCCGACGGCCGTGGTGCGGGGAGGCGTACGACGTCGTGCCCCGACGCGGTGGGAGCCGCCCGCACGACGGCCGCCGGGCGGCTCCCGGCCGGACGGCTCCGGCGGGGACCGCCCGCGGCGGCGCGCCCTGCCGGGAACATCCGGTATTACCCGGAAACGTCCGGCACCCCCTTGCTTCACCCGCCGTTCCGCCCCTCCTCCCCGGAAGCGACCTCACATGCCCAGGACCATCGCCCGACGCCCACCCACTGTCAGCACCCGCCCGGCCGACTCCCCCACCCCCGCCTCCCCGGTCGCGCTGATCGCCTCCCTCCTCGGCTTCGCCGTCATCACCATCGACGTCTCGGCCGTCAACATCGCGCTGCCCGCCATCCGTTCGTCCCTCCACGGCGGGATGTCCGGCCTCCAGTGGGTCGTCGACGCGTACACGCTGATGTTCGCCGCCCTGATGATGTCCGCGGGGGCGCTCGCCGACCGGTCCGGGGCGCGCCGGGCGTACGCCTGGGGGATCGCCCTCTTCACCCTCGCCTCCCTCGGCTGCGCCCTGGCGCCCGGGATCGGCGTGCTCATCGCGGCGCGGCTGGCGCAGGGCGCGGCGGCGGCCGTCGTCATGCCCGCCTCGCTCGCCCTGATCCGGCAGGCGTACGACGACCCGGCGCGCCGGGCGCGGGCCATCGCGCTGTGGACGGTGGGCGGTTCGGTGTCCATGGCGGCCGGGCCGGTGCTCGGCGGCATCCTCGCCGAACACGCGGGCTGGCGCGCCGTGTTCCTGCTCAACCTTCCGGTGGGCGCCGTGATCCTCGCCCTGCTGGCCCGTACCGCGCCGTCCCCGCGCCGGCCGGCCCCCCTCGACCCGGCGGGGCAGACCACCGCCGTCCTCGCCCTCGCCGGCCTGGCGTACGCCGTCATCGAGGGAGGCCACCACGGCTGGACGTCCGTGCCGGTGCTCGCCGCGTCGGCCGTCGCGGCCGGGGCCGCCGTCGCGTTCCTCGCCGTGGAGAAGCGGCACCGCGCGCCCATGGTCCCGCTGGGCATGCTGCGCGAACGCCGGGTCGCCGTCTCCCTGGCGGCCGGCTTCGCCGCCAACGCGGCCTTCTACGGCCTGGTCTTCCTGCTCGGCCTCTACTACCAGCAGGCGCGCGGCATGACGGCGACGGAGGCGGGGCTGATGTTCGTGCCGCTGTCGGCCGTCATCACCACCGCGAACCTGGTCTCCCCGCGGCTGGCGGAACGCGTCGGCCGCCGCGCCGTCATCGTCCTGGGACAGGCGGTCCTGGCACTGGCGATGGCCGCGCTGCTGCCGCTGTCGGCGGACACCCCGCTGTGGCTGGTGCTGCTCCTGCTCGTGCCCACCGGTCTGGGCGGCGCGCTGGCGGTCCCCGCGCTGACGGCGCTGCTGATGGACGCCGTCCCGGGGCACCGGGCGGGTACGGCCTCGGGCCTGTTCAACGCCGTCCGCCAGACGGGCGGCGCGCTGGCCGTCGCCGTGTCCGGCGCCCTGATAGCGGACGGGGGCGCGGGGGACGGGTTCTCACTCGGGGGCATGCGGGAGAGCCTGTACGCCGCCGGGGGCCTGCTGTGCCTGACGACGGCGCTCACGGCGTGGCTGCTGCGCCGGGAGCGGACGGCGTGACGGGAGCGGGCCGCGTGACGGGAACCTGCGCCGGGAGCCGACGGCGTGACGGGAAGGGGACGCGCCGGGAGCGGACCGCGTGACGGGAGAGGCCGCGCCGGGAGCCGACGGGGAGGCGGCCCGCAACGGGAGGGGACCGCGCCGGACGGCGCCGGGAGCCGGGCGAAGGCGGCCCGAGCCCGAACCCGTCCACTCCCCTCTCAGACTCAGATCGCACCCTTCCGCGTCAACTGGTTGAAGCACAGCCACCCCGGCAGCACCGGCAGCCAGAACGTCAGCAGCCGGTACAGCAGCACCGAGGGCGTCGCGATCTCCGCGGGCAGCCCGGCCAGCGTCAGCGCGCCGATGAGGACGCCCTCGACGGCCCCGACGCCGCCGGGCGTCGGCGCCGCCGAGCCCAGCGCGTTGCCGGCCAGGTAGATCACCGCGACGCTGGCGAAGCTCATGTCGCCGCCGAACGCCCGGATCGACGTGTCGAGGCAGAACACGAAGGCGGCGGTCAGCAGCAGCATGCCGCCGATGCCGTTGACCAGCTTCCGCGGCCGCTGGAGCAGGTCCAGCATGCGCGGCACGACGCCCGCGAACAGCGAGCGCACCCGCGTCGAGACGAACTTCCGCAGGAACGGGATGGCCGTCACGACGAGCACCAGCACCGCGGCCGTCAGCAGCCCGCCGATGACCGTACGGGACGGCGGAAGGGGCGACTCCGTCCGTTCGGTGCCGGTGATGTAGCCGAAGGTCAGCAGCAGCAGGATGTGCGCGGCCAGGCCGAACAGCTCCGACGCGCCGACGCTGGCCACCGCCAGCCCCGGACGGATCCCGGCCCGCTGCAGGAAGCGGCTGTTCAGGGCCACGCCGCCGACCGCCGCCGGGGCCACGAGCTTCACGAACGAGCCGGCGACCTGCGCCATGACCGTCCGCAGGTACGGCACCTTCTCCGGGACGAAGCCCAGCAGCCGCGTGGCCGCCGCGAAGTAGGAGAGCGCGGAGAAGGCCGCGGCGACCGCCACCCAGCCCCAGTTGGCATGATCGATGATCTTGTCGAGTTCGACGTGCGAGAGCTGCGAGAGCAGGAAGTACGCGGCGATCGCGCCCGCGATGGAGCTGATCAGCGTGCGCGGCCGGATGCGCTCCAGCCGGACCGGCTCTATCGGCGCCTGCGGCCGGATCAGCAGCACCTGACGCCGGATCTGTGCCAGCAGGTCCTCCTCGCGGGCCTCCTCGGCCGCGACGTCCAGCGCCTGCTTCTCCGCCTTCTTCTCGGCCTTGAGCGCCCGGCGGTCGTCCGCCGGGCCCGACCCCTTCTCCGCCCGCTCCCTGGCCCGCTCCTCCTTGGCGATCCGGGACGCCTCCAGCACCGCGTCCCGTTCGCGCTGCGCGCGCTCGCGCGCGAGCCGGCGCAGGGTGGCGCGGCTGGCGCGGGTCAGGGCAATCGGCTGGAGCAGCGGCAGGCTGTCCGCGACCGCGTCCGGGCCGAGCACGGCGACGGCCGAGGCCACCGCCCGTTCCGCGCCGACCCGCAGACCCAGCGTGGTGAGGAGCTGGGCGACGTCCATCCGCAGCACCAGGTCGCCGGCGGCGATCTCGCCACCGCGCAGATCGGTCAGGACGACGTTGCCGGAACGATCCACCAGGAGCGCGTCGCCGTCCAGGCGCCGGTGTGCGATCCGGCGCGACTGCAGGGCGCGCACCTGCCGCCACGCGCCGTCCACCAGCTCGTCGGTGATCTCCTCGTCGGCCAGGGTGTCCAGGGTCCGGCCGCCGACGTGCTCGTACACCAGCATCACGGCGTCCGGGCCGAGTTCGCTGGTGGCGATCAGCTTGGGGGCGTTGGCGCCGGCGGCGATGGCCGCGTAGGCGAGCAGCGCCTCCTGCTCCAGCGCCTGCCGGAGCGACTGGAGGCTGCGCCGCTGGGTGATGCCGCGCAGCGCGAGCCGCTGCCACAGCCGGTAGAAGAAGCCCTGCGCCTGTTGCTCGCGGTCGACGACCGTGACGTCCAGCGGCGGGCCGTCCTCCAGCGTGACGACGTAGCGCCGGCCCCGGTCGTGCGCGGTGCCCCGGGCCGGTTCGGCGTCCGGCACCTCCTCCGTGCGCAGCGCGCTCACCGGCTTGAAGCCGACGCGGCGCAGGCCGTGCAGGAGGTGCTGGCCGGTGGGGCGGACGTTGGGGGAGCCGACGGCGTAGAGGGTGCCGTAGGCGACCGTCCAGCCGATGAGCACGGTGGTGGCGATCGAGAACGGCGTCGAGTAGCCGTTGACCAGCACGGCGAACGCGTCGAGCAGCAGCACCGCCCACATGGCGACCCGCCAGCGCGGGCGCCGCGACATCCCGACGGCCGTCATATAGGCGATCACGGGGGCGAGGTAGCCGTGGACGGGATCGGTCAGTTCATGGGTCGGCGTGATCCGGGTGAGCGCCTCCCTGATGGACTCCGGGGCGGCCTCGGCGACCCAGAGCGCGGCGCCGAGCGAGACGCCGTGCGCCAGGACGGCCGCGAGGACGCCGTCGGCGATGCGCAGGCCGTCCCGCTTGACCAGCCGTTCGACGGCGAACGCCACCGGCACGATGAAGATCGCGACATTGGCCGTGAGGCCGGCGATGTTGGCCAGCGTCTGCGGGGCGTGTCCGGCGCTCTCCTTGATGTCGCTGGCGAGGCCGGTGGTGGTGCCGTGCGCGAACGCCGCCAGGGCGAGGACGACGGCGATGCCGACGATGCCCAGGAGCATGCGCACCAGGTCGGCGGGGCGGTGGACGCGGGCGGGGAGCAGGGGCTCGTCGCCGGAGACCTTGTCGATGTGGACCTCGCCGTCCTTCGTGTCGCACGCGTACGACGAGCCGTCCGGGGTGCCGGGGCGAGGCCCCTCGGCGTCCCCGCCGCTCCCGGGCAGCGCCCGGCGGACGCCGGCCCCCTCAGGAGGTCCCGCGCCCTGCTCGTCGTCCGTGTCTTCCTGGTCTTCTCGTTCTCGTATCACCAGTCACCGCCCGGAAGATGGTGGCATGGCCCTGCCGGGCAAGGGTGTATCAGGGTGCATTTCGGGGGCGCGGACCTCGGATCGTACGCCCTGTAGTCCGATCCCGCACTCTGGGTGATCTTCCGGAATTCGAACCTCCGGACGGCGGCCCCGGAGCGCGCGGCGCCTGCGGCAGTATGGACCGGGTGACCGACGCATCGCCGCCGTCCGGGCCGCACCGGCTGCCGGAGGACCCCGCGGACTCCGCCTCCGAGGCCCCGGAAGCCCCCAAAGCCTCCGAGGCCCCTGAGGCCCCCGAAGCCCCTGAGGCCCCCGAGGTGCCCGAGCTTCCCGCGTACGCGGAACGCGTCCTGACCGTCGCCGAGACCATCCCGCCGGGCCGCGTGATGACCTACGGCGACGTGGCCGAGTGGCTCGGCGAGGGCGGCCCGCGCCAGGTCGGCCGGGTGATGGCGCTGTACGGCGGCGCCGTGCCGTGGTGGCGCGTCGTGCGGTCGGACGGCGTCCTCCTGCCCGGCCGCGAGCGGGCGGCGCTCGGCCACTACCGCGAGGAGGGCACACCGCTCCGGACGGCCGGGCCCGCCGCCGACGGACACGTGCCGCGGATCGCGATGGCGCGGGCTCGCTGGGACGGGCTGCCGCTCGGGGGAGGGGCGGCTGAAGGTGGCGCCGGGGCCGACGCGACCGGGGAGCCCGCTGAGGTTGGAGAGACCGCTGAGACCGGAGGTCCCCCGGGTGCCAACGGTGCTCCGCGCTCCGGCGTGAGGGGCGCGCGCGGCGGCGCGTCGCGTGTGAAACGCGCCACCTGATCCGCCCGTCCGCCGGGCAACCCGAACGGGTGAGGTGCCCGAACGCCCCCCACGCCCCCGGGAACGCCCTGCGCCCCACCCGCCTCCTGGCGTAGCGTCGAGGGCCGCCCCACCCCCGCGCCCCGACGGCGCGCGGAGATCCGCACCCGACCCGCAGGACCGGCACCTCACGTGAGTTCCACCCCCTTCTCCGGCATCCCCGGCTCGTCCGGCGCTTCCGGCCCGCTCGCTCCGGCGCGCCCGGAGGACCCGGAGCGCCGGCGGGCTCCCCGGCCCGCGCCGGGCGCGTACCGCCTGGTGCGCACGCCCCCGGGGCCCGTGGTCCCCCCGGAGCTGGACGCGGCACAGCGCGCGGTGGTTGAGCACGGGCAGGGCCCGCTGCTGGTCCTGGCCGGCCCGGGGACCGGCAAGACCACCACGCTCGTGGAGGCCGTCGCCGAGCGGGTGCGGCGCGGCGCCGACCCGGAGCGGATGCTCGTCCTGACCTTCAGCCGCAAGGCGGCGGCGGAGCTGCGCGACCGCGTGGCGGCCCGGCTGGGGGAGCGCGCCCTGGCGGCGCGGGCGCCGCAGGCCACCACCTTCCACTCCTACTGCTACGCCCTGGTCCGCGCCCACCAGGAGGCCGACCTGTTCGCCGAGCCGCTGCGGCTGCTGTCCGGCCCGGAACAGGACGTCGCCGTCCGGGAGCTGCTCGCCGGCCAGACCGAACTGGAGCGCGCGGGCCGCGCCACCGTGCGCTGGCCGGACGACCTGCGCGCCTGCCTCACCACCCGCGGCTTCGCCGACGAGGTGCGCGCGGTCCTCGCCCGCAGCCGGGAACTCGGCCTCGGCCCGGAGTCGCTGGCGGCCTTCGCGGAGCGGACCGGGCGCGGCGACTGGTCCGCGGCGGCGGCCTTCCTCGCCGAGTACCTGGACGTACTCGACGCGCGCGGCGTCGTCGACTACGCGGAACTGGTCCACCGCGCGGTCCTGCTGGCCGAGCGGCCGGAGCTCGCGGCGGAGCTCGCCGGGCGGTACGACGCGGTGTTCGTCGACGAGTACCAGGACACCGACGCCGCCCAGGCGCGGCTGCTGCGCGCGCTGGCGGGCGGCGGGCGCACGCTGGTCGCGTTCGGCGACCCCGACCAGTCCATCTACGCCTTCCGCGGCGCCGACGTGGGCGGCATCCTCGACTTCCCGACGGCCTTCCCGCGCCGGGACGGCTCGCCCGCACCGGTCCGCGTCCTGACCACCTCCCGCCGCTCGGGCGCGGCCCTCCTCGCCGCCACCCGCCTCCTCACCCGCCGGATGCCGCTCGGCCGCCTCCCGTCCGACGCCGTCCGCGCCCACCGCGACCTGGCGGCCGTCCGCCCCGGCGGCCACGTGGAGGCGTACACCTACCCGACGCCCGGCGCCGAGACCGACAACATCGCGGACATCCTCCGCCGCGCCCACCTGGAGGACGGCGTCCCCTGGGGCGCCATGGCCGTCCTCGTCCGCGCCGGCTCCCGCTCCATACCGACCCTCCGCCGCGCCCTGACCTCGGCCGGCGTACCGGTGGAGGTCGACGGCGACGACATCCCCCTCCGCCACGAACCGGCGGTCGCCCCACTGCTGACGGCACTGCGGGTGGTGGCGGAGTGGGCGACGGCGCCCGGCCCGGGCGGTGACGCCTCCGACGAGGCCGGGGGGGACGTTCGCGTACCCGAGGGTGCCCTCGCCGTTCCCGCCCCCGCGGGCGGGCGGGGACGTGCTCTCGCGTCCGAGCGGGCGGTGACGCCTGGACCGGGCCGGGACGCTCCGGACGAGCCCGGGGGCGACGCCGGCGTGTCCGAGGGCACCTTTGAGCCCGCGGATGACGTTCCCGACGCCGAGCCGAGGGCCGATGCTCCCACCCTCGCGGGCGGGCGGGGACGCGCCGCCGTGGCCCCGCCGGACGGGGGCGGCCTCGCCGGAGACGAAGACACCGGCACGGGCCCGGAGGACGACATCACCGGGACCGGGCGCGCGCACGCTTCCACGTCCGCACGCGAGCCCGGTGCCGCGCCGGAGGCCGGCCTCGGCACGGCCGGCGAACCCGCTTCCGCCCGGACGCCCGGCTCGGCCACGCCGCCCGGCACCGGCGCGTCGCCGGAGCCCGAGCGCGAAGCCGCGCCCGACGGCCGGCCAGGGCCCGGCCCGGCGCACGAGGGCGTGGAGGAGGAGCGCCCGGCCGAGCCCATCCCCGCTCACCCCGCCGCCGCGGGCGCGCTCGCCCCCGAGACCGCCCTGACCCTCCTCACCTCCCCGCTCGGCGGCATGGACGGCGCCGACCTGCGCCGCCTCGGCCGGGCGCTGCGGGAGGAGGAGCGGGCCGCCGGCCGGACCACGCCGCGGCCCTCGGACGTCCTCATCGCCGAGGCGCTCGCCGCGCCGGAGCGCCTGGTGGCGCACGATCCGGCGTACGCGCGGGGCGCGCAGCGCCTGGCCGCGCTGCTGAGTGCCGCCCGGGGCCAGCTCCAGGCCGGCGGCACCGCCGAGGACGCCCTCTGGACGCTCTGGAACGGCACCCCCCGGCACCCCGCCCCCTGGCCGGACCGGCTGCGCCGCGCCGCGCACCGCGGCGGTGCCGCCGGCCGCAACGCGGACCGTGACCTCGACGCCGTCTGCGCCCTGTTCGAGACGGCGGCCCGCGCCGAGGAGCGCGTCGGCGGCCGCGACGTACTCGGCTTCCTGGACGAGCTGGAGGCCCAGGACATCGCCGCCGACACGCTCACCCGCCGCGCCGTGCGCCCCGACGCCGTCCGCCTGATGACCGCGCACCGTTCCAAGGGCCTGGAGTGGCGGCTCGTCGTCGTCGCCGGGGTGCAGGAGGGACTCTGGCCCGACCTGCGCCGCCGCGGCTCGCTGCTGGAGGCGGACCGCATCGGCCGCGACGGCCTCGCCGAGCCCCTCCCGCCCGGCGCGCTGCTGGCCGAGGAGCGCCGGCTGTTCTACGTGGCGGCGACCCGCGCCCGCGAACGCCTGGTGGTGACGGCGGTCAAGGCCGCCGCCGAGGACGGCGACCAGCCGTCCCGCTTCCTCACCGAACTCGGCGTCGAACCGGTCGACGTCACCCAGCGTCCGCGCCGCCCCCTCGCCGTCGCGGCGCTCGTCGCCGAGCTGCGGGCCACCACCGTGGACCCCACCGCGTCGGACGCGCTCCGGGCCGCCGCGGCCGACCGGCTCGCCCGCCTCGCCGGCCTGCGCGACGACGAGGACCGGCCGCTCGTCCCGGCCGCCGATCCCGACCGCTGGTGGGGCCTGTACGAGCCGACGCACAGCGCGGTGCCGCTCCGCGACCGGGACCAGCCGGTCGCCCTGTCCGGCTCCGCCGTCGGCCAGCTCGTGGACACCTGCTCGCTCCAGTGGTTCCTGGGACGCGAGGTACGCGCCGAGGCGCCCGCCGGAACGGCCCAGGGCTTCGGCAACGTCGTGCACGTCCTCGCCGACGAGGTCGCCTCCGGCCGTACCCCGGCGGACCTCGCCGTCCTCATGGAGCGCCTGGAGACCGTCTGGGACGCGCTCGCCTTCGACGCGCCCTGGAAGTCCCGGCAGGAGAAGGAGAACGCCCGGGCCGCCCTGGAGCGCTTCCTCCGCTGGCACGTCATGGAACGCGGCCGCACGCCCGTCGCCACCGAGCACCCCTTCGACGTCACCCTCACCGCGGGCGGCCGGCTCGTCCGCGTCCGCGGCTCCATGGACCGTGTGGAGCGGGACGCCGCCGGCCACGCCTACGTCGTCGACTTCAAGACGGGCAAGACCCCGGCGACCGCCGCCGAGGTGGCCCGCCATCCCCAGCTCGCCGTCTACCAGCTCGCGGTCCGGCACGGCGCCGTCGACGACGTCTTCGACGGCGTACGCCCGCGCCCCGGCGGCGCGGAACTCGTCCAGCTCCGGCAGGGCGCCGCCAAGAAGGAGGGCGGCGACGCCCTGCCCAAGGTGCAGGCGCAGGAACCGCCGGCGGACGGCGGCGAGGACGGCGCCGACTGGATCGGCGACCTCCTCGCCACCGCCGCCGGCCGCGTCCTGGACGAACGGTTCTCCCCACGCCCCGGCACGCACTGCGCGCACTGCGCCTTCCGCTCCTCCTGCTCGGCCCGCCCGGAGGGCCGCCAGATCGTCGAATGACGGCCGGGACGCCCGGCCGGTCCGCACAAGACCGGTCCGCACAAGACCGGCCCGGCCGAGACCGGCCCGGACAAGATCAGGAAGGCCGGTTGTCAGTGCTTGTCAGTGCCCCCGGTTACGGTTTGTGACGTGACCCCGCGCCTGACCGACCCCGAGCAGCTCAAGGAGCTCCTCGGCATCCCCTTCACCCCGGAGCAGACGGCCTGCATCACCGCGCCGCCCGCCCCGCAGGTCATCGTGGCCGGGGCCGGCTCGGGCAAGACGACGGTGATGGCCGCCCGCGTCGTCTGGCTGGTGGGCACCGGCCAGGTCGCCCCCGAGCGCGTCCTCGGCCTCACCTTCACCAACAAGGCCGCCGGTGAGCTCGCCGAGCGCGTCCGCAAGGCGCTCGCCGCCGCCGGGGTGACGGCCGGCGAGGCCACGGAGGAAGAGGGCCCGGGCGAGCCGCGGATCTCCACGTACCACGCGTTCGCCGGCCGCCTCCTCAAGGAGCACGGCCTGCGCATCGGACTGGAGCCCACCGCCCGCCTCCTCGCCGACGCCACCCGCTACCAGCTCGCCGCCCGCGTCCTGCGCACCTCCCCGGGCCCGCACCCGGCCCTCACCCGCCCGTTCGGCGACCTCGTCGCCGACCTCCTCGCCCTCGACGCCGAGCTCGCCGAGCACCTGGTCGAGCCGGAGGAGCTGCTGGCGCACGACGAGGCCCTCCTCAAGGACCTCGACGGCGCCCGCCTCACCAACGCCGACCTGCGCAAGGTCCCCGAGACCGCCCGCGCCCGGCGTGAACTCACCGGCCTGGTCGCCGCGTACCGCGCGGAGAAGCGCCGCCGCGACCTCCTCGACTTCGGCGACCAGATCGCCCTCTCCGCCGAGCTCGCCCGCACCCGGCCCGAGGTCGGCCGGATCCTCCGCGACGAGTTCTCCGTCGTCCTCCTCGACGAGTACCAGGACACCTCGGTCGCCCAACGCCTGCTGCTCGCCGGCCTGTTCGGCGGCGGCACGGGCCACGCGGTCACCGCCGTCGGCGACCCCTGCCAGGCCATCTACGGCTGGCGCGGGGCCTCCGTCGCCAACCTGGACGAGTTCCCCCGCCACTTCCCGCACGCCGACGGCCGCCCCGCCGCCCGCCACTCCCTCAGCGAGAACCGGCGCAGTGGCGGCCGGCTCCTCCGCCTCGCCAACGGCCTCGCCGCACCCCTGCGCGCCCTTCACGAGGGCGTCGAGGCGCTGCGGCCCGCTCCCGGCGCCGAGCGGGACGGGTACGTGCGCTGCGCCCTGCTGCCCACCCAGGCCGAGGAGCTGGCCTGGCTCGCCGACTCCATCGCGCACCACGTGCGCACCGGCACCCGCCCCGGTGACGTCGCCGTGCTGTGCCGCACGGCGGCGGACTTCGCGCGGATCCAGGCCGCGCTGGTCGAACGGGACGTGCCGGTCGAGGTCGTCGGCCTCTCCGGGCTGCTCCACCTGCCCGAGATCGCCGACCTCGTCGCCGTCTGCGAGGTCCTCCAGGACCCCACCGCCAACGCGTCCCTCGTCCGCCTGCTGACCGGCCCCCGCTGGCGCATCGGCCCCCGCGACCTCGCCCTCCTCGGTCGTCGCGCCCGCACCCTGGTGCCCTACGGCAGCGCGGGCACCGACCCCGAGCGGCGGCTCGCCGAGGCCGTCGAGGGCCGCGACCCGGCCGAGGTGATCTCCCTCGCCGACGCGCTCGACACCTTCCTGACCGGTGACGCGCCCGACGACGGCCTGCCCTTCTCCGCCGAGGCCCGGATCCGCTTCGCCCGCCTCGCCACCGAACTCCGCGACCTGCGGCGCGGCCTGGCCGACCCCCTGATGGACGTCCTGCACCGGGTGCTCGCCACCACCGGCCTGGAGGTCGAGCTCTCCGCCTCGCCGCACGCGCTGGCGGCCCGCCGCCGCGAGACCCTGAACCGGTTCCTGGACATCGCCGCCGGCTTCGCCGGCCTGGACGGCGACGCCGGCCTGCTCGCCTTCCTCGGCTTCCTGCGCACCGCCGTCCAGTACGAGAAGGGGCTCGACAGCTCCCTCCCCGGCTCCGAGGACACGGTCAAGGTCCTGACCGCCCACAAGTCCAAGGGCCTGGAGTGGGACGTCGTCGCCGTCCCCGGCCTCGTCGCCAAGACCTTCCCCAGCGAGCAGGCCCGCGACGCGTGGACCTCCCAGGCCCGCGTCCTCCCGCACACCCTGCGCGGGGACGCCGACACCCTCCCCGAGGTCCCGGCCTGGGACGGCAAGGGCATCGCCGCCTTCAAGGCCGCGATGAGGGACCACCAGGCCACCGAGGAACTGCGCCTCGGCTACGTCACGTTCACCCGCCCCCGCTCCCTCCTCCTCGCCTCCGGCCACTGGTGGGGCCCCGAGCAGAAGCGGCCGCGCGGCCCGTCCGCCTTCCTCCACGCCCTGCGCGAACACTGCGAGGCCGGGCACGGCGAGATCGAGGCGTGGGCGGACCCCCCGGAAGAGGGCGCCACCAACCCCGCCCTCGACGCCGCCGAGACCGACCGCGCCTGGCCGCTCCCCCTGGACCCCGGCTCCCTCGCCCTGCGCCGCGAGGCGGCCGACGCCGTCCGCGCCCGCCTGGGCCGCCTTCCCGGCCTCACCCCGGCGCCGATGGCCGCCCACGACCCGGAGTGGCCCCCTCCGCCGGAGGAGGACGGCGAGGCGTACCCGTACGCCGACTCGGCGTACGAGGAGGAGTACGGAGACGCCGCGGCCCACGGAGAGGAGCCCGAACGCGACGCAGCCGCGTACGAGGACCTCGCCCACGAGGACGACGCCGCCTTGGCGGACTGGGACGCCCTGCCCACCACCCGCCCGACGGCGACCGCGCCCGACGGCACCCGCGCCGCCGAGCAGACCGGCAGCCCCGCGCCGGTGGCGCCCCAGCCGCAGGCACTCACCGTCGTCCCGCCCCCCCGGCACGAGCGGACTCCGGCTGCCCCCAGGGAGCCCTCCGCCCCGAGCGCGGCGCCCCGCGTCGGCCTCACCCCCGAAGAGAGCCGCCTGGTCGCCTCCTGGGACCGCGACCTGGACGCGCTCGCGGGCGAGCTCCGCAGGGCGCGGGCGAGCGTGCACGAGGTGCCGCTGCCCGCGTCGCTGACCGCGTCGCAGCTCGTCCGGCTCGCCGCCGACCCCGACGCGTTCGCGGCCGAGCTGGCCCGGCCCATGCCCCGCCCGCCACGGCCCGCCGCCCGCCGCGGCACCCGTTTCCACGCCTGGGTGGAGTCCCGCTTCGAGGCGCTGACCCTGCCGTTCACCGTCCCGGACGGGCTGCCCGGCGGCGTGGACGACGACGAGAGGGACGAGACCGACGACTCCGGGATCGCCGACGAGCGGGACCTCGCCGAGCTCAAGGCGGCGTTCGAGCGCACGCCGTACGCCCACCGCACGCCCTACCGGGTGGAGGCGCCGTTCCGGATCACCCTCGCGGGCCGGGTGATCCGCGGCCGGATCGACGCCGTCTACCGGACCGGGGAGGAAGTCGACGGCACCGGCGCCGCCTACGAGATCGTCGACTGGAAGACGGGCCGGGACGGCACCGCCGACCCCCTCCAGCTCGCCGTCTACCGCCTCGCCTGGGCCGAGCGGCACGGCCTGCCGCCGTCGGCCGTCTCCGCCGCCTTCGTCCACGTCCGCGACGGCCGCGTGGTCCGTCCGACCGCGCTGCCGGACCGGGCGGGGCTGGAGAGGATCCTGCTCGGAGGGGGTGCCGGGGAGGGTGAGTGAGGCAAACCCGGTCCCGGTCACGGCCCGTGTCCGGCTAGGCTCGACGTCATGAGCGACACCCCGGACAGTGCCGTCCGCGCGTACATCCAGCAGCACCGCGCCGCCTTCCTCGACGACCTCGCCGAGTGGCTGCGCATCCCCTCCGTGTCGGCCGACCCCGGCCACGCGGACGATGTGCGCCGCAGCGCGGACTGGCTGGCGGACCGGCTCAGGGCGACCGGCTTCCCGGTCGCCGAGGTCTGGGAGACCGCCGGCGCCCCGGCCGTCTTCGCCGAGTGGCCCTCCGGCGACGAGGGCGCGCCGACGGTGCTCGTCTACGGCCACCACGACGTCCAGCCGGCCACCCGGGAGGACGGCTGGCACACCGAGCCGTTCGAGCCGGTCGTCAAGGACGGCCGGATGTACGCCCGCGGCGCCGCCGACGACAAGGGCCAGGTGTTCTTCCACACCCTCGGCGTCCGCGCCCACCTGGCGGCCACCGGCCGGACCGCCCCCGCCGTCAACCTCAAGCTGATCATCGAGGGCGAGGAGGAGTTCGGCTCGCCGAACTTCCCGGACCTGCTCCGCGCGCACGCGGACCGCCTCGCCTGTGACGCGGTGATCGTCTCCGACACCGGCATGTGGGCCGAGGACACCCCGACCGTCTGCACCGGCCTGCGCGGCCTGGTCGAGTGCCAGGTCGACCTGTACGGCCCGGACCAGGACATCCACTCCGGCGCGTTCGGCGGCGCCGTGCCCAACCCGGCCACCGAGGCGGCCCGGCTGGCCGCCGCGCTGCACGACGAGGACCGCCGCGTGGCGATCCGCGGCTTCTACGACGGCATCCTCGAGCTCACCGACCGCGAGCGTGAGCTCTTCGCGGAGCTGCCGTTCGACGAGAAGCGCTGGACGCGCGGGGCGCACTCGCACGCCACCCTCGGCGAGGCCGGCTACAGCACGCTGGAGCGCGTCTGGGCCCGCCCGACAGCCGAGGTCAACGGCATCTCCGGCGGCTACCAGGGCCCCGGCGGCAAGACGATCGTCCCGTCCTCGGCGCAGCTGAAGCTCTCCTTCCGCCTGGTCGCGGGCCAGGACACCGACCGCGTCCAGGAAGCGGTCCGGGAGTGGATCGCCGGCCGCCTCCCGGCCGGCATCCGCCACGAGCTCACGTTCACGGGCGCCACCCGCCCCTGCCTGACGCCGCTCGACCACCCGGCGCTCCAGGCCGTCGCCCGCGCCATGGGCCGCGCCTTCGGGCAGCAGGTCCGCTTCACCCGCGAGGGCGGCTCCGGACCGGCCGCCGACCTCCAGGACGTCCTCGGCGTCCCGGTCCTGTTCCTCGGCATCTCCGTGCCCTCCGACGGCTGGCACGCGCCGAACGAGAAGGTCGAGCTCGACCTCCTCATGAAGGGCGTGGAGACCGCCGCCCACCTCTGGGACGACCTCGCCACCGGCGACACGTCCTGGACGCGCCGCGCGCACTGACCGACCGGGCCCGTGACGCCGTGACGCACAAGACGCACCACCGCCATCACCACCAGGGGGAGTTGGAAGCAGCCGTGACCACCAGGACCGATTTCGCCGCCGACCGCATCACGCTCAGCGGATCGAGCGGCATCGACCGCGCCGCGCACCACCGGCTGGACGAGGCGTGGCTGTCGGCGGCGTGGAGCCACCCGTCGACCCGCGTGTTCGTGGTCTCCGGCGGCCAGGCGCTGATCGACGACACCCCCGACGGCCGTACGGAACTGGTGATGACCCCGGCGTTCGACGCGCCGCCCACCGAGACGCACCGCTACTTCCTCGGCCAGGACGAGGACGGGGTGGCCTACTTCGCCCTCCAGAAGGACAGCCTGCCCGGCCGCATGGACCAGTCCGCGCGCCCCGCCGGCCTCCGCGAGGCGGGCCTGCTGCTCTCCCCGCGCGACGCCGGCCTGCTGGTCCACGCCGTCGCCCTGGAGAACTGGCAGCGCCTCCACCGCTTCTGCTCGCGCTGCGGCGAGCGCACGGTCATCGCCGCCGCCGGCCACATCCGCCGCTGCCCGGCCTGCGGCGCCGAGCACTACCCCCGCACCGACCCCGCGGTGATCATGCTGGTCACCGACGACCAGGACCGCGCCCTGCTCGGCCGCCAGATGCACTGGCCCGAGGGCCGCTTCTCGACCCTCGCCGGCTTCGTCGAGCCGGGCGAGTCCATCGAGCAGGCCGTCCGCCGGGAGGTCGCCGAGGAGGCCGGCGTCGTCGTCGGCGACGTCGAGTACGTCGCCAGCCAGCCCTGGCCCTTCCCCTCCAGCCTCATGCTCGGCTTCATGGCCCGCGCCACCTCCCCGGAGATCCAGGTCGACGGCGAGGAGATCCACGAGGCCCGCTGGTTCTCCCGGGAAGACCTCCGCGCCGCCTTCGCCTCCGGCGAGGTCCTGCCCCCCACCGGCATCTCCATCGCCGCCCGCCTCGTCGAGCTCTGGTACGGCGAACCGCTGCCGTAGGCCGTCCGGCCCGGAGCATGGGAAAGCCCCCGCCGCGGCGGGGGCTTTCCCATGGGCCCGGTGCGGGCGTTTCCCGGCGGTCAGGCGCCGATCTTGGCCTTGACCTGGGCCAGGGAGGGGTTGGTCAGCGTCGAGCCGTCGGGGAACAGGACGGTCGGGACCGTCTGGTTGCCGTTGTTGGCCTTCTCCACGAAGGCGGCGGACTCGGGGTCCTGCTCGATGTTCACCTCGGTGTACGCGATTCCCTCGCGGTCCATCTGGCTCTTCAGACGGCGGCAGTAGCCGCACCAGGTGGTGCTGTACATCGTCACGGCGGACATCGGGACTCCTTCTGCAGGCGAGCTGGGGGAGCGAGGCTCCGGTGGTAGAACGTGCGCCCCTCTCTTACCATTCCCGCCCCGCACGCGCGCCCGCGCCGGGCAGTCGCCGGGGTGATGGTATGACCGCAGGGCCTCGCCTGTGGACAACGTTCCCGGTCGCCTCCGCGGACCTGGCAGCATGGCTGCGTGACAGCAGCAACGCACTCCTCCCTTTTCCCTCAGGTGCCGGAGACCGCCGACGCCGTGCTCGACGGGCTCGACCCGGAGCAGCGCGCGGTGGCAACGGCCCTGGGCGGGCCGGTGTGCGTGCTGGCCGGTGCCGGTACGGGCAAGACGCGCGCGATCACCCACCGGATCGCGTACGGCGTACGGTCCGGGGTGTTCCAGCCCACGAGCGTGCTCGCCGTCACCTTCACCAACCGGGCGGCCGGCGAGATGCGCGGCCGGCTGCGGCAGCTCGGCGCGGCGGGGGTGCAGGCCCGGACGTTCCACTCGGCCGCGCTGCGTCAGCTGCAGTACTTCTGGCCCAAGGCCGTGGGCGGCGAGCTGCCCCGGCTGGCCGAGCGCAAGGTGCAGATCGTCGCGGAGGCGGCGGCCCGCTGCCGGATCCGGCTGGACCGCAACGAGCTGCGGGACGTGACGTCCGAGATCGAATGGTCCAAGGTCACCCAGACCGTCCCCGAGGACTACCCCGCCGCCATCGTCAAGGCCGGCCGCGACGCCCCCCGCGACCCGGCGGAGACCGCCAAGATCTACGGCATCTACGAGCAGCTCAAACGCGAGCGCGGCGTGATCGACTTCGAGGACGTGCTGCTGCTCACCGTGGCCGTCCTCCAGGACCGGCAGGACATCGCCGAGACCGTCCGCCGGCAGTACCAGCACTTCGTGGTGGACGAGTACCAGGACGTCAGCCCCCTCCAGCAACGCCTGCTGGACCTGTGGCTGGGGGACAGGGACAGCCTCTGCGTGGTCGGCGACGCCAGCCAGACCATCTACTCCTTCACCGGCGCCACCCCGGACCACCTGCTGAACTTCCGCTCCCGCCACCCCCGGGCCACGGTCGTCCGGCTCGTCCGCGACTACCGCTCCACCCCGCAGGTGGTCCACCTGGCCAACGGGCTGCTCGCCCAGGCCCGCGGCAAGGCCGCGGAGCACCGCCTGGAGCTCGTCTCCCAGCGCGAGCGCGGCCCCGAGCCCGCCTTCGCCGAGTACGCCGACGAGCCGGCCGAGGCGGAGGGCGTCGCCCGCCGGGTCCGCGACCTCATCGCCTCCGGGGTGCCCGCGAGCGAGATCGCGGTGCTGTACCGGATCAACGCCCAGTCCGAGGTCTACGAGCAGGCCCTCGCGGACGTCGGCGTGCCGTACCAGCTGCGCGGGGCCGAGCGGTTCTTCGAACGGCCCGAGGTGCGCGAGGCCCAGATCCTGCTGCGGGGCGCCGCGCGGGCGGGCGGCGGCACCGATCCGCAGCTGGCCGGCGCCGAGGACCTGCCCGACCAGGTGCGGGCCGTGTTCTCGACCCGGGGCTGGACCGCGGAGCCGCCCGCCGGATCGGGCGCGGTCCGCGACCGCTGGGAATCCCTCGCCGCCCTGGTACGGCTCGCCGAGGACTTCGCCGCCGCCCGCCCGGACGCCGGCCTCGCCGACCTGGTCACCGAGCTCCAGGAGCGGACGGAGGCCCAGCACGCCCCCACGGTCGAGGGTGTGACGCTCGCCTCACTGCACGCCGCCAAGGGCCTGGAGTGGGACGCCGTCTTCCTGGTCGGGCTCACCGAGGGCATGATGCCGATCACCTACGCCAAGACGGACGAGCAGTTGGAGGAGGAGCGCCGCCTCCTCTACGTCGGCGTCACCCGGGCGCGCCGGCACCTGACCCTGTCGTGGGCCCTCTCCCGCGCGCCCGGCGGCCGCCCCTCCCGGCGCCCCAGCCGGTTCCTCAACGGCCTGCGGCCCGGCTCCCCGGCGTCCGGTCCGGGCGCCACCGGCTCGTCGGCCGCCCGCGGCCACGTCTCGTTCGGGTCCGGCTTCGGGGCCGACCCCGCTGACGGCGGTGCCCGGCCGGCCGCCGGGTCGCGCGGCGGCGCCTCACGGGCGCGCCGGCCCGCACGGTGCCGGGTCTGCGGCCGGACGCTGACCGACGCGGGCGAGATCAAACTGCTGCGCTGCGAGGACTGCCCCAGCGACCTCGACGAGGGGCTGCACGAGCGGCTCCGCGACTGGCGGGCCGACCAGGCCCGGCGGCTCGGCCAGCCCGCCTTCTGCGTCTTCACCGACAAGACGCTGCTGGCCATCGCCGAGGCCGTGCCGGAAACGGAGGGGGAGCTCGCCGCCATCTCCGGGGTGGGGGCCCGCAAGCTGGGACGGTTCGGGGCCGACGTCCTGGCCCTCTGTGCCGGCCGTGAGCCGGAGCGGCGCGAGGGCCTGGAGAATTCTCCGGAAAAATAGTTTGCGTGCGTGGACGGCCTACCCATAGCCTTCCGAGCAGGAAAGCAACGGCCCCTCGCGGGATCCGTTGGTTCCGTGCTGTACTGCTGTACTCAAACCGAACATGACGGGCCCCGGCCCGTCCCGAGACGCCGAGAGGAGGCGAGACCAATGATCAGCTTCATCACCAGCAGCAAAATGACCGATCGCCCGGTCTTCGCCACGCGTTCCCTCGGCATCGAGGCCGGCATCAGCGCCGTGCCGTCGTTCGGTTCCGTCCAGGGCACCGGTCTGTCCCTCGCCAAGCTGCCGCTCTCGGAGTCGGTGCTGGGCAATGAGCGACCGACCAAGGCGCCTGAGGTGGCGGAAGCGGCAGCAGTGGCACGAGTCCGTGTCATCGCGGCGGAGACCGACGGCGCCGGATCCCGGACCAAGCAGTACCAGCACCACACGATGTGGGCCTTCCGTGGGCTCGAACCCTGGAGAGATCCAGCCTGATCGGCAGATCAGGTCGGCACCTTCCAGGGCCGCGGAACCCACACCGGGATCCGCGGCCCTTTTGTTTGCCCCCCGGCAGGGGGAACCAGCCCGGCCACCAGCCGGAACAACACAGACGAGGAACACACACCGTGCACATCAAGGCACACACCCCGTCAGTAGCCACCGACCTGATCCCCCCGCCCGTCCCCACGGAGGACTCCTTGACCCCCCTCGCTCCGCTCACCGCGCTCACCGACCTCGACGACGCGATCGAGAACCTCGGCACCCCCGTGCCGTGCCGCACCTACGACCCCGAGGTCTTCTTCGCCGAGTCCCCGGCCGACGTCGAGTACGCCAAGTCGCTCTGCCAGACCTGCCCGCTGCGTGAGGCCTGCCTCGCCGGCGCGAAGGACCGCCGCGAGCCCTGGGGCGTCTGGGGCGGAGAGCTCTTCGTCCAGGGCGTCGTCGTGGCCCGCAAGCGTCCCCGTGGTCGCCCGCGCAAGAACCCGGTCGCCGCATGAACCTCCACGGCACCATCGACCGCCCCGTGACGCACGACCCCCAGAAGCAGGACCCGACGATGCAGCGCCCGTCCCCCGAGCCGGCCGGCTCCGCCCTCTCCGTCCGTGATACCTCCGGCGCGATCGTCTCGCGTCAGAACAGGAACCTCGAAATGCAACTCATCCCAGAAATCCTGGCCCGTGCGCATATGCACGAGCGCCTCCGCGAGGCCGAGTCGGAACGCACGGCCGTCCGCCTCGCCACGGCCCGCCGCATGCAGCGCCGCGCCGAGCGCGCCTCGCTGCGCGCCCGCAGGGCCTTGGCCATGGCCGTCATGCAGTAGGCGGCCGGGCAACGCTTGGTGAACCGAGGGGCCGGTCCGAACGGACCGGCCCCTCGGTGCGTCGGGGTGCGTCGCCCCGTCACCGGCCGTTCACGGGGATATCGTCTGGGAGTGGACCAGAAGACGCCTGACGCAGCGCAGTTGGACCCCGAGAATCCCGGCCCCATCACATGTGCCCGGTGCGGCACCACCGCCGACGGCCCCCCGCCGACCTGGACCTGCTCCGTCGAGAACGGCGCCCGCCGCTACTTCTGCGACGACTGCGCCCGGGCCAACATCAGAGCGATCGAGGGCCGCCTCGACTCCTCCTGGTGGTGATCGCCGGAGCCCGTCCCGCACGGGCCCCGGCACCAGCCCGGGGACCCGTGTCAGGCGGGGGTCTCCTGACTCCGGCTTTCGGCCGCGAACCCCGGGACCCACGCCTCCATCTCGTCACGCAGCCGCACGGTCGCGCCCAGTTGGCAGAGCACCCCTATGGTGCTGGTGGTGACCCGGTGGATCAGCAGATACGCCGGCGGCAGATTGAGCTGACGGGCCAACTGGTAGGCGGGGGAGCGCGGGTCGGCGATCCGCGTCGCCTGCGCGCGCATCCAGTCGCGGGTGAAGGTGAACTCCTCCACCTGCGCCGGCTCGATGATCGGCAGCAGATAGTCGAGCACCGCGCCCGGGTCGAGGTCGATCCCCGGCTTGACGAACCCCTCGTCCCGCAGCAACTCGTGGACCGCCTCCGCGTCGCCCTCCAGCGTCAGCCGCAGTGCCGTCCCGATCTCCGGCGGCAGTCCCTGCGGCAGCCGGTCCACCGTGCCGAAGTCCAGCACGCCCAGTCGCCACTTCTCGGGCGGGCCGTCGGGCGCGCTTCCGGTCAGCAGCCGGAAGTTCCCCGGGTGCGGATCGGCGTGCAGCAGCCCGGTGCGGGCCGCTCCGGAGAACAGGAAGCGCGCCAGCAACTGCCCGGCCCGGTCCCGCTGCTCACGGGTGCCGTCCGCTATCACCTCGGACAACGGCACCCCCTCCAGCCACTCGGTCACCAGCACTTGATCGGTGTGGTGCACGACGTCCGGGACGACGACGTCCACGTCCTCGGTGAACTCCCGGGCGTGGGCGGCCTGGGCGCGCGCCTCCAGCCCGTAGTCCAGCTCCTCGGAGACCCGGTCGCGCAACTCGGCGATCAGGGGCTTGATGTCCATGCCCGGGACCAGCGGCCCCAGCAGCCGGGCGAACCGGCCGAGTTGGGTGAGGTCGGACAGCAGCGCCTCCCCGGCACCCGGGTACTGCACCTTGACCGCGACCTCACGCCCGTCGTGCCAGACCGCCCGGTGCACCTGCCCGATCGACGCCGCCGCGGCCGGCTTGTCGTCGAACTCCTCGAACAGGTCTCGCCAGTCCTCCCCCAGCCGCTCCGCCAGCGCCGCGTGCACCGACTTCACCGGCATCGGGGGCGCCGCCTCCTGAAGCTTGGTCAGCGCCGCCCGATAGGGGCCCGCGACCTGCTCCGGGAGCGCCGACTCGAAGACGGACAGCGCCTGACCGAGCTTCATCGCCCCGCCCTTGAGCTGACCCAGCGTGGCGAACAACTGCTCGGCGGTGCGCTGCTGCAACTCCGCGGCGATCATCTCCGCCGGCCGTCCGCCGATGCGTTTGCCGAGCCCGAGCGCGGTGCGTCCGGCGAACCCCAAGGGCAGCGCGGCCAACTTGGCGGTACGAGCGACCGCCTTGCGCGGTAGATCAGACATGCGCCCCTCCAACTGCTGAACGGCCACGCCGCGGACGGCGGTTACCCGGGCATTGTCCCGTGCGGGGCCCCCGCCGCCCGGGCGCGACCCCCCTCGGGGGACCGTGCCGCGCCGCACGGACACCGCGGATGCGGCTCGACCGGGCGCGAGGACCAGTCCGGACCCGGCAGAGCCAGTTCCAGGCGCGCCCCCACGCCCGCGGCGGACCCACCGTCGAGGAACGCGAGCGCCCACGACACGGTCAGTCCCGCCACGACCGTGGCCAGTGCCATGTCGCAAGACGGTACCTCCGCCCGTCGGCCGGACTTCCACTGGGCGACCATCCGGGGCCAGGCCGCGTCCCGCTCCGCCCGGCCCAGCGCCAGGCACTCGGCACACGCCGACCGGCCCGGCAGCACCAGCGGCCCGACCACCCCCGTGGCCTCCGCCACCCCCGCGTACAGATGGGGCGCCCCCGCCGCCATCGCCTCCCGGGCGCCCGCCGGGTCGGGCGCCCACACCGCGACCCCGTCCCGGGGCGCGAACACCGTCAGGGCCAGCGGCGGCGCGAACTCCCCGGCCCCGGCCTCGTCCTCCCGCGCCCGCGTCCTCGGCCGGGGCAGCGGCGCCGCCTCCCGCACCACCCGCCGCGCCGCCGCGTCCCGGCGCTCGCCCGTCCGCTCCACGCCCACGCCGCAGGGGCTCACGTCCCAGGGCTCTACGTATCCGCCGTCGAGCACGTCCACCTGCCCCACCCCGGACGCCGACAGCAGGGCGGCCACCGCGGCACCCACCCGGCCCGCGCCCCGCACCTGCACCCGTCTCGCCTGTCGAGCGGCCATCAGCCCCAGCGCCGCCCCCGGCGCTGGATGCAGTACGGACAGGGAGGCCAGGTCGGGCCGCAGCCGCTCCAGGGCGGGGCCGCGGCTCCGCAGCGCGGCGCCTCCCCGGCCTCCGCCGCGCGCGTCGTCCAGCACCCCGGCCCGGGTCAGCCGCTCCACCAGCGCGTCCGCCCGGCCCTCCGGGAGCCCCATGGCCGCCGCCTCCGCCCGGAGCAGCGGCAGTCCGCGGGTGCCGTCGAGCAGGCCCAGGAACGACGCCGTCGCCGTGTCCACCGGACCCACCACCCTCGCGTGGGCCCGCGTCATCCCGAGCTGGAGGACGTCCCGGCGGCGCCAGGCCCGCCGCAGGGCGGGCTTCACCACCGGATGCGCCCCCGCGGCCCCGCCCGCGCCCCCGACCACCGCGTCCCCGGGCCCGTCCGTGCGTCCTCGGTCCTTCAGGCTCTCCAGCACCGCGGCCCCGCACCCGCCGTCCGTCCCCACCATGACTCCCCCTCGTCGCCCGGCACACGCCGCCTCACACCGCCTCGCACCGGCGGCGGAGCCACCGTCCGCCGCCGGTGGACCCAGCATGCACGGCGGCGCCGATGCGCGTCCGAAGTTGTCCACAGGCACGGGCTGTTAGTCGTACTAGTGCCGTGATGTGGTGGGGAATCACCGACGGCAGGGCGACGGCGGGACTTCCCGCGCCGCCGACGGGGTAACGTCGTGGCGTGCCCGTCGACCCCCTGCACAGTGCCGCACGACCACCGCGCGGCGGGCCGAGTCCGCTCGGCCCGCCCTTCCTGGGGACGGAGGAGTTCCCGGCGGCCGAGACCCGCCCGGTGGAGGTCCGCCGGAGCGCACGCCGGCGCAGAACCGTCTCCGCCTACCGCGAGGCCGACCGCACGGTGGTCCTCATCCCGGCCCGTATGTCGGACGCCGAGGAGAAGCGGTGGGTGTCCGTGATGCTCGACCGGCTCGCGGCCCAGGAGAGCAAGCGGATACTCGGCGACGCCGAGCTCGCGGAACGGGCGGAGCGCCTCTCCGGGCAGTACCTCGGCGGCCGGGCCCGGCCCGACAGCGTCCGCTGGGTCACCAACCAGAACACCCGCTGGGGCTCCTGCACCCCCGCCGAGGGCAGCATCCGCCTCTCGCACCGCCTGCAGGGCATGCCCGAGTACGTCGTGGACTACGTCCTCCTGCACGAGCTGGCGCACCTGCTCGTCCCCGGGCACGGGCCCGCCTTCTGGCGGCTCCTGGAGGCGTACCCGCGCACCGAACGGGCGCGGGGATACCTGGAGGGCGTCGTCGCCGCCGGCCGGCTCCCGCACCTTCCCGCCGCCCGCGGCGAGTGAGCCCCCGGGCGGCGGGAGGAGCGGGGGAGCCGTGGAGCAGCGGAACCGCGGCGGTGCCTCCCGCTCCGGCGGCGAGCGCCTACACCAGCGCCCGCACCCGCTCCACCAGCCGTACCACCGACGTATCGGCCACCGAGGCCACCTCGTCGTAGCCGAACCACCGCAGGTCCAGCGACTCGTCGCTGATCGCCGCCTCGGCGCCCTCCGGCGCCAGCGCCGCGTACTGCACGTCCAGGTGCCAGGCGCAGGGCGTGTGGTGCCGGTCCAGCCGGACCGGGCCGCCCGGCAGCAGGGTCAGCCCGCTCGCGATGCCCGACTCCTCCGTCGCCTCGCGCAGCGCGGCCGCCGCCAGCGTGGCGTCCTCCGGCTCGCAGTGGCCGCCCATCTGCAACCACATCCCCAGCTTGCGGTGGAGCGTCAGCAGCACCCGGCCGCGGGACGGGTCCACCACCAGGGCGCTGGCCGTGACGTGGCCGTCCCGGCACGCCTTCCACATACCGTCCGGGTGGTCGGCCAGATGGTCCAGGTACGCGAGCCGCAGCGCTTCCTGCCCCGCCTCACCGGACGGAGCGGGCCACTCCTTGAGCACCCGCTCCGCGTCCTCGCGAAGGCTCACGCGCCGTCCTCGGGGCTGTCACCTTCGGAACCCTCGGAACCCTTGGACCCCTTGGCGTCCTCGGACCCCTTGGAGCCGGCCGAGCCCTCGGAGCCCTCGGAGCCCTTCCCCAGATCCGGCTTGCCCTGGCCGCCGCCCCCGGCGGCCTCGCCGAGCATCTTGTCGAGCTCGGAGAAGTCCAGGTGCTCGCGGTGGACGAAACCGTCCGGGTCGTCCAGGTCCCCGGCGGTCGGCAGCATGTCCGGGTGCTCCCACAGCGCGTCGCGGCCATCGGCGCCGCGCGCGTCGGTGAGGGAGGCCCACAGCCGCGACGCGTCGCGCAGCCGGCGCGGACGGAGCTCCAGGCCGATCAGCGTGGCGAAGGTCTGCTCGGCGGGACCGCCGGTCGCCCGGCGGCGGCGCAGCGTCTCCCGCAGCGCCCCGGCGGACGGCAGGTGCGGCGCCGCGGCGGCGTGCACGACCGCGTCCACCCAGCCCTCGACCAGCGCCAGCGCGGTCTCCAGCCGGGCCAGGGCCGCCTTCTGCTCCGGCGAGTCCTCCGGCTGGAACATGCCCTGCTGGAGCGCCTCCTGCATCTCTTCGGGGCGCGTGGGGTCGAGCCGGCCGACGACGTCCTCCAGCTTGGAGGTGTCCACCTTGATGCCCCGGGCGTAGCCCTCGACGGCGCCGAAGAGGTGCGAGCGCAGCCACGGCACGTGCGCGAACAGGCGCTGGTGGGCGGCCTCGCGCAGCGCCAGGTACAGGCGCACCTCCTCCTGCGGCACCCCGAGACCGGCGCCGAACGCCTCGACGTTCACGGGCAGCAGGGCCGCCTTGCCGGCCGGGCCCAGCGGCAGACCGATGTCGGTGGAGCCCACGACCTCGCCCGCCAGCACGCCGACGGCCTGGCCGATCTGCGTACCGAACATGGCGCCGCCCATACTGCGCATCATGCCCAGCAGCGGGCCTGCCATGGCCTGCATCTCCTCGGGCAGCACGTCGCCCATGGCGGAGCCGACGCGCTCGGCGACCGGGTCGACCAGCTCCCGCCACACCGGCAGGGTCGCCTCGACCCACTCCGCGCGGCTCCACGCCACGGCGGTGCCGGAGCCCGACGGGAGCGAGGTCACGCCGTCCAGCCAGAGGTCGGCCAGCCGGACGGCCTCCTCGACCGCGGCCCGCTCGCCGGCCGAGACGCTGGCGTCCTTGGAGCCGTCGGCGGTGCCCTGGGCGACGGTCTGCCGCGCGATGTCCTTGGCCATGTCCCAGTTCACCGGGCCGCCCTCGTACGAGAGCATCTGGCCGAGCTGCTGGAAGGCGGCGCCCAGGTCGCCGGGGTTCATGCCCCCGAAGGCCGGGTTCCCGCCGCCGCCGAACAGCGCGGCGAAGGGATTGTCCGCGCCGCCCGCTCCGGAACCGAATCCGAACGGGTTCGCCGGACCCTGGCCACGGCCACCCTGGTCACCGCCCTTCTTCTTGCCGTTGTCGCCGTCCTCCGGCTCCTCCGGCGGAAGATTGAATCCGAATGGGGTGTCACTCACGGGTTTCCTCGGCTCCTAGGGCCGCCGGCGATGGCCGACGGCGAATGCCCGACAACACCACCCAGCGTAGACACCTCCCCGGTATCGGGGCTTGGTGCTCCACCGGCTCGGGGCCTGCGGCAGGATGGACGTCACCTGGTACGTACGGGTCATGACACAGGTGATGACACATACGTACTGAAGACAACCGCTGGAGACGCCCGGTGAGTTCCCCCGACCGAGAAGTTCGCGCAGCGCGAAACGGTTCCGCGCGAGACAGTACGAGCCCGACCGGCCGACGGCCCGTGGTCGCGGTCACCGGCGCCGCCCGCGGCGTCGGTGCGCTGCTCACCCGGCGGCTCGCCGCGTCCGAGGAGGTCAAGCACGTCCTCGCCATCGACGAGCGCCGCGGCGACGTCAGCGAGGCGCAGTGGCACGTCCTGGACGTCCGCGACCCGGCGATCGCGGAGAAGCTGCGGGGCGCCGACGTCGTCGTCCACCTCGCGCTCGACCTGGACCTGGAGACCGACCCGGCCGCCCGCACCGCCTACAACGTGCGCGGCACCCAGACCGTGCTGACGGCCGCCGCCGCGGCCGGGGTGCACCGCGTGGTGCTGTGCACGTCGGCGATGGTCTACGGCGCGCACCCCGACAACGACGTGCCCCTCGACGAGGACGCCGAGCTGCGGGCGACCGCCGAGGCCACCGGCGTCGGCGATCTGCTGGAGATCGAGCGGCTGGCCCGCCGCGCGCCCCGCGCGCACCCGGGGCTCAACGTCACCGTGCTGCGGCCGGCCGTCCTCGTCGGCGGCACGGATACGGCTCTGACCCGTTACTTCGAGTCGCCGCGGCTGCTGGTGGTGGCCGGGTCCCGGCCGGTGTGGCAGTTCTGCCACGTGGAGGACCTGGTGAGCGCCCTGGAGTTCGCCGCCCTGGAGAAGGCCGAGGGCGAGCTGGCGGTGGGCTGCGACGGCTGGCTGGAGCAGGAGGAGGTCGAGGAGCTCACCGGCATCCGGCGCATGGAGCTGCCGTCGGCCGTGGCGCTGGGGGCGGCCTCGCGGCTGCACCGCCTGGGCCTGACGCCGTCCCCCGCGGGCGACCTCGAGTACACGATGCACCCCTGGGTGGTCAGCGGCCACCGGCTGCACGCCGCCGGCTGGCGGCCGCGCTGGACCAACGAGGAGGTCCTGGCCGAACTGCTGGAGGAGGTCGCCGGACGGCACACGGTCGCCGGCCGGCGGCTCGGCCGCAAGGACGCGACGGCGGCCGGCGCCGCCGGTGCCACCGTGGCGCTGCTGGGCACGGCGGCGCTGGTCCGGCGGGCGCGCAAGGCCCGGCGGCGGGTGTAGCGGGTCTGTGCCGGTACGCGCCGGCGCCCTCCGGGAGCGGGCGCCGGTACGAATATCGCGGCCCGGCCCGGCCGGAGAGCGGGCGGCGTACGGCACGATGGGGCGCATGTCCCGTACGTACGAAGATCCCTCCGGGCCCGCCGTCCCCGATCCGGGCCCCCTGCGTCTCGTGGCGATCCGCGAGACCCCGCTCTCCCTGGACGAGGTCTTCGCCGCGGTGGGCGACCCCGCCGCCGGCGGCACCGCGCTCTTCGTGGGCACGGTGCGCGATCACGACGGCGGGGCCTCGGTCGCCGGGCTCGGCTACTCGGCGCACCCCACGGCCGAGGAGGCGCTGCGGCGGGTCGCCGAGAAGGTGGCGGCGGACTTCCCGGTGCGGGCGCTGGCCGCGGTGCACCGGGTCGGCGAGCTGACCATCGGGGATCTGGCCGTCGTCGTCGCCGTCTCCTGCCCGCACCGCGCGGAGGCGTTCGGGGCCTGCCGCCGCCTCATCGACGACCTCAAGCGCGAGGTGCCGATCTGGAAGCACCAGGTCTTCTCCGACGGAACCGAAGAATGGGTCGGCGCGTAGCGCCGTCGTCGAGGGGTGGTGGTCGGGTGACGGGTGGGCGGGTCGGCGCGCGGAGGGGGCGCCAGGTGCCCGGAACGGGCCACCCGAGTTGCGTAACCGCCGCCCTGACGTGAGCGTTGAGACGGCAGACGATTAATGTGCTCATCGTAAGTCGCGAGGAGTAAGAGGTCGGAGGCCGTTATGGCGGCGCTCGCTTGGTTGCTGATCCCGGTTGCCGCGGCCGTGGCCGCCGCCCTGTGGGGAAGCTGGGCGGCCCGGAACCGCAAGGCAGGCGATGTCTCCGAGCTCGCGGGATACGCGAAGTTCCGCGAGGCGATGGAGCGTTCGGACTCCGGGGCCGGATCCGCTTAACGCGGATCCGCAGGGCTCGGGGGCCGGAATCCCGCGTGACGTGGGCCCCGGCAGGCACTTCTGCCCCGTACGGACCGCCCCGGAAGTGGACTGTCAGACCTGTCCCGTACTGTCGTTCCATGCCCCGCCGCACTGCGACGATGCTCGCCTCCCTGCTGACCCTGATCGCGCTGCTCTGCGTCGGCGTGCTGATCCCCGTGCCGTACGCGGAGATGTCGCCGGGGCCGACGGTGAACACCCTGGGCGACCACGACGGGGAGCCGGTGCTCCAGATCTCGGGGCACAAGACGTATCCGACCAGTGGGCACCTCAACATGACCACGGTCCGGGTCACCGGCTCGCAGTACCGGATGAACATGATCGAGGCGGTCTACGGCTGGCTGGACCACGACAAGCTGGTGGTCCCGCACAGCACGCTCTACCCGGACGACAAGTCCCCGGACCAGCTCAACCAGGAGACCGCCGAGGAGTTCAGCCAGTCCCAGGAGAGCGCCAAGGTGGCGGCGCTCAAGCAGCTGGACATCCCCGTCCCCACGCGGGTCGTGGTCTCCTCCGTCGTCAAGGCGAGCCCCGCCGAGGGCGCCTTGCACGCGGGCGACGTGATCAAGGCGGTGGACGGCTCGGAGGTCCGGCAGCCCGGCGACGTCGCGAAGTTCGTCACCCGGCACAAGCCCGGCGAGAAGGTCGCCTTCACGGTCGTCCCGGCCAAGGAGGCCGCCGCCGCGGAGAAGGAGAAGCGGCAGCCGCGCGGGACGGAGTCCGTCACCGTGGTGACGCGGGAGGCGCCCGGTGACAAGCGGGCCATCGTCGGCATCCAGGCGGGCACGGCGCACACCTTCCCGTTCCCGATCAACATCAAGCTGGCCGACGTCGGCGGGCCGAGCGCCGGCCTCATGTTCGCCCTGGGGATAGTCGACAAGTTGACACCGGACGACCTGACCGGCGGGAAGTTCGTCGCCGGCACCGGGACGATCGACGACGACGGCAAGGTCGGGCCGATCGGCGGCATCGAGATGAAGACGGTCGGCGCCCGGAACAAGGGGGCCCGGTTCTTCCTGACCCCCAAGGACAACTGCGCGGCCGCCGCCAAGGACACCCCGTCCGGGCTGACGCTCGTCAAGGTCGAGACGATAGGCGACGCGCTGAAGTCCCTGGAGAAGATCCGCAAGGGGGACGCGGCCGGCCTGCCGCGCTGCACGGCAGGCTAGCCACCCCGTCCCGGAAGTCGCTCGGGGCGGCTCAGTCCGCGAAGGTCGCGGCCAGCGCCTCGGCCAGCCCGGGCACCAGGTCGGGGCCGGTGAGCACCTCGGTCGGCGAGTCCTTCTCGCGCAGCCGGACGGCGGACTCCCGGGCCCCGTCCCGCAGTACGGCGACCGTCATCCGCACCTCCTGCCGCTCCGGGTGCTTGGCGACCCACTTGGCGAGCTGCTTCTCGCTCATCCCGTGGGGCACGGACCCCTCGGCGGACGGCGGGAGCATCAGCCGCTCCACGGTCAGGGCGCAGCCCGTCACCGCGGACGGCCAGGCGATGGTGGCGAGGAACTCGTCGAGGGCGGTGCCCGCGGGCAGTTCGTCCTGCTCGATGGGCGTGTAGGAGGGGACGGACGCGCCGGGGGCCGCGTCGTCGAGGCCGAGCTGGGCGGCCAGGGCGGGCTCCTGTGTGCGGAGCTTCGCGGTGTCGACGAGGGCGAAGAGCCGGGCGGGCTGGTCCCAGCCGAGGCCGGAGGCGTACTCGTCGATCTCGAGGACGGCGCGGGTCAGCGGGCTGGCGGCCATCGGGGGCGTGCCCGCTTCGGGGCGATCGGGGTGGCTCGGGGAGCCGGCGTTGCTGGACATGCCCAATATCGTGCCCTGAGAGGGGCCGAAATCGGGAACCGAGTAAAGCCTCGGTAAGTTGCCACACTGGGTCCTACTATCGCCAGGGCCTGATCGACAGCTCCCTTACAGCGAACTTCGAGGTGCGCACCTTGGCTTTCCAGATGCCGGACCGCGGCGGAGGCCCGACAGGGCCACGGATCAGAGTCGGCCGACCGTCCCGGCGCGTCCGGACCCTGCTGATGACCCTGGGTGTGCTGGCTGCGCTGGCCATGCTCTTCGTCATGTTCGCGGGGTTCTGGACCGACTGGCTCTGGTACCGCTCGGTGCATTATTCGTCGGTCTTCACCACCACCCTCGGCACCAAGATCGGCCTGTTCGCCGTCTTCGGCCTGCTGATGGCCGCGGCGGTGGGGTTCAACATCTGGCTGGCGCACCGGTTGCGCCCGCCGCTGAGCGCGATGTCGGCCGAGCAGCAGAGTCTCGACCGCTACCGGATGAGCATCGCGCCGTACAAGAAGTGGGTGCTGCTGGCGGTCACCGCGCTGGTCGGCCTGGTGGCGGGCGCCTCCGCGGCCGGGCAGTGGCGCACCTGGCTCCAGTGGGTCAACGGCGTCTCCTTCCACCAGAAGGACCCGCAGTTCCACAAGGACATCTCCTTCTACACGTTCGACCTCCCCTGGTACCGCTTCCTGCTGAGCTTCGGCTTCGCGGCGGCCGTGCTGTCGCTGATCGCGGCGGCCCTGGTGCACTACCTCTACGGCGGTCTGCGGCTGACCAGCCCGGGCCACCGGGCCACCGCGGCGGCCACCGGGCACCTGTCCGTGCTGCTGGGCCTGTTCGTCGCGCTCAAGGCCGTGGCGTACTGGCTGGACCGGTACGGGCTGGCCGTGAAGTCCAGCGGGCTGCGGTCGGCGGACGGCTGGACGGGTCTGCGCTACGTGGACGCCAACGCCTATCTGCCGGCCAAGACGATCCTCTTCATCATCGCCCTGATCTGCGCGGTGCTGTTCTTCGCGACGCTCTGGCGGCGCACCTGGCAGCTGCCGGTCATCGGCTTCGGCCTGATGGTGCTCTCGGCGATACTGATCGGCGGGCTCTACCCGGCCATCGTGCAGAAGTTCCAGGTCTCGCCGAACGAGCAGACCAAGGAAGCGCCGTACATCGCCAAGAACATCAAGGCGACGCGGGCGGCGTACGGGATCGACGACACCAAGGTCGACGACCGGTATCCGGGCAAGAGCGACGCCGGCGGCAAGGACAAGAACAAGCTGCGCGAGATGGCGAACTCCACCGCGAGCCTGCGGCTGCTGGACCCGAACATCGTCTCGCCGGCCTTCCAGCAGGAGCGCCAGGACCGCGGCTACTACCAGTTCCCGTCCACCCTGGACGTCGACCGCTACACGGTGCAGGGCAAGGAGCAGGACACCGTCATCGGCCTGCGTGAGCTCAACATCAAGGGCATTCCCGAGCGGAACTGGATCAACGACCACTTCAAGTACACGCACGGTTACGGCGCCGTGACGGCCAAGGGCACGTCCGTGCCCAAGGGCGGCGGCCCGGACTTCCAGTCGGACGCCGCCCTGGGCCCGTACGAGCCGCGTGTGTACTACGGGGAGAAGACCACCCAGTACTCCATCGTCGGCGGGCCGCAGAAGGAGATCGACAAGCCCGGTGACGAGGGCAAGGAGAGCTTCGGCTACGACGGCAAGGGCGGCGTCGCGCTGTCCAACCCGGTCAACCGCGCGGCCTACGCCGTGGCGTTCGGCGAGCCGAAGATCCTCTACTCGGGCGCCATCGGCAAGGGCTCCAAGATCCTCTACAACCGGACGCCGAAGGAGCGCGTCGAGGCGGTGGCCCCCTGGCTGACCATCGACGGCGACGCCTACCCGGCCGTGGTGAACCACCGCATCCAGTGGATCGTGGACGCCTATACGACGACCAACGGCTATCCGTACGCCTCCCGCACCACACTGGGCGACACCACCACCGACTCGTTGACGACCGGTCAACGCGCCGTTGTCGCACAGCAGAACCAGGTCAACTACATCCGCAACTCGGTGAAGGCGACCGTCGACGCCTACGACGGCACGGTCAAGCTCTACCAGTGGGACACCGAGGACCCGGTGCTCAAGACCTGGATGAAGGCGTTCCCTGGGACGGTCAAGCCGAAGGGCGAGATCAGCACGGACCTGAAGGCGCATCTGCGCTACCCGCAGGACCTGTTCAAGGTCCAGCGCGAGCTGCTGGCCCGCTACCACGTCACCGACCCGGCGGCGTTCTACACGGGCAGCCAGCGCTGGCAGGTGCCGGACGACCCGACCAACAAGGGCAACGCGGTGCCGCCGTACTACCTGAGCATGCGGATGCCGGACCAGAAGGACCAGACGTTCTCGCTGACGACGACCTTCACGCCCAAGAACCGCCCCAACCTGGGCGCGTTCATGGCGGTCGACGCGGACGCGAAGAGCGACGGCTACGGCCGGATCAGAATCCTCGAGCCCAAGGGCGCGGTCTGGGGTCCGGAGCAGGCGCAGAGCAATTTCAACAGCAATTCGGATGTCGCCAGCCTGATCAGGCTTCTCAAGGGCGGTGATTCCGAGGTCGAGTACGGAAATCTGCTGACGGTGCCCCTGGACGGCGGTTTCCTGTACGTGGAACCCGTGTACGTCCGCGGCGCCAGGGCGAATTACCCGCTGTTGCGGAAGGTGCTCGTCAACTACGGCGAGAAGATCGCCTTCCGGGACACCCTCGGCGAGGCCCTGGACGAGGTCTTCGGCAAGCAGCAGGGCGAGACCGGCAAGCAGCCGCCGGACACCTCGCGTCCGTCCACCGCCAACCCCACGGTCAAGCAGGCGGTCAAGGACGCGCAGGACGCCTGGGCCGCCGGCCAGAAGGCGCTGGAGCAGAAGGACTTGGAGGCGTACGGCAAGGCGCAGAAGAGTCTGAAGGACGCCCTCGACCGGCTGGCCAAGGCCGAGGAGGGGGCCGAGAAGAAGGCGGACGGCAAGCCCGCCGGCAAGCAGGACGAGGGGAAGCGGACCGACGGTTAGCCGATGCCCCGCCCCGCGCCGTGGTACGGTTGTTCCACAACAGCGCGGGGTGGAGCAGCTCGGTAGCTCGCTGGGCTCATAACCCAGAGGTCGCAGGTTCAAATCCTGTCCCCGCTACTGAAGACAAGGCCCGGAGTTTCGAACTCCGGGCCTTGTCGTGCGTTCGGGGCGGTGGTAGGGACCGCGCTCCATGGCCGGCCGGCGGGGGACCACCGTTCGCATCCGGCGCCACGCTGGTCTGTGCGGGTTATGTGCGGGGCTTTTGATTAGAGTTTGGGGCATCGCTGTGTCGGGAAGTCGGGAAGTCGACAAAACGCTGAAGTGACCTCACTGGCTGCGGCATTCCAGGTGTACACAGGTTGCGGGAGTGCGACGATGGGACGTATGGGGGACAAGGCGAGGCTGGTGGAGACACGTCGGCTGGTAGAGGCTCCCGTCCGGGGGAGTGAGCAGGGGACCGACCGGGGGAACGCCCCGGACGGACAAGGCGGGCAGGTCCCGTCCCAGACGTCCGCCGGCGCCTCGGCGGACGCCGCCGACCTGGAGCTCGAAACCGCCCGCCGCCGCGCCGAATCCGGCGACCCCGCCGCCCTGAGCACCCTCGGCGCCCTGCTGCTGCGCCGCGGCGACCTGGACGCCGCCGAGCGCTGCCTGCGCGCCGCCACCGCCGAGGGCGACCGCTCCGCCGCCAACAACCTGGGCGTCCTGCTGCACCAGCGCGGCTACCCCGACGAGGCCGCCGGCTGGTGGCGGGTCGCCGCCGTCGCCGGTTCCGCCGCCGCCGCGCACGCCCTGGGCCGCTACCACCGCGAGCGCGGCGACGAGCCCGCCGCCGAGTACTGGCTGCGGCAGTCCGCCGAGTCCGGGCACGCCCTCGGCGCCTACGCCCTCGCCGACCTGCTGGAACACCGCAGCGACGTGGGCGCGGAGCGCTGGTTCCGGTCCGCCGCCGAGCGGGGCCACCGCGAGGCGGCGTACCGCCTCGCCCGCATCCTCGACGGCCGCGCCCCCGGCTCCGCCGCGAACCGCCCCGGCGTCCTGCCCGGCCCGGCCCCGACGGCGGCCGGCCGGCGCACCCCCGTCGGCGGCGGGGACACCTCGGTGCGCGACCTGCGCGCCGCCGCGGCCGTCGGCAAGGAGCGCGGGCCCGCCGCGGAGGCCGAGCAGTGGTACCGCCAGGCCGCCGCCCGCGGTCACCGCCGCGCCGCCCTGCACCTGGGCACCCTGCTGGAGGCGCGCGGCGAGATCCAGGAGGCGGCCCGCTGGTACCTGACCTCCGCCAAGGACGGCGAGTCCCGTGCCGCCTGCGCCCTCGGCTTCCTGCTGCGCGACGCCGGCGACAACGACAGCGCCGCCGTCTGGTGGCGCCGGGCCGCCCAGGACGGCGACGGCAACGCGGCCAACGCCCTGGGCGCCCTGCACGCCGACCGCGGCGAGGCCCAGCAGGCCGAGCGCTGGTACCGCGCCGCCCTGGACGCGGGCGACGTCAACGGCGCGTACAACCTCGCCCTGCTCTGCGCCGAGCAGGGCCGCACCGCCCAGGCCGAGCAGTGGTACCGGCGCGCCGCCTACGCGGGCCACCGGGAGGCCGCCAACGCCCTGGCCGTTCTCCTGCTCCAGGCCGGCGACCCGGCGGGCGCCGAGCCCTGGTTCTCCAAGGCGGCCGAGGCCGGCAGCGTCGACGCCGCGTTCAACCTGGGCATCCTCTACGCAGGGAGGCACGACGAGCGGGAGGCGCTGCGCTGGTACGAGCGCGCCGCCGCGGCCGGCCACACCGAGGCCGCCCTCCAGGTCGCCATGGCCCTGCTGCGGGACGGCGATCAGGAGAGCGCCGAGGAGGCCGAGCGCCACCTGCGCGTCGCGGCCCGCGGCGGCAGCGCCGAGGCCGCGTTCCGGCTCGCGAGCCTGCTGGACCGGGAGGACCGCGGCGAGGGCGCTGCGGCCGAGTGCGAGGAGTGGTACGACCGCGCCGCCCGCCAGGGCCACCGGAGGGCCCAGGTGCGGCTCGGGATGATCGTGGCGGCCCGTGGCGACGTCGTCCGGGCCGCCCGCTGGTACCGCGAGGCGGCGGAGGCGGGCAGCCGCAACGGCGCGTTCAACCTCGGGCTGCTGCTGGCCCGCGAGGGCAGTGAGCCGGAGGCCGCGCTGTGGTGGACCCGGGCCGCCGAGGCCGGGCACGGCCGCGCGGCCCTCCGGCTGGCCCTGCTGGCCGCCCGGCACGGCGACCTGACGGAGGCCCAGCTCTGGTGCGCGCAGGCGGTCGAGTACGGCCCGGCCGAGGTCGCCGAGCGGGCGGCGCGGCTGCGGGACGCCCTCCAGCAGGAGCTCTCGGCGTGAGGGCCCGGCCCCGGCGGGCCGGGCCGCGTACGGCGGCGGAACGGCGGCGCGCCGGAGCGGAACGTGCCGCCGCCGGCGGTCGGGGATCACCCGTTTGCATGGAACGCCTTGACCGGGTTACAGTTGACCTACCGACGCGGGGTGGAGCAGCTCGGTAGCTCGCTGGGCTCATAACCCAGAGGTCGCAGGTTCAAATCCTGTCCCCGCTACTCCTGACGAAGGCCCGGATCCCGAGGATCCGGGCCTTCGTGCTGTGTTCCCGGGCCGGTGAGCCGAGCGAACGCCCCCCGGCGCCCGCCGTCACGCTCCCGAGCAGCCCGGGCACAGTCCGCGATAGGTCACCTCGACCGCGGACACCTGGAAGCCGAAGCGCTCCTCCGTCGGCAGTCCGGCGAGCAGGTCCCCCGAGGGGTGCACGTCGCGGATGGTGCCGCAGCGGGAGCACACCAGGTGCTGGTGCGCGTGGTGGGCGTTCGGGTCGTAGCGTTTCGCCCGGCCGTCGGTGCTCACCTCGATGATCTCGCCGAGGGACACCAGTTCGCCGAGTGTGTTGTAGACCGTCGCCCGGGAGATCTCCGGGAGCAGTTCGGTCGCCTTGGCGTGCACTTCGTCGGCGGTGTAGTGCACATGGTCCCCGTCGAGCACCTCGGCGACGACGCGCCGCTGCGCGGTCAGCCGCCAGCCACGTCCCCGGAGCCGTTCCAGCAGGTCACTCATGCCATTCACCCATCAGTCAGATAGGACCAGCCTAGCAGCGGCAGGCGTCTACCACTGGATCCGGTTTTTATGTCAGCTCCATCTTGACTTAGACAAAGTCCAATGTAAGGATCGGTCTCGCCGCGGGGCCGAAGAGGACCGGCCGAGCGGGCAGGACCGAGAAGACGGAGGCGTACGTGACGGTTCAGGACGAGGCCATGACCACGACGGGCCCGCTGACCACGGAGTCCGGAGCTCCGGTCGCGGACAACCAGAACAGCGAGACCGCGGGCATCGGTGGCCCCGTCCTGGTGCAGGACCAGCTGCTGCTGGAGAAGCTCGCCCACTTCAACCGGGAGCGGATCCCGGAGCGCGTGGTGCACGCCCGCGGCGCCGGCGCCTACGGCACCTTCACCGTGACCCAGGACGTCACCCGGTGGACCCGGGCGAAGTTCCTGTCCCAGGTGGGCAAGCAGACGGAAACGTTCCTCCGCTTCTCCACCGTCGCGGGCAACCTCGGCTCGGCGGACGCGGTGCGCGACCCCCGCGGCTTCGCGCTGAAGTTCTACACCGAAGAGGGCAACTACGACCTCGTCGGCAACAACACCCCCATCTTCTTCATCCGCGACGCCATCAAGTTCCCCGACTTCATCCACACCCAGAAGCGCGACCCGTACACCGGCTCGCAGGAGGCGGACAACGTCTGGGACTTCTGGGGCCTGTCGCCCGAGGCCACCCACCAGGTGACCTGGCTATTCGGCGACCGCGGCATCCCCGCCTCGTACCGCCACATGGACGGCTTCGGCTCGCACACCTACCAGTGGAACAACGAGGCCGGCGAGGTCTTCTGGGTCAAGTACCACTTCAAGACCGACCAGGGCATCAAGAACCTCACGCAGGAGGAGGCCAACCGGCTCGCCGGCGAGGACCCCGACTCCCACCAGCGCGACCTGCGCGAGGCCATCGAGCGCGGCGACTTCCCGAGCTGGACGGTGTCCGTCCAGATCATGCCGGCGGACGAGGCGGCGACGTACCGCTTCAACCCCTTCGACCTGACCAAGGTCTGGCCGCACGCGGACTACCCGCTGCACGAGATCGGCAAGCTGGAGCTCAACCGCAACCCGGACAACGTCTTCGCCGAGGTCGAGCAGTCGGCGTTCTCGCCGTCGCACTTCGTGCCCGGCATCGGCCCGTCCCCGGACAAGATGCTCCAGGGCCGGCTGTTCGCCTACGCCGACGCCCACCGCTACCGCGTCGGCATCAACGCCGACCAGCTGCCGGTGAACCGTCCGCACGCCACCACGGCCCGCACCTACGGCCGGGACGGCTACGCCTACGACGGCCGCCACGGCCGGGCGAAGAACTACGAGCCGAACAGCTTCGGCGGCCCCGCCGAGACCGGCCGGCCGCTGTGGCAGCCGGTCCCCGTCACCGGGGCCACCGGCAACATCGCGAATCCCGCGCACGCCGAGGACAACGACTTCGTCCAGGCGGGCAACCTCTACCGGCTGATGACGGAGGAGGAGAAGGAGCGCCTGATCGCCAACCTCGCGGGCTTCATCGCCAAGGTGTCGCGCGACGACATCGCGGAGCGGGCGATCAACAACTTCCGCCAGGCGGACCCCGACTACGGCAAGCGGCTGGAGGCCGCGGTCCAGGCCCTGCGCGGCTAGGGCGCTTGCCGTAAGAAACCGGAGAGGCCGGACGCCATGGGGCTCCGGCCTCTCCGGCTGTCCGCCGGCGGGAGGCCGCGCGCCGTGGGCGAAAAGGGTCACGCCGTCAGCGCCGTCCCGTCCCGCCGTGGCACCCCGTGCGCCACCCAGCAGCGGATGACGTCGCGTACCGAGACCACGCCCACGGTCTCCTGGCCGTCCAGCACGATCAGATGCCGGAACTCGCCGCGCGACATGGCGGTGGCGGCCTCCTCCAGCGTCCACTCGGGCGCCGCGAAGACCACGTCGGAAGTGGTGTGGCGGTGGGCGGTCTCCCGGTCCGGGTCGCAGCCGGCGCCGAGCGCCTTGAGGACGTCGCGTTCGGTGAGGATGCCGAGGCCGCTGGTGTCGGGATCGAGGACGACGGCCGCGCCGACCCGCCGCGCGGACATCAGCCGGGCGGCCTGCCGGAGGGTGTGGGCGGGGCCGATGGTGAGGACGATCGTGCTCATGGCGTCGCGGACGAGCATGGGCGTGCCACCTCCTGCGGGGCGCTTTCACGCATTCACAAGCCGTTCCTCAGCGTGACACGCGACGCCCCGGCGGGGAAGAGGACGACGACCGGCCGCTTTGCCGATTTTTTACGCCGTCTTTGAGGTTTCGAGCGGCCGAACGGGCTGTGACGTTCCTGCCGCCACCCCGCTCGCCGCCGGAGCCCCTCAGGTGCGCAGGTACCCCAGCAGCTCGTCGTGCAGCAGCCCGTTCGACGCGGCGGCGTTCCCGCTGTGCGGCCCCCGTCGCCCGTCCAGGCCCGTGAACCGGCCGCCGGCCTCCTCCACGATGACGACGTTCGCCGCCATGTCCCACAGCGACAGCTCGGGCTCCGCGCAGATGTCCACCGAGCCCTCGGCGACCATCATGTACGGCCAGAAATCGCCGTAGCCGCGCGTCCGCCAGCAGTCCCGCGTCAGGTCCAGGAAGCGCGGCAGCAGCCCGCGTTCCTCCCAGCCCGACAGCGAGGAGTACGCGAACGAGGCGTCCGCCATGCGCTCGACCTTGGAGACCGTCAGCCGGCTCGCGGACGACAGGCTGCGCCCGGTGTACGCGCCCGACCCCTTCGCCGCCCACCACCGCCGGCCCAGCGCCGGGGCCGACACCACGCCGACGACCGGCTGGTAGTCGACGGTGCCCTCGTGCTCCGTCTGGACCATCAGGGAGATCAGCGTCGCCCAGACGGGCACCCCGCGCACATAGTTCTTGGTGCCGTCGATCGGGTCGATGACCCAGCGGCGCGGGCCGAGGCCCTCGCCGCCGAACTCCTCGCCGAGCACGGCGTCGCGGGGCCGCGCCCGCTGGAGGTGACCGCGGATCAGCTCCTCGGCGGCCTTGTCGGCCTCGCTCACCGGGGTCATGTCCGGTTTGGTCTCGACCTTGAGGTCGAGGGCCTTGAACCGTTCCATGGTCGCCGCGTCGGCGGCGTCCGCCAGGACATGGGCCAAGCGCAGATCATCGTGGTAGTCGGACATAACAGGAACACTACCCGCGGCCCCCGTCCGCGCACGTGCGGCCCGCCCGGGCTCTTGACACCGTCTGGTGGTGCGTCAATTCTGTGGCCACAACCGTCGTGCGGCCGCAAGGCCCGGGAGGCGACGATGCCCGCGGCACGAGAGCTCCTGCTGGACGCGGCCTACACGGCGCTCGGCATCCGGCCCTGGCACGGGGTCCGGATGGTCGACGTGGCGGCCGCCGCCGGGGTGTCCCGGCAGACCCTGTACAACGAGTTCGGCAGCAAGGACGGCCTGGCCCGGGCCCTGGTCCGGCGCGAGGCGGAGTCCTTCCTGGCCGGTGTGGAACGCTCGCTGGCCGACGCCGTCGAGCGGGAGGACGCCGACGCCGGCGACTGCTGCGCGGCCGCGGCCGTCTGGACGCTGCGCACCGCGCGGGCCAACCCGCTGGTGCGCGCGGCCCTCACCGGCTGCCGCGGCGAGCGGCTGCCCGCCCAGGCGGCCCCCGCCGTACCGGCGCCGCGCACCCCGCCGCCGCCCATGACGGCCCGGAGCGCCCCCACGCCCGCCGCCCTGGTGGAACGCATCACCGGGAGCGCGGCCGGGGCGGCCGGCGAGGCCACCGCCAGGACCGGCCGCCCGCCGGATCCGGACGCGCTGCGCCGGGCCTGCGAGGCCGCGGTCCGGATGACCCTGTCATACGTGGTCGCCCCGGCGGGCTCCGACACCGAGGCGGCCGAGGAGGTGGCCGGTGTGGTCAGGACGCTGCTCGGCGGCGGGCGGGAGTGATCCCCGGGGTCGGCGCGCTCAGTGCGCGGAGCCCGACAGCTGGAGCCCGATCACCCCGATGATCACGAACGCGATCGAGACCAGCTTCAGCGTGGAGACCAGGTCGTCCAGGAAGACCATGCCGTAGATCGCCGTCCCGGCCGCGCCGATGCCCGTCCACACCGCGTAGGCCGGGCCCACGTCCAGCTTCCGGAGGGAGAGCGTCAGCAGGCCGAAGCTGCCGAGGGCGAAGCAGGCGAAGGCGATCGTCGGCCACAGGCGGGTGAAGCCGTGCGAGAGTTTGAGACAGACGGCGAAGCCGGTTTCCAGAAGTCCTGCGACCACGACCAGCAGCCACGCCATCAGTTTCGCCTCCCGTGTCGTCGACCGCCCCGTCCGTCCCGGTGCTGTTGCACTTGCCATCGGCGGTCATGCGCAAACGTAGGCGATCAGTCGCCTTCGCGCCGCTCCCGGGTGGCGAGAAGCCGCCGCAGCGAGTACAGCCGCTGCGGGTCGGCGTGCCCGTCCGCGACCCACTGGTCCAGCGCGCAGTCCGGCTCGTCGTGGCTGCACGCGCGCGGGCAGCCCTCGGTGCCCGGCTCCAGGTCCGGGAAGGCGTGGATGACGCGCGAGGGGTCGATGTGGTTCAGCCCGAACGACCGGACGCCCGGGGTGTCGATCACCCAGCCCGAGCCTCCGGGCAGCGGCAGGGCCAGCGCCGACGTGGTGGTGTGCCGGCCGCGGCCGGTGACCGCGTTGACGTGCCCGGTGGCCCGCTGCCGGTCCGGGACCAGGGCGTTGACGAGCGTGGTCTTGCCGACGCCGGAGTGCCCGACGAACGCGGTGACCCGGCCGTTCAGCCGCTCCCGCACCCGCTCCGCGGCCTCGCCGGCGGCCAGTTCCTCACGGTTGGTGACCACGTACGGCAGGCCCAGCGCGCCGTAGGACTCCATCAGCTTCGCGGCCGGGGCCAGGTCCGACTTGGTCAGCACGAGCAGCGGCTCGAGACCCGCGTCGTACGCCGCGACCAGGCAGCGGTCGATCAGCCGGGGGCGCGGCTCGGGGTCGGCCAGGGCGGTGACGATGGCCAGCTGGTCGGCGTTGGCGACCACGACCCGCTCGAACGGGTCGGTGTCGTCGGCCGTCCTGCGCAGCACCGAACGGCGCTCCTCGACCCGGACGATCCGGGCCAGGGTGTCCTTCTTGCCGCTGAGGTCGCCGACGACCGCCACCTGGTCTCCGACGACGACGCCCTTGCGGCCCAGCTCCCGGGCCTTCATGGCCATGATCACCCGGTCCTCGACGAGGACCGTCAGCCGGCCCCGGTCGACGGTGAGGACGAAGCCCTCGGCGGCGTCCTCGTGCTTGGGGCGGATGCTGGTCCGCGGCCGGTTGCCCTTGCGGTTGGGGCGGACGCGGACGTCGTCCTCGTCGGTGTTCTTGCCGTAGCGGCGCATGGTGGTCCGGTTCCCTCAGGCTCTCGGCACCGTCGTCGCCCCCGCGACGGATCCGAGCATGCCGTGCCAGAGCTCCGGGAAGTCGGGGAGGGTCTTGGCGGTGGTCGCCACGTTCTCCACCTCGACGCCCGGGACGGTGAGGCCGAGCACCGCCGCGGCGGTGGCCAGCCGGTGGTCCTCGTAGGTGTGGAAGACGCCGCCGTGCAGCGGGCGCGGACGGATGCGCAGGCCGTCGGCGGTCTCGGTGACGTCGCCGCCGAGTTCGTTGATCTCCTTGGCCAGCGCGGCCAGCCGGTCCGTCTCGTGCAGCCGCAGGTGGGCGATGCCGCGCAGCTCGGACTCGGAGTCGGCGAGCGCGGCCACCGCGGCGATCACCGGGGTGAGCTCGCCGACCTCGTGCAGGTCCGCGTCGATGCCGGTGATCCGGCCGGTGCCGGTGAACGTCAGGCCCGCGTCGGTCAGTTCGCAGGAACCGCCCATGGCGGTGAAGATGTCGCGCAGCGCGTCACCCGGCTGCGTGGTGCGCTCGGGCCAGTCCGGGATGGTGACCCGGCCGCCGGTGACCAGGGCCGCCGCCAGGAACGGCGCCGCGTTCGACAGGTCGGGCTCGACCACCAGGTCGCGGCCGAGGAGGGCGCTGGGGGAAACCCGCCAGACGTTCGGCTCGCCGCCCGACTCGGGGGTGTCCACCTGGGCGCCGGCGGCGCGCAGCATCTCGACCGTCATCCGGATGTGCGGCAGCGAGGGCAGCGCCGAGCCGACGTGCCGTACCTCCACGCCCTGGTTGAAGCGCGGGCCGGAGAGCAGCAGCGCGCTCACGAACTGGGAGGACGACGAGGCGTCGATCTCGACCGGACCGCCCTCCAGCGCCCCGGCGCCGTGCACGGTCAGCGGCAGCGCGCCGCGGTCGTTGTCGTCGATCCGGGCGCCCAGGGCGCGCAGCGCGTCGATCACGCCGTGCAGCGGGCGCTCGTAGCTGCGCGGGTCGCCGTCGAAGCGGACCGGGCCGTCGGAGAGCGCCGCGACCGGCGGCAGGAAGCGCATGACCGTGCCCGCGTTGCCGACGTCGACCGAGGCCGGGCCGTGCAGCCGGGCCGGGATGATCCGCCACGCCTCGCCGGAGCCGTCCCGGTCGCCCTCGGAGCTGGAGGAGACGGTCTCCTCGATGCCGACGCCCATGGCGCGCAGCGCCTCCGCCATCAGCAGGGTGTCGCGCGAGCGCAGCGGGCGGCGCAGCCAGCCCGGCTCGGCGGCGAGGGCGGCGAGGACGAGGCCGCGGTTGGTGACCGACTTGGAGCCGGGCACGGTGACGGTCGCGTCGACGGCCCCGGTGGCGGTGGGAGCGGGCCAGAGGTCGGTGGGCGCGGGGCTCTCGGTCATGCCCTAACCTTACGGCCTCGCCGGGGGCGGTGACCGGGGCCTACGGCCGCGCAGGCCCCGCCGTCGCGCGCCCGGGCGACCGCCGGTTCACCCCCGGAGCAGCAGGTTGCCGCCGGCCAGCAGCGCGGCCAGGGCGACCACGTGGAAGAAGAGCAGCCACAGCACCGGCGTCACACCGGTCAGCCGGCCGAGCTGGTCGGCGTCGGAGTCCGCCGCCGCCCCGAACCGGCGCTTGCGCTGGAGCTCGAAGGACGGCCGCACGCCCCCCAGCAGCAGGAACCACACCACCCCGTAGGCGAACGCCGCCCGCACCTCCGGGCCGGCCAGCCAGGAGACCAGGACGAAGGCCGCGCCGGTGAGCACCACCGTCAGCGCGCCGTACGCGTTGCGGATCATCACCAGCATCGCGGCCAGCAGCGCCGCCGCCACCCACAGCAGGGCCGTGACGTGCCCGGTGGACAGCGCCCAGGCGCCGGCCAGGCCGAGCAGCGAGGGCGCGGGGTAGCCGGCCGCCGCGGTGAGGACCATGCCGAAGCCGGTCGGTCGGCCGCGCGAGACGGTGAGGCCCGAGGTGTCCGAGTGCAGCCTGATGCCGTCCAGGGTCCGCCCGCCGAGGAGCGCCACCAGGCCGTGGCCGCCCTCGTGGGCGATGGTGATCGCGTTGCGCGTCACCCGCCAGACCCGGGGCGGGAGGATCATCGCCAGGGCGACCAGCCCGGTGCCGACGACGGTCCACACCGAGGGCCCGGACTGGCTGCCGGCCAGACGGTCCCACAGGTCGGTGGCGGTGGTGCTGTCCATGTAGGGGCCGCTCCTTGCGCGTTCGTGGTCCGTGCTGAGGGACGGCCGGGGCCGCGCGGTGGTTCCTCGGGCCGGGCGGCCGTTGTCGGACGGTGTCCGACCCATGCGGCAGCATGGTCGGCGGCAGACGTGCGAGGGAACCGAGGGGCGGTCGGACATGTGCGGGCGGTACGCGGCGAGCCGGGGGCCGGAGGATCTGGCCGGGCTCTTCGACGTGGAGGTGTGGGAGCCGGAGGAGACCCTGGCGCCGGACTGGAACGTGGCGCCCACCAAAGAGGTGTACGCCGTCCTGGAGCGCCCGCTCAAGGGCGCGCCGGACCGGCGCCCGGTCCGCCAGCTGCGCGCCCTGAAGTGGGGGCTCGTCCCCTCCTGGGCGAAGTCGCCGGAGGGCGCAGCGCGCATGATCAACGCCCGGGCGGAGACGGTGCACGAGAAGCCGTCCTACCGGCGGGCGTTCGCGGAGCGGCGCTGCCTGCTCCCGGCGGACGGCTACTACGAGTGGGTCACCGGCGCACAGGAGCGCGAGCTGGAGGTGCAGGGGCGCCGCAAGCGCCCCCGGAAGCAGCCCTATTTCGTGACGCCCGCCGACGGATCGGTCATGGCGATGGCCGGCCTCTATGAGTTCTGGCGCGACCGCACCCTCCCGGACGACCACCCGGCGGCCTGGTGGGCCACCTGCTCGGTGATAACCACCGAGGCCGACGACCGGCCGTTCGCCGGCGGCGGCACCGAGGGCGGCCCGCGTTCCCTGGCGGAGATCCACCCCCGGATGCCGCTGGTCCTGCCGCCCGACCGGTGGGCCGCCTGGCTCGACCCGGCGCGCACGGACCCGGAGGAGCTGCGCTCCCTGCTCGCCCCGCCCCCGCCCGGGCTGGTGCGCGCGTACCCGGTGGCGACGGCGGTCAGCGACGTGCGCAACAACGGGCCGGAGCTGGTGGCGGAGCTGCCGGCGCCGGAGGAGACCACGCTGTTCTGACGGCGCCGCCGCTCCGGGGGGTTCCGACGACGTCGCGTACCGTCGCCGCGGCACCGGGACGGCAGGATGGCCGCGTGACGACGAAGAAGCCGCAGACAGAGAGCGTGGACACCCCGGCGGGCGAGGCCCGGATCCACTGGTACCGCGCGCCGGAGCCCCGCCTGGTGCTCGCCCTCGGCCACGGCGCCGGCGGCGGCGTGGAGGCCCGTGACCTCCAGGCCCTGGCCGCCGCCCTGCCCGCGCACGGGGTGACCGTGGCGCTCGTGGAGCAGCCCTGGCGGGTGGCCGGCCGGAAGGTGGCCCCGGCGCCCCGCGCCCTCGACACCGCCTGGCGCGCCCTGTGGCCCGCGCTCGCCGCGCCCGGGCTGCCCGTCGTCGCGGGCGGCCGGAGCGCGGGGGCGCGTGTGGCCTGCCGGACGGCGGCGGAGCTGGGCGCGGTCGCGGTGGTCGCGCTGAGCTTCCCCCTCCACCCGCCGGGCCGGCCCGAGAAGTCCCGCGCCGAGGAGCTGCTCGGCGCCGGGGTGCCGGTCCTGGTCGTCCAGGGCGCCCGCGATCCGTTCGGCCGCCCCGAGGAGTTCCCGCCCGGCGTCGCGCCGGTCGCCGTGCCCGGCGGGGACCACGGGTTCGCGGTGCCGAAGAGCGCCGCGAAGAACGGCGGCGTCACCCAGGAGGACGCACTGGCGGTGATCATCGACGCTGTCGCGGGCCGGCTGGCGGGGACGCCGGGCGGCTGAGGCGGGCGCCGGGCCGCCGCGACCGGGTGGCGACGGGCGAAGGAGAGCGGGGACGAGCGGGAATGGCACGGGCGCCGTCGATGTTGAGCACCACGTACGTACGACACGCACCGGCACATGACAAAGGATTGGGAGACCCGCCCCATGGGTTCGATCGCATGCCTGTCCCGCCCCGGCACCGCAGACCGGAGCCGGCCGGTCGTCGTGGGCGGCCTGGCCGCCGCGGCCGGAACGGCGGGTTCGGCAGGTCATCGTCTATTCTCCGAATCGAGCGGGTCCGCCCAGGGCTCGTCCACGTTTTCGGAGGAGGTGGGTCCGGTCGTGGGTACCGACGCGGGGACGCACGGCGAGGAGCACCCCCCTGCCCAGGCCGCGGAGAGCGCGGCGGAGCGCAGCGCCCGCTTCGAGCGCGACGCGCTGACCTTCCTCGACCAGATGTACTCGGCCGCCCTGCGGATGACCCGCAATCCGGCGGACGCCGAGGACCTGGTCCAGGAGACGTACGCGAAGGCGTACGCGTCCTTCCACCAGTTCCGTGACGGCACGAACCTCAAGGCGTGGCTCTACCGCATCCTGACCAACACCTTCATCAACTCGTACCGCAAGAAGCAGCGTGAGCCGCTGCGCAGCGCGTCCGAGGAGATCGAGGACTGGCAGCTGGCGCGTGCCGAGTCGCACATGTCCCAGGGGCTGCGGTCCGCCGAGTCGCAGGCGCTCGACCACCTGCCGGACTCCGATGTCAAGGAGGCCCTTCAGGCCATTCCCGAGGAATTCCGCATAGCGGTCTATCTCGCGGACGTCGAGGGGTTTGCCTACAAGGAGATCGCGGACATCATGGGTACCCCCATCGGCACGGTGATGTCCCGCCTCCACCGGGGCCGACGGCAGCTGCGCGGTCTGCTGGAGGACTACGCCCGCGAGCGTGGCCTGGTCCCGGCCGGGGCCGCCGCGCCGCACGGTTCCGACGCGTCGCACAATGGGAAGGGCTCGGACTCATGAGCTGCGGAGAGCCGCACGAGACGGACTGCTCTGAAGTCCTCGACCACCTTTACGAGTACCTCGACCGCGAGATGCCGGACGGCGACTGCGCCAAGTTCGAGGTGCACATCGACGAGTGCTCTCCCTGCCTGGAGAAGTACGGGCTGGAGCAGGCGGTCAAGAAGCTGGTGAAGCGCTGCTGCGGACACGACGACGTCCCCGCCGACCTGCGCTCCAAGGTGATGGGCCGGATCGAGCTCATCCGCTCCGGCCAGTCCGTGCCGGAGCAGGACGTGGTGGCCGAGGCCCGCGCGGCCGAGGCCGACGCCCGGAGCGTCCCGCAGGACTGAGCGGGGCGTCCCGGGGCCGGGCGGGCGCCCGGCCGGGCCGTCGCGAACGGCCCCTGAACGCGCATCAAAACGGCCGCCCGGCGAACGTCACCCGAACGGACGGCGGTTCCGGCCGATCCGGCCGTGAGCGCCGCCCGTAAGCCTATTCTCCCCATCCCGACAGCGAGTCCGGATGGGGAGGACATGTCATGGAGGCAGTCCCGGCGGCGGCGCGCGCCTGGATCTCCGGTGCCGTGGGCGCGGCGGTCCTGAGCGCGTCGCCCGCCGTGCGGGACCCCGCCGCCGTCCCCTGGGCGACGACCGCCCTCCTGGCGGCCGTGGGCGCGCTCGGCGGTCTCCGCCCGCGCCGCGCCCCGGTGCCGCCGGCGCTGCTGCTGGCCGTGGTGCTGCTGCCGCCGGCCGCCGCCGCGCTGGCCGCCCTCCCGGGCGGCCTCCTCTCCCCGGCCCGCCCCCCGGGCCGTGAACTTCCGGGCGGATGGCGCCGGTTGGGGCGGGCCGCGCTCCTCGCGCTCGCCGCGGCGGCCGCCACCCTGTTCTTCGACGCGGCCCGCGCCGCCCTGCCCGCCGGCCCGCTGGGCGCGCTGCCCGCCGTGCTGGCCGCTGCCCTCGTCCTCGCCCTGGTGAGCACGGTGAGCCCGGTGAGCACGACCTTGGACGGCCTCCTCCGCGCGGGGTGCCGCCCGGCCGCCCGGCGGCCCGCCCTCCTGGGGCCCGCGCTGGGCTTCGCGCTGCTCCACGGGCCGGCCGCGCTCCTCGCCGCGGAACTGTGGCGCAGCGTCTACGGGCCGGTGGCCGCCCTGTTGGTGCTGCTGCCGCACACCGTGCCCGCCCGCCCCGGGGCCACGCGGGAGCGCGCCGACCGCGGCGCGACCGTCCGGGCGCTGGTCGAGGCCGTCGACCTCAAGGACCACTACACGCGCGGCCACGGCGAGCGGGTCGGGCTGCTCTCCGTACGGATCGGCCGTGAACTCGGCGTGGCCGGCGACCGGCTGGAGGCCCTGCGCATCGCCGGCACCCTGCACGACCTGGGCAAACTCGGCGTCCCCACCCGGGTGTTGCGCAAGGACGGCCCGCTCACCGGCGAGGAGCGCCGCGTCGTCCGGCTGCACCCCGAGTACGGGGACGAGCTGGTGCGCGGGGTCGCGATCCCCGACGAGGCGCGGGAGGCGATCCTCCACCACCACGAGCGGCTGGACGGCAGCGGCTACCCCCACGGCCTGACGGGTTGCCGGATCCCGGAGGCGGCCCGGATCGTGGCCGTCGCCGACGCCTTCGACGCCATGACCTCCACCCGCACCTACAGCCGCGCCCGGCCGGTCCCCGCCGCGCTCGCGGAACTCCGCCGCTGCGCCGGGACCCAGTTCGATCCGCGCATGGTCGAGGCGCTCGCACGGGCCCTGGAACGGGACGGTCTGCCGAGGGTCCCGGCACGGGACGAAACCGCCGTTCCCGATTGCGGAAACGTCCCTGTTGATCAACGCGCCACACCGTCAGGGCGCACGGCCCCGCCCGAGCGCGGCCACGGCGGAGCCCCGATCCTCCCGTCCGGCCCCCGCCCACCCGAGGGGCCCCCGGACGAGGGCCGGTACGCAGGCGCCTCCGGCCGGCCCCCGACCGCCTCGCGCCCGGACCGTCCGTCCGTCCCGCGCCCGCCGGAGGAGCCCGGGGCCGAACCGCCGTACGGACACCTCCCTTGGCGCGATCAGCTCGTCCCGGACCGCTCCCCGGACCGGCGCCCCGGGCCCACCGCCCCCGTACCGCCCCCCGGAGCCCCCCGGTGACCGCCGCGTCCGGCGCCCGGCTGGTGCGTACCGTCCATCTGCTGACCGGCGGGGCAGCCCTGTTCGCGCTGGCCTGGACGGCGCTCCACGGGGTCCAGCAGCCGCGGACCGCCTGTGCGTACGGGCTGCTCATCGCCCTCGGCGAGGCCGCGGGGCGGCGGCCCGAGCCGCTCGGGGCGCGTGGCGTGGCCCCGGTCGGTGCCGCGGGATCCCTGGCCTACGCCCTGCTCGGGGACGGCGGAGTGCCGCAGGCCGTCGCCCTGGTGTTCGGCTCGACCCTGGTCGGCCGCGCCGGTGCCGCCGGCGGGCCGGACCGGCGGGACCGGCTGGCCCGCCGCCTCGCCGCCACGGCCCTCGTCGCCGGCTGCCGCGCCGCGCTCCCCGGCGCCGGACCGGCGGCCGCCGCCCCCGGGCCCGCGCAGGGGCCGTCCCACGCCGTGTCGCTGCTGCTGCTCCTCGTCCTGGCCGCCCTCGCCGACGCCGTCCTCGCGGCGGCCCTCGCCCGGGCCCGTACCGGCTGCCGCCACCCGGCGGCGCTCCGGGCCGAGCTGCGCGCCCTCTCCGCCACCGCCCCGCCGATCTGCGCCACCGCGGTGGTGGCCGCCCTGGCTCCGGCCGTCGCCGGGCCGTGGGTGCTGCCCGTCTGCTGCCTGCCGCTGTTCGCGCTGCGGCTCGCCGGGGCGCGCGGGGAGGCGCCCGGGCGCTGTCCGCCCGCCGTCGCCTCGCTCGCCCGCGCGACCGACCTCGCGGGATGCACCCCCGCCGGTCACGCACGGCGCGTAGCCGCCCTCAGCCGTGCCGTCGGCCGCGAGCTCGGTATGGCGGAGCGCGACCTCGCCGTCGTCGAGTACGCGGCGCTGATGCACGACGTGGGTCAGCTCTCACTCGTCGACCCGGTGCCCGCCGGGGCGACCGAGCCGCTGCCCGCCGAGGAGCGGCGCTGGCTGGCCCGGCTGGGCGGCAGCGTGGCGCGGCTGGCCCCGCTGGACGCCGCCGTCGCGCCGGTCGTCGCGGACGCCGTGGCACGCCAGGCCGACCCCTACCGCGAGCAGCCGCTCGCCGCCCGCGTCGTCCGGACCGCCAACGCCTACGACGAGCTCACGACCCCCGGTGGCCCCGGTGATCCCGCACGCGGCGGGCGCGGGGAATCGGCGCGCGCCCTGGAGCGGCTCCGCCGGGCGACCGCGTACGACCACGAGCCCCGGGTGGTGGAGGCGCTGGCGCGGGTGCTCGCGCGCGGGGCGCCGGTGTGCCCGGACCCGTGAGACGCCCGCCGCGTCCCGAGTAGCACGACTAACCCACGGGTAATGAGCGGGCGTCCGACGGGGCATGGTTGGATGCGAAGAGAAGGACGCGGCGTACGCAGGGAACGCGGAGCACGCAGAAGACGAACGACCGAGAATCGTGACGGGAAAGCGGGATCGGGGGGTGTCATGAGCGCTGTTGCGGCGTATGCGTCGTGGAGGGCACGGTTCCCCGGTACGGCGGCCCGGCCCGCGGGCGGGACCGTCAGCAAGGCGTGGCGGGCGGCCGTCGGGGAGGACGGCGCCGGTCACCAGAGCTCTCCGGCGTGGGTGCACGCGGGACGTCGAGAAATCAGCAGGCGGACATCGTGAGGATCTTCGGCAGGGTACGGCACCGGCCTTCCGCCTCGTGGCGGCAGGCCACCGACCGTGCCTTCACGCTCATCGGCGACGGCCGGTACGAGGACGCCGGCGCGCTCCTGACGCGCGCCGCGGACATGGAGCCGTGGCTGTCCGAGTCCTGGTTCAACCTGGCCCTGCTGCACAAGTTCCGGCACGACTGGGAGCAGGCCCGGGCCGCCGGTCTCCGCGCGGTGGCGCTGCTGGACCGCGACGCGGGCGCCCCCGACTGGTGGAACGTGGGCATCGCCGCCACCGCCCTCCAGGACTGGCCGCTGGCCCGCCGTGCCTGGCAGGCGTACGGCCTGCGGGTGCCCGGCGACGGCGGCCCGGCCGGCGAGCCGCTCGGCATGGAGCTGGGCAGCGCGGCCGTGCGGCTGTCCCCCGAGGGCGAGGCCGAGGTGGTCTGGGGCCGCCGGCTCGACCCGGCGCGCATGGAGGTGCTCTCCATCCCGCTGCCGTCCTCCGGCCGCCGCTGGGGCGAGGTGGTGCTGCACGACGGCGTCCCGCACGGCGAGCGGGTGACCGCCGCGGGCCCGTCGTACCCGGTGTTCGACGAGATCGAGCTGTGGGCCCCCTCGCCGGTGCCGACCTGGGTCGTCCTGCTGGAGGCCGCCACCGAGGCCGACCGGGACGCGCTGGAGCGGCTGGCGGCCGACGCAGGGTTCGCCGCCGAGGACTGGTCCTCCTCCGTGCGGCTGCTGTGCCGCACCTGCTCGGAGAGCCGGATGCCCAGCGACGAGGGCGACGGCGAGCACCTGGACCCGCACGACCACAGCGAGCCCGGCCACCCCGGCCCGCTCGGCCACCGCACGGCCGGCTCCGGCCTGCTGTGGGTGCCCGAGCGCGAGTGCGGCATCGCGGCCCCCGCCGGCCTGGTCCGCGGGCTGCTGGACGGCTGGGTCGCGGACAGCCCGGACACCCGCGAGTGGCGGGATCTGGAAGAGGTCTGCTGAGCCCCGGGCCCGGTCCGCTTACCCTGGATGGGCCCTGGGCTCCGGGGCGTGACAGTGCATTCGGGTTGTGAGAGAGGCATACGGCGGCGATGGCGCAGCAAGAGACCGATCAGCCGGTGAACGACGAGTTCATCGTGGACACCGAGGACTGCGAGGCGCGGGAGACCGCGCACCGCGAGCGCGGCACGTCCCGTCCGATCACCGTGGTCGGCAACCCCGTCCTGCACAAGGAGTGCAAGGACGTCACGGAGTTCGACGAGAAGCTGGCGCAGCTCATCGACGACATGTTCGCCAGCCAGCGGACCGCCGAGGGCGTCGGCCTGGCCGCCAACCAGATCGGCGTCGACCTCAAGGTGTTCGTCTACGACTGCATGGACGACGAGGGCGTCCGGCACGTGGGCCACGTCTGCAACCCGGTCCTGGACGAGCTCCCGGCCGACCGCCGGAACCTCGACGACTCCAACGAGGGCTGCCTGTCCGTCCCGACGGCGTACGCCCCGCTGGCCCGCCCCGACTACGCGGTGGTGCGCGGCCAGGACATGAAGGGCAATCCGATCGCCGTCCAGGGCACCGGCTACTTCGCCCGCTGCCTCCAGCACGAGACGGACCACCTGTACGGCTACCTGTACATCGACCGCCTCTCCAAGCGCGACCGCAAGGACGCGCTCCGGCAGATGGCCGAGGGCACGCCCCGCTACCCGGTCGTCCCCAACGACTGACCCGCCGCCCCGGGGCCGGGCCGCCCGCGGAGCCCGGCCCGGCCCGGTGTCACACCAGGCCGCCCCGCCCCCGGGCCTCCTCGCGCAGCGCCTGCTCGCGGGCGGCCTCCTCGGGCGGGAGGACGTCGGAGGGGAAGTCGGCCGGCTCGAAGATCCGCCGGAGTTCGACGACGCCCTCTTGGAAGGGGATCCGGGTCGCCCACTCCCGGGCCTGGTCCATCGAGTCCACCCGGATGACCCAGTAGCCGGCGATCAGCTCGCCGATCTCGTCGAACGGCCCGTCGATCACACTGGGCTTCCCGCCCGCGAACACCACCCGGGCGCCCTCCGAGGACGCCCACAGCCCGTCGGCGGCGAGCAGCGCGCCCGCCTTGGCCAGGGCCTCGTTGTACCGCTGCATGTCGGCGACCTGTTCCCGGGTCGGCAGCACGCCGGCCTCGGACTCCTCGGTCGCCTTGACGATCATCATGACGCGCATCAGGTGTTTCTCCTGTCCCGTTGCTGCCCCCTGACGACCAGCCTCCCCGCAGGCGCGGACGGTACGGGCGCCCCGGCCGCCGTGTCGCGGTTTTTCGCGAGGGTGCCGCACAAACGGGAGCGGGCCCTCCCGGAGAACTCCGGAAGGGCCCGCTCGGGAACCGTGGCCTAGAACTCGTCGTCGAACGCGACCGTGCCCTCGACCGCCACCTGGTACGCGGAGGCGCGGCGCTCGAAGAAGTTGGTCAGCTCCTGCACGTTCTGCAGCTCCATGAAGGAGAACGGGTTCTCCGAGCCGTAGACCGGGGCGAAGCCGAGGCGCTGGAGGCGCTGGTCGGCGACGCACTGCAGGTACTCGCGCATGGACTCGGTGTTCATGCCCGGCAGGCCCTCGCCGCACAGGTCGCGGCCGAACTGCAGCTCCGCCTCGACGGCCTCCTTCAGCATGTCGGTGACCTGCTGCTGGAGCTCGTCGTCGAAGAGGTCGGGCTCCTCCTGGCGGACGGTGTCCACGACCTCGAACGCGAAGTTCATGTGCATCGTCTCGTCACGGAACACCCAGTTGGTGCCGGTGGCGAGACCGTGCAGCAGACCTCGCGAGCGGAACCAGTACACGTACGCGAACGCGCCGTAGAAGAACAGGCCCTCGATGCACGCGGCGAAGCAGATCAGGTTGAGCAGGAAGCGGCGGCGGTCGGCCTTCGACTCCAGCTTGTCGATCTTCTCGACCGAGTCCATCCACTTGAAGCAGAACTGCGCCTTGTCGCGGATGGAGGGGATGTTCTCCACGGCCGCGAACGCCGCGGCGCGCTCCTCCGGGTCGGGCAGGTAGGTGTCGAGCAGCGTCAGGTAGAACTGGACGTGCACGGCCTCCTCGAAGAGCTGCCGCGACAGGTACAGCCGCGCCTCGGGGGAGTTGATGTGCTTGTACAGCGTCAGCACGAGGTTGTTGGCCACGATCGAGTCGCCGGTCGCGAAGAACGCGACGAGGCGGCCGATCATGTGCTGCTCACCCGGGGAGAGCTTGGCCAGGTCGGCCACGTCGGAGTGGAGGTCGACCTCCTCCACGGTCCAGGTGTTCTTGATCGCGTCGCGGTAGCGGTCGTAGAAGTCCGGGTACCGCATCGGACGCAGGGTCAGCTCGAAGCCCGGGTCGAGCAGGTTCTTCTGGCGGTCGGGTGCCGTGGTCATTACTGGCATGCCTCGCAGGACTCGGGGTTCTCAAGGGAGCAGGCGATGGCGTCCGCGTCGGGCGCGGCCTGCTGGACGGGGACGGTGGCGGGGGCGCTCGAGGAAGCGGCGGCGCCGCCGGACGCCGCGCGGGCGATCCGGGTGGCCGGGCGCGAGCGCAGGTAGTACGTGGTCTTGATGCCCTGCTTCCAGGCGTACGCGTACATCGAGCTGAGCTTGCCGATGGTGGGCGAGGCCATGAACAGGTTGAGCGACTGGCTCTGGTCCAGGTACGGGGTGCGGGCCGCGGCCATGTCGATCAGGGCGCGCTGCGGGATCTCCCAGGCGGTGCGGTAGAGGTCGCGCACCTCCTGCGGGATCCACGCCATGTCCTGGATCGAGCCGTTGGCGTCGGTCATCGCGTCGCGCGTGGCGCGGTCCCACACGCCGAGCTTCTTCAGGTCCTCCACCAGGTAGGTGTTGACCTGGAGGAACTCACCGCTGAGCGTCTCGCGCTTGAACAGGTTCGACACCTGCGGCTCGATGCACTCGTAGACGCCGGCGATGGACGCGATCGTCGCGGTCGGCGCGATGGCCAGCAGCAGCGAGTTGCGCATGCCGACGGAGGCGATCCGGGCGCGCAGTGCGTCCCAGCGCTCGGCCCAGGTCGGCTCGGTGTTCGGGTAGTGGTCCGGGTGCAGCACGCCGCGCGCGGTGCGGGTCGCGGACCAGGCCGGGTGCGGGCCGTGCCGCTCGGCGAGGTCGGCGGACGCCTCGTACGCCGCGAGCATGATCCGCTCGGAGATCCGGGTGGACAGCGCCTTCGCCTCGGGGGAGTCGAAGGGCAGCCGCAGCCGGAAGAACACGTCCTGGAGGCCCATCAGACCCAGACCCACCGGACGCCAGCGGGAGTTGGAGCTCCCCGCCTGCTCGGTCGGATAGAAGTTGATGTCCACGACGCGGTCGAGGAAGGTGACGGCCGTGCGGACCGTGCGGTCCAGCTTCTCCCAGTCCATCTCCCCGTCGGCGCCCAGGTGGGCGGCGAGGTTGACGGAGCCGAGGTTGCAGACCGCGGTCTCGCCGTCGTTGGTGACCTCCAGGATCTCCGTGCAGAGGTTGGAGGAGTGGACGACCTGGCCGGGCTCGGCGGTCTGGTTGGCGGTGCGGTTGGCGGCGTCCTTGAACGTCATCCAGCCGTTGCCGGTCTGCGCGAGGGTGCGCATCATCCGGGCGTAGAGCACCCGCGCGGGGATGGTCTTGACGGCCTTGCCCTCGGCCTCGTACCGGCGGTACGCGGCGTCGAACTCGTCGCCGTAGAGGTCGACCAGGTCCGGGGTGTCGGCCGGGGAGAACAGCGACCAGTCGGCGTCCGCCTCGACCCGGCGCATGAACTCGTCCGGGATCCAGTGCGCGATGTTGAGGTTGTGCGTGCGGCGGGCCTCTTCGCCGGTGTTGTCGCGGAGCTCCAGGAACTCCTCGATGTCCGCGTGCCAGGTCTCCAGGTAGACGCAGGCCGCGCCCTTGCGCCGGCCGCCCTGGTTGACGGCGGCGACGGAGGCGTCGAGCGTCCGCAGGAACGGCACGATGCCGTTGGAGTGCCCGTTGGTGCCGCGGATCAGCGAACCGCGGGAGCGGATGCGGGAGTAGGACAGGCCGATGCCGCCCGCGTGCTTCGACAGCCGCGCGACCTGGTGGTACCGGTCGTAGATGGAGTCCAGCTCGTCCAGCGGCGAGTCCAGCAGGTAGCAGGACGACATCTGCGGGTGGCGCGTGCCGGAGTTGAAGAGCGTGGGGGAGGACGGGAGGTACGAGAGGGTGCTGGTGAGGCGGTAGAGCTCGGCCACGTCCTCCAGGGCGCGGACGCTGTGGTCCTCGGCCAGACCGCAGGCGACGCGCAGCAGGAAGTGCTGCGGCGTCTCGATCACGTTCCGGGTGATCGGGTGGCGGAGCAGGTAGCGGCTGTGCAGCGTGCGCAGGCCGAAGTAGCCGAAGCGGTCGTCGGCGCCGTCGGCGAGGGCGGCGTCCACCAGCGCGTCCAGCCGCTCGGCGTGCTCGCGCACGAACGCGGCGGTGTCGTCGGCGATCAGGCCCTCGCGGTGGCCGGTGGCGACGGACGCGGAGAAGGAGACCGCGCCCTGCCCGGCCGCCTCCTCGGCGATGGCGAGCGTCAGGAGCCGTGCGGCGAGCCGCGAGTACTCGGGCTCCTCGGAGATCAGCCCGGCCGCGGCCTCGGTGGCCAGCGAGCGCAGTTCGGCCTCGTCCGACCCGGGGTGCCGGCCGCGCAGCGCGGCGGCGGCGACCTTGCCGGGGTCGGTGGCGGGCAGATCGGCGGTGAGCTCCGTCAGGGTGCGCAGGAGCGCGGTCCCGGGGCCGCCGGTCGTGTCCGCCTCGGGTGCGGAGACCGGACCTGAAACAGGTTCCGCGGGCGCGATCGTCACGTGTGGCTCTCCCTCGCTCGGCTGGGGGCCGTGGCGGGAGGGCAGGGGGGCGCGCACGCGCAGGCGGCGGCGTACGGAAGCCGTACGAAGCGTGCGCGCGGGCGTCCACCGGCCCAACCCGCGAGGCCCGGACGTGTTCAGACGCCGTACCGGGCGGGCCCGGCGATGGCGTGCTGTCGGCAGGTCCTCGGACTGCGGAACGGGCGGATTGGACCCGTACGTACACCGTTGCGGGACAGTTCCGGATTTCCACCGGATTCCCCTGCGGCGACAGCGAGGACGAGCATACATCTAGTGCCGACGGTCGCGCGTGCCCCCACATGTTGTGTCGTCCCGTCATGAGGCGGTCGCGGAATGTGCTATCGGGAGGGCGCTTCGGGGCCTCCGTTCACGGAAGCGATCGCCGTTCGCCGGACGGGGGGCGGCGGGGGCGTCCGGGCTTCACGAAAGCGTAGGGAGCGGTCTCGGCCGCCGGGCCCGCCGGTCGGGGCCCGACCGACCCCGGACGCTCGTACGATCCGGTGATGGCGAACGGGAGATCGATCACAGGCGGGCCCGAGCCTGCTGTCGTGACGGCCCTGCCCCGGGCCGTGCCGGGGATCCGGGTGTGCGTGCGGCTCAACCTCGGGGGGTGCGGACCGTACGCGCACATCGTCGCGGACGTCGAGCCGCCCGGCCCGGGCGGTGGGCTGGAGTTGGTCAGCGCCGTGCCGGAGGAGCTGCTGCCCCGGGAGCACCTCCCGGCGCTGCGGGAGGGGCTGCTGGAGGGGCTCGACGGGGTGGCGGCCGCCGTCCTGGTCACGGGCGGCCACTACCACGACGTCGACTCCTGCGACCTCGGCTACCTGATCGCCGGCAGACAGGCCGGCCGCGCCGCGCTCGTCGGCGCGGGGCTCCTGCCGCCCGGGGAGGCGGAGACGCTGCGCTGGGCGAGTTGGCCCGGCCGGCCGCGGCCGCGCCGGGGGCGTACGGACCGGCGGCCGTAGCCGGCCGGCGGGTCAGTGGCCGCCCGGCGCTCCCGCCGTCGCCGGCGGCAGTTCGACCTGGACGCCGGGGTCGCCCGCGTCCGCCGTGTAGTCGGACGCCTTGGTCTGGTCCACGCCGTCCGGTGTGCCGAGCGCCTTGAACACAAAGGTCAGCACGACCGCCACGAGCACATTCAGCGCGAAGGCCGTCAGCCCGATGTACCCCTTCTCCCCGATGAAGGGGATGAGGTTGGTGTTACCGAAGTGGTCCTGGGTGGCACTCGGGGTGTCGTAGGCGCGCCAGGTGCCGTAGACCATGCCGACCGCCCAGCCCGCCAGCAGCGCCCAGCGGTGGAACCAGCGGGTGAACAGGCCGCCGACCAGGGCGGGGACGGTCTGGAGGATCCAGATGCCGCCGAGCAGCTGGAAGTTGATGGCGACCGTCTTGTCCATGGTGAGGACGAAGACGAGCGCGCCCACCTTCACCAGCAGGGACGCCAGCTTGGAGACCTTCGCCTCGTGCGCGGGCGAGGCGTCCGGCCGCAGGAAGTCCTTGTAGATGTTGCGGGTGAAGAGGTTGGCGGCGGCGATCGACATGATGGCCGCCGGGACCAGGGCGCCGATGCCGATCGCCGCGAAGGCGACGCCGGTGAACCAGTCCGGGAACATGTCCTCGAAGAGCTGCGGGATGGCCAGCTGCCCGTTCTTCACCTTGATCCCGGCCGCCACCGCCATAAAGCCGAGCATCGCCAGCAGCCCCAGCATCAGCGAGTACAGCGGCAGGATGGTGGTGTTGCGGCGGATGACGTTGCGGTTCTTGCTGGAGAGCACCGCCGTCACCGAGTGCGGGTAGAGGAACAGCGCCATCGCCGACCCGAGCGCCAGGGTCGCGTACGCCCACTGCGCGTCCGGCCCGGTCGCCAGGGCGCCGCGCGGCTTGCCCGTGTCCGGGTTCTTGGCGGAGAACGCCTCGCCCGCCTTGGCGAAGATGTGGTCGAACCCGCCGAGCCGCATGGGGATGTAGATGATGGCGACCGCGATGACGATGTAGATCAGCGCGTCCTTGACGAACGCGATCAGGGCCGGGGCCCGCAGCCCGGACGAGTAGGTGTAGGCCGCCAGCACGCCGAAGGCGATGAGCAGCGGTAGGTCCTTCATGAACCAGTTGGAGCCGCCGCCGATCCCCATCACGTCCAGCACGGCCTGGATGCCGACCAGTTGGAGGGCGATGTAGGGCATCGTGGCGAGGATGCCGGTGAGCGCGAGCGCCAGCGAGAGCCCCCGGGACCCGAAGCGGCCCCGCACGAAGTCGGACGAGGTGACGTAACCGTGCTTGTGCGACACCGACCACAGCCGGGGCAGGAAGGTGAAGACCAGCGGGTAGCAGAGGATCGTGTACGGCACGGCGAAGAACCCGGCCGCGCCGCCCGCGTAGACGGCCGCCGGCACGGCGACGAAGGTGTACGCCGTGTACAGGTCGCCGCCGAGCAGGAACCAGGTGATCCAGGTGCCGAACGAGCGCCCGCCCAGCCCCCATTCGTCGAGGTTGTCGGCATTCTCGGCCCGACGCCACCGCGCGGCGTAGAAGCCCATGACCGTGACGCCCAGGAAGAAGATGATGAAGACGGTGAGCGCGACACCGTTGACGCCGTCCTTCACGCCCGCCCACCCCGCTTCCGCTCCCGTTCCTGCCGGCGCACGAGCACGTACGCGACGGTCGTCAGCGCCGTGGATATGAACACCCAGAGCATCTGGTACCAGTAGAAGAACGGGATGCCGATGAACGCGGGCTTCAGCCGCGCGTAGGAGTCGACCCAGAGCATCGCGCCGAACGGCAGGGCGAGGCAGACGCCCGCGACGACCATCGGGAGGGTCACGACCGGCTTGCGGCGGCCGTCGGCGGCGTCGGGTGGTGCGGAAGCGGGTGGTTCGGACATGCGACGGCTCCGTCCCCGTGCGGTCGGCGGCATGGCGCGACGGTCGCGGCGCGATTCCCTCGCGGTGCGATCATTCGCGTAATGCGCACGAAATCTAGGTGAGGGAGCCTCCGGTCGTCACCCCCTGTCCGGATATCGGTATGGCAACATCAACTTCCCCGCCTGCCGGGGCGCTGGGCGCGCGCCCCGGGCGCCCCGCCCGCGACCGAACACGCCCCCGCGCATAGGCTGAACGGCATGCGCGAGAAGCCCGGGTTCGCGGTGCCGGAGGGCAACGCGGCGGTGCGGAACGGTCCTTGTCGGGGTCCCTGGTGTCTGTAATGATCATCGGATGGTGAGCATCGGGTCGCTGGTCCTGGGCGTCGACGACATGGAGCGGGCCGCGGGGTTCTGGAGCCGGGCGCTCGGCTGCGTGCCGCGCGACGGTGCGGTCGACGCGTCCTTCACCGTCCTGGTGCCCTCCGCCGGGGGCTCCGGCGTCCAACTGGCGCTGATGCGGAGCGAGACGGCGGCCGAGCGGTATCCGCGGGTCCACCTGGACCTGTACGCCGCCGACGCGGCCGAGCAGGCGGCGGAGGTGGAGCGGCTGGTGGGGCTCGGGGCCGAGCGGGTCGAGTGGGACCGCTATCCGGAGGACCCGGACTTCGTCGTCCTCGCGGACCCGGAGGGGAACCGCTTCTGCGTGATCGACACGAGCCACGACTGAGGGGTCGGGGGCGGTTGCGTCGGGCGTTACAGGAAGTCCGCGTGCAGCGTGGACGGCACCTCGGCCGCGTACGCCCCCAGCGCGTCATCCAGCGCGACGCGCCCGTCGAGCAGCAGCTCCAGCAGCTCGTTCTGCGGCCGGTAGGAGCAGGATCCGCACAGTGCGGTGGTCCGCGGGTCCGTGGCCTGCCAGGCGGTACGGGCGGCGCCGGCCAGGACGTCCGGCCAGCCGTCGGTGGCGACGTCGCCGAGGCCGTAGCGGGGGTCGGGGCTCACCCGGGGGCAGGGGGAGAGGCGTCCGCCGGAGTCGACGGCGACGGTGAAGCGGCTGTAGTGGCAGCGGCGGAAGCGGGCTTCGCCGGTGTCGCCGTCCGGGTCGTCGGCGGGCCGCGGCAGCCGGACCTCGAACGCGTCGTCCTCCAGCAGGGCGGCCTGGCGCAGGGCCGGTGCGGTGCCCGCGCGGTACGCGTACGGGCCGGTGTCGAAGCGTATGTAGTGGGCACCCGACTCCCGGGCCGCGTGGGCGGCGGCCAGGATCTCCCCGCGGTTGCGTTCGGTGATCACATAGTGGAAGCCGATGCGGAAGTCCGGGTCGATGGCGGACTGGCGCAGGTTGCCGACGTCGTCGAGGAGCGACGCCAACGTCGTCCGGCCGGCCTCGCGACCGCCGGTGCGGAAGGTGGCCTCGGTGCCCGCCGGGAGGGTGACGCGCACCCAGGTGTGGGTGGAGGCCACGCATTCGGCCGTGTCCGGGCGGCCGAGCCGGGAGCCGTCGGTGACCAGCCCGAGGCGGAGCCCGGCCTCGTGCCCCGCGTCGCACACGGCCGGATATCCGGGGTGGCGGGTGGTTTCCCGGATGCCGTGGAAGGTCACCGCCCGGCCGCCGGAAGCCGCGAATCCGCGGAGCAGGGAGGCGGCCTTCGCCGTCGGGAGGGCGCTTTCCGAGGGGGAATTCCCCGTGTCCCGTCCGACGGCGTCCGTTCCGTCGCGGCTTTCCGGCGGGGAAATCGCGGAAGGCCCCGTGATGTCCAGCCGGACATGCACCGGACGGATTTCCCGCCCTTCGACGAACCGGCGCAGCAACTCGCCGTGGGCGAGCACTTTCCGCGGGGAATGCGCCGGTTCCAGGCCGGGCGCGGGACACCGTCGGCCGTCCTGCCGAGCGGTTCCGTCGTGGCTCCGCACGCCCGCGGTGTCGTCCATGATCGTCCTCTCGCGAGGCAGCGGTCGGGCGCCGGTGACACTATGAGCCGCCGAGATGACCGTCAATAGGAATGGACCATGAGGGGCCGTTTCCCGTGGAAGACCGTTCCCGTGGAATCGTCCTCGTCGCCCTTCCCGGAAGACCGGACGATTCCACGGCGCGCGCCTATTCCGACGCGGGCCGCCGCAATCGGGCGACGAACTTGTAGCGGTCCCCGCGGTAGACCGAACGCACCCACTCCACCGGCGCGCCGTCCGCGTCCAGCGAGTGGCGGGAGAGCAGCAGCATGGGGAGGCCCACGTCGGTGCCGAGCAGCCCGGCCTCGCGCGGGGTGGCGAGCGAGGTCTCGATGGTCTCCTCGGCCTCGGCCAGGTGCACGCCGTAGACCTCGGCGAGCGCCGTGTACAGCGAGGTGTACTTGACGAGGTTGCGGCGCAGCGCGGGGAAGCGCTTCGCGGAGAGGTGGGTGGTCTCGATGGCCATGGGCTCGCCGCTGGCCAGCCGCAGCCGTTCGATGCGCAGCACCCGGCCGCCGGGGGTGATGTCGAGCAGACCGGCGAGGCGGTCGTCCGCTGTGACGTAGCCGATGTCGAGGAGCTGTGAGGTGGGTTCCAGGCCCTGGGCCTTCATGTCCTCCGTGTAGGAGGTGAGTTGCAGCGCCTGGGAGACCTTGGGCTTGGCGACGAAGGTGCCCTTGCCCTGGATGCGTTCCAGGCGGCCCTCGACGACCAGCTCCTGGAGCGCCTGGCGCACGGTGGTGCGCGAGGTGTCGAACTCCGCGGCGAGGGTGCGTTCGGGTGGCACCGGCGTGCCGGGGGGCAAGGTTTCGGTCATTCCCAACAGATGACGTTTGAGCCGGTAGTACTTGGGAACGCGGGCCGTCCGCACGCCGCCGGCGGTGCTGCCGTTCTCCGCTGTCCCGCCCTCGGTTGCCATGGCGTGCCTTCCCGACTCCGATCCTGCTGCCGTCACCGGCTCCTCCGTCTATCGCGGTCACATGGTGGCACGGGCAGTGCCCGAGGGGACCGGAGACGCCCAGGTCGGCCCTCAGGTGTCGGTCCGGTAACGGAGCCGACAGCGACTCTTATACACCCTTGACACCCCAAAAGGTCTAGGCCAAGCTGCGGGCACTGGTCTAAACCATTAAAGACCACTTTTCGGTCCTGAGGAGAGTGCTGTGAAGCGTGGGCTCATAGCGGCGACGGGTGTCGCGGCCTTGTTGGTGAGTGTGGCTGCTTGTGGGTCCGACGGCGGCGACAAGGACTCCGGTTCCGGATCCGGGGACTCCAAGGGCAAGACCCTCACCGTCTGGTTCATGGACGGCTCGAATCCGCCCAAGTGGACCGAGGCCGTGAAGTCCGAGTTCGAGCAGAAGACCGGCGCCAAGCTGGATGTCCAGATCCAGAAGTGGGACAACATCCAGCAGAAGCTCACCACCGCGCTCTCCGAGTCCACGCCGCCCGACGTCTTCGAGATCGGCAACACCCAGACGCCCTCCTACGCCGCGACCGGCGGCCTCGCCGACCTCTCCGACCTGAAGAAGGAGATCGGCAAGGACTGGACCGAATCCCTCAACAAGCCGTCCGTGTTCGAGGGGACGCAGTACGCGGCGCCGTGGTGGGCCGCCAACCGCGTCGTCATCTACAACAAGAAGGTCTGGGCCGACGCCGGCGTCAAGGACATCCCCAAGACCCGCGCCGATCTCTTCAAGGCGTTCGAGGCCATCCAGAAGAAGGGCGACGCCGAGCCCCTCTACCTGCCCGGCCAGAACTGGTACTTCTTCGACGGCCTGACCATCGGCGCCGGCGCCGACCTGGTGAAGAAGGACGGCAACAAGTACGTCTCCAACCTCGCCGACCCCAAGGTCGGCAAGGCGATGGAGGTCTACAAGCAGTACCAGGCGTTCAGCAAGGCGCCGAAGGACAAGGACGAGGCCACCCCGCAGCAGGCCGACGTCTTCGCCAAGGGCAAGACCGGCGCCTTCATCGGCATGGGCTGGGAGGCCAAGACCGCGGTCAAGGCCAACCCGGCGATCGAGAAGGACCTCGGCTACTTCACCATCCCCGGTGAGACCGCCGACAAGCCCGAGGGCGTCTTCCTCGGCGGCTCCAACCTCGCGATCGCCGAGCGGAGCAAGAAGAAGGACCTCGCCGAGGAGTTCCTGAAGATCGCGCTGTCCGACAAGAACGAGGGCGCGCTCGCCCACGAGGTCGGCTCGATCCCCAACAAGGAGTCGCTGCTCCCCCAGGTGAAGGGCAACCCGGCCGGTGAGGCCGCGGCCCCGGCGGCCAAGGGCGGCGGCACCACCCCGCTGATCGCCGAGTGGGCGGCCGTCGAGAACGCCCCCAACCCGATCAAGGCATACATGACCGCCGTGCTCAACGGCAAGTCGCCCGAGGACGCGGCCAAGCAGGTCGAGGGCGAGATGAACAAGCGCCTCAGCCAGAAGCAGTGACCCGCCCGCCCGGCACCACGCACCACCGTTGTACAGGGGAGAAGGCGGACGACGATGTCAGCGCAGACCGAAGAGGCGGCGGCCCGGCCCGCCTCCCGGACCGGCAAGGGCGGCGCGCCGCCGGCTCCCGGGACGCCCAAGCGGGCCGGCAGGACGGTCCCGTACCTGCTGATCCTGCCCGCGGCCGTCTTCACGGTGCTCCTGCTCGGCTGGATCATGGTCAAGAACGGCCTGCTGTCGTTCCAGAACCTCAACCGGCGGCAGCTCATCCGGCGCACCACCGAGTGGATCGGCTTCGACAACTACGCGGACTCGCTGGGGAGCGAGGAGTTCTGGCGCGTCACCCTCCGGTCCGTCGTCTTCACCGCGGTCAACGTCACCCTGGTCATGGTCGTCGGCTGCCTGATCGGCCTGCTGCTGGCGCGGCTCGGCAAGCGGACCCGGCTGCTGCTCTCCCTGGGCCTGGTGCTGGCCTGGGCCATGCCCGTGGTCGCGGCCACCACGGTTTTCCAGTGGCTGTTCGCCCAGCGCTTCGGCGTCGTCAACTACATGCTGGACCGGCTCGGCTGGCACTCCATGGCCGACTACAACTGGACCAGCGGGCAGTTCTCCACCTTCTTCGTGATCACCGTGCTGCTGGTGTGGCAGTCCGTCCCGTTCGTCGCGATCAACCTCTACGCGGCGACGACCACGATCCCCAAGGAGCTCTACGAGGCCGCCGCGCTCGACGGCGCCGGCGTGTGGAAGCGGTTCACCTCGGTGACCTTCCCCTTCCTCAAGCCGTTCTTCTACGCCACGACCTTCCTCGAAGTCATCTGGATCTTCAAGGCGTTCACCCAGGTCTTCGTCATCAACGAGGGCGGCCCGGACCGCCTCACCGAGACCCTGCCGGTGTACGCCTTCGTCGAGGGCATGAACAACCAGCACTTCGGCATGGGCGCCGCGATCTCCATCCTGACCATCGCCATCCTGCTCGCCCTGACCGCCTACTACCTGCGCCTGGTGCTCAAGCAAGAGGAGGACGAGCTGTGAAGCGCTCTTTGATCGGCCGGGTCTGGCCGGGGGCGACGGCGGTCGTCCTGTTCCTCGGCTTCGTCTTCCCCGTCTACTGGATGTTCGCCACGGCCTTCAAGGCCAACAAGGACATCGTCGGCGACACCCCGGTCTGGTTCCCCACCAGCCCGACCCTCGAACACTTCGAGAAGGCCGTGGACGCCGAGGGCTTCTGGACCTTCGTGGCCAACTCCTTCATCACCACGGGCGTCGCCGTCCTGCTGTCGCTGGTGATCGCGCTGCTGGCCTCCTTCGCCATCGCCCGGATGCGCTTCCGGGGCCGGCGGAGCTTCATCCTGGTGATGATGATGGCCCAGATGGCGCCCTGGGAGGTCATGGTCATCGCGTACTACATGATCGTGCGCGACGCCGACATGCTGAACAGCCTGCTGCCGCTCATCGGCATCTACACCCTGATGGTGCTGCCCTTCACCATCCTGACGCTCCGCGGCTACGTCGCCGCTGTGCCGAAGGAACTGGAGGAGTCCGCCATGGTCGACGGCTGCACCCGCGCCCAGGCGTTCCGCCGGGTGATCTTCCCGCTGCTGGCACCCGGCCTGATGGCCACCTCCCTCTTCGGCTTCATCACCGTGTGGAACGAGTTCCCCTACGTGCTCATCCTGAGCAAGGACCCCTCCGCGCAGACGCTGCCGCTCTGGCTCACCGGTTTCCGGACCACCTTCGGCGACGACTGGGGTGCCACCATGGCCGCCTCCTCCCTCTTCGCCGTCCCCATCCTCATCCTGTTCGTCTTCCTGCAGCGCAGGGCCGTCGGAGGACTGACCTCCGGCGCGGTGAAGGGCTAGCACTGCACTCATGGACACGCTGACCCGAGACGCGCTCACCGTTCTCCAGCCCGGCTTCACCGGGACCACCCCGCCCGACTGGGTGCTGCGCCGGCTCGGCGAAGGACTCGCCGCCGTCGGGCTGTTCGGCCGCAACGTCGCCACGCCGGAACAACTCGCCGCCCTCACCGCCCGGCTGCGCGCCGAGCGGGACGACGTGCTCGTCGCGATCGACGAGGAGGGCGGCGACGTCACCCGGCTGGAGGTCCGCACCGGCTCCTCCTTCCCCGGCAACCTCGCGCTCGGCGCGGTCGACGACCCGGACCTGACCCGGTCCGTCGCCCGCGAACTGGGCCGCCGGCTCGCCGAGTGCGGGATCAACCTCAACTGGGCGCCCTCCGCCGACGTCAACTCCGACCCCGACAACCCCGTCATCGGCGTACGGTCCTTCGGCGCCGACCCGGAACTCGTCGCCCGGCACACCGCCGCCTACGTCGAGGGCCTCCAGGCGGCGGGCGTGGCCGCCTGCACCAAGCACTTCCCCGGCCACGGCGACACCTCCGTCGACTCCCACGACGACATGCCCCGGGTGGGCGTCGACCTGCCGACGCTCCGGGCGCGGGACCTGCCGCCCTTCCACGCGGCCGTCGCGGCCGGCACCAAGGCCGTGATGAGCGCGCACATCCTGCTGCCCGCCCTCGACCCCCGGCTGCCGGCCACCCTCAGCCCCGACGTCCTGCACGGCCTGCTCCGGGCCCCCGTCGAGCGGGGCGGCCTCGGCTTCGACGGCCTGATCGTCACCGACGGCATCGAGATGCGGGCCATCTCCGCCGCCTGGGGCATCGAACGCGGCGGCGTCCTGGCCCTGGCCGCGGGCTGCGACGCCATCTGCGTCGGCGGCGGGCATTCCGACGAGGGCACCGTCCTGCGGCTGCGCGACGCCATCGTCGACGCCGTCCGCTCGGGCGAACTCCCCGAGGAACGGCTCTCCGACGCCGCCACCCGCGTCCGCGCGCTCGCCCGCTGGGCCTCGAAGGCGGGGGAGGGCGCGCGGGAGGGGAGCGCGCCCACCCCCGACATCGGCCTCACCGCCGCCCGCCGAGCCCTGCGCGTCACGGCTCCGACCGGCCGCGGCGCGTCCGGCGGTGGGGCCGACGGCCCCGCTCGGGAGGGTCCGGTCCACGTGGCCGCGTACACCCCGTCGGCCAACTTCGCCGTGGGCGACGAGACCCCCTGGGGGATCGCCGCCGACCTGGCCCGCCTGCTCCCGGGCACGTCGACCGGCAACTACGGTCCGGCCACCGCGGATGCCGATGCCGTGCTGCGGGACGCCGACGGGCGACCGGTCGTCGCGGTGGTACGGGACGTCCACCGCCACCCGTGGATGGCCACCGCCCTGGCTGCCCTGGTCGCCGCCCGGCCCGACACCGTCGTGGTCGAGATGGGCCTGCCTCAGGCCCCGCCCACCGGCGCCCTGCACATCGCCACCCATGGCGCGGCCCGCGTATGCGGCACGGCCGCCGCCGAGGCCATCGCGGGCCGCATCGCCGGCTGAGACGGGCCGGGCCGAGTCGCCGACCCGGCCCGGCCCGGTCGTCGACCGGTCCGCGATGGCCACCGCACCACGTTCGGTTCGCCCGGGCGGGGGTGATCCGCCGTACGTCCTGCGGGGCCAGGGCGGTCCCCGTCGAAGCCGTGCGCCCGCCGGTTGGGGCAGGCCCCCGGACCGGCAGGGCCTCCTCCGGCCCGGCCGGATCCACCCGGCCTGGTTGGATCCACCCGGCCTGGTCGGACCCACCCGGCCCGACCGGGCCCGCCGGCCGGCCGGAGTCCGTCGCGGTTCCCGGCCGCCCGGTGCCGGCCTTACAGCCCCTGCCAGCTCGGGTGCCGGCCTTACAGCCCCTGCCAGCTCGGCTTCGCAGCGTACGTGGCGCGGAAGTAGTCGGCGAGCCGGAGCCGCGAGGCCGCCGCCTCGTCGACGACCACGGTCGCGTGCGGGTGCAGCTGGAGGGCGGACGCCGGCACCAGCGCGGAGACCGGGCCTTCCACGGTCTGGGCCACCGCCTCCGCCTTGCCCTCCCCGGTGGCCAACAGCACCAGGTGCCGCGCCTCCAGGATGGTGCCGATGCCCTGGGTGATGACGTGGTGGGGGACCTCGTCGATGCTGTCGAAGAACCGGGCGTTGTCCTGCCGGGTCTGCTCGGTCAGCGTCTTGATCCGGGTGCGGGAGGCGAGGGACGAGCACGGCTCGTTGAACCCGATGTGCCCGTCGGTGCCGATGCCGAGCAACTGGAGGTCCACACCGCCCGCCTCGGACAGCGCGCGGTCGTACGCGTCGCACGCTCCCTGGACGTCCTCGGCGGTGCCGTCCGGGCCCATGAACGAGGACTCGGTCAGCCCGAGCGGCTCCACCACCTGGCGCAGCACCGTCGACCGGTACGACTCCGGGTGGTCGGCGGGCAGGCCGACGTACTCGTCCAACTGGCAGATGCGGGCGCGCGAGGCGTCCAGGGAACCGGAGCGGACCATGTCCGCCAGGGCGTCATAGATGGGCAGCGGCGTCGAGCCGGTGGCAACGCCGAGCAGAGCGTCGGGCTTGCGGCTCAGCAGGGCGGCGATGGCCTCCGCGATGAGAGCGCCGCCTGCCTTGGCGTCCGGGACGATGACAACTTCCACGCTGGGCCTGCCGATCTTGGGATTGGGGTGGTATAGACCAATCTAACAGAGCCCGGCCCAGGGAGAAGGTCACCCGCGCGTCACAGCAGAGAGCCTCCCGTCGCGTCGATCCACTGCCCTGTTACCCACCGCCCCTCGGGTGAGGCCAGAAAGCCCACCACATCGGCTATGTCCCGCGGCTCCCCGATCCGCCGGAAGGGCGAGAGGTCGGCCATGGCCTCCCAGGCCGCCTTGTTCTCCTCGCCTCGCAGCCAGCCGGCGTTCATGTCCGTGTCGATCACGCCGGGAGCCACGGCGTTGACCGTGATGCCGCGCGCGCCCACCTCCTTGGCGAGCGTCATGGTGAACACGTCGAGGGCGCCCTTGGTCATCGCGTACGCGATGAGCTCCGTCATGCCCGCCCGTCGGGACAGCCCCGTCGACACGTTCACGACCCGGCCGCCGTCCCGCATCCGCTCCAGCCCGAGCTTGGTGATGAAGAAGGGGGCCTTGGTGTTGAGCGCGAAGACGTCGTCGAACTCCTCCGGCGTCGTCTCGCCGATCGGCTTGCGCGCCCCGTCCGTCCCGGCGTTGTTGACCAGGACGTCCACCCCGTCCGCCTGCTCGTCGTACGCCGCCCACAGTTCCTCGGCGTCGCCCGGTACACCCAATCGTGCCCGCACCGTGAAGGCGGAACCGCCCGCGGCCGTGATCGCCGCGACCGTCTCCGCGGCCGCCCGCTCGTCCCGCCCGTAGTGCACGGCCACCCGCGCGCCGTCCCGTGCCAGTCGTTCGGAGATCGCCCTGCCGATGCCCCGGCTGCCGCCCGTCACCAGTGCCGTCCTGCCCGTGAGCGCGCCCATGGGAGCCGCCCCCCCCTCTTTCCCTAGGGATCGTTACAGAAATAAGGTAGCAGGGATTCTTGAGTGAGCGCTATAAAATTTCGGCATGGCGACGAAACAGCGCGGCCGTCCCCGGTCCTTCGACCGGGCCACGGCCCTGGAGCAGGCGATCATGGCCTTCTGGGAGCATGGCTACGAGGCCACCTCCATCGCGGACCTCACGCGCAGCATGGGCATCGGCGCCCCCAGCCTCTACGCCGCGTTCGGTGACAAGAAGGCCCTGTTCAGCGCGGCCGTCGAGGAGTACGGCCACACGTACGGCGCGTTCCTCGGCCGCGCTCTCGACGAGGAGCCGACCGCGCGCCGGGGGGTCGCGCGGATGCTGCGCGAGGCCGCCGCCGAGTACACCGCCCCCGGTCGCCCGCCCGGCTGCCTGATCATCACGGCCGCCGTCAACGCGACGGAGGCGTCGGCGGATGTGGTCGCGTCCCTGCGTGAGCAGCGGGAGGCGAACGTCCACGCCATGGAGCAGGCCATCGAGGCCGACAAGGCCGTCGGGGAGCTGCCCGAAGACACCGACCCGCGCGCCCTCGCTCGCTTCACGGCCGTCGTCATCCAGGGCATGTCGCAGCAGGCGCGCGACGGCGCGAGCCGTGAGGAGCTCGAGGCGGTGGCGGAGTTGGCCCTCCGTGCCTGGCCGGACGGCGGTCCGGGCGACCGCTGACGGGGTGAGGCGCGTCCGGGTGGACGCTCCGGGAGAAGGCGGACGCCTCGGGATAAGACGGACGCCTCGGGAGAGGGCGGCGACGCGGCTGCGCCACGGGCCGCGGCGCCTGACGGGGACCCTCGACCCCGCCGGCACCGCAGCCCGGAGCTGATATCGGCCGGACCGGACACCGCGGGGTGTGCGAGCCCCGCGTCCGGAGCGGCCGACCGGAGGCCGTGGCGCGGTCAGGGCAGAGAGCGCCGGGCCTCGTGCCGCCCTCCTGTGCGGGGAGGGCGGGGCTTTACCCGTTCATTGTGGACTAGACCATTCGCCCTGTCCATGCCCGCGCGCCGAACTCCGCGTGTCCCGGCGGCGAATGACCGGTGTCGCGCCGTGCGGGCGGCTCCGTCGGCACACTGCGCGCCCGCGCCCGCGCCGCCCGCTCCACCGAGCCGCAAAAAGGAATTAGGCTCACAGCCGTGCCCTCCATGAACGATCTCGTACGCCAGCACACCGCTCTCGACGGCTCCGACCTCGAATGGCTCCACCTGCTGGTCTCGGAGTGGCAGTTGCTCTCCGACCTCTCCTTCGCCGACCTCGTGCTGTGGATTCCCACACTCGACGGCACCCGGTATGTCTCGGTCGCCCAGATGCGCCCCAATACCGGCCCCACCTCGTACCAGGACGACATGGTCGGCCACCTCGTCCCGCGCGGGCGCCGGCCCATGCTCGACGCGGCGCTCGACGAGGGGCGGATCGTGCGCGAGGGCGATCCCGAGTGGCGCGAAGAGGTGCCGGTCCGGGTGGAGTCCATCCCGGTCCGCCGCGAAGGGCGCGTCCTCGGTGTCATCGCCCGGAACACCAACCTGCTCACCGTGCGGACGCCGAGCCGGCTGGAGCTCACCTATCTGCAGAGCGCCTCCGACCTCGCCCAGATGATCGCCGCCGGAACGTTCCCCTTCCCTGGGCAACAAGTCGACATGGACGCCTCGCCGCGCGCCGGCGACGGCCTGGTCCGGCTGGACGCGGACGGCGTCGTCCAGTACGCGAGTCCGAACGCGCTCTCCGCCTACCACCGACTCGGCCTCGCCGCCGACCTCGTCGGACACCATCTGGGCGAGACCACCGCTCAGTTGGCACCGTCGCGCGGCCCGGTGGACGAGGGCCTGGCGAAGCTCGCCAGCGGCTGGGCGCCGCGCGAGTTCGAGGTCGAGGCCAACGGCGGTGTCATCCAGCTGCGGGTCATCCCGCTCAAACCCAAGGGCACGCACATCGGTTCGCTCGTCCTGCTCCGCGACGTCACCGAACTGCGTCGCCGCGAGCGTGAGTTGATCACCAAGGACGCCACCATCCGGGAGATCCACCACCGGGTGAAGAACAACCTCCAGACCGTCGCCGCCCTGCTGCGGCTGCAGGCCCGCCGCATCGGCTCGGCGGAGGGGCGCGAGGCCCTGGAGGAGGCCGTCCGCCGGGTCGGCTCGATCGCGATCGTCCACGAGACGCTCTCCCAGAACCTCGACGAACGGGTGGAATTCGACGAGATCGCCGACCGGGTGCTCGCCATGGTCGCCGAGATCTCGCCGGGACGTGTCCACACCCGCAGGACCGGGCGGTTCGGAGTGCTCGACGCCGAGGTCGCGACTCCGCTCTCCATGGTTCTGACCGAGCTGCTGCAGAACGCGCTGGAGCACGGGTTCGGCCCGGGGGAGCAGGGGACGGTCGAGGTGACGGCGGTGCGCGGGGGCACCCGGGCCGACGCCCGGCTGCTGATCTCGGTCCAGGACGACGGGCGCGGGCTGCCCGAGGGATTCGACCCGCACCAGGCCGGGAACCTCGGCCTGCAGATCGTCCGCACCTTGGTCGAGGGCGAACTCGGCGGCAGGTTCGACATGGTGCCCGCCTCCGAGCGAGGTACCCGAGTCGTCCTCGACCTCCCCGTCCGGCCGGAAAAGCCCTGACCAGACCGGTTTCGCTCAGCGGCGGCGCGGCATCGGGCCGCGTCGCGCCGGGCACAGCACTGAGCCCCGGACCGTGGCCGGTCCGGGGCTCAAAGCTTCACTGTGCGGTGCTGGTGGGCGCCCCCGATACGTCAGGGGCACTGCGCGCTGCGGCTCGGGGGCCGAGGGGGCGTCGTCAGGCGGTCGCGTTGCGAGCCCGGTTGCGGGCGGCGCGGCGCTTCATCGCGCGGCGCTCGTCCTCGCTGAGGCCACCCCAGACGCCGGAGTCCTGGCCGGACTCGAGCGCCCACTGCAGGCACTGCTCCATCACGGGGCAGCGGCGGCAGACGGCCTTGGCTTCCTCGATCTGCAGCAGCGCAGGACCGGTGTTGCCGATGGGGAAGAACAGCTCGGGGTCTTCCTCGCGGCAAACGGCGTTGTGACGCCAGTCCATGGCTGCTCCATCTCCTCGTTATTGCGGCTACGTGGCTTGTGAATGTGAACGCTTTCACGAATCCCCCCGCAAGGGAAGGGCCGTTACCCAGTCGAGACTGGCTGCGGTCCAGGAAAGAGAGAGGGGGTTCGGGCAATCCGGGAAGGCCGAGATGAGCGGCTGTCCCGTTCGCCATGAAGAGACTCGCAAACCTCGGCGGCGGACACAACCCCTTCTGGAAAGTTTTTTTTGATTCCTCGGTGTCAGCTAGGTCACAGCCGTACTTCCAGGGGGTGGAACCCAGGCTAAACGTTCGAGTGGAAGGACTTTAGGCCCTCACACTCACACAATCACACGCAGTGCACGGCGAACGCCTGTGAACGTCACGCTCGTACGCAATCCGAGGTGGTCACCGTCCATCTGAAACGGGAGTGGGGCCTGCGAATGCAAGGTGAAGGAACTCTGGTCATGGAGTGACACAGCGTGTCTACCCTCGGGTCCGCGCTCCGGTGTCGACGTCAGCAGCCGGGTGATGTGGCGGCCGGCCGTGAGGGTCGAGAGCCTGGTGAGTCCCAGCACGTCAAGGCCGGTGTCGAAGGACGCGCGGGGCAGTGCGTAGATCGGCCGGTTGCCGAAGTACGTCCACGGCGACGTGTTGCAGATTATCGACATGACGAGATTCGCGAGTGGCTCCTCGCCAGGTCGTTCGAGGGTGATCGTCCCGTGTCGGCGGTTGGGCTCGCCGACAAACTGACGCATGAACTGTCGCACGTACAGGGAATGCGTCGAACGTTTGCCGCGCTCCCGCTGCTGCTCCACCCGGCCGACGACACCGGCGTCGAAGCCGAGCCCGGCGCAGAAGGTGAACCAGCGGCCGGGGGCTCCTTCGTCCTCGCTGCCCGGGGTGCCGGCCGCGTGCCCCAGGCCGATGATCCGCTCGTCACCGTCGCGCAGCGCCTCCAGCAGGGCACCCGCGGCCTCGACGGGATCGTTCGGCAGCCCCAGCGCGCGGGCGAACACATTGGTCGAGCCGCCGGGCACCACCGCCAGACGCGGCAGGCGCTCGGGGTCGGGGCCGTGGTGCAGCAGACCGTTGACGACCTCGTTGACCGTTCCGTCCCCGCCCAGGGCGACCACCAGCTCGGTGTTGCCGCTCTCCGCGGCCGCCCGCGCCAGGTCTCGCGCGTGCCCCCGGTACTCGGTGGTGGCGACCTCGAGCTTGAGGTCGCTGGCGAGCGCGTGCACCAGGACATCGCGCGTACGGGCACTGGTGGTGGTGGCCGACGGGTTGACCACGAGAAGCGCACGCATGCGCGCCAGCCTACCTACCTGTCGGTACACGACCCACCTCAGGTCTCGCCGTCCCGGCCTTCCGCGTCGCGGGATCGCCCGGGGGCGACCGGTCGGGACGGGGCGGGGCTACCCTGCTGGGGTGAGCAGCAAGCAGTCCGCGTCGAAGTCCGCCCGTAAGAGCGCCGAGGCCGCCCGAAAGAGCGCAGCCCCCGAGCGCGACGGAAGCAAGGCACCCGACGTCCCGGAGCCGGCCGGTCCGCGGCCTGCCCGGTTGACGGCCGCCGCCGCGCTGGCCGGCCTGGAGGGGCTGGCCCTGCTGATCGGCGGACTGTACATCCTGGTCATGGGGCTGCTGGGGAAGCCGGACAGCCCACGGCAGGCGGTGACGGGCGGAGCGACCATGGTCGCCCTGGCCCTGCTGCCGCTGGCGGCGGCCCGCGGCCTGCTGCTGCGCCGCCGCTGGAGCCGGGGGCCCGCGCTCATCACCCAGCTCGTGGCGTTCCCCGTCGCCTGGTCGCTGATCAACGGGGGTGGCGGTCTGGTCGCCGCGGGCGTGGTGCTGGCGCTCGCCGCCGTGCTCACCCTGGGGCTGCTGGTGAACCCGACGGCCACCGAGGCGCTGGGCATCGGCCCACGGGAGTCCTGAGCCGCCGGTCCCGAGCGGGCCGCGGCGCCCCCGGACGTCGGGCTCGATCTCCCCGACGTCCTCCCGTGACGGCCGCTTCCCGACGAGGCGGCTACTCCTCGACGAGCAGTCGCTCGCGGAGCTGGGCGAGGGTGCGGGCGAGCAGTCGCGAGACGTGCATCTGGGAGATGCCGACCTCCTGGGCGATCTGCGACTGTGTCATGTTGCCGAAGAACCGCAGCAGAAGGATCTTCTTCTCGCGCGGTGGCAGGTCCTCCAGCAGGGGCTTGAGGGACTCGCGGTACTCGACGCCCTCCAGGGCCTCGTCCTCCGCGCCGAGGGTGTCGGCCACGGCGGGCGACTCGTCGTCCGTGTCCGGCACGTCGAGGGAGAGCGTGCTGTACGCGTTGGCCGACTCCAGGCCCTCCAGCACCTCCTCCTCCGAGATGCCGAGGTGTTCGGCCAGCTCATGGACCGTGGGCGCGCGGCCGTGCCGCTGGGAGAGCTCCGCGGTGGCGGTGGTCAGCGACAGCCGCAGCTCCTGGAGCCGGCGCGGCACCCGGACCGCCCATCCCTTGTCCCGGAAGTGCCGCTTGATCTCGCCGACGACCGTGGGAGTGGCGTAGGTGGAGAACTCCACACCCCGGTCAGGATCGAAGCGGTCCACGGACTTGATCAGGCCGATGGTGGCGACCTGGGTCAGGTCGTCGAGCGGCTCGCCGCGGTTGCGGAACCGCCGCGCCAGATGCTCCACCAGCGGCAGATGCATCCGCACCAGGTGATTGCGCAGCTCCGCCCGCTCCGGGGAGCCGTCGGGAAGCGACCGCAACCGGGTGAACAGGGCGCGCGCTCCACTGCGATCCTGCGGCTGGGAGAGCAACCGCCGCTGCTGGTCCTGCTGATCCATGTGGTCCGCCCGCTCCGGTCGGTCACTCGCCTCGTCCGGCTCCAGAGCCGCCGCGTTCCCCGGATGGTGCCGGGCGGACTGATGCGGGATGGCCGGGGTGCGTACTTCCCGCGACGATGCAGTACTCACGGAGCCCCCTCTTCCGTCACGGCTGCCCGGGGCCGGCGCCGCGCTTCTTGTGCAGGCTGATGCTGACCGTGCGGTCGTCCGCGACGGTGGAGTCCACCTCGCCGGCCAGGGCGGAGAGCACCGTCCAGGCGAAGGTGTCGCGCTCGGGCGCGCGGCCGTCCGTCGTGGGTGCCGAGACCGTCACCCGGAGCGCGTCGCCGACGAGGCGGAAGACGCAGCTCAGTACGGATCCGGGCACGGCCTGTTGCAGGAGGATCGCGCACGCCTCGTCCACGGCGATGCGCAGATCCTCGATTTCGTCGAGGGTGAAGTCCAGTCGGGCCGCGAGACCGGCTGTCGCCGTCCGCAGGACCGACAAGTAGGCACCCGCAGCGGGCAGCCGGACTTCCACGAAGTCCTGGGTCGCCCCGGACTCGCCTGCGATGGGGGACACCCTCACCTCCAAGGTGACACAAGCTTCTTGAGCTTTGACGGGCGTCGGCCGTGCACCCTCCGGGAGAGGATGGCACAAGGCCGCCGCGGCACATTTCCGGCTGCGACGCTATCGCGATCTGGAGGTCCGCGCCGCAGGCCCACGACTGTCACTCATGGTAAACCCATGAGCACGGAAAGTGGCTAGGGGCTTGCGGTCTCAAATCGAAAGAGGAGTCGCCCTGTTGGGATTTTCGTCACTCTGCGCGAGTGCCGCAAGGGCGTGGAGCGGTTCGCCCGATATCCGGTGCACCGTCCATTCGTCCATGGGCTCCGCGCCGAGCGACGCGTAGAAGCGGATCGACGGTTCGTTCCAGTCCAGTACTGACCATTCGAAACGCTGGTAGCCGCGCTCCACGCAGACGCGGGCCAGTTCGGCGAGCAACGCCCGGCCGTATCCCGCGCCCCGCGCCGTGGGCCGCACGTAGAGGTCCTCCAGGTAAACACCGTGCGTGCCCGTCCAGGTGGAGAAGTTGCGGAACCACAGCGCGAAACCCACCGGTTCGCCCGCCGGGGCCGCGCTGCCCTCCGTAACCCCCGCTTCAGTGCCGTCACTCTCCGCTATCAAGGCGAAGACCGCGGGGTGCGCTCCGAAAAGCGCCTCGCGCAGCTGCTCCTCGGTCGCCCGCGCGGAGCCCAGCGCCCTTTCGTACGCCGCGAGTTCACGAATCATCGCGTGGAGGACGGGAACGTCGGCGGGCGTCGCGGATCGGATCATGCCTGCATGCTAGCGGGCGGCACCGACAGCGCCCCGGGCGCCGACCCGGCTCCGGGGCGGAAAGTCAGGGACGCTTCGGGGTCGGATCAGGGGGACGTTCGAATGGCCGCCGGGGAGGATCAGGTCAGCAGGCGCCGGTCGACGTAGCACCAGCGCCAGGACTCGCCCGGCTCGAAGCTGCGCATCACCGCGTGGCCGGTCTCCTCGTAGTGGGCGGTGGCATGCCGGTGCGGCGACGAGTCGCAGCATCCGACGTGCCCGCACACCAGGCACAACCGGAGCTGGACGGGGTGGCTGCCGGCCGCCGCGCACTCGGTGCAGGTCTCGCTCAGCGGGGCGGGCTCGGGGCGCGGCAGCTCGGCGCAGTGCGGGCACTCGATCATGATGGCCAGATTAGAAGGTGAGGACGGGATGGACATGGGTGGGCACCGATGGACGTGATGCCACTGCTGGTACTGGTGGCCGGGAGCGCCGCCGTCGCGGGCGCCGCCCGCAGGACACCCGTGTCCGCACCCCTGCTGCTGGTCGCGGCGGGGCTCGCCGCGTCGTATCTGCCGGGCGTGCCGGACTACACCCTCGACCCGGACATCGTGCTGCCGCTGGTACTGCCACCGCTGCTGCACACCGCCGCGCTCGACAGCTCGTACCTCGACCTGCGCGCCAACGCCCGCCCGGTGGCGCTGCTCTCGGTCGGCTATGTGCTCTTCGCCGCGCTCGCCGTCGGCTGTACCGCCTTTCTGGTGGTGCCCGGCCTGCCGTTGACGGCGGCGCTGGTCCTCGGCGCCGTCGTGGCCCCGCCCGACGCGGTCGCCGCGACCGCCATCGCCCGCCGGCTGGGGCTGCCCTCGCGCATCACCACGATCCTCCAAGGCGAGTCCCTGGTGAACGACGCCACCGCCATCACCGCGTACAAGGTGGCGCTGGCCGCCGCGGTCGGCGAGGGCGCCACCTGGGCGGGCGGCATACGGGAGTTCGCGGTGGCGGCGCTGGGCGGTGTCGGGGTCGGCCTGGTTCTCATGGTGCCGCTGCACTGGCTGCGGAAGCGGCTGCGGGATCCGCTGCTGCAGAACACCCTCTCCCTCCTCATCCCCTTCGTCGCCTACACCGCCGCCGAGCAGGTGGAGGCGTCCGGTGTGCTCGCGGTCGTGGTGGTCGGCCTCTACCTCGGACACCGCTCCTGGCAGGTGGACTTCGCCACCCGGCTCCAGGAAGCGGCCGTGTGGAAGATGGTCGCCTTCGTCCTGGAGTCCGCCGTCTTCGCCCTGATCGGTCTTCAACTCCGACTGGTGATCGGCGGAGTGGGGGAGTACGGGTCTGGCGAGGCGGCCTGGTACGCCCTGGCCGTCTTCCTCGCCGTGGTCGTCGCCCGCTTCCTCTGGGTCTACCCGGCCACGTTCCTGCCGCGGCTGCTGTCCGCGCGGATCCGCGAACGGGAGCGGGAGACCACCGCCCGCGGCACCTTCGTCGTGGGCTGGGCGGGGATGCGCGGGGTCGTCTCGCTGGCCATCGCCTTCTCGATTCCCGTCACCACCCATGACGGGAGCGCCTTTCCGGCGCGCGACCTGGTGCTGTTCCTCACCTTCACCACGGTGATCGGCACGCTCGTGGTGCAGGGCCTCACCCTGCCTCCGCTGATCCGGGCGCTGCGGCTGCCGGGCCGCGATCCGCGCTCGGCCACCCTCGCCGAGGCGCAGGCCCAGAGCGAGGCGTCCGCCGCCGCGGAGCGCCGGCTCGACGAGCTCCTCGCCGACGACCGCAACGCCTTGCCCCAGCCGCTCGCCGACCGGCTGCGCGCCGTGCTGGAGCGCCGCCGCAACGCGGTGTGGGAGCGGCTCGGCGCCGTGCACGAGACCACCGGGGAGTCGGCGGACGACACCTACCGCCGGCTGACCAGGGAGGTCATCGAGGCCGAGCGCGAGGTCTTCGTGTCCCTGCGGGACGCGCGGCGGATCGACGACGAGATGCTGCGGACGCTGTTGCGGCGGCTGGACCTGGAGGAGGCCGCGGCGTACCGGGAGGAGGCGACGGAATGAACGGCGTACCGTACGGACGACGGCCCGGTTCCACCGGGCGTCCGGGATCCACCGGCCGTCTCCGACTCACCGGCCGCTCCCGATCCAGCAGCTGTCCCCGATCTACCGGCTGCCCCGGATCCACCGGCCGTCCCGGACCCGCCGGGCGTCCAAGACCCACCGGGCGTGCGACGGCGCGGGCAAGGCCGAGCGTCACCCGCCTCCGCCGTCGGCTCCTACCCCTGGCCCGGCTCGGCCTCCGGATCGGGCTCGGGCTCCGGCTCCGGATCGGGTCCGCCCGTGATGACGGCGGCGATCGTCGTACCCGGTGCGAACGCCCCTTCCTCGGCAAGTGTCGTCAGGCCGTACAACGCCTTGGCCACGTACAGCCGTTCCGGTGGCAGTCCGTGGCGGGCGGCGAAGTCGTCGGCGAAGGCGTCCAGCTCCGGGGTGGTGCGGGCGTAACCGCCGCCGTGGAAGCGGTCGTCCAGCGACCAGTCGCCCCGACGGCCGCCGAACGCCGCGGTCTGCAGCCGCTCGACCTCCGTGCCCAGGAAGCCGCCTTTGAGCACCGGGAAGCCGAGGGCCCGCGTCCCCTCGCCGAGCCCGGCGGCCAGCCCGGCGAGCGTCCCGCCGGTACCGCAGGCGACGGCGGCGACGTCTCCCGGTCCGAGGACGTCGGCCAGTTCGCGGCCGAGCACCGCGCAGCCGTGGACGGCGGCGGCGTTGCTGCCTCCCTCGGGGACGACATGGCAGCCGTCCGCCCCGAGCGCGGCCAGCACCTCGGGCTCGGTCTTGCGGCGGTAGGTGGCCCGGTCGACGAAGCGCAGGCGCATGCCGTCGGCCGCGCAGCGCGCCAGCGACCAGTTCAGCGGCCGATCCGCGAGCTCGTCACCGCGGACGACGCCGATGGTGGCGAAGCCGAGCAGACGGCCGGCGGCGGCGGTGGCCCGCAGATGGTTGGAGTAGGCACCGCCGAAGGTGAGCAGGGTGGACCGGCCGGAGGCCGCGGCGGCCCGCAGGTTGGGCTCCAGCTTGCGCCACTTGTTGCCGGGCAGCCGGGGGTGTATCAGATCGTCCCGCTTGAGCAGCAGCCGTACGCCCCGGCGGGCGAACCGCTCGTCGGCCAGTTCGACGACGGGGGACGGCAGCCTGGGCCGCAGGGCGGCGAGGTCCAGGGGTGCGGGGGAGGAAAGGGGGGACGGGCCGGTCACCCTCCCATTGTCGGCGAGATCCGTGGGAGGCCCACCCGCGGAGCCCGACGGAGGGGGCTGCCAGGCCGGCCGTCACGCGAGCCGGTCGCGGACGCGGGCCCGCAACCGGTCCATGGTGAAGCCGCGGGGATCGATCTTCCCCGGCCGCCACTCCAGATGCCCGATGACGGATCGCTCGGTCCAGCCGTGGTGCCGGCAGAGCGCCGCCGCCGCCCGTTCCACCGCTTCCAGTTGCGCTTCCGGCCAGGGGTCCGTCCCATTGCCCAGGTTCACGCACTCGAAGCCGTAGAAGAAGGTGTTCCCGTCGGCGTCGAAGCGCCGCGGGGGCGGTGTGCGCCGCTCCTCGATGACGGCCCGCAGGACGTCCGGGTCGCCGCCCCCGGCGTGGTTGGCGCGCCCGCAGCCGACGAGGTGGACCCGGGCGTCCTTGCCCACGACCCCGTGGCACAGGGGGCCGGGCAGGGAGTCGGTGCCCTCCCAGCAGATACGGACGGTGTTCTCTGTGCCGGCGGTGGCCGTGTGATGGATGATGATTCCGTGGACCGGGCCCCACGGCCCGTGGCCGGCCCGGTTGTGGGTGCGCCAGCCGGGCACCTCGACGACGGTGGAGCCCTCCGCTCTCAAGACGGTGAGCAGTGTCTCGGCGGACATGGGTGCGGCCACAGCCTGTGCTCCTCGACGGTTCCGATGGCGCACGCCCTGTCGTATACGCCTGAATGGCCCTGTTCTACCGAAAAGTTCGCAGGTTATCGGGGTGTTCGGATATCGTGCGAGCCGATTCGGCCGCAGGCCGGATGTCGCACGTTCGTACGGAGACAGAAAGCGCACGCCAGTGGACTACCAGGCCGTCCTCGAAGAGGTAGCCGCGTTCGCGCGCCCGCTGGTGGGCCGCGGTCAGGCGGCCCAGTACATTCCGGCCCTGGCGGGGATGGACACCGGCCAGTTCGGCATGGCGGTCGCCGATGTCTCGGGGGGCGTCTACGGCGTGGGGGACTGGCAGCGGCCGTTCTCCGTGCAGTCGATCTCCAAGGCCTTCGGGCTGGCGCTCGTCCTGGCCGAGGGCGGGGACAAGATCTGGGAGCGGGTCGGAACGGAACCGTCCGGAAATGCCTTCAACTCCCTCGTGCAGCTCGAATACGAGAACGGCATTCCACGCAATCCGTTCATCAACGCGGGAGCGTTGGTCGTCACCGACCGGCTGCAGACGCTGACGGGCGACGCCAGCACCACGATGCTGGAGTTCCTGCGCGCCGAGAGCGGCAATCCGGAGGTGTCCTTCGATCCCGCGGTGGCGAGGTCGGAGTCCGAGCACGGCGACCGGAACGCGGCCCTCGCCCACTTCATGGCCAGCTACGACAACCTCGACAACCCCGTGCCCACGGTCCTGGAACACTACTTCTGGCAGTGCTCCATCGAGATGAGCTGCCGGGACCTGGCCCTGGCGAGCGGCTTCCTGGCCCGCCACGGGCTGCGGGCCGACGGCACCCGGCTGCTGCCGCGCCGGGAGGCGAAGCAGATCAACGCCGTGATGCTGACCTGCGGCACCTACGACGCCGCCGGCGATTTCGCCTACCGGGTGGGTCTGCCGGGCAAGAGCGGAGTGGGCGGCGGCATCATCGCCGTCATACCCGGGCGCTGCACGCTCTGCGTCTGGAGCCCGGGGCTGGACGCGCGGGGGAACTCGGTGGCGGGCGTCGCCGCGCTGGACCACTTCACCACGCTGACGGGCTGGTCGGTGTTCTGAGGGCGGCTCCCGGCATCGGTGGCGGCCGCACGGTGTCCGGCGCATCGTGGAGCACGGGGAGCACCAGGAGGAGGGCGTATGGAACACGAGTTGCGCGCCGAATACGCGGACGGCAGCTCGCCGGACGACATCGACCCCGCGGTCAAGACGTGGCACGTGGTCCGTGAGGGCGACGGCCTGACCGGGATGTGCGGCCACGAGCTCGACCCGGGCGCGGCCGTCCGCTCCGTCGATCTCTGGGGCACCGGCAAGGTTCCCATCTGCCACTCCTGCGGAGCGCTCTACCTGCGGGAATCGCCCTAGCGCCCGACTCGTCGGCGACCCGTCGCGACCGCGCGGCGGACCGGGGTCACCGCGTCACGGGCAGCGGATGACCTGGCCCGCGTACGAGAGGTTGCCGCCGAAGCCGAAGAGCAGCACCGGTGCGCCGGACGGGATGGCGCCGCGTTCGACGAGCTTGGAGAGGGCGAGCGGGATGCTCGCGGCCGAGGTGTTGCCGGACTCGGTGACGTCGGTGGCGATCACGGCGTTGACGGCGCCGATGCGGCGGGCGACGGGTTCGATGATCCGCAGGTTGGCCTGGTGGAGGACGACCGCCGCCAGCTCCTCCGGGGTGACCCCGGCCCGTTCGCAGACGGACCGGGCGATCGGCGGCAGCTGCGTGGTGGCCCACCGGTAGACGGACTGGCCCTCCTGGGCGAACCGGGAGGGGGTGCCCTCGATGCGCACGGCGTGCCCCATGTCCGGCACCGAGCCCCAGACCACCGGGCCGATGCCGGGCTCCTCCGAGGCGGAGACCACGGCGGCGCCCGCGCCGTCGCCGACGAGGACGCAGGTCGAGCGGTCGGTCCAGTCCACCACGTCCGTGAACTTCTCCACCCCGACGACCAGGGCGTTCGTCGCCGCACCGGCGCGGATGGCGTGGTCGGCGGAGGCCAGGGCGTGGGTGAAGCCCGAGCAGACCACGTTGACGTCCATCACGGCCGGGGAGGCGAGCCCCAGCCGGGCCGCCACACGGGCGGCCGTGTTCGGGCTGCGGTCGACGGCGGTGCAGGTGGCGACGAGAACGAGGTCGATGGCGGCCGGGTCGAGGCCGCTCAGGGCGAGGGCCTTGGCAGCGGCCTCGCCGGCCATGGCGTCCACGGTCTCGTCCGGTCCGGCGATCCGCCGGGTGCGGATGCCCACGCGGGAGCGGATCCACTCGTCGCTCGTGTCCACCATCGCCGCCAGCTCGTCGTTGGTGAGCACCTTGGCGGGCTGATAGTGACCGAGGGCGATGACGCGCGACCCGGACATCGGTGGTTCCTCCTGCGGGCGAATGATCCGAACCCCCAGTGTTGACCGCGCCCGCCCCCGGAGCGATGAGCATTCCACCAACGTTCCGGCGGGATAACTGGCACAACCCACAGGAGAGCCCGTGGGGCCCGGCCTCCGGGTTCCTCCGGTCGGCCGGGCCCCACGGGACCGGTGGTCAGCCAGGGCCGGCCCGGCGGCCGGCCCGGGTGATCAGCGCAGGGAGAGCGCCGTGCGGATGGTGGTGAAGAGCTCGGTCTGGTCGGTCACGCCCAGGACGCGCTCGGCCAGCGGCCCCTGGGCCGCGATCCGGACCTCGGTGCCGGTGTGCTCCTGGGACTTCCCCGGGGTGTTGGTCGAGTAGTTGACCTTGAGCTGCTGCCCCTCGTCGGTGACGAGCGTCGAGGACAGGCCGGGCGGGGTGGCCTCCAGCGGCACGATCTGGCTGGTGTGGCCGTGGTCGGCGGTGGTGACGACCAGAGTGTCGGGGTGCCGGTCCGCGTAGGCGCGGGCGACCTTCACCGCGCGGTCCAGCGCGGCCGTCTCGCCGATCTGGCCGCACGGGTCGGCCGAGTGGTCGCGCTTGTCGATCGAAGCGCCCTCGACCTGCAGGAAGAAGCCCTTCTTGCCGTGCTGCTTCTGCTCCAGGAGCTGGAGCGCCTTCTTGGTCTTCTCCTCCAGGGTGGGCGTGCCGGCGGTGCGCTCCGGGTTGTTCGTCACACAGCGCTGCGGCGCGGTGCCGCCCTGGGCGGCGGGCTTGCCGGTCCACTCGACCGGGACGTTGCCCGGGGCGAACAGGCCGAGCACGGGCTTGTCGGCCCGCGCCTTGCCGAGGCCCTTGGCGTCGGTGACGACCTGGTAGCCGAGCTTCCGGGCCTGCTCGGTGACGGTCAGCCCCTTGTAGCGGCCCTCGGTGATCTTCTGGTCGAAGCGCTGCTTGCCGCCGCCGAGGAGGACGTCCACCTTGTGGTTGACGCTCTGCTCGGCGATCGAGCCGGGGCCGCCCTTGGCGATCCGGTCGTTCGGGCACTCCTTCATGTCGGCCGGGCCCTGGCAGCTGCGGTCGGTGGCGTGCGAGGCGAGGACGGCCGGGGTGGCGTCGGTGAGCTCCGCGGTGGTGACGCTGCCGGTGGCGAGCCCGTTGCGCTGCGCGAGCTCCAGGATCGTGGTCATCGGCTTGTCGGTGCCGGGCGTCTTGGATATCCGGCCGTTGACGGTCTTGTGGCCGGTCGCCCAGCCGGTGCCGCTCGCCGCCGAGTCGGTGACGTAGTCCGGCTTGCCGTTCTTGTCCACGGAGAAGGTGGTGTAGGCGCCGGTCATGGGGAACTTGTCCATGTTCAGCCGGCCCGCCGCGCCCACGGTGTAGTCCCGGGCGAGGGTGATCTCGGAGTCGCCCATGCCGTCACCGATGAGCAGGATGACGTTCTTGGCCTTCTTCGGGCCGTGGGCCTGGGCGGCGACGGCCGACTCGGCCGTCCGGTCCGTGCGGCCGGCGTCGGAGGCGGAGGCCGCGGCCGGCACCGCGACACCGGCGACGAGCAGTGCGGCGGCGCCCCAGGCGAGACGACGCCCGTACGGACGAGAACCCATGGTGTTTTCCTTCCTCGTGGGCCGGCGGTGTGCCCGGCCGGAGGAAGCTCACCAAGTGAGGGTGTACGGCAGCGCAATACGAGGTGACGCCGAGGTCAGCGGGAGCTTTCGACCGTGGTGGGGATGACGGGGTTGGTGCTGCCGCCCGGTGTGGAGGCGGCCTCGGTGGCGGCGGACCCCGTGGCGGCGGCCCCGGGCGCCGAGTCCTCCTTCATGGCCTTGGCCTCGCTCTTGAGGATGCGCGCGGACTTGCCGAGCGCACGCGCCATGTCGGGCAGCTTCTTCGAGCCGAAGAGCACGACGAGGACGAGCACCACGATGATGAGGTGCCAGGGTTCGAGGGCGTTGCGCAGCACGTCGGCCACCTGCTTTCTCTGCGTTCTCCGTCGCCGCGGTCTAGCGGTCCTCCGCGGCCCACTCACTTTACTTGCAGCTTTGCGCAACCGGGCAACCAGAGGTGACTTCCGTCCGTCTTTGGGGATGAGTCTTCGAGGGACATCAAGAACGCGCCCTTGAGAGGCGGGGGCGTGGAGGGGCTGGGGGGCTCGGGATGGGCGGAGGGGGCGGCGGCCGGGAGCGGCGGCGCGGCCGGACGTTCGGCGGCGCGTCGCTGGCGCTGCTGATACTGCTGCTGGCCGCTGCCGGCTGGACGTACCTGCGGCTCGACGGCAACCTCGGCGTCTTCGACGCGGACGGCATCGCCCGGGACCGTCCCGGCTCCGCCGCCGGCGACAACGTCCTCGTCATAGGCTCCGACTCGCGCGCCGGCGGCAACCGGCACCTGGGCGGCGGCACCGGACGCGTCGGCCGTTCGGACACGGCCTTCCTGCTGCACGTGTACGGGGACGGGGAGCGGGCCGCCGTCGTCTCCATCCCCCGGGACACCCTCGTCGAGATCCCGCCCTGCCGGCTGCCCGACGGGAGCTGGACCGCCGCGCGCGACAGGGCGATGTTCAACTCGGCCTTCTCGGTCGGCGGTACGGCCGGGGGCAACCCCGCCTGCACGCAGAACACCGTCGAACGGCTCACCGGACTGCGCGTGGACCACACCGTCGTCGTGGACTTCGCCGGCTTCGCCGCGCTGACCGACGCCGTGGGCGGCGTCGAGGTCTGCATGCCGCAGGACGTCTACGAGGGCGACCTCGACCCGAACCGCGGCGGCCGGGGTGACCTCCTCTTCAGGAAGGGGCGGCAGACCGTGTCGGGGCGGAAGGCGCTGGACTACGTGCGGGTGCGGCACGGGCTCGGCGACGGTTCCGACATCGGGCGCATCCGCCGCCAGCAGGCGTTCGTCGCCGCCCTGATCAAGAAGGTGCGGTCCCGGGGGCTCGATCCGGCGACGCTGCTCCCGCTGGCGGACGCCGCCACCAAATCCCTCACCGTGGACCCGGGGCTGGGCTCCGTGGAGAAGCTGGTGTCCTTCGCGCGGTCGCTCAAGGGCATCGACCAGGACGACATCGCGTTCGTGACGATGCCGTGGCGGTACGAGGGCGACCGGGTGGCGGTCGTCCAGCCGGAGGCGGACGCGCTGTGGGCGGCGCTGCGGGACGACCGGGCGGTGGGGGACAAGGGATCACCCGGAAGCTCCGGGGGCTCTGCGGACCCGAAGGCCGGGGGAGGCGCGAAAGGCGCGCCGGGGGACGGGGAGGGCGCGGGCGTCCGGGTCTCCCTCGCCGACGCGACGCACGCGGACGGACTGGCCGCCCGCGCCGCCGCGCTCCTCCGGCGGCACGGTTACACGGTCACGGGCCCGCGGACGGCCGAGGCCGGCGACGCGGGCACCACGGTGATCGAGTTCGGCCCGGGGCAGGCGGGCCGCGCCCGTACGCTGGCCCGGCTCTTCCCCGGCGCGTTCGTGCGCGGCACCGCCGATTCCGGCATCTCCGTCACCCTGGGGCGGGACTTCGGCACGGCGGCGGAGGGGGCGGCGGCGCCGGTCGCGGCGGATCCGCCGCGCGGGTCCACGGGCGTGTCCACGGACGTCTCCGCCGTGAGCCCGGCGGACGACAAGCCCTGCCCCGGTCTGTCCTATGGGTGACATCGGGGTGCCATGACGGTGCCGGAGGAGCTGCCAGGGGAACCGAGTGCCCGAATGGCCCGTTGTTTCAGTGAACGCGGAGTAAGTTCGAGATTCCGGCGAAGTGCCGCCGCGTCGGCCGTCACCCGGTCCGCCACGTATACGTCCGTTCCGTACGCCTCTCCGAGGAGCACCGTCATGTCCGCCACTCCCAGGGCCCTTCCCCGGCCCCTGCCGGCCCTCTTCGCGGGGCTCGTCGCGGCGCTGCTGCTGGTGGCCGGCGGCGCGGCCCTCGCCCCGCCCGCCCACGCCGCCACCGGTCTGAACGAGGTGGCCGAGGGGCTCAAGAAGAGCCCCGTCTACGTCGACCCCCGGGCGTCCTCCCAGCTCTCCTCGGCCGACGCCGACGCCCTGGCCAAGAAGATCAAGGACGCGGACAAGCCGGTGTTCGTCGCCGTCCTGCCGAACACGCCGGACTTCCCCCAGGCGACCGTCCTGGGAGACCTGCGGGGGAAGGTCGGCATCAGCGGCGTCTACGCCATCCGGCTCGGCGACAAGTTCAACGCCGGCGCCGACCGGCGCGTGATGTCCAACAACGCCGTCGCCAACCTGCGCGACTCGGTCCGCCGCAACGACAACGCCAACGCGAGCACCGAGCTCAACGCGTTCGTCGACGGCGCGATCAAGACCGCCCGGGGGCACGCCCCCGACTCGTGGGGCGGCTCGGGCTCCGGGGGCGGCTCCACCGGCCTGATCGTCATCGGTGCGATCGTCGTCGCCGGCGCGGGCGGCGCCTACGCGTTCTACCGGCGCGCGAAGAAGAAGCGCGAGGAGCGCGAGCGCGCCGAACTGGACGCCCTGCGCGTCGTCGTCGACGAGGACATCACCGCGTTCGGCGAGGAGCTCGACCGCCTCGACTTCTCGCCGTCGGAGCCCGGCGCCACGGACGCCATGCGGCACGACTACGAACAGGCCCTCGACGCCTACGAGGAGGCCAAGCGCCGGATCGCGGCGGCGGCCAGGCCCCAGGAGGTCACGGCCGTCACCGAGGCCCTGGACAACGGCCGGTTCGCCCTCGCCACCCTCGCCGCCCGCCGCACCGGCGCGCCGCTGCCCGAGCGCCGGCTGCCCTGCTTCTTCGACCCGCGCCACGGCCCGTCCGTCGAGGACGTCCAGTGGGCGCCCCCGGGCGGCGCGCCGCGTACCGTCCCCGCCTGCCGGGCCGACGCGACGCGCGTCGCCGACGGCGAGGACCCCGCGTCCCGCACGGTCCAGACCGCCCAGGGCCCGCAGCCGTACTGGAACGCCGGCCCCGCCTACGCCCCGTGGGCCGGCGGCTACTTCGGCGGCGGCATCCTGCCCGGTCTGCTCGTGGGCACGATGCTCGGCAGCATGCTCAGCGGTCCCGCCTACGCGTCCGACTTCGGCGGCGTTCCCACGGACACCGGCCCCGAAGGGGGCGACTTCTCCGGCAGCGACTTCAACTCCGGTGACTTCGGTGGCGGTTGGGGCGACGGCGGTGGCTTCGGTGGCGGAGGGGACGGGGGTGGTTTCGGGGGCGGGGACTGGTGAGCGCGCCTTCCGCGCCCCCGCACCCCCTGTCCGGGACCGCTCCGTACCGCGCCCCGCTCACCCCCCGACCCGCCGCCCGTACCGGTTCCGCGCGACGGTGAGCGCCGCGCCGTACGCGGTCAGGACGGTGGCGAGGAGGACGTAGGACAGCGGCGGCAGCCCGGTCATGGCCAGGAGCGGGCCCAGCGGCGACAGCGGCAGGAGCAGCCCCACGACCGCCAGGGCGGTGGTGGCGAGCCGTACGGCACCGGGGGGACGGCCCTCGGCCAGGTGCCGGCCGGACCGCAGGACGAACATCACCATCGCCTGCGTCAGCAGGTTCTCGGTGAACCACCCGGCGTGGAACGCCTCCTGGCCGCCGTCGTCCCCCAGCGACCGTACGGCGAACGCCAGGACGGCGAACGTGGCGAGGTCGGCGGCGGCGTTGAGGAGGCCGAAGACCGTGACGAACCGCAGCAGGTCGCGCGGGCGCAGCCGGGTCGGCCGGCGCAGCGCCGCGGGGGCGGGGCGGTCGAAGGCCAGGGCGAGCTGGGCCGCGTCGAAGCAGAGGTTCTGCACCAGCACCTGGGCGGGGAGCATCGGCAGGAACGGCAGGAGCAGCCCGGCGGCCAGCATGGCGATGACGTTCCCGAAGTTGGACGAGAGCGTGATCCGCAGGTAGGCGGCGATGTTGCCGGTGCTGCGCCGGCCCGCGGTCACCGCCCGGTCGAGGGCCGTGAGGTCCTTGGAGGCGAGGACGACGTCCGCCGCCTCGCGCGCGACGTCGACGCCCGCGCGGGGGCAGACGCCGACGTCGGCGGCGTGCAGGGCGGCCAGGTCGTTGACCCCGTCGCCGAGGAAGCCGGTGGTGCGGCCGCTCGCGCGCAGGGCGCGGACGATGCGGGCCTTGTGCTCGGGGGAGCAGCGCGCGAAGACCGTCGTCCGGTCGGCGAGCCCGGCCAGTTCGGCGTCGGTGAGGCCGTCGACGCGGTCGGCGGTCACCACCTCGCCCGGGTCCAGGCCGAGGTCGCGGCAGACACGGGCGGCCGTGCCCGGGTGGTCGCCGGTGAGGACCCGGACGGCTATGCCCCGGTCCGCGAGGACGGCCAGCGCCTCGGCGGCGGTGGGGGCGAGGGCGTCGTGCAGCGCCAGGAAACCGGTGAACTCCAGGCCGTGCTCGTCGGCGGGGCCGTAGGGGCGGGGGCGGGACTGGCGTTCGGCGCGGGCCACGGCGAGCACGCGCAGCCCGTCCGCCGCCAGGTCCGCCGCCCGCCGGGACAGGCGGTCGCGCTCCGCCGGTTCGAGGGCGCAGCGCTCCAGGACGTCCTCCGGGGCGCCCTTGACGACGAGCACGTGTACCCCCGCGAGGCCGAACCGCGGGTCACCGGCGCGCCGGACGACGGCGGTGGACAGGGGGCGCCCGGGAGCGCAGGGGAGCGCGGCGATCCCCTCGTACTCCTCCTCGGCGGCCAGCAGGGCGTCCTCGCCCGCCGCGTCGAGGACGGCCTCGTCCAGGGCGTCGGGTACCGGGAGTTCGGCGAGGTGCAGCGTCCACAGGGCGTTGACCGCCGCCCAGCGCAGCGCCTCCTCGCCGTCGCGCCCGTACGCGTCCTCGGCGTGGTGGAGGACGGGCCGGTCCTGGGTGAGGGTGCCCGTCTTGTCCACGCACAGCACGTCCACGGCGCCCAGGTCGTGGAGGGCGGGGAGGCGCCGCACGATCACCTCGCCGCCGCGCGCCAGACCGGCGGCGCCGCGCGCCAGCGCCGCCGTCACGACGACGGGCAGCATCTCGGGCGTCAGCCCGACGGCCACCGCCACGGCGAACGGCAGCGTCTCCATCCCCCGGCCGCGCAGCAGCGCGCTCGCGACCAGCACCAGGGGCGCGGTCAGCAGCATGAACCGGATCAGCGTCCAGGCGATCCCGTTGACGGACCGGTCGAACGGCGTGACCCGGCGCCCGCCGTTCCCGGCCGCGGCACCCGGGAGGGCCCCGGAGAGCCGGGTGGCGGCCCCGGTCGCGACGACGACGGCGGTGGCGGTGCCGGAGAGGACGCTGCTGCCCTGGAAGCAGAGGTGGGCGGGGTCGGGGCCGGGGGCGTCCCGTTCGGTGGCGGGCACGGACCGGAGCGCGCCCGCCGCCAGGTCCGGGGCCCGTTTCTCCGCCGGCGTCGACTCGCCCGTCAGGACGGCCTCGTGCACCGTCAGGCCGGTGGTGCGGAGCAGGCGCAGGTCGGCCGGGACGAGGTCGCCGGGGGAGAGGACGACGACGTCGCCGGGGACGAGTTCGCCGACGGGCAGCTCCCGGTGGGCCGGGGGCGCGTCGGGCGCGGGGCGGCGGCGGACGGTGGCGGTGGTGGGGACGAGGTCCCGCAACGCCGCCGCCGCGCGTTCCGCGCGGTGTTCGCCGACGGTCCTGAGGGCGCAGCTGACGGTGACGAGGACGCTGATCACACAGGCGGTGCCCCAGGAGGCGACCGCGGCGGAGACCAGGCCGAGGCAGAGGAGGACGGCGGTGAACGGGTCGCGCAGGCCGTGCACGAACCGCCGGACGGCACCGGGCGGGCGGCGGCCGGGCAGCACGTTCTCGCCGGCTTCGGCCAGCCGGCGGGCGGCCTCGTCCTCAGTCAGACCGCGCGGGCCGCTGCCCAGCTCCCGCAGCGCGTGAAGGGTGGGGCCGGCCTGGCCGACCTCAGGCGCCCAGGCCACGGAGGCGTCCGGAACCGGCGCCGGACCGGGACCGGGGCGCCGGTTCGGCCCGGCGGTCGGAGAGATGGTCGACCATGAGGTGGACGATGGTCACCACGTGTGGGTCGTCCACCAGGTAGACGACCCGGCGCCCTTCGCGGCGGGACCGCACCAGCCCGGCGAGCTTCAGCTTGGCGAGGTGCTGGCTGATGGCGGGCAGCGCGCCGCCGACCCGTTCGGCCAGCCCGGTCACGTCGCTCTCGCCCTGGGCGAGGGCCCACACGAGGTGCAGCCGGGCGGGGGAGGCGAGCAGCCCGAATGCGGCGGCGGCCTCGCCCAATACGTCCGCCGACGGGTCGGCGGCGCTCCGTTCGACGGCCCCCTCGGGGCTCTCGAATCTGCCGACGCCTGCCGTCACTGTCGCTCTCCCGTCCCTGCCGGGCGTCGTCACGCCCGAGAGGAACAGTCTAGGCAGAGGGGCGGCCGGCTCCCCAGTAGCCCGCGGGCGGCCGGGCTCAGGACAGCTTGCCGTCGTAGTCGGGGAGCTTGACCGTGAGTTCCGCGTGACCGCCGGAGAGGTCGGTGGTGTTGTTGCCGATATTGGCGATGATCTTGTAGCCCTTGGCCTCGATCTTCGCGCGCTCGGCGGTCTTGTAGGCGCTCACGTCGCGGAACAGGTCGGGGAGGCGGCGTACGGAGAGGCCGTCCACCGGGTAGCCGACGCGCTTGAGGTTGTCCTCCGTGAGCGAGCCCAGGAGGCGGGGGCGCGCGGTGACGAAGAAGACGGCGGCGCCGCGCTCGTGCGCGTACCGGACCAGTTCGCGGACGGGGGCGACGGCCGGCGTCGGGTACGTCCAGTGGAAGTCGGTCTCCAGCGAGGTGTTGTCGATGTCCAGGACCACGGCCTGCTTCTCGGCGCGGGCCTGCGCGGTGCGCTCGCGGACGTACGGCGCCGCCCGGTCGACGGCGGCCTGTACGTCCCGCTGCCAGGCGGCGTAGTCGACGCCCTTGAGACCGGCGGTGCCGGAGGTGTGCGCGGGGGACGCGGTGGCCTGGGCGGCGTCCTGCACGGGAGCGGCGGTGGCCGTCGTGGTCGTGCCCAGCGTGGCGAGGGCGGCGGCGGTCGCGGAAACGGCGACGGCCGTGCGGCGGGCCCGGATCGATGCGGTCATGCCGGGAACGATCACGGGGTTGTGTGACGGGGGAGGAACGTGGGGTTGTCCGGCGGGTGATGGTTGGGTTCTGTGTGCGGGGTGTGGTGGTGGGGGTGCGGGTGGCGGATGTGATCCCCCGCCCGGTGCGGGACGGGCCGGTCGGGGAGCCGCCTTGGGGCCGAGGTGCCGCCGTCCCCTTCGCGGCGGCAGCCCCGGGGCTTCCCCTCGTGCGCCGGCCCGTGGACCGCCGGCGGGGTCACTCCAGACGCCGGTCTCCCAGGTGTACCAGCAGGACGCGCAGGGCCTCCGCGACGCGGTCGCACTCCTCGCGACTGAGGGCGGAGAGGATCCGCTCGCCGTTCGCGGCGTGGAGGGCGATCAGTTCGTCCATGAGGCGGTAGCCGTGTTCGGTGAGCCGGATGCGGACGGTGCGGCGGTCGGTGGTGTCGCGGACGCGCTCGACCAGGCCCTTGGCCTCCATGCGGTCCACGCGGTTGGTGATCGCGCCCGAGGTGACCATGGTCGCGCTGGTGATGGCGCCCGCCGTCCGCTCGTAGGGCGGGCCGCAGCGGCGGAGCGTCGACAGGACGTCGAACTCCCAGACCTCCAGGTCGTGCTGGGCGAAGAACGCCTTGAGCTCCTTGTCGAGGAGGCGCGAGAGGCGCTGCACCCGGCTGATCACTCCGGTCGGCCAGACGTCCACGTCGGGGCGTTCGCGTGCCCACTGCTCGATCACGCTGTCCACTGCGTCGATGGCCATGGATGTCTCTCCCTTGAAAATCTCAACGTTCAGATAGTTGACGTTCATTGAAGTTGCGTGTTGTTATTTCAACGTTGAGATTATCAATGAGGGGAGAACGGCATGCAGGGGACCACGTACGTACCGGCGGGCATGAGCGGAGCGACCGGCGCCTCCGGAACTCCCGGCGCGGACCGGGCGAGCGGTCGCGGCACCGCCGCCAAGGGGCCCGCCGCCGGGTCGGACGTCAAGGACCTGCTGCTCACGGCGCTGGCACCCGCCAGTTGGGCCACCGTCTATTCGGTGACCGCCGCGCTGCTCCCCGACAACCGCCCGATGCTCGCCGCCACCCTGCGCGCGCTGCCCGCCGGACTCGTCCTGCTGGCGTACAACCGCAAGCTGCCGCACGGCTCGTGGTGGTGGAAGTCGACCGTGCTGGCGATCCTCAACTTCGGCGCCTTCCTCCCGCTCGTCTTCTTCGCCGCCTACCGGCTCCCCGGCGGGGTGGCCGCCACGATCGGTGCCGTGCAGCCGCTGATGGTGGCCGGTTTCTCGCTCCTCGTCCTCCGGGTCCGCACCTCGCCGCCCGTCCTGCTGGCGGCCGTCGCCGGGGTCGGGGGCGTGGCCCTGATGACGCTCACCGGCAGGGCCGCGCTCGATCCGCTCGGCGTCGCGGCGGCCCTGCTCGCGGTGGGGCTGATCGGCCTGTCCATCGTGCTCACCAAGAAGTGGGGCAGCGGTGAGAGTCCCCTGGTCATGACCGGCTGGCAGCTCACCGTCGCCAGCGTGCTCCTGAAGCCCTTCACGCTGTTGGGCGAGGGACTTCCGTCGCACCTGACCGGTGCCAACATCGCCGGCTACGCCTACATCGGCGTCGTGGCCACCGCCGCCGCCTACCCCCTCTTCTTCCGTGGCATCGGACGGCTCGCCCCGACCTCGGTCTCCCTGCTCAGCCTCGTCGGGCCGCCGGTCGCCGCGGTCATCGGCGTGGTGGCGATGGACCAGGTCCTCACCGTCTGGCAGGTCGTCGGCCTCGTCGTCGCCCTCGCGGCGGTGGTCGCCGGTCAGGCGCTCGGCCGCAAGAGCTGACGGGGGGCGGCGGAGAGGCAGCCGACAGCGCGGCACAGGAGCTACCGGGAGGCTCCGGCAGGGACGGCCCGCGGGTCCGAACGGACCGGCGGGCCGCCGGCGTGTCGCCACGCGGCGTACCGGGGAACGCCGCCACCGGCACGGCCCGCGAGCCCGGCACGTGGCGGCCACGGCGTCACGACCACCGCTTCGGCACGCCAAGCCGCACCGCCACCCCATCAGCACGCAGACGCACGCGCCTCAGCTTCCTCCTCCACCTCCCCCGAACGCCCCCAACGCCCCTTCCCCGCGCCCCCCGAACGCCCCCAACGCCCCTTCCCCGCGCCCCCCGCCGCCCCCAACGGCACCACCGCCGCCGCGGCCAGCAGCCCTCCCAGCCACAGGGCGGCGGGCACGGACACCGCGTCCACCGCCCGGCCGCCCAGCAGCGCGCCCAGCGCGATGGCCACGTTGAACACCGCCACGAACAGCGCGGACACCGTCTCCCCGGCCTCCGGTGCGACGGCCGACAGCCAGGTCTGCGTGCCGACCGAGACACCCCCGTACGCGAGCCCCCACACCACGAGCAGCGCGGCCGCCCCCGCCGTCCCGCCGGCCGTCAGGGACACGGCGGGTATCACCGCCCCCAGGGTCACCGCGACGACCGCCAGGACGCGGCGAGGGTGCCGTACGGCCGCCGTGCCGGCCAGGAAGTTGCCCGCCACCCCCGCGACGCCGTACGCGAGCATGAGGCCGCCGACCGTCCCCGCGCCCGTGCCCGGGATCCGTTCCAGCGCGGGGCGGACGAAGGTGTAGCCTGCGAAGTGCCCGCACACCAGCAGCAGGACGACCAGCAGCGCCGCGCGGACCCGGCGGGCGCGCAGGAGCGCCGGCAGGACGTGCGACGGTGCCGCGCCCCGGGGTGGCAGCGGCGGCAGGACCACCGCCAGGGCGGCCGTGGCCAGCAACGCCACCGCCCCCATCACGAGGAAGGCCGCCCGCCAGCCGGCCCGGCCGCCCACCAGCGTGCCCGCGGGAACGCCGAGTACGGAGGCCACGGCGATCCCGCTGAAGATCACCGAGGTGGCGCGGCCGGCGGCGCGGGACGGGACGAGGCGCGGGCCCAGCCCGGCCGCGATGGCCCACACCCCGCCGATGCACACACCCACCAGCACCCGCAGTCCCAGCAGCACCTCGATCCCCGGCGCGGCGGCGGAGAGCAGGTCGGCCGCGGTGAGCAGGCCCATCAGCGTCAGCAGCAGGACGCGCCGGTCCAGCCGTCCCGCGCACACCGTGAGCACGGGCGCGGCCGCGGCGGCCACCAGGCCGGGGAGTGTCATGGTCAGTCCGGCCGTCCCGTCCGATACCCCCAGTCCCGCCCCGATCGGGCTGAGCAGCCCGACGGGCAGCATCTCGGTGGTGACCACCGAGAACGTGCTCGCCGCCACGGCAGCCACGGCCGGCCACCCTCCCGCGTTCCTGATCTTCGCCATGCCCCCAGCCTCCGCACGGGCCGGGCCGGGAACAACGGCCGGTCCCTCACCGCTCCATGAGCGGGACTCATCGATGACGGCGGTGGGAGACGGCATGCGGGAGGACGCGGTGGGCGGACTGGACCTGAGGGAGCTGGAGTGCTTCCTCGCCCTTGCCGAGGAGCTGCACTTCGGGCGCGCGGGCGAGCGGCTGTTCGTCTCGCAGAGCAGGGTCAGCCAGTTGCTGCGCGCGCTGGAACGCCGCGTCGGCGCGCGCCTCGTCGACCGCACCAGCCGCCGCGTGGCGCTCACCCCCCTGGGTGAACGTTTCCTCACCGACCTGCGCCCCGCCTACGACGCCCTCAGGAGCGCGGTCGGCGATGCGCGCGACGCGGCGCGCGGCGTCGAGGGCGTTCTGCGCGTCGGCTTCCAGGGTGTCGCCGGCCGTACGGTCATGGCGGCCGTGCACGCCTTCCGGGAGCGGCACCCCGGCTGTGAGATCGAGATCGCGGAGATCCCGCTGGCCGACCCGTTCGGCCCGGTGCGCCGGGGCGAGGTCGACACGGCCGTGGTCCTGCTGCCGGTCGCGGAACCCGACCTGACGCTGGGCCCGGTGTTCTCCCGTGAGCAGCAGACGCTCGCGGTGTCCGTACGGCACCCGTTCGCGTCCCGCCGCCGCCTCGACGCCGAGGACCTCGCCGACTGCCCCCTCATCGGCCCCGCCGCCCCGGCCCCCGCCTACTGGCGGACGGCCCAGGCACCGTCAGTCACCCCGGGCGGGCGGCCGGTCCCGGCGGGCCCGGCGGTGTCCACCCTCCAGGAGGGCATCACCCTGGCCGCCGCCGGACGCGGCGGCATGCTGCTCTGCAGGCCGACCGGCACCTACCAGGCCCGCGACGACCTGGCGTTCGTCCCGGTCGACGGCCTCCCCCCGTCCGCCCTCGGCCTGATCCGCCACCGCGACGCGGCGACGGCCCGGCTCCGCGCTTTCGGCACGGCCCTGGCGGGGGTGGCGGAGGCATGACGACTACGGCGACTCTCGTGTCGCGAACGTCCCTTCCGTCTCACCCCTCCCACGGCCACGCCGCGTCCCGGCCCGCCTCCAGCAGCGGGATCGCGCGGAAGGCCGCGTCGTCGAGACCGCCGAAGGTGTGCCGGTCGCCGGTGCCCGAGGGGGCGTGGGCGGTGCGGTAGCCGGCGAGGTTCCAGGTGTAGACGGGGATGTGGGGCGGGACGGCGGCCGTGGCGTCGTAGGGACCGCCGGGGGCCGTCTGTTCGTCGGTGACGATCACGACGCGGTCGTGTCCGGCGTAGTGCCGGCGTACCGCGTCCGCGGTGTTCGTGCCGCCCAGGTCGCCGAACCGTTCCGTCGCCCGCAGCACCGAGTCGCCGGGCGCCAGCGGGATCCGGCGGCTCGTCGTGCCGAACTCCACCAGGTCGGCCGATGCCGCCCGGAGGGCGAGGGCCGTGCCGAAGACCGCCGCGCTGTCGGCCCGGTTCAGCCGCGTCCGCTCGCTGATCCCGCCGAACATCGACCCCGACCGGTCGACCAGCACCAGCGTCCGGCCGTCCAGCGCGGGGACGTTGGCGAGCGAGTGGGACAGCGCGCGCTCCAGCGCGTCGGCCCAGCGCGTCGAGCCGGTGTGCCGGTGGGCGGCCAGGTAGCGGAAGGGGAACTGCCGGGAGCGCGCCACCTCCGCCGGGTCGGCGATCCGCGCGGCGACGGCGGCGGCGACCTCGTCGCCCACCCCCGCCTCGTCGAAGTTCCGCAGGTTGCGGACCAGCGCCATGGTGCCCATGGACGGGATGACGGCCTCCCAGGCCGCCCGGTCCAGCGGCCCCTGGAGCCAGCCGGCCAGCGCCTCCCACGTCATGCCCGCCGCGGCGAGCCGCTCGGCGCCGCCCGGGCCGGTGAGCACGGCCCGCCGCTCCGCCACCGGGACGGCCATCAGCTCCCGGTGCGCGGTGAGCACCGGGTCCGCGGCCGGCGGTACGGCGTCCTCCGGGTGGTGCCGGCGGTCCAGCGCGTAGCGGAACAGCTCGCCCTGCCACGGCTTGGCCGGATCCGGCGCCGGGTGGACGACGTTGAGCACGTCGCCGAAGCGGAAGCCCTTGCTCGCGGTGTCGTACTTGAGCAGCGCCCTGCCGTGGTACAGCCGTCGCACCGCGTCCCCCACGCCGCGCTTGACCGGCTTCGGCACCGCCCGCCCGTACCGCGACGTCCAGTAGCCCAGCATCTCGCCCGGCTCGTCCGGGCGGAGCAGGACGGACGCGACGACGCCCCGGTTGCCGTACGGGCCCGCCGCCGGCGCTGCCGCCCCGCCGGCCGCGAGCCGCGCGTGGACGAACTCGGCCGCGCCGACGAGGGACGCGGTCCGCATGCCGCCGTCCGCGCGCAGCCAGCCCAGCAGCCGCGCCGTCCACTCGGGGTCCTCGACCGCCAGCCGGCGCACGAGACCGGCGAACCGGTCGTCGCGCTCCCCGCCGCCCTCGTAGAACGTGTCCTGGGCGACGGTGTTGGTGACGGCCAGCAGGAACAGCTCGCCGCGGGCCTCGCGCAGGTGACCGGTGCCGCCCTGGTGGTTGACGGCCGTGGCGCCCGTCGTGGCGACGGGCGACGTGGCGGCCCCGCGGCGGCGCGCGCGGGCGTTGAAACGGGACATGAGAAGCGGAACCCCCCTGGAGAGCCGGCTGACGGCTCGTCGGTGTGTGGCGGTGGGAGGGAGGCGGGACGGCGGTCCGTGGCGCCCGAGAACGAATGGCCGCGGATCGCCCGCCAGGAGTGGGCAGCACGTCGCCGGTCCCGTGTCGACGGGACGGTGACGTGCGGGAGTCGAACCCGAAGTAGCCGCGGACCGGCACACCGGACGCCCCGGTGCCGCGCCTCCCGAGATCAGGTCCGGCCACGGCGTGTTTCCGGCAAAGAAGGAGCCGTGGCCCGCGCACCGGGAGGTGCGTTGCGGTAGCGCTTACGCTCTCCCGAGATCGGAGGCGGGGACGGTACATGGTGCTCTGCCGTTGAGCTACCGGGGCCCTGAGCCCCGGACGGGATTCGAACCCGCAACCACCCGTTCCCGAAACGAAGTAACCGTCTCCTGCGCACCGGGAGATGCGTAAGCGATGTCTCCGACTCTGCCCGGACGGCGGGTGGTCCGCAACGGATTTACACGCGGCGCGGCGCGGCGGCCCGGCGGCGGCCCGGACGGACGCGGCCCTCCTCCGCGTATCCGGTCGGCGGCATGGAGAATCGCACCGGAATTGGCGGGAATCGGCCGAGCGCGCGGAACACGGGCGGTCCCGCGAATGCCCGGGCGATCCCGAAAGCGCGAAGTCCCGGCGGTGTCCCGGAACTTCACCGAAACCGTCCCCGATATCCGGATTCCTCTTCTCCGGCCCTTCCGTGGCGAACCCCTGCCGGCTTCCTCGCGCGGGCGGATGCGTAAACTCGGTCGCCGTTTCCGGATTCGGATCCGGAACGGCACCACGGAACAAACGGGGGACATCTTGCTCAGCCAGTTCGCAGATCTCACCGCCGCGGCACCCCGCCGCGCGGCGCTCACCGCGGGGGCCGTCGTGGCCGCTCTGGCGCTGACCGCCTGCGGTTCGTCCGGCCACGCGGCCGACAAGGGGAAATCCGGCGACGCCAAGGCGGACACCAAGGCGGACACCAAGGCCGACACCAAGGCGGACGCCGGGGCCAAGGAACTCCCCGCCGGGCAGCCCAGCCCGGAGGAGCAGGAACTGGAGTCGGACAAGAAGAAGGGGAAGTTCGTCGTCACCGGCCAGAAGGTGGTGATGGGCAAGCCCGAGTCCCTGCAAGGCGGTTCCGACGCCAAAAAGTTCGCCGGGAAGACCGTCGCCTTCGCCTACCTGACTGCCAAGCTGGCCGACGCCGACGCGCCCATGCGGCCGCCGATGGTGACCACCGACATCGGCACCCTGGTGCAGGGCGGCGAGCCGGGCCGGCCGCTGATCACCATCGGGCAGCTTCCGGGGACCCCGGCGGACTGCGAGAGCGCCGACTACGGCAAGGCGTGGAAGAAGGGCGAGGAGCGCACCTTCTGTCAGCCTTTCGTGGTGCCGCAGGGGAAGAAGGTCACCCACATCACGTACCGGCGGGGCTTCTACAAGGAGCCCCTGAAGTGGGTGCTCCCGAAGTAGCCGCCATACCGGTAGCCGCACGAGGGTGCGCGACCGCCGGGGCGCCCGCTCCGCGGCGCGCACCCGTTCCCGTACGCCCGTGACCGCCGTACGTCCACGACCGCCGTGGCTCCCGCACGCCCATGACGACGGCGAGGGGCCCGGCCGGTGATCCGGCCGGGCCCCTCGGGTTCCCGTGTGCCACCGCACGCCGGTGTGACGCGTCGAGCGCCCCGCCGACGGTGGACGAAGGGGGAGACCTTACGCCTTCTTGGTCTCCCAGAAGATACGGTCGATCTCGGCGATGAGCTCCAGCGCCTTCTCGCCCGTCTTCGGGTCGGTCGACGCCTTGGCGGCGCTCAGCGCCTTCAGGGTGTCATTGACCAGCTGGTGCAACTGGGGGTACTTCTCGAAGTGCGGCGCCTTGAAGTAGTCGCTCCACAGCACCGAGACGTGGTGCTTGGCGAGCTCCGCGCGCTGCTCCTTGATGATCGTGGCGCGGGCACGGAAGTGGGGGTCCTCGTTGGCCTGGTACTTCTCCTGGACGGCCTTGACCGATTCCGCCTCGATGCGGGCCTGGGCCGGGTCGTACACGCCGCAGGGCAGGTCGCAGTGGGCGCTGACCTTCACCTTGGGGGCGAACAGGCGGGAAAGCATAGTGGTGCTGTCCTTCCTCGTGATCGTCTTCTCAGGTGCGAGATTACTCGGTGCGGGAAGGCTTTTCCCGGGTACCCCGTGGGGCTTAGGACGAAAGACCGGTGTCAGGCTGGGACCGGACGGCGAAGGACGGGAGTGAGGAGCCGAGGTGCAGGAGCGACTGGACGAGCCCGCGTACGGGCTGGACCGCGAGCGTCGCGGACTGCTGCGGATCGGGCTGGCCGAGGTCTACAACCCGTCGATGGTCCCGACGCTGAACCCGGGCGACCAGCTGGTGGTGCAGTACGGCGCGAGCGTGCGTCCGGGGGACGTGGTGGTGCTGCGGCACCCGTTCCGGCAGGACCTGCTGATCGTCAAGCGCGCGGTGGAGCGGCGCGACGGCGGCTGGTGGGTCACCGGGGACAACCCCCTGGTCGAGAACGACAGCCGGGAGTTCGGCGCGGTGCCGGACGAGCTCGTCGTGGCCCGCGCCTGGATGCGGCTGCGCCCGCTGCCGCAGGCGGGTCAGCGGTCGGCGGGCGCGCTGCTCTCGTGGGCGGCCTCGGCCGTCCGGCCGGTGCGCTCCTCCGGGCTGCTGGGGCTGCCGCTCTCGCGCCGCTTGCGGGCCCGGTAGGCGGCGACGTTGGCGCGGGTGGCGCAGCGGTCGGAGCAGTAGCGGCGGGAGCGGTTGGTGGAGGTGTCGAGGTAGGCGTTGCGGCACGGCGGGGCCTGGCAGATGCCCAGCCGGTCCACGCCCAGCCCGGTGAGGTGGACGGCGAGGCCCATGCAGGCCGTGGCCGTGTAGCCGGCCGCCGAGTTCGCGGCGTGGTCGGCGATGTGCAGGTGCCAGTCCGGGCGGCCGGCCTCGTCGCGCTGCTGGTGGCCGGAGATCTGCGGGCTGACGGGGAACTCCATCAGCAGCGCGTTGAGCAGGTCCACGGCCCGTACCTCGTCGCCCTCGGCCGCCGCCTCGAAGACCGCGCGCAGCCGGGTCCGGACGCCGCGCAGCCGGGTGACGTCGCCGTCGGTGAGCCTGCGCGCCATCTGCGAGCCGGGTCCGAACATGTCCCGGGCGCCGTCGAGCGAGGTCAGGGTGTCGGTGCCGCGCACGGGCGCCTCGGTGTTGACCAGCCGGACGGCGTAGTCCGCGTAGGAGGCCAGTTCCACGGGGGGTCCTTCGGTGGTCGGCCCGGGGCCGAGCCCCGATGGGTAATGGATGTCGATGCAACGAGGCTATTACAGCGTACGACGGGTGGGCAGGCGGGACGCACTTTCCGGCCACCCGCGCCGTAGGCGAACTGGTGTCCGTAAACGCCGGACGGCGGTCGCCCGGAACCATGTTCCGTACGACCGCCGTCCGGCGTTCGAGTTACAGCACCTTGGACAGGAAGGACTTCGTCCGCTCGTGCTGCGGGTTGGTGAGCACCTCGCGCGGGTCACCGGACTCGACGACGACGCCGTTGTCCATGAAGACCAGCGAGTCGCCGACCTCGCGGGCGAAGCCCATCTCGTGCGTGACCACCACCATGGTCATGCCCTCCTCGGCGAGGTCGCGCATCACGTCGAGGACGTCGCCGACCAGCTCCGGGTCGAGCGCCGACGTCGGCTCGTCGAAGAGCATCAGCTTGGGTTCCATCGCCAGCGCCCGGGCTATCGCGACCCGCTGCTGCTGGCCGCCGGAGAGCTGGGACGGGTAGTTGCCCGCCTTGTCGGCGAGCCCGACCCGGTCCAGCAGCTTCAGCGCCCGCTCCCGGGCGACGGACTTGGTCTCGCGCTTGACCTGGACCGGCGCCTCCATGACGTTCTCCACGGCCGTCATGTGCGGGAACAGGTTGAAGCGCTGGAAGACCATGCCGATGTCCCGGCGCTGCGCGGCGACCTCGCGGTCCTTCAGCTCGTAGAGCTTGTTGCCCTGCTGGCGGTAGCCGACCAGCTCGCCGTCGACGTACAGCCGGCCGCCGTTGATCTTCTCCAGGTGGTTGATGCACCGGAGGAAGGTCGACTTGCCGGAGCCGGAGGGGCCGATGAGGCAGAACACCTCGCGCGGGGCGACCTCCAGGTCGATGCCCTTGAGGACCTGGACGGCGCCGAAGGACTTGTGAACGCCTTCGGCCTTCACCATCGGGGTGGCGGTCATGCGGAGCCTCCGGCCTGGCGGTTGCCGAACGAGAGCAGGTTGGCCTTGACGATCTTCTGCAGGGGGGTGGGCGGCAGGTTCCGCGTCGAACCGCGCGCGAACCGGCGCTCCAGGTAGTACTGGCCGACGCTCAGCACGCTGGTGAGCACCAGGTACCAGGCGGCGGCGACGAAGAGCATCTCGACCGTCGCACCCGAGGTCTGGCCGACGTTGGACGTGGCCTGGAGCAGGTCGTAGTACTGCACCGCGATCACCAGTGAGGTGGTCTTGAGCATGTTGATGAACTCGTTGCCGGTCGGCGGCACGATCACCCGCATCGCCTGCGGCAGCACCACCCGGCGCAGCGTCTTGGTGTGGCTCATGCCGAGCGCGTGCGCGGCCTCGGTCTGGCCCTCGTCGACCGACTGGAGGCCGGCGCGGCAGATCTCCGCCATGTACGCGGCCTCGTTGAGGCCGAGTCCGAGCAGGGCGGCCAGGAAGGGCGTCATGAACGACGACCAGTAGTCCTTGTAGATCGGCCCGAGGTCGATGTACTTGAAGACGAGTCCGAGGTTGAACCAGAGCAGCAGCTGGACGTAGACCGGCGTGCCCCGGAAGAACCAGATGTAGAACCAGGAGATCGAGGAGGTGACGGGGTTCTTGGAGAGCCGCATCACGGCCAGGATGACGCCGAGGACCACGCCCACCACCATGGACAGGATGGTGATGGTGATGGTGTTCCGGACGCCCCTGAGGATGTCGCCGTCGAAGAAGTAGTCGGGAACGGTGCCCCAGTTGACGTCGCCCTGGGCGAACGCGTTGATCAGGAGGCCGAGGACGGCGAGGGCGGCGACGGCCGACACCCAGCGGCCGTAGTGGCGTACGGGGACGGCCTTGAGGGGCTCGGAGGCGGCGCCGGATTCGGGGCGGGCGTCGCCCGGGTCCTGCGCCTTGTCGGTGTTCACGGTCACGGAGGTGGCCTTTCAGCGAGCGTGCGGTGGGTCAGGAACCGCCGTTGACCTTGGCTTCCTTGATGGCGCCCGCCGAGACGCCCCACTTGTCCATGATCTTCTGGTACTCGCCGTTCTTGATGATGGCGTCCATGGCGGCCTTGATGGCGTCGCGGAGCTGGGCGTTGTCCTTGCCGACGGCGATGCCGTACGGGGCCGCCTCCACCTGGTCGCCGACGATCTCGAAGTCGTTGCCGCCGCCGGAGGTCTTCACCGCGTAGGCGGCGACGGGGAAGTCGCTGGCACCGGCGTCCGCGCCGCCGCTGCGCAGCCGGGTCTGGGCCAGCACGTCGGTGTCGTACGCCTCGATGGAGATCTTGTTGTCGCCGCACTTCTCCGACTGGGCGTTGGTGAGGTCCTGCGAGACGGTGCCGCGCTGGACGACGACCTTCTTGCCGCACAGGTCCTGCCAGCCCTTGATCCCCTGGGTCTTGCCCTTGGGCGTGTAGAGGGAGACGCCGGCCTGGAAGTAGTCGACGAAGTCGAGACCGTCGGAGACCTTCTTCTTGGTCTTGGGATCGACGCCGTTCTGCCGGTCCTTGGTGTCGGTCATGGCCGACATGGCGATGTCGTAGCGCTTCGAACGAAGGCCCGCGACGAGCGAGTCGAACTTGGAGTTGTTGAACGTGAAGCGGACGCCGAGCTGCTTGCCGAGCGCGTCGGCGATGTCCGGGTCGATGCCGACGGTCTTGCCGTCCTTGACGAACTCCACCGGCGGGTAGGCGATGTCCGAGCCCACCCGGATCACCCGGGAGCCTTTGACGGACTGCGGCAGCTTGTCGAACAGCGGGGCCGAGGCGCCGGCCGACGACGAGTCGCCGTCCTTGTCCTTGTTCTTGGTCTGGTCGCCGCAACCGGTCAGCAGCAGGGCGCCGGCGACCGCGATCGCGCCGGCGGCGGCCAAACGACTCCTGGCGGCAGCCGGGCGGGGGGTGGTGCTTGCGGTCATTGCTGGTTCCTCCTGCGGGTGAGGGGATAGCCGACTCTTCACACGGACTGTTCAAGGAAAAAACGGGCTGCGAGGCCGCGCCGAGGGCGTCAGCACACTTCACCGGCTGCCGCGACCTCGGGTGTTTGGGGCATCTTGCCATCTGGACTACACCGTTCGGGGGGCCAGCAATGTCAAAATCGGATAACGGGATGATCGTCTTGCTGAAGAGGGTTGTTCGGGTGGTGTGGGGTTGGTTGACCGCTTCCGTTCGTTCCGGGAGCGAGACGCACATCACGAGCCTCACGTCTCACTCCATGGACTCGGAGTATCAGTTGACACCGATTTCCGGCCGACATCGGCGCGGCGTGGCAGAGAACCTCGTAACTCACTCGTCGGCCGTAGCGCTCATCCGGTAGAAAGGGCCCTTACCCCGCACCCGGGGCTCACGGCGCGTCGTGCAGCGCGCCCGGTGTCCGCACTCCTCGCTCGCGCTCCCGCGCGCGGACCGCCCGCACGGCGGTCGCTCCAGGCCCCGGCCATCCGCCGGGACGAGCGGACACCCGCCCGGCCGCCCCGCACTCCAGGGGACGGATATACCCTCGATGGACATCTCGACAAAGGGGTCAAGAAAGTGGCAGCGGAGATCGTCAATCCTCTCAGCGGGAGCGGTGCGGAGGAGGGTGCTCAGGAGGAGCCCTTCGATCCGGCCTTCGCGCTGCACCGCGGTGGCAAGATGGCGGTGCGGGCGACCGTGCCCGTGCGGGACAAGGACGACCTGTCCCTCGCCTACACACCGGGCGTCGCCAAGGTGTGCACCGCGATCGCGGAACAGCCCGAACTCGTCCACGACTACACCTGGAAGTCCCAGGTCGTCGCCGTGGTCACGGACGGCAGCGCCGTCCTCGGCCTCGGGGACATCGGTCCCGAGGCGTCCCTGCCCGTGATGGAGGGCAAGGCCATCCTCTTCAAGCAGTTCGGCGGCGTGGACGCGGTGCCGATCGCGCTCGACTGCCGCGAGGTGGACGAGCTCGTCGAGACCGTCGTCCGCCTCGCGCCGTCCTTCGGCGGCGTCAACCTGGAGGACATCTCCGCCCCCCGCTGCTTCGAGGTCGAGCGGCGGCTGCAGGAGCGGCTGGACATCCCGGTCTTCCACGACGACCAGCACGGCACCGCCGTCGTCACTCTCGCCGCCCTGCGCAACGCGGCCAAGCTCACCGGACGCACCCTCGGCGACCTGCGGGCCGTGATCTCCGGCGCCGGCGCGGCCGGCGTCGCCATCGCGCGCATCCTGGTCGAGGCGGGCATCGGCGACGTGGCCGTGTGCGACCGCAAGGGCATCGTCTCCCGCGACCGCGCCGACCTGACGGACGTCAAGCGGGAACTGGCCGGGTTCACCAACAAGGCCGGGCTCGCCGGGCCCCTGGAGTCCGCCCTGGACGGCGCGGACGTCTTCATCGGCGTCTCCGGCGGCACGGTCCCCGAGGCGGCGGTCGCGAAGATGGCCGACAACGCGCTGATCTTCGCGATGGCCAACCCCAACCCGGAGATCCACCCGGACGTCGCCCACAAGTACGCGGCCGTGGTGGCCACCGGGCGCAGCGACTACCCCAACCAGATCAACAACGTGCTCGCCTTCCCGGGCATCTTCGCGGGCGCCCTCCAGGTGCGGGCCTCGCGGATCACCGAGGGCATGAAGCTCGCCGCGGCCGAGGCGCTGGCCGCGGTCGTCGCCGACGAGCTGAGCGCCGACCGCGTCATCCCCTCGCCGTTCGACGAGCGCGTCGCCCCGGCGGTGACGGCCGCTGTGGCCGCGGCGGCTCGGGCGGACGGGGTCGCGCGGCGGTAGCCGTCCGACTTGAGGTCCTCAGACACCGGACGGGCTGCCTGGTCAGCCCGTCCGGCGTTTGAGGACAACCGCGCGGAGCGCGGTTTCGGGGGGTGCGGGGGCTCTCGCCCCGCGAGAAACGGTGAAAGGGCGGGGCCGGGGCACCCCCCCCCGCAGGGACGCGAGCCGCGTCACACCGCGCCCCCGTTCCCCCGCGCCAAGAGCCCCGCTAGGTTCGCACCATGTTCGCCGCCTATGCCGCACGCATCGACCGGGACCAGCCGCTCAACGGGCTCCAACTGGGCGAACGCCCCGAGCCCGAGGTACGTCCCGGCTGGACGACCGTCACCGTCAAGGCCGCCTCCCTCAACCACCACGACCTGTGGACCCTGCGCGGGGTGGGGATCAAGGAGGACGCCTTCCCGATGATCCTCGGCTGCGACGCCGCCGGGATCGACGAGGACGGCAACGAGGTCGTCGTCCACTCCGTCATCGGCCAGACCGGCCATGGAGTCGGCCCGGACGAGCCGCGCTCGCTGCTCACCGAGCGCTATCAGGGCACGTTCGCCGAGCGGGTCACCGTCCCGGCCTGGAACCTGCTGCCGAAGCCGAAGGAGCTGTCCTTCGAGGAGGCCACCTGCCTGCCGACGGCCTGGCTGACCGCCTACCGGATGCTGTTCACCAACGCGAACGTCCGCCCCGGGCAGAGCGTCCTGGTGCAGGGCGCCGGCGGCGGCGTGGCCACCGCCGCGATCGTGCTGGGCGCGGCGGCGGGCCTGCGGGTCTTCGCGACCAGCCGGGACGAGGCCAAGCGGCGGCGCGCCGTGGAACTGGGCGCGGAGGACGCGTTCGAGCCGGGCGCCCGGCTGCCGCACCGGGTGGACGCGGTCATCGAGACCGTCGGCGCCGCGACCTGGTCGCACTCGGTCAAATCCCTTAAGCCGGGCGGCACGCTCGTCATCTCCGGCGCCACCAGCGGCCCCAATCCGTCGGCCGTGGAGCTGACCCGGGTCTTCTTCCTGGAGCTGAGGATCGTCGGCTCGACCATGGGCAGCAAGGAGGAGCTGGCGGACCTGCTGGCCTTCTGCGCGGCCACCGGCGTCCGGCCGGTGATCGACTCGGTGCTCCCGCTGGACCGGGCACGCGAAGGGCTCGAAAGGATGGCCGAGGGCGAGCTGTTCGGGAAGGTGGTCCTGACGGTATGACCGTCGGATGCGGACGAGACGTGCGCGCCGCCCGGGGCCCGTTGTGGCCTCGGCGCTCGCGCTGCTGACAGCTGTCGCACCACTCGCCACTCCGACATCACGGGCCGAAGCCGCCCCTGCCGCTCCTGCCATTCCGGCCGCTCCGGCCGCGCCGGGTGACGGGATCCCCCCGCTGACCGACGACACCGGGCGGACCCTCACCCTCCGCGGCTGGAACCTCGCCGACAAGGACCACCGCGGCGACCGCGCCCTGGAGGACATCACCGAGCGCCACCTCCGGGACCTGTCGGCCCGCGGCTTCGACTTCGCCCGGCTCGCGGTCTTCTGGGACGACCTCGAACGCCGGCCCGGCCACTACAGCGAGCGCTACCTGCGGAAGATCGAACGGATCCTGGACTGGGCGGCCCGCTACCGCGTCAGGGTCGTGATCGACGCCCACCAGGACGTCTACGGGCCGGCGTTCGGCGGCCACCGGGGCATCCCCGAGTGGGCCACCCGCACCGACGGCCTGCCCTACCGGCCGCACCCGGGCGACTGGTTCGCCGAGTACTTCGAACCCGGCGTGCAGGCCGCGTTCGAGCACCTCTACGAGGACGCGGACCTGCGACGGGCCCAGCAGCGGATGTGGCGGGTGCTGGCCGGCCGGCTGGCCGGGCACCCCGCCGTGTACGGCTACGACCTGATCAACGAGCCGATGGGCCGGATGCGTCCGGGCGAGGACCTGCCCGCCGCCGCGCGCCGGGTGGAGGCCACCCAGATCACCGCCATGTACAACCGGCTCGTCGGCGCGATCCGCGCGGTCGACCGGAAGCACCGGATCCTCGTCGAGCCCACGCCCGTCGTCGGCGAGGGCGTCCCGACCTCCCTCGGCCGGATCGAGGACCCGGGCGGCCGGATCGTCTACGCGCCGCACTTCTACGAGACATCCATGGAGACCGGCGCGGACTACGACCCGGCTTCTCGCTGGATCGAACGCTACGAGGCCGCCGTCGTCCGCTACCCGCGCGAGCGGCGGATCCCCGTCGTGGTGGGCGAGTGGGGGCCGCCCGACAGCACCCTGCCGAACATGGGCCGCTACTACGCGGACGCGCTCGCGTCCCTGGACCGCTACGGCTCCGGCTGGGCCGGCTGGACCTGGTGCTACGGCGGCGGCTACTGCGCCCTGGACCGCGACGGCCGCTTCCAGCGGCACAAGGAGGACACGGCCCGGCCGTACGCGCCGGCCGTGGCGGGCGATGTGCGGCACACGGCGTACGACCCCCGGGACGGCGTCTTCCGTCTGGAGTACACCGCCTCGGCGGCGGGCGGCGGCCGGACGGACCTGACCCTGCCGCCGGCCCCGCGCGGCTGGCGCGTCACGGTCTCCGGCCCGGCCCGCGCGGACGCGGCGTACGTCCGCCCCGGCGAACGCGGCCGGGTGACGGTACGCGCCCGGCCGGGGGCGGCGGTCGGGGTGGTGGCGCGGCAGGTCCACCCCTGACAGCCGGGCCAGGTGCGCCGCCCGGGTGCCTGACGCGTGGCACCGGCCGCCCGTCGCGCCGACCACATGCGGTGCCGACCACTCGTCGCGTGGTGAGGACCGCGGGAACCCCGCGCGACGCAGCGCGCCCCGCGCCTCACTTCCGCAGCACTCCTCCTATCCGGACCGCCGCCTCGGCCAAGTGCTCCCGGCACTCGGCGAGTTGCCCCGCGGTCACTCCGTGGTCGCGGGCCGCGTCGCGGATCTCGTCGCGGAAGCGGTCCAGCAGGCGGTCGAGGTCGCGGGCCGGATCGGCGGAGTGGGTGTAGTCCACCGACGCCCACTCGGGCGCGTCCGCGCGCTCGACGCGTACCGTCGGGGCCCCTGGGCCGGCCTCGGGACGGCCGCCCGCCAGTGCGCCGAGCTCCTTGGCGAGCGCGGAGACGCCCTCCATGAGACCGGTCGGCCAGTCGCCGCTCCGGGCGTGCTCGCGGACCTGCTCCTGGACGCGCTCCTTGATGCGGAGGACCTCCTCGCGGGTGTGCTCCTGAGCCTGTCGCGCCTGGTGGCGGGCCTGCTGGGCCTCCTGGCGGGCCCGTCGGCTCTCCTCCTTCGCGCGGCGGGCCTGCTCCTTCCACTCCTCCTTGGCCCGGCGCAGCTCCTCCTTCATCCCGGCGAAGGGGTCGCCGCCCTGCCCGTCGGCCCCCGGGGCGCCGTCGCGCAGCCGGCCCGCGGCCTCGCGCAGCTCGCGGCGCAGGGCGCCGGCCGCGCCGCGGACGTCCTCCTGGATGTCGGCGGCGAGGGCCGTGACGGACTCCTGGATCTCCTGTTCCAGACCGGCCAGTTCACCGGCCCGGCCGCCGAGTTCGGCGCGGCCCGCGTCGGTGATCGCGTACACCTTGCGGCCGCCCTCGGTGGTGTGGGTGACCAGACCCTCGGCCTCCAGCTTGGCGAGCCGGGGGTAGACGGTGCCGGCGGAGGGGGCGTAGAGCCCCTGGAAGCGCTCCTCCAGCAGCCGGATGATCTCGTAGCCGTGGCGCGGGGCCTCGTCGAGCAGCTTGAGCAGGTAGAGGCGGAGGCGGCCGTGGGCGAAGACGGGGGGCATCAGAGGACCTTTCCCTGGGCGGGGGTGTCGGCGGGCGCGTCGGGTGCGTCGGGCTGATCGGGCCCGTCGTGGCCGTCGTGGCCGTCGGTGAAGGCGTCGGCGGCCGGGGGACGGCGGAGGACGGCCAGGGCCCCCGAGACGCTGGTGGCCCGTACCAGGCCGGTGGCCCGGCCCAGTCGGCCGGTGAGGCGCCGGCCGGCCCATTCGCCGGACTGCCGGAGCTCGGCGAACGCGTTGGAGACGGCGCCGGTGGCGGTGCCGGCCTCCACGACGGCGTCCGTCGAGCCGGGCAGGCGCAGGGCGACGTCGCCGGAGACGGTGTTGAGCTCCAGGGAGGGTGCCGGACCGGGGACGGGCGCGGTGGGTTCGGCGAGGTCGATGACGATGCCGCCGGTGACCGTGTCGGACTTCACCGCCTCGCTCCGGCAGTCGACGAGGGTGAGCTCGCCGGAGACGGAGTTGTGGCGCAGCGTCCCGGAGAGGGACTGGGCCTCCACGTCGCCGGAGACCGTCTCGGCCCGGACCGGGCCGGACAGGCCGACCAGCGTGGCGTTCCCGGTGACGCCGCGGACGTCCGTGGCTCCCGAGATGCCCGAGACGACGGCGTGCGCCCCGACGACGCCGACCTTGACGCGGGTGCCGGTGGGGACGGCCAGCGTGACCGTGACCGAGCGGTGGCGTATGCCGTGGGCGATCCGGCTGAGGATGTTCTTCCAGGCGAGGTCCTCGTACCCGACCGTCAGCGCTCCATCCTTGTGGGTGACAAGGAGGGGCGCCCCGGAGTGCGCGGACAGCTCCAGGCGGGCGGGGCCCGCGTCGGTGCCGACGATGTTGACGGCGCCGTTCACGAGGCGAACTTCCAGGGAGGCGACCGGCTCCTCGAAGGTCAGGTTCTCGGGTGCGGTCAGCGACCACTCCGGCGGGGTGGGCATGCGGGCCTCCTTGGGCGGCGTGGGCCGGTCGCGCCGGCGTGGCTCGGTCGCGGTCGGGCGCGACCCCGGGGCGTGCGGTGCGCGCCGCCACGGCATATCGCGTCTTATCGCGTCTCTGGTAAACACGATATATCGCGGGCTCGTGAAGTCAAGCCCACCCCGGTGGCATAGCGTTGGCGCATGTCCGCTACCGATCACATCCCGGCCGCGGGGCTGCTGCTGCTCTGCCGGGCCGCCCCCGACCGCGTACGACCCGTCGCGCAGCTGCTGCGACGGCCGATGGTGCTGGCCCCGGCGGGCGAGGGCTGGAGCGTCCTGGTGCCCGCGGCCGAGTCCTGGCGCGAGGCCGGCACCCACCTCGCCGCGGTCGCGGGGGACTGGGCGCACGCCCTGACGGTGGCCGACAACTGGCCGGTCGTCGGCCTGTGGTGGGACGCGGACGGCGCGGGGTTCGTGGTGGCGGCGGGCTTCCGCCGCACCGTGGGCCACACCTGGCTCCCGGACGGCACGCCCCTCGGCGAGGAGGAGGCGCTGACCACCCTCCGCACCCGGCTCGGTCTCGACCCGGTGCTCGACGGGGCGGCGCTCGACCGGCTGACGCGGCCGGACGCGGAGGCGGACGGGCCCGCCCGGGTTCTCGGCCTCGCCGCCGTCCTGGCGCGGGCGGGCCTCCAGCTCGGCCCGGGTGTCGTTCCCGGGCTGGCCGCCGGGCGGCTCTGCGAGGCGGCCGGGGCGCTGCCGGGCGCGGAGCCCGTGGACTGGCCCGGGTGGCGGGCGGCGGTTTGCGGGGGGCTGGGCGCGGCTGAGCGCGGGGCGCTCGGGGCGTGGACGCGGGGGCCGCGGGCGCGGGCTCTTGGTAAGGCCGAAGTCGCCGCCGGCGTCGTGCTGTTGGCTTGGTCGCGAGGTGGCGCGCGGCGTGGGTGGCGGGCGGCCGGTGCCGTGCTGGTCGCCGACGGCGCGTTGACGTTGCTGTACGACCGGTGGCGGGCGGGGCGCGGGGACTCCTGAGGGTGGCCTTGCGGCCGGGGGTGCCCCAGTCCCGCCCTTTCACCGTTTCTCGCGGGGGTGTCCCCCCGCACCCCCCCAAACCGCGCTCCGCGCGGTTGTCCTCAAACGCCGGACGGGCTGGTGGGGGCTGGCGTCCTCAAGCGCCGGACGGGCTGGTAGAGGCCGGCCCCCTCAAACGCCGGACGGCCTGAAGCGCGCCCTATTCGTCATCCTCGTCGTCCAGCCGCGCCAGCCACGTCGCCAGGCGTTCCACCGGTACCTCGAAGTCCGGGTTGAGGTCGACGAAGGTGCGCAGCTGTTCGGCCACCCATCCGAGGGTGACCTCCTCCTCGCCCCGTCGGTTCTCCAGCTCCTCGATGCCGCGGTCGGTGAAGTACAACGCTCTCTCCGTCAACAGGGGGTACGAAAGGGTCAGGATCGTCCTCAGGATAGGCGGCTCCCGGCGGCTCCGGCGCGGGGCGTTGGCCACGGCCTCTCGCGCCCGTCACGTCCGAGGGCTAGCCTGCTGCATCATCGCGGTCACGACAGCGGTGACAGCGCGACGACGGGGGGACGCGTGATGGACGGGATCACCCAGGTGCGGCTCGACGACGGCACGGTCGTGTGGGCCAGGATCAGCGAAGCGCAGGAGCTGGGCTCGCCCGGGAGCGGCGGGTACAAGGACTCGACGGCGGCGCGCCGCGTCGCGCGGTTGGCGAACGGGCTCGCGGACACCGTGCGCGGGGTCGTCGACTCGCTGCGCATGGGGGTCGCGGCGGCCCGGCCGCACGAGGTGCAGGTGCAGTTCGGCATCGAGTTGTCCGCCCAGTCCGGCCAGGTCATCAGTCTGCTCACCGACGCGGGCGGCAAGGCGTCGATCAACGTGACGCTCACCTGGAAGGAGAGCGGACCGGCCACCGGCGGCGCCCCCGGGGCGCCCACGACCCCCAGCGCTCCTTGAACCCCCATGAAGCCACCGTGCGCCGGTCCGTCGTCCGCGTCTCCGCGGCCGACGACGGGGAGCTGTCCGTAGACGACCGGTTCTGGGGCACGGGGTTCTTCATCGCCCCCGGCTGGGCCGTCACCTGCGCTCACGTCGTGGGGAACGGGGGCGGCGGCGTACTGGACGGCACCGCGGCCATCGAGGTCACGGACGGCGACGACCGCGTCCACGAGGGCAGGGTGGCGTTCGTCCTGCCGCGCCCGGACGACCCCGAGCGCCTCCCGGACCGCTGGCCGCTGCCCGATCTGGCGCTGGTCGAGGTCGCGGACGCGCACGGCGCCGAGTGCCTCTGGATGAGCGACCGTTCGGCGGTGGTCCCGGCCGACGTGGCCGTCTACGGCTGGTCGCGGGAGACCGGCGAGCTGGGCTGGCGCTACGGCACGGGCACCGCCGCCGGCGGCGACGGCAGCGGCCGGGCGATGCTGCTGCGCGGCGAGATCCCGGTGGAGGGCTGCTCCGGCGGTCCGGTGGTGGACACCGGCCGGGGCGCGGTCATCGGGGTGAGCAAGGGGCGGGGACAGAGCCACGGGCTCGCGGTGCCGATCACCGCCCTGCGGCGGATCGCCAACGACCGCCCCGGGCGCGACCGCCTGCACACCGTCGTCCGCGCGCACGACCGCTACCACCTGCGGCACTACCGCGCGGTCGGCACCGGCCGCAGCTGGACGGGCATCCAGAAGGGCCTGCGTCCGGCGGCCGAAGGGTTCACCCCGGTGCTGCGCACCCAGCTGTTCGCCCGCCTCGCCGAACTGACCCAGCCCCGGACGCCCGGCGAGGTGATGGCCCTGGTCGACCAGGCCAAGAGCCGGGTCGTCCAGGAGCCCTACCAGCCCGGCGTCGAGCACGATCCGCGCACCTGGCGCGAGGGCGTCGGCCTCCTCTACGACGTGCGGGACGGCGCGGAGGGCCGCGCCGGGCGCACGGGCTGGCCGGGCGCCGGCTCGGGCCCGGGGCGGGACCTGGAGCTGGAGGCGGTCCTGCTGTACGCGGCGTGGGTGGCGGCGGCCGTCAGCAGGTTCGGCGACCCCGCCGACGCCGGCCCGCTGCGCGAGCTGGCCGGCTGGGTGACCGGCAAGGCGGACCAGGTGCAGGACGTCATCCGCAAGGAGGTCCAGCGGATCCTGCACGGCCGCCGCGACCCCGGCCCCGACCGGCCGGAGCCGCCCGTCGGCGTCGTCCTGGTCAAGGACCGGCCGGGCCCGGTGGAGCCCGCCGAGGAGACCGACCTCCAGGCCCGGGCCGACGTGCTCGTCGAGGTGGACGCCCTGATGTACGGCGACCGCTACCCGTGGCGCGTCAAACTGCTCGGGCAGGACGACCGGATCACCCCGCTCCACGACGACGCCCAGGGTGCCCGCCGGGCCGAGCTCCGCGAGGCGCTGCGCGAACCGATAGCGGAGGCGCTGCGCCAGGGCGACGTGGGCGAGCACCTGGCGGCGCTCCAACTCGTCCTGCCGCGCGAGCTGTTCGACGAGCCGGTGGCCGACTGGCGGCTGGTGCCGCCCGGGACGGACGACGACGGCCTGGACCCGCACACCATGCCGCTCGGCCAGCGCCGCGTCGTGGTCGTCCGGGACCGCCGCCGCCGGGACCGGCGCCACTTCCCGGAGTGGCAGCGGCGGTGGAACGGCTGTACGGCCGGCCCGATGACCGCCGTACCGCTGCGCGCGGAGGTGCCCGTCCCCGGGCACGGCGCGCGGCGGCCGGAGAGCAGGCACGCGGCGTACGCCCGGCTCTCGGACGTGGACCCGGGCGCCGTCCCGGTCTTCTGCGGGCCGGTCTCGCACGGCCCGGGCGCCATGGCCCTGGACGCGGCGCTCGCCGCCGGGCACGCGGTGGTGATCTGGCGGGGATGCGCCGGGGAGCACCTCGATTGCGCCGAATTCCACGATGAGGTCTCCCGACTGGTGTGCGAGGCGGCCACGGCCGAGGGACTCCACCGCCGGCTGCGCAACCTGCGGATTCGCTGCGCCGACCCCGAACAGCCGGACGAGGAGGCGCGCTGGGCGAGGTCGATCGCCCTGCTGTTGGACCGGCCGGAGCATCCGGCGCCGCCCGGTCCGCCGCTGTCCGCGCCGGGTATGCGCCCGGAAGGCGGGGCGTGAAGGTGTCCCGGCGGAGTGACAGGGAAGTGACAGGGAAACGACGGAGCGAGACGGACGAGACGGAAAGGCTCGGCACGCCGCGCCCGGACCGGTACCGTCGTCCGGGGAGCGGAAGCGGCGACGGCGGACGCGTGGGGGCCCGGCCGGTGACAGCCGGGAGAGCCACGCCGGCAACGAGGAGCCCGATGTGAACGATTGGCGCATCTACCGGGGAGCCGGCCTGCCGCACGACGGCGTCCGGCGATTGCCTCCGCCGCCCCCCTGGCGCGACTTCGCCGCGGCCGGGCCCGACACCGGCGCCGGCACGGACCCGAGCGCGGCCCGCCGGCTGGGGGTGCAGCGCCGGCTGGTGGAGAACCACCACCCGCGGCCCGAGGAGGTCGAGGCGGTCAACGCCGCGCTGTACCTGCGCCGTCCGCTGCTGGTGACGGGCACGCCCGGAACCGGAAAGTCCACTTTGGCCCACGCGGTCGCCTACGAGCTCAAGCTCGGCCGCGTGCTGCGCTGGCCGATCGTCAGCCGCTCCACCCTGCGGGACGGCCTCTACCACTACGACGCCATCGCCCGCCTCCAGGACGTGCAGTTGGAGCGGGCCGGCGCGGACGTCGGCGAGCGCCACTCCATCGGCTCCTACCTGCGGCTGGGTCCGCTCGGCACCGCCCTGCTCCCGGCGGAGCGGCCCCGCGTGCTGCTCATCGACGAGCTGGACAAGAGCGATCTCGACCTCCCCAACGACCTGCTGAACGTGCTGGAGGAGGGCGAGTTCCGGATCCACGAGCTGGAGCGGATCGCCGACCGCGAGCCCGAGGTCGAGGTGGGGACGGACGACGGCGGCCGGGCGGTGGTCCGCTCCGGCCTGGTCCGCTGCACCACCTTCCCGCTCATCGTCCTCACCTCCAACGGCGAGCGCGACTTCCCGGCCGCCCTGCTGCGCCGCTGCATCCAGCTCGACCTCGAACCGCCGGGCGAGGAGCAGCTCACCGCGATGGTCCGGGCGCACCTGGGCGACGACGCGGTGACGGACGGGAGCGAGCTGATCCAGCGGTTCCTGCGGCGCGAGCCGGGCGAGGTGGTCGCCGCCGACCAGCTGCTGAACGCCCTGTTCCTCACCCAGCACGCCCCCAGCGCGGAACGCGTCACCCGAGAACGGCTCGCCGACATGCTGATGCAACCGCTGGACCGCCCGAGGTGATGAGCGATGACGGCGCCCCCCGAGCCGTGGCTGGAGGAGCTGGTCGGCCGGTTGCGGGCCACCTCCCAGGACGTGACCGCCGAGGAGATAGCCGACGCGGTGTGGCTGGCCGGACGGATGACCCCGGGCCCGGGGGCGCCCACCCCGTCCGGGGAGGGCGCAGAGCGCGCGGCGGCCGGTGAGACGGCCGCTGCCGCGACCGGCCGGCGGTCCGGGCTCACCGACCGCGCCCGGGTTCCGGACGAGCCCCGGCTGCCCTCGGCGGGCGGCGGGGAGCCGGCGCCCGAGGGTTCCGTCGGCGTGCGCCTCGACGGCCGTGGGGCGCGCGGGACGGGTGAGACCGCCGCGGCGGCCGGCCGGGGCATGGGTCCGGCCCGGGCCACCGACGCCGTCGAGCGGACGTTCCCCGTCCGGGTGCCCTGCGCCGCCTCCCTGCCCGGCCTGCTGGGGCTGCAGCGCGCCCTGCGCCCGCTGCGCGGCTACCGGTCGCTCGCCGCGCCCCCGCGCGGGCCGCTGGACGAGGACGCCACCGCCGACCGCGCGGCCCGCACGGGCGTCGTCCACCCCGCCTACCGCCGGGGCGAACGGCAGGCGGCGGCCATGCAGTTACTGATGGACACCTCCGCCTCCATGGTCGTCTGGGAGCGGATGCTGGACGAAATGGAGCAGACCTGTTCGCAGTTGGGCGTCTTCCGCGACGTCCGGGTGCGGTATCTGCACCGGGCGCCCGACGGTACGCCCCTGATCGCCACCTCGGCGGCCGGCGGCGCTCCCGGCTCGTCCCGGCAACGCCCGCGCCCCGCAGACCAGTTCCTCGACCCCTCCGGCCGCCGGCTCACCCTGGTCATCAGTGACTGCGTGGGTCCCCTGTGGCAGGAGGGGCGCGCCCAGCGGCTGCTGCACCGCTGGTCCGCGACCGCGCCGCTCGCCGTCGTCCAGCCGCTGCCGCCCAGGCTCTGGCCGCGCACCGCGCTGCCCGCCGAGGGCGGGACGCTCACCCGCGACCCCCTGTCGGGCGGCCGGCTGGGCTTCGAGCCGGACGCCTTCGGCCCGCCCCCGCCGCGGGGCGCACTGCCCGTGCCCGTCCTGCTGCCCGTCCGCGAGGCGCTGGGCGCGTGGGCCCGGCTGCTGTCCGGCCCCGGGCGGACGGCCGTGCACGGCGCGGCCGGCTGGGTGCTCCCGGAGCATCCGGCGTCGGCGCCACCGCCCCCGGAGGAGACCGGGAACCTCACCGCGGACGCCCGCCTGGCCGCGTTCCGCGCCACGGCCTCGCCCGGCGCCCTGCGCCTGGCGACGCACTTCGCGGCCGTTCCCCTGGCGTTGCCCGTGATGCAGATGGTGCAGCGGGCGATGCTGCCCGACACCGGGGCCATGGAGCTGGCCGAGGTGCTGCTCGGCGGGCTGCTCTGGCGGGTGCCCGCCCCGACGGGCAGCGACGCGGCCACCGGCCCCTGGTACGAGTTCGCCGACGGCGTCCGGGAGCTGCTGCTCCAGTCCCTCGGGGTGGACGAGGCCACCCTGGTGCTCAAGCACTGCTCCGACTACGTGGAGCGGCACTTCGGCCGGAGCGCCCGCAACTTCTCCGCCCTCGCGGTCGCGCGGCTGCGCGGCCGTCCGCTGCCCGACACCGGCGCCGACGACCCCGCCGACTCCGCCGATCCCTCCGGCTCCTCCGGCGCGGAACCCGAGCTGTTCGCCCGGGTCCCGGCCCGGGTGGTGCGCTGGTACCGGCCGACGCCCCCGGAGACCGGGCCGGTCGGCGAGGCGGCGGGCCTGCTGCGGCTCTGGCACGACCAGGGCGACTCCGCCCTGCTGCACGAGGCGCGCGGCCTCGTCGCCCCCCTGGCGGCGGCCCCGCTCGCCGGGCCGCACGGCGACGGACGCGACGAGGCGGTCCGCGCCCGGTTCGTGCTCGGCGGCGTCCTGCTGGCCCTGGCCGGCACCGAGGCCGTCCGCGACGATCCCGCCGGCCGCCGCGAGCTGCTGGACCGGGCCGTCGCCCTGCTCGCCGAGGCCCACGCGCACACGCCCCCCGGCACCGGGGAGCGCACCGCCGCCGGCACCGACGCGCACACCGCCACCGGCCTCGAACTGGCCGCCGCCCACTGGGCCCGCTGGCGGGCCGCGGCCGATCCCGCCGACGGTTCCGACCTCACGGCCGCCGAGGCGGTCCTGCGGGCCCTGCCCGCCCGGACCGACCGCCGGCTGCGGCTGGGCCGGGTCCTGCTGGCCCTCGCCGAGTCCGGCACCGAGTCGAGGGTCCCGCGCGCCGCCGAGGCCGCCGTCGAACTCCGCGCCGCCTGCGAGCTGCTGGAGGCCGAGGACGCGCCCGACGGGCGGCGCTGCGCCGCCCTGCTGGACCTGGGCCGTGCCCTGCGGCTGGCCGGCGAACCCGCCGCGGACACGCTCGCCGTCCTCGACCGGGCCGCCGAGGCCGCCGCGGACGAACTCCAGTCGCTCTACGCCCACCTCGAACGCGCCCGCGCGCACACCGGCGCGGGCGACGGCCCGCGGGCCGACGAGGCGTACACCGCCGCCGTCGCCCTCACCGGCCGCGACAGCCCGCGCCGCTGCCAACTGCTCACCGAGTGGGGCGAGTCGCTCCTCGGCCGCGCCGAGGCGGCCGGGCCGGCCGGGGACACCGGGACGGTCTCCCGCGCGGAGGCGGTCCTGCGCGAGGCGTACGCCGTGAGCCCCGGGCGCTCGCCACGCCGCCCGCGCCTCCAACTGCTGCTCGGGCGCGCCCTGGTGCTGCGCTACGGCCGGCTCGGCTTCCTGCCCGACCTCTACGAAAGCTGTCACCTGCTGGAACAGGCCGCCCGCCGGGCGCCGGACGGCGACACCCGCGCGGAGGCGTGGCTGGAGCTGGGCACCGCGCGGCTCGCCCTGCGGGAGCGCTCGCCCGGCCTGCCGCTGACCGACGCGGCCGACGCCTTCGCCGCCGCGGCCGAACAGGCGCGCCGCAGCGCCGGGGACGAGCCGGGCTCGGTCGTCGCCGCCCGCGCCTCGCACCGCTACGGCGAGGCCCTGGAGCGGATGGGGCTGCGCCGGCAGGCCCTGGCCGCGTACCGGGCCGCGGCGGGGGAGTGGCGCGACCTCACCGCCCGGCTGGCGGAGGTGCCCTGGGAGGAGGTCGCGGCCACCCGGGAAAGCGTCGCCCGCCTTTCCGGGGGGTGACCGTACGTGGTCCGAACGGGTTTCCGGATTACGGCGCCCGGGAAGAACCGAGCAGCCGCGAGGGGGCCGTCCACCGGACGTCCGGCGGGAGCCGCGGCAGGGAACCATGGCAGGGAGGAGCAGAGGGTGGCCAAGCACAGGAACGCCGCCGCGTCGGACCCCGCGGGCGGAGCGGGGGCGGCGCCGCCGCTGCCCGACCTTCGAGGCGTCGGCCTGCGCGGCCTGCGCGGCCTGCGGGATCCCGGCCTGGCCGCCGCCGTCGACAGCACGCTCCGGCGGCCGGCCGAGCTGGACGAGACCTGGTACTCCAGCGGCCACCAGGGGGGCCGCTTACGGGAGCCGGTGGAGGAGGCGGCCGGGGCGGGCGCGTGACGAGCGGAGAACAGAGCGGGGAACGGAGTGGGGAGCCGGCCGCGGGGACACCGCCCGGACGGCGGCCCGCGCCGCCGCCGCGTCCCGCGGGGGACGCGGGGCGCGGGGCGGGAGCGCGGGCGCCGGTGTCCGTACGGCCGCGCCCGGCCGCGCGACGGGCCGGCGACCCCCCTCGGCCCCTCGCCACCGCCTCCCTGCCGCTCGCCGTGAGCCTCGTGGCGCCGGACGCGCTGGAGCGGCTCGCGCGGACGCGCGCCACGGCCGACGACCTCGCGCTCCTCCTGCACGCCCTGCACAGCAGACGCCTCGTCCTCCTCAAGTCCCTGCTGACCCGCCTGGAACGGGACCCGCGCGCCGTCCCCGCCTCCGCGCGGGAGCGGTTCGAGGCGCATTGGAGCCTGATGGAGCGCGCGGAGGCGCGGCACGCGCCGGCGGTTCGCGACACCCTCGACTACCCCTCCGTCGGCAACTGGCTGGCGCGCGCCCTGGCCGCGCCCCAAGGCGCCCCGCTCGCCGCCGAGCTGGAGCACTTCGGGTCCGTCGCCGCCGCCGCCGCACTCCGCTCCGGGGCCGCCTTCACGGCCGAACTCGCCGCCCCCGCGGGGACGCTGGCCCTCCCCGGCATCGGCCTGCTGGAAGCCGGAGCCCCCGTCGTCCGGCTCACCGCCCGGGCCCGTACCGCCCGCCTCACCGTGCCCGGCGCCGGCCGCCACCCCGCGCACCACGGGCCGGTGCTGCTGCGCGGCGCCCGCCGGGTCACCGGCGCCGGGACGGGCTGGCACGGCCTGCGCAGGCTGCCCGGCGCCGCCGCCGTCCTGGACGACCTCGACCCCTACCGCGCCCCCGCCACCGGCGTCGGCCGGACCGCCCTGCCGCCTTCCGGCCGCACCGCGGGCGCCGGCCGGCCCTGGACCCGCCGCTGGCGCGCCGCCCTGGGCCTGCTGCGCGCCACCGACCCGCGGCGGGCCGCCGAGACCACCGCGCTGCTGCGCTGCCTGGTGCCCGTCGCCGGCCCGGCGGACGGCGGGGAGACCGAGGTCAGCGCCACCGCCCGGGCGGCGCCCGGCGCCATACTGGCCACCCTGCCGCGCACCGCCGCCGACCTGGCCGAGGTGCTCGTCCACGAGACCCAGCACACGAAACTGGCCGTGCTGCACGACCTCGTCCCGCTGCACGACGCCGGTCCCGCGGCCGTGCACCGGGTCGCCTGGCGGCCCGATCCCCGCCCGCTCGCCGGTGTGTTCCAGGGGACGTACGCGCATCTGGCCCTCGCCGAGTTCTGGGACCGGGCGGCCCGGGGGACCGCCCTGCCGGACGCGGTGCGCGAGGAGGCGCGGACCCGGTGCGATTCGTACCGCCGACAGGTCGCGGAAGCGGTGCCCATCCTGCTTGAATCCAGTGAACTGACTCCCGCGGGCCGGGAGTTCGCGACGGGCATGGAACGGCTCCTCCTGAGTCTGGGACGAACCGGACGCATGGCGCCCGGCATCGCCGGTGCGTCATCATGTGATGACGTACAGTGATGATGTCGCCGCACCGGACCCCCGGGCGGCCGCCCGGACCACGCGGTGCGAAGGAACGAGGGACGCGCATGAACACGCAGCGGTATCAGGTCGGCGCCGGTGCGCAGGACCGGGTCGGCGAGCACTTCACCATCGTCTTCGCCGGCTTCTACCGGCCTTGGGCGACCTGGATCCAGCACCGGCTGGAAAGCCACGGCCACCGGACGACACTCCACCGCTGGGACCCGCCCCGAGAGGTCCCCCTGGAGGCCGCGCTGGGCGACCTGCTGCTCGCCAGGGGCCGGATCCTGCTGGTGCTCAGCGACTGGTTCTTCGAACTCGGCCCGCGCCGCGAGGACGAGTGGAACGAGGCGCTGCGCGGCATCGTCGCGGACAACGTCGACCGCTTCGCCGCCGTCAACCTCACCAACCGGGCGCTCCTCCCCGCCACCGCCGTCCTGGAGCCGGCCGACCTCTGGGGCGTCGGCGCGCCCGAGGCCGAGCGCCGGCTCCTCGCCCGCCTTCAGCTGCCCGAGGGCCCGCCCCGGCGCCCGCTCCCCGCCGGCCCGGGCGCCCGCTACCCCAACGACCCGCCGGCCGTCTGGGGCGACGTCCCCCGCCGCAACCGCCGCTTCACCGGCCGCGACGACCTGCTCAACCAGGTCCAGGAGCAGCTGATGGACGCCGACCGCGGCACCGCCGTCTGCGTCCTCGTCGGCATGTCCGGCATCGGCAAGACGCAGATGGCCGCCGAGTACGCGCACCGGTTCAGCTCCGACTACGACGTCGTCTGGTGGGTCAACTCCGACACCCGCGGCACCCAGCGCGAGCGGTTCGGCGAGCTCGCCCCCGAGTTGCAGCTCGACGTCGGCTCCGAGCCCGGTGAGCGCATCCGCGCGCTGCGCGAGGCGCTGCGCCGCGGCGAGCCCTACAAGAACTGGCTGATCATCTTCGACGGCTGGGACGACACCGACCTCGTCGACGAGATCCTGCCCTGGGGCCAGGGGCACGTCCTGATCACCTCGCGCAACCGCCTCTGGGACCGGTACGGCGCCACCGTCGACGTACCGGGCTTCCAGCGGCACGAGAGCACCGGCTACCTGATGCGCCGCGCCCCCCGGCTCACCGCCGAACAGGCCGACGCCGTCGCCTCCGAGCTCGGCGACGTGCCCATCGCCCTGGTCCAGGCCGCCGCCTGGCTGGGCGAGTCGGACATGGAGGTCGCCGACTACCTGCGGATGGTCCGGGACGGCGACGGGGTCGGCCTGGCCGACCACGGCGAGTACGAGGGCATCCCCACCTCGATGATCACCTCCTGGTCGATACTGATCAACCGGCTCCGCGAGACCCAGCCCCACGCCGTCGAACTCCTCACCCTCTGCACGTCGTTCGGGGCCGGCCGGATCCCGATCGGCCTCATCCGCGTCATGCCGCCCGCCCAGCTGCCCGACAGCCTCGGCTGGCTGGTGTCCGACCTGCCGAGCTGGACGCGGGCGCTCGACACCCTGGTCAACTACTCGGTGTTCACCCGCGAATCGCGCGACCTGCGCACCACCCAGGCGCACGAGCCCGGACCCGAGCAGGAGTCGGTGCACATGCACCGGCTGGTCCACGACATCGTCGCCCGCCTCACCTCACCCGAGGAACGGCAGCTGCACCGCCGCATCGTCCGCCGCATGATCGCCGCCGCCGACCCGGGCAACCCCCAGGACAGCCGGCTCTGGCCCCGCTACGCCGAGCTGCTGCCGCACCTGGAGCCCTCCGGCGCGCTCGGCAGCCACGACTACCGGGTCCAGGAGACCGTCCTCAACCTGCTGCGCTACTGCATGCACAGCGGCGAGTTCCGCACCGGCGTCGAGCTGGCGGAGCAGATCCGCACCCAGTGGTCCGAGATGTTCCCGCCCGAGCACCCCCGGATGGTCGAACTCACCACCCAGCAGGGCAACATCCTGCGCGCCCACGGCCTCTTCCGGGCCGCCTACGAGCTCGACCGCGAGTGCCTGGAGCGGCTGCGCGCCCTCCCGGACACCGACGCCGGCAGCCTGATGACGGCCACCAGCTGCCTCGCCGCCGACCAGCGCTTCCTCGGCCAGTACACCGAGGCCCTCCAGATGCAGCGCGAAGTCCTCAACACGGCCCTCGAACTGCTCGGCCCCGACGACTACACCACCCTCCTCGCCCAGCACAACCTCGGCGTCGGCCTCCGGCTGCTCGGCCGCTACTCCGAGGCGTACGACATCGACCTGGAGACCCTGCGCGCCCGCGAGAACCAGCTCCGCGCCCGGCACGCCGCCACCCTGGTCTCCGGCATCGCCTGCGCCCGCGACCTGCGCCTGATGGGCCGCTACGGCGACGCCCTGGCCCGCCAGGAGCTCGGCATGCGGCTGCACATCCAGGTCCTGGGCGCCAACCACCCGCAGACCCTGCGCGCCCGCCACAACCTGCTGCTCTGCCAGCGCCGCGCCGGCTCCCCGCAGGACCTCACCGGCGCCATGGCCGGTCTCCTCGAACAGATGGAGCAGGTCCACGGCCGCCGGCACTACGCCACCATGGGCCTCGTCGTGGACTTCGGCAACTACGCCCGCGAGCACGGCGACATCCGGCAGGCCCGCGAGCTCATCGAGGAGGGCGAGAGCGGCTTCCGCACCCTCCTCGGCCCCGCCCACCCCATCAGCACCGGCATGCTCTCCAACACGGGCCTTGTCCTCCAGGCCGCCGGTGAACGGGCCGAGGCCCTCACCATGTTCGAGTCCGCCTACGCGGGCCTGGCCGCCTCCCTCGGCCCCGACCACCCCTGGGTCCTCGGCTGCGCCCTCAACGCCGCCGCCGGCCGCAACTTCACCGGCCGCCTGGAGAGCGCCGCCGACCTCAGCCGCGACACCCTCCGCCGCGCCCGCACCGCCCTGGGCCAGGACCACCCCTTCACCCTCTCCTGCGAAGTGGCCCTGGCGGCGGACCTGCGGGCGCTGAGGGAGCACGAGGAAGCGGAGAAGGTGGAGGAAGACGCCCTCCAGCGCCTCGCCCGCACCCTGGGCGCCCAACACCCCCACGCCCTCTCGGCCCGCCAACGCTCCCGGCCGTACTGGGACTTCGAGCCGTACCTGGGATAAGAGGTGCCGACCGGGAGGCGGTTCCCACTGAGACGGGTCGGCCGCTACCGGCGGGGTGTGAGGCTCACCGTGATGTCGCATTCGAGGGCGGCGGCCAGGCGTTGGAGAACCGGAAGGGTCGGTATCGCCTTGCCGGACTCGACGCGCGAGACGAATGCCTGTCCTGTGCCCGCGCGGGTGGCGAGCTCGGCCTGGGAAAGGCCGAGCTCGATCCTCCGGGAGCGGACGAGGGCCGCGGTGTTCACTGCGGCGCCGCGTTGTAGCGCGGCAGTTCACCGGTGTCGATGACCCAGTCGCTGATGGTGATCTTGTCGCCGAAGGTGTAAGGAACCCTGGCGCTGTACTCCGGGACGCCGTTCTTCGATGTGATGGCCCAGTAGTGGACGCACGTGCCGTCACGAGGGTCGACGATCAGATAGTGCGGGATGCCGAGCCGGGGGTAGTGGCGCACCTTGCTCTCGTAGTCGTTCTCCGGGTTGGAGGGCGAGACGATCTCGACGGCTGCCAGCAGGGCCTCGGGGTCGATGGCGTCGTCCGTGTCCATGGCGGCTTCGGGAAGGACGAGGACGTCGGGACGGCGCAGCTGGCCGAGGTCGGCCGCCTCGATGTCGCCCGAGGTGGTGGCGACGATCCCGGGAGGCAGCTGCGGCTGGAGTTGGCGTTCGATGCGCAGGGCGGCGAGGCCATGACGTCCTGCGGGACTCATCATCATGATGATCTGGCCGTCGCTGATCTCGACATGTGGGCTCAGGGGCGCCGGCGGCGTGAGGTGTTCGGCCAGTGAGCGCAGCTGGCGGTAGATCTCTCGTCGCGTCGCAGCCGTCATGACCTCACCTTACATGACGAAATCGTCATATAAGGGGTGAACGAGCGGGCCGAGGCCCTCGTCGTGTTCGAGTCCGCCCGCGCGGGCCTGGCTGCCTCCCTCGGCCCCGGCCACCCCTGGTCGGCCACCCCTGGTCCTCGGCCGCGCCGCCAACGCCGCCGCCGGCCGCGACTTCACCGGCCGCCTGGGAGGCGCCGCCCCCGCGCCCTCTCGGTCAGCCAACGCTCCCGGCCGTACCGGGACTTCGAGCCGTATCGGGGGTAGCGGCGCCTCGGGTGGTTCAAGTAGCCCCTGTGGCAAGGCCGTTACCGGCGGTGCCCCGCGAACGCTCGCGGTGACGACTCACAAGTCCGTGGTGAGAGGACGCACCTCTCGGACGTGAGTCGGGTCAAGGAGCGGCGCATTGGGTACGGAACGTCAGTGGGTGCGCGAAGAGTCGGGGACATCCCGGGCGACCGGGCGAGCGGCCACCCGGAAGAGTGCCATCGTGCTCGCCGCGGTGCTCCTGGCGGGCACGGGGGCAGTCCACGCGTCCGACGGTGAACCGGGGGACCGCGGCACGCACTGGAAGGTGCCCCGCCTCGTGGTGATGCCGCTGGGTGATTCGATCACCTATGGCGTCGGCAGCTCGGACGGCTCCGGGTACCGGGGCACACTGCGGAACCGGCTCGCCAAGCATGCCGGAACGCTGGATTTCGTCGGCTCGGAGCGGAGCGGCCGGCTTCCCGACCCCGATAACGAAGGCCATCCGGGGTGGCAGATCGACGACATCTCGACCAACATCGGCACCTGGCTGCCGGCGGCCAAGCCCAACGTCGTCCTCCTGCACATAGGGACGAACGACCTGGCCTACGACTACGGCTACGGCGTGGACGACGCCCCCGGCCGGTTGGGCGAGCTCATCGACAGGATCACATCGGCCGCCCCCGACATGACCGTGCTGGTCTCCACACTCGTTCCGGCCGGGGACCCCCGTACACGGAAACGCATCGACGCCTTCAACGCCGCGGTGCCGACCGTGGTGGCGGAACGCCGGCGCAGAGGATTCCACATCGGCCACGTGGACATGGGCAGGCTCACGAAGCAGGACCTCATCGACAGGCTCCATCCGAACGACGATGGATTCGCCAAGATGAGCGACGTCTTCTACGACGGAATCGCCCGGGCCGCCGTCGCCGGATGGATCCGGCAGCAGGTGGGTGTCAAACCGGCTCCGACGCCCAAGGTGTCCCCCGACAACCGACGGGAGCGCTGACATGAGCTCCCCGGCCCCCGGCACCCTCGACCACGGACCGGCCGAAAGCCGGCGAACCAAAGCACGCAGGCTGTACGCCCTGGACGGACTGCGGCTGATCGCGGCCCTGATGGTGGCCGCCTTCCACCTCATGGCCTACAACGGCCCGGGCTGGACCTACCCTGTGCAGATCGTCTTCCCCGACGCCCACGCCGTCGCGTACTACGGATGGACGGGGGTCCAGCTCTTCTTCCTCATCAGCGGTTTCGTCATCTGCATGAGCTGCTGGGGGAAGAGCGTGGGGGAATTCGCCGTATCCCGGGTGACGCGCCTCTATCCCGCGTACTGGTTCGCCGTCATCGCCGCCGCCTCGGCCCTGTGGCTTTTTCCCGGTGTGCGGGACGCCCCCACGCTCAGCGGTCTGGCGGTCAATCTCACCATGTTCCAGGACCCGTTGGGAGTGGACCGGGTGGACAGCGTCTACTGGTCCCTGTGGGCCGAGATGCGGTTCTACCTGCTGTTCGCGCTCGTCGCCTGGCGTGGGCTGACGTACCGGCGGCTCGTCGCCTTCTGCCTGGGGTGGGCCACCGCCGGAATGCTCGCCACCAAAGTCGACAACGGTCTTTTCCGGGCCGTCGTCATGCCGGAACACTGCTGGTACTTCATCGCCGGCATCGCCCTCTACCTGATCCACCGGTTCAAGCCGAACGTGCTGTTGTGGGGCATCGTCGCGGGCTGTTTCCTGCTAGGCCAGCATTTCCTGATCGCCGCCCACGCCTCGAACGAGCGCTACGCCGGGGTGAAAGCGCCCCTCTGGCCCGCCACGCTCCTGCTCGCGGCCGCCTTCCTCGCGATGGCGGCGGTGGCCGTCGGAATGACCGACCGCATCACCTGGCGCCGACTGCCCGTCCTCGGCGCCCTGACGTACCCCTTCTACCTGCTCCACGAGGACATCGGGTGGATCTTCATCCGGCACATGGAACACCGCATGAATCCCTATGCCGTTCTGGCGGTTCTGTTCTCGGCGGCCCTCGTCGCCTCCTGGCTGGTACACCGCTGGATCGAACGACCTCTGGGACGCCGCCTGCGGCGGGCCCTGAACAAGGGATTCGAGGAAATGCGTTTCTACAGTCAGCCCCTGCCTTCCTTGGAAAGCCCTTCCCTCGACGGCCCGGTGAAGGGATCCGGCGAATCATCCATTCCCCACTGACGCGGTTAGCCTTCCGGTGCCGACGATCACCGGAAGGAATCCGCACATGACCGCTCACCCACCGCCCTTGACCGTCGAGGCGGACACCGACGCGGGCCTGTGGACGCTGTCCGTACCCGGCGACGGCCTTGGCCTCCCCGGCATCGCCGGCGACGCCGTGTACGTACCGGTGGGGGAGGACCAACTGGCCGCCGTCGACGCCCGCACCGGCCGGATCCGCTGGTGCGCCGGGGGAATCACCGAGCCGGACGCCGCGGGGGCGGTGCGCGCGGGCAGGGCGGTCGTCGTCCCGACGGCACGGGAACACAGCCGCAGCGGATTCACCGCCCTGGACGCGGCGACGGGCGAGGTCCTGTGGAAGCGCCGCAAGAGCGGACTCAACCGGCCGGCCGCCGCCGGCTCGGCCGTCGTGCTGTGGAACGACTCCGAGGACGACCGGAGCACGATCACCGGTGTCGACGGGGCGACCGGCGAGACGCTGTGGGAGGACGAGTACGACCGGATCTACAGTCTGCTCGTCCGTGGTGACCTGGTGGTCCTGGACACCGCCTCACACCGTGCCCTGGACGCCCGTACCGGTAAGGAGATCTGGCATGGAGGCGGCGCCGGCACCCTGCTCGCCGAGAACGGGCCGAGCGATGCCGCGGTCTTCCACGCGTGGCACCGCTTCGGGAGTCTGACCCGGCACGCGACCCGTACGGGTGAGGAACTGGGAAGAGTCTCGTTCCCCCCACGGGTGCTGAAGCCCTCCCCGTACGTCGACCCCGTCCTGGTCGGCGGGGGCCGCGCCCTCTTCTCCGAGAGCTTCGGCCGCCGGGTCCGGGTGTACGCCTACGGAACCGAGCGGGCCGCGTGGCCCGTGGCCGACCTCAAGCTGGGGCTCCGGCGGTTCTCCACCTTCCGCGGCCCGGCGGTCTGCGTCGACGACTGGGCCTACGTGGTCACCTGGCGGGATCGCCTGTACGGGGCCGACGTCACCGGACGGCGCGGCCTGCGCAGGCTCGCGACGACCGCCCCGGACGGCACGGTCCTGAAGGAGCCGAAGGAGATCACCGCGGGCCCCCGGCACGTCTTCGTCTCCGGCGACGGCACCGTCGCCGGGCTCCGCGAAGGCCACGTCCTGTGGGTCGCCGCCACCAACCGATGGAGCCACCGCATCGTCCCCCTCGGCCCCGACCGCGTCCTGTTCCCGTCCACCGACGGACGACACAGCCACCTGCACTGCGCCGACGCGGAGACCGGCCGCCGGATCGGCTGAGCCCGGGAACGGGCCGGGGCCCGTACCGCCGATGCGGTACGGGCCCCGGGCTCGTAGCGGGTCGCCAGCCGGGCTCAGCTGTCGAAGACCTCGGCGACCAGGGCCGCCTGCTCCGCCTGGTGGCGCTTGGCCGAGCCGACCGCCGGGGAGGAGGAGTGCGGGCGGGAGACGCGGCGCAGGCGCTCGCGGGCCGGGATGTCGGCGCCGACCGCCAGGTCGAGGTGGTCGATCAGGTTCAGCGCGATGAACGGCCACGCGCCCTGGTTCGCCGGCTCCTCCTGGGCCCAGATGTACTTCTCGGCGTTGGGGAACTTGGCGATCTCCGCCTGGAGCTCGGCACCCGGCAGCGGGTACAGGCGCTCGATGCGGATGAGGGCGGTGTCCGTGGCACCGCGCTTCTGCCGCTCGGCCTCCAGGTCGTAGTAGACCTTGCCGGAGCAGAAGACGACCTTGCGGACGTCGGCCGCGTTCACCGTGGCGTCGCCGATCACCGGGCGGAAGCCGCCGGTGGTGAACTCCTCCGCCTTGGACGCCGCGGCCTTCAGGCGCAGCATCGACTTCGGGGTGAAGACGATGAGCGGCTTGTGGTGCGGGTTGTGGACCTGCCAGCGCAGGAGGTGGAAGTAGTTCGACGGCAGCGTCGGCATGGCGACCGTCATGTTGTTCTGGGCGCAGAGCTGGAGGTAGCGCTCGATCCGGGCCGAGGAGTGGTCCGGGCCCTGGCCCTCGTAGCCGTGCGGCAGGAGCAGGGTGACGCCGGACGTCTGGCCCCACTTCTGCTCGCTCGACGAGATGAACTCGTCGACGATGTTCTGCGCGCCGTTGGCGAAGTCGCCGAACTGCGCCTCCCACAGGACGAGCGCGTCCGGGCGGGCCAGCGAGTAGCCGTACTCGAAGCCCATCGCCGCGTACTCGCTGAGCAGCGAGTCGTAGACGTTGAACCGCGCCTGGTCCTCGGAGAGGTAGAGCAGCGGGGTGTAGTCCTCGCCGGTCTCGCGGTCGACGAGCACCGCGTGGCGCTGGCCGAAGGTGCCGCGGCGGGAGTCCTGGCCGGAGAGGCGGACCGGGGTGCCCTCCATCAGGAGGGAGCCGAAGGCGAGGGTCTCGCCCATGGCCCAGTCGATCGTGCCGTCCTCGACGCTGGCCGCGCGGCGCTGCAGCTGCGGCAGCAGGCGCGGGTGGACGGTGACGTTCTCCGGCAGGTTGACCTGGGACTCGGCGATCCGCTTGACGACCTCCTGGGAGATCGCGGTGTTCACCGGGACCGGGAACTCGGCCTGCGCCGGCGGGACCTCCGCCGTCGCGGGCGCCGAGGTGGCCTCGCGGACCTCGGTGAAGACCTTCTCCAGCTGGCCCTGGTAGTCCTGCAGGGCCTGCTCGGCCTCCTCCAGGGTGATGTCGCCCCGGCCGATCAGCGACTCGGTGTACAGCTTGCGCACCGAGCGCTTCTTGTCGATCAGGTCGTACATCAGCGGCTGGGTGAACGAGGGGTTGTCGGCCTCGTTGTGGCCCCGGCGCCGGTAGCAGATCAGGTCGATGACGACGTCCTTGTTGAACGCCTGGCGGAACTCGAAGGCCAGGCGGGCAACGCGGACGACCGCCTCCGGGTCGTCGCCGTTCACGTGGAAGATCGGCGCCTCGATCATCCGGGCGACGTCGGTGCAGTACATCGACGAGCGCGAGGACTCCGGCGGCGCGGTGAAGCCGACCTGGTTGTTGATGACGATGTGCACGGTGCCGCCGGTGCGGTAGCCGCGCAGCTGCGACATGTTCAGGGTCTCGGCCACGACGCCCTGGCCCGCGAAGGCCGCGTCGCCGTGCAGCTGGACCGGCAGGACGGTGAAGTCCGTGCCCGCCTTGCCGATGATGTCCTGCTTGGCGCGGGCGATGCCCTCGACGACCGGGTCGACCGTCTCCAGGTGGGACGGGTTGGCGGCCAGCGAGACCTTGATCTGCTCGCCGTCCAGGCCGGTGAAGGTGCCCTCGGCGCCCAGGTGGTACTTGACGTCGCCGGAGCCGTGCATCGACTTCGGGTCGAGGTTGCCCTCGAACTCCCGGAAGATCTGCGCGTAGGACTTGCCGACGATGTTGGCCAGCACGTTGAGCCGGCCGCGGTGGGCCATGCCGATGACGGCCTCGTCGAGGCGGGCCTCGGCGGCCGCGTCCAGCACCGCGTCCAGCAGCGGGATGACGGACTCGCCGCCCTCCAGCGAGAAGCGCTTCTGGCCGACGTACTTGGTCTGCAGGAACGTCTCGAACGCCTCGGCCGCGTTCAGGCGGCGGAGGATCCGCAGCTGCTCCTCGCGCTCCGGCTTGGAGTGGCCGCGCTCGACCCGGTCCTGGATCCACTTGCGCTGCTTGGGGTCCTGGATGTGCATGAACTCGATGCCGGTGGTGCGGCAGTACGAGTCGCGCAGCACGCCCAGGATGTCGCGCAGCTTCATCATCGACTTGCCGGCGAAGCCGCCGACCGCGAAGTCGCGCTCCAGGTCCCACAGGGTGAGGCCGTGCTCGGTGATGTCCAGGTCGGGGTGCTTGCGCTGGCGGTACTCCAGCGGGTCGGTGTCGGCCATGACGTGGCCGCGCACCCGGTACGCGTGGATCAGCTCGAAGACGCGGGCGGCCTTGGTGACGTCGTCGTCGTGCGAGGCGTCGATGTCCTTGAGCCAGCGGACCGGCTCGTAGGGGATGCGCAGCGCCTCGAAGATCTCGTCGTAGAAACCGTTCTCGCCCAGCAGCAGCTGGTGCATGATCCGCAGGAACTCGCCGGAGGCGGCGCCCTGGATCACCCGGTGGTCGTACGTCGAGGTCAGGGTCATGACCTTCGAGATGCCCATCTTGTTCAGGGTGTCCTGCGACGTGCCCTGGAACTCGGCGGGGTAGTCCATCGCGCCCACGCCGATGATGAGGCCCTGGCCGGGCATCAGGCGCGGCACGGAGTGCACGGTGCCGATGCCGCCGGGGTTGGTCAGCGACGCGGTGACCCCGGTGAAGTCCTCCATCGTCAGCTTGCCGACCCGGGCGCGGCGGACGATGTCCTCGTACGCCTGCCAGAACTCGAAGAAGTTGAGCGTCTCGGCCTTCTTGATGGCCGCCACCACGAGCTGGCGGTCGCCGTTCGGCTTCACCAGGTCGATCGCCAGGCCCAGGTTGACGTGCTCGGGCTTGACGAGGGTGGGCTTGCCGTCCTTCTCCGTGAAGGAGTAGTTCATCGACGGCATCAGCTTCAGCGCCTGCACCATGGCGTAGCCGATGAGGTGCGTGAAGGAGACCTTGCCACCGCGGGCGCGCTTGAGGTGGTTGTTGATGACGATGCGCTGGTCGAACAGCAGCTTCACCGGGACGGCGCGCACGGACGTGGCCGTCGGCAGCTCCAGCGAGGCGTTCATGTTCTTGGCGACCGCGGCGGCGGGGCCGCGCAGCGTCACGTACTCCGGGCCGGCCGGGGCCTCGGTCGCGGGGGCCGCGGCGGCCTTGGCCGCGGGCTTCGCGGCGGCCGGCCTGGCGGGCGCGGCGGCGGGCTTCGCGGCGGGAGCGGCCGGGGCGGCCGGGGCTGCCTGAGCGGCCTGGGCCGGAGCGGCGGGCGCGGCGGCGGCCGGAGCGGCCGGGGCCTGCGCGGGCGCGGCGGGGGCCGCGGGCGGCTGCGGGGCGGCGGCCGGCGCGGCGGGAGCCGTACCCCCGGTCACGTCCTGCTGCGCGGCGGGCGAACTCGCATCCTTGCCCGGCTTGTAGTCGGCGAAGAAGTCCCACCAGGCTCGGTCGACCGAGTTCGGGTCCTGGAGGTACTGCTGGTAGATCTCGTCGACGAGCCACTCATTGGGACCGAACACATCAGCAGGACTCTTGCCCTGCCCGTCTTGGTCGGTCGAAGTGCTCGAGGTGTTCGGGGACTGTGGCGACACGGCGGCAACCGCCCTCTTCCGCTTCCTAAGGTGGTGGACAGCGGGAATAAAGGCTACGCCTGTCCGCTGCCCTGATGCAGGCCACCGGGGCCAGTCGTCGCGCAAGTCACACTCGGCCCCGTGTTTCAGGGCATGACTTGGCGGGAAACACCCGAGGTTTCGCACTCCCCGACTGTTTCCGACCCCTCCGTGGGTACGCGGAATGGTGCCCCACATCCGGATGAACGTGTGCTTCCGCCTTCGACCCTACGTCAACTCGGATCACGAGGCTCGTCCTGGAAGAGTGACCCGGATCCGGCAGCCCCGGGGGGATTCGGCCACGCCGATGCTGCCGCCGTGCAGATCGACCGCCCAGCGGGCGATGGCGAGCCCCAGCCCCGTCCCCCCGTCGCTGCCCGGCCCGTGCTGCCCGGAGCCGCCCCGGTTGAACCGCTCGAAGACCCGGTGCCGCTCGGCCGGCGGGATGCCCGGACCCTCGTCCAGCACCTCCAGGTCCAGCGACTGCGGCCCCTCGCCGCGCCGCGCCCGGACCGTCACCCGGCCGTGCGGGGGGCTGTGCCGGACGGCGTTCTCCACCAGGTTGGCGACCACCTGGTGCAGCCGCTCCGCGTCCGCGTGCGCGGTCAGGTCGGGCGGCGAGACGTCCAGGTGCAGGTGGACGTCCTTGCGGGCGGCCCGGGGCGCGGCGCCGGTGCCGCAGGCGATGCTGGTCTCCTTCAGCACCTGCGCCAGGTAGGGCCAGACCTCGAAGCCGCGCGCGTGCAGCGGTACGACACCGTTGTCGAGCCGGGACAGGTCGAGTAACTGCTCCACCAGCCGCCCCAGCCGTTCGGTCTGCTGGAGGGCGGTCCGCATGGTCTCGGGATCGGCGGCCGAGACGCCGTCCACCACGTTCTCCAGCACCGCCCGCAGCCCGGCGATCGGCGTGCGCAGCTCGTGCGAGACGTTGGCGACCAGCTCCTTGCGGTGGGTGTCCACCGCCTCCAGGTCGGCCGCCATCCGGTTGAAGGCGTGCGCCAGGTCGCCGAACTCGTCCCGCCGCCCGTCCCGCACCCGGCGGGTGTAGTCACCGTGCGCCATCGCCCGGGTGACCTCGGTCATCTCGTCCAGCGGCGCGGTCAGCCCGTGCGCCACGAACTGGGTGATCAGCAGCGAGGCGATGATCGAGAAGACGGTGATGATCCGCAGCCCGGTCGCCGACCGGAACGCGACGAACACCAGGAACGTCGTGATCACCACCGACCCGACCACCAGCCACCCGAGCGCGGCCTTGACCGACCGGTAGGGATCCAGCGGGCGCAGCGCCTCCCAGGCACGGCCCAGCAGGCTCGGCCGCGGACAGACCGTCATCTCGCGTCCGTTCCCCTCACGCGGCCGGGGTCTCCAGCGCGTACCCCACCCCGTGCACCGTCCGGATGCGCTCCGCGCCGATCTTCCGGCGCAGGGCCTTGATGTGGCTGTCGACGGTCCGGGTGCCGGAGGCGTCCGCCCAGTCCCACACCTCGGCCAGCAGCTGCTCCCGGGAGAGGACGGCGCGCGGGGTGTTCGCCAGGCAGACCAGCAGGTCGAACTCGGTCGGCGTCAGGTGGACGTCCGCGCCGCGCACCCGCACCCGGCGCTGCGCGTGGTCGATCTCCAGCTCGCCCAGCCGCAGGATCCCGCTGCGCGGGGTGTGCGCGGCGAGCGTCGCCCGCTCCACCCGGCGCAGCAGGACGTGCACCCGCGCCGCCAGCTCGCGCATGGAGAACGGCTTGGTCATGTAGTCGTCCGCGCCGACGCCCAGCCCGACCAGCATGTCCGTCTCGTCGTCGCGCGCGGTGAGCATCAGCACCGGCACCGGGCGGCGGGCCTGGACCCGCCGGCACACCTCCAGGCCGTCGTAGCCCGGCAGCATCACGTCCAGCACCAGCAGGTCCGGCTGCCACGCCTCGGTGGTGTCCACGGCCGCGGGCCCGTCGCCCGCGATCCGCACCTGGAACCCCTCGGCCCGCAGCCGTGCCGCGATGGCGTCGGCGATGGTCCGGTCGTCCTCGACGATCAGTACCCGCCGCTGCGCCCCGGCGGAGGCTGCGGCGCCGCTCGGGCCCGTGTGTGTCTGCTCCATGTGCCCCGCCCCTAGCCGTCGTCCCCAGCGTCTTCCGGTGCCGGTCCTCCCACTGTGGCAAGCAGGGTACGGGCAGGTGGCGGGGGACGGCTACGCGGCGAGGACGGCGAGGTGGACGACGTCGGGGACGCCTCGGGCAACGATGATCTCTTCGGTGGTTACCCCGGCGAACCCGGCATTCCGGAGGGCCTCCTCGAACCGTTCGGACGGCTGTGCGGACCACACGGCGAGTACGCCGCCGGGGCGCAGCCGGGCGCGGCAGGCTGCGAGACCGGCGGGGGAGTAGAGGCCCTTGTTGTCTTCTGTGACGGTCCAGTCGGGGCCGTTGTCGATGTCCAGGCAGATCGCGTCGTAGTCGTAGTCGTAGTCGTGGGCGGGGCCGGGGAGCGGGGCGTCCAGGTACGCGAGGAGGTCCGCCTCCTCGATCCGTACCCGCGGATCGGCCAGCGCCGCGCCGGAGACGGCGGACAGCGGGCCCGTACGGTGCCAGTCGATCACCGCCCGCTCCCGCTCCACGACCGTGATCCGCTCCCAGCGCGGCTCCGCCGCCGCGTGCGCCAGCGAGAAGCCCACGCCCAGCCCGCCGATCAGCACCGCGGGCTCCGCCCGCCCGGCCGGCAGTGCCCGCAGCGCGGCGTCCACCAGCAGCCGCTCGGAGCGGCCGTCCGAGGTGTCCATCAGGAAGCAGCCGTTCGCGATGATCTCGTACACCGGCGGGGCCCCCGCCGCCGGGCCGCGCCGTCGCAGGACGACCTCGCCGTGGGGGCCGTCACGGCGGTCGAGGGTGGTCACGGGATCGTTCGGGACATACGGGACGGGCACGGGAGACCTCCGGAGACCGTTGATGTTCGACGGACGCATCCGAAGGTTAAGAGGTTGACAGGGGTGGGCTTGTTCACGGACCGAAGACGGGTCGGGGAGACGCCCGGGCCCGTACTGTTCGTACTGCGGCCCGCCGCCGGGCGGGCCGTCCGGAACGTCCCGGGAAGGTCCGGGCACGCCCCGGGCACGTCGACGGAAGGGAGCCCGGCCGAGTGACCGCCGCTGATCCCGCCGAGGCGGGCGCGTCCGCGCCGGCCGTCGGCAGTGCCGCCGGCCGACGGTGCCGACGGCCGGCGCGCCCGCTCCGCAGCCGCCTCGACGGGCTGCGGCAGCTGGTCCCCACCCCTCGGGCCACGCCCTTCACCTTCTGCTACGGCCTCGTCCTGCTCGGCACCGCGGTCTACGCCGAGCTCGGCGACGAGTCCACCGTCAACCAGCTGCTGCGCGACTCCAGCACCGACGCGGCCCACCTGGCCGACCGGCCGCTGGTCGTCCTGTTCGCCAGCGCCCTGTGGGTCGCCGGCGGGCTCTGGTCCTTCTTCGGCTGGGCGTTCGCCCCGGTGCTCGGCGCCCTGGAGCGGCGCGTGGGCGGGCTGCGCACGGCCGGCGTCTTCCTGCTCGGCCATGTGCTGGCGACCCTGGCGACCGAGCTGCCGGTGGCCGGCGCGGTCGCCGCCGGCCGGCTGCCGGCCGACTCGCTGCACCGGCTCGACTACGGCATCAGCTTCGGCCTGATGGCCTGTCTCGGCGCGCTGGCGAGCCTCCAGCGCCCGTCCTGGAAGTGGACGCTGCTGGGCACCGCCTCCCTGATGTGCGCCCAGGACCTGGTGGAACTCGCGGATCCGCTGGCCAGTTGGGGGCACCCCATCGCCCTGCTGGCCGGCGTCGCCTGCGAGCTGCTGCTGCGCGGTGACGTCCGGGAGGTCCGGGGCGGCGCCCGCCGGGGCGGCGGCGTCCGGAACGTGGTGGCGTCGGCCGCGCGGGCTCCCCTCCGGCCCGCGCCGGCCGTCGCCGGAGTCCCGGACACCGCCGCCCCGACCGGCACGGACGTCCCCGCCGGGACGGACTCAGCGGACGGTGCCGTCCCAGCTCCACTCGGCGACGTGCCCCTCCCCGGGCCGCGCGATCCGTCCGGTGGCGCGGAGCAGGGCGCGGCCGGGCTCGTCCTCGTGCGGGACGCCGGGGAACAGCCGGGCGAGGGCGGGACCGGCGAGCCCGGCCGGCGGGGTCCAGTCGACGCCCAGGCCGGCGGCGATGTCATGGGTGTGGACGACGGTCTCCACCACGCCCATGGCGGCGAAGCCGGGCCCGTCGGAGTGGCCCCACGGGTGCCAGGCCCGGTCCTCGGGCGCGGCGGCCCGGACCGCGGCGGCGAGGAACGACGCCGCGACGCGGATGCCCTCCAGCCGGGCTGAGACCGGGGCCCGCGGGTCGAGCGAGGCGAACAGGGTGATGTAGCGGTCCTGGGGCCTGGCGGTGAGCAGGCCCGCGTACCCCGTGATGCCCAGGGCCAGATGGTCCAGCGTCGCGTGGCAGGACCACTCCAGCCGCCCGGCCGGCCGCGACCAGTCCGCGTCCGGGGCCAGGCCGTCGAGGAAGGCGGTGGCCCGCTCGGCGGCCTCGGTGACCAGGGCGGCCGGGGCCAGGGCCACGGCCGTGCCCGGCGCCGTCAGGACGCTCACGCGCGTCCCTCCGCCCGGACGAACTCCACCAGCCGGCCCCAGCTGTCGCCGCCGTGCCCGGCGTCGACGCCCCGCTTGACCAGGCGCTCGAACAGCTCGGGCAGACCGGAGGCCACCCCGCGCGCCTCGCTGGCGTGGGCGAGGTGTCCGATGGCCGCGAGGTGCACGTCGAGCGTGGCGTCGTCGCCCGGGTAGCTGCGGGCGTCGGCCTGCGGGGCGTACGTGTTCATGAAGAACTCGACGGCCCGCATCCAGCGGCCGGCGACCGCGGTGAAGGCCGCGGCCTTGCCCTCGCCGTCCGTCCCGACGAGCGCCACGCCGTGCGCCCAGCCGGTGAGCGTGGACCACATCAGGCCGAGCAGCGCGGTGTCGTAGAGCGAGGCCAGGGTGACGTCGGTGCCCAGGTCCACCGGGTCGCCGAGGGCGGCGAGCGTCGCGCGGTGCTCGGCGAGGGCCTCCGGGGAACCGCTGTAGAGGAACATGAAGTCGGGGTTGCCGACGCCGGGCGGCGTCGTCATGATCGCGCCGTCGAGGTAGCGGAAGCCGTGCTCCTCGGCCCAGCGGGCCGCCTCGGCGGCCTGCTCCGGGGCGCCGGAGGTGAGGTTGACGACGGTCCGGCCGGCCAGGTCGCCGACCAGCGGGTCCAGGACCTCGTGGACCGTGTCGTAGGTGGCCAGGCAGACGACCACCAGCGGGCTCGCCGCCACGGCCGCGGCGGCGTCCGGCGCCTCGGCGGCGCCCTTCTCCACCAGGGCGGCGGCCTTGCCGGCCGTGCGGTTCCAGACGGTCGTGCGGTGGCCGGCCGCCAGGAACGCACCGGCCAGCGCGGTGCCCATCGAGCCCAGCCCGAGGACGGTCACCTTCGTGCTCATGGAAAAGTCACCCGTTTCATGCGGATTCATGCGGAAGTACTGGGAGTTGAGAGGACGTGCTCTCGTGTGACCCCTACATTTCCAGCGCCGCCGCGCCCCCGACAGTGGCAGGACTGACCGCCTCCGCAAAATTCCTGCCACTAGGCTTCCGGGTATGAGCGCTGGTTCCGTGGCCGTGGCAGTGATCGACGACGACATCCCCTATTGGGACCTGTACGAACTGGGGGTGGTCTGCACCGTCTTCGGCATCCCGCACCCGGATCTCGCCGACCCCTGGTACGACCTGCGCCTGTGCGCCGCCGACCCGTCCCCGGACCAGCCGCCGCCCGGCCCGCTCGGCTTCACCCTGCGCACCCCCTACGGGCTGGAGGGACTGGACGGCGCGGACACCGTGATCATCCCGTCCGTTCCGGAGGCGTGCGTCGACGGAGAGCGCGAACTGCCGGACGAACTCCTCCGCGCGCTCCGACGCGCCGCCGACCGGGGCGCGCGCATGGTCTCCTTGTGCGCCGGAGCCTTCGCCCTGGCCGCCGCCGGGATCCTCGACGGCCGCCGGGCGACCGCCCACTGGATGCACACCGAGGCCCTGGCCCGCCGTCACCCGGAGGTGGAGGTGGACGACTCGGTGCTGTACGTCGACGACGGGAACGTCCTCACCAGTGCCGGCGTCACCGCCGGCCTCGACCTCTGCCTCCACCTCGTCCGCCGCGACCTGGGCGCGCACGTCGCCAACCAGCTCGCCCGGCGGCTCGTCGTGCCGGCCCACCGCCCCGGCGGGCAGGCCCAGTTCGTCGAGGTCTCCGTCCCCGAGACCGGCGACGACGGCCTGGCCCCCGTCCTCCAGTGGGCCACCGAGCGCCTCGACCAGCCCCTCACCGTCGACGACCTGGCCGCCCGCGCCGGCATGAGCCCCCGCACCTTCTTCCGCCGCCTCCAGGCCGCGACCGGCACCACCCCCCTCCAGTGGCTCCTGTCCCAGCGCCTGTCCCGCGCCCAGTCCCTCCTGGAGGCCACCGCCCTCCCGGTGGAGCGCGTCGGCGAGCTGAGCGGCCTGGGCACGGCCGCCAATTTGCGCCGCCATTTCACCCTGCACTTCGGCATCACCCCCACGGACTACCGCCGCGCCTTCCCGGGCCACGGCGGCAGAACGGTCCGCCCGGGCCGGACGGTACGCCGGGTGGGGCACTGACGGCGCGTCCTGTCGGCGACCTCCCCCTGATCGCTCACAGCGAACGCCGCCTCGGGAACATCTCCCCGCGCAAGGACATTGAGTCTGCATAGCTCAACTTGCCTGCCGAAGGGGAGATCATGGCTGCTGAGGCCGCTGACAGCAACGCCGTCACGACGCTGACCCTGCCCGTGCTGCCGCTCGACGACGAGGTGGTCCTGCCGGGAATGGTGGTTCCGCTGGATCTGACCGACTCCGAGGTGCGCGCGGCCGTCGAGGCGGCGCAGGCGGCGGCGCAGGGAGGTGCGAAGCCGCGCGTGCTGCTCGTGCCACGCGTGGACGGCACCTACGCGGGCGTCGGCACGCTCGGCACGGTGGAGCAGGTCGGCCGGCTCTCCGACGGGGATCCGGGCGCCCTCATCCGCGGTGTCCGCCGCGTCCGGATCGGGGCCGGGACGACCGGGCCCGGCGCCGCGCTCTGGGTGGAAGGCACGGCCGTCGAGGAGGCCGTCCCCGACCCGCTGCCGGGGGCCGTCACCGAGCTGATGAAGGAGTACAAGGCGCTCGCCACCAGCTGGCTCCGCAAGCGCGGCGCCTGGCAGGTCGTGGACCGCGTCCAGCAGATCGACGACGTCGCCCTGCTCGCCGACAACTCCGGCTACTCGCCGTTCCTCACCGTCGCCCAGCGCGTCGAGCTGCTGGAGACCGCCGACCCGGTCGCGCGGCTGAAGCTCGCCGTGAAGCAGCTCGGCGACCACCTCGCCGAGCAGGACGTCGCCGAGTCCATCGCCAAGGACGTCCAGGAGGGCGTCGACAAGCAGCAGCGCGAGTTCCTGCTCCGCCGGCAGCTGGAGGCCGTCCGCAAGGAGCTGGCCGAGCTCAACGGGGACGCGGACGGGGAGTCCGACGACTACCGCGCCCGGGTGGAGGCCGCCGACCTGCCGGAGAAGGTGCGCGAGGCGGCCCTGAAGGAGGTCGACAAGCTGGAGCGGGCCTCCGACCAGAGCCCCGAGAGCGGCTGGATCCGCACCTGGCTCGACACCGTCCTGGAGATGCCCTGGACGAAGCGCACCGAGGACGCCTACGACATCCCGGGCGCCCGGGCCGTGCTCGACGCGGACCACGCGGGCCTGGACGACGTCAAGGAGCGGATCACCGAGTACCTGGCGGTGCGCAAGCGGCGTGCCGACCGGGGGATGGGCGTGGTCGGCGGGCGGCGCGGGGGCGCGGTGCTCGCGCTCGTCGGCCCGCCCGGCGTCGGCAAGACCTCGCTCGGCGAGAGCGTCGCCAAGGCCATGGGGCGCGAGTTCGTCCGGGTGGCGCTCGGCGGCGTGCGCGACGAGGCGGAGATCCGCGGCCACCGGCGCACGTACGTCGGCGCACTCCCCGGCCGTATCGTGCGCGCCATCAAGGAGGCCGGTTCGATGAACCCGGTCGTCCTCCTCGACGAGATCGACAAGGTCGGTTCCGACTTCCGCGGCGACCCCGCCGCGGCCCTTCTGGAAGTCCTCGACCCCGCGCAGAACCACACCTTCCGCGACCACTACCTGGAGGTCGAACTCGACCTCTCCGACGTCGTCTTCCTCGCCACTGCCAACGTCCTGGAGGCTATCCCGCAGCCCCTGCTCGACCGGATGGAGCTCGTCCGCCTCGACGGCTACACCGAGGACGAGAAGGTCGTCATCGCCCGCGACCACCTGCTGCCCCGGCAGCTGGAGCGGGCGGGCCTGGAGCCCGGCGAGGTCACGGTGGACGACGCGGCGCTGCGCCGGCTCGCCGGCGAGTACACCCGCGAGGCCGGCGTCCGCACGCTGGAGCGGTCGCTCGCCCGGCTGCTCCGCAAGGTCGCGGCCCAGCACGAACTCGGCGAGCGGGAGCTGCCGTTCACGATCGGCGTGGACGAGCTGCGCCCGCTGATCGGCCGCCCGCACCACACGCCCGAGTCCGCCCAGGACCCGGCCGAGCGGCGCACCTCCGTCCCGGGCGTGGCCACCGGTCTGGCCGTCACCGGCGCGGGCGGCGACGTCCTCTTCGTCGAGGCGTCCCTGGCCGACCCGGAGACGGGTGCCGCCGGCCTGACCCTCACCGGTCAGCTCGGCGACGTGATGAAGGAGTCCGCGCAGATCGCCCTGTCCTTCCTCCGCTCCCACGGCGCGGAACTGGAGCTTCCGGTCGGTGACCTCAAGGAGCGCGGCGTCCACCTGCACGTCCCGGCCGGCGCCGTCCCCAAGGACGGGCCGAGCGCGGGCATCACGATGACGACGGCCCTGGCGTCCCTGCTCTCCGGCCGCCGGGTCCGCCCGGACGTCGCGATGACCGGCGAGGTGTCGCTGACCGGCCGGGTCCTGCCGATCGGCGGCGTCAAGCAGAAGCTCCTGGCGGCGCACCGGGCGGGCGTCACGACCGTCGTCATCCCCAAGCGCAACGAGCCGGATCTCGACGACGTCCCGGCCGAGATCCTGGAGAAGCTGGACGTCCACGCGGTGTCGGACGTCCGGCGGGTGCTGGAGCTGGCACTTGAACCGGTAACCGCGCCGGCGACGGCCTCCCTTGACGAAGAGGTTCCCGTGGCGGCGTAAAGCGGCGGGGTGGCTTCTGACGGGCCGTCGGAGTGCGGGAATGCCGCGCTCCGACGGCCTGTTGTTCGCACCATGACGAACACTCGCACGCGTCTGAACCGCCCCTCCGGCGTCCGCTCCCTCCGCCTCGGCGACACCAAGGTGACCTACGTGCCCGACGGCCTCGTCCAGTTGTCGCCGCGAGGCTGGCTCCCGGCCACCACGGACGAGGTGTGGGCGGCCCACCCCGAATACCTCGACGACGACGGCTACCTGGTGGCCGGCGTGGGCGGCCTGCTGGTGGAGCACGGCGACCGCGCCCTGCTGATCGACGCCGGCATCGGCCCGGTCTCGCTGCCGGCCACGCCCGGCGCCCCCGTCGGGCGGATCGAGGGCGGCGCCCTCCTCGACCACCTCACCGCCCTCGGCCGTCCGCCCGCCGCCCTGGAAGCGGTCGCGATCACACACTTCCACCGCGACCACATCGGCTGGTCCGCCCGGTTGACCGCGGCGGGCGTGCCCCACCTGGTCGCGGCGCCGGAGTGGGAGGAGCGGCACCTCGCCGTGGAACACGGCGTGCCGGAGGAGACCCTCGCCGCGATAGCGACCGACGTGCGCACGGTCGCCGACGGCGAGGAGGTCTTCCCGGGCGTCCGGGCCCTGTTCACCCCCGGCCACACGATCGGCCACGCCGCCTACGTCATCACCGGCGGCGGCCGCACCCTGATCGCCTTCGGCGACGCGCTGCACACTCCGCTCCAGGTCGCCCACCCCGAATGGTCCGCCGTCGTCGACCACGACCCACGCCAGTCCGCCACCCACCGCCACGCCCTCGTCACCCGCCTCACCGAACCCGGCACCCTCGGCTTCGGCATCCACTTCGCCGACGTCCCCTTCGGCCACGCCCGCCGGACGGAGGACGGCGGGGCGACGTGGGAGGCGGTGGACGAGTGAGGTGACCGAGCGGCGCTCGGCTCGAGAAGGCCACTGCCAGGACGAGGCTGTCAGGCCAAAAGCGTCACCTGGCGGATGTAGACCCGCTGGTGACGTGGGACGACTTGGTAGACGAACATGCCGTACCCCCTGATGATCTCCTGTTTCATCCGGGGCGACGGTCCTTCGTACTTCGTCCCGTCCAGGTAGAGGGCTGCCGCCGCACGGACCAGCTCGTCGGCTTTCTCCTCGATTTGCGCGACAAAGACAAGGTGATCAAGGCCGCCGATGACGTGCTCGGGGGAGGGGTCGTATTCCCAACCCCAGGCATCACTCATCGGTCACCGCGGATCGGGCCTCGTCGTGAAGGGCCAGGCAAGTGTCCATGGCGTCCCGCCACCGCGGATCGTCCCGATCGAGGGAGTTGGCCGCGTCCAACGCCGCCTGGTAACGAGCTGCCAAGGACGGTTGACGCTCGATTTCGATCTCGGTGGCCCACTTGATCTGGAAGAACCGGATCGGCTGGAACGAGCCGTCCTGTGTGGCGGCGGTGAAGGCCATGTCGCGGTCCGCTTGGAACTCGGCCAGACGGGACGGGGCGACTCGGGCGAGTGCCGCTCTCAAGGCGGGGAAGGTCATGTCCGGTCGCGGGATGAGTTCGGACGGCTGTTCGTCGTGCGCCGTGGTCATGGCTCCTCCGTCTATCCGAGCGTACTGAGAACGGTAACGCCTTCGCGGTGGAGGTGGGCGGCCATGCGTGAGGAGACCGTACCGGTGGACGAGTGACGTGTCGGCCGACCACATGGTTGGGCCTCGTGATCGCCCGCGCCGTCTGGTGGCGGGGAGGAGTGCGCGATAGGCGTCGAGCCGAGTCGTCCGCATCGACTTTCCCGGGCACCTGAACGGTTTCGCCGCCGATGTCGTTCTCCTCAAGGAAGGCGCGGAGAAGAACGCCAAGGGGCGTTGGACGTACCAGGACGTCGCCTTCGTCGCCGAGGTAATCTCCAAGGACACCGCGCGGAACGACTACGGGCCCAAGAAGGACGCCTACGCGGCCGCCGGGGTCCCGGTGCTCCTGATCGTCGATCCGTACACCGGGCTCTGCCACGTCTACACGGACCCCAAGGACGGTGCGTATCGCCTGGAGCCGGTCGATCTCGCGGGCACGGTCGTCGGACTCGTGCTGGACACCGGGGAGTTCACCCACGAGTGACCGGATCGGCCGGGAGCGGTCTCAGTTCCACGTCCGGGCCAGGAACAGAGCCGTCGTCGTCATCAGGTCGACGCGTCCGCCGTGCGCGTCGACGGTCCGGGCGACCTCCGCGAGGAGGCGGCGGCGGGTGTCCTCCGGTTGGACGCGGTAGAAGGACAGGGACGTCAGCAGGGCCGCGATGCCGGTGGTGGAGCGTTCGTGCGTCGTGGAGTAGACGCGGTGGCCGAGGTCGGTGAAAGCGGGATCCGCGCGGAGTTCCGCGGTCACCCAGGCGTGCTCGCCGCGGACGGACTCGCGGGGGCGCTCGTCGAGGATCGAGTGCGGGGGACGCTCGGGGAGGAAGCGGTCGTGGACGGCGGCGAGTTCCCGGCGCAGGGGTTCGTCGGTGACGTACCAGTCGTTCCAGAAGAGGGCGAGCGCGCCGCCGGGGCGGAGTACGGAACGAGCGCGGGACCAGCGGACCTCCGGGTCGGTCCAGTGCCACGCCTGGGCGGAGAAGAGGAGGTCGAAGCGGCGGCCTGCGGGGTCCCAGGTCTCGAACTCACCCGGCTGCACGGTGATTCCGGGGCGGTCGGCGCGGTGCCGGGCCAGGACGGCGGCCATGCGCGGGTCCGGCTCGATCGCCGTCACCGAGACGCCGAGCGCGGCGAACACCAGCGTCGCCTTCCCGGTGCCGGCACCGACCTCCAGCGCCTCGACGCGGCCCCCCGCGCCGTGCCGCGCGAACTCCAGGACGCCGGCGAACAGTTGCGCCGGGTACCCGGGCCGCGCGGCGTCGTACTCTTCGGCGGCCTCACCGAACACCGCCCGCCGTGCGCGGTCCGGCCGGCCGGGTCCGTCCTCGTCGCGATGCGTCATGGCGGCAGCCTACGAGGCGGGCGCCAAGGGCCGGGGAGGGCACGTGGGTTGTGCCCTGGGTACGGTGGTGTTCCCGTGCCTGGTGTGACAACGAGGAGTGCGCGCGTGAAGTACCGCAGGCTGGGCCACGACGGCCCGGAGGTGTCGTCCGTGGGTCTCGGCTGCATGGGCATGTCGGTCGCCTACGGGACGCCCGACGACGCGGAGTCCCTCCGCACCCTCGACCACGCCCTCGACCTGGGCGTCACCCTGCTGGACACGGCGGACGCCTACGGGCGCGGCGCCAACGAGGAGCTGCTGGGCCGCTGGCTGCGGCGGCGGGGCGCCGGTGACCGGGAACGCCTCGTGCTCGCCACGAAGTTCGGGCTCCGGCACGACCCGGTGACCGGCCGCGTCGACGCGGTGGACACCTCGGCGGCGTACGTCCGCGCCGCCTGCGACGCGTCGCTGCGCCGCCTGGGCACCGACCGCGTCGACCTCTACTACGCCCACCGCCGTGACCCGGCGACCCCCGTCGAGGAGACCGCCGGCGCCCTGGCCGAGCTGGTGGCGGCGGGCAAGGTGCGCTGGATCGGGCTGAGCGAGGTCGGCCCGGAGACGCTGCGCCGGGCGCACGCGGTCCACCCCGTGAGCGCGGTGCAGATGGAGTACTCGCTGTTCACCCGCGACGCCGTGGAGGGCGGGCTGCTGGACGTCTGCCGCGAGCTGGGGATCGCCGTGGTCGCGTACTCGCCGCTCGGCCGCGGCATGCTGACCGGCGCCCTGGGCTCCCGCGACGACCTGGCGGAACACGACAACCGGCGGCGCTGGCCCCGGTTCTCGCCGGAGAACTTCGGCCCCAACCTCGCGCTCGTGGACGCCGTGCGGCAGGTCGCAGGGGAGATCGGCTGCACGCCCGCGCAGGCGGCGCTGGCCTGGCTGCTCGCCCGGGGCGAGGACGTGGTGCCGATCCCCGGGACGAAGAAGCGGCGCTACCTCGCGGAGAACGCCGCCGCCGCGGACCTCCTCCTCACCGCCGAACAGACCGCCCTGCTCGACCGCGCCGTGCCGCCGGACGCGGTGGCCGGCGAGCGCTACCCGCAGCAGGCGCTGCGGCGGCTGGGGCACTGAAGGGGTAGGTGGGCCTACAGGGGGGACGTCAGGGTGCGGCCTCGGCAAGCCAAGTGCGGTGGATGACCTCCCGGAAGCGTAGGTGATCCGGATACGCGGTCACGTGCCGGACGGACCAACCGTGTGGGACGGTGAAGTCCTCCACACGGTCGGAACTCGCCCCGCACTTGGCGCACCGCATCGAGAACGTCACCGCTGCTGCCGCCTCGTACTCCGGACGGATCGTCGGGCCACGGGCCCCGGCAAGGCTGTTCACTCGCCACCCCTCTCGGCCGGGAGCACGGAGGGTGCCGGCGAACCCGGCCTTTGGGCGCCCGGGACGGACGCGCTGGTGACGCGACGGGGCGCCGGAACCCTTTCGCGGCAGATACACGGCGACGGACTGCGGTGGACGATGTCGATGCCGTGTGCGGAAACCCTGACGAAGGGCGCGGTCGGGTCCTCCGTCGGCGGGACGTCGGCCCAGGCCGCTCCGGCGGTCGGGACATGTACTTCCCGCGGCGGGCGGTGGCCGTCTCTGACGGCTCTGGGGGCCGGGCACAGCTTTTCCCATGCCCGGGAAAGCCAATGGGGGATAGCGTTGAACACGTCGACGCTCCTTCGCAGCGTGGACCGTGCCCCGGGGCGCTGGCAGGCGCCGCCGGGGTGTTGTGTGCTGCGACCGTAATACCGGAATGTGGAGCGGTGTAGAGCAGTTGGGAGCTATCCACTCATCCGTGTAGCGCTTCCTTGCTCTATGTTGACTGCTATGGCAGGTGAGCAGGGCCCGGCGCCCATCGACCCGACCAAGGCGATCTACGTCTACATGCAGGTCGCGGACCACATCGCGGCCCGCATCGTCGCGGGTGAACTCAGGCCGGGCGCCAGGCTCGCGGGGGAGCGAGACCTGGCGGAGGAGTACCGCGTGGCCATCGGCACCGTTCGGCGGGCCATCCAGGAACTGCGGGAGCGGGGCTTGCTGGTGACGCTGCCCGCCAAGGGAACGTTCGTCACCGAGCCCACGGAGTAGGCGTCGCCGTCGGCATGCGACGGAGGGCGGCGGCCGGAACCCTAACCACGGCCCGGAGCGGCCGCCTCCAGTTCGTCGATCGTGCCGGACATGATGGTCTTGACGTGCCGGGTGATGTGCTCCACCGGCCAGTCCCACCAGGCGACGTCCAGCAGCCGGGCGATGTCCTCGGGCGCGTACCGGTACCGGATGACCTTGGCCGGGTTGCCGCCGACGATGGCGAAGTCCGGTACGTCGTCGACGACGACCGAGCCGGAGGCGACGATCGCCCCGTGCCCGATCCGGACGCCGGGCATCACCAGCGAGCGGTAGCCGAACCACACGTCGTTCCCGACCACGGTGTCGCCGCGGCCGGGCAGCCCGGTGATCAGGTCGAAGTGGTCGGTCCAGGAGCCGCCCATGACGGGGAAGGGGAACGTCGAGGGGCCGTCCATCCGGTGGTTGGCGCCGTTCATCACGAACCGCGTCCCCTCGCCCAGGGCGCAGAACCTGCCGATGACCAGCTTCTCCGGGCCGTAGTGGTACAGCACGTTCCGGGTCTCGAACGCCGTCGGGTCGTCCGGGTCGTCGTAGTACGAGAACTCTCCGACCTCGATCAACGGCGAGGTCACCAGCGGTTTCAGCAGTACCACCCGGGGCTGGTCGGGCATCGGGTGGAGGGTGGTGGGGTCGAGGGGAACAGGCGGCATCAAGGGGCCTCCTTCTCGCACACGGCGGACCAGGACCGCTCAATGATCACAAACGCCGGGCGGGCGCGCGGAGTGTCACGGGAGCGTGAGAACCGCGTCACAGGAGATCGAATCCGTTCCCCCGAACGGCCGACTCCGCGCGAGAGTAGGCGAGCCCGGCAGCCGTCGGGCGGACAGCCGTGGTCGCGGCGGCCCCACCCGGCCGCCGGGCCGGAAAGCAGAGGTTCCCTTGTCGCGATCCATAGCCCGCCTGGTCGTCACCGCCGCCTGCGGGGCGGCGCTGGCATCCGCCGTCGTGCCCGCGGCGGTGGCGGCGGAGCGGAGTGCCGCCGCTCGGCCGACCGTCGTGTTCGGCAAGATCCAGTACGACAGCCCGGGGCGCGACGACCGCTCCGACCGGAGCCTGAACGCCGAGTGGGTCACCGTCACCAACACCGGCAAGAAGGCCGTGGACCTCAGCCGCTGGACGCTCACCGACAACGAGCGCCACACCTACCGCTTCGGCAAGCTGCGCCTCGCCGCCCACGCGTCCGTCCGCGTGCACACCGGCACCGGCCGCGACACCGCCGCCGACGTGTACCAGAACCGGCGCGCCTACGTCTGGAACAACGACCGGGACAAGGCCACCCTGCGGGACGCCGCCGGGCGTACCGTCGCCACCGCCTCCTGGGGCCGTCGCTGATCCGCGCGAGGTCGTGAGGTCCGCCGCCGGCCTCCGGGCCGGTGGCGGAACCCCGGCTCAGCCCTCGACCGCCATCCGCACGCCCAGCGCCACCAGCACCCCGCCGGAGGCCAGTTCCAGCCGCCTGCGCACCCGCTCCCGCGAGATGATCGCCCGCATCCGGCCGACGAACCACACGTACATCCCGTAGTACCCGACCTCGAACACCGCCCAGATCGCGGCCAGTGCCACCATCGCCGGCAGGTGCGGCACCCCGTCCGGGACGAACTGCGGCAGGAACGACATCGCGAACACCGCCGCCTTGGGGTTCGCCAGATTGCACAGCAGGCCGGCGCGGTACGAGGACCAGCCCGAACGTTCCTCCTCCGGCTGCGGAGCGCCGGCGTCCCCGACGGCCTTCGCCTTCCCCGCTCCGCGCCGCACCTCCAGCAGCGTCCTGACCCCGAACATCACCAGCACCCCGGCCCCGACGATCCGCATCACGTCGTACGCCACCTGGGACGCCGCCAGCAGCGCCGTCAGGCCGAACGCGGCGGCGAGGCCCCAGACGAAGACGCCGGTCTCGTTGCCGAGCACCGTCATGAAGCCGGCCCGGCGGCTCTGCAGCGACTTGCGGATGATCAGCATGGTGCCCGGCCCGGGGGAGGCGGCGATCAGTGTGCAGGCCCCGAGGAAGGCGAGAAGGGTGGTGAGCATGGGACTATCGTGAGCCAAGGGGTTGAGGGGACGCCAGTGTTTCGTGCCCGCAGCCGGTCCCGTCGCCGCCGTCCGCCGCCCGGGACTCCAGCCCCGAGCGGTCGATCATCTCCCGCAACAGCCCGAGCGCTGCCCCCAGTTGCCTCATGGTCTCCTCGATCCGGTCCCGCTCCGCCGGCACCTCCTCCGCCAGCGGCGCACACGCGGGCAGCAGCAACGACACCTCGTCCCCGGCGGTGCACGGCAGGACCGCCGCGATGGTGGCCGTGCCCAGCCCCGCCGCCAGCAGGGTGCGGACGTCGCGAACGGTCCGGACGTCGTCCTCGTCGTACTCGCGGTAGCCGCTCGGCCGGCGCTCCGGCCGCAGCAGCCCCTGCTCCTCGTAGTAGCGCAGCGCCCGGGGGCTGACGCCCGAACGCCGTGCCAGTTCACCGATGCGCAAACGGACCGCCCGCCCTCCGAGTTGACTCTCACGCCGACGTCAACGTCTAGCTTCGCGGGCATGGCGATTCATTCCCCGGAGCACCCCGTTCACCCCACCGACCCCACCCCCGTCACCGTCCTCGGCATGGGCCCCATGGGCCGCGCCCTCGCCGGCGCGCTGCTCGCCGCCGGGCACCCCGTGACCGTCTGGAACCGCACCCCCGGCCGCGCCGCCGAACTCGTCGAACGCGGCGCCGCGGAGGCCGGATCGGTCCGGGCGGCGGTCGGCGCCTCCCCCCTCGTCATCGTCTGCGTGATCGACTACGCGGCGGCGGACGCGATCGTCCGTCCCGCCGCCGCGGCGCTGCGCGGCCGGACGCTGGTCAACCTCACCGCCGACACCCCGGACCGGGCCCGGGCCACCGCCGCGTGGGCCGCCGAGCACGGTGTCGGCTACCTGGACGGCTCCATCCTGACGCCCGCGACGACGATCGGCACCGACGCCGCCGTCGTCATCTACAGCGGACCGGAGGAGCGGTTCGCCGCGCACCGGTCCGCCCTGGCCGCCCTCGGCGGCCGGTCCGACCACCTCGGCGCCGACCCCGGCCGCGCCGCCGCGTTCGACGTCGCCGCGCTGGACTTCTGCTGGACGGCCGTGAGCGGCTACCTCCACGCCCTGGCCCTGGCCCGGGCGGAAGGCATCACCGCCGCGCAACTCCTGCCGTACGCCCAGGGAATCGTGGAACTGCTGGGGCAGGTGGTACCGGTGTACGCGGAGCGGGCCGACGCGGACAGCCACCCGGGCGACGTCTCCAACGTCACCTCCGTCGCGGCCGGCATCGAGCACATCGTCCACGCCTCGGCCGCGCGCGGGCTGGACACCGGCGTCCTCGACGCGGCCCTCGCCGTCGCCCGCCGGGCGATCGCCGAAGGGCGCGGCCGGGACGACTTCTCGCGCCTCGTGGACACCGTGCGCGTGGCGTGAATCGGCGCCCGAGGCGCGCGTTTCCCTACGGAAGGGGTGATTCCGGCGGGGAAAGACCGCGGAGTTGCCGACTCCGCGGCCGGAAGCGGCAGTTCCGCCCCGTCGGCCCCCGCCCGGACCCCCTCCGCCCACCGGCCGAAAAGTGCCCGTGGAATACCCCTCCCCATTGTCCGGCCGACCGGCTGCCGCTTGCATGTCCCTGCCCTGAAGCAGTCCCACGGGTCGAAGCGGCCCACCGAGTGGAGCGGTTCGACCGTCCGGCGCGTATCGAGGGGGAGACCTTGCGCAGTACCGGAGCACGTTCAGGCAGAGCCGGCAGATCCGGCAGAAGCAGAGCACAGAGCGGCATATCGGGTGCGGCGGCGCTGATCGGCGCCGCCGCACTCGTCGTCTCGGCGGTCCCGGCCCACGCCGATCCGGCGAAACCGGGGGACGGGCCCGGTCAGGTGATCCCGGCGGGCAGGACCGCGACCCCGGCCCTGGTCCGGGGCATCCGCGAGCCCGTCGCCGCGAGCGGCAGCCCCGCCGACGCGGCCCGCGGCCACCTCGCGGAGAAGAAGGGCCGCTACCGCATCGCCGACCCCGGCCGCGACCTGCGGCCGGTGCAGACCCTGAGCTCGGGGACGACCGAGACGGTACGGCTCCAGCAGCGGCACCGGGGCGTGGAGGTCCTGGGCGGCCAGTACGTCGTACGGATGGAGCACAAGGACGGCAAACGCGTCGTCACCGGCACCTCCGGCAAGTACTTCACCGGGCTGAAGACCGCCACGACCCCCGACGTCGACGAAGAGCTGGCCGTCGAACGGGCCGTCGGCGCCACCGAGGACCGGCTCGCCGCGCAGCGGGCGGCCGGGCCCCGCAAGAGCGCGGACGACGCCGAGAAGGCGCCCCCGCTGACCGGCACGGCCCGCGGGCTGGTCGTGCTGCCCAAGGGCGAGGGCGTCCTGACCCAGCACGTCACCGTGCGCGGCGCCGACCCGGCCACCGGCCGGCCGGTGCTGCAGGAGGTGTACATCGACGCCAAGTCGGGCTACCCGGTCCTCCAGTACAGCGCCATCAAGACGTTCGGCGCGCCGAGCGCCGACGCGGGCAAGGGCAAGGCCGCGGACGCCTCCCGTACCGCCGCGAAGCGGACCGCGGCGGCGGCCGACGGGCCGCAGGACGGCGCCACCGGCACCGGCGTCCGGCTCGACGGCAAGTCCGTCGACCTCCAGGTCACCAAGGACGCGACGCGCAACGAGTACGTGATGCGCGACCTCTCCCGGATGCGCGACAGCACCCACAACGAGCTGTCCACCTGGGACGCCCGCGGCAAGTCCGTCGACGAGACGTCCGGCACCTGGCCCGAGGGCGTCAAGGAGTTCGGCTCGGCCGACCCGGCGTTCGGCAAGGACGCCACCGAGTCGGGCGCGGTCGACGCGCACTGGGCCGCCGGCAAGGTCTACGACTACTACCGGACCGTGCACGGCCGGAACAGCCTCAACGGGCGTGGCATGGCCATCAGGTCCCTGGTGGGCGTGAGCTACTGGGGCATGCCGTACGTCAACGCCTTCTGGGACGGCACCAAGATGGTGTACGGCAACGGCGACGCCGAGTACCGGCCGCTCTCCGCCGGTCTGGACGTCGTCGGCCACGAGATGACCCACGGCGTCGTCGAGAACTCCGCGGACCTCGTCTACGCCGGCCAGTCGGGCGCCATGAACGAGGCCATCGCCGACTACTTCGGCAACGCCATCAAGAACGACGCCCGCGGCGTCGCCATGGACGACCCCGACTCCGGTCTGCTCGGCGAGTCGCTGTGCCGCACCAAGTCGCCGCGCGACTGCGCGTTCCGGGACCTCAACGACGGGAGGACCACCTCCAAGTCCTTCCTCGGCGTGGGCTTCGGCACCGACAACGGCGGGGTGCACCTCAACTCGACGATCTTCTCCGGCGCCCTGTGGGACATCCGCCAGGACCTGGACAAGACCCTCGCCGACAAGATCGTCTACAAGGCGCTCACCGAGTACATGACGCCGCTGGACGGCTTCACCGAGGGGCGCAACGCCGTGCTCGCCGCGGCGAAGGACCTCAAGGTCACCGACGCCCAACTGCGGACCGTCGAGCGCTCGTTCAACGCCCACGGCATCGTCCCCGGCTGGGAGCTCGCCATGGGCGTGGACTCCGACCAGCTGCTGGGCCGGGTCAACACCAACGAGAGCCGCGCGGGCGCGGGCGGCGGCTGGTGGGCCGCGTCCAAGTCCAACGACGACGGGACCGAGGCGTACTCCGTCTGGGCCGGCCGCACCGACGGCACCGGCGCCCCCAAGCTGATCAGCCCCAACGACGGCCGCTTCCACGTCGACCCGGTCACCGACGGCAAGACCGTGGTGTGGATGTCGTACAAGGGCCGGGACATCCAGCTGCTGGCCCGGCCGCTGGCCGGCGGGCCGGTCAAGGTGCTCGCCACCAGCCGCTACCGCTTCACCTCGCTGGCGGTCGAGGGCAAGACGGTCGCCTTCGAGCTGCACGGGCGGCGCGGCTACACCGCGGCGGCGTACCTGCGGATGGGCCAGGACGACGAACCGGTCCGCATCCCGCCCTCCGCGGGCACCGGCCGCTTCAACCGCACCAACTACCCCTCGCTGCACAACGGCAGGATCGCCTTCGCCGACGAGCACCGCGTCGACGGCGCGTACCGGAACGACGTCGGGATCCTGGACGTCGCCACCGGCAACCGGACCACGGTCAAGCTGACCGACGCCGCGGCCGAGGCCGGCCCGACCGCGATCACCGGCAAGCACGTCTTCTGGCTGAGCACGCCGGACTACGAGACCGGGCTGACCGCGGTGCGCCGGGCGGACCTGGACGGCGGTAACGTCGTCGACATCAGCCCGGCGACGGGCAAGGACGCGCTGCGCGGCGTGCTGCTCACGGCCTCCGACGAGGCGGTGACGGTCCTGGCGCAGACCCCGGACACCCAGTACCGCAACGAGACGCTGTCCAAGCTGTGGCAGTTCTCGCCGGACGGCGCCCGCAAGGGCCGGGTCTCCTGCAACCGCGGTGAGCAGCTGGGCGGCGCGGCCGACACCGGCACCCGCGTGGTGTGGACCGACGCGACCACCGGCTACACCGACCTGGTGACCCGGCACCGCCCGGCCGGCAACTGCGGCTGACGGCCGACGCCCGGTGGGACGCTGACGGCCGTGCCCCCGGCGCCGATGTGCCGGGGGCACGGCCCGCCGTCAGGCCGCTTCTCAGCCGACCGCCGACCGCCGGCCGCCGACCGCAGACCGCAGACCGCAGACCGCAGACCGCAGACCGCAGACCGCAGACCGCAGACCTCCGGCCGTCAGCCGCCGGCCGTCAGCCGTCGGCCAGTGCCTGGAGGCGGGATTGCGAGCCGTTGAAGCGGTTGTGGTCGCCGACCGTCGGCCCGGTGTCGGTGTACTGCCAGAACGTGTGGAAGCTCCAGCCGGCCGGGAGCGTCCCCGGCGACCCGGAATAGCGTGGGATCCAGAGCGGGTTGACGGCGCCGAAGCCGGCGTAGTCACCGGTGCACCGCTGCCACCAGGCGGTGGAGGTGTAGAGGACGGCGTCGCGGCCGGTGCGCTGCCGGTAGGTGCCGAAGAAGTCGGTCATCCAGTCGACCAGGGCGGTGGCGCTCATCCCGTAGCAGATGTCGCCGTAGGGGTTGTACTCCATGTCGAGCACGCCCGGCAGCGTCCGCCCGTCGGCGGACCAGCCGCCGCCGTGGTCGGCGAAGTAGTTCGCCTGGGCGGCGCCGCCGGAGTGGTCGGGCAGCGCGAAGTGGTAGGAGCCGCGCAGCATGCCGACGTTGTACGAGCCGTTGTACTGCTGGGCGAAGTACGGGTTGGTGTAGCCGGTGCCCTCGGTGGCCTTGACGTAGGCGAAGCGGGCGCCGGAGTTCCAGAGGGTGCTCCACGCCACGTTGCCGTTGTGGCTGCTGACGTCCACGCCTTCGACGGAGGCGGTCAGCCGCGCCGGTTCGTTGACGGACCGGCCGCCCTCGTGGAGGCGGACCGTGGAGCCCATCCAGTCGCGGTCCGGGTGGCCCGGGCGGGGCGCCGCGAAGCCGCCGGCGGCGTGCGCGGTGCCGGGGAGGGCGACGAGCAGGGCGAACACGGCGAGCAGGAGGGTCAGGAGGGTCGGGAAGGAGGGGACGGCCGCCCGCGTAGCGGGTCTGCGGCGGGCGTGGGGACTGGTGGGGCGGGGGAGTGCGGACATGCTGCCTCCGGGACCTCGGTGGGGGAGGATCCGATCGGTGGGCGCCGATTGGCGCGGCCATGACATAGATATGCCCACTCGACAAACTACGCGGGGAGCGGTATCGGGGATAGGCCCCCGGGGTGCCGTCGTTGGTCTAATCCTGCGAAATACTGACGGAGCTGCGGCGACCTGCCGCGACCCGGGCAAAGTTTCACGTACTGGAAAGCCGGAGAGGGCCCCACGTGCACCAGACCACCACGCCGCCTCCCGAGGAGGGCGGCACGGACCAGCGGACCGCCAGTGGTGAGGACCACCCGTTCCTCGCCCTGGAACGCGAGCTCTCCGTGTTCCTGCGCCGCGCCCGCGCCTCCTCGGGGGAGATGGCACGCGAGGTCCACCCCGAGCTCGAAGCCGCCGCCTACGGCCTGCTGGTCCGGCTGGCCGACGCCGGCCGCCAGCGCGCCACCGACCTCGCCGCCTACTTCGGCGTCGGCAAGGCCACCATGAGCCGCCAGCTCCGCGCCCTGAGCGACCTCGGCCTGGTCACCCGCACCCCCGACCCGGCGGACGGCCGCGCCTCGCTGGTCGCCCTCACCGAGGAGGGGCACGCCCGCTTCAGCCGCGTCCGCGACGCCCGCCGGGGCCAGTACATGCGCAAGCTCGCCGACTGGGACCGCGCCGAGATCGGCGAACTGGCCCGGCTGCTGCACCGGCTGAACACGACCCTGGGCGGCTGACGGGCCGGGGACGGGCGAGGGGCCGCGGGTGGCGGACGGGCCCGGGGCGGGCCGTTTCGTCGATGTGAGCGGATCGTTCATCGGACTCCCCGAGTGGCTGACGGTCACGCGACGGCGGACGGCCGCCGCAGGCCGTTCCGGACGGATACCCGGCATGGACCGCTCCAGGCGGGAGGTTCACCCGGACGCCGCGCCCGAAGGGGGATCCGGCCGTGGGCGGGGCCCCGGCCCGCTTGCCCCGCGGACCCGCGCGGGGCCTTCGGCCGCGGGGCCTTCGGCCGCAGGGCCGGTCCGCAGACGTCTCCGGCCGCAGGGGCTGCCCGGACGCGTGGGGTCGCGGGGCTTGTCCGGAGCGCCTTCGGTCGCGGACTGGCCGGGAGGCGCCTCCGTCCACGGCGGGGCCCGCTCGCCGGTGGAGCCACCCGTCCGCCGGCAGGCCCGCCCGCCGGCGGACCCGCTCGCCCGCCGGCCCCCGGCCGGCTAGAGCTCCGCGTACACCGCCGCCGCGTCGTCGTGCACCTTCCCCCGCCGGAACAGGCGCCGGTCCGGGTCGGCCAGTTCCGCCGCCCGGACCCGGTCGACGAGGGCGCGCGGGCCGCTCTTGGCCAGCAGGGCGGCGCAGGCGGTCCAGTCGCCCTCGGCGAAGACCTCCACCCAGCGGGCCGCGCCGTCGCTGAGCGCGGCCAGGGCGCGGACCCCGGCGCGCGGCAGCGCGCCGGTGACGGCCAGGCCGGCCACGGCCGGGTCGGCGGCGGCCGTGTGGAAGCCGCCCTCGGCGTTGCGGTGGGCGTCCGTCACCGGGCCGAGCGCGGCGAGCCGGGCGATCCGGTCGTCGAGCACGGGCGTCACCGCGCCGTCCGCGCCCTCCACCAGGAGGACGGAGTCCGACAGCACCAGGTACTCCACCCGCTCCTCGTCCCAGCGGGCGGCCACCACGGTGGCCTGCGGGGTGCGGCGGTGACCGAGATCACAGTGGGCCCGGTGGGCGTCCGCGGCGCGGGTGATCGCGTCGGACAGGCAGTGGCGGAGCGTCAGTTCGCGCCGGGTGGCGCACAGTTCCAGCAGTGCGCCGCCCAGACGCGCCGTGAACCAGGGAACGCCGTGCTCACAGCCGTCGTCCCCGTCCGGCGGCGGCGTCACGCCGTCCAGCAGCACCAGCGCGCCGCCCTGTCCGGAAGCGGGCAGGACCGCCGAGACGAAGTCCTCGTTGGGCCGGGCCGGGTCGCCCGGCCGGGTGGCCAGCTCGATGCGCATGGGGCCAGTGTGCACGAGCCGTGATTTCCGCGGCGGTTGACGCGCATCCTTCCGGCGGGCCGGGCGGTTTACCGGGTGGCGGTTGCCGGGGGCGGCGGACGCGGCGGACACGACACTCCACCTACGCGACGGAGGCGGCGTGCGGCCGGTGGACGATCACGGCAACTTCCGGGACGGAACCCCACACCTTCGGGTGTGGCGGACGGATGACCGGCGCCCGCCCCGCCCCCGTGCTGACAAGGTCCAGTCAGCGCCAGGGGTGGGCGGGACCCAGACCGGACGAGAGCGGATTGTGAGCACCGGTGCGGAAGAAGCGGCTTCGGGGCGGGCGACGGGAGCGACAGACCACGGGGGTGCCGGAGGGCACCGCCCGCGCCCGCAACCGGCTCGTCCTCTCCGTCGCGACCGCCTCCCTGGCGGTCCTCGGCGCGGGCGCGCTGGGCGTCGCGGACGCCTACCGCGACGCGGCGGACACCGCGCGGCTGGTCCCCACGGCCGAGGCCGCGAGCGACGCGGTGCGCCTCGCCCACGAACTGGCGGACGAGCGCGACGCGGTCACCGAGTACGTGGCGGCCGGCCGGGGTCCCGTACCGGCCACCCTCGCGGCCCGGCGCGCCCGGACGGACCGGCGGCTCGGCGCCTTCCTGACCTCGGCGACGACGCGCGCCGGGCTCCCCGAGGCGGTCCGCACCCGGCTCGACGGCCTGGCCGGGGAACGGCGTACGGTCCTCACCGGCTCCGCCGACCCGCTGACCGTCTTCCGCACGTACACCTCCACCGTGCAGGCCCTGCACGGCGTCGCCGGCACCCTCGCGGCCCGGCTGCCCGAGCGGGCCGGGACGGGCGACGGCGAGGCCGTGGCGCTGCTCGGCCGCGCGGTCGAGGAGGCGTCCGCCACCCGCGGGCTGCTCCTCGCCTCGTACGCCGCCTCCGCCGCCCACGGCGAACGGCCCGAACTGGCCGCCGCCGCCCAGCAGACCGACACCCGCGAGCGCGCCGCCCGCGCCGACTTCGCCCAGCTCGCCCCGGCCAAGGCCCGCGACGCCTACGCCCGGGAGGTGAGCGGCCCGGACGTGTCCGCCGCCGAGTCCCGGCTCCCCGCCCTGGTCGCCGGGGAGCGGGTGCAGGACCCCGGGCCGGTGCGCGCCCTGCTCACCACCCGCCTCGACCGGATGCGCGGCGTCGAGACCGACCTGGCCGCCGCCGAGGCCGACCACCTGGCGCGGGTCCACGAGCGCGACGTGACGGCCTTCCAGGTGCGCGCCGGGCTGGTCGCCCTGTGCTTCGCCGCCGCCCTGTTCGGCGGCGTCCGGGCCACCCGCTCGCTGACCCGCCCGCTGGCCGCCCTCCGGCAGGGTGCCCGCCGGGTCTGCGCCGACCCCGGCGCCACCGAACCGGTCGCCTTCAAGGGCCGGGACGACGAGTTCGCGGAGATCGCCCGCTCGGTCAACGTCCTGCACGGCACCGTCGTCCGGCAGCGGGAGCGCATCACCCTGCTGGAGGGCGAGCGGGCCCGGCTGGACGCCGCCCGCCAGGACCTCGCCGAGGAGCGCGACGCGCTGCGCGCCCGCGACCGGGACCGCGAGGAGAAGCTCGCCGGCCTCGCCGGACGCGCCCACACCACCTGTGCCAGCCTGTCGCTGCGCACCCTCGGCCTGGTCGAGCGGCAACTGACGGTCATCGAGGGGCTGGAGGCGCACGAGGCCGACCCCGACCGCCTCGACGTCCTCTTCAAACTCGACCACCTCGCCACCCGGATGCGCAGGCACAGCGAGAACCTGCTGGTCCTGGCCGGCTCCGAGCACGCCGGCGGGCACGCCGGGGCGGTCCCGCTGCTGGACGTGCTGCGGGCCGCCGTCAGCGAGATCGAACGGTACGAGCGGGTCCGCATCCACTCCCTTCCGGCCCGCTCCCAGCTGGCCGGCTTCGCCTCGGACGACATCAGCCACCTGGTCGCCGAACTCCTGGAGAACGCCACGGCGTTCTCGCCGCCGGACGTGCCCGTGCAGGTCTCCGGCTGGCTGCTGGAGAACGGCGACGTGATGCTGTCCGTCCAGGACGAGGGCATCGGCATGGCCCCGGACCGTCTGGAGCAGATCAACTCCCTGCTGGCGCAGGCCGATCCGGAGCCGCCGGGCGCGGGCCCGGCGGGCGTTCCGGACGACGCCGTGATGGGCCTCGGCCTCTACGTCGTCGCGCGGCTCGCGGCCCGGCACGGCGTCCGCGTCCAGCTGCGCGAGCAGCGGCCCGGCGGCATCACGGCCGTCGTGGTGCTGCCCGCCCGGCTGCTGCCCGCGGGCCCGCCGGCCGCGGCCGAGCCGCAGACCGCGCCCCCGGTGCCGGGCGCCTCCACCGCCCCGCCCGTCCAGCTCCCGGGCGTCGCCGCCGAGGCCAACTCGCACGTGATGTCCGGGCGTTCGCGACGGATGGCCGGGTTCGCGCCCCAGCCGGCGGCCTCCGGACCGCCGGACGACGCGACGATCCAGCTCATCGTCCCGGAGCGGGGCGCCGCGCCCGTCGTCCCGCCCGAGGTGCGTCCGCTCAGCCCGGAGGGCCGCCCCACCGTCCCCGCCCAGCCCGGCGGGAGCGGACGGCACGCCCGGCCCCCGGCCCCGGACCCGTACCCGACCGGTACGGCGGAAGGTGCCCTCACCGACAGCGGTCTGCCCAAGCGCACCCCGCGCTCGGTGCCGCAGGCGGTGACGGTGTCACCGCCCCGGCAGGTGCGCAAGGGCGTGGACGCGGAGGCGCTGCGGGCCAAGCTCGCCGGGTTCCAGCAGGGGGCGCGGGAAGGGCGGCGCGACGTCGAGCAGGAGCTCGCGGGGCGCGAGGGCGGCCGGCGCCGGGCGGCGGCGCCGCCCGCAGGTGGTGACGTCGGCGATGTCGAGGAGGCACGCGGTTGACTGCATTTTCCCGGGGGGCGACCCCCGTCACCCCCGTCGGCACCCCAGGAATCCCCGGCGGCGCCGGACTTCCCTCCGGCGGCACCGGCTACGGGCTGAGCCATGAGGCCCGCAACCTCCAATGGCTGCTGACCGACGTGGTCGAGGAGGTGCCCGGCGTCCGGTCCGTGGCGGTCGTCTCCTCCGACGGCCTGCTGCTGCTCTCCTCCGACCCGCGGCAGCGGCCGGACGGCGGCGGCCCGGTGGACGGTCCCCGGCACTCCAGCGCCGACCTGGCGACCATCGTCGCCGGCCTGGGCAGCCTCACCACCGGGGCCGCGTCCCTGATGGACGGGGGCACCGTCAAACAGACCATGGTGGCCATGGAGGAGGGCAGCCTGTTCGTCATGACCATCAGCGACGGCTCACTGCTGGGCGTCCACACCGCCCCGGACTGCGACATGAGCGTCGTCGCCTACCACATGGCGCTGTTCGTCGGCCGCGCCGGACACGTCCTGACCCCCGAACTCCGCCGCGAGCTGCGGCAGTCGGTGGAGGCGGTCAGGTGACCGGCGGCTGCGCCGTGCCCGCCCCGCGCCCGGCCCCCGCGCCCGCGCGCCGGGGCCGGACGGCCCGGGTCCGCCCGTACTCCGCCGCGGGCGGCCGCGCCCCCTGCGGGCACGTCCTCCAGGTGGAGACGTTCGTGCAGACCCACGAGCGGCGGCCCGGCGAGGCGGGGGCCGCCCGGCTGGTCCCCGAGGCGGGCGCCATCGTCGGGCTCTGCCGCGGGCTCCGGGCCGTCGCCGAGGTCTCCGCGCTGCTCAGGATGCCGCTCGGCGTGGTCCGCGTCCTCCTCGGCGACCTGGCGGACCAGGGAAGAATCCGCGTCTACGGGCCCGGCCACGGCACCGGCCGGCCCGACCGCGCGCTGCTCGAAAGGGTCCAGTGTGGACTTCGCAGGATCTGACACCGAGACGGAGACGATAGCGGGCTCCGAACCCGTACGGGAGCGCCCGCAGCACGCCCCGGACGGCCGCACCCGGGCCCCCGCCGCGACGAAGATCGTCATCGCGGGCGGCTTCGGCGTGGGCAAGACGACGTTCGTGGGCTCGGTCTCCGAGATCACCCCGCTGCGCACCGAGGCCGTGATGACGGTCGCCGGCGAGGAGGTGGACGACGCCGTCGCGGTCCCCGAGAAGGCCACGACCACCGTCGCCATGGACTTCGGCCGGATCACCCTCGAACCCGACCTCGTCCTCTACCTGTTCGGCACCCCCGGCCAGCAGCGGTTCTGGTTCATGTGGGACGACCTGGTACGCGGCGCCATCGGGGCCGTCGTCATGTGCGACACCCGCCGGCTGGCGGACTGCTTCCCCGCCCTCGACTACTTCGAGAGCAGCGGACTGCCGTACATCGTCGCCGTCAACCACTTCGAGGGGACGCCCCGGCACGAGACGGAGGAGGTCCGCGAGGCGCTGTCGCTGACCGCTCAGGTGCCGATCGTGATCATGGACGCGCGGAAGCGGAACACGGTCGTCGACTCGCTGCTGATCCTGGTCGGCCGCGCCCTCGACGTCACCCCCGGATGAACGGACCATGCGACGCATCCTCATAGTCGGCGCCGGCCAGTCCGGACTCCAGCTCGCCCTCGGCCTCCAGGCCCGGGACTACGACGTGACGCTGCTCTCCAACCGCACCCCGGACGAGATGCGCTCCGGCCGGGTCACCTCCACCCAGGTCATGTTCGGCACCGCCCTGCGCCACGAACGCGAACTCGGCCTCGCCTTCTGGGAGGACCGGGCCCCCGGCATCCAGGGCTTCGGCTACTCCGTGGCCGGTCCGCCGCTCCCGGCCGCGGCCGGACGGGTGCGGCGCATCGTCGACTGGGTCGGCCGGCTCGACGAGCCCGCCCGCTCCGTGGACCAGCGGCTCAAGATGGCCGGCTGGCTGGAGACCTTCGCGGCCCGCGGCGGCACCCTGGTCCTCCACGGCGCCACCGTCTGCGACCTGGACTTCTTCGCCGGCCGCTACGACCTGGTGCTGGTCGCCGCCGGCAAGGGCGAGCTGGTCTCCCTCTTCGACCGCGACCCCGCCCGCTCCCCGTACGCCGCGCCGCAGCGCTGCCTGGCCCTCGCCTACGTGCACGGCCTGGGGCCGCGCCCCGAACACCCCGAGTACGACGCGGTCCGCTGCACCCTCGTACCCGGCGTCGGCGAACTGCTCGTCATCCCCGCCCTCACCCTCTCCGGCCGCGCCGACATCCTCTTCTGGGAGGGCCTGCCCGGCGGCCCCCTCGACGTCTTCGGCGCCGGCGAGAGCCCGGCGGAGCACCTGGCCCGCATGCTCGAACTGATCGAACGCTACGCGCCCTGGGAGTACGGCCGCGCCACCCAGGTCGAACTCACCGACGCCGGAGCCACGCTGGCCGGCCGCTACACCCCCGTCGTCCGCGATCCCGTCGGCCGGCTCCCCTCCGGGGGCCTCGTCCTCGGCATCGGCGACGCGGTCGTCGTCGACGACCCGGTCACCGGGCAGGGCGCCAACTCGGCGGCGAAGTCCGCGGCGGCGTGCCTCGCCGCGATCGTCGAGCGGGGGGACGAGCCGTTCGACGAGGCGTGGATGCGGTCGGTCTCCGACCGCCACTGGACGACGTCCGCGCGCCACGCCACGCGCTGGACGAACACGATGCTCGCGCCGCTGCCGCTGCACGTCCAGCGGCTCATCGGGGCGGCTTCCGACTGCCGGCCGGTCGCGGACCGCTTCGCGAACGGGTACGACGATCCGGCGGATTTCGAGGGGTGGTTCTATGAGGAGGAGAGGGCGGAGGCGTATCTGCGGGAGGTGGGTGGGGGGTGAGGGTGCCCCGGTCCCGCCCTTTCGCCGTTTCCTGGGGCTGCGCCCCAGACCCCGCTTGTCGCGGCTTCGCCGCTCGTCCTCAAACTCCCCCAGAGGGGGCACCCCCAACGGGCTGGATATCGCGCCCGGGCGCGATATCCAGCCCGTCCGGCGTTTGAGGACAACCGCGCGGAGCGCGGTTTCGGGGGTGCGGGGGCGCAGCCCCTGCAAGAAACGGTGAAAGGGCGGGACCGGGGCTCACCCCCTACCCGACGCCCGCAGCGCCGCCAATTCCCTCTCCGAAAGCCCGGCCAGCAGCCGCTCCACCTCGTCCAACCCCCGCCGCGCCGCCTCCCGCCGCCGATCCCGCCGATCCGCCAACGTCAACTGAGCGTCCAGAGCGACCCGAGCCCCCCGCGCGACGACCTCCGCCCGCGCCGCGGAAGAGGCGAGCCGCGACAGCGCACCGACGCGCCGCGCCGCCTCCCGTTCCAGCTCGTGCTGCCGGCGAAGAGCCCCCTCCGGATCCGCGGCGAGCAGCAGGGTGACGGCGGGGGAGAGACCACCCACGCCACCGCGGTACTGCTCCCGCGCGAGCGCACCCGCCTCGTCGCGGCTCCGCGCCAGCGCCGTCCGCGCCACGGCCAGTTCCTCGGCCGTCCGATCGGCCGCCGCCCGCTGCCGCCGCAGCACGGGCCCCGCCGCCTCGTACTCCCTCGTGGCCGCGTCGGCCTGCCGGTAGAGCGTGCGCAGCCGGGTGAGCAGGGCACCGACCGACCGGTCACCGGACGGCGGCGGCGTCGGCCCCCCGGGCGGCGGGGCCGCCGAGACCGCGGCGGCGACCAGCGCCAGGGCGCAGAAGCAGCGCACCAGCCGTCCTGACACGGGGGTTCACCTCCGGGGCGATCGTGTCACGGACCGGTCGTACTTTTAGGGCGTCAGGGGCGGAACCGCCCGAGCCGCACACCGTCCGGGCGACGCCCCGTCACCCGGACGGCGGCCGCTCACCCCCGGCGTCAGGCCGGGGCCGCGACCACGGCCACCGGATCCGTTCGCTCCGCCGCCCCTCCGGGTCGTACACGAACTTCCACCCCCGCGGCAGCCCCAGCCGCCGCGTCACCCCGGCCTGCGCCCGCCGGTAGACCAGGACGGTGGGCGGCCCGCCGGCCGCGTCCGGCACCGGGACCTCGTAGACCTTCGGGGGGTGCCCGGTCGGCCCCAGCAGCACCGGCAGTACCCGCCCGTCGAGGGGCCCGCCCTCGAAGGGCACTTCTTCGCTTCGCACCGTACGAGCCTACGTTCGCTCCGCCCGAGCCGCCCGTCCGCGCCGTCAGAGCAGATGCCCCGCCTCCGCCAGCACCGGCCCCAACCGCCGCACCAGCCGCGTCACCACCCCGTCCGCCGGTTCCAGCGCGAGGGCCGCCCGCGTCACCCGAGCCGTCTGCTCGTCGCTCGCCGCCGTGGTGATCAGCAGGGCGACGAAGTGGTCGACGAGCCAGTCCCGCAGCTCCTCCACGGGCGGCCGCTTCCCCTCGTCCAGCCAGGTCAGCGACGCGCCCTCGACGGCCGCTATCCACGTCCTGACCGTCATCCGCAGCCGCACCCCGGGCTCGGGCACCTGGAGGTGGGCGAGGATGTGGCCGGCGGCGGTGCGGCGCACCTCGTCCACGATCGCGCCGGTCCGCGACGTCTCGACGACGCTGCCGCCCTGGAGCAGCGCGCCGAACCCCGCCGCGTGCCCGTCGACGAAGGCGAGGTAGCGGTCGAGGGCGGCGGCCAGCCGGACGGTCAGCGGGCCGGTCTGCGGTTCGGCGAAGCACAGTTCCAGCTCGTCGGCCGCGCTGCGCAGCGCGGCTTCGTACAACTGGGTCTTGCCGCCCGGGAAGTAGCGGTAGACCAGCGGCCGGGACACCTGGGCGGCCGCCGCCACGTCGTCGAGGGAGACGTCCTCGGGCGGACGCTGGGCGAACAGGCCGAGCGCGGCGGTGATCAGCTGGGCGCGGCGCTGGGCGACGCCCAGCCGGCGGTAGGAGGTGGTTCCGCTGCCGGTCATGCAGGGCAGGGTACGGCAGCCGGCGCGGCGCCCGGCCGGTGCCCGCGGCCCGCTCAGGCCAGCAGGCCGGAACTGCGCCACAGCCGGCGCCCGGCCCCCCGCAGCACCCCGATCTCCCCGAGGAAGTCGGTCAGCCGCTTGGCGCCCGCCTGCATCACCTCGCGCCGGTGCCCGCTCGCCCGCACCTGGGCGACCGCCTCGCGCCGGTCGAGCCCGACGTTGGTGTAGACGGCCGGGTTGACGAAGGCGACGGAGAAGACGCGGGCCGCCTCCCCGCAGCTCAGCCGGGTGAGTTCCGCCTCCCAGCGCGGGCAGGTCTTCATCTGGCGGCGCAGTTCCTCCCGGGCGTAGCGGACGTGCCGCGCCTCCTCGACGACATGGATCCGCGTCACGCCGCGCACCAGCGGCTGGACGCGCTCGTCGGGGAAGGTCAGCCGCTGCATGTAGTCGAGGATCTCCTCGCCGAGCAGGGTGCAGGCGAACGAGCCGGGGGTGGTGGAGATGGTCTTCAGGATCCGGGCGAGGTTGTGGTGCAGCCGGGCGACGGGGTACGCGGGGGCGCCGCCGCGCTGGATCATGCGGGCGAACATCATGGAGTGCCGGCACTCGTCGGCTATCTCGGTGAGCGCGTAGCGGACGTGGGCGCTGGTCACCGGCTTGTCGTAGATGTGCCGGACGAGCAGCTGCATCAGGATGACCTCGAACCAGATGCCCAGCGAGGCGAGTGAGGCGGCCTCGTGCCGGGCGAGGTCCATGCGCTGTTCCTCGGGCATCCGCCGCCACAGCGGCGTCCCGTAGAGCGAGACGAGCTCCGGGGGCCAGTACCACTTGCCGTCCTCGGGCGGGCTGTCCCAGTCGAGTTCGGTGTCCGGGTCGAAGGAGTGTCTGGCCGAGGACTCCAGCAACCGCTGGGCGATCTGTTCGCGGTCCTTGAGCGGCCCGAGCGCGTCGCGGAGCGCGGGTCCGGCCGTACCGGCCGGGGTCATCGGGTCTGCTGCCATGCCTGATCCCACCTCAATTGCGGGTTACCCGAGGTTACCTGCTTATAAGACTGCGTGTCAGCAAGCCCGTCAAGACCCCCGAGAGCCCCTGCCGTCCCTCGCGGCCCGAACCGCTCCGGACGATTGACCGCCGGTCAAAAACCGTGTGAGCCTGCCCACAGTGGCGAGCCGCGAGGGACAGCGAGCGAAGGAAGCGAAGGAGGCGTCCGATGGCGACGCGACAGCTCTACGCGCACGAGCCCGACGAGCCGCTGTGGGAGGTCCCCGCGAGCGGCGCCGCCCGCTTCGGCTGGGAGTACGAGGAGGGCCGCGAACGGCTCCTCGCCCTCTACCGGAAGGGCAAGGACAAGCAGTGGGACGCCGCCAAGCGCATCGACTGGGACGTGGAGGTCGATCCGTACGACCCGCTCGGCGTCCCCGACGAGAACATGGCGGTGTACGACACCCCGTACTGGCACCGGATGGGCGAGGCGAACCGGCGCGACATGCGCCGCCACTACGCCGCGTGGCAGTTCAGCCAGTTCCTCCACGGCGAGCAGGGCGCACTGGTCTGCGCGAGCCGGATCACCGAGTCGGTGCCCGACCTCGACGCCAAGTTCTACTCCGCCACCCAGGCCATGGACGAGGCCCGGCACGTGGAGGTCTACAGCCGCTTCCTGCACGAGAAGATCGGCATGCTCTACCCCGTCGACGCCAGCCTTCGGGAACTCCTCGGGGACACCCTGCGCGACTCCCGCTGGGACATGCCCTACCTGGGGATGCAGGTCCTCATCGAGGGGCTCGCCCTCGCCGCGTTCGGCATGCTGCGCGACTTCACCGAGAAGCCGCTGCCCAAGCAGATCCTCACCTATGTGATGCAGGACGAGGCCCGGCACGTCGCCTTCGGCCGGCTGGCACTGCGCGACTACTACGCGCAGCTCGGCGACGCCGAGCTGCGCGAGCGCGAGGAGTTCGTGATCGAGGGCTGCTACCTGATGCGGAACCGGCTGCGCGGGGAGGCGGTCCTCACGGACTTCGGCATCCCGGCCGCGGAGGCGGTGGAGCTGAGCGAACGGTCCGACTTCGTCCGGGCGTTCCGCAAGCTGCTGTTCAGTAGGATCGTCCCCTGCGTCAAGGACATCGGGCTGTGGGGCGAGCGCCTGCGGCGCGCCTACGTCGACCTCGGCGTCCTCGACCTGGGCGACGCCAGCCTGGACCGGTTGATGGCCCAGGACGAGGAACTCGCCGAACAGCTCGACGCCCGGCGTTTCGCCGCCGAGGAGGCGGCCCGCGTCGCCGAAGTGGCGCGCGTGATCGCGGAGGGCGAAGCGCCGGACGTGAAGGAGGACGGTATTCCGGGAGAAGATGGCGGAGGAAAGCCGGAAGAGTGACCGCCGTACGGTGATTGAGGACGTCTCAGGCGCGTGAGCGCCTGCTTTGTCACTGTTTTGTGAGCGATACCGCATAACGGAACGGCATGCGGTACAAGCACGTCTTCGCGGGCAGGGAACAGACAGGCGTGCGAGGGAGTGGATCGTTCATGACGCGAACTACCGGGCGGGGGCGGCACATCGCGGTGGCGGCCGGGTCGGGCCTTGCGCTCGTGGCCGTGATACTGGGCTCGGTGGCCGTGGCCAACCAGACGTCGGGCGGTGGCGGGGGCGAGCATGTCGCCGCCGACGCCAAGGGCCCGTCGGCGAAGGTGCCCCGCGAGCGGGGCAAGGCCGCCGAACCCGACGCGGGGGGACCGGTGTCGGAGGAGATCTCGCACGACAGCGAGAGCCCCGGCAAGGTCGTCAACATCACCATCGACGACGGCCCGGACCCCGTCTGGACGCCCAAGGTGCTGGACCTGCTGCGCCGGAACGACGTCAAGGCGACGTTCTGCATGATAGGTCCGCGAGCCAAGGAGTACCCGTCCCTGGTCAAGAAGGTCGTCGCGGAGGGGCACCGGCTCTGCGACCACTCCATGGACCACAACACGGCCATGGACAAACGCCCCGAGTCGTACCAGGCGAGCCAGATCCTCGACGCCCAGAAGCTGATAGAGGACGCCGCCGGCGACGGCGTGAAGGTGCGGTACTACCGCGCTCCCGGTGGCGCGTTCACCCCGTACAGCCGCAAGGTGGCCGCCGCGCACGGGATGCGGCCGCTCGGCTGGCAGGTCGACAGCCGCGACTGGCAGCGTCCGGGCACCGCCCGCATCGTGGCCAACGTCAAGCGCGAGGTCCCCAACGGCCCCACCATCCTCTTCCATGACGCCGGCGGCGACCGCAGCCAGACGATGGCCGCGATGGAAGAAACGCTTCCGTGGCTGAAGGCGCAGGGATACGGCTTCAGCTTCCCGAAGATCTGAGGCGAGCCGGGGGCGCCGTTCCGGCGCCCCCGCCCCTCGGGAAGAGCGCTTACCGCGCACGGGAAGAGCGCTTACCGCGCAAAAAAAGAACCCGCTTCGTCGAAACGAAGCGGGTTCCTCGCGGTGCGCTCGGCAGGATTCGAACCTGCAACCTCTTGATCCGTAGTCAAGTGCTCTATCCGTTAAGCTACGAGCGCGGGCTTGCGAGAAATACTTTACACGCCCCACGGACCCCCGATGACCAGGTCAGGGGGTATTCGGAAAAGAAACGACTGTGACGGTCGCCACTTCCGCTCGCGGCCTCTTGCGGCCTGGGGGAATTCCCGGCGGCGATACCTGGCGAACGGCCCGCCCTCAGTCGCGCCGTCCGCGTCCCGGGGCCGGCGCCCCGGTGGCCGGCGGTTCCGGAGCGCCCTGCTCGTCGGGCCGGTACTTCCCGATCTTCGGCTCCTCGATGGTCCCGTCAGCGTTGATCTTCGGCAGGCTCTTCTGCGGGGTGGGCAGCAGCGCCTTCTTCGGGTCGACCGAGCCCTTCCCGTCGACGCCGTACAGCGCGCTGTAGATGTTCCGCACGGCCGGGGCCGAGGCGCCGGAGCCGGTGCCGCCCTGCGCGATCGTCATCACCACCGCGTAGTCGTCGCTGTAGGTGGCGAACCACGAGGTGGTCTGCTTGCCGTAGACCTCCGCCGTGCCCGTCTTGGCGCGCAGCCGGATCCGGTCCTGCGGCCAGCCACCGAAGCGCCAGGCGGCCGAACCGCGGGTGACGACCCCCGCGAGGGCCTGGTCCATCTCGTCGCGCAACCGCTTGCTCACGGGCAGTTTCCCGCGCGCCTTGGGGGTGAGCTCCCGCACCTTCTTCCCGTCCGGGCTGATCACCGCCTTGCCGATGGAGGGCGTGTAGAGCGTGCCGCCGTTGGCGAGGGCCGCGTAGACGCTCGCCATCTGGACGGGCGTGACGAGGGTGTCGCCCTGGCCGATGGAGTAGTTCACGGCGTCACCGGCGCGCAGCAGGTCGCCGCCGCGGCAGTTGTCGTAGGCGATCCGCTCGGCGTAGCTCCCGTCCTTCTTGCCCTGTTTGCACCAGGCGTCCTTGTTGGCCTCCCAGTACCGCTGCTTCCACCGGCGGTCGGGGACCCGGCCGGGGACCTCGTTCGGCAGGTCGACCCCGGTGGTCGCGCCGAGGCCGAACCGGTGGGCCGTCCGGTAGAACCAGTCGCCGGCGCCGCCCTTCGCCCGGAGTCCGCCGTCCGCGCGCCACTCGTCGTGGGCGAGCCGGTAGAAGACGGTGTCGCAGGAGACCTCCAGGGCGCGGCCCAGGGAGATCGGGCCGTGGTTCGCCGACTCGAAGTTCTTGAAGACCTGGCTGCCGATCCGGTACGAGCTGGAGCAGTCGTAGGGCCCCTCGTAGGAGTGGCCCGCGTCGACCGCGGCCGTGGTGGAGATCACCTTGAAGATCGAACCGGGCGCCGACTGGCCCTGGATCGCCCGGTTGAGCAGCGGGTGGTGGGAGTCCTCGCCGGTGAGCTTGCGGTAGTCGGCGGCCGAGATGCCGCCCACCCAGGCGTTCGGGTCGTACGTCGGCGCGGACGCCATGGCCACCACGCGGCCCGTCTTCGCCTCCATCACCACGACGGCGCCGGAGTCCGCCTTGTAGTTCTCGCCGGTGTTGTGGTCCCACTCCTTGCGGGCGGCCTTCATGGCCTCGTTCAGCTCGTACTCGGCGACCCGCTGGACGCGGGCGTCGATGCTGGTGACGAGGTTCGAGCCGGGCACCGGCGGGTCGGTCTCGGCCGTGCCGATCACGCGTCCCAGCTTGTCGACCTCGTGCCGGGTCACGCCGGCCCTGCCGCGCAGCACCTCGTCGTACTGCCGCTCCAGCCCGGACCGGCCGATCATGTCCGAGCGCAGGTACGGCGAGTCGCCGTCCTTGGCCCGCGCCACCTCCTCGTCGGTGACGGGGGAGAGGTAGCCGAGGACCTGCGCGGTGTTGGCCTCGCCGGGGGCCGGGTAGCGGCGCACCGCCGTGGGCTCGGCGGTGATGCCGGGGAAGTCCTCGGCGCGCTCCCGGATCTGGAGCGCCTGCCGGGTGGTGGCCTTGTCGGTGATCGGGATCGGCTGGTACGGAGAACCGTTCCAGCACGGCCGTGGCGTCTTCGCGTCACACAGCCGGACCTTGGCCATGACCTCTTTCGGGTCCATGTCCAGCAGCCCGGCGAGCCGGGTGAGCACCGCCTTGCCGCGGTCCTTCGCCTTCGACAGCTCGGTCCGGGACGCGGAGACGACCAGGCGGCTCTCGTTGTCCGCGAGCGGCACCCCGCGCGCGTCGAGGATCGACCCGCGCACGGCGGGCTGGACGGACCGCTGGACGCGGTTGCCGGTCGCCTCCGCCGCGTACTCGTCCCCCTTGCGGATCTGGAGGTACCAGAGCCGCCCGCCGAGGGTCAGGAGCAACGAGAAGACGAGGATCTGGACGACGACGAGCCGTATGCGGATCCGCTGCGTCCGGCCGCCGGTCTCCGGGATGTTGGTCACGCGCGGCATTCCCCCCACAGGAACCGAACAGTCGTACCAGCAGCAGAGCTTAGGCGACGTGGGGGGAGCGCGGCATCGGGGGGCGGGGCAGGCCCGTCCTTCGGTCGCGGATCAGCCGATCCGGGTGATCCGCGTACCGAAGGACGGCTCCTTGAGCGCCGACTTCACCACGACGGGGACCTTCCCGGCCGCCGACCCGGGCCCGGGGGTGGCGATCAGCTCGCCGACGACGGTCCCGCGCTTGGCCGTACGGGCGAGGGCCCGTCCGCCGTCGCGGAAGGTGACGCGCACCCGCTGCCCCGGCAGGCCGACGACGGTGAGGTCCTTGGCGGCCACGACGGGCGTCCGGCCGCCGAACCCGTCGTCGACATGCCCGACGACTTGCCCCTTGCGCACGACGGTGGCGGTGGTCAGCCCCTTGCGCACGGCCGCGACGACCTTCCTGCTGTTCTCCAGCACCAGGGCGAGGCTGTTGGAGCCGTTCGGGTCCGGGCCGGTGACGTGCTGGTCCATCATCGTGCCGAGGACCAGCCGTTCCTTCCCGTCCACGGTGGCCCGCGCGGCCCACGACAACGTGCCGCCGGCGGGGGTGTTGGAACCGGTCTTGATGCCCTCGACGCCCAGACCGGCGGTGAGCAGCGGGGCGTTGTTGTTGTCGATGTGCCCGGCACCCGGGATGTCGGCCCCGACCATGGAGACGACGGACCGGAACGCCTCCGACTTCATCACGGCGTCGGCCAGCTTGAGCTGGTCGACGGCGGTGCTGACGGTCCCGCGGTCGAGGCCGCTGGGGTCGGTGTAGGTGGTGTTCCGCATGCCGAGCGCCTTGGCGGCGTCGTTCATCTTCCGGACGAACGCGGTCTCGTCCTTGGACTTGGTGTCCCAACGCGCCAGCATCCGGGCGATGTTGTTGCCCGACGGGATCATGAGCATCCGCAGCATGTCCAGCTCGCTGAAGCTCTGCCCTTCCTGGAGCCCCTCGACGCGGGACTCGTCCTCGGCCGTCCCGTCCGTCACGGTCTTGGCGTCGATCGTGATCCGCGGCCCCTTCTCGCCCTTGGCCAGGGGATGCTCGCGCAGCACCACGTAAGCGGTCATGATCTTGGCGACACTGGCGGTCGGAACGGGCTTCTCCGCCCCGAACGTCCCGACGGTCCCGCCCCCGGCGACCATGACGGCCCCCTGGCCCTTCTTCGGCCACGGAATGACGAACCGACCCCCCGGAACGGTGACCGTGGAAGCGGCCTCCCGCACCTTCAACTCGGGCGAGGGCAACGGCCGCACCATCTGCACGACCAGAAACACGACGACGAGCAGCGCGAGCACACCCCCACCCAGCAGGACGGGCCGCCGCCGCGCGGCTTCCCGCGCCACGCCCCGCACACCGGCGTCACCGGACTCGGCACTCTCCGCCCCGGCACCACCGCCACTCTTGCCCACGACACCGGCAGGACCGGGCGCGGGCACGGCGACCTTGACCGGCCCGGTGGCTTGGGGCTTGGTGCCCGCCGGGGACTTGGCGGAGGCGGCGGCTTGGCTCGATCCGCCGGTCTTGGGCTTGGCGTCTGTCGGGGGCTTTGCCGAGCCCGCGCCCGTGCCCTTGGTGGGAGCGGCGGCCTTGGACTTGGCATCCGCCGGGGGCATTGCCGAGCCTGCGCCCTTGGACTCGGCGGAGGCGGATGCCTTGCCCGCGCCGCGGGCGGCCTGGCCCCCGGCCCGGGGCACGGCCTTGCCCTGCGGCTCGGCGGGAGCATCGGCCTCGGACTCGGCTTCGGCATCGGCCTCGCCCATGCCGCCGCGCTCGGTTCCGGTCTCCGCCGGCGCCTTGCCCCGGGCAGAGGGCTCCGACTCGGTGCCGCCGCTGACCGCGGCAGCGTTGCCGGTGGCGGCGGCCTTGCCCCGCCCGCCCGACCGGACGCCGTCCACGACGTCGCCACTCGCCGCCTTCACGCTGCCGGGCTCACCACCACTCGCGGCAGCGGCCACGTCCGCACCTTCGGTCCCGGAGGCACGGGCGGCGGCATCGCCTTCCGTACCACCCACACCGTCGGCCTCGGCCGCGTCCGCACCGCCGACAGGTCCACCGACCTTGCCCGTGGCAGCGGGCTCGCCCTCCCCGGACCGGCTGTCGGTGGCCACCCCGTTCGTGCCACCGGATTCGGCCCCGGTGTCGCCTTGGTCCGTGCCGTCGCCGGTGGTTCCGACGGCAGAAGCACCGGCCGCGCCCTTGGCGGCGGGCTTGTCCGTCGCGGACTTGCCGCGGGCCTCGGCCGTCTTCTTCGCACCGCTATCGGCCTCGGCTTCGCCCTGGCCCCCGACCTCGCCGGAGGCGACGGCGGCAGCGGTGCCGGGCTCGCCCTTCCCGGACTCGTCGCCGGTCTCGACTTCGGCCGCGTCCCGGTCTTCGACGGTGCCGGAGGCGACGGCGGCGAGGTCGCCCGCCTTGTCCGCGGCGCCGCGCCCGGACTTCCTGCCGGACTCGCCGGTCTCGTCCGTGTCCGTACGGGCCTCGTCCTGGTCTCGCGTCGTGGCCTTGCCCGCCGCGCCGGCTGTGGAACGTTCCGTGGATGCGGCGGGAAGCCGGTCGTCCGCAGGATCCGGTACGTCTTTGGCGTCCGCGGTGCGGGCGGTGCCCTTCGTAGCGCTCCCGGCAAGGGACTTGGGGCCGGCGCCGCCGCTCTTGGCCTCGGACCGGGGAGCGCCTCCGCTGCTCGCCTCGGCTCCGTCCGCGTCATCCGACGCGGCGGGACTGCCGACGGCGTCCGGGACGCGGACGGAGCCGTGCTCGGAGTCGGCTGAGGTTCCGCTGCCGGGGCGGACCTCGGTACCGGCGTCCGCCGCGCCATGAGCGGCGGACGCTTCGGCGTCGGCCTCGGTGTCGTCACCGGGCCGAGGGGCGCCCATGGTGTCGTCACCCGGCCGGGAGCCGCCCTCGGCGTCGGCGGTCACCTTGCCGGACACCTCGGCACGATTCCGCGCCTGGGCGCCGGCCGCCGCGTCGCGCGCGGTGTTCTGCCGGCGAGACTTCGCCTCGGACGCGTCGGAACTCCCGGTCGCCGGCCGGGCCGCCGCGGCCTCGGCGCCCGCGTCGGGCCCGGGCTCCGTCGTCCCGCCGGCGGACGCCGCGCGGTCGCCGGCGCGCGTACCGCCCTCGGCGGAATCGGCGGACTCGGCGTCCCGCTCGGCGCCCACCGCCGTCCCGGCCGCCCGCCCGCGCGAGGCGTCGGCACCGGCCCGTTCGGACGCGGCGCCGGACGCGGTCGCTTCACGTTCGTCGGAGGAGACGTCCGCCCGCGTCGGCTGCTCGTCGGGTGCGTCGGGGGATCGGCCCGCCATCCATGTCTCCTACGTCGCGTGTCCTGGTGCCGCGGGCCGGTGTCACGCCCGGCGGACCCGGCGGTCCACGACTGAGACACTCAGGTGCGCCCGAGCACCGCGAACGCGGGAAAGGACGGTGTGGAGAGACGCCGGGAACCGGACTCCGCACAGGCCCTCCCCCTGGGCCTGAAGGCCGTTCACCGTACGGCGGCGTCAGCGTAACCGATCACTGTTCGACGCCGTCCCGTCCGCCCGGCCCAGCCGACGAGGCCGCAGCCGGAGGGCCCTGTGTCTCAGGCGCTCCCGGCCTGTCGACGGTTTTGAACAGCGTCGCCGCCACTCGCGGCCGGAGCACGTTGTCGGAAACCGTGCCGCACCCTCGCCGCCGATGGACAGACGGCAATAGGAGGGCTTCGCCGCGCTCATACGCGGACTGGCGTGTCCGCTCGGTGGCACCGCCCGTCGTCTCCGCCAACGTCATGCACCGGAAGACCGTCGCCAGCGGCGAGCACACGGTTCTGCTGGGCAGTCCCGCCCTCGCGGGCCCGCGAGACCATGCGCGCCCGACAGGGGCGCTGCTCGAGAGCGTGGGAAGCACCGGTGTCGCCCCGTCGGGGGCATCCGCGGTGAACTGGATCCGGCCTCTGGTTCTGTCCGGCGGGAGGCTACGAGGCGCGGCGGCGGCTGCGTTGTCGCGGGAGCTGTCTTTGCCGCGATCGCCTACCGGATAGATTCGCCTCATGCCCAGCCGCCTCCTCGAACTCCACGTCGAGAACTTCCGAAGCCTGCGAGACGTGACCGTCCCGCTTGGCCCGCTGACCGTCCTGGTGGGGCCGAACGGTGTGGGCAAGTCGAACGTGCTGAAGGTTTTCGATTTTCTTGCCGACATCATTCGCACGGACCTTCAGCCGGCGCTCGACGTGCGCGGCGGCTTCGACGAAGTTGCCTTCTGGGGTGGCGTCAAGCCCCCCACCTTCATGCGCGTCCAATTGAAAGCGACCTGGACGAGCAACTCCACACTTAATGCGCCTGACCAGTACAGTCTCACGATCCGGCGACGATCCCTGCCGGCGAACCGGGACAGCAGCCGGGCCGCCTACACCCTGTCCCGTGAGGAGAGCTTCGTATTCAAGCGAACCCAGGGGAGGGGACGGCGCATCACCATTTCCGGCGAGGAAGCGCGCGTGGTCGACAGGCGCGCGGGCAAGGAGGAAGGCGGCGGGAGGTTCGGTATCCGCAGACTGAGCAGTGGCTTGTCCACGCTTCCCAGGCTCGGTCCCGCGGACGGCGGTGACGAGGTGACCCGCGTTGCGGAACGCCTCTCATCCTTTCGGGTCTTCGACGTCGATGTCGCCGCGGCTCGTATGCCCACTCGGCTGCGTGCCGCAGACATGGATACGCTGGCGTCCCATGCCGAGAACCTCGCTGCTTTCCTGATCAACCTCAGTGGGCGTGAGGAGATCTGGGAGAACCTGGTCGAAGACGCCCGGCGGGTGCTGCCGCAACTGGAGAGCATCGAGTTCGAGGAGGCCGGCGGTTCGACCGACCAACTGACGGTCGTTCTGCGCGAGCGAGGCCTGCGCCGCCTGACCCCTCTGGCCGATGCCTCTTACGGCACGGTCCGCTTGTTGGGGCTGCTCGCCCTTCTCTACGATCCTCACCCGCCGGCCTTCACCTGTATCGAGGAGATCGATCACGGGCTGCACCCGCAGGCGCTGGAGCTCATCGTGGAGCGGCTGCGGGAAGCCTCTGAGCGTACGCAGCTCATCGTCGCCACTCACTCTCCCGCCCTCGTGAACCGGCTTCGACCTGACGAGTTCGTCGTCTGCGACCGGGACGATGGAGGCGCATCGGTCATTCCGGCGCTCACGGCGACGGAAGTCGAGGAGATCGTCGAGGAGTCGGGAGACCAGCCACTCGGCGAGCTCTGGTTCGCGGGCGTGCTCGGCGGCGACCTTACCGGGGGAGCGCTGTGAGCGGCAGAGGCCGGGGAAGTGGCTCGCGCGGCAGTTCCCCAAGCAAAGTGATTGTTCTCGCCGGTGAGGACCAGAACGACTGCGACATCATGGCGGCTTTGATACGTGCGCACCGCCCCGACTTGTGTGCGGCTGCCAAGCTGGTTCGCATCAATGACCCCGTGCGACTGCGCAAGAAGTCCGGCGCCGATCTGAGCGCGGCGGTAAAAGCGCTTGTCGGTAAGGCGCGGGCCAAGGCGCTGCAGCAGAAGGCGCAGCTTCTCGGGTTTGTCGTCCACGAAGACCTGGATGGATTCACCGATCCCCACTACAGCAAGGTCCGTGCAGCGGTCTCCGCTGAACTCGACCGTCAGTGCACGAGCTTCCACCACACTGCGCTGGCGCTTGCCGCCTGGGAATCGGAAGGCTGGCTACTCCTCTTCCCGGATGCTTTCCCGCACGTACGCCCCAGGTGGAAGGTTCCCCCTCGGCTGCGGGGAAGGGACATGGGCCGGGTCAAGGAACCCAAGGAGGAACTCAAAGGACAGCTCGGGTCACCGCGCTTTCGCGAGAGCGACGGCCCCCTGGTCGCGCGTGCCGCTTTGGAGCATGGTCTGATTCGCGCCCCCGAGGGCGAAAACGACTCGTACATGGACTTCGTCGAGGAGCTCAGGAACTGGTGAGCACCCGGGTACCGGAGGCCGTGCAGGGTTCCGACAGGTGCCGCTAGGTCTCGTTCGCGGGGTTCGCCCACGAAAGATGGGCGGGGACGTTCACGGCCCGGGCCGGCTCAAGGGAACAAGTCAACGTCCCGGTCCGTGGCGCCCGTCGGCGGCCGGATCCATCCACGCATACGGGAAAACCCCGCCTCACCGGTTTCGGTGGTAGGCGGGGCTTTCCGGCACTTCCTGCGAAGTGCCCCCGGCAGGATTCGAACCTGCGCACACGGCTCCGGAGGCCGTTGCTCTATCCCCTGAGCTACGGGGGCGTGTCTTCCGTTCGCGGTCTCGCTCGCGGCGACAGGAAGAACAGTACCAGCTCCGGGCGGGTGATCCGTAACGGGTTCCGGAACGGGCGCCGGTGGAGGGAGGCCGGGTCGCTCTCGGGGGTGGAAGTGGGGAAAACCCGGACGCGGTGCGGTGGGCGCGCCTACCCTCGGGGTGTGCCTGGCTTGCCCGGCCGGGTCCTCGTTGTCGACGACAACAGGGTCATCCGGCAGTTGATCAGGGTCAACCTCGAGCTCGAAGGCTTCGAGGTCGTGACCGCGGCCGATGGTGCCGAGTGCCTGGAGATCGTGCACCGGGTGCGCCCCGACGTCGTGACCCTCGACTTCGTGATGCCCCGGCTCGACGGCCTGCGGACGGCGGCGCGGTTGCGGGACGATCCGCGGACGCGGGACATACCCATCGCCATCATCAGCGCCTGCACGCAGCTCGAAGCGGAGGGCGGGCGGTCCGCCGGGGTGGACGCGTTCCTGGCGAAGCCCTTCGAACCGGCGGAGCTCGTGCGGACGGTGTGGGGGCTGCTCCTGGGGCGCGGGGTGCGTGACGGGGGCGACGGGGAGGCGGGGGAGACGGCGCCCGGTGACGCCGGGGCCGGAGCGGGGACGGGGACCGGGGCCGGGACCGGGACCGTGGTGCGGCCCACCGGCTGCCCATGAGAACGGATCGGCGTGACGACGGACCAGCGTGACGACGGACCGACGTGGCAGCGGCCCGCCCTGGCGACAGCCCGTGTTCGGCGGACCGGCGTGAGGCCGATCGCCCCCGAGGACGGATGTAGGGGGCATGTCCGGGGAACATCGGGGAAACCGGCTGGCGGAGCGACCCGCTTCCTCCCCTAGGCTTGCCCCTGTGACCCCCGCAGATCTCTCCCGTACCGTGCTGCGCGCCGTGCGTCGTGCCATCGACGCCGACGAGCTGCGCGCCGTGGCGCCGGCCGCGGTCGGGATCCGGGTGCCGCCGCACCCGGGCAGTGGGGACTACGCCACCGAAGTCGCCCTGCGGCTCGCCAAGGAGAGTGGACGGCCCGCCCGGGAGGTCGCCGAGCTGCTGCGGCGCCGGCTGGTACGGGAGCCCGGGATCGCCCGGGTCGACATCGCCGGCCCCGGGTTCCTCAACATCACCCTCGCGGGTGCCCCGCACGCGCGGCTCGTACAGGACGTCCTCGCGCGGCGCACGGACTCCGAGCCGCTCCCGCTGCACCCCTCCGACGAGCTCGTCCGGCGGCTCGGGTCCGACGCCGCCCGCTGGAGCCTGGTCAGCCCGCCCGGCCTCGACCGCCGCCTGCTGCTGGTGCAGCGCGAGGCCAACCCCCTCTTCCGGGTGCGGTACGCCCACTCCCGGTGCCGCGCCCTGCTGCGCAACGCCCACGACCTCGGGTTCGGCCCCTCCGTCGCCGACGGCGGCGAAGGCACGGAGGGCACCGACGGCCCCGACCTCTTCGGTGCCGGCTCCGGGCCCCTGATATCCGGCCTCGCCGATCACCCCCGCATCGTCGCCGCCCGTGACCCCGAGCGGCTCGCGCGGGCCCTGGAGCGCCTGGCCGACGCCTTCCTCCGCTGGCAGACGTCGTGTCCGACGCTGCCCCGGGGGGACGAGAAACCCTCGGTCGTCCACCGCGCCCGCCTGGCCCTCGCCGAGGCCACGGGCACGGTGCTCGCCGACGGCCTCCACCAGCTCGGCATCACCGCACCCGCACATCTCTGAGACCCCACATCTCCGAGCACCGAGCACCCGAGGAGATCAGCGCCATGAGCCGCTCCGCCCACCCCGCCGGGCCCCGCTACGCCGACGTCCTGCCCGAGGGCCACTACCCGGCGCCCCCCGCCGACCTCAACGCCCTCCACCCGCGCGTCTGGTCGCGCACCGTCTCCCGGAACGAGGACGGCGTCGCCACCGTCGGCGGGCTGGACGTCAAGCGGCTGGCCGAGGAGTTCGGCACCCCCGCCTACTTCCTCGACGAGGACGACTTCCGGGCCCGCTGCCGCGCCTGGCGCGAGGCGTTCGGACCGGACGCCGACGTCTTCTACGCGGGCAAGGCGTTCCTCTCCCGGGCCGTCGTGCGCTGGCTGACCGAGGAGGGGCTCAACCTCGACGTCTGCTCCGCCGGCGAGCTGGCCACCGCGCTCGACGCGGGCATGCCCGCCGAGCGGATCGCCCTGCACGGCAACAACAAGTCGGCCGAGGAGATCAGCCGGGCCGTCGAGGCCGGTGTGGGCCGGATCGTCGTCGACTCCTTCCAGGAGATCGTGCGCGTCGCGCACACCGCCCAGCGGGCCGGGAAGCGGCAGCGGGTGCAGATCCGGGTCACGGTCGGCGTCGAGGCGCACACCCACGAGTTCATCGCCACCGCCCACGAGGACCAGAAGTTCGGCCTGCCGCTGGCCGGCGGCCAGGCCGCCGAGGCCGTCCGCCGCGCGCTCAAGCTGGACGGGCTCGAACTGATCGGCATCCACTCGCACATCGGCTCGCAGATCTTCGACACCTCCGGTTTCGAGGTCGCCGCGCACCGCGTCGTCGGCCTGCTCCGCGAGATCCGCGACGAGCACGGCGTCGAGCTGCCCGAGATCGACCTCGGCGGCGGCCTCGGCATCGCCTACACCCCGGACGACGACCCCCGCGAGCCGCAGGAGATCGCCACCGCGCTGCGCGCCATCGTCGAGCGGGAGTGCGCGGCGGCCGGGCTCGCGGTGCCGCGCCTGTCCGTCGAGCCGGGGCGCGCGATCGTCGGTCCCACCGCCTTCACGCTGTACGAGGTGGGGACGGTCAAGGAGCTCCCCGGACTGCGGACGTACGTCAGTGTCGACGGCGGCATGTCCGACAACATCCGTACCGCGCTCTACGACGCCGACTACTCGGTGGCCCTGGTGTCGCGTACGTCGACGGCCGACCCGATGCTCTCCCGCGTCGTCGGCAAGCACTGCGAGTCCGGTGACATCGTGGTCCGCGACGCCTTCCTGCCCGCCGACGTCGCCCCCGGCGACCTCCTCGCCGTGCCCGCGACGGGCGCCTACTGCCGCTCCATGGCCAGCAATTACAACCACGCGCTGCGGCCCCCGGTCGTGGTGGTGAAGGACGGCGCGGCCCGGGTGATCGTCCGGCGGGAGACGGAGGAGGACCTGCTCCGCCTCGACGTCGGCTGACGACTCCGACGTCGGCTGACCCCCTGACATCGGCTGACGACGCCCGGCCGATCACAGCCCCCGCCGGCCGCCCGAAAACCGGCCGGCGGATGTCGGAATCTCGGATACTGGACGGGGGAGCGAATCCCTCCGACCGGTGAGTGAGACTGGTGTACCACCCAAGATGTACGAGAAACGAGGTCGGATGATGCGTACGCGTCCGCTGAAAGTGGCGCTGCTGGGCTGTGGAGTGGTCGGCTCCGAGGTGACGCGCATCATGACGACGCACGCCGACGACCTCGCGGCCCGGATCGGCGCCCCGGTCGAGCTGGCCGGCATCGCGGTGCGCCGGCCCGACCGGGTCCGGGCCGGGGTGCCCGCCGAGCTGATCACCACCGACGCGACCGCGCTGGTCAAACGGGGTGACATCGACGTCGTCGTCGAGGTCATCGGCGGCATCGAGCCGGCCCGCACCCTGATCACCACCGCCTTCGAGCACGGCGCGAGCGTCGTCTCGGCCAACAAGGCGCTGCTCGCCGAGGACGGCGCCGCCCTGCACGCCGCCGCCGGGCAGCACGGCACGGACCTCTACTACGAGGCCGCCGTCGCCGGCGCCATCCCGCTGATCCGCCCGCTGCGCGAGTCCCTCGCCGGCGACAAGGTCAACCGGGTGCTCGGCATCGTCAACGGCACCACCAACTTCATCCTCGACAAGATGGACTCGACGGGCGCCGGCTATCAGGAGGCCCTGGACGAGGCCACCGCCCTCGGCTACGCCGAGGCGGACCCCACGGCCGACGTCGAGGGCTTCGACGCCGCGGCCAAGGCCGCGATCCTGGCCGGTATCGCCTTCCACACCCGCGTCCGCCTCGACGACGTGCACCGCGAGGGCATGACGGAGGTCACGGCCGCCGACTTCGCCTCCGCGAAACAGATGGGCTGCACCATCAAACTGCTGGCCATCTGCGAGCGCGCCGCCGACGGCCGGTCGGTCACCGCCCGCGTCCACCCCGCGATGATCCCGCTCAGCCACCCGCTGGCCTCGGTCCGCGAGGCGTACAACGCGGTGTTCGTCGAGGCCGAGGCCGCCGGGCAGCTGATGTTCTACGGGCCGGGCGCCGGCGGCGCGCCGACCGCCTCCGCGGTCCTCGGCGACCTGGTCGCCGTCTGCCGCAACAAGCTGGCCGGGACCACGGGCCCGGGCGAGTCGGCGTACGCGCGGCTGACCGTCAGCCCCATGGGCGAGGTCGTCACGCGCTACCACATCAGCCTCGACGTCGCCGACAAGCCGGGCGTCCTCGCCCAGGTGGCCACGGTCTTCGCCGAGCACGGCGTGTCCATCGACACCGTCCGCCAGCAGGGCAAGGACGGCGAGGCGGCGCTGGTCGTCGTCACCCACCGGGCCCCCGACGCCGCCCTGTCGGCGACGGTCGAGGCGCTGCGCAGGCTGGACACGGTGCGCGGGGTCGCCAGCATCATGCGCGTCGAAGGTGAGTAGGGGAGCAAGGAAGACCATGTCTGCGAACAACGGCAACGCCGCCACCCGTCAGTGGCGCGGCATCATCGAGGAGTACCGCGACCGCCTCCCGGTCTCCGCGGACACGCCGGTGGTCACCCTGCGCGAGGGCGGCACGCCCCTGGTGCCGGCCCAGGTGCTCTCCGAGCGCACCGGCTGCGAGGTGCACCTCAAGGTCGAGGGCGCCAACCCCACCGGCTCCTTCAAGGACCGCGGGATGACGATGGCCATCACCCGGGCGAAGGAGGAGGGCGCCAAGGCCGTCATCTGCGCCTCCACGGGCAACACCTCCGCCTCCGCCGCCGCCTACGCGGTGCGCGCCGGGATGGTCTGCGCCGTCCTGGTGCCCGAGGGCAAGATCGCGCTCGGCAAGATGGGCCAGGCCCTGGTGCACGGCGCCCGCATCCTCCAGGTCGACGGCAACTTCGACGACTGCCTGGACCTGGCCCGCGCCCTGGCCGACAACTACCCGGTGGCTCTGGTCAATTCGGTCAATCCGGTGCGCATCGAGGGCCAGAAGACCGCCGCCTTCGAGATCGTGGACGCGCTCGGCGACGCCCCGGACATCCACGTCCTGCCGGTGGGCAACGCGGGCAACATCACCGCGTACTGGAAGGGGTACAAGGAGTACGCCGCCGACGGCGTCGCCTCCCGCACCCCGCGGATGTGGGGCTACCAGGCGTCCGGCTCGGCGCCGATCGTGCGCGGCGAGCCGGTGAAGGAGCCGCACACCATCGCCACCGCCATCCGCATCGGCAACCCCGCCTCATGGCGGTTCGCCGAGCAGGCGCGTGACGAGTCCGGCGGGCACATCGACGAGGTGACCGACCGCCAGATCCTCGCCGCCTACCGGCTGTTGGCCGCGCAGGAGGGCGTCTTCGTCGAGCCCGCCTCGGCGGCGAGCGTCGCCGGTCTGCTGAAGGCCGCCGAGCAGGGCAAGGTGGACCCGGGCCAGCGCATCGTCTGTACGGTCACGGGCAACGGCCTCAAGGACCCCGACTGGGCGGTGGCCGGTGCCCCGCAGCCGGTGACCGTACCGGTGGACGCGGCCGCGGCGGCCGAGCGGCTCGGGCTCGCGTAGCGGCGGGCGGCGGCCGTCCCACGGTCCGTGACCCCGGCCGCGTACCCGCGCGTCCGCCGCGTACGTACGCCGCCCCCCCCGGGCGGCCGCCCCTCACGGGACGGCCGCCCGGCTCCCGGGAGGGCGCAGGCACCTCCCGGCGCCGGGCGCGACGCGACGGACGGGCGGGGCGCGGCGGACCCGTAGTGGACACGACGGACCCATAGACGGACCCATAAAGGAACACCGGAGAAAAAGGGAGAGCGAAAAATTTCGCCCGCTCCCCTCCGAATCCGCGAATCCGCAGGTCACAACCCCGACGAAAGCCCGCCAAAATCGACACGGGGCATGGCTTGGCGTGCGACACGCATCGCGCGCCTCCTGTGCGCCCTATGTCGCCACAGAACCTTCCTTCGATAGGCTGTCCTCACTCCGCCCCGTCGCTGACCCAAGCCGCCCCCCATGCGGTATCGCCGTCGCGGCCCTTGCGGATGTCGCACGCCCTACCAAGGCCACATCAAGGAGAGTCATCGAGCGATGGCCGGTCCCGCCTTCCGCGCCGCCGCCGTCCGAGTGCGCACCCCCGCCACCAGCGCCAATCTCGGTCCCGGCTTCGACGCCCTCGGTCTGTCCCTGGGGCTCTACGACGACGTCGTGGTCCGGGTGGCCGAATCCGGGCTGCACATCGACATCGCCGGCGAGGGCGCCGATTCGCTCCCGCGCGACGAGGGTCACCTGCTCGTACGGTCCCTGCGCACCACGTTCGACCTGCTGGGCGGCCAGCCGCGCGGCCTGGAGGTCGTCTGCGCCAACCGCATCCCGCACGGCCGCGGCCTGGGCTCCTCGGCCGCCGCGATCTGCGCCGGGATCGTCGCCGCCCGGGCGGTGACCATAGGCGGGGCCGAGCGGCTCGACACCACGGCGATGCTGGAGCTGGCCACCGAGATCGAGGGTCACCCGGACAACGTCGCGGCCTGCCTGCTCGGCGGTTTCACCCTGGCCTGGATGGACGGGGGAGCGGCCCGCGCGGTGCGGATGGACCCCGCCGATTCCATCGTTCCGGTGGTCTTCGTGCCCGGTCGTCCCGTGGCGACGGAGACCGCGCGCGGCCTGCTGCCGCGCACGGTCCCCCATGTGGACGCCGCGGCCAACGCCGGTCGGGCCGCGCTGCTCGTCGAGGCCCTGACCAGGCGCCCCGACCTGCTGCTGCCGGCCACCGAGGACCGGCTCCACCAGGAGTACCGCGCCCCGGCGATGCCGGAGAGCGTGGCCCTGGTCAACCGACTGCGGGCGGACGGCGTCCCCGCGGTCGTCTCCGGCGCGGGCCCCACGGTGCTCGCGCTGGTCGAGGACAGTGCGGCGGACAAGGTCGCACGGCTGGCGGGCGAGGGGTGGGCGGCCAACCGGCTGTCCCTCGACGCCGGGGGGACGAGTGTGCTGCCGCTCGCCTGACAAGGGGCGGAACGCGGTGGCACACCGCCGAGGAAGGCCCCGCGGAAAACGCGGTTGCCGGACTTTGAGAGGGGGAATGTTTGTGGGATCCGGTAGTGTTAACCTCAAGTCTGCACCCGAAGCCACGTCGGCTCGGTGCTCTGTGTCCCGATCAGGGACCGCTTTTCTTCCGGGAGCCTCCCAGACTGCCTGAGCAGATTCGAGCACGCTCCGGAAATCGGCGTGGGCGACATGAGTGATGCGATGCGTCTTGTCCTCACTGATTTCCCCACGTCGGCATCAACGCACTGATTCTTCCGCCGTACCGCGGCGGACCACCGCCCCGGCCCGGTCCGCGATCAGGACCGCAGCCGGACAGCACAACCGGTCGCCGAGCCAGACAGGCCGACGCCCGCTCCAGGGAAGGACCCCTTCGTGAGCGACACCACCGATCTGATGGGCGTGAACGCCGCGGGCACCAAGGGTGCCGCGGGCAATGCCTCCGCGCCCGCCACGGACGCTCCCGCCGCGCCTGCCACCGGTGCTTCCGCCGCCCCCCGGCGGCGACGCTCGGGCACGGGCCTCGACGCCATGGTCCTGGCCGAGCTCCAGCAGCTCGCCTCCAGCCTCGGCATCAAGGGCACCGCGCGGATGCGCAAAGGCCAGCTGATCGAGGTCATCAAGGAGAGGCAGGCCGGTTCCGGCGCCTCCGCCAAGCCCGCCGCCGAGCCGGCCGCGGAGCAGCCGGCGGAGAAGCCGAAGCGCCGCGCCACCTCCCGGGCCCGTACCGGCGAGGCCGCCGAGAAGACCGCCGAGCAGGCACCCGCCGCCCAGCAGCAGATCGAGATCCCGGGCCAGCCGGGCAGCGAGGAGGCGCCGGCCGGCGAGCGCCGCCGCCGCCGTGCCACCGCCCCCGCGGGCTCCCCGGAGCCCACCGCCGAGGCCCGCACCGAGGCCCGTGCCGAGGTGCTGACCTCGGAGAAGCCCGAGGCCGCGGTGGACACCGCCGAGGGCCGGGGCGCCAAGGGCGACCGCCAGGAGCGCGGCGACCGCGCCGAGCGAGGCCAGAAGGGCGACCGCCGCGAGCGGGGCGACCGCGGTGAGCGGGGCGAGCGCGGCGACCGTGGTGAGCGCGGCCAGCGCGACCGCCGCGACCGCCGCGGCGACGAGGCCGGCGCCGGCCAGCAGGGCGGCAACCGCCAGCAGCGCGCCGGGCGCGCCGAGGGCCCGCAGGACGACTTCGACGACGAGGCGGGCGGCCGCCGCGGCCGGCGCGGCCGTTACCGCGACCGCCGGGGCCGTCGTGGCCGCGACGAGTTCGCCAACGAGCCGCAGCTGTCCGAGGACGACGTCCTGATCCCCGTCGCGGGCATCCTGGACATCCTCGACAACTACGCGTTCATCCGCACCTCCGGCTACCTGCCGGGCCCGAACGACGTCTACGTCTCCCTCGCCCAGGTCCGCAAGAACGGCCTGCGCAAGGGCGACCACGTCACCGGCGCGGTGCGGCAGCCGAAGGACGGCGAGCGGCGCGAGAAGTTCAACGCCCTCGTGCGGCTCGACTCGGTGAACGGCATGGCGCCCGAAACCGGCCGCGGCCGCCCCGAGTTCCACAAGCTGACCCCGCTCTACCCGCAGGACCGGCTGCGGTTGGAGACCGACCCGGGCGTTCTGACGACCCGTATCATCGACCTGGTCGCCCCCATCGGCAAGGGCCAGCGCGGTCTGATCGTGGCCCCGCCGAAGACCGGCAAGACCATGATCATGCAGGCGATCGCCAACGCGATCACCACCAACAACCCCGAGTGCCACCTGATGGTCGTCCTGGTCGACGAGCGTCCGGAAGAGGTCACCGACATGCAGCGGTCGGTCAAGGGCGAGGTCATCTCCTCGACCTTCGACCGCCCGGCCGAGGACCACACCACCGTCGCCGAGCTGGCCATCGAGCGCGCCAAGCGCCTCGTGGAGCTGGGTCACGACGTGGTCGTGCTGCTCGACTCCATCACCCGCCTGGGCCGCGCCTACAACCTGGCGGCGCCCGCCTCCGGCCGCATCCTGTCCGGTGGTGTCGACTCGACCGCGCTCTACCCGCCGAAGAAGTTCTTCGGTGCCGCGCGGAACATCGAGGACGGCGGCTCGCTGACCATCCTGGCCACCGCGCTGGTCGAGACCGGCTCGCGGATGGACGAGGTGATCTTCGAGGAGTTCAAGGGCACCGGCAACATGGAGCTCAAGCTCGACCGGAAGCTCGCCGACAAGCGCATCTTCCCCGCGGTGGACGTCGACCCGTCCAGCACCCGCAAGGAGGAGATCCTGCTCGGCGGCGAGGAGCTCTCCATCGTCTGGAAGCTCCGCCGGGTGCTGCACGCGCTGGACTCGCAGCAGGCCATCGAGCTGCTCCTCGACAAGATGAAGCAGACGAAGTCGAACGCCGAGTTCCTGATGCAGATCGCCAAGACGGCGCCCGCGCCGGGCAACGGCAACGACTGACCCGGCGACCGCCGGCAGTCCCCGGAACCTCCCCGTCACGTCCGTGGCGGGGAGGTTCCGCGTTTTTCGGGGATTCCGGGACCGTTGTCCGGATCCCACGGGCACCCGGTGTCGCCTTCGTGATCTTGTCGAGTCCTCACCGTGACCTTCTGAGACTTCCGCCACAGGGGCACCCGCCGAAGCGCGGCGCACCGACGCCGATGCGACGGGCGAAAACGCAGGTGACAGGGGGTGTGGGTGGGTTTGTCGCGGCGTTCCGTCCGGTCGGTTCATAAGAAGGGGCTCTCACCGCTCCGTGCAACCCTGTCGCAGACCTCGCCGTCTGAAAGTGGCGAGGCACCGCGCCTGATCGGGCGGCAGGGGGGAAGCCGAACCAGCGGAGGACTGAGGAGCGTATGGCGGACGAGACCAGGGGCAGGCAGGCGGGAGCGCGCCGTCGGCGCCCCGGCGGACCCCATGGCCGCAGGCGCAAGCCCCGCGCGCGCCGCACGGGCTGGCGAATAGTCCTCTGGACGGCCGCGGCGCTGGTCGTCCTGGGCGGATCCGGGATCGGGTACGTCTACTTCAAGCTCAACGGCAACCTGCACGGCGTGGACATCAACTCCGCGCTCGGCACCGACCGCCCCGACAACGTGGACAACGGCTCGCAGGACATCCTCGTCCTGGGCTCCGACTCGCGGGCCGGCGACAACAACAAGTACGGCCGGGACGAGGGCAGCTCCCGCTCCGACACCGCGATGATCGTCCACGTCTACGCGGGTCACAAGCAGGCCAGCGTGGTCAGCATCCCGCGCGACACCATGGTCCCCCGGCCCGAGTGCAAGACCCTCGACGGCAAGACCAGCCCGGCCGTCCGGCGGGCGCAGTTCAACGACGCCTACTCGGTGGGCGGCGCGGTCTGCGCCGTGAAGACCGTCGAGGCCATGACCGGGATCCGGATGGACCACTACCTGGAGGTCGACTTCGCCGGCTTCCAGAAGCTCATCGACCGGCTCGGCGGCGTCGAGGTGACCACCACCAAGCCGATCCACGACAAGTGGAGCCACCTCGACCTCCCGGCCGGCAAGCACACCCTCAACGGCGAGCAGTCGCTCGGCCTCGTCCGCACCCGGCACGGCGTCGGCGACGGCAGCGACCTCGGCCGGATCAAGCTCCAGCAGGCGTTCATCAAGGCGCTGATCGACCAGGTCAAGTCCGTCGGCCTGTTCACCAGCCCGACCAAGCTCTACGGGATCGCGGACACCGCCACCAAGGCACTCACCACCGACTCCGACCTGGCCTCGGTCAACAAGCTGCTCTCCTTCGCCAACGGCCTCAAGGGCATCGGCTCCGGGGACATGCACATGGTGACCCTGCCCGTCACCACCGACCCGCTGGACAAGAACCGCGTGGTGCCTCTCGCGTCCGCCAAGGAGATGTGGCGGGCGCTGCACGAGGACAAGCCGATCCCCGCGTCGGCCCTCAAGGGCGGCGAGGGGACGAAGACGGACGCCGACGGCGTCGTGAAGTAGTCCGCGGCCGGTCGCGCCCCCCGGAAAGAGCCTGGGAATAACGGGCTCCCGGACCCCGTTTTGGGGGATGCGACCGGTACTGGCAGACTGGTACGTCGGCCCCGGTTCACGTACGGCAATCCCGCCGCACGACCCGGTGCCCTCCCGAACCTAGGAGATCCCTTGAAGCGCGACATCCACCCGGAGTACGTCGAGACCCAGGTCAGCTGCACCTGTGGCGCCTCGTTCACCACCCGTAGCACCGTCGCGGACGGCACCATCCGTGCCGACGTGTGCTCCGAGTGCCACCCGTTCTACACGGGCAAGCAGAAGATCCTCGACACCGGTGGCCGTGTGGCGCGGTTCGAGGCCCGCTTCGGCAAGAACGCCGGGTCCGCCAAGAAGTAGCGACCCGCAGGCGCCGGTCGGCCGTCCCTCCTCGGCGGGGGACGGCCGCACCGGCGCTTTGTCGTCCGGCAGGTCCGTGACAGGTCCGTCACTTCCAGCAGCTCCGTCACCTTCGTAGGGAATCCTGATGTTCGAGGCAGTCGAGGAACTGATCGGCGAGCACGCCGACCTCGAGAAGCGGCTCGCCGACCCCGCGGTCCACGCGGACCAGGCCAACGCCCGCAAGCTCAACAAGCGCTACGCAGAGCTGACCCCGATCGTCGGCACGTACCGCTCCTGGAAGCAGACCGCGGACGACATCGAGACGGCCCGCGAGTTCGCGGCCGACGACCCCGACTTCGCCGCCGAGGTCAAGGAGCTGGAGAAGCGGCGCGAGGAGCTCACCGAGAAGCTCCGCCTGCTGCTCGTCCCGCGCGACCCCAGCGACGACAAGGACGTCATCCTGGAGATCAAGGCCGGTGCCGGCGGCGACGAGTCCGCGCTCTTCGCGGGCGACCTGCTGCGCATGTACCTGCGCTACGCCGAGCGCGTCGGCTGGAAGACCGAGATCATCGACTCCACCGAGTCCGAGCTCGGCGGCTACAAGGACGTCCAGGTCGCCGTCAAGACCAAGGGCAACGTCACCCCCGAGCCCGGCCAGGGCGTCTGGGCCCGGCTGAAGTACGAGGGCGGCGTGCACCGCGTCCAGCGCGTGCCGGCCACCGAGTCCCAGGGCCGCATCCACACCTCCGCCGCCGGCGTGCTCGTCACGCCCGAGGCCGAGGAGATCGACGTCGAGATCAACCCCAACGACCTGCGGATCGACGTCTACCGCTCGTCCGGCCCCGGCGGCCAGTCCGTCAACACCACCGACTCGGCCGTCCGCATCACCCACCTGCCGACCGGCGTCGTGGCCTCCTGCCAGAACGAGAAGAGCCAGCTCCAGAACAAGGAGCAGGCCCTGCGCATCCTCCGCTCCCGGCTGCTCGCCGCGGCGCAGGAGAAGGCCGAGGCCGAGGCCGCCGACGCGCGCCGCAGCCAGGTCCGCACCGTCGACCGCTCCGAGAAGATCCGGACGTACAACTTCCCGGAAAACCGGATCTCGGACCACCGGGTCGGCTTCAAGGCGTACAACTTGGACCAGGTGCTCGACGGCGAGCTGGACGCGGTCATCCAGGCGTGCGTCGACGCCGACTCGGCGGCCAAGCTGGCTGCCGCACAGTAGAGATCGCGTACGGAGTTGGTCATGGAGCGCAACAGGAGGAAGGTCCAGTGAACCTGCTGCTCGCCGAGGTGGCGCAGGCCACCCAGCGGCTGGCCGACGCCGGCGTGCCCTCCCCGCGCTTCGACGCGGAGGAGCTCGCGGCCTTCGTGCACGGCGTCAAACGGGGTGAGCTGCACCTGGTCGCCGACGCGGACTTCGACGCCCGCTACTGGGAGGCCGTCGCCCGCCGCGAGGCCCGCGAACCCCTCCAGCACATCACCGGGCGCGCCTTCTTCCGCTACCTGGAGCTCCAGGTCGGACCCGGCGTCTTCGTCCCCCGGCCGGAGACCGAATCGGTCGTCGGCTGGGCCATAGACGCGGTCCGCGCCATGGACGTCGTCGAACCCCTGATCGTCGACCTGTGCACCGGCTCCGGCGCCATCGCGCTGGCCCTGGCCCAGGAGGTGCCGCGGTCCCGCGTGCATGCCGTGGAGCTGGACGAGGGCGCCCTGTCGTGGGCGCGCAAGAACGTCGAGGGCTCGCGCGTCCAACTGCACCACGGGAACGCGCTCGACGCGCTCCCCGAGCTCGACGGCCAGGTCGACCTGGTCATCAGCAACCCGCCGTACATCCCGCTGACCGAGTGGGAGTACGTCGCCCCCGAGGCCCGCGACCACGACCCGCAGCTCGCGCTGTTCTCGGGCGAGGACGGTCTCGACACCATCCGCGGCCTGGAGCGCACCGCGCACCGGCTGCTCCGCCCCGGCGGCGTCGTCGTCATCGAGCACGCCGACACCCAGGGCGGCCAAGTGCCGTGGATCTTCACCGAGGAGCGGGGCTGGGCCGACGCGGCCGACCACCCCGACCTCAACAACAGGCCCCGGTTCGCGACGGCCCGGAAGGCCCTGCCGTGACCGCCACGGCACCCCAGACATCTGCCCCGTACGAGGAGGTTGGCTCAATGGCTCGGCGATACGACTGCGGCGACGCGACCGACCGCAGGACCGGTCTGCGCGAGGCGACCGCCGCGGTCCGCCGCGGCGAGCTGGTCGTGCTGCCCACCGACACCGTGTACGGCATCGGCGCGGACGCCTTCAGCCGCGACGCCGTCGGCGACCTCCTCCAGGCCAAGGGCCGCGGCCGGGGCATGCCCTCGCCGGTCCTCGTCGGCTCCCCGAACACCCTGCACGGGCTCGTCACCGACTTCTCCGAGCAGGCGTGGGAGCTCGTCGACGCCTTCTGGCCCGGTGCGCTCACCCTGGTCGCCAACCACCAGCCGTCGCTGACCTGGGACCTCGGCGAGACCCGCGGCACGGTCGCGGTGCGGATGCCGCTGCATCCCGTCGCCATCGAACTGCTCACCGAGTTCGGGCCGATGGCCGTCTCCAGCGCCAACCTCACCGGGCACCCGGCGCCGCAGACCTGCGACGCCGCCCAGGAGATGCTCGGCGACTCCGTCTCCGTCTACCTCGACGGCGGGCCCACCCCCGCGGACGTGCCGTCCTCGATCGTCGACGTCACCGGCAAGGTGCCGGTGCTGCTGCGGGCCGGCGCGATCAGCGCCGAGCAGCTCCGCGAGGTGGTACCCGACCTCGAGGTGGCGAATTGATCGCCCCGCAGGGGCGTGGCATAGCGGGACCGGAGACGAGCACCGACACCTTCCGCATCCTCCACGTCAGCACCGGCAACGTCTGCCGCTCGCCCATCACCGAGCGGCTGACCCGCCATGCCCTCTCCGAGCGCCTCGGCGACCCGGACGCGGGCGGGCTGGTGGTGGAGAGCGCCGGCACCTGGGGGCACGAGGGTGCCCCCATGGAGGCCCACGCCGCCACCGTGCTGACCGACTTCGGCGCGGACCCGCACGGGTTCACCGGGCGGGAACTGCTGGACGAGCACGTCATCCGGGCGGATTTGGTGCTCACCGCTACGCGTGATCACCGGGCTCAGGTCATCTCGATGGGGCACTCGGCCGGGTTGCGGACCTTCACGTTGAAGGAGTTCACGCGGCTGGTGCGGGCGATTGATCCGACGACCTTGCCCGCTCCGGACGGGGCCGGTGGGGTCGTCGAGCGCGCCCGTGCTCTGGTGCAGGCGGCTGCCGCGTTGCGGGGGTGGTTGCTGGCGCCCGACGCGGAGGCGGATGAGGTGCATGATCCGTACGGGGCGCCGATCACGTTCTTCCGCTCGATCGGCGAGGAGATCCAGGTGGCGCTGGATCCTGTGGTGACCGCCCTGACCGGGGTCCCGGCGGGTTGAGGGAGCCCCGGTCCCTCCCTCTCACCGTTTCCTGGGGCTGCGCCCCAGACCCCCCTTTTTCGCGGCTTCGCCGCTCGTCCTCAAACGCCGGACGGGCTGAAAGCGCCAGCTCAGGCACCATTCAGCCCGTCCGGCGTTTGAGGACAGCGCGCGCAGCGCGCTTGGGGGTGCGGGGGCGCAGCCCCCGTAAGAAACGGTCAAAGGGCGGGACCGGGGCACCCTGCACGCGGCCCGCACCCGGCCTACATTGGGAGTGAGCACAGCGCTCACCCCCACCGCACGGAGCCCCCGATGCCCGTCACCGACACAGCGGCCGACGCGCTCACGCGTCAGGATCCCGAGATCGCCGGCATCATCCTCGCCGAGACGAGACGGCAGTCCGCGGGGCTCCAGCTGATCGCGGCGGAGAACTTCGCCTCGCCCGCCGTGCTGGAAGCACTCGGCTCGCCGTTGGTGAACAAGTACGCCGAGGGCTACCCGGGAGCCCGGCACCACGGCGGGTGCGAGGTCGTGGACATGGCCGAGCGGGTGGCCGTGGAGCGGGCCAGGGCGCTGTTCGGGGCGGAGCACGCCAATGTGCAGCCGCACTCGGGCTCGGCGGCCGTGCTGGCCGCGTACGCCGCGCTGCTGGCCCCGGGGGACCGCGTGCTGGCGATGGGGCTGCGGGAGGGCGGGCACCTCACGCACGGGTCGCCGGCGAACTTCTCGGGGCGGTGGTTCGAGTTCACGGGGTACGGGGTCCGCGCGGACACCGGGCTCATCGACTACGACCGGGTGCGGGAGCTGGCCCTGGACCGCCGCCCGCGGGCGATCGTCTGCGGGTCCATCGCCTACCCGCGCCACCCGGACTACGCCCGCTTCCGGGAGATCGCCGACGAGGTGGACGCGCTGCTGATCGTGGACGCCGCGCACCCCATCGGCCTGGTCGCCGGGGGAGCGGCGCCGAGCCCCGTGCCGTACGCGGACGTGGTGTGCGCCACCACGCACAAGGTGCTGCGCGGGCCGCGCGGCGGGATGCTGCTGTGCGGCGGGCGGCTCGGGGACCGGGTCGACCGGGCGGTGTTCCCGTTCACGCAGGGCGGCGCCCAGATGCATACCGTGGCCGCGAAGGCCGTCGCCTTCGGGGAGGCCGCGACGCCGGCGTTCGCCGCGTACGTCCGGCAGGTGGTGGCCAACGCCCGGGCGCTCGCGGCCGGTCTGGCCGAGCAGGGGCTCGCCGTCGCCACCGGCGGGACGGACACCCACCTCGTCGTCGTGGACGTGACCGGGCTCGGGCTGGACGGCGTCCGGGCGCGCGGCCGGCTGGCGGCGGCCGGCATCGTCCTGGACGTCTGCGGTCTTGGCCACGGCGCCTCCCGCGGCCTGCGGCTGGGCACCGCGGCGGTGACGACGCAGGGGATGCGCGAGCCGGAGATGGCCCGGGTGGCGGCCCTGACGGGCGCGGCGCTGCGGGGCGACGGCGACGTCGCGCGGCTCCGGGAGGCGGTCGCGGAACTGGCGCTGGCGTTTCCGCCGTATCCTGCGCTGGCGTGATCGTTTACCGAGCGCTCGCAACCATCAGGGGGTGGTGAACGTCTTCATCTGCATTCACGGATCCGGTCCGGACGCGAATATGGTGTGGGGCTGTGATGGCCGGCGAAATCCCTGGGGCAGCCCGTGCGTGAATACCTGCTGACGCTCTGCGTCACCGTGGCGGTCACCTATCTGCTCACGGGTCCGGTACGGAAGTTCGCCATCGCGGCGGGCGCGATGCCGGAGATCCGGGCGCGTGACGTGCACCGGGAACCGACGCCGCGGCTCGGCGGGATCGCCATGTTCGGCGGGCTCTGCGCGGGCCTGCTGGTCGCCTCGCACCTGTCCAGCCTCAAGCACGTCTTCGAGACCTCCAACGAGCCGCGCGCGCTGCTCTCGGGCGCCGGGCTGATCTGGCTGCTCGGGGTGCTGGACGACAAGTGGGGCGTGGACGCCCTGGTGAAGCTCGGCGGGCAGATGATCGCCGCGGGCGTGATGGTGCTCCAGGGACTCACGATCCTCTGGCTGCCGGTGCCCGGTGTGGGCACGGTGGCGCTGACGCCGATGCAGGGCACCCTGCTGACCGTCGCCCTGGTCGTGATCACCATCAACGCCGTGAACTTCGTCGACGGCCTCGACGGCCTCGCCTCGGGCATGGTGTGCCTGGCGGCGGCGGCGTTCTTCCTCTACGCGTACCGGCTCTGGTACGGGCACAACGTGGAGGCGGCGGCCCCGGCGACGCTGTTCGCGGCCATCCTGATGGGCATGTGCCTGGGCTTCCTGCCGCACAACATGCACCCGGCGCGGATTTTCATGGGCGACTCGGGTTCGATGCTCATCGGACTGGTGCTGGCCGCCGGCGCGATCTCCATCACCGGCCAGGTCGACCCCGATCTGCTGGGCTCGTTCACCGGGTCGGAGAAGGCCACCGTCCAGGCCACGGTGCCGATCTACATCCCGCTGCTGCTGCCGCTGACGATCATCGCGGTGCCGGTGGCCGACCTGCTGCTGGCGATCGTGCGCCGGACGTGGAACGGCCAGTCGCCGTTCGCGGCCGACCGCGGTCATCTGCACCACCGGCTGCTGGAGATCGGCCACTCGCACAGCCGGGCCGTGCTGATCATGTACTTCTGGTCGGCGCTGATCGCGTTCGGCACGGTGGCGTACTCGGTGAACTCGGCGGGCGGCGTACTGCTGTTGATCGTCGCGCTGAGCGCCGTGGGCCTGGTGCTGCTGCTGATGCCGCGCTTCCGGCCGCGGGCGCCCCGGTGGGCCGAGCACCTGGTGCCGCCCCGCTACCGGCGCCGTAAGACCGCCGTCGCGCCGGCGTCCGGGGAGGAGCGGCCCGAGGGCCCGGAGGGGGCGGAGAAGCCCGGGGAGGCGCTCGACGAGGACCGCGAGCCGGTCCCCGCGGGGCTGCACGGCGCGACCGCGGTGGGCGACCGCTCGCGCTTCCGGCACGTGCGCGACATCAGCGGACGGCGCTGACCCCGGCGTTAGCAGAGAACAAGCCGCTCGTCAGCACGAGGACGGGCGGCTTGACTCTTGTGTGTGACAGGCAGCACACGATATAGGTAAAGACCTCATCAAATAGTTTGTGATACCGTTCACGAAACCCGTGGCAGAGCCGAAGGACCGTAGTGGAGCGCCCCCCGGCGGTTCCTTCGTCGCGAGGTCGCGCCCACACCCCGGGATACCCTCGTCCCCGACGAATCGTTGCTTCCGAATCCGCCGGAGAGACCCTTCATGCAGGCCAACGACGCCCGAACGCTACTTCAGTGCGCCGTCCCGACCGCAGCCGCGGGGGTCGTCGCCGTTGCCGTCGGATTCGCCGTCGCGGGCGGCAAGGGGGCCATCGGCGCCGTGGTGGGCACCCTGTTGGCGCTGGCCAGCATGTCCCTCGGGCTGTACATGCTCCAGCGGACCGCGCGGCAGTGGCCGCAGGTCTTCCAGATGATGGGCCTGGCGCTCTACGCCGTGCAGTGCCTGGTGATCGTGATCCTCCTCGGCATCCTGAAGGGCACGACGCTCTTCAGCTTCAAGAGCTTCGCCTTCTCCGTGCTCGCCGCGACCCTGGTGTGGGTCGCCGCCCAGCTGCGCGCCCACCTGAAGATGAAGATCCTGTACGTCGATCCGGAGGCCGCCGCCGACGCGAAGAAGCCCGCGCCGGCGGAGTCTCCGTCATGACAGGTAGGGCCGGGATAAGCCTCCGTGTGCTCACCTGCTATCGTCCGGTGCCATCTGAGGTGCAGCGGACGCAGACAGCCGGGTCCCCGCTTCCGGCGGGAGCGAACCGGCGGTCCGCGCAGCTGATGCCCGCGATGGTTCCCGGCCACCGGCCGACCTGCCGCACCCCTAACCGTAAGACCAGTCCAGTGCCGTTCCGTGGCTGCTTGCCGCGCCGACACAACGAGGTTGCCGTACCTATGCGCCACGCTGAAGGAGCTCGCGGTGAGTGCTGACCAGATGCTCGCCTTCGAGACCGATTGCCACATCTTCGACGGGTGCGGCTTCCCGACCCCAGGGCTCCACTCCTTTGTGTTCGAGCCGCTGTTCACCGTCGGCGGTATCGAGGTCAACAAGCCGATGCTGCTGGCCGTCCTGGGCTCGGTCATCACGATCGTGTTCCTCTGGGCCGCCTTCGGCCGGGCCAAGCTGGTCCCCGGCAAGCTCCAGATGGTCGGTGAGGCGGGCTACGACTTCATCCGCAAGGGGATCGTCTACGAGGCCCTGGGGAAGAAGGAGGGCGAGAAGTACGTCCCCCTCATGGTCTCGCTGTTCTTCTTCATCTGGATGATGAACCTCTGGTCGATCATCCCGGTCGCCCAGTTCCCGGTGACGTCGATCATCGCGTACCCGGCAGGTCTCGCGCTGCTGGTCTACCTGATCTGGGTGCCCCTGACGTTCAAGCGGCACGGCTTCATCGGCGGCATCAAGAACATCAGCGGCTACAACAAGGAACTCGGCTGGGTTCTTCCGCTGGTCATGATCCTGGAGCTCTTCTCCAACCTGCTGATCCGGCCCTTCACCCACGCCGTGCGGCTCTTCGCCAACATGTTCGCGGGCCACGTGCTGCTGCTGATCTTCACGATCGCCAGCTGGTACCTGCTGAACGGGATCGGCATCGCCTACGCCGGTGTCTCCTTCGTGATGGTCATCCTGCTGACCGTCTTCGAGATGTTCATCCAGGCCCTTCAGGCGTACGTCTTCGTCCTTCTGGCCTGCTCGTACATTCAGGGCGCTCTCGCCGAGCACCACTGAGCAGACCCTCCCCACAGACCCCCAGACGTCCGGTGGCCAACCCCCACCGGTCCGTGAAAGAGAAGGAAGTAACGGCATGTCCGCTGCTCTCGAAATGGTCAACCTCGCCGCCGCCAAGGACACGTTCCACGGCAACGCCGCTGCGATCGGTTACGGTCTCGCGGCCATCGGCCCCGGTGTCGGCGTCGGCATCATCTTCGGCAACGGCACCCAGGCCCTGGCCCGCCAGCCCGAGGCGGCCGGCCTGATCCGCGCCAACCAGATCCTGGGCTTCGTCCTCTGTGAGGCGCTCGCCCTGATCGGCCTCGTCATGGGCTTCGTCTACAGCTGATCCGTAGACGGCCACTCATTACGCGACGAAAGGCACTGATGTGATCGCCCTGGTACAGCTGGCATCGGAGGAGACGGAACCCGCGTTCCTCCCCCCGCTGCCCGAGCTCGTCATCGGCACGCTGGCCTTCCTCATCGTCGTCCTCTACCTCGGCAAGAAGCTCCTCCCGAACCTCAACAAGGTCCTGGACGAGCGCCGTGCCGCCATCGAGGGCGGCATGGAGAAGGCCAAGGCCGCCCAGGACGAGGCTCAGCAGGTCCTCGACGACTACCGTGCACAGCTCGCGGAAGCCCGCAACGAGGCCGCCCGGCTGCGCCAGGACGCGCAGGAGCACGGCGCCGCCTTGGTCGTCGAGATGCGGACCGAGGGCGAGCGCCAGCGCGACGAGATCGTCGCCGCCGGCCGGGCCCAGGTCGAGGCCGACCGTCAGGCCGCCGCGGCCTCGCTCCGCCAGGACGTCGGCAAGCTGGCCATCGACCTGGCCGACCGGATCGTCGGCGAGTCCATGAAGGACGCCGCCCGACAGGAGCGCACCATCGACCGGTTCCTCGACGCGCTCGAGGCCAAGCCGGCCGACACGACGAAGGCTGAGGTCACGCGATGAACGGAGCGAGCCGCGAGGCCCTTGCCTCGGCACGCGAAAACCTCAACGCGCTGGCGGACAGCGCCTCGGTCGACGCCGCGAAGCTGGCCGGGGACCTTGCCTCCGTCACCGCGCTGTTCGACCGCGAGGTCTCGCTGCGCCGGGTCCTCACCGACCCGGCGCAGCCCGGCCAGGCCAAGGCCGAACTGGCCGGACGCCTGCTCGGTGGGCAGATCGGCGCCGACTGCGCCGACCTGGTGAGCGGCATGGTCCGCTCCCGCTGGTCGACCTCGCGCGACCTGGTGGACGCCCTGGAGGAGCTCGCGGCGTCGGCCGACCTGGCCGCCGCCGAGCGCGCCGGCCGGCTGGACGACGTCGAGGACGAGCTGTTCCGCTTCGGCCGGATCGTCGACTCCAACCCCGGTCTGCGCGCCGCGCTGACCGACAAGGTCGCCGACCGCTCCGCCAAGGCCGAGCTGCTGCGCAGCCTGCTGGGCGGCCGGGCGAACCCGGTCACCGAGCGGCTCGTCGTCCGCCTGGTCACCGCGCCGCGAGGCCGTAGCCTGGAGGCGGGGCTCACCGCCCTCTCCAAGCTGGCCGCCGACCGCCGCGGCCGCGTCGTCGCGGAGGTCGTCTCCGCGGTGCCGCTGAACGACCGGCAGAAGCGGCGGCTGGGCGACGCGCTCGCCCGGCTGTACGGGAAGGACGTCCACCTCAACCTGGACGTCGACCCGGAGGTCCTCGGCGGCATCCAGGTGCGCATCGGCGACGAGGTCATCAGCGGGACCATCGCGGACCGCCTCGCCGAGGCGGGCCGGCGCCTCGCCGGCTGACCAGCCACCAACTCAAGAGCATGACTGACGGCCCGAGTTGGGCCGACGGTGTCCCGCGGGGCAACACCCGCGGGAGAGAAATACTTCGGGCCCAACAAGGAGAGCAGGGAACCCAGATGGCGGAGCTCACGATCCGGCCGGAGGAGATCCGGGACGCGCTGGAGAACTTTGTCCAGGCGTACAAGCCGGACGCGGCCTCGCGCGAGGAGGTCGGTACGGTCAGCCTTGCCGGCGACGGCATCGCGAAGGTCGAGGGTCTTCCCTCGGCCATGGCGAACGAGCTGCTGAAGTTCGAGGACGGCACCCTCGGCCTCGCCCTCAACCTTGAGGAGCGCGAGATCGGTGCGATCGTCCTCGGTGAGTTCAGCGGCATCGAGGAGGGCCAGCCGGTGCAGCGCACCGGCGAGGTGCTCTCCGTGGGTGTGGGCGAGGGCTACCTCGGCCGCGTCGTCGACCCGCTGGGCAACCCGATCGACGGCCTCGGCGAGATCAAGACCGAGGGCCGCCGCGCCCTCGAACTGCAGGCCCCCACGGTCATGCAGCGCAAGTCGGTCCACGAGCCGATGGAGACGGGCTACAAGGCCGTCGACGCCATGACCCCGATCGGCCGCGGTCAGCGTCAGCTGATCATCGGTGACCGCCAGACCGGCAAGACCGCCCTGGCGATCGACACGATCATCAACCAGCGTGCCAACTGGCGCACCGGCGACCCGAAGAAGCAGGTCCGCTGCATCTACGTCGCCATCGGCCAGAAGGGCTCCACCATCGCGTCCGTCCGCGGCGCGCTGGAGGAGGCCGGCGCCCTGGAGTACACGACGATCGTCGCCGCCCCGGCGTCCGACCCGGCCGGCTTCAAGTACCTCGCGCCGTACACCGGCTCCGCCATCGGCCAGCACTGGATGTACCAGGGCAAGCACGTCCTGATCGTCTTCGACGACCTGTCGAAGCAGGCCGACGCCTACCGTGCCGTCTCCCTGCTGCTGCGCCGCCCGCCGGGCCGCGAGGCCTACCCGGGTGACGTCTTCTACCTGCACTCCCGCCTGCTGGAGCGCTGCGCCAAGCTCTCCGACGAGATGGGCGCCGGTTCCATGACCGGTCTGCCGATCGTCGAGACCAAGGCCAACGACGTCTCGGCGTTCATCCCGACCAACGTCATCTCCATCACCGACGGCCAGTGCTTCCTGGAGTCCGACCTGTTCAACGCCGGCCAGCGCCCGGCCCTGAACGTCGGTATCTCGGTCTCCCGTGTCGGTGGCTCCGCCCAGCACAAGGCCATGCGCCAGGTGTCCGGCCGACTCCGTGTGGACCTCGCCCAGTACCGCGAGCTGGAGGCGTTCGCCGCCTTCGGTTCCGACCTGGACGCGGCCTCCAAGGCGGCCCTGGAGCGCGGCAAGCGCATGGTCGAGCTGCTGAAGCAGACCCAGTACGCGCCGTACGCCACCGAGGACCAGGTCGTCTCCATCTGGTCCGGCACCACCGGCAAGATGGACGACGTCCCGGTCGAGGACATCCGCCGCTTCGAGCGCGAGCTGCTGGACTACCTGCACCAGGCGCACAAGGGCCTGATGACCAGCATCGTCGAGGGCGGCAAGATGTCCGACGACACGCTGCAGGCGCTCGGCGACGCCGTCGCGTCGTTCAAGCAGCAGTTCCAGACCGCGGACGGCAAGCTGCTGGGCGAGGGCTGAGCATGGGTGCCCAGCTTCGGGTCTACAAGAGGCGGATCAAAGCCGTCTCCGCGACCAAGAAGATCACCAAGGCGATGGAGATGATCGCCGCCTCGCGCATCGTCAAGGCACAGCGCAAGGTGGCCGCGTCGACTCCGTACGCCAGTGAACTCACCCGGGCCGTGACCGCCGTCGCCACCGGCTCCAACACCCGGCACCCGCTGACGACCGAGGTCGAGCAGCCGACCCGGGCCGCGGTCCTGCTCGTCACGAGCGACCGCGGTCTCGCGGGCGGCTACTCGTCCAACGCCATCAAGGCGGCGGACCAGCTCACCGAGCGGCTCCGCCGCGAGGGCCGGGAGGTCGTCCACTACCTGGTCGGCCGCAAGGGCGTGGGCTACTACGCCTTCCGGGAGCGCCCGGTCGCCGGTTCGTGGACGGGCTTCACGGACAACCCGACGTACGCGGACGCCAAGAAGGTGGCCGACCCGCTGATCGAGGCCGTCCTGAAGGACACGGCCGAGGGCGGCGTGGACGAGCTGTACATCGTCTCCACGGAGTTCGTGTCGATGATGACGCAGACGCCGGTGGACAAGCGGCTGCTGCCGCTGACCCTCGAGAAGGCGGACGCCGAGGACGCGGCGGCGAAGGACAGGATCCTTCCGCTGTTCGAGTTCGAGCCGTCGGACGAGGCCGTGCTCGACGCGCTGCTGCCGCGGTACGTCGAGTCCCGGGTCTACAACGCCCTGCTGCAGGCCGCGGCCTCCGAGCACGCGGCCCGGCGCCGGGCGATGAAGTCGGCGACCGACAACGCCGAAGAGCTCATCAAGTCGTTCACGCGGCTTGCCAACGCGGCCCGACAGGCCGACATCACCCAGGAAATCAGCGAGATCGTCGGTGGCGCGAGCGCCCTGGCCGACGCGACCGCGGGGAGTGACCGATAAATGACCACCACTGTTGAGACGGCCGCCGCGACGGGCCGCGTCGCCCGGGTCATCGGCCCGGTCGTCGACGTGGAGTTCCCCGTCGACGCGATGCCGGAGATCTACAACGCCCTGACCGTCGAGGTCTCCGACCCGGCCGAGGCCGGCAAGAAGAAGACCCTGACGCTCGAGGTCGCCCAGCACCTGGGCGAGGGCATGGTGCGCGCCATCTCCATGGAGCCCACCGACGGCCTGGTCCGCCAGGCGCCCGTGACCGACACCGGCGACGGCATCACCGTCCCCGTCGGCGACGTCACCAAGGGCCGGGTGTTCAACACCCTGGGCAAGATCCTGAACGACCCGGCGGCCGAGAGCGAGGTCACCGAGCGCTGGTCCATCCACCGCAAGGCCCCCGCGTTCGACCAGCTCGAGTCGAAGACCGAGATGTTCGAGACCGGTCTGAAGGTCGTCGACCTGCTGACCCCGTACGTCAAGGGCGGCAAGATCGGTCTGTTCGGTGGCGCCGGTGTCGGCAAGACCGTTCTGATCCAGGAAATGATCATGCGTGTGGCCAAGCTGCACGATGGTGTTTCCGTGTTCGCCGGTGTCGGCGAGCGCACCCGTGAGGGCAACGACCTCATCCAGGAAATGGAAGAGTCGGGCGTTCTGGACAAGACCGCGCTGGTCTTCGGCCAGATGGACGAGCCCCCGGGCACCCGTCTGCGCGTCGCGCTGGCCGGCCTCACCATGGCCGAGTACTTCCGTGACGTCCAGAAGCAGGACGTGCTGTTCTTCATCGACAACATCTTCCGCTTCACGCAGGCCGGTTCCGAGGTCTCGACCCTGCTCGGCCGCATGCCCTCCGCGGTGGGTTACCAGCCGAACCTGGCCGACGAGATGGGCCTCCTCCAGGAGCGCATCACCTCGACCCGCGGTCACTCGATCACCTCCATGCAGGCGATCTACGTCCCCGCGGACGACCTGACCGACCCGGCCCCGGCCACCACCTTCGCCCACCTCGACGCGACGACGGTTCTCTCCCGTCCGATCTCCGAGAAGGGCATCTACCCGGCCGTGGACCCGCTGGACTCCACGTCCCGGATCCTGGACCCGCGCTACATCGCGCAGGACCACTACGAGTGCGCCTCCCGCGTCAAGGGGATCCTGCAGAAGTACAAGGACCTCCAGGACATCATCAACATCCTCGGTATCGACGAGCTGGGCGAAGAGGACAAGATGGTCGTCCACCGCGCCCGTCGCGTCGAGCGCTTCCTGTCGCAGAACACCCACGCGGCGAAGCAGTTCACCGGTGTCGACGGTTCGGACGTTCCGCTGGACGAGTCCATCGCCGCGTTCAACGCGATCTGCGACGGTGAGTTCGACCACTTCCCGGAGCAGGCCTTCTTCATGTGCGGTGGTCTCGAGGACCTCAAGAAGAACGCCAAGGAGCTGGGCGTCTCCTGAGCATCGCGATGCTCGCGGTCCGGGGGCGGGGCACTCCCGCCCCCGGACCGCACGTCCCCTATTCTTTGACCCAACACCCGCCGCGCCCGGCGGGTGGAGACCCGAGGAGCCACGTTGGCTGCTGAGCTGCACGTCGAGCTGGTCGCGGCGGACCGAAGCGTCTGGTCCGGCGAGGCCACTCTGGTCATCGCGCGTACCACATCGGGTGACATCGGCGTCATGCCCGGCCACCAGCCGCTGCTCGGTGTGCTGGAGTCCGGCCCGGTGACCATCAGGACCACGGGCGGCGGCACCGTCGTCGCCGCGGTGCACGGCGGTTTCATCTCCTTCGCGGACGACAAGCTGTCGCTGCTGGCGGAGGTCGCCGAGCTGGCGGACGAGATCGACGTCACCCGTGCGGAGCGGGCTCTGGAGCGTGCGAAGGCGGAGGCCGACGGCGCCGCCGAGCGCCGCGCGGATGTCCGGCTGCGTGCGGTCGCGGGCCCTCACTAGCCCACGGCCACACTGAAGTACGTCCCTCAGCCGCGGACCGCCCGGAACAAACCGGGCCGGTCCGCGGCTGAGGCAATACAGGTGCGGTTGCTCTAGATGATGCGAGGAGGTCGGTGGTGATGGTCCTCGCTCTGCTCGTGAGCGGCATCGTCGTTCTGCTGGTACTGCTGGGACTCTTCGTCTTCGGACTGCGCAGACGGCTCATCCAGCGGTCGGGGGGCACCTTCGACTGCAGCCTCCGCTGGGACGTCACCGAGCCGGCCGCGGACCCGCCCGGGAAGGGGTGGGTGTATGGCGTCTCGCGGTACAGCGGTGACCGGATCGAGTGGTTTCGGGTCTTCTCCTACGCGTATCGCCCGCGGCGGGTTCTCGAGCGGGACGCGATCGAGGTTCTGGAGCGGCGGGCTCCTCATGGGGATGAGGAACTGGCCCTGTTGTCGGACGCGGTTGTCCTTCGGTGTGCGCATCGCGGCACGCGGCTGGAGCTTGCGATGAGCGAGGACGCTCTCACGGGGTTTCTGGCTTGGTTGGAGGCGGCGCCTCCTGGGCAGCGGGTGAATGTGGCGTAGGGGGGGTGTTGCCCCGGTCCCGCCCTTTCTCCGTTTCCTGGGGCTGTGCCCCAGACCCCCTTTTCGCGGCTTCGCCGCTCGTCCTCAAACGCCGGACGGGCTGGAAGAAACGGTGAAAGGGCGGGTCCGGGGCTCCTTCCGCGTCAGCGGAGACCGTTGTCCAGCGCGGTCATGAGCGTGCCGCTGTCACCGCTCATCTCCCACACCATGGCCCCGCCAAGCCTCTTCGACTTCAGCCAAGCCGTCTTCTTCCCGATCGACCAGGCGTCGTCGAACGTCCACCACTGCCCGTTCTCGCCGGTGTAGCCGTACGTCGCGACCGACGTCTCGTCGTGGTAGACGGTCAAGTTCGGTACCGAGGCGAGCAGGTTGTCGTAGCCGCGGGTGCCGGACTCCTCGGGGAACTGGCCGGGGGCCGCGCCGTTGGCCTTCTGCCAGACGCCGTGGACGCCGCCGTCGGTGACCTGCTGCCAGCCGCGGCCGTAGAAGGCCATGCCGAGGACGAGCTTGCGGGAGTCGACGCCGGCGTCGAGGTAGGTCTGGACGGTCTTCTCGACGCTGAACTTGGTGGCGTACGGGTCCTTGGCGTCCGGGTACAGGTTGCCCTGGTGGCCGGTGAGGTTGGGTTCCCAGCTGTTGTCGCTGCCGGAGCCGTGGAAGTCGTACCCCTGGACGTTGGCGTAGTCCATGTAGTCGAACACGCTGGGCGTGCCGTCCTTGGTGGTGATGTCCCAGCCCGCCTCGATCTTGCCGGGGTCGGCCGGGGTGAAGGCGGAGAGCAGGTACTTCTTGCCGTCGGCCGCGCCCTGCGCGTCGAGCTGCTTGCGGAACTCGGCGAAGAGGAGGGTGTTGCCGGCCTTGTCCTCCTTGGAGATGTGGTTGCCGGCGTGGCCCTCGGAGCCGGGCCACTCCCAGTCGATGTCGAAGCCGTCGAAGATGCCGGCTGCCGCGCCGTTGCCTCCGCGTCCGTTGCTGACCGGCAGGTTGCCCTTGATGTACATGTCGATACAGGACTTGACGAACTTCTGCCGGGACGCGTCGGTCTTGACCACGTCGGAGAAGTACTTGCTGTACGTCCAGCCGCCGATCGACATCATCACCTTGAGCTTCGGGTACTTGGCCTTGAGCTGCTTCAGCTGGTTGAAGTTGCCGGCCAGCGGCTGGTCCCAGGTGTCCTGGGTGCCGTTGACGGACTCGCCGGAGCTGAAGCCCTTCTCGTAGTCGGCCCAGGAGTCACCGGCGCCGTCGCCCTGGTTGGGGTCCTGCGGGTTGGAGCCGGTGGCCTTGGTGACGCCGTTGAGGCAGGTGAGGTTGTTCGGGTCGATGTTGCTGAAGGCGTAGTTGATGTGCGTGAGCTTCGCGGCGGCGCCGGTGGTGTCCAGGGACTTCACCGTGTAGGCGCGGCCGTAGATGCCCCACTGGGCGAAGTACCCGGCCTTGATCATGTCGCCGGAGGGCTGGGTGCCGCCGCCGGTGGTGCGGACGGTCAGCGGCGGGCTGGCCGGTCCGGTCTGGCCGGCGGTGTCGCGGGCGACGACGGTGTACGTGTAGTCGGTGCCGGGCTGGAGGCCGGTGTCGGTGTACGCCAGTTTGGCGACGGTCGCGACCTTCGCCGTGCCGCGGTAGACGTCGTACTCCTTGACGCCCTTGTCGGACGTCGCCGCCGTCCACTTCAGGGCGACGGAGGTGTCGGTGACCGCTGTGGCCTGCGGGGTGCCGGGGGCGGACGGCGGCTGGTCCGAACCGCTCTTCGTGGTGCGGAAGGTGGCGGCGGGGCTCGCGGGGCCCGTCTTGCCGTCCAGGTTGCGGGCCACCACCGTGTACGTGTACTCGGTGTCCGCCGTCAGTCCGGTGTCGGTGTACGCGAGCTTGGCGACGGTGGCGACCTTGGCCGTGCCGCGGTAGACGTCGTACTCCTTGATGCCCTTGGCGTCGGTGGCCGCCGCCCACTTCAGGCCGATGCTGGTCGCGGTGACGCCGGTCGACTCCGGCTTGCCGGGGGCGCTGGGCGGGGTGTCGGTCGACGAGCCGTCGCACGCCCCACCGTTGAGCTTGCAGCCGGCCGGGGTGCCGGAACCGGTGGCGACGAAGCCGAAGGAGACGCTGCCGCCGGGCGGTATGGAGCCGTTGTACTCCCGGTTCTTGGCGGTGTAGTGCGTGCCCGAGCCGGTGATCAGGGCGTCCCAGTAGGCGCCGACGGCGGTGCCGGAGGGGAGGTCCCACTCGACGGTCCAGCCGTCGACGGCGGTCGTCCCGGTGTTCTTGACGGTCCATTCGCCCTGGTAGCCGGAGCCCCAGTCGCCGGTCTTGGCGAACGTCGCGGTCGCGGAGGCGGCCTTGAGGGGTTTGCCGGCCGCGCTGGTCGCCGGATGGGCCGGCGCGCCGGCCGAACTCGCCGGTGCCGCGAAGCCGATGAGGGCGGCGGCCGGGAGGAGCAGTGCGCCGAGGGTGGCGACGGCGCGGGTGAGGGGGCGTCTGCGTGGGGTGTTGAGGGTGGGGTTCGTGAGATGTCGAGAGGGCTCTGTTGGCAAGGGAGTGCTCCTCAGCTGAGGTCAGGAGATGTGGGGGGTGATGTGGGGGGTTTCCGTGACCTGTGCGCAGTGAGGTGAGCGTGCGAGTGGGCGAGGGGAACGGGCCCGGCGCAGGAGGGTGCTGTCGGCGATGGCGCTCACCACGACTGTGAGGGGAGCGTAAGAAGGTCCGTACCAATGGTCAAGAGGTCTGGACCATGCCCAACTCCTGGGCCAGCACAGCCGCTTGCACCCGGCTGCGCAGCCCCAACTTGGCCAGCAACCGGCTGACATGGGTCTTCACCGTGGCCTCCGCCATCCCCAGGCGTCCCGCGACCTCCGCGTTGGACAGTCCGCCGCCCAGGCAGGCCAGCACCTCCCGTTCGCGGCGGGTGAGGGTGTCCACGACCGCGGCGTCCCGATGCGCCGCCGGGTCGGGGGCGCGGCGGGCGAACTCGGAGATCAGCCGGCGGGTCACGGCGGGCGAGATCAGCCCCTCGCCGCGGGCGACGGTCCGTACCGCCGCGAGCAGGTCGGCGGCCTCGCTGTCCTTGAGCAGGAAACCGGCCGCACCGGCGCGCAGCGCGCCGAAGACGTACTCGTCCAGGTCGAAGGTGGTCAGGACGAGGATGTCGGCCAGGCCCTCGCCGGCGATCCGCCGCGTGGCCGAGATGCCGTCCAGCCGGGGCATCTGGACGTCCATCAGGACGAGGTCCGGGCGCAGTTCGCGGGCGAGCCGGACGGCCTCCTCGCCGTCGGCGGCCTCCCCGGCCACCTCCACGTCCGGCGCCGACCGCAGGATCAGGGCCAGCCCGGACCGCACGGACGCCTGGTCCTCGGCCACGACCACGCGGATCGGCCGTTCCCGCTCGCTCATGTGTTCTTCTCCTCGTCGTCCAGGGGCAGTTCGGCCCGTACTTCCCAGCGGCCGTCGCCGTCCGGTCCCGCCGTCAGCCGGCCGCCCAGCAGGGCGACGCGCTCCCGCATCCCCACCAGGCCCGCCCCGGCGCCCGGGGCGCGCGGTTCCGTGCCGCCGCCGGCACCGCCGTCCAGGGCGCTGGTCACCCGTACGGTCAGGGCGCGCTCCCGGCCGTCCGCGCCGGTCAGTTCCACGGCCACCGGGCCCGGCGCCGCGTGCTTGACGGCGTTGGTCAGCGACTCCTCGACGATGCGGTACGCGGCCAGTTCGACCGGGGCGGGCAGCGGCCCGGGGCCGCGGCCGTCGCGCAGTTCCACGGTGAGGCGCCCGTCGGGCAGCGCGGCACGGGTGCGGTCGAGGAGGGCGTCGAGACTGCCGAGGGTGGGGGTCGCGGCCGGCTCCCCGGCCTCCTCCGCGCCGCGCAACAGGGCGATCAGGCGGCGCATTTCGGCCAGACCTTGGACGCTGTTGCCGCGGATGACGCCGAGCGCCTCGCGGGACGTGTCCGGCTCGTCGATCGACAGGGCGGCCGTGGAGTGGATCGCGATGGCCGACAGGTGGCCCGCGACCACGTCGTGCAGCTCGCGGGCCATCCGCGCGCGCTCCGCGACGACCGCCTCGCGCCGGTCCATCTCGGCCAGCAGCACGGTCCGTTCGGCCGCGAGCCGGGCGGCCTCCGCCGCGTCGCGGTGCTGCCGGACGCCGACGCCCGTCCAGGCCGGGGCGATGGTGACGACGGCCAGCGCGCACCCGACGAGCACCGCCTCCGGCCGGCGGATCAGGGCGAGCGACAGCAGCGTCCCGATCACGGTGACCGCCTCGCAGGCGCGGGGGAGGAGGCGGTACGCGGCCGGGGGCCCGTAGAGCACGGCCGCGTAGACCAGGTCCGTGAACATCACCGTGGTGGCGACCAGGTTGCCCGAGCACACGTCGACCGCCAGCGCGCACGTCCCCACGGCGAGTCCCACGAGGGGCCTGCGGCGGCGCAGCAGTTCGACCGCGGCCATCGCGGCCAGTGCCACGAGCGCCACCCGGCGGGGCAGCCCGGCCACCGGGCGGCTGCTCAGCCCCAGCGCGTACAGCACCAGACCGCCGAGCAGCCCGGACGCCGCGATCAGCAGGTCGTCGCGGTGCGGGAGGGAGCGGGGCATGAGGACATCACAGCACGTGGGAGGGGGTGCCGTCGTCCGCCGGCGGGAGGCGGGGCGGAGCGCGGAGTACATCGAAGGATGCAGCCGTGAATCACCGTCCGCGCGGACGAGACGGCGTGCGCGGGCCGGGAGCCTGGAGGGGAGGGAAGGGAGAACACGTGGTCGTCACACTGATCATCGCCTGCGAGGTGGCGTTCTGGCTGCTGCTGGCCGGTGGGCTGAGCCTGCGCTACCTGCTGCGCATGCCGCGCGCGGGTGCGGCGCTGCTGCTGTTGGAGCCGGTGCTGGAGCTGGTGCTGCTGGTGGTGACCGCGATGGACCTCCGCGACGGCGCGACGGCCGACTGGAAGCACGGCCTGGCGGCCGTCTACATCGGGTTCTCGGTCGGCCTCGGCCATTCGACGCTGAAGTGGGCCGACCAGCGCTTCGCCCACCGGTTCGCGGGCGGACCGCCGCCGGTGAAGCCGCCGAAGTACGGGCCGGAGCGGACCCGGCACGAGTGGCGGACGGCGGGCCGCTGGATCCTCTCCGCGGTGGTCGCCATGGCGCTCCTCCAGGCGGCCGTCTGGTACGTCGGGAGCGCGGGGGACACGTCCTCGCTGCGGATGTGGCAGACGCGCATGCTGTGGGTGATCGGCATCAACGTGGCCATCGCGGGGAGCTACACCCTGTGGCCGCGGCGCGCCCCGGACGCGTGACGCCGCGCGGCGGCGGTCCCCGCCGGGGGCACGCGGGTGCCCCCGGGGGCCTTCGGCGTCGCGTTCAGCGGTTCTCGCCGGGCACCCAGAGGACGTCCCCGACCTCCTTGTTCGCCGTGCGCGCCAGGATGAACAGGAGGTCGGAGAGGCGATTGAGGTAGGTGGCCGTCAGGGGGTTCATCGTCTCGCCGTGCGTCTCCATGGCCGCCCAGGTGGAGCGCTCCGCCCGGCGGACCACCGTGCACGCCTGGTGCAGCAGCGCCGCACCCGGCGTGCCGCCCGGCAGGATGAAGCTGCGCAGCTTCTCCAGTCCGGCCAGGAAGCGGTCGCAGTCGGCCTCCAGCCGGTCGACGTACGACTGCTCGACGCGCAGCGGCGGGTACTTGGGGTTCTCCACGACCGGCGTGGAGAGGTCGGCGCCCACGTCGAACAGGTCGTTCTGCACCCGGACGAGCACCTGTACGACGTCCTCGGGCAGCTCCCCGAGGGCCAGGGCCACGCCGATCGCGGCGTTCGCCTCGTTGGCGTCCGCGTAGGCGGCGATGCGGGGGTCGGTCTTGGCGGTGCGGCTCATGTCGCCGAGCGCGGTGGTGCCCTTGTCGCCGGTGCGGGTGTAGATGCGCGTCAGATTGACCATGCCCCGAGCCTAGCCGCGGCCCTCGCCGGGGCGGCCGACGCGGGCGGTCCGGGGGCCGGACAGGTGCCGGACGGGTGTGACCGTCGGTACGGGAGTGGCTGGATTGAGCCGTGCGCCCGCGCGGCCGAGCCGTCCGGTGTGATGTCCGTCATTTGGGACGTGACGCGCATCTCTCTGCCCCCACCAGCGCGGTGACGGGCGCTAAGGTCCGCAGCGGAGCCGTAAGTGAACCGCCGGTAAGCGCACAGGAATTAAGGGGACAGTCGTGGCCAAGAAGCTCGCCGTCGTCGGAGCCGGACTGATGGGTTCCGGTATCGCCCTGGTCTCCGCACAGGCCGGCTGGGAGGTCGTCCTGCGGGACGTCACCGACGCGGCGCTGAAGCGGGGCACCGACGGGATCCGGGCCTCGTACGACAAGTTCGTCTCCAAGGGGAAGCTGACGGCCGAGGCGGCCGACGCGGCGTTCGGGCGGATCACGGCCACCACCGACCTGGACGCGGCGGCCGACGCGGACGTCGTCGTCGAGGCGGTCTTCGAGGACGTCGACACCAAGCGCGACATCTTCCGCGCGCTGGACGGGATGGTGCGCGAGGACGCCGTGCTCGCGTCCAACACCTCCGCCATCCCGATCACCAAGATCGCCGCCGCCACCTCCCGCCCCGAGCGCGTCGTGGGCGTCCACTTCTTCTCCCCGGTTCCGCTGATGCAGCTGTGCGAGCTCGTGCGCGGCCACAAGACCAGCGACGAGACGCTCGCCAAGGCCCGAGAGTTCGCCGAGGGCGTCGGCAAGACCTGCATCGTCGTCAACCGGGACGTGGCGGGGTTCGTCACCACCCGTCTGATCACCGCGCTCGTGGGCGAGGCCGTCAAGCTGTACGAGTCCGGGGTGGCCACCGCCGAGGACATCGACACCGCGTGCAAGCTCGGTTTCGGCCACGCGATGGGCCCGCTGGCCACCACCGACCTCACCGGCGTCGACATCCTGATGCACGCGATGGGGAACATCTACACCGAGTGCCAGGACGAGAAGTTCGCCCCGCCGGAGATCATGCGCCGCATGGTGGACGCGGGTGACCTCGGCCGCAAGAGCGGGCAGGGCTTCTACCAGTACTGAGCCGTCCGCGCAAAGCCCGGTTCACCCTGCCGTGTGAATTCGGTAATGGTTCGCTAACGGACGGCAACCTTCGCGTGTGAGAGGCAGTCAGTTCTTTAGAGCCACAACCACACCACGCAGCACTCAGGGGAGCGCATATGCACATCAGGGGCGACCACGCCGAACTGGTCGTCGGGGGCCGCCTCGACGTCCGCAACGCGGCGGACGCCCGAACGGTCCTGCACTCCGCGCTCGACGCCGGCCGGGGCGACCTCGTCCTCGACCTCACCGAGCTGGACTCCTGGGACGCCACCGGACTCGGCGTCATCATGGGGGCCCACCGCCGGGCCGGGCGCACCGGCCGGCGGCTGGTGCTGCGCGGGGTGCCGGACCGGATGCAGCGCGTGCTGGTGGCCACCCGGCTGCACCGGATCCTGGCCATCGAGGACCCCGAACAGCCGGGCCGCGTCACCCCCCTCCCGGCGTGTGAACGCGCCGGATGAGGCGGGTGTGAGCCGAGTGTCCGGATTGCCCGCACGAGGGTGACGCCCGGGGCGCCGTGGGCGCTCCCCGTCGGCGATACTGTCCCAAGGTCTGTTCGGTTTCCCGTCGCTTTCGCCTTGCAGAAGCCCGCGGGGCGCCGGACCGGTGGTCGGAAGAGCGCGGACAGGCCGGGAGGACACGACGGCACGCCACGCGACTGGGGGGCTTTGAACGATGGACCCGACCAACCGGACACCCGACGCGGCGCGGCCGGGTGAGGGCCGTACGGGTACCGGCTCCCCGGTGCCCGCCCAGCAGGGCGAGGAGACGGGTCAGAGCCCCGCCCCGGTCCGGGTCGTCCAGCTCGTCGCCGGGGACTACCTGCTCACCGTCAACCCCGTGGACGGCAGTGAGATAGAGCCCTGTCCGCCCGGCCGCATGCCCCCGCCCGCCCGCCGGCACGATCCCGAGGCACGCGCGGAGCGGGACCGCGCCGCCGTCCCGCCGCCGCCCGCCGGCGCCGTACGGTCCGGGGCGCCGCTCATCGGCCGCGCCGAGGTCCGCGAACGGCTCGGCCGGCTGCTCTCGCGCGGCCGTTCCGTCCGCCTCACCGGCCCCGCCGGTTCCGGGCGCACCGCCCTGCTGGACGTCCTCGCGGCCGACTGCGCCCACCTGGCGCCCGACGGCGTCGTCCGGCTGAACGGCCGTCACCGCACCACCGCCGACCTCCTCCACGAGCTCTTCGCCGCCGTCCACCACGCGCCCCTGCACCGGCCCGACCGGGCCGGACTGCCCGCCGCCGTACGGGAGATCGGCGCGGTCGTCGTCCTGGACGACCTGGAGTTCGGCGGTGCCGCGCTCGACGAACTCCTGGACGCCACCCCGGAGTGCGCCTTCCTCTTCGCCGCCCGGCCCGACGTCCCGGCGCCCTCCGCCGACGCGCACGTCGAGGAGGTCGTCCTCGACGGCCTCGACCGCACCGAGTGCCTGGAGCTCCTGGAGACGGCCGTCGACCGGCCGCTCACCGACGAGGAGGCCGACTGGGCGGCCGACCTGTGGGTCGAGTCGGACGGGCTGCCGCTGCGGTTCGTCCAGGCCGGCGCGCTGCTGCGGCGGCTCGACAGCGCCGCGTCCGACGCGGACGCGGCCGACGGGGAGCGGCCGTTCAGCATTCCCGAGGACGGCGTCGCCGAGGGCGATCCCTCGCGCGGCGGGGAGGGGGCCCCGGCCGGCCGGCGCGAACCGCTGCCCCGGGGGACCGCGCCCGCCGCGGCGCTCGCCGCCCGGCTGAGCGACTCCGCCCGCGAGACCCTGCGGTTCGCCCTCGCCCTGGGCGGCGAGGTGCCGCACCAGGCCCAACTGCCCGCGCTCGTCGGGGACGAGCACGCCGACGCCGCCGTGGCGGAGCTGTTCGACGGCGGGCTGATCACCGTCGTCGGCGCGCACTACCGGGTGGCCGCCGGGGTCGCGGGAGACCTGGCGGCCGCGGACCGGTCCGAGGGCGCCGCCGAGCGCGTCCTGGCCGCCGCCCGGCACTACGCCTGGTGGGCCGGGCACCCCTCCGTCACCCCCGAGCGCATCGCCGCCGAGGCGGACGTCGTCCTCGCCGCGCTCGCCGCCCTGGTCACCTCCGGCGCGCCCGGCCACCCGGCCGCCGCCGTCCTGCTGGCCCGCACGGCCGCGCCGGCGTTCGCGGGCGCCCTGCACTGGAGCGCCTGGGAGCGCGGGCTCCGGCATGGACAGGAGGCCGCGCGACTGGCCGGCGAAGTGGGCGAAGAAGCGTATTTCCACCATGAGTTGGGCGTTCTCGCGCTGTGCACCGGGAACCTGGGCCGGGCGCGCGCCGAACTGGAGGCGTCCACCGGGCTGCGCGGGGTGCTCGCCGACAAGCGCGGCGCCGTCGCGAGCCGGCGGGCGCTCGCCCTGGTCGCCGACCGGTCCCGGCCGGCGCCCGCCCCCACGCCCGTCGGACGGCCCGGCGGTCCCGCCGTCCGGCCGCCCGCCGCGCCGGCCGGCGGCCCCCGCGGGTCCGCGGGCGAGGAGGTCCCGGCGGCCCGCAGCGAGCAGTCCGCGGCGCCGCCGGCCGGGCCCGCGCCCTTCACCACCGACCCGGACCGCGTCGCCACCGCGGCCATCAACCGCGTTCCCGCGCCGCGCGCCGGGACGGGCGCCGGTGCGCCCCCGGCGGGCGGCAAGCGGGGCGGCCGGCCGCAGGCGTGGGTGCAGAAGCTGATGGCCGGCGGCGGGCGCCGCAACCTGGCCGCCGCCGGGGCCGGCGTGGTGCTCGCCGCCGTGCTCGGCACCGTCGTGTCGCTCGGGACGTCCGCCGGGGGCGGCGAGTCGGGTGGCGGTGATCAGGACGCGGTCAAGCCGGACCGGTCCGCTTCCCAGCAGGACGGGGAGCCCGATCTGACCGCCGACCATCCGGTGGGGGGTGGGGGTGGGCCCGCCCCGATGCGGGGGCGGGGTGGCGCGTCGGAGCGGGTCGGTACGCAGGGGCCGAGTGGGGCGCCGTCGGGGACGCCGTCCGGGAGCACCTCGCCGTCGCCGTCGGGCACCGCTTCGCCCGATGACTCGCCGTCGCCCACCCGGACGCCTGGTGGTGGGCACTCGACTGGGCCCACTCGTACGCCGGGGGGCGGTGAGTCGACCAAGACTCAGCCTCCGACCACTCCGAGTGAGCCGACGGATACGCCGAAGACGGAGCCGCCGGTGACGCAGAAGCCGACTCCGCCTGCCGGCGGGGGTGACTCGGCGGGGTCGGGGACGGTCAAGCCGAGTAGCTGACCGGGGTGGGGGTGCCCCAGTCCCGCCCTTTCGCCGTTTCCTGGGGCTGCGCCCCAGACCCCCTTTTCGCGGCTTCGCCGCTCGTCCTCAAACGCCGGACGGGCTGAAGAGGGCGCCCGCTCCAGCCCGTCCGGCGTTTGAGGACAGCGCCCGAAGGGCGCTTCGGGGGTGCGGGGGCGGAGCCCCCGGGGCCCCTCAGAACAGCCGCAGCTTGTCGTCCTCGATCCCCCGCAGCGCGTCGTAGTCGAGCACGACGCACCCGATCCCCCGGTCCGTCGCGAGGACACGAGCCTGCGGCTTGATCTCCTGGGCGGCGAAGATGCCGCGTACCGGTGCCAGGTGCGGGTCGCGGTTGAGGAGTTCGAGGTAGCGGGTGAGCTGTTCGACGCCGTCGATCTCGCCGCGGCGCTTGAGTTCGACGGCGACCGTCTGACCGTCGGCGTCGCGGCAGAGGATGTCGACCGGGCCGATCGCCGTCGGGTATTCGCGGCGGATCAGGGTGTAGCCCTCGCCGAGGGTCTCGATGCGGTCCGCGAGGAGCTCCTGAAGGTGCGCTTCCACGCCGTCCTTGATGAGGCCCGGGTCGACGCCCAGCTCGTGCGAGGAGTCGTGGAGGACCTCCTCCATGGTGATGATGAGCTTCTCGCCCGCCTTGTTGATCACCGTCCAGACACTGCCGTCGCCCTCCTTGAGGGTGCACGGCGGGGACATCCAGTTGAGGGGCTTGTAGGCCCGGTCGTCCGCGTGGATCGAGACACTGCCGTCGGCCTTGACGAGGATGAGACGGGGGGCGGACGGCAGGTGGGCGGTGAGCCGGCCGGCGTAGTCCACGGAGCAACGGGCGATGACGAGACGCATGGTGAGCCACGCTACTCGACTCCCGGCACCGGACGCGATTCGCCCTGGATGGGCCCGTTCGCCGGTGGCCAGTTGTAGGTGCGTTCTCCTGGTGGGGCAGCAGTGGCCGGATTACCGTTGAAGCGGGCGGTCGTCGTACGGGCACAGGGCGTCGTCGTCCGCTCGCCCACCCCAGGACCCCGCCCGGCGGGGTCCGCGAGAGGAGAACTCATGTCGCTCGACGTCTCACCGGCCCTCCTCGAACAGGCCGAGCGAGGCGAGGTCGACGAAGAGGCATTCGTCGACTGCGTCCGGAACTCCCTGCCCTACGCCTGGGAGATGATCAGCTCGCTGGTGACCCGGCTCGAGGTCGAAGGCGGCGAGTTCGCCGACAACCGGACGCCGCCGCCGGACGAGCAGGCGCGCGGTCAGCTGCTGCGCGCCCTGGCGAGCGACGCGATCCGCGGAGCGCTCCAGCGGCACTTCGGGGTCCGGCTGGCGTTCCAGAACTGCCACCGGGTCGCCGTCTTCCCGCTCGACCCCTCGGCCGACGAGCGGCTGGCCCGCTTCACGTCCGTCCGCGGGCAGCTCCTCAACCAGTCCCCGGAGCTGCGCGACTGCTGAACCGGCGCCGCCGCCGCTCCGCGCGCGGGGGCGCGGGACGGTACGGGGGCGGCGGCTCCCCGGAACCTGTGGCCGGGGAGCGGGGGCGGTCACCGCGGTGCGCGGCGCCGACGACGTGCCGCGCGCCGGGGGCGGCCCGCCGTGTGGCGCGCACGCGTCCGCGCGCCCCGTGGGAAACGGCCAAAGACCGTCACCGTTCTCAGCGGATCAGCGGCAGTACCTCCGCGCCGAGCCTGCGCAGGTTCTCCTCGGTCGCCGCGAGGTCCCCCGATCCCTCGGCCAGCAGCGCGAAGCCGCGGATCCCGGTCCGTTCCGCCGTGGCCGCGAGGCGGTCGGCGCACAGCCGGGGCGAGCCGACCGGGTGGAGGGAGCAGAGCAGCTCCGTGTACGCGAGCGGGTCCCGCATCCGGCGTTCCCGGCCGTCGACGGTGACGTGCGCGCCGAGGCCCTGGCGCAGCCAGCCGGGCATCGCCTTCAGCAGGGTCTCCGCCGCCTCCTGGCGCCGGTCCGCCACCTGCACCACGCCCGCCGCGACGTGCCCGGCGGTCGCCACGTGCTCCGGGGAACTCCCGGATTCCAGGGCGCACTTGCGCCACAGGGACACCATTTCGGCCTTCTCCTCGTCGGTGCTGTGCATGCCGAGCAGCATGGGCAGCCCGTGCCGGGCGGCCAGCCGGACGCCGGCGGGCGAGGTGCAGGCGACCAGCACCGGCGGACCGGGCCGGTCGAGCAGTTCGTCCGGGCGCGGCACCACCGGCACCTCGCGGAAGGAGAATCGTTTGCCCGAAGCGCCGACGCGGGGTTCGCGCAGCCAGCGCATCAGCAGTTCGAGGGATTCCGGAAACGCTTCTTCGTAAGCCTGGACGCCCGCGTTGAACACTTCCAGGTCCACCCAGGGCCCACCGCGGCCCACCCCGAGGGTGAACCGGCCGCCCGAGGCGATGTGCAGCACCGCCGTCTGCTCCCCGAGGGTCACGGGGTGGGTGGTGGGCAGGACGCTCACCGCCGTGCCCACCCGGATCCGCCGGGTGCGGCCCAGGAGCAGCCCGGCCAGCGTCACCGCCGAGGGGCAGACGCCGTACGGGACGAAGTGGTGCTCGGCCAGCCAGACCGCGTCGAGCCCGGCCTCCTCGGCGACCTCGGCCGTCCGCACCGCCCGGTACAGCGCCTCTCCGTGACCCTGGCCCGGGAACTGGGCGGCCAGGACGAACGCTCCAACGCGCATCTCGTGCACCTTCCTGCGCGACCGACCCGACCCCCCGGTGGCAATAACGCCCGACACGTGCCACGAGGTACGGGCGCTCAGGAAGTTTTCATGATGATCGGAGAGGGTGGCCGGGTAGGGCTGGGGTACGTCCGGCCGGGGTGGTGACCGTCCCGCGTACCCTGGTCACAGCCCGTAGCTCGTCCGACCTCCGAGGTGACCCGTGTCCCCGCGCCGAAACCGCCCCCGAGGCGGCGCCGCCAGCCAAGCCGCCGAGTCCGACCGGTACGAGGGCGGCGGGACGCGCTACGGCCTGGAGCAGACGGAGAGCTGGCAGGGCGAGGACTGGTCGGTCCGCATGGTCGGCGGGAGTTCGGCGGGCAAGCGCTACCGCTGCCCCGGCTGCGACCAGGAGATCCCGCCCGGGGTCCCGCACTTGGTGGTGTGGCCGCAGTACGGCGCCGGGGTCGAGGACCGCCGGCACTGGCACAAGTCCTGCTGGAACGCGCGGGACCGCCGGAGCGCGCGGCTCCAGCGGTCCCGTAACGCGCCGCGGTACTGAGTACCGCTCGTCTCGACTGCCGTCAGGCGTCGCGCTTGTTCAGCACCAGGTGGGCGCCGGCCGTGGCGGCGGCGGTCAGCGCGAGCATGATCCACAGCGGCTCCCAACCGGACGGGCCGCCGTCCACGTTCGCCCCGTAGAGGGTGAACAGCTGCATGGGGATCGAGTACTTGGCGAGCACCTCGCCGATGTCCTTGACGGCGTCGGCCTGGAGGAACAGGGACAGCAGCGGCGGCAGCAGCACCAGGCCCAGCATGCCGGTGATCGCCCCGGCGGAGTGCCGCAGCAGGGTGCCGACGGCCAGCGCCAGCAGCCCGGCCAGCGCCACGTAGAGGCTGACGCCGACGGTCGCCTTGAACCACTGGCCCGCGGTCGGGTCCTCGGTGACCTGGTCGCTCAGCAGGGCGGCACTGATCATGGCGACGAGGAGCGTCGCGATCAGCGTCGTCACAAAGGACAGGGAGCCGAAGACGATCGCCTTCGCCGTCAGCACCCGGGAGCGGCTGGGGCAGGCGGTGAGAGTGGTGCGGACGAGCCCGGTGCCGTACTCGGAGGAGATGGTCAGCACGCCCAGGGTGAGCACCGGGATCATGCCGAGCAGTACGCCGACGGCGCCCAGGCCCAGCATGTCCTCACCGCTGGCGAGCTTGTCCGAGGCGGAGGCGACCAGCGACAGCGTCAGGCCGAGGCCGACGACGAGCACCAGCATCGTGCCCAGCGTCCACATCGTGGACCGCAGGCTCCGGATCTTCGTCCACTCGGCGACGACGGCGTCCCCGAGGTGCGCCGCGCGCACCGGGACCGGCGAGACATAGCCGCCCGGCCCGCCGGGGCCCGCCTGACCGGGCCAGTACGGCTGCGCGTGCTGCGGCGCGCCCTGCGGGGGCGCGGGGTGCTGAGGGGTCGTCGGGGTGGTCATCGGGCGTCCTCGGTGTCGCGCTTGGTCAGGTCGGCGGGTGCTGACGGGGCTGAGGGTGCTGCGGGGGCCGGGGCCGCCGCGGGTGCGCCGGCCGGCGGCTGCGGCGGGGCGGCGGGGGCCGCGAGGTGCTGCGGGGGCCGGGGTGCCTCCGGTGCCTGCGGGGCCGCCGCGGGCTGCTGCTGGGCGTACGGGTTGGGCTGCTCGCCCGGCAGCACCGGGTAGCCGGCCGGCCCGCTCCACCCCTGGGGCACCGGCGCGCCGGGCCCGCCGGGCATCCCGTAACCGGGGGCCGCCGGCGGCTGGAAACCGGCCCGGGCGTCGTGGGTCGACCGGTAGTCGACGGCGCCCTGCGTCATCCGCATGTACGCCTCCTCCAGGGACGCCTGGTGCGGGGAGAGCTCCCAGAGGCGGACGTCGTGGTCGTGGGCGACGTCGCTGATCCGGGGCAGCTCCAGGCCGGTGACGCGCAGCGCGCCGTCGGGCTCGGGGAGCACCTGGCCGCCCGCCTCGACCAGCGCGGCGGTGAGCTTCTCGCGCTTCTCCGGCTCGGTGTCGGGGGTGCGGACGCGGGCGAAGCCGGCCGAGTTGGCGGCGATGAAGTCCTGGACGCTCATGTCCGCGAGCAGCTGCCCGCGGCCGATGACGATCAGGTGGTCGGCGGTGAGCGCCATCTCGCTCATCAGGTGCGAGGAGACGAACACCGTCCGGCCCTCGGCGGCCAGCCGCTTCATCAGGTTGCGGACCCAGAGGATGCCCTCGGGGTCGAGGCCGTTGACGGGCTCGTCGAACAGCAGCACCTGCGGGTCGCCGAGGAGCGCCGCCGCGATGCCGAGCCGCTGGCCCATGCCGAGCGAGAAGCCGCGGGAGCGCTGCTTGGCCACGCCGTGCAGACCCACCACGCCCAGCACCTCGTCCACCCGGGAGCGCGGGATGCCGGCGAGCTGGGCGAGGGACAGCAGGTGGTTGTAGGCGCTGCGCCCGCCGTGCACGGCCTTGGCGTCGATCAGCGCGCCGACCTGGCGAGCGGCGTTGGGCAGTTCCCGGTAGGGGCGGCCACCGATGGTGACCCGGCCGGCGGTCGGCGTGTCCAGGCCCAGGATCATGCGCATGGTCGTGGACTTGCCGGAGCCGTTGGGGCCCAGGAAGCCGGTGACGGCCCCCGGCCTCACCCGGAAGTTCAGGTTGTGCACGGCCGTCTTGGCGCCGTAGCGCTTCGTCAGGCCGACTGCCTCGATCATTCTCCGCCCCTCGCGAGATGGTCGGGGCGTGTGCCCCCGTTCGGGTTAGGAGGATAACGAGAGGCTGACGGTTCCATTGCATGCCGGGGGAGGGGGACCCGCGTTGTCAAGGGGTCAGGTCGGCATGGCGGAGGTCGATCGTCCCGGAACCCGACGGAAGATCACCTTCCGGGTGGATCCAGCCCTCCTCGCGGAAGATCCGGGCACCCTCCGCCCGTACCGCCTCCTCGGCGCGCGCCCGCTCGGTCCAGGCGAGCGGGTCGGGCCCGAGCAGGGTGCGCAGGCGCTTCGAGGAGCGCAGCAGCGCGGAGAGCAGCGTGCCCTGGTCCTCCGCGCCGGGGCGCGGGCGGCCGGTGGCCGGGTCCAGCAGCACGCCGTGCCGGGAGACGTAGAGGTAGGCGCCGCCCAGCGGGTCGCCGGAGGGCAGGGTCATGGGGAACGCCGTGCCGGGCAGCAGGACGCGCCGGTAGTGCAGCTCGGAGGCGTCCACGGCGGCCAGTTGGTCCGGGTCCAGCCAGCTCACCACCAGCCGCCGCTCGGCGGCCGGGTCGGCGTACGGCGCGGCGGCCACGTACCCGGCGCGCCCGATGTGGGCGGAGCAGCCGACGCCGATGCCGCGGACGGTCACCGGGACCATGGGCACGGCGGCCGGCAGGCCGTGTGCGGCCAGCTTGTGGCACATCTGGGCGGGGGAGGCGTTGGAGCCCACGGCGAGGACGGGGTGCCGGTGGCCGGTGGTGAGCCGGCCGAGGGCGGTGAGGAGGGTGTCCAGCGCGCGCCCGGTGCCGTCCCGGGCCCATGTGTCCCCGTCGGCCACCGGCCACGCCCCGAGCGGCCGTCCCGGCACGGCGCGCAGCGGCAGCAGTTCCGTCTCCAGCAGCAGGCACGGCTCCGGGGCCGGGCGGCCCGGGTACTCCAGGGGGTGCCGGAACGGGACGGCGTCCAGTCCCAGCGCGCGCAGCGACCGGCGGCGCATCGGCGGGCTACGCGTCGCGCTTCTTCAGCACGGCGTACCCGCCCACCAGAGCCGCGACCACCCACAGCACCATGATCGCGAAGCCTCCCCAGGGCCCGTACGGCGCGTCGTCGTCCACCAGCACGACCTGCATCACCTTCTGCCCTGCCTTGTCGGGCAGGTACTCGCCGACCTTCTTCGTGGCCGAGACGTTCGCCAGGATGCTGGAGATCAGGAAGAAGAACGGCATCAGGACGCCGAGCGAGAGCATGGGGCTGCGCAGCATCGCCGCCACCCCCATCGAGAACATCGTGATCAGCGTCATGTAGAGCCCGCCGCCGACGACCGCGCGGAGGACGCCCGGGTCGCCCAGGTGCGCGCCGCGGTCGCCCAGCATCGCCTGTCCGACGAAAAAGGTGAGAAAGCTGGTGATCATGCCCACGACCAGCGCGAGCGCCGTCGCAATTGCGATCTTGCCGAACAGGAAGACGCCGCGTTGCGGAACCGCCGCCAGCGATGTGCGGATCATTCCGGTGCTGTATTCATTGGCGACCACCAATACCCCGAAAACGATCAATGCGAGCTGGCCGAGTCCCATCCCCGCGAAACTGATGAATGTCGGGTCGAAGGTGAACCGGTCCCTCGGGGAGAGGTTTTCGTAGTCGTTTTTCGCGAGTGCGCTGATCAGCGCGCCGAGCGCGACGGTGACCACCACGCCGGTGCCCAGCGTCCACACCGTGGAGCGCACGGATTTGATCTTCGTCCATTCCGATCGCAGGACCTGTGCCGTCACCGCCATGATCAGGATTCCTTCCCGCGCCAGTCCGCGCCCCAGCCCGGCCGCCCCTCCGGCGGCTCGCCGGGCACCCCGGCGTCCGGCGGCGCGTCGTCCCCCGCGCGCGCGTGGTACTCCACGGACGCGGCCGTCAGCCGCATGAACGCCTCCTCCAGCGAGGCCCGCTGCGGGCTGAGTTCGTGCAGCGTGATCCCGTGCCGCGCCGCCAGTTCGCCCAGGTGGGCCGCGTCCTCCCCGGTCACGTCCAGCCCGCCCTCCGGGCCCGGCGCGGCCGTGATCCCGGCGCCCGAGAGCACGTCCCGCAGCCGCTCGTGCTCCGGCGAGCGCATCCGCACGAACGACTTCGAGTTCCGCGCGATGAAGTCCGCCATGGAGGTGTCGGCGAGCAGCCGGCCCTGGCCGATGACGATCAAGTGCTCGGCGGTGAGCGCCATCTCGCTCATCAGGTGCGAGGAGACGAACACCGTCCGGCCCTGCGCGGCCAGCCCCTTCATCAGCGTCCTGATCCAGTGGATGCCCTCCGGGTCCAGGCCGTTGACGGGTTCGTCGAACATCAGGATGCGCGGGTCGCCGAGGAGCGCCGCGGCGATGCCCAGCCGCTGGCCCATGCCGAGCGAGAACCCCTTGGCCCGTTTGCGCGCCACCGACGTCAGGCCCACCGTGTCCAGCACCTCGCGCACCCGCGTGGCCGGGATGCCGTTGCTCTGCGCCAGGCACAGCAGGTGGTTGTAGGCGCTGCGACCGCCGTGGATCGCCTTGGCGTCCAGCAGGGCGCCCACCGTCCGCAGGGGGTCGCGCAGTTCGCGGTAGTGCCGGCCGTCGATGCGCACCGTGCCGCTGGTGGGGTTGTCGAGGTCCAGCATCATGCGCATCGTCGTCGACTTGCCCGCGCCATTGGGACCGAGGAAGCCGGTGACGATTCCGGGGCGCACGGTGCAGGTGAGGTGATCGACGGCGAGCTTGTCGCCGTAGCGCTTGGTCAGACCCTCCAGCTCGATCATTCATTCACGGTACGGGCGTGCCGGGGGCCCCGCCACCGGAAGGACGCCGTTCGCGGGGGCGAGGGCGCGCGGGACACGTCAGCGCGCCGTAAGCCGCCGCCGGATCCTCGGACGGCCACGACGCGCTGAGCGCGGGATCCCCCGAACGAATGTGGTGCTGGGTACTGCTGTTGTCGCTGTGATGCGTTGTCGCGGTGCGGCGTTGCCGCCGTGGTGCGTTGTCGCTGTGGTGCCGCTCTGTGCCGCTGACGCGCGGATCCGCCGTACCGCCCTCGTGCGGGTCCCCCGCCGCCGCGCGGCCGCTCTCGCCGCCGGTGAACCGCCGCGGTTCAGCGGCTCTGCTGGGCCGGGACGCCGCGCGAGATCGGCTCGTCGTCACCGGGCACACCGGCCGCGGCCACCGCGGCGCCGGTCAGCGTGGCCAGCATCTCGCGGACGTTGGTGAGCTGGGCGTTGATGCTGTCGCGGCGGTTGGTCAGCGCCGCCAGCTCGCGCTCGGACTCGCTGCGGATGCGGTCCGCCTTGGCGTTGGCGTCGGCCACGATGTCCTCGGCCTGGCGCTGCGCGGTCTCCACCGTCTGGCGCGCCCGGCGCTCCGCGTCCGTCCGCAGCTTCTCGGCCTCCAGCCGCAGCTGCTCCGCGCGGTGCTCGATCTCCGCGAGCCGCTTCTCCGCCTTCGCCTGCCGGGAGGCGAGGTCCCGCTCGGACTGCTCGCGGCGCTTGGCCAGGTTGGTCTCGAAATCGGCCGCCGCCTGGGCCGCCTTGGCACGCGTCTCCTCGAAGAGGGCGTCCGCCTCCTCGCGCTTGGACTGCGCGTCCTTCTGCGCCTCGGCCCGCAGCGTCGCCGCGTCCCCCTTGGCCTTCTCGACGATCCGGGCGCCCTCGTCCTCCGCCTTCGCCTTCCGGTCGGCGGCGAACGCCTCGGCGTCGTTGCGGACTTGCTGCGCCGCCGACTCCGCCAGCTCCCGGTGCTGCTCCGCCGCCCGGCGGGCCTCCTCGCGCAGGTCCTTGGCCTCTTCCTCGGCCAGCCGGAGGATCTTCTCGACCCGCGCCCCGAGCCCCGCGTACGACGGTTCCGCGTCATTGATCTGGGCCTGAGCGTTCTGCGTTTCGAGGTGCAGCTCCTCGATGCGCTTTTCCAGAGAGGTGATCCGGGCCAGTGCGCTGTCACGGTCGGCGACGAGCTTGGTAATGCGGTCGTCCACCTGGCCGCGGTCGTATCCACGCCGCACGAGCTCGAAGCCGAAGGGGGAGGAAGTGTCGCTCATGGGGTTCCTGTCGAAAGAGACCGGTGAGGTGATAAGGGAATCCTAGGGCGGTGAGCGGCGTCGCATGGAGCAGATCCTCGTACTCGGTTGGCGGATTGGGGAATTGTCCCCTCGAATGAGTGGCTTACTTCTGACTCTGCTTGCCACCCGAACGAGTTGCGCCGGCTCCCGCCGCCGCCTTCACCCCGCCCTCCTTGGAGCCGCTTGCCCCGGGGGACTCAAATGATTCCAACGCCTCCAACACGTCCTGGACACGGGAAATCTCCGCGTTGATGTCCTTGCGGCGCCGAACCAGCGCCTCCAACTCCGCCCGGCCCTCCTCGACCAGGCGCCGCGCCTCCTCCTCGGCCTCGGTGCGCAGGCGCTCCGCCTCGCGTACGGCCTCGGTGCGCAGCCGCTCCGCCTCGCGCACGGCGGCGTTCCGCTTCTGCTCGGCCTCCTTCAGCAGGCCCTCGGCCTTCTTCACCGCGGCGACGCGGACCTTGTTGGCCTCGCCGCCGGCGTCCGACACCAGCTGCTTCGCCTTGGCCTCGGCCTCCGCCAACTGCTCGGTGGCCGCCGCGACGAGCTTGTCGCAGCGCTCGCCGGCCGACTGCATGGCCTCCGCGGACTCCCGCCGCGCCCGGTCGTGCAGCTCCTCGACCTCGGCCTCGATCCGCGCCCGCAGGTCCTCGGCGCGCTCCCTTATGGCGGTCGCGTCCCCGCGGGCCTCGGCCAGCAGGGTGTCCGCGTCCGTACGGGCCTGCTCCACCAGCGCGTTGCCCTCGCCGGTGGCCTCCGCGACGATCCGCTCGGCCTCCCGGCGGGCGACGCCCACCATGGTGTCCGCCTGCTCCTCGGCCGCGGCGGCGGTCTTCACCGCCTCCTCCTGGGCCTTGGCGATCAGCGCGTCCGCCTGCTCGGCGGCCTCGGTACGCCGCTGGGCCGCCGCGTCCCGCGCCTCGTCGACCGTCCGCTCGGCCTCCTCGCGCGCCTCCGCGCGCAGCCGCTCGGCCTCCAGCACCGCGTCGGCCTTCAGCTTCGCCGAGTCGGCGCGCGTGCTGTTGGCGTTCTCCTGGGCCGCGGCCAGCGCGGCCCGCGCCTCGGCGGCCATCCGCTCGGCCTCGGCCGTCGCCTCGGCGACCAGCTCGTCGGCCTGCCGCGCGGCCTCCGCGCGCCGCCGCGCCGCCGCCTCCCGCGCCTCGTCCGCCGTCTCGGCGGCCTCCTGACGCGCCTGCTCCAGCGCCGCCGCCGCGTCGGCCCGGACCCGCTCGGCCTCGGCCTGGGCGTCCGCCAGCGTCCGCTCGGCCTCCGCCGCCGTCTCCGCGCGGTGCGCCTCCGCCGCCTCGCGGGCCTCCTCGACCGTGCGCGCGGCCTCGGCGGCCATCCGCTCGGCCTCGGCCGTCGCCTCGGCGACCAGCTCGTCCGCCTGCCGCGCGGCCTCCGCGCGGCGCTTGTCGGCCTCCGCGCGCGCCTCGTCCAGGATGCGGTCGGCGTCCTCCTGCGCGGAAGAGGTCAGCTCCGCCGCCTCGTTGACGATCCGTTCGGCCTCCGCACGGCCGTCCGCCCGCATCTTGTTCGCGTCCTCACGGGCCTCGGCCCGGGCGCGCGCCGCGTCCTGCTCGGCCGACGCCAGCGCGTCCGACGCGTCGGTACGCATCTGCTGCGCCTTCGCCGACGCGTCCGAGACCAGCCGCTCGGCCTCCGCCGTCGCCATCGCGACCAGCTCGTCGGCCTGCTGCGCCGCCTCCACCCGGTGGGCGTCGGCCGCGTCCCGCGCCTCGTCCAGGACCCGCTGGGCCTCGGTCCGCAGCGCCTCCGCGTCGGACGCCGCCTGGGCGCGCTCCGCCTCGGCGGCCTCCTCGGCCTCGTCCAGCACCCGGCCCGCGTCCGCGCGCAGCCGCTCGGCCTCGCTCGTCGCCTCCGCGATCAGCGCGTCCGCCTGCTCGGCGGCGTCCGACCGGCGCTTGTTCGCCGCCTCGCGGGCCTCCTCCAGCACCCGCGCCGCCTCGGCCTCGACGCGCTCGCCCTCGGCGATCGCCTCCTCGACCGTGCGCTCGGCCAGCTCCCGGGCCGCCTCCGAGGCCGACTGGGCCTCGGCGCGGATCCGCACCGCGTCCTCCCGGGCGCTCTCGCGCTCGGCGTACGCCTCGGAGCGGACCCGGTCCGCCTCCTCCTGCGCCTCGGTGACCGTCCGCTCGGCACTGTGCTCGGCGGCCGACCGCAGCCCGGCGATCTCCTCCTCGGCCTGCTCGTGCAGACCCGCGACGGACTCCCGCACCTGCTGGGCCGTCTGCTCGGCCGCGGCCACCAGCTCGGCGGCCCGCGCCTCGGCCTCCTCGACCAGGCGCCGGGCCTCCTCCTGCGCCTCCGCGACCCGCTTGCGCGCCGAGGCCAGCAGCTCCTCGCTCTGCTCGCGCGCCGCCTCGCGCTCGGCCTGCGCCTCCGTACGGGCGTCGCCGAGCGTCTCCTCCGCCTCACGGCGGCGCCGGGCGGCCTCCTCCTGCGCGGCGGCCAGCTCTTCGGCGGCCTCCGCCGCCGTCCGCTCCGCCGCCGCGTTGGCCTCGGCCCGGATCCGGTCGGCGGCCTCCTGGGCCTCCGACCGCAGCCGCTCCGCCTCCTCGGCCGCCTCGGCACGCAGCCGCGACGCCGTCTCCTGGCCCTCGGCGCGGGCCGCGGCCGCCTCCTCGGCGGCCTCCGCGCGCTGCCGCTCGGCGTCCTCCTCGGCCTGCGCCCGCAGCGCCCGGGCCCGCTCCGCGGCCTCGGTCCGCTGCCGCTCGGTCTCCTCGGCCGCCTCCTTGCGCAGCCGCTCGGCCTCCGTACGCGCCTCGCGCAGCGCCTCCTCGGCGGCCTCGACCCGCTCCTCGGCCTCGGTCCGCAGCCGGGTCAGCTCCTCGGCGGCGTCCTCACGCAGCGCCTCGGCGGCCTTCTCGGCCTCCGCGCGCAGCTTCTCCGCCGCCGCGGCGGCCTCGGTACGGGTGCGCTCGGCGTGGTCCTCGGCCTCCTCGGCCATCTCCTCGGCCTCGGCCCGGGCGCGCTCCAGCGCCTCCTCGGCCTGCTTGCGCAGCCCGGTGGCGCGCTCGGCCGCCTCGGCCCGTACCCGCTCGCCCTCGGCGGTCGCCGCCGACCGGGTCTCGGCCGCGTCGTCCTTCGCCTTGGCCAGCAGCTCCTCGGCGGTCTTCGCCGCCTCCTCGATCTGCTGCAGCGCCTCGCGGCGCGCCTCGGCCCGTACCTTCTCGGCCTCGGCGACGGCGTCCGCGCGCAGCTGCTCGGCCTCGCCGCGCAGCCGCCGCGCCTCCTCCTGGAGCTCGACGGTCTTGGCGCGGTACTCCTTGGTGTCGTCCTTCGCGGCGCCCTTGAGCTGCTCGGCCGATTCCTCGGCCTGCGCCCGCAGCCGCTCCGCCTCGGCCTCCGCCTCCTTGCGGATGCGCTCGGCCTCGGCCGCCGCCGCCTTGGTGGTGGCCCGGGCGTCCTCGGACGCCTTGGACAGCATCTCCTCGGCCGTCCGCGCGGCCTTCGCCAGCTGGGCGGCCGAGTCCTCGGCGGCGGCGCTGCGCGCCTTGTCCGCCGTCTCCGCCAGCAGCCGCTCGGCCTCCGCCGCCGCGTCGTCACGCAGCTGCTGGGCCTCGGCCCGCAGCGCCTCGGCCTCCTTGGTGGCCTCGCCGACCAGCCGGGTGATCTCGGCGCGCGCGGCCCGGGTGCGCTGCTCGTTCTCCGTCTCGGCCTCGGACAGCCGCGCCGCGGCGGCCTGTCCGGCCTCGGAGACGACCTTCTCGGCCTCGGCCCGCGCCTCGCGCAGCGCCGTCTCGGCCTCCCGCATCCGCTCCTCGGCGGCCCGGGTCAGCTCGGCGGCGGCCGTCCTGGCCTGCTCCGCCTCGCCGCCGGCCTCGGTACGCAGCCGCTCGGCGTGGTCGGTGGCCTCCTGCGCCTGCTGGGAGGCGGCGGTCAGCAGCCGCTCGGCGTCCGTGCGCGCCCGGCGCAGGATCGCTTCGGCTTCGGCCCGCGCCTCCTCGGCGGCGGCGCCCAGCCGGGTGCGGGCCTGCTCGGTGAGGCGCGCGGCCTCGGCGCGGGCGGCGCTCAGCGCCTGCTCGGCCTCGGCCCGGGACTCGTCCAGCAGCCGGCGGGCCTGCGCCTCCGTCCGGGCGCGCAGCTGCTCGGCCCAGGCGACGTTCTCGTTGACGTGCGACTCGACGGTCGAGCGGCGCTCGTTGAGCTCCTCGTCCAGCCGCTGCCGGCGGGCCACCGCCTCGGCGTGCAGCTCGGCCTCCATGCGGGCCTGCCGCTCGGCCTGCTCCTGGAGCAGCCGCTGCGTCTGGGCGCGCGCCTCGCGCAGCTCGCGCTCGGCGTCCGCGCGCAGCTGGTCGGCCTGGATCTGCGCGTTGCGCAGCAGTTGTTCGGCCTGGTAGTCGAGCCCGGCCGCGTCATAGGCGGGACGGTGCGCGAGCGTGCGCCGCGCCTCGTGCAGCTTGGCGCGCAACACCTCGACCTGGTAGCCGAGGTCGTCGGCGTGCTGAACCGCCTTCTCCCGCTCCTTCTTCAGCCGCTCCATCTCGGCCTCGAATTGCGAGAGGTGGTCGGTTTCAGCCCGCTGGCTGTCCTGGCGCTCGTAGCCCCGCACTGCGCGGTCCATCCGTCCCCTGGTCGCGTCGGTGGCCGGCCCCGTGCGTGGTGGTGGAACCCGGAGCCCGCCCTTCCGAAGAAATGGTGTCAGATCATCGGCACAGCCTGGGCCGGACCCCACCCGTACCCCGGCCGAACCTGCACTCTACCGGCCGGGGCAGGTGTGGGTCAGTGCTCCTCGGCCGGGCGGGGCGCCGAGGTGACCAGTTCCGTCAGCACGCCGTGGCAGTCCTTGGGGTGCAGGAAGGTGATGCGCGAGCCCATGGAGCCGGTGCGCGGGGTGTCGTAGAGGACGCGGACGCCCTTGTCCCGCACGGCCGCGGCGTCGGCGTCGACGTCGGCCGTGCCGAAGGCGATGTGGTGCACGCCCTCGCCGTTCTTCGCCAGCCACTTGCCGACCGGGGAGTCCTCCCGGATCGGCTGCAGGAGCTGGAGGTAGGAGGCGCCGCCGTCCGACGTCTCATTGATCTTCAGCATGGCCTCGCGTACGCCCTGTTCCTCGTTGACCTCCGTGTGGAACACCTCGAAGCCGTACGTGGCACGGTAGAAGTCGACGGTGGCGTCGAGGTCGGAGCAGGCGATCCCGATGTGGTCGATGCGCGTCAGCATGGGTCCAGTGCACCGCCGCGCGGAGCGGTTACGCAACGTGCGCGCGATCACACCCGCGGCCCGATGACCGACCGGTGTACCGCTCAGTACATTGACGAGAACCACCGTTAACCGCCTCCGCCGAAGGAGCACCGTCCATGTCTGGTACGAACGGTTCGACCGCCCCCACGTCAGTGATCGTCGCGGGCGCCCGGACGCCCATGGGCCGCCTCCTCGGCTCCCTGCGCTCCTTCTCCGCGGCCGAACTGGGCGGTTTCGCCATCAAGGCCGCGCTCGACCGGGCCGGCATCGGCGGCGACCAGGTGCAGTACGTGATCATGGGTCAGGTGCTGCAGGCCGGCGCCGGGCAGATCCCCGCCCGCCAGGCGGCCGTGCACGGCGGCATCCCGATGAACGTCCCCGCACTGACCGTCAACAAGGTGTGCCTCTCCGGCCTCGACGCCATCGCGCTGGCCGACCAGCTCATCCGCGCGGGCGAGTTCGAGATCGTGGTCGCCGGCGGCCAGGAGTCGATGACCAACGCCCCGCACCTGCTGCCCAAGTCGCGCGAGGGCTACAAGTACGGCGCGATCGAGATGCTCGACTCCATGGCGCACGACGGACTCACCGACCCGTTCGAGGCCATCGCCATGGGCGAGTCGACGGAGAAGCACAACACCCGGCTGGGCATCGGCCGCGCCGCCCAGGACGAGATCGGCGCCCGCTCCCACCAGCGGGCCGCCGCCGCGCAGAAGAACGGCCTGTTCGACGCCGAGATCACCCCGGTCGCGGTGCCGCAGCGCAAGGGCGAGCCGGTGGTCTTCAGCAAGGACGAGGGCGTCCGCGGCGACACCACCGTCGAGGTGCTGGGCAAGCTCAAGCCCTCGTTCAGCAAGGACGGCACCATCACCGCCGGCACCTCCTCGCAGATCTCCGACGGCGCCGCGGCCGTGGTCGTGATGAGCAAGGCCAAGGCCGAGGAGCTGGGCCTGGAGTGGATCGCCGAGATCGGCGCCCACGGCAACGTGGCCGGTCCGGACAACTCGCTGCACTCGCAGCCGTCCAACGCGATCCTGCACGCCCTGTCCAAGGAGGGGCTGACGGTCGACGATCTGGACCTGATCGAGATCAATGAGGCTTTCGCGGCGGTTCTTGTGCAGTCAATCAAGGATCTGGGGGTATCGCCGGAAAAGGTGAACGTCAACGGCGGCGCCATCGCGCTGGGCCACCCCATCGGCATGTCCGGCGCCCGCACGGTGCTCCACCTCGCCCTGGAGCTGCGCCGGCGGGGCGGCGGGGTCGGCGCCGCGGCGCTGTGCGGCGGCGGCGGCCAGGGCGACGCCCTGATCATCCGCGTGCCGGGCAAGTGACGGCCGGGACCCGACGGACCCCGGCGGAAGGAGCGGCGATGGCGGACGTGACCAGGCTGGTCGAGCAGGCCCGGGCCGGCGGTCCGCGCGCCGTCGCCCGGCTGATCTCGCTGGTGGAGGGGGCGTCCCCGCAGCTCCGCGAGGTGATGGCGGCGCTGGCGCCGCTCGCCGGCGGGGCCTACGTCGTCGGGCTCACCGGCTCGCCCGGGGTCGGCAAGTCCACCTCCACCTCGGCCCTGGTCTCCGCCTACCGGCGGCGGGGCAAGCGGGTGGGGGTGCTGGCCGTCGACCCGTCCTCGCCGTTCTCCGGGGGCGCCCTGCTGGGCGACCGGGTGCGGATGTCGGAGCACGCCTCCGACCCGGGGGTGTACATCCGCTCGATGGCCACCCGGGGGCACCTGGGCGGCCTCTCCTGGGCCGCGCCGCAGGCGATCCGCGTCCTGGACGCGGCCGGCTGCGACGTGGTGCTGGTGGAGACCGTGGGCGTGGGCCAGTCCGAGGTGGACATCGCCTCCGAGGCCGACACGACGGTGGTGCTGCTGGCCCCGGGCATGGGCGACGGGATCCAGGCGGCGAAGGCCGGGATCCTGGAGATCGGCGACGTCTACGTGGTCAACAAGGCCGACCGGGACGGCGCGGACGCGACGGCCCGGGAGCTCAACCACATGCTGGGGCTGGGCGAGGCCCGCAAGCCCGGCGACTGGCGGCCGCCGATCGTCAAGACGGTGGCGGCCCGCGGCGAGGGCACCGACGAGGTGGTCGAGGCGCTGGAGAAGCACCGGGCCTGGATGGAGGAGAACGGCGTCCTCGCGGAGCGGCGCGCGGCCCGGGTGGCGCACGAGATCGAGCGCATCGCGGTCACCGCGCTGCGCTCGCGGATCGGCGACCTGCGCGGCGGCCGGGACGTGGGCGCCCTGGCGGCGCGGGTGCTGGACGGGTCGCTGGACCCGTACACGGCGGCGGACGAGCTGGTGGCGGGGCTGACGGCGGGGGCGTGAGGCCGTCCTGCCGTGCGCTGTGCCGCGGGGCGCGGGGTCCGGCCGTGCGTTTCCGACGCGGAGCCGTGGAGCCCGGGAGTCCGGCCGTCCGCTCCTCCGGCCGGAGGAGCGGACGGCCGGACCGTGGCGTCCCGAGGGTCAGCCCTTGCCCCGCGCGGCGCGCAGGTGCTCCGCCACCGGCGCCAGCGAGGAGCTCAGCGCCTTCAGCTCGTCCGGCGACAGCAGATCGATGAAGTGCTGCCGGACGGACGCCACATGGTGCGGGGCCACCTTCCGCATGGTCTCCCAGCCCTGTTCGGTGAGGACGGCGAACAGCCCCCGCCGGTCGGACTCGCAGTTCTCCCGGCGGACGAGACCCGCGTTCTCCATCCGCGTGATCTGGTGCGAGAGGCGGCTCTTCGACTGGAGGGTCGCGGCGGCGAGGTCGCTCATCCGCATCCGGTGGTCCTTCGACTCGGAGAGGTTGACCAGGATCTCGTAGTCGTTGTTGGTCAGTCCGAACGGCTGGAGGTCCCGTTCGAGCTGATGCATCAGCAGTCGGCTGACGTCCAGGTGGGCCCGCCAGGTGCGCTGTTCCTCATCGCTGAGCCAACGTGTGCCGTTCTCGGTGTCCATGGTGAGATTCTACCTAAGAAAGTTGAAAAGCGAACCAATTGGAATGTGGGGCCGGAACGGGAGGTCAGGCGTTCGACGTCACACTCCGCAGGGTACCGCTCACAGCCCGAAGCGGCGCTGGAGGTCTCCCAACTGGCCGGGCAACCGGGGAGCGGATGGCTGATTCCCATGCGTCGACGGCGTCCCGCCCGAGGGCACGCCCGCCTCGTCCGGCGGCGCCCCCGTGGGCTGTTCGGCCATCAACTGCTCACTGGACTGCAGCAGCACCGTGCCGGCGCCCACGAACTCGAACTGGTGCTCCTCGCCCGACGTCCCGCCGAGACCGGTGAACATCCGCACCCCGCCCAGCACTCCGCGCATGTACCCGTGGTCGTAGTGGTGGCACGGCGCGGGGCAGTCCGCCCAGCCGACCAGCGCCTGCGGATCCACCCGGATCGGCGGCTCCACGAAGACCACCGGCCCGTTGGACGCGGCCACGAACTTCCCGGTACCGATGAGCGTCACGAACCCCGGGATGATCGACTGCTTGAGGGCCAGGGTCGGCTGGTAGGCCAGCAGATTCCCCGACCGCACGGTCAGGTTGCCCTCCTCCAGGTCGTACGAGTTCACGTCGAACGACCGGTCCGCGAGCAGCATCCTGCCCCGCCCCTCGGCCACCACCCAGTCCGCGGCGTGCAGCGGCGAGTGGAAGCTGCTCCGGATCAGCCGGTCCAGCGGACCGTGGCCGATACCGTGGAAGCTGATCTGCCCGAAGTAGGCGATCATCTTCCCCTTCTGCAGGAACCACTGGCCGTCGAGGTCCACGCTGAACGCGTAGGGGTTGACGTTGTCGTCGACCGGCAGCGAGTGCGCGTCATGGATGACGGGGCCGTTCACAGCTTCTCCTCGGACGCCTGGACGAACACGGTGCCGGTGCCCGACAGTTCGAGCTGGAACGCCTCGCCCGAGCCGCGGCCGATCATCTCCCGCCAGCCGATCGCCGTCGACAGCTTGTTGCGCACATCACCGCGGTGCGCCACATACGCCTGGGGATCGACGTGCACCGGCCGCTGCGGCCGGATCGGCAGCTCGATGAAGCCGCCGTGCGCCATCACCGCCACGGCGCCATGACCCTTGAGGGTCGTAGTGAACAGGCCCTGGCCCGTCACCTGGCCGCGCACCATGCCCATCACGCCGCCCTGCGACCCCATGAACATCGTGCCCTGCTGGAGCGGACCGTCGAACGCCAGCAGCCGGTCCGCCTCCACGTAGAGGGTGTCACCGGTCAGTTCGATCACATGGACGTGGTGACCGCCGTGCCCGAACATCACCGTGCCGCTGCCCTCCACCGTCATCAGCGGCGTGGCCTCGTTGGCGATCCGGCGGCCGATCATCCCCATGACGCCGCCCTGGCCGCCCGTGATGCTGGGGGTGAAGGAGACGTCCCCCTTGTACGCGAGCATCGCCCCGCGCTGGCTGAACAGCCGCTGCCCCGGGATCACCTGGGCCTCGACCATCCGCGAGTTCAACGAACGGAACGGCATCAGACGTCACCCCCGAACGTGGTGCGCTCGCTCGGCTGCACGTACACCAGCCCGTCGCCCTCGAAGCGGATCTGGAACGCCTCGCCGGACCCCTCGCCCAGGAACGTCCGGAAGTTGACGCCGGACTGGAAGTGCTGCCGGAGCCCGCCGGTGTGCGCGATGTACGCCCCCGGGTCGACCGACAGCGGCGTCTGCGGTGTCACCCGCAGCACGATCGCCGTGCCGTCCGAGAGGATCGCCGCCTGGCCGGTGCCCTCCACGGTCGTCGTGAACAGGCCGTTGCCCTGGGACGCCCCGCGCAGGCCGGTGAACGACGTGCCGGTGCGCAGCGCCGAGTCGGTGCAGAGCAGATTGCTCGCCTCCACGTACAGCGTCTCGCCCTGGAGGTTCACCAGGTTGATCTCGCTCGCCCGGTCGGCGAAGTAGCAGGTGCCGTGCCCCTTCACCTCCATGACCGTCATCTGTTCCCCCGTGAGCCGGCGGGTGACCATGCCGCGCAGGCCGTCACCGCCACCGGTCATCTTCTTGAATGTCATGTCGCCCTCGTACGCGACCATGGACCCGTTCTTGGCCTTGACCGCGTCGCCCGCCATGTCGACGGCGAGGACTTTGCTCCCTTGGAGCCGAAACTGTGCCACGCGTCGAAGCTAGCGGGCGCCGGCGCCGCTCCGACAGGCCCCCGGCCCCGGAGAGACCCCGGAGTCGTCCCTGATAAGGCCCCTGGTATGGGTTCGAACACCACCCGGAGCCGGGGCTGTCGGCGGTAACTGCAACAATGGTCAGAACTTGTGAACGCACTCACAAGATCGCTGCAGTGCGTGACCGTCCCGCCACTCCCGACGGAAAGGGTGCTCACCCGTGGACCTCAAGACCGCCTCCGCTCTGCGCCGGCTCCGGCTGATCTCCGCGCCCGAGGCCACGTCGTTCCTGCTGCTGCTCGTCTGCGCGGTCCTCAAGCGGACCACCAGCTTCAACGCCGTCCCGACCATGGGTATGGTGCACGGCTTCCTGTTCATCACCTACGTGATCTTCTGGGTCGACGCCTGGAAACGGGCCAAGTGGGAGACCAAGACCGCCGTCCTCTACTTCGTCCTCTCCGTCCTCCCGCTGGGCGGCTTCTTCGCGGACCGCAAGCTCCGCCGCGAGGCCGAGGCGAGCGTCATGGCCGCCCGGGCCCGCAAGGAAGGCGTGGTCGGCGCGTGATCGTCGCTTTTTCCGTCACCCCCATCGGTGCCGGTGAGGACGTCGGCGAGTACGTCGCGGAAGCGGTCCGCGTCGTCCGCGCCTCCGGCCTGCCGAACCGCACCGACGCCATGTTCACCTCCCTGGAGGGCGAGTGGGACGAGGTCATGGACGTCGTCAAGCGCGCCGTCCAGGCCGTCGAGGCCCGCTGCGGCCGGGTCTCCCTCGTCCTGAAGGCGGACATCCGGCAGGGCGTCACCGACGGCCTCACCGCCAAGGTCGAGACGGTGGAACGCCACCTGGCGTCCTGACGACGACGGCACGGCCTCGTCCCGAACGACCGGGGAGGCCGTCGCCGTCCGCGGCCCCGCCCCGGAGAGGACGTCCGAAGAGCGGAACGCCGGCGCCCGGAAGAGGGCCGGGCGATAGGCTCATGCCGTGTCCAAGCCGCTCAGCCTCCCCTTCGACCCCATCGCCCGCGCCGACGAACTGTGGGAGCGGCGCTGGGGCGCGGTGCCCTCGATGGCCGCGATCACCTCGATCATGCGGGCGCACCAGATCCTGCTCGGCCAGGTCGACGCCGTCGTCAAGCCGTACGGGCTGACGTTCGCGCGCTACGAGGCGCTGGTGCTGCTCACGTTCTCCAAGGCCGGCGAGCTCCCGATGTCCAAGATCGGGGAGCGGCTGATGGTGCACCCCACGTCGGTGACCAACACGGTGGACCGCCTCGTCACGGCCGGTTTCGTGGACAAGCGCCCCAACCCGCGGGACGGGCGCGGCACGCTCGCGTCGATCACCGACAAGGGGCGCGAGGTCGTCGAGGCGGCGACGCGGGACCTGATGGCGATGGACTTCGGGCTCGGCGTGTACGACGCGGAGGAGTGCGCGGAGATCTTCCGGATCCTGCGGCCGCTGCGGGTGGCGGCGGAGGATTTCCGGGACGAAATGTGATGCGGAACAGTAACCTCAAGGGCGGGTCAGTGCGGAGTCCCTGCTAGGCGGGGGTTTCTCCACCAGGTACAGCACGTAGAGCCAACTGTGGGCGTGGTCCCCGTGCAAGCGGGGTTCGGCGGGCGGTTACGCTCGTGGGCATGAAACGAGCCGTGCTGACCCGTTACCGCATCCTTGCGTACGTAACCGGCGTTTTGCTGGTCCTCCTCACGCTTGGTGTGATCGCCAAATACGGCCTGGACATGGATGGCGTCTCGGGTCTCGTGCGGGTCGTCGCGATCGCGCACGGATGGCTCTTCGTCGTCTACCTTGTCGTCGCCTTCGACATGGGCTCCAAGGCCAAGTGGCCCTTCGGCCGGCTGGCCTGGATCCTGCTGGCGGGCACCATCCCGACGGCCGCGTTCTTCGTCGAGCGCAAGGTCACCCGCGAGCTGGAGCCCCTCTTCGCCGAGGCGGCGCCCGCTCCGTCGCCCGTCGCCTGACCCCCGCCCGGCGGGGCGGCGCCCCGAGAACGAACGGCCCCGGACGCCCCTTGTGTCCGGGGCCTTCTTGCGCGACGATTTACTAGGACGTCCTAGTAATTCGACGTCCCCGGGACGGCCCGCGACGACGGGGGCCGCCCGGCGGTCGTAGACCCGCGCGGGGTCGCGCGGGAGCGCGGAGAGGCGGACGGCACCACCATGGACGCAGCATCCATCGAAGCGGGACGCGGTCGCTGGCAGGCCCGTTACGACGCGGCGCGCAAGCGGGACGCCGACTTCACCACCCTGTCCGGCGACCCGGTGGACCCGGTCTACGGCCCCCGCCCCGGCGACACCTACGAGGGCTTCGAGCGCATCGGCTGGCCCGGCGAGTACCCCTTCACCCGCGGCCTGCACCCCACCGGCTACCGGGGCCGCACCTGGACCATCCGCCAGTTCGCCGGCTTCGGCAACGCCGAGCAGACCAACGAGCGCTACAAGATGATCCTGGCCGCGGGCGGCGGCGGCCTCTCGGTCGCGTTCGACATGCCGACCCTGATGGGCCGCGACTCCGACGACCCCCGCTCGCTCGGCGAGGTCGGCCACTGCGGCGTCGCCATCGACTCGGCCGCCGACATGGAGGTCCTGTTCAAGGACATCCCGCTCGGCGACGTCACCACCTCCATGACGATCAGCGGCCCGGCCGTGCCGGTCTTCTGCATGTACCTCGTCGCCGCCGAACGCCAGGGCGTGGACCCGGCCGTCCTCAACGGCACGCTCCAGACCGACATCTTCAAGGAGTACATCGCCCAGAAGGAGTGGCTGTTCGGCCCCGAGCCGCACCTGCGCCTGATCGGCGACCTGATGGAGCACTGCACCCGCGCCATCCCCGCCTACAAGCCGCTCTCCGTCTCCGGCTACCACATCCGCGAGGCGGGGGCCACGGCCGCGCAGGAGCTCGCGTACACCCTCGCCGACGGCTTCGGATACGTCGAACTCGGCCTGTCCCGCGGCCTGGACGTGGACACCTTCGCCCCCGGCCTGTCCTTCTTCTTCGACGCGCACGTCGACTTCTTCGAGGAGATCGCCAAGTTCCGCGCGGCCCGCCGGATCTGGGCCCGCTGGATGAAGGAGGTCTACGGCGCCAGGACGGACAAGGCCCAGTGGCTGCGCTTCCACACCCAGACCGCCGGCGTCTCGCTCACCGCGCAGCAGCCGTACAACAACGTCGTCCGCACGGCGGTGGAGGCCCTGGCGGCGGTCCTCGGCGGCACCAACTCCCTGCACACCAACGCCCTCGACGAGACCCTGGCGCTCCCCAGCGAGCAGGCCGCCGAGATCGCCCTGCGCACGCAGCAGGTGCTGATGGAGGAGACGGGCGTCGCCAACGTCGCGGACCCGCTGGGCGGTTCGTGGTACGTCGAGCAGCTCACCGACCGGATCGAGGCCGACGCCGAGAAGATCTTCGACCAGATCAAGGAGCGCGGCCTGCGCGCCCACCCCGACGGCAAGCACCCCATCGGTCCGATCACCTCCGGCATCCTGCGCGGCATCGAGGACGGCTGGTTCACCGGCGAGATCGCCGAGAGCGCCTTCCGCTACCAGCAGGCGCTGGAGAAGGGCGACAAGCGGGTCGTCGGCGTCAACTGCCACGAGGGCTCGGTCACCGGCGACCTGGAGATCCTCCGCGTCAGCCACGAGGTGGAGCGCGAGCAGGTCCGCGTCCTGGCCGACCGCAAGGCCGCCCGCGACGACGCCGCCGTCACGGCCGCCCTGAACGCCATGCTGGCCGCGGCCCGCGACGGCTCCAACATGATCGAGCCCATGCTGGCGGCGGTCCGCGCGGAGGCCACGCTCGGCGAGATCTGCGACGCGCTGCGGGACGAGTGGGGGACGTACACGGAGCCGGCAGGCTTCTGACCTGCTGATACCCCCGTTATTCGGTCGAGGTGCCCGGTCCCCTCCGGTTAGGGTGACCGGGCATCGATCGTGATGCGGACGAGACTCGGGGGGAACGGCAATGCGGTACGACGGACATGTGGACGAGGGCTTCGAGGCCGTCGCCGACGCCTTCGCGCGGAACTTCGCCGAGACCACCGAACTGGGCGCGGCCGTCACCGTCTTCCACCGCGGCCGCAAGGTCGTGGACCTCTGGGGCGGCACCGCCGACGAGCGCACCGGCCGCCCCTGGGAGGCGGACACGGCCGTCCCGGTGATGTCCGCCGCCAAGGGCGTCCTCGCGCTCTGCGTCCACCTCCTCGTCCAGCGGGGCCTGCTCGACCTCGACGCGCCCGTCGCCGCCTACTGGCCCGAGTTCGCCCGGAACGGCAAGGAGGGCATCACCACCCGCATGATCCTCGCCCACCGAGCCGGCCTCCCCGTCCTCGACGCGAGCCCGGACTTCGCGGAGATCACCGCGTGGACCCCGGTCGTCCGCGCCCTGGAGGAGCAGAAGCCGCTCTGGGAGCCGGGCACGGCGCACGAGTACCACGGCCACACCATCGGCTGGCTGGCCGGCGAGCTGATCCGGCGGATCACCGGCCGCACCCCCGGCGCCTACTTCCGCTCCGCCGTCGCCGACGACCTGGGGCTGCGCACCTGGATCGGCATCCCCGAGGACGAGTACGAGGGCCTCGCCCGGCTCGCGTACGACGGCGAGCCGCCGGTCCTCCCGGACCCGGACCACCTGATCGTGCGCATCCTCACCATGAACGGCGCCTTCGTCTTCCCGGGGCTCGACCACCCGCGCGGCTGGAACGCCAAGGACTTCCTGACCGCCGAGATCCCCGCCACCGGCGCCGTCTCCACCGCCCGCGGCCTCGCCGCGATGTACGCGGCGGCGGTCACCGGCGTCGACGGCGGCCCCCGGCTGCTCACCGAGGAGACCGTGGACGCCGCCCTGCGCCCGCAGACCTCCGGCGCCTCCTGGTCCGGCTTCCCCGACCTGGGCGTCCGCTGGGGCGTCGGCTTCCACCTCGACTCACCCCCCGTCGTCCCCATGCTCGGCCCCCGCAGCTTCGGCCACGACGGCGCGGGCGGCCACCTGGGCTTCGCCGACGACGAGTTCGGCGTCGGCTTCGGGTACGTCGCCAACCGCATGATCGGCGAGGGGGACGAGCGGGCGGGGCGGCTGGTGGCGGCGGTGCGGGGGTGTTTGGAGGGGTGAGGGTGCCCCAGTCCCTCCCCCAGAGGGGGCACCCCCATTCGCCGTTTCCTGGGGCTGCGCCCCAGACCCCCTTGTCGCGGCTTCGCCGCTCGTCCTCAAACGCCGGACGGGCTGAATAATGCGCCCGGGCGCACTATTCAGCCCGTCCGGCGTTTGAGGACAACCGCGCGGAGCGCGGTTTCAGGAGGTCCGGGGTCCTCCCCGGGAAACGGTGAAAGGGCGGGACCGGGGCACCCCTACCGCGGCGAAGCCGCGCCCGCCAACCCCCCGATAAGCAACGCCGTGAACCCCCGCGCCCACTCCGCGTCCACCGGCTCCGCACTCACCAGCGTCCGATGTACAACCGCGCCCGCGATCACGTCGAAGATCAGGTCCGCGGTGCGCGCCGCGGCGGCCGGCTCGTCCTCGCGGGGGAGTTCGCCGCGGGCCTGAGCCCGCTCACGACCGACAAGAACGAGCATCTTCTGCCGGTCGACGATCGCCGAGCGGATGCGTTCGCGCAGCACCTCGTCCCGGGTCGACTCCGCGACGACGGCCATGAGGGCCGTCTTCGTCTCGGGGCGGTCGAGCAGGGCGGCGAACCGGAGGACGACGCCCTCGATGTCGGCCTGGAGGCTGCCCCGGTCGGGGAGTTCGAGGTGCTCGTCGAAGAGGTCGGCGACGGCGTCGACGACAAGGGCGTTCTTGCCGGCCCAGCGCCGGTAGAGGGTGGTCTTGGCGACCCCCGCGCGGGCGGCGACGTCGCCCATCGTCAGCTTGCCCCAGCCGAGTTCCACCAGCGCGGCGCGCGTCGCGTCGAGGATCGCGCGGTCGGCCTCGGCGCTGCGGGGGCGGCCCGTGCGGCCGCTCGCGCGGTGTGCGGGGGGCGGGGCGGACGTCATAGGGGCGACCTTACCGCCGAGTAGCCGCGCGGGTATGAGGCAGATCACGGAAGGCGCCCTGCCGTGGCGATGGGGTTCCAGTTACGCTACGAGTCGTAGCGAAAGAGTGAGCGACAACCACGGACGCCAGGTGGGGACCCGGCGTCGAATTCGCTGTGTACCGCTGCGTACTTTTCCGATCGCCGCGCGGAAGGGGGAGGATAGGCCCATGCAGCCACGGAACATGTCCATGAGTGGAGTGGTCGACCTCGCCGCGGTGAAGGCGGCCGGGGAAGCCAAGCAGAAGGCGGAGCAGGCGCGGGCCGAGGCGGCGCGCCAGGGCGGCGCGCCCGCGGGCGCGGTGCGTCTGGTCCTCGACGTCGACGAGGCGTCGTTCGAGCACGAGGTGCTCCAGCGGTCGGCCGAGGTGCCGGTCGTCATCGACTTCTGGGCCGACTGGTGCGAGCCCTGCAAGCAGCTCGGTCCGGTGCTGGAGCGGCTGGCCGGGGAGTACGCGGGCCGGTTCGTGCTGGCCAAGGTGGATGTCGAGGCCAACCAGCGGCTGTTCCAGCAGTTCGGCGTCCAGTCCATCCCCGCGGTCTTCGCGGTGGTGGCCGGGCAGGCGCTGCCGCTGTTCCAGGGCGCGGCGCCCGAGGCGCAGATCCGGCAGGTGCTCGACCAGCTCGTGCAGGTGGCCGAGCAGCAGTTCGGGATCGTCGGCGTGCCCGTGGCGCCGGGTGCCGGTGAGGCGGAGGTGCCGGCGCGGCCGGCCGGGCCGCACGACGCGGCGCTGGGCGCGGCCCACGACGCCCTCGACAAGGGGGACCTGGGCGGTGCCGTCCAGGCGTACAAGAACGTGCTGTCCGACGACCCGGGCAACGTCGAGGCCAAGCTGGGGCTGGCCCAGGCGGAGCTGCTGCAGCGGGTCCAGGGCATGGACGCCCAGCAGGTGCGCAAGGCCGCGGCCGACGCGCCGGGCGATGTGTCCACGCAGATCGCGGCGGCCGACCTCGACCTGGTCGGCGGGCACGTCGAGGACGCGTTCGGGCGGCTGATCGACGTCATCCGGCGGACGGCCGGCGAGGACCGCGACGCGGCACGGGTCCGGCTGCTGGAGCTGTTCGAGGTCATCGGCCCGGACGACCCGCGGGTGACGGCGGCGCGGACGGCGCTGTCGCGGGCGCTGTTCTGATCGCCTCGTTCACACGCTTGTCACAGGGGAAACATCGGTCGCGGTATATCAAATCTTTATAAAGGCGACCGTAGTTACTTGAGGTAAGGGAAACCCGGGCTTCCGCCCGGGTTTTTCCGTATATGCCGTGATGTTTCCGGCATGCCGCCGCTCACGCCGCGTGCCCGCTCGTCGCGACCCCGACTCCTCGGGGACGTCCGCGCGTTACTCGCAAGTAATGAACCTCTTGTGCCCCGCCCCGGAATCGACCACGATCGGCGCAACCCGGTCCAGCACCGCGGCACGGCATCCGGCCGGCGCCCGGGAGCTGGGTCCCCACCGGGGCGACCGGCGGCCCGCCCGCCGGCCGTGGGACAGGGGGGTCCCCGCCGCCAACGACGGGGCCTGTCCCGGAGGTTGCGCGCACGCGTGGCCACGTGGTTGTCGCTCGGGGGTGATCGCCGGTGTTTCGGTCGCGGCTTGGCGTTGGACGCCACCGCATGCGACGGCGCTCCGCTTCCCGAGGACGTAGCACGTCTCCCACCCCGGGCCACAGGTCGTCGGCCCGCTCGGGGTGTACGTCCGAGAAGGAGGCAAGTCATGAAGTCCCAGGCACGCGGTGGGACCAGATGGAAGCGGTTCGCGGTCGTCATGGTCCCGAGTGTGGGCGCGGCGGCGGCGGTCACGATGGCGATCGCGCAGGGCGCGCTGGCGGCGTCGTTCCAGGTTTCCGGTCAGCAGTTCCAGATCACGGCCAAGCACATCCACGGCGAGGGCTTCGGCCAGTACGGCGCCATGGAGGACACCGACCCGAACGCGAAGGACCACAAGGCGGTCGCGGTCGTCGGCATGAACCGGGCCGACATCACCAACCTCTGCCAGGCGGTCAACGTCCCGACGCCCTTCGGAGCGGTGGGGCTCAAGCTGAAGGCGGGCGGCGGGGACACGAAGGTCGTGGCGAAGCAGCTCTATCTCGACGCCAATGAGATGAAGGTCAAGAAGGCCCAGTTCAACAAGATCGACATCGGCGTCTCGTCGGACCACATGACCCAGGGTCCGGGCAAGAACCCCGGCGACAAGACCAAGTCGGTTCCGGGCTCCTTCGCCCAGCAGGCCGAGACGGTCGACTTCGACGGCGTGGAGCAGCAGGCATGGGCCACGTCGGCCGGTTCGTTCACCCTCCCCGATCTCCACATGAGTGTCGGCATGGGCGGACAGAAGTGCCAGGTCGGCGAGTAACACGCCGGGACGGCCGGGTACGGGAACCGCACCGGCTCCCGTACCCGCGCCGCGCGCACTCCGCAGCGGGGTGACGGAACGGAGCCCCGGAAGGGCTCGCACAGCACCAAACCGCCAGTTCCGAGGAGCTGTACATCATGAGCGCCGACACGACGCCACCACAGCCGGCCGACAAGGGCGGCCTGCGCCGCAGGTTCCGGACCTGGCGGGGTGAGCGCCCGTTCTGGGCCGGTCTGTGGACCATGCTCGCCGGTGTACCGATCATGTACATCCCGTACCAGACCCTGAAGTTCGGCGAGCTGAGCATCCGGCTGTCCACCACGGCGGGCGCCGGCTCGCTGATCATCGGGATCCTGCTCATCGTCCTCGGACTGACCATGTGGTACCAGCGGCACTCCCGGGTCTTCGCGGGGGTCGCGGCCATCCTGCTCGGGATCGTCTCGCTCGTCGTCTCCAACTTCGGCGCGTTCCTGCTCGGCATCATCCCGGCGATGCTGGGCGGCGCGCTCGCCGTCGCCTGGGCGCCGGCCCAGCCGATGCCGGAGACCCCGGAGGTTTCGGAGGAGGAGCCGCCGGACCTCCCGATCCCGTCCGGTCCGTCGCTGGTGAAGGAATGAACAGGAGCCACCGTGGCGACTGACGACGACGCGCGCGACCGCGACCGCCCGAGTTCCGGTCCGCGCCACGCCGCGCCCAGGAGACCTCTGCTGGCGCGCCTGCACATGCCCGCGGGGAAGGCGGTCGCGCTGGCGGCCATGCCCACCGCGGTGCTCATGGGCATGGGCTTCACGCCCCAGCTGGCCACGGCCAAGCCGGGGGCGCCCAGTCCGTTCGGCGACGCGTTCTGCGTGACCGCGCCGGACGGGACGCCCACGCCGGACGTGCCGACGCCCGGTTCTCCGACGGCGGGTTCACCGACGGCCACGCCGAGTCCCGGCACGAGCGCGGGCGGGGACGCGGACGAGGACGAGGACGCCGGCAAGGAAAAGGACAAGGGCAAGAAGAAGGACAAGGGCGAGGACGGGGGCAAGGACAAGGACAAGGCGACGAGCGCGCCCGACCACGACGGGACGGACGGCCCGGACGCGAACCGGAAGCGGAAGCCCGCTCCCACGCCCACCGCCGATCCGACGCCGGACCCGGCCGTACCGGGCGAGGGCAAGCTGCCGGTGCCGCCCGTACCGGACCTGCCCACGACGCCTCCGACGCCGTCACCGGACCCGACGGCGACGAAGTCCCCGAGCCCGAAGGCCACTCCGTCACCGGGCGCCACGGACACCACACCCACCCCTCCGGCCACTTCCGCAACGCCCAAACCCGGAAAGACTCCGGACGGCGCCGGAAGGAAGACGGAGGAAGCGGCGGGCAAGAAGCCGGCGCACCCCACCGCCGACCCTTCCCCGGGCGCCTCCACCGGCCCGAAGGACGGATCCCCGGACGCGACCCCCACGCCCACCACGACCCCTGGCTCGTCGCCGTCGAGCACCCCGTCACCCGGCGCGTCGGCCGCGAAGACGCCACCCCCCTGCCCGCTCACCAAACGACAGGCCGACAAGGGACAGGCCGCCTTCGCCGACAACCCCTGGTACCTGGAGGCGAACCGGCTCACGCTGACCGGCCTCACCTACGAGGGGGTCAAGGAGGTCGTCACGGCGGGCGGACAGAAGAAGTCCGTCCTCAAGTTCACCGCTGACAAGCTGGCGATCGACGACCTGCACGCCCTGGTCAACGACCGGAAGCGGATCTACCACCAGTCCGGCCCGGGCGAGGTCTCGACCGTCGACGGCGACCGCGTGACGATGTACACCGAGCAGCTGAAGGGCAAGCTCCTCGGCAGCACCCTCCCGATCTTCGCCGCCGACTACACCGCCGAACACCCGCCCCCGCTCATCCCGGGTCTCAAGCTCCCCATCCCGATCTTCTTCACCGACGTGAAGATCCGCCAGGCGGGCCAGTTCGGCGGCACCCTCACCATCCCGAACATGCACGTCTACGTGACGGACGGGGTGTATCCGTAATGTCCACCTGACGGGACCGGGCGTACGCCCACGGCCGCGCGTTCGAGCCGAGGCTCCTCGGCGGCCGGGAGGAACGGTTCCGTCCCGTCCGTCGCGCCCAGCCTGTACCGGAATGGGGCGAATGACCGCCGGCCGAGCCCGCATCGGGCCCGCGCTCGGGCCCACGGTGGCTGATCACCGGTGTGCCATCGTCGGGAACGACCGGGATATCGGGGCCCGGGAGTCCGTTCCGGCGAGGGGAGAAGCGACCGGTGATCCGTCGACCGTGGTTCCTGTCGGGTGCGGCTGCCGTCGCCATGGGGCTGGCGTCGGCCGTACCGCCGCCCGCGGCGGCGACCCCGCCGGCCGCTCCGCTCGCCGCGGTGCTCGAGGGCGGCGGCGCGCACTGCACGGCACGGCCGCAGAACCCGCACTGGTCCTCCGGAGCCGCCGACCGCCGGATCCTGTTCAAGACGCGCGTCTCCTGCTCCGGCACGTACCCGGCCGTATCCGTGCGCATCGACGGACAGTTGCTGCGCGGCCCTCTCGTAGGGCCGAAGGCTCTGGTCGCTGTCAGCAGCGGGGAACAGACCGTTCGCGGGGGGAAGGTGGCGACCTTCTACACGCCCCTCGCCGGCGCGAAGCAGGTCTCGGCTCCCGGCTGGTACACCGGCGTGATCCGGGGCCGGATCATCGCGCCCCAGCCGGGGAACCTGGACGACGGCCACACACAGACCGTGCTGCTGGAGTGAGCGGGCCGCGAGACGCCGCCGACCCTAAGGTGGGCGCATGCTGACGCGTCGCGTGGATCCCAGGGACATCGTCTGGGAAGAGGACCGGGCCGTGTACCGGGTGTACTTCTGGGACACCAGGTCGCGGCAGTCGCACGAGTACGAGGTGACGGACGGCGACGTCGACGAGGTGCTCGGCTGGGCGCGGGACCGTGCCGCCGGGCAGGGATGGGCGTACACCGTCTACGCAAAGGTCGGCGGGCAGGGGGACGGGCCGGGGCTCGTGCGGCTGTGCGGGGTGGTGGGCGACCCGTTCGCGTGAGCAGTGCCCGTCGCCCGGAAACGGCCGTGGCCGCCGGCCCCCGGAGGGGTGGCGGCCACGGCCGTCGGGCGTTGGGGCGAGGTCAGTTCTCGCGGCCCAGGTGGTGGACGCGGACCATGTTGGTCGTGCCCGGGACGCCGGGCGGGGAGCCGGCGGTGATGATCATGGTGTCGCCCTCGTTGTAGCGCTTGAGCTTGAGGAGTTCGGCGTCGACGAGGTCGACCATGGCGTCGGTGTTGTCGACGTGCGGGACGACGTACGTCTCGACGCCCCAGCTCAGGGCGAGCTGGTTGCGGGTGGCGGCGTCGGTGGTGAAGGCCAGGATCGGCTGGGCCGCGCGGTAGCGGGACAGGCGGCGGGCGGTGTCACCGGACTTGGTGAAGGCGACGAGGGCCTTGCCGCCCAGGAAGTCGGCGATCTCGGCGGCGGCGCGGGCCACCGAACCGCCCTGGGTGCGCGGCTTCTTGCCCGGGACGAGCGGCTGGAGGCCCTTGGAGAGCAGCTCCTGCTCGGCCGCCTCGACGATGCGGGACATCGTCTTGACGGTCTCGATCGGGTAGGCGCCGACCGAGGACTCGGCGGACAGCATGACCGCGTCCGCGCCGTCCAGGATCGCGTTGGCGACGTCGGACGCCTCGGCGCGGGTCGGACGGGAGTTGGTGATCATCGACTCCATCATCTGGGTCGCGACGATCACCGGCTTGGCGTTGCGGCGGCACATCTCGATGAGGCGCTTCTGCACCATCGGGACGCGCTCCAGCGGGTACTCCACCGCCAGGTCGCCACGGGCCACCATCACACCGTCGAAGGCCATGACGACCTCCTGCATGTTCTCGACGGCCTGCGGCTTCTCGACCTTGGCGATCACCGGGACGCGGCGGCCGACCTCGTCCATGACGCGGTGCACGTCGAGGACGTCCTTGGCGTCGCGGACGAAGGACAGGGCGACCATGTCGCAGCCCATCGCGAGCGCGAACTTCAGGTCCTCGATGTCCTTCTCGGACAGCGCCGGGACGTTGACGGCCGCGCCGGGCAGGTTGATGCCCTTGTGGTCGGAGATGACACCGCCCTCGATGACGATGGTCTTGACCCGCGGGCCGTCGACCTCGGTCACGCGCAGCTCGACGTTGCCGTCGTTGATCAGGACCTGGTCGCCCTTGGACACGTCACCCGGCAGACCCTTGTAGGTGGTGCCGCAGATCGTCCTGTCGCCGGCGACGTCCTCCGTCGTGATGACGAACTCGTCACCGCGCACCAGCTCCACCGGGCCGTCCGCGAAGGTCTCCAGGCGGATCTTCGGGCCCTGGAGGTCGGCCAGGACGCCGACCGCGCGGCCGGTCTCCTCGGCGGCCTTGCGGAGGCGGTGGTACCGCTCCTCGTGCTCCGAGTGGCTGCCGTGGCTCATGTTGAAGCGGGCCACGTTCATACCGGCCTCGATCAGCGTCTTCAGCTGCTCGAAGGAGTCGACGGCGGGGCCCAGGGTGCAGACGATTTTGGAACGGCGCATAAGGCGGATCCTATCGGTTTGTTTCGGAGCGGAATATTCGAGCTGTGGGAAATGACAGGAGCGGGCCGCGGGCGGAACCCCCGGCTCCACCGGGATTCAGGCGCTGACCAGCGCGTACGCCTGAGTGGCGATCTCCAGCTCCTCGTCGGTCGGCACCACCGCGACGGCGACCCGCGCGTAGTCCGGGGAGATCAGCCGCGCCGATTCCCCGCGCTGCGCGTTGAGCTCCGCGTCCACGGCCAGGCCCAGCTCCTCCAGACCGGCCACCGCGGCCTCCCGCACCGGCGCCGCGTTCTCGCCCACACCCGCCGTGAAGGCGATCGCGTCGACCTTGCCCAGCACCGCGTAGTAGGCGCCGATGTACTTCTTCAGCCGGTGCACGTAGATGTCGAACGCGAGCCGCGCCGCCTCGTCGCCCTCGTCGATCCGCCGGCGGATCTCGCGCATGTCGTTGTCGCCGCACAGTCCGATCAGACCGCTCTTCTTGTTGAGGAGCGAGTCGATCTCGTCGACCGACATCCCGGCGTTGCGGGCCAGGTGGAAGATGACCGCCGGGTCGATGTCACCGGAACGGGTGCCCATGACCAGGCCCTCCAGCGGGGTGAGGCCCATGGAGGTGTCCACGCAGCGGCCCCCCTGGACGGCGGACGCGGACGCGCCGTTGCCCAGGTGCAGGACGATCACGTTGACCTCGGACGGGTCCTTGCCCAGCAGCTTCGCCGTCTCCCGCGAGACGTACGCGTGCGAGGTGCCGTGGAAGCCGTAGCGGCGCACCCGGTGCGCGTCCGCGGTCGCCACGTCGATCGCGTAGCGCGCGGCGTGCTCCGGCATCGTCGTGTGGAACGCCGTGTCGAACACCGCGACCTGCGGCAGGTCCGGGCGGAGTGCCTGGGCCGTGCGGATGCCGGTGACGTTGGCCGGGTTGTGCAGCGGGGCGACCGGGATCAGCCGCTCGATCTCCGCCAGCACCTCGTCGGTGACCAGCGTGGGCTCGGTGAACTGGCTGCCGCCGTGCACCACCCGGTGGCCGATGGCGGCCAGCTCGGGGGAGTCCAGGCCGAGCCCGTCCGCGGCCAGCTCGGCGGCGACGGCCTGGAGCGCGGCGGTGTGGTCGGCGATCCGCTCGGTGATCTCGCGCTTGGTGCCGCCGGTCGCCAGCGGGGTGTGGGCCAGCCGCGAGGTGTCCTCGCCGATGCGCTCGACGAGCCCGACGGCGAGCCGGGAACCGTCGGCCATGTCCAGCAGCTGGTACTTCAGCGAGGACGAGCCGGAGTTGAGGACGAGGACGCGGGTCGCGGGGGCGTTGGCCTGGGCGTTGGCAGTCATGGGGCTTTCCGTGGTGGGGGGAACGTCGGGGTACGGGGTGGGCGTCACGGCTCGACGCGGTCGCCGCGCTGGTCGCCCTGGGCCTGGATGGCCGTGATGGCGACCGTGTTGACGATGTCCTGGACGAGGGCGCCGCGGGACAGGTCGTTGACCGGCTTGCGCAGGCCCTGCAGCACCGGGCCGACGGCGACCGCGCCGGCCGACCGCTGCACGGCCTTGTAGGTGTTGTTGCCCGTGTTGAGGTCGGGGAAGACGAGGACGGTCGCCTTGCCGGCCACCTCGGACCCGGGCAGCTTGGTGGCGGCGACGGCGGCGTCCACGGCCGCGTCGTACTGGATCGGGCCCTCGACCAGCAGGTCGGGACGGCGCTCGCGGACCAGCTCGGTCGCCCGGCGCACCTTGTCCACGTCCGCGCCGGAACCGGAGGTGCCGGTGGAGTACGACAGCATGGCGATCCGCGGCTCCACGCCGAACTGGGTGGCGGTCGCGGCGGACTGGATGGCGATGTCCGCGAGCTGCTCGGCGTTCGGGTCCGGGTTGACGGCGCAGTCGCCGTAGACGAGGACCCGGTCGGCCAGGCACATGAAGAAGACCGACGAGACGATCTGCGCGCCCGGCGCGGTCTTGATGATCTCGAAGGCGGGCCGGATGGTGGCGGCCGTGGAGTGCACCGCGCCGGAGACCATGCCGTCGGCCAGTCCCTCCTGCACCATCAGGGTGCCGAAGTACGACACGTCGGCGACGACGTCGTGGGCCAGCTCCACGGTCATGCCCTTGTGGGCGCGGGCCGCCGCGTAGATCTCGGCGAAGCGCTCGCGCAGCGGCGACTTCTGCGGGTCGATGAGCTGCGCCTCGCCCAGGTCGATGCCCAGCTCGGCGGCGCGCTTGCGGATGGCCTCCTCCTCGCCCAGCAGGGTGAGGTCGCAGACGTCGCGGCGGAGCAGCACGTCGGCGGCGCGCAGGACGCGCTCCTCGGTGCCCTCGGGGAGGACGACCCGGCGGCGGGCGGAGCGGGAGCGCTCGATCAGCTCGTGCTCGAACATCATCGGGGTGACGCGGGCGGAGCGGGCGACGGCGATGCGCTCGGTGAGCTCGGCGGTGTTCACGTGCCGCTCGAACAGGCCGAGGGCGGTCTCCGCCTTGCGCGGCGACGAGCCGTCCAGCTTGCCCTCGACGGCGAACAGCTCGCCCGCGGTCGGGAAGGAGCCGCCGGGCACGGAGATCACCGGGGTGCCGGGGGCGAGCCGGTCGGCGAGGGCCAGGATGTCCGGCCCCGGGCGCTCGTCCAAGGTGAGGAGCACACCGGCTATGGAGGGGGCGCCGGCGCTGTGCGCGGCGAGGGCGCCGACGATCAGGTCGACGCGGTCGCCGGGGGTGACCACCAGGCAGCCGTCGGTCAGGGCCGGGAGGAAGACGGGGAGCATGGCGCCGCCGAAGACGAAGTCCTTGGCGTCCCGGTTGAGCCCGGCGTCGTCGCCGAGCAGCACCTCGGCGCCCAGCTTGCGGACGATCTGCGCCACGGTCGGGGCGGACAGCGAGGCGTCCTCGGGGAGCGCGTAGCAGGGCACGGGCAGGCTCGCCGCCAGGCCCTCGGCGATGGCCTCGCGGTCGGCCGGGGCCACCCGGTTGACGACGAGGGCGACGACGTCGCAGCCCAGCGCCTCGTAGGCGCGGCAGGCGTTGCGGGCCTCGGCGCGGACGGCCTCGGCGGTCTGGCCGCCGCCGCCCACGACGGTGATCACGGAGGCGCCGAACTCGTTCGCCAGCCGCGCGTTGAGGGCCAGCTCGTCCGGGAGGTTGCTGCCGATGAAGTCGGTGCCGAGGACGAGGACGGTCTCGTACTCCCGGGAGACGGCGTGGAAGCGCTCGACGAGCCGGGAGACCAGCTCGTCGGTGCCCTTCTCGGCCTGGAGGGCGGCGGCCTCGGCGTAGGTGAGGCCGTACACGCTTTCGGGTGACTGTTCCAGCCGGTAGCGGGTGCGGAGGAGGTCGAAGAGGCGGTCCGGCCCGTCGCCGTGCACCAGCGGGCGGAACACCCCGACCCGGTCCACCTGGCGGGTGAGGAGCTCCATGACTCCCAGCTCGATGACCTGGCGTCCGTCGCCGCGGTCGGTCCCGGTCACGTACACGCTGCGCGTCACGCGTGCTCTCCTTGCTCCATGGCCGTGTGCTGTTCGAGTGGCGTTTGTTCGGCTTGTGAAATTACCCGTTAGGGTGGTCTTGCCCTCTTGACAATACCTGCGACCCTGGATAAGGCGCTCGTCAGGCGGGAGGCGATGGCCCGGCGGACGACCGTCAGTATTCGTTGACGGTCGTCAGTGCGGGCGCGGCGGGCCCGGCAGGCCCGTGGAACAATCGGGTCCGGCTCACAGGTCCCACTAGCGACCACCAGAACCAGCAGGAGACACAGCACGATGCGCATCGGAGTCCTCACCGCGGGCGGCGACTGCCCCGGCCTGAACGCCGTCATCCGCTCGGTGGTGCACCGTGCCATCACGGAGCACGGTGACGAGGTCATCGGCTTCGAGGACGGCTTCAAGGGCCTGCTCGATGGCCGGTTCCGCAAGCTCGACCTCGACGCCGTGAGCGGCATCCTGGCCCGGGGCGGCACCATCCTGGGCTCGGCCCGGCTGGAGCGCGCCCGGCTGCGCGAGGCGTGCGAGAACGCCAAGGACTTCTCCCGTGAGCACGGCATCGACGTGCTCATTCCCATCGGCGGCGAAGGCACTCTCACCGCGGCCCGAATGCTGTCGGACGCCGGTCTCCCGGTCGTCGGCGTCCCCAAGACGATCGACAACGACATCTCCTCCACCGACCGCACCTTCGGCTTCGACACGGCCGTCGGCGTCGCCACCGAGGCCATCGACCGGCTGAAGACCACCGCCGAGTCCCACCAGCGCGTGATGGTCGTCGAGGTCATGGGCCGGCACGCCGGCTGGATCGCCCTGGAGTCCGGCATGGCCGGCGGTGCCCACGGCATCTGCCTCCCGGAGCGCGCCTTCGACCCCGCCGACCTGGTGAAGATGGTGGAGGAGCGGTTCGCCCGCGGCAAGAAGTTCGCCGTCATCTGCGTCGCCGAGGGCGCGCACCCGGCCGACGGGACGATGGACTACAAGAAGGGCGCCATAGACCAGTTCGGCCACGAGCGGTTCGCCGGCATCGGCACCAAGCTCGCGGGCGAGCTGGAGCGCCGCCTCGGCAAGGAGGCCCGCCCGGTCATCCTCGGCCACGTCCAGCGCGGCGGCACCCCGACCGCGTACGACCGCGTCCTCGCCACCCGCTTCGGCTGGCACGCGGTCGAGGCCGCGCACCGCGGCGACTTCGGCAAGATGACCGCGCTGCGCGGCACCGACATCACGATGGTGCCGCTGGCGGACGCGATCACCGAGCTGAAGCGGGTGCCGGAGGACCGGATGGACGAGGCGGAGTCGGTCTTCTGACCGGCTGAGGGTGCGCGGGCGGACGGCTCGCCTGGACGGCTCCGGTGTGCGGCATTCCACCTCCCCCGTACGGGGGTTGGCGGGTACGGCACTTGACGCGGCGGCGTTTACGGTGTGTCGCGGGAGCGCTAGAGTGCTGGTGGCCCTGGGGAGTCTTCGTAATCCTCGGGGCTGGGGACGCCCCATGGCTTCGCCCGGGCTGATCTCCTGAGCAAGGTGCTCCCTTCATTGGTCCAGCACAACCAAAAAGAGGCTCTCGCCCCTGGGCGGTCACCCGGGACGAGAGCCGACACCGCCTTCAACGGACGGCATCCTGACCGTCAGTCCTCAGTAGCTCGGAGGACTGGCGGTCACCGAGGCGGCGCTCACCGCGTCGTCGCGGCACAACCAAAAAGAGGCTCTCGCCCCTGGGCGGCCACCCGGGACGAGAGCCGACACCGCCTTCAACGGACGGCATCCTGACCGTCAGTCCTCAGCTTTTCGGAGGACTGGCGGTCACCGTTCGTTGAGCCACCTCCAGAACTCCCGGATCACTGCCGCGATCCGCTCGTGCAGAGGCTTTTTGCGGTGACGCCCCACGGCGCCCCCCTTCATCGGTTGCGGTCAGAGGACCGGTGACCGCTCCGGAGGGGGCCCGGGTTCGGGCTCCCCGCCCGTGGAAGCCCGTGAAGGACCTCCCGGACGAGGACCCCGACGTGCGTGGGTCCCTCGTGAAGGGGGGCGCGTATGAAGCGCTGGTCCGTACGCTATCGCAACGGACCTGCGCTCAAAGGCCGTTGGGAGATCGTCGAGAGGGAGCGTGAAAGCGGCGTGCGGCGCCCGGAGTTCACCGGGCGCCGCACGCCGCTTCTTCGCAACCCCATTCCGCCGGGGCTCCGTTCTACTTCCGCGTCATCATCAGCTCGACGACGCTCGTGAGGTCGTCCGCCCCGTACCCCTCCGCCGTCCGCCGCACCATCAGCTCCTGGAGCGCCGTGAAGAAGACCGGGCGCACGCCCTGCTCCTCGGCGGCGCCGATGAGGTTGTCGAAACCGGCCGTCTGCATCGCGAGGTTGGAGACGACGTGCTGGGAGTGGTCGCCCGTCTCGATCTGCTCGGCGAAGCGCGGGATGCCCGTCGCCATGGCCTCCAGCCAGGAGGTGAGCAGCGGGACGAACTCCGCCGCCGGGACCCCGGCCGAGGACGTCATCGCCAGGGCGTGCATCACGCCCATGAACTGGCCGTACATGCCGCTCAGCAGCGACACGTCGTACAGCGCCGCCAGCCCGGGGTCGGTGCCGACGAAGCGGGCCGCGCCGAGTCGTTCCAGCACCGGGAGGTACGTGTCGAACGCCTCCCGGGCGCCGCTGTAGACGATGAACGCCTGCTCGGTGCCGATGCCCGGCGGGACGGCCATGATGCCGCCGTCGAGGTAGGTGATGCCGTGCTTGTCCGCCCAGGCGGCCATCCGCCGGGCCTGGTCGGGCGTGCCGTTGGTGAGGTTGACCAGCGTCCGGCCCTTCAGGGCGTCGGCCGCCGGCTCCAGCGTCTCCATCACCGACGCGTAGTCCCAGATGCAGGCGATCACCAGCTCGCTCGCGCTCGCCGCCGCCACGACGTCGTCGGCGCGGACGGCGCCGAGGGCGACGAGCGCGTCCGCCTTCTCGGGAGTGCGGTTCCAGACGGTGGTCGGGTGGCCGTTGGTGAGGAAGGCGGTGGCCAGCGCCTTGCCCATGGCGCCGAGGCCGAGGACGGTGACGGGGGTGTTGCTCATGATGGGTCTGCTCCTGGAGAGGCGGGGAGGGATGTGTTCTCGGCTGTGCGCGCCCCTTCAGCCTCGTCCAGGTGACTGTCCCGCTCAAGTACGCACAATAAGGTGGGTACTTACCCGGAGGTGGGGGCCCGCCCGCGACGGACCCCCGGACCCCCGAACCCCGGGCCCCTCACTGCGCCCCGATCGCCTCCAGCGTGTTCAGCCGCGCCGCCCGCCGGGCCGGCCACGCCGCCGCCAGGATCCCGACGGCCAGCGCCAGCAGCAGGAACACCCCGATCCGCTCCCACGGCACGACCATCTCGTACTGCGGGAACGAGGTCCGCAGCAGATGCCCGCCCGACCAGGCGAGGAAGAGGCCCAGCCCCACCCCGAGCACCGCGCCGAACATCGCGATCATCACGGACTCCAGCCGCACCATCGCCTTGACGCCCGAGCGGGACAGGCCGATCGCCCGGAGCATCCCGATCTCCCGGGTCCGCTCGAAGACCGACATGGCGAGGGTGTTGACCACGCCGATCACCGCGATCACGACGGCCACGCCCAGCAGCCCGTACATCAGGTACAGCACGTCGTCGATGTCGCCGGCGGCGGAGCGGCGCAGTTCGTCGCGGCTCGCGACCTTGACGGCCGGGTTGCCGCCCAGGGCCTCCCTGATCCGCGCGCGCAGCCCGTCGGTCTTCCCGGGCGCGGCCTTGACCAGCACCGACTGGTCGCGCACCCGGTCCAGGTGCGGATCGACGAAGGAGGGGGCGGCGAGGACGTCGCTCAGTACGTCGTTCTCCGAGTGGACGGCGACGACGCGGGCGGTGCCGCGCTTCCCGTCGTAGAACGTCATGGGCAGCGACGAGCCGACCGTCAGGTGTCGTTTGCGAGCGTAATCCTCGCTGACGGCCACGCGGTCGCCGTGCACGTCGGACAGGGAGCCCTTGAGGACCTTCAGGTCGGTGACCTTCCCGACCGCGGCCACGTCCGTCCCCCGGATGCCCGCCGGATCGCCCGCGGAGTCGAAGCCGGTGACGCGGAGCGGCACCGCCGCGGCGACGCCCGGCAGCTTCGCCAGCGCCCGCGCGGTGGCGGGGTCCAGGCCCCGGCCGCCCGCGCCGTCCACCCGGTAGTCGGCCGTCAGGTCCTGGTCGCCCATCCGGTCGACGCCCCGGTCGGCGGAGACCGCCGTCACGGTCAGGCCGGTGATCAGCGTCAGGCCGATCATCAGCGCCGAGGCGGTGGCGGCGGTGCGCCGCGGGTTGCGCAGCGCGTTCCGCCGGGCCAGTCGGCCGCTCACCCCGGAGACGCGCTCGGCGAGCCGCCCGAAGAGGTGGACGACCGGCCGGGACAGCAGCGGGGCCAGCACGATCACGCCGGTGAGGGTGAGCACCGAACCCGCCATGGGGACGGTGAGGTCGCGGGCGTTCCTGAGGGTGCTGACGTAGAGCATGGTCGCGACGCCCGCGCCGGTGAGGACGGCGCCGATGGTGTTGCGCACGACGAGGCTCCGGGCGCCCGCAGGCGCGTCCACGGCGGCGAGCGCCTCCACCGGTGCGATACGCGCCGCCTTGCGGGACGGCAGCCACGCGGACAGGACGGTGACCAGGAAGCCGACGCCGAGGGCGGCCAGCGCGGACGTGGGCGTGACGACCAGCGGCCCGTCCGGGAGTTCCGCGCCGTTGGCGTCGAGCAGCGACCGCATGCCGACCGCGACCCCGAGGCCCAGCAGGAACCCGGCCGCCGACGCGATCAGGCCCAGCAGCCCGGCCTCGATCAGCACCGAGCGCACGACCTGGCGTCGCGACGCGCCGACCGCCCGCAACAGCGCGATCTCACGGGTGCGTTGGGCGATGAGCATGGTGAAGGTGTTGGCGACGATGAAGATGCCCACGAAGAGCGAGACCGCGGCGAAGACCAGGAACGTCTTGCGGATCGTGCCGGTCTGCTCGTCGATGGCCTTGGACTGCTCGGCCGCCAGCTCGGTGCCGCTCCTGGCCTGCGCACCGTCGGGCAGGACGGTGCGGACGCGGGCGGTCAGCGCGTTCCGGTCGGCGCGGGGGGCGGCGGTGACGACCAGCTCGTCGAACCGGCCCTTGGTACCGAGGAGTTTCTGGGCGGTGGCCGTGTCGAACAGGGCCAGGCTGCCGCCGGCGCCGACCCGGGGGTCGTCCGTCCGCACCGTGCCGACGAGCTTCTTGGTCAGCACCGGCCCGTCCACGGCCAGCCGTACCGTCCCGCCGATCCGCGCGCCGGTCTTCCCTGCCGTCCTGGTGTCGAGCGCGACCTCCCCGGCGGCGGCCGGGCCGCGGCCCTCGACGAGCGGGTAGCGGCGGTCCTTGCCGTCCGCGCCGGGCACGTAGTTGGCGCCGGTACTGCCCCAGTCGCTGCCCGCGGACTCGCTGTGGCGGTCGGCGACGACGACGGTGCCGGTGACGGAGGGGCGTACGGAGGCGACGCCGGGGAGCGCGCGGATCCGGTCGGCGGTCCGGGCGTCGAGGCCGGGGGCGCCGGGGCCGCCGCCCGTCGACGTCACGGAGACGGCGACGTCGTCGAGGCTGCGGGACGTCCGGTCGCGGTACGCCTTGTTCACGGAGTCGCTGAAGACGAGCGTGCCGGAGACGAAGGCGGTGCCGAGGAGGACCGCGAGGGCGGTCATCAGCAGGCGGGTCCGGTGCGCCAGGAGGTTGCGCAGAGCGGTACGGAACACAAGCTGTCCTGGATTCTGGTGGTCTGGTCGGTTGCTGTGCGTTTTTCGGCGGCCGGTTGTGTGTCTTCGGCGGCCGAATGGGGGCGCCGGTGGGCGATCAGCTCGTGCGGCCGTGCGCCTCGAACGCCTTCATCCGGTCCAGCACCGCCGAGGCGGTCGGGCGCGGCATCTCGTCGACGATCCGCCCGTCGGCGAGGAACAGCACCCGGTCCGCGTACGAGGCCGCCACCGGGTCGTGGGTGACCATGACCACCGTCTGGTCCAGGGCGCGCACCGACTCCCCGAGGAAGCCGAGGAGTTCGGCGCCGGCGCGGGAGTCCAGGTTGCCGGTGGGCTCGTCGGCGAAGACGATCTCGGGGCGGGAGGTGAGCGCGCGGGCCACGGCGACGCGCTGCTGCTGCCCGCCGGAGAGCTGGTTCGGCCGGTGCGCGAGCCGTCCCGACAGCCCCAGGGCGTTGACGATCTCCTGGAGCCACTCGGGGTCGGGCCGCCGGCCCGCGATGTCCATCGGCAGGGTGATGTTCTCCAGCGCGGTCAGGGTCGGCAGCAGGTTGAACGCCTGGAAGACGAAGCCCACCTTGTCCCTGCGCAGCCGGGTGAGCTGCCGGTCGCCGAGTGCGGACAGCTCCGTGTCGCCGATCCGGACGGATCCGGAGGAGACGGTGTCCAGGCCGGCCATGCAGTGCATCAGCGTCGACTTGCCCGAACCCGAGGGGCCCATGATCGCGGTGAACTCGCCGCGGCGGAACGCGACGTCGACCGCGTCCAGGGCGGTCACCCGGGTCTCCCCGGCGCCGTACACCTTGCTCAGGCCGGTGGCGCGGGCCACGACAGCGCCGGTGCGGGGGGTGGTCGGGACGGCCGTGGGGGACAAGGGGGCTCCTCGGGGACGGTCGGGGGCGCCGATTCCGCGGGGGCCGGAGTGGGGGACCGGGCCGGACGGGAATCGGAAGGGACCCGTCCAGTCTCGGCGCCGGGAGGCCGCCGGGCGTCAGCCGCGAGACCGGAAAGCGGTGTCGCACTTTCGGGAGGAGCGGGGTCCGTCGCGTAGTCCCTGAGAGGGACGGCAGTCATCCTGGGGGCGCACGGGGCCGCGCGAGCGTACGGGGCGTGCGTGCCGTCCCCGTACGGTCACCCCTTCACCGCACCGCCCAGCGCGAAGCCGCCGCCGAGCCGCCGGGCGACCAGGGCGTAGAGCAGGACGACGGGCGTCGAGTAGAGAACCGAGAACGCGGCGAGCTGCCCGTAGGCCACCTGCCCGTGGTTGCCGAAGAAGGTGAAGACGGTGACCGACGCGGGCAGCCGGTCCGGCGACAGCAGGAGCAGGAACGGGACGAAGAAGTTGCCCCACATCAGCGCGAAGCAGTAGACGGCCACGACGGCCGTGCCCGGCCCCATGAGCGGCAGGACGATCCGCACCAGCGCCGTGAGCCGGCCGGCGCCGTCCGTCCACGCCGCCTCCTCCAGCGACGTCGGGACGCCGTCCATGAAGTTCTTCATCAGCCAGACGGCGAACGGCAGTTGGGCGGCGGCCAGGAACAGGATCGTGCCGGACATGGTGTCGATGAGGTTGATCCGGACGAACAGGCCGTAGACCGGCACCATGACCGCGGTGATCGGGAGGCAGGTCGTGAACAGGATCGTCAGCAGGTAGGAGTGGCCGAAGCGGGAGCGGAAGCGGGACAGCGGGTACGCGGCGAGGGCCGCGCAGGCCACCGTGAGGGCGGTGGCCGCGCCGCACAGCAGCAGGCTGTTGAGCATCGGGGTGAAGGTGATCTCGTCCGTCAGCACGGCCGAGAAGTTGTCCGCCGAGGGCGCGTCCGGGGCCCTTACGCTCAGCCCCGCCTCGGGGTCCACCGACGCCAGGGCCAGCCACAGCAGCGGCACGGCGAAGGCGGCGGCCACGGCGAGCAGCGCGGCGTCCGCGGCCAGCCGGCGCCGGGCGCGGCGGGTAAGACGGGGGAGGGGCGGGCGCGGGGCGGGGAGCGGACGCATGAAACCTCCGCGGCGGTCGGCGCTGCGGGCGCGCGTGCTCGGAACGGAGGGTGCCGGCGCGCGTGCTCGGAGGATAGCGGCCGCGGGGTGAGGCGGACAGGGCGCGTGGAGTGCGTGCGCCCGGCGTGAGGAAGCGGGCCCGGTGGCTCCGGGCCCGCTCCGCATCGGCTCGTCGTCCCCCGCCCGGACCACCTCAGGTCTGCGGCGGTGTCGCGTAGACGCGCGACGCGAACGCGTGGACCTGGTTCTCGGGAAGGTTGCGGGCGACGTCCGCCTCGCTGATCATGCCGACCAGCCTCTTGTTCTCGATCACCGGCAGCCGGCGGACGTGGTGGTTGCCCATCTCCTCCACCACCTCCTCGACGCTGGCGTTCGCGTCGACCCAGCGCGGTGTGCCCTGGACCAGGTCGGCGGCGGTGCACCGGGACGCGTCGTGGCCCTCGGCCACGCACTTCACCACGATGTCCCGGTCGGTGATGATGCCGCACAGGCGCTCGTTCTCGTCGCTGACGGGGAGCGCGCCGACGTGCAGGTCGCGCATCCGCTGAGCGGCGTTGAGCAGCGTCTCCGTCTTGGGGATCCACTGCGCGCCCTCGTGCATGATGTCCTTGGCGGTGGTCATGGTGGTACCTCCTGACTGCGCCTTCGTGGTCTCCCCCTCGCGCCTGCCCCGCCCGGGCAGCGTGACGCGTGCCGCGGGGCACGCCGGGCCGTCCGGCCCCGTCCGTCCCCTCTTCCCATGCTCGCGCGGTCGCCGCCGTGCCGCACGCGGGGGCGGGCCGCGCCGTACCGGGCGGGGGCCCTGGGCCGGTGCCAGACTGGGAACCGGGGGGTAGGCGGGAAGCACCGCGCGAGTGGTACGAGGAGAGACGGGGTTCACGGCCATGCTCACCACCGATTTCGTCACCGGTTCGCCCAGCTGGCTCGACCTGGGGAGCCCGGACACCGGACGGGCCGCCGACTTCTACGGGACGGTCTTCGGCTGGGAGTTCCAGTCGGCCGGGCCCGACGCGGGCGGCTACGGCTTCTTCCGCCGCGACGGCGCCACCGTCGCGGCCGTCGGCCCCCTCACCGAGGAGGGCGCCTCCTCCGCCTGGACCGTCTACTTCCGGACACCGGACGCCGACGCCACCGCGAAATCCGTCGAGCAGGGCGGCGGCACGGTCCGCGTCCGGCCCTTCGACGTGATGGACGCCGGGCGGATGGCCTGCTTCACCGACCCGGGCGGCGCGGAGTTCGCCGTCTGGCAGCCCGGTCGCGTCGGCGGCCTGGACAGCGCCTCCGCGGAGAACGCGCTGTGCTGGACCGAACTGCACGTGGCCGACCCGACCGCGGCGTACGCGTTCTACCGCGGCGTCTTCGGGTGGCGGGTCGCGGACATGGAGGTCCCGGGGATGGTCTACAAGGTGCTCTCCACGGCGGAGGGCGACCAGCAGGCCGCCTCGTTCGGAGGGGTGGCCCCCTTGCAGGAGGGTGACCGGCCGCGCTGGATCCCCTACTTCGCGGTCGTCGACCCGGACGCGGTGGTCGCGGCGGCGGAGCGCGGCGGCGGCTCGGCCCTGATGCCGGCGGCCGACGTGGCCGGGGTCGGGCGCATCGCCTGGCTCGCCGACCCCTTCGGCGCCCCCTTCGCCGTCATCCGCCCGGACCAGCCGGCGGCGGCCGCCTGACGGGCGGGCCCCGCCTCGTCCTCCGCGGCGCTCTCCCGCCCGCTCGGCCTCTCGACGCGACGTGTGCCGGGGGCCGCGCGGACGGACTTCCTCGCCGGGCTCCCCCGGGGCTCGTTCGGGCCTCGCGCCCGGTCTCCCCGGACGTGCTCCGGGCTTCCGGCCCCGCAACGACTACGGGCCCGCGGCGGTGGGGCGCGACGGGCTCGGGCCGGACTCGTACGGGTCGGCGGGCGTCACCTGGGCGCCCGGCTCCCGTTGTGGGCTACTCAAACCTGACAAGGCTTGTTTTTGCCCGGTTTTTGCGTAAAGATCGGCGGCATCCCCGCTGATCAGCGGCCTCCCCCGCGGTCGGCGCCTCCCGTGTGGACCGGCGCTGGAGCAGGTCCGCGCGTGCGGCGGGGAATCCGACGGTTCCCCTCCGTCGGACCGCAACCCCTCACTTGCTGTGGGGTGTCTTTTCAGCCGTTGAGCACAGGACTAACTTCGCGTTGAGCGGTGGTGGCCCTGAAGGGAGAACGTAAACCCGAACGCGGTAACTGGCGCCGTATCAACTCCGCCCACTGCCGCCATTTCCCGTCGAAGGACGATCGCATGTTCCCCTCCCGTAACTGATACATCACTCGCCGTGGACGGCGAATCGGGTTCGGTCACCCCCGTAGGTCGAACCCGAGTCTGATGATGCAGGAGAGATGCGATCATTACAGCGGTCAACTTTTCCTCCGAAAAACTCTCGGACAAAAGCGTCTTCCCTCTGCGGGGGAGCCGTGGTAATGGGGGGTCGATGGACAAGGGTGCGCTTCAATGGCTGTTGCGCGAACGAAGGGCGCTCATCGCCCCGGAAGAATACGGTTTGAGTAGGCCGTCCCGACAGGGGCGACGTGCTCCCGGGCTCACGCAATCGCAGATCGATCAACTGTTGCACCGTACTCACGGAACGTACAACAGGCTGGAGACGGGTAACTACCCCAATCCTCCAGAGGACTTATTGCGGGATGTCGCCCGACTTCTGGCGTTCAACGAACACGAGTGGTCGTTGCTTTGGCTCTACACGCTTCATCGCGATCCGCCGACGCCGCTTCATCCGCGGTCCGGCACCGAAGTCCGCGGAGCGTGGCAGGACGTCATCGACGGCATCTCCCATATCGCCTACATCACCGACCAGTCATGGCGGGTGGTCACGTACAACAAGGCGTTCGCCGAGATCTTCCCGAGCGGACGGGTGCCCACCAACACCATGCGGTGGATGCTCCTGGCGCCGGAGGCGCGCGAGGTCCTGATGGGCTGGGACGAGCACTGGCTCCCCATGGTGCTGCCGCAGTTGCGTGCCGCCATGGCGGCCCTGCCGAACGACGAGACGCTCGCGGGCATCGAGAAGGACGTCCTGGCGGACCCGGTCGCGGGCCCGCTCTACGAGGCGGGCGGCGGGTCGTACATCCACCCGGACGGTGACGAACGGCCGTTGCTCCACGCCCGGCTCGGCCCGGGCTGGGTGTCCCTGTGCACCGCCGAGCCGCTGTCGTCGCCCCGGGCCCGCCTCATGGTCATGATCTTCCGCCCAGGTGAGGAACGCCGGCACACCGGGCCGGCCATCCTCCGCGCCACATGAGCCCGAACTTACCCGGCCGGGCGGCCGCCGTGCGGCGGCCGCCGCCGGGCGCAGCCCCCCGCACCGACCCCCCGTGGAGGATCCCTTGCCCGCCTACGTCGCGCGGCCCGCCATAGCGCTGCCCGAACACGTCGTCACCACCGACGAGATCTGTGACGACATCCAGTCCCACCACGGCGGTCTGCCGCGCCTGGCCGCCACCTTGCGCATCGTCCGGGCGACCGGGGTCTCCACCCGCAGGTTCGCCCGCCCCCTCCACTCGCCGACCGTCTCCGGGAACGCCCCGGTCCTGGAACGCAACCAGGTGGCGTTCGACGACGCCTGCCGGCTCGCCGAGGAGGCCGCCCACCGCGCCCTCGCGCACGCCGGGCTGCGGCCCTCCGACATCGACTGCGTCGTCACCAGCCACAGCACCTCGTGGGCGGTCCCGGGACTCGACGTCCACCTGGTCCAGGCACTCGGGCTGCGGCCGGACGTCCGGCGCGTCCCGATGGCGTCCCTCGCCTGCTCGGGCGGGGCCCAGGCGCTGGTCCGCGCGAGCGACGTGATCGCCGCGCATCCGGGCAGCAGGTGTCTGGTGGCCGTCGCCGAGACCTTCAGCGCCATCTACCACCAGCAGGACACCTCGGTGGAAGCCATGATCTACAAGGTGCTGTTCGGCGACGGCGCCGGCGCCTGCGTGGTCACGGACGAGCCCCTCTCGCCGGGCCTGCGGATCGACTCCACATGGGAGTATTTGCTTCCGCACAGCCGCGATCGGTACTGGGCCCATCTGGACGGCAGCGGCTTCCACTTCAACTCCAGCCGCAAGGCCATCGAGGCGGCGGGCGAGGCGATGCCCGCGCTCCGGAAATGGCTGGTGACCGCCGCCGAGGGGGGCCGGCCCTTCCTGCCGGAGTGGACCGTCGCCCACCCCGGCGGGCCGCGCATCCTGGACAGCGTGGCCGAGGAACTGGACCTGGACCGGGAACGGCTGCGGCACTCGTGGGACAGCCTGGCGGCCAACGGCAACCTCGGCGGGGTAGCCGTCCTGGACGTCCTCGCCCGCACCCACACGGATCCGCCGCCGGCCGGCGCCCCGGGGCTCCTGCTCGCCTTCGGCCCGGGCTTCGTCGCCACCGGAGGGGTCGGCGCCTGGCACGCGTGATCCGGTCACGGCGCGGGAACGCACGGCGGGTAGTACCCGGCGGGGTCGTGGGTGCGCGGGTCCGACTCGGGGTACTCCCGGACAGCTGACTCGTCCGTCCGGAACGTCAGTTGGAACTGCCGCAGTCCAGGGAACCCGGAGAGTTCGCTGACGCACATGGTGACGGTTCCGGGGCCGTGCTCCGGGTGGCGCCAGGGCCGTATCGCCCCGTCCGGATGGGCGTGCCCGGACGGGACGCTCCGGTACCACCTGCTCAGCAGCGGGTCGGCCAGGCAGCGGTCGGTCAGCCACTGGAGCACGGGGTCGCCCTTGTGCCGGACCAGCGCCAGCCGGAGCTGGGGGACGGCCACCGGCCCCCAGCGGTTCTCCCAGTCGAGCAGGGTCACGGTACGGGCGCTCTCGTCGAAGAGCATCCAGTGCATGGTGTTGTGCGGAACCCGGCGCCCGGGGAACAACGCGGCGAATCCGCGGCTGTAGGCGTGGACGTTCCACAGGCTGTCGCTGATGTAGGTGACGCCGGGGGACTCGGTGACCATCTCGCGCCAGTGGCGGGGCGTGGTGGTACGGGAACCGTCCGCGAGGGGGAACGGCGGCTGCTCTCCCCGGGCGTATCCGTAGAGAACGACCCATTCCTGTTCGGTGAGTCCGAGAGTATGGGCCACATCACGCAAATACTCGGGCGCCGGATTGTCCAGGACGCCGCGCTCCAGTTTGCCGTAGGTGCCCGGGGCGCGCAGGAGTAAGTGGTCCATGTGCGCCTGCGTCAGACCCGGGGACTTTCTGCCCCGGGGATCCATCCGTACCAGCCCCAGCCCTTCGGGACTGATGGCCGCCCGGCGTTCGGTGAGCATCTGGCGCAACACCTCCGCGTCCAATGAACAACTCCCTTCCTACACCGGGGACCTCCGTTTTTCGAGGTGCGGTCCGCACCTGGAAAGGCCACTCGCGCCCCGATGATAGGGCCGGAGAAGCCCGCGCCCCGTCGCGGGTCGCGGAAATGGCAACGGGCCGGTCCGGAAAGTGCCCGGCAACGCCCCGCCCCGGCGCGCCCCCCGAGGGCCGGTCCCTCCGTCCGCGCGGGGCCCCCGCGTTCACTCCTCGCGCAGCAGGCGCAGATACACCGCCGAGAACAACCCCCCGACGAGCAGCAGGAGCAGCGCGACCGCCGTTCCGTAGCCGATCAGGGACTTGAGGAACGCCTGGTCGTACATGAAGACGGGGAGGGTCTCGCTGCGGTGGGCCGGGCCGCCTCGGGTCATGGACCAGATGAGGCCGAAAACCGACAGGGTTTGCAGGGTGTTGAGCATGAGGTTGGTGCCGATGGTGCGGCGGAGCATGGGGAGGGTGATGTGGCGGAAGCGGCGGAGGCCGGTGGCGCCGTCGACGAGCGCGGCTTCGGTCACGTCCTGCGGGATGCCGTCCAGCGCGGCCGAGTAGACGAGCATGGAGAACGCGGTGCCGCGCCAGACGTTGGCGAAGGAGACGGCCAGGATGGGCAGGGTGAACAGCCAGTTCTGGGTGGGCAGGTGGAGCGCTTCGAGGATGGCGTTGAGGGTGCCGCGCCGGTGGAAGAAGGTGTAGAGGAGGAACCCCGCCACGATCTCCGGCACCACCCACGCGGCGATCACGATCGTGCCGGTGACCGCGCGGACCGGCCGGGACGCGTGCCGCATCAGGGCGGCGAGCGCGAAGCCCAGGGTGTTCTGGCCGACGAGGGACGACAGAACCGTGAAGACGAGGGTGAGGACGACCGCGTTCCGGAAGTTCTCGTCCGCGAAGGCGTGCCGGAAGTTGGCCAGTCCGACCCAGGAGGCGGACGCCTGGCCGGTGAGCCGGGTGTCGGTGAACGCGATCCCGACGCACCAGACGACCGGTCCGGCGAGGAAGAGCAGCAGCAGGACGGTGGCGGGCGCGAGGGGGAGCCAGCGGGTGAGCGCTCGGCGGCGGGGGGCGGTCACCGGCCGTCCCCCGCCGTGTCGGCGAAGGACCGCAGCTCCTCGTCGTAGTCCCGCGCGGCGCGCGCCGGCGCGGCGTCGCCCGTGGCGACCTCCTCCATCGCCTCCTGCAGCGCGGAGGACACCTGCGGGTAGACGGGCAGGGCCGGGCGATGGCGGGTGACCGCGACCAGCCCGGTGAAGAAGTCGATGCCCGGTACGTACGTCCGGTAGCGCGCGTCGGCGGCGACGTCGTCCCGGACGGCGATCTGCCCGTCGCGGACCGTCCAGTCGAGGGCGTTCGATCGGGTCTGCAGGGTTTCCACCACCTGCCAGGCCAGGTCCGCCTTCCGGGAGCGGGCGGCGACGGCCCAGGCCCAGCCGCCCGAGAGGCTGACCCGCCCGGGGGCCGCGCCGTGCTGCGTGGGGAAGGCGGCCCGGCCGAGCACCCGCGACCACGCGGGCCACGGTCTGCTGCCGTCCGGCTGCCAGTTCTTGCCGAGCCAGTTGCCGTCCAGGGCGATGGCGAGCTTCCCCTTGGGCAGCCATTCGGCGGTGACGCGCGTGCTGACGTTGGGGTCGAGGGCGTCCGTCGGGTCCGGGCCGAGTTTCTCGGAGTAGACAGTGCGGACGAATTCCAGGGCGTCGACGAGCCCTTGACGGCCGGTCAGCCACTTCTTCCGCGCCGGGTCGTACAGCGGGTCCCTCCCGGTGCCGTACAGCAGCATCTCGAACCCCTGCATGGCAGCCGCCTCCCCGGGCCCCTTGCCCGTGTAGAGGTGGAACGGGATCACCCCGGGGACCCGCTCCCGGACGGCCCGGGCCGCGGCGAGGACGTCGTCCCAGGTCCGCGGCTGCCAGTCGGCCGGCAGACCGGCCCGGGCGAAGATCTCCTTGTTGAACCACAGCCCCCGGGTGTCCGTCCCGTCCGGCACCCCGTACGTCCTGCCGTCCTCCGCCGTCACCAGTGCCTTGGCGGCCGGCAGATACCGCTTCCAGTCCTGCCAGCCGGCCAGCTTGTCGTCCAGTGGTCGCAGATAGCCCGACGCGACGTCCGAGTCGATGAGGGAGGTGTCCTCACGGACCAGGTCCGGCGCGGTCCGCGGCGAGCGCATCATCTGCTGCACCTTGACGGCGTAGTCGTCCTGCGCGGCCTGGACGGGGACGAGCTCCATCCTCCGGCCCGGGTGCTCCCGCTCGAACTGCCGCTTCACGCCCGTCAGATAGTCGTCCAGGATGCGGTACTTGTTGTCGGTGCTGCGCTGGTAGACCACCCGGACGGTGTCCGGGTCGCCACCCGGGGCCCCGCAGGCGGTGAGCGGCCCGGCGAGCGCCGCGGCGGTCAGCGCGGCGGCGAGAAGCACCCTGGTGACGGGACGCGTGGGGGCGGCGGTACGAGCGGGGGAGCTGGTACGCACACGGGTACTGGCGCGTACACGGGTGCTGGTGCGTACAGGGGCGGCGGGGCGCACGGGGGCAGTGGGGCGCACGGGCGACCTCCTACGGGCCGGAGCCTGCGAGCGGCCCGCGGCGGGCCCGGCGGCTCGGTGGCACCCGGTAACGTTCCCTGCCCGCCGCCCGGGTACGCGCCAGGGACGCCGTACGGCGCACGCCGTGCCGGGCTCCGGCCTCGGCGTCGCGGCTTCCCCCTCAGCCCCCGCTCAGCCAGCGGTAACGCAGCTCCGGCCGTCCCACCTGCCCGTACAGCGGTGCCCGCGCCGCCCGGCCGGTGCCGACCAGGTGTTCCAGGTAGCGGCGGGCGGTGATCCGGGAGATGCCCACCGCGCCGCCGGCCGTGGTGGCGGAGAGGCCGTCCGGGCCCGCCGCGCGCAGCGTGTCCGTGATCGCCGCCAGGGTGTCGGTGCTCAGGCCCTTGGGCAGCACGGCGGGGCGGGGGGCGCGCAGCGCGCCGAGCGCGCGGTCCACCTCGTCCTGGCCGCTGGCCTCGCCCGCGACGGACCGGAACTCGGCGTACCGCACCAGCCGGTCGCGCAGGGTGGTGAAGGTGAACGGCTTGAGCACGTACTGCACCACGCCCAGCGACACGCCCTCCCGGACGACGGCCAGGTCGCGGGCCGAGGTGACGGCGATGACGTCCGCCGTGTGCCCGGCGGAGCGCAGCGAGCGCAGCAGCCGCAGTCCGTGGCCGTCGGGGAGGTAGAGGTCGAGGAGCAGCAGGTCGGCGGGGGAGCGCTTGAGGAACTGCGAGGCGTCGCCCACCGAGCGCGCCACCCCGGCCACGGCGAAGCCCGGGACGCGCCGGACGTAGAGGGCGTGGGCGTCGGCGGCCACCGGGTCGTCCTCCACGACGAGGACGCGGATCGGTGGCGTCGGCGGTGGTGGCGCCGTGGGTGGCGCGGGGGGTGTCACGGCCGCTCACCGGCTTCGCTCGGCGCCGCGGCGCTGCTGCCCAGCGGCAGCCGGACCGTGAACTCCGCGCCGCCGGACGGCGCTTGACTCGCCTCGACCGTCCCGCCGTTGCGCACCGCCGCCTGGCGGACCAGGGCGAGGCCCAGGCCGTGGCCGTGGGGGGCGTCGCCGGGGGCCTTGGTGGACCAGCCGCGGCGGAAGACCTCGTCGGCCGTGCCGGGGGCCAGCCCGGGGCCGGTGTCGGTGACGCGCAGCAGCAGGTCGTCGCCGTCCGGCCGGACGGTCACGGTGACCCGGGCGGCGCCGGCGGGGAGGCCGTCGCCGGGGCGGGGACCGGCCGCGTCCACCGCGTTGTCGATGAGGTTGCCGAGGACGGTGACCAGGTCGCGGGTGGGCAGGCCGGGCGGCAGCAGGCCGTCGTCCACGTGGCTGTCGGGGGAGAGCAGCAGTTCCACGCCGTGCTCGTTGGCGTGGGCGGCCTTGCCGAGCAGCAGCGCGGCGAGGACGGGTTCGGCGACGGCGGCCACCACCTGGTCGGTGAGGGCCTGGGCGAGTTCGAGTTCGGCGGTGGCGAAGCCGATGGCCTCCTCGGCACGGCCGAGTTCGATCAGCGAGACGACGGTGTGCAGCCGGTTGGCGGCCTCGTGCGCCTGGGAGCGCAGCGCCTCGGCGAAGCCGCGGACGGAGTCCAGTTCGCCGCTGAGGGCCTGGAGTTCGGTGTGGTCCCTGAGGGTGACGACGGTGCCGCGGCGCTGACCGCCGGAGACCGGCGAGGTGTTGACGACCAGCGTCCGGTCGGCGGTCAGGTGCAGTTCGTCGACGCGCGGCTCGGGCGCCAGCAGGGCGTCGGTCAGCGAGCGGGGCAGGCCGAGGTCGGTGACGTGCAGGCCGACGGCGTCCGTCCCGCGCAGCCCGAGCAGTTCCCGGCCGCCGTCGTTGACGAGGGCCACCCTGCGCTGCCCGTCCAGCATCAGCAGCCCCTCGCGTACCGCGTGCAGGGCGGCCTCGTGGTAGTCGTGCATCCGGGCCAGCTCGGTGGCGTTCATTCCGTGGGTGTGCCGGCGCAGCCGCCGGTTGAGGACGTACGTACCGGCGCCGCCGAGCGCGAGGACGGCCGCGGCGAAGACGAGCAGGGCGACGACCTGACGGCGGTGGCGCGCGCTGATCGCGTCGACCGTGATGCCGGCGCTGACCAGGGCGGTGACCCGGCCGTGCCGGTCCCGGACGGGGGCGACGGCCCGTACGGACGGGCCGAGCGTGCCGGTGTACGTCTCCGCGAACACCCGCCCCTCCAGCGCCGGCCCGGTGTGGCCCAGGAAGCGCTCGCCGATCCTGGCCGGGTCCGGGTGCGTCCAGCGGATGCCGCCCGGGCTCATGATCGTCACGAAGTCCACGTCCGTGTCGTGCCGGACCCGCTCGGCGTAGGGCTGGAGCGTCCGCGAGGGGTCCTTCGTCCCGGCCGCCTCGGCGACGGCGGGGGACGCGGCCACCGCCGTCGCCGTCGCGGTCACCTGCCGGCGCGCGGCCCGCTCGGCCTCGGCGCGGTCGGAGATCCAGGCGAACGCGGCGCACCCCGCCACCACCGCGGCCACCAGCACGATCTGCACGGCGAAGAGCTGGCCGGCGAGGCTGCGGGAACGTATGCGAGGTGTGCGCATGGCCGACAGTGTGCACCGCGGTCCATTCGTGAACGTAATGCACGCAAGGGTGACCGCGGTCACAGCGGCGTGCATAGTCTCCGGGACCCCCCTCACGGGAACGGGACCCCGCCGAACGGACGGGCGGGGCCGGCCCGCAGGAGCCGCGACGACGAGGAGCCCCACGTGACACCCGTGACGACGACGTCACCGTCCACCCCACCGGGACCGCCGGACCGGCCGGGACCGCCCGGACCGTCGGGACCGCCCGGACCGTCGGCAGGGCCGGCCGGGAAGCGGGACCGGACCCACTACCTCTACCTCGCCGTCATCGCGGCGGTGCTGGCCGGTATCGCGGTCGGCTTCGCCGCCCCCGGCACGGCCGTCGAACTCAAGCCGCTGGGCACGGGATTCGTCAATCTCATCAAGATGATGATCTCGCCCGTCATCTTCTGCACGATCGTGCTCGGCATCGGATCGGTCCGCAAGGCCGCCAAGGTCGGCGCGGTGGGCGGGCTGGCGCTCGGCTACTTCCTGCTGATGTCGAGCGTGGCGCTGGCCGTCGGCCTGCTCGTCGGCAACCTGCTGGAGCCCGGCAGCGGCCTGCACCTGACGGAGGCCCTCCGGCACGCCGGCGAGGCGCAGGCCAAGAACGCGCACGAGTCCACCACCGCGTTCCTCCTCGGCATCATCCCCACCACCCTGGTGTCCGCCCTCACCGGCGGCGAGGTGCTGCAGACGCTGCTGGTCGCGCTGCTGGTGGGCTTCGGCCTGCAGGCCATGGGCGGCGCGGGGGAGCCGGTGCTGCACGGTGTCGGCCACCTTCAGAAGCTGGTCTTCCGGATCCTGTCCATGATCATGTGGGTGGCGCCGGTGGGCGCCTTCGGCGCCATCGCCGCGGTGGTCGGGGCGACGGGCGTCGACGCGCTGAAGTCGCTGGCCGTCATCATGATCGGCTTCTATACGACCTGTCTGCTGTTCGTCGTGGTGATTCTGGGGACGCTGCTGCGCCTGGTGGCCGGGGTGAACATCTTCCGGCTTCTGAAGTACCTGGGACGGGAGTTCCTGCTGATCCTCTCCACCTCGTCGTCGGAGTCGGCGCTGCCCCGGCTCATCGCGAAGATGGAGCACCTGGGCGTCAGCCGGCCCGTCGTCGGCATCACCGTGCCGACCGGCTACTCGTTCAACCTCGACGGCACCGCCATCTACCTGACGATGGCCTCGCTGTTCATCGCGGAGGCGATGGGCACGCCGCTCGACCTGGGGCAGCAGGTCTCGCTGCTGCTGTTCATGATCATCGCGTCCAAGGGCGCGGCGGGCGTCACCGGCGCCGGGCTGGCCACCCTCGCGGGCGGCCTCCAGTCGCACCGGCCCGAACTCGTCGACGGCGTCGGCCTGATCGTCGGCATCGACCGCTTCATGAGCGAGGCGCGCGCCATGACCAACTTCGCCGGGAACGCGGTCGCGACGGTGCTCGTCGGCACCTGGACGAAGGAGATCGACCGGGAGCGGGCCCAGGAGGTCCTCGCCGGGCGGCTGCCCTTCGACGAGAGCACGCTGACGGCGGAGGACGGCGGCCACGGAGCGCCGCCGCCGGAACCGCGGGAGGCGGAGCGGGCGGCGGCGGGCGTCTGAGGGCGTCTGAGGACGGCGGTGCGTTCTCGGTGGGCGCGTGCGTCGGTGACGCGTCGGTGACACGTCCCAGGGGCGCCGGGCGGGGTTCCGCCCGGCGCTCCGGTGCGTGTTCGGTGGGGGCGGCTCGCCGCCGTGTGGTCCGACGGGGGGCAACTGGTCGTCGCGTGTTCCGGCGGGGGTCGGCTCGCCGCCGTGTGTTCCGGCGGGAGTCAACCGGCCGTCTTGTCCGGCGGGGGTCAATTCGCCGTCGCGAGTTCCGACGGGCGGTCGGCTCACCGCCGTGTGTCCCGGCGGGCGGTCGGCCCGTCGCCGCGTCCGCCGCTGTCCCGGCGGGCGGTCAGCCCGCCGCCGTGTCCTCCGCCGCGATCCGTTCCACCAGTTCCGCCGCCTCGTCCGCCCGGACGCCCGCCGCCGTCAGGACCGTCACGGCGGCCGAGCGGCCCGCCCGCTCGGGCGGCAGCAGCCCGTCGTTGACGGCCTGGAGCAGTCCGAACAGGATCTGCTCGTGCACGTAGGCGAGGGCCGCCGCGGGCAGTACGGACGTGAACCGTCCCGCCTCCAGACCGCGCCGCAGCAGCGCCTCGCTCTCCCGCCGGACCGGCTCCAGCCGGCGCAGGATGCCCTCCACCGTGACGCTGCGCTGCGCCATGGAGACCAGCAGCCGGTAGCCGTCGGCGATCTCCCACACCGCGAGGATCGCGCGGGCCAGCGCCTCCGCCGCATCGCCCGGGTCGCCGACCGCCCGCAGCGCCTCGGCCCGTGCCGCGCCGACCGTCTCCGCCGCGTCGTCCACCAGGGCCGCGACCAGCGCGTCGCGGCCGGGGAAGTGGCCGTAGACGGTACGGCGTACGACGCCGGCCGCCCGGGCGATCTGGTCCATGCTCGCCTCGGGGTCGCGCAGCAGCTCCGCGAGGGCGACGTCCAGGATGCGGCGGCGATTGGCGTTCGCTCTGCCGGTCATCGGTTCTCTTCTCCGTCGGGCCCGTCCGGCCCGCCCAGGGCCTTCTGCCTCCTCATTTTGCACACCGCCGTCCACCCCCCGTACATTGCACAGCAGTGTGTAATTGCACAACCCTGTGCAAGATCGAGTGCAAGATCGAGGAAAGGAAGGTTGCCATGCGCCTGGGGATATCGCGTCCCGTCGACGCGATGGACGGGCCGTACGCGCGACGCTGGTGGGCACTGGGGGTGCTCTGCATCAGCCTGCTGATCATCGTCATGGCGAACACGTCGCTGACGGTGGCCGCCCCGGACATGGTCCAGAGCCTCGGTCTCGGCAGCTCCGACCTCCAGTGGGTCATCGACGGCTACACCGTCCCGTACGCCGCGCTGATGCTGATCCTGGGCGCGGTCGGTGACAAGTACAGCCGCCGCGGCGCCCTCGTGCTCGGCCTGCTCGTGTTCGCCGGGGCGTCGGTCGCGGGCTCGCTGGTGGACAGCGCGGGGGGCGTCATCGCGTCCCGCGCGGCGATGGGCGTCGGCGCGGCCATGATCATGCCGGCGACCCTGTCGCTGCTCGCCGCCACTTTCCCGCGCGCCGAGCGGGCCAAGGCCATCACCATCTGGACGGCCACCGCCGGTCTCGCCATCGCCGTCGGCCCGCTGGTCGCGGGCGCGCTGCTGGAGGACCACGGCTGGGCCTCGACGTTCCTCATCAACGTGCCGATCGCGCTGCTGGGCGCGGTGGGCGCGCTGTTCCTGGTGCCGCCTTCCAAGGCGGAGAACGCCGAGAACGCTGCGAAGATCGACTACATCGGCGGCCTGCTGTCCGTCATCTGGGTCGGCTCCCTGATCTACATGATCATCGAGGGTCCGCACTTCGGCTGGGGCGCCAAGGCCATCACGGCCGCGGTAGTGGCCGGAGTCGGCTTCGTCTGCTTCGTGCTGTGGGAGCTGCGCCACCCGCGTCCGGTGCTGGACGTGCGCCGGTTCGCCAAGCGGGCCTTCGCGGGCTCGACGCTGGCGGTCGCCCTGTTCTTCCTCGCCGTCTTCGGCGCGTTCTACTACCTGACGCAGCACCTGCAGTTCGTCCTCGGCTACTCGCCGCTGGACACCGGCGTCCGGATGCTGCCGCTGGCCGGCGCGGTGTTCGTGGGCGGCGCGCTGACCGCGTTCCTCACCCCGCGCTTCGGCATGAAGATCACGGTCGCGCTGGGCATGACTGTGGGCACGGTCGCCATCGCGCTGCTCACCCGCGTCGACGCGTCCTCCTCCTACGACGACTTCGTGCTGCCGCTGATCATCCTGGGTCTGGCCATCGGCCTGTCCCTGTCGCCCTGCACCAACGCCATCATGGGCTCCTTCCCGGAGAGCCAGCTGGGCGTCGGCGGTGCCGTCAACAGCACCTCCATCGAGCTCGGCGGCTCCCTCGGCATCGCCATCCTCGGCACGGTGCTCGCCAAGACGTACTCCTCCAACCTCGGTGACGCCGCCGCCAAGGCCGCCGCCGCGGGCGGCCCCAAGCTGCCGGAGAAGGCGCTCTCCGCCGCCCAGGACTCGGTCGGCGCGGGCCTCTACGTCGCCAAGGAGGTCGGCAAGCAGGTCGCGGCCGGTGCCGCGCCCAAGGTCGGCCCGGAGAAGGCCGCCGCGCTCGGCGCCCAGCAGGCCCAGACCGTCGTGGACGCCGTCCACAAGGCGTTCGCCGACTCGGTCGCCCACACCAGCGTCGTCGGCGCCGTGATCCTCGGCATCGGCACCGTCGTCGTCGCCTTCCTCCTCCCGCGCAAGGCGTCCCAGCCGCAGCCCGCCGCGGCGGAGCGCTCGGAGGAGCGGGAGACCGAGCGGGTCTGACCGCGCTGCTCCCACCGACGGGGTGGGGCCGGGACGATGCCCCGGCCCCACCCCGTCGGCTTGTGCGGTCCCGCTTTCCCCGCGACAGGTCGTGTCACCGGCGCCGGCGCCGCGGGTACGTGGAGGTCAGCGCCGGTACGCCGCTGGGCCCGACCGGCTCACCCGCCGACGGAGCCGTGGCCGCCGCCCGTCCGGAGGTAGACGGGAACGCCGTCCCCCAACGCGGCGACGGCGGCGGCGAACCGCCGGGTCAGACGGGGGCTCAGCAGCCCCCGCGCCCGCCCGGGCGCGACGAACGACAGCCCGGACAGCTCCCCGTCGCAGGGCCGAAGGCGGGCGGCCGTCGCCGCGTCGAGCACGCCACCGTCGAAGACGAAGGCGATCAGATCGTCCCAAGGCCCGTGCGGCGCCACCCAGTCGACGACGAGCAGCCCTCGGATCGCCGCAACCAGACCCAACTCCTCCCGCAACTCCCGCACCGCGGCGACATCAGGAGCCTCATTGGCCTCGGCCATCCCGCCGGGGAGGTCCCATCCGGGCTTGTAGGTGGGCTTGACCAGCAGGAAGCCCCCGGTCTGGTCCCGGAGCAGCACGTCGGCGCTCACGCGCTTGCGCGCCTGTCTGGCGTTGCCTTCCGCCAGGTAGGCGTTCCACGCCTCGGGATCGGAAGGGTCCGGGCTCATGTCTCCGTGCCTTCGCCACGCTGCGGGATCAGGTCGGCGAGGAGCAGGGATCGCGTTCTCGTGAAGTCGTCCAGTCTCGCTGCGAACTCACGCCGGGGCGGGTGGTCGCATCGCTGCCTCAGCCGGTGTCCGAGAGCTGCCATGCGGCGCATCACGCGCACCGATCCGAGGGCCGGACTGATGGTGAGCAGGTCTGCCCCGTGGTGCACGACTGCGTCCCAGTCGGCGCGACGAGCGTGGACGTCGACCAGAGTGATGCGGTTCGACGCGAGTGAGCGCACCCTGTGCGCCTCGCGCAGCGTGATGGCCCGTTCCGCGTAGGCGACGGCCCGGTCGTAGTCCGCCAGGTCCCGGGCGACGAGAGCGGCTTCGCCGGAGAGGGCGGCCGTGTCGAAGGGGCTCACCCAGGGATGAGCCGCCGCCGGAGGCCGTTCCAGGGCCTCATGCGCTCGATCGAGGGAGCGAAAGGCCGCGACTCGTCGCCCTGTCGCCGCGGCGGCTCTCGCGCTCATCGCGCCGAGCCGGGCGTCGGGCCACGGGCGGCGATGTCCGGGCCGGCGGCCGCCCAATGCGCGGCCTTCGACGGATCTCCCGTCTGGAGCGCGAGGTGACTGATGCCTACCGCTACGTTGCCGGCCGACGACCAGTCCCCGGATGCGTGAGCCAGGTGCGAAGCGCGCTGAAAGTGCCTGGCCGCGAGTGCGTCGCGTCCGGAGTCGTGGGCCGTCCAACCGGCCATCTCCGAGAACGCGGCCGCCTCCCCCGAAGGCTTGGACATCGCCTTCGGAATCGACGAGCCGCCGGGCGACCTTCTCGTTGAGTGATGCGGCACGGCCTGGTACAAGCGCCCGCCACCCGCTGCCTTGTCCGCCTCGCGGAACGTGGTCACGACGGAGACATCGTCACCTGCCGGTGCGGTCTGCGCTTCGATTCCGGACGGTGGCGGCTGTGGTTCCCAGGGGCGGCTCGCGATGCCCAACAGCCGCCCGGGGATACGGAGTCCGTCGGCGATCTCCTCGAAGACCGACAGCTTTTCGACCCGGCTCTTCCCGTTCATGTAGTCGTAGAGCCGTCCCTGCGAAATGCCGGCCGGCTCGGCGAGGCGGCGGGTGCTGACGCCAGGGTGGTTGAGCATGCGGAAGACCGCTCCCATGTCGCGCCGCGCGCACGCGTCGGCGAACCGAGCGTCGTCGAGCAGCCCCGCCACGACATGCCCTGGGTACTGCGCCCGCTTCACCGCGCTCCTCCCCTGGTGTAAGTCGAAGCGTAGACCTCAGAGGCGCGCATGACTCCGCCTTGGTGCCACCTCATGCGGTCACTTGGACAGCCGGGGGGACCGTTCACTGGAAGCAACCGATGCCCGGCCCGGCCTTCTGGCCTGGGCCCGAACTTCAAGGCGACTGTTGATGAGTCTGCCCCCTCCACTCTGCACTCCGGCGGCCCGCTCCTTTACCCGTCACGAGAGGAGCGCGGTGTCTGCCGCCGGTACGCAGGCAAGTGCGCGATGACCCGCGCGGCCGGGTGGGGCACCGCCCTAGCCGACCCTGTCCCGCAGCGTGTAGCCCCCGGCGATGACGCGTGCGTCGGTGGCCGAGGCCATGCACTTGGTGAGCGTCGGCTGCCCCTTCGGGGATGGTGCCGCCAGCCCTATGCGGCTGGGGCCGGCGCCCTTCGGGGCGATGTAGAAGCTCACGCCCATGCGGGCGTGCTCGGGCAATGTGGTGCGCCAGGGGTGGCCGGGGCTGGTGCGGGTGAGGGTGCCGGTGACGACGGCGGTGGGGCCGCCGGTGCGGAGGCAGTCGACCGTGAAGTCGCCCCAGTAGACCTTGGCTTGCTTTCCGGTGCCGATTTTGTGGGAGAGGCGGAAGGTGCCCCAGGACTTGGTGGGGAAGGTGGGGCCGCTCGTGTAGGCGGCGTGGGCGTCGACGGTCAGGCGGATGTCCTCCGTGGTGACGGGGTACTCCATGCGTCCCGAGCCCCGCAGGGCGGACGTCACGATGCGGTCAGGGGCCTTGGTCGGCGTCGCGGCGTCCGCCACGCCGGCCGTGTCCGTCGTCGTGAGGATCAGGGCGAGGAGGGCGGCGGTGCGGAGGGTCCTGTTCATCGGTGCTCCGGTTCGGGATTCGGGAGAAGTGGTGGCCGGGGGGACACCGTCGATCCTGGCCGGGGGTGTGTTCGCCCGCCTCCGCCGCGAGGCTCGTTCCGCTCCGTCGTGCGGGTGAGGACCGGTGCTACCCGGGGGCGATCCGATGCGGGATCCACGTCGGCCGTTCGTGGTGCCGCGTTACGCGGGTACGGCGCCGGGGCGTCCCGCCGCGCCGATCAGGGGGCCCACCACGAGGAGTTGTCCGGCCGCCAAGGTGAGGCAGACCGCCGCCGTGCCGGACCACAGGGCCGTGACGCCGGCGTGTTCCAGGACCTGTGTGGCGGTGATCGGGGCGGCGACCGTGGCGATGCCCCAACTGACGCCGTACGCCGCCAGATAGCGGTCGGCGCCGCCGGGTGGTGCCAGTTCCGCCACGACGCCGAGGATCCGGCCCAGGACGAGCAGATCGCCCAGGCTCCACACGACCGTGGCCGCCAGGAACGCGGGGAGGCCGGACGCCGGCGCGTAACCCGCCAGGCCGGCCGCCATCAGGGCGTGGCCGAGGGCGAGGGCCGTGGAGTCCGGGAGGGCGGCGAGGCGGCGGAGGCGCAGGGCGGGCTGGGCCGCGACGATGGTCACGGCCGAAGCGCTGAACAGCAGCCCGGCGTCGGAGGGCCGGAGGCCGCGGTGGGCGAGGGTCAACGGCAGCGCCATCGTGATCTGCAGGGAGACGAGGGCGAAGACCGTGCCGGAGGCGAACAGGGCCCACAGCGCGCGGTCCCGCCACGGGTGGGCCGGCTCGGGGAGCCCGGCGTGCCCGGCGGACCCCCGGCCGGGGCGATCGGCGGGCAGTGCGAAGCGGAGCGTCACCGCGCAGGCCAGGCAGGTCAGCGCGTCGGCGACGAACAGCCAGCGCAGGTCCCACCGGCCCAGGGCGGCGGCGATCAGGCCGGCGCCCGTACCGCCCGCCGCGAGCGCGGCGTTGAGCAGGCTGTAGGCGCGCACCCGGTCGGCCGGGCCGACCGCGTCGGCGATCATCCCCTGGCTCGGCGGTTCGTACAGTTCGAAGGCCAGGCCGAGGAGGACCGCGAAGACCGCCACCGCGGCCAGGGAGTCGGCGACCGCGATGCCCACCTGCGCGAGCGCGCAGCCCGTGAGGCCGAGCACGATCGTCCGGCGCCGCCCGAGCCGCGCCGCCAGGTGGCCTCCGGCCAGGCGCGACGGGATGGTCGCGAGGCCGAAGGCGGCCGAGAGCAGCCCCGCCGTGGTGGCGCTCGCACCGAAGTCGGCGCTGATCAGGACGGTCAGGAAGGGCAGCGAGAAGGCCCCGAGCCGGTTGATCGCCCGCGCCGCCACCAACAGCCATACGATGCGCGGCATTGCCGTCGCCGTCGCCGTCTCCATCCCCGTCCCCCCGCCGTCCCCGCGTAACTGGTGAATCGAGTAACGTCGGTTACGGACGCTAGCCCCGGAAGGAGTGACTGGTCAAGTGATGTTCGACAGTCACGTCGCGCTGCTGCTGGACCAAGCCGTCGCGCTCGTGAACACGTTGACCGATGGAGCCGCGCGCGGCCGCCCCTACACCGCGCCCCGCGGAACCGGGCTCCGGACCGCGATCGACGCCGCGCTACCGCGCACCGCCTCCTCGCTGCCGCGCGACATCGACGACGAGCAGGCGGCGTATCTGTCCGGAGCGGCCCGGCGCATGCGCGACGTCTTCCAGGCCATGCAGGACGGGCGGCCGGACGACGCGGCGGCGGCCGTGAACGACCTGCTGCGCGACACCGGCGCCCGGCCGCGGCTGGACCGGGGTGCCGGTGAACCCTGGCAGCTGCACTTCCACGGCCCCGACGACTCCTTCGCCGCGGGGTCCAGTGCCGCCTGCGCCACCGCGCTCGCCGTGGCGGTGGGCGGTGGCCTCGCCGGGCGGCTGGGCGTCTGCCGCGCCGACCGCTGCGACCGCGTCTACGTCGACCTCTCCCGCAACGCCGCCCGCCGGTTCTGCTCCACCGCCTGCCAGAACCGCGCCAAGGCCGCCGCCTTCCGCGCCCGCCAGGACGCTCGCGGCTGACGCGCGACGGGGTCCGGGTACGCGGGTGCCTTACGCGGTGCCGGGGCGGGCGCTGCACGCGGTCCCGGTGCGTGGGGCTCACGCCGTGCCGGTGCGTGCGGCTCACGCGGTGCCGGTGCGTGCGGCTCACGCGGTGCCGGTGCGTGCGGCTCACGCCGTGCCGGTGCGTGCGCCTCGACGCCGCGCCTCACGGGCGTACCTCACCGGATGTACCTCGCCAGGCGTGCCCCACCGGGCCACCGCGCCCTCACCCCCTCGGTGGCGGAACCCGTTCCACATACGGCCCGTCCGTGAGCCGGCGGCCCAGGATCGGGGCGCGGGGGCCCGGGGACGGGTCGATGCGGATGACGGTGGCCAGGCCGCGGGTGGGGACGGGGAGCGGGGGAGGCTCCTCCTCGGCGGTGGGCTCGGGGTGCGGGGTGATCGCGGGGCGGAGTTCGGCCAGGAGGTGGTCGGCGGCGGCGGGGACGCCGGCCAGGCGGAGGATCTCCGCCAGGGCGCGGGCCTCGGTGCGGGGACGCTCGCGGGCGGCGAAGCCGAGGAGCCAGCGGGCGTCCTCGGAACGGCCGGCCGACTCCAGCGAGCGGACCAGCGGTGGTACGTCGCCGAGCGCCCGCAGCCGGCCGGCGGCCATGAGGATCTGGTAGACGTCCGAGTGCAGGCCCGCCTCCCGGAGCGCGGCCACCACCTCCAGGACCCGTTCCGCGGACTCCGCGCGGGCGACCGCGACATGGACGTGCGAGGCGTCCTGCGGCCGCCCGGCGCGGAACAGGGCCGTGAGGACGGCGGGGACGCGGGCGGCGGGGCGGGTCCGGGCCACGGCCGTGAGGACGCGCTCGGCGTCCGCCGGCTGTTCGTCGGCGTGCAGCAGGGCCACCACGCGCTGGACGAAGCCGGGGTTGCCGTCCCGGCCCACGGTGGTGGCCAGGTGCCGGGCCGCGGTGTCCTGGCCGTGGGCGCGGGCGTCGGACAGGGCGCGTACCGCCGTCAGCGGGGAGTTGTCCGGCGGTGGAGTCGTCCGGACGTCGCCGGGGGTGCCCCAGGGCTTGTCCGGGCGGTTGTCCGGGCGGTTGTCCGGTGGATCTGTCCGGGCTTCGCCCCCGGTTGTCCGGACCGGGCCCCCGGTTGTCCGGTCGTCCGGACCGGACAGGGAGGCGCGGCGCAGTGCGTCCCGTTCGGCCCGGACCCGCCGCAACTCCTGTGCGAGCAGCGTACGTCGGGCCTCGCTCCGCTGGAGTCGCCGGTGCGCCCGCCGCAGTTGCTCCGTGCGCACGCCGTCCGCCCCTCCCCGGGCACGCAGTTCGTCCAGGTCCTTCTCCAGTCGTCCGACGGTCGTGAGGAGCAGGACGGACAGCTGGTGTGCCCCGTCCCGCGCGCGTTCCGCCTCGGCGGCCCGGTCCAGCGCGGCGCGCAGCGCCTCGTCGGCCGGCCCGCCGGGAGCCGAGCGGGAGGGATCGTCCGGGCTTCCGCCGGAGCGGCAGTCATCAAGCGGGCAATCAACGGGCCGGCCTTCGTCGCCCCTCGCGCCACCGACTCCGCCATCCTCGTACCGACCGGGTTGTCCGGCCCGTTCCCCGCGTTGTCCGGTCCGGCCGTCGCGCCGCAGCGCGGTCGCCCGGACGCGCTCCCACACGGGACGTGCCTCGTCGAGCAGCCGGGAGCGCTCCGCGTCGTCCCGGGAGCAGACGTCGGCGACGGCCTCCACGAAGTCCCAGCGCGGGTTCGCGCCGGCAAGCCGGTCCGAGACCGTGGAGCGGGCGGGCACCCGCCCGTCCGTGAAGTGCTCGGGCTGCAGGGCGCCCGCCAGGTCCCTGACGCGCAGTCCGGCCTTGTCCAGCCAGGCGCGCTGTAGGTCGGCCAGCTCCCGGGCAGGGCCGGAGGGGCCGCGCAGCGGTCCCCAGGGTCGTGTCCGCCTCCTTCCCTCACTCAACGTCCCTCTCCTTGTGTTCGCAACGGCAATGAATGCAATCGATAGCAACGGTTGGCGACGGCTGGCAATGGATCTTGTCCATGCTTGTCCGGCCGGACGCCCGGACCAGTGGACCAACGGATTCCGTTGGACGAACCTCGCTCTGGAGGCCGGTCCGCCGGGGGAGTTGATGGATCTCATACTGAAGCACGCGTCATGCTTCCGGCGCACCGGGTGGTGGGGTCGACTCCGGGTTCGATCAGGGAAAACCCCGAGACGTTTCGCACTGGTGAACGAGGCGAGGAGTGGCCGGCCCGGCACGTCCGGCGCTTCCCCGCATCCGGGGCCTGCACGTTCGGGCCCCGAACGGCGCTTGTACCCATGGAGACCACGCGTCTCCGGCGCCGCATGGGGGATGACCGGCGTCCCCCCACTCCACACCGCTACGCAGTACGGGAGAAGCAGGTGCATCAAGAGAACGCGGCGCGATGGATCGAAGTCGGCCTGGCCTTGCGGGTGTTCGGACCGGACGCCTTCCGGTTGCTGCGCCGGCTGCTCGCCGCCGGCGTCCGGATCGGTATCTCCGGCCTGGCCGGCGGCCCCCGCCACTCGGGACCGGTGAAGCCCTCCTGCAAGCACGGAGGCCGCTGTGACTGAGGGGGTGCCCGACGGGGAAGACCCGATGGAGCGGTGGCCGGACGCCGACCGGCTGTCGTTCTGGGCCTTCCACCTCGCCCGCAGACGGGACTACATGCGGTTCGCCTACGCCCGGTTGGGGTCCGACGCCGACGCGGAGGAGGCGGTGGACCTCGCCTTCGAAGCCGTCATGCACAGCTGGCCCCGCATGCTGCGGATGGCCCACCTGGAGCAGTACGCCTGGACGATCCTCAAGCACCGCATCTGCGACCAGTGGCGCCGCCGCAGGCGCCGCCCCGAGCCCATGGACACCGACGCCTTCGAGGCCGCCCTCCGCGACCAGGCCGAGGACCCCTATGAACTCCTCGCCGATTTCATACAGTTGAACGAGGCCATCAGCGGTCTGAGTGAGCGCCAGCGGGACGCGGTTGTGCTTCGGTACCGCATCGGCTACACCACCTCCGAAGCGGCGGAACTGCTGGGCATCGAGGAGGCCACCGTGCGCTCCCACGTCAGCCAGGCATGCCGGCGGCTGGCCCGGGTGCTGCGGACGGGCGTCACCGGAGCACCGCGCGGCGAAGGGACCCCGGGCGCCCCCGGGGCCCCGGAGGCCACGGCCGACACCGCACCGCGGGAGGAGACCCCATGACCGACGACCTCGCGCCCGCGGCCCGGGGCAGAGTCGAACGACTGCTGTCCCTGGCCCGCACCCGGGACCGCTACGCCGACTACGACGTGCCGGCGGCCGAGGCGCGCCTCCGGGCCCGGCTGTCCGCCCGCGCCCGCCGGACCGCGCCGGCCGTCTTCGTCGCCTGGTCCCCGGCCTGGACGGAGCCCGCCCCCGGAGCCGCGGGCACCCTCGGCGACCCACCCGCCCCCGGCGGCCGGGCCGCCCCCGACGCCGACCGCGCCTGGTGGGACCTGACGGACATGAGCCTGGCCGTGCTGCGCGCCCCGGACGCCCCCCGCGACCTCGACCGGTTCATCCGCGACCGGTGCGCGGGCCGCACCGGCGCGCGGGTCTTCGCCTGCCTGCTGCACCTGGCCGACCACGGCGACGGCGCCCGCTTCTGGTGGCAGTTCGCGGCCGGCGCGGGCGACGGCACGGCCGAGTACTGCCTGTTCCTGGACCACTCCTGCCGCGGTGAGTACCACGACGCGGCCTTCTGGTGCGGGGAGCTCGTCCGCCACGGCTTCGTCCCGGACCGGGTGTGGGGCGACCGGGCCGCCGCCACGGCCGCGCGCCGCCTGCCCGAACCGCCCGTCGTCCACTTCAGCGAGCACCACGACCCGGACCTCGGCGCGATCCCGCTCCCCGAGCCCCCCCTCGTCCAGGACCTGCGCGCCCTCGCGGCGGCGGCTCCCTAGGCCCCCGGGCCCCTTGGCCCCCGGGCTCCAGGCCCCGAGGGCCAAGCCCTCACCCCGGCCGGAACCACACCGTCGCCAGCGGCGGCAGCGTCGGCTCGATGCTCGCGGGCCGCCCGTGCCGGCCCACCGGGAGCGCCTTGACGGGATCGGGGTTGCCGACGCCGCTGCCGCCGTACCGGGCCGCGTCCGTGTTGAGGCACTCCTCCCAGACCGCCGTCCCGGCCGGCACCCCCAGCCGGTACCCGGTCCGGACGACGGGCGAGAAGTTGCTCACCGCCAGCAGCGGCGAGCCGTCGGCGGCGAAGCGGAGGAAGGCGAGGACGTTGTCCTCCGCCGCGTCGCCGACGACCCAGGAGAAGCCGTCCGGCACCGTGTCGTACTCCCACAGCGCGGGCGTGGCCCGGTAGCGGGCGTTGAGGTCGCGGACGAGGTCCCGTACGCCCCGGTGGTCGCCCCCGGCCGCGTACGTGGGGTCGAGCAGCCACCAGTCCGGTCCATGCCCCTCCGACCACTCGGCCCCCTGGGCGAACTCCTGGCCCATGAAGAGCAGTTGCTTGCCCGGATGGGACCACATGAACCCCAGGAAGGCCCGGTGGTTGGCCCGCTGCTGCCACCAGTCGCCCGGCATCTTCGACACCAGGGACCGCTTCCCGTGCACCACCTCGTCGTGCGAGATCGGCAGCACGTAGTTCTCGCTGTACGCGTAGACCATGGCGAACGTCATCTCGCCGTGGTGGTACTTGCGGTGCACCGGCTCCTTCGCCATGTACTCCAGCGAGTCGTGCATCCAGCCCATGTTCCACTTCAGCCCGAAGCCCAGCCCGCCGAAGCCGCCCGGCCCCACGTGGTGGGTGGCCCGGGTGACCCCGTCCCAGGCGGTGGACTCCTCCGCCACCGTGACGATCCCCGGGCAGCGCCGGTAGACGGTGGCGTTCATCTCCTGGAGGAACGCCACCGCGTCCAGGTTCTCCCGCCCGCCGTGCTCGTTGGGCGTCCACTGACCGGGCCCGCGCGAGTAGTCGAGGTAGAGCATCGAGGCGACGGCGTCCACCCGCAGCCCGTCGATGTGGTACTCCTCGCACCAGTAGACGGCGTTCGCCACCAGGAAGTTGCGCACCTCCGTGCGCCCGTAGTCGAACTCCAGCGTCCCCCAGTCCGGATGCGCCGCCCGCAGCGGGTCGGCCGGCTCGTACAGCGGACGCCCGTCGAACTCCGCCAGCGCCCATGCGTCCCGCGGGAAGTGCGCCGGCACCCAGTCGACCAGCACCCCGATGCCCGCCTGGTGCAGCCTGTCCACCAGGTACTTGAACTCGTCCGGCGTGCCCAGCCGGGCGGTCGGCGCGTAGAAGCCCGTCACCTGGTAGCCCCACGAGCCGCCGTACGGGTGCTCCGCGACCGGCAGGAACTCCACGTGCGTGAAGCCCAGGTCCGTCACGTACGCGGAGAGCTGCTCGGCCAGCTGCCGGTAGCCCAGGCCGGGCCGCCAGGACGGCAGGTGCACCTCGTAGACGGAGAACGGCGCCGTGTGCGCCGGCCGGTCGCCGCGCCGGGCCATCCAGTCGCCGTCGCCCCACTCGTGGTGCGAGACGTGCACCACCGACGCGGTGGCGGGCGGCGCCTCCGTGCGCCGGGCCATCGGGTCGGCCCGCAGGGTGTGCGTCCCGTCGGGCCGGGTGATGTCGAACTTGTACAACTCGCCCTCGCCGACCCCCGGGACGAACAGCTCCCACACCCCCGTCGCCCCCAGCGAGCGCATCGGGTGGGCCGTGCCGTCCCAGAGGTTGAACCCGCCCGCCACCCGCACCCCGAGGGCGTTCGGCGCCCACACCGTGAACCGGGTGCCCGTCACCCCCTGGTGCGTCATCGGCCACGCGCCGAGCGCCTGCCACAGCTGTTCGTGGCGCCCCTCGCCGATCAGGTAGAGGTCGAGCTCGCCGAGGGCGGGCAGGAAGCGGTACGGATCGTCGATCTCGACCTCGCTGACCTCACCGACCTCGCCCGCCTCGTTGTCTTCGTACGCCACGTGCAGCCGGTACTCGGGGATCTCCCGCAGCGGCAGCACCCCGCCGAAGAAGCCGTCCCCCTCCGGGAGCAGCTCCGCCCGCAGCCCCTTGGCCACCACGGTCACCGCGCGGGCGTACGGGCGGAGCACCCGGAACGCCACCCCGCCCGGGGCGTGGTGGGCGCCCAGCAGGGCGTGCGGATCGTGGTGGGCGCCGCTCAGCAGCCGTGCGCGCTCGGCCTCGTCCGGGCGTGGTGCGGGCCGCACCCCCCGCCCGCCGGCCGGCGCGGGCGGGGAGCCGGGGCGTCGGCGGCCGGGCAGGAACGTGGCGGGGACGAACCCGCTGGGGGGCTCGTGGGACGACGGTCGAGCGGTCACGGGGTCTTCCTCCCGGAAGTCATCAAGGGGGGACGGGTGCGGTCAGGGCCGCCGGACGCCGTCCGCCCGCTCGGCGAGCCGGCGGATCGCGGACAGCGGCACGGGGAGCCAGTCCGGCCGGTGCCGGGCCTCGTACAGCACTTCGTAGACGGCCTTGTCGGTCTCCTGCGCGACCAGCAGCGGGCCGTCCTCGCGCGGGTCGCGGTGGGCGGCGGCGTAGCCGTCGCAGTACGCCTCGCGGGCCCGGGGCGCCCACTCGGTGCCGGCCCGGCCGACCGCCGCCGCGTAGTCGAAGGAGCGGAGCATGCCCGCGACGTCCTGCTCGACCGGCTGCGGGCGGCGCCGCTCGGCCAGCGGCCGGGCCGGCTCGCCCTCGAAGTCGATCAGCGACCAGCGCCCGTCCGCCGCCGTGCGCAGCGCCTGCCCCAGGTGCAGGTCGCCGTGGATCCGCTGGGCGCGGCGCGGCCGGCCGGGACCCGGCGGGCGGGTCAGCTCGTCGTAGGCGGCGCGCAGCGCGTCCCGGTACGGGCGGAGCGCCGGGACGGCCTCGGCGGTGACGTCCAGCCTGCGGCGCATGGCGGCGGCGATCCGCTCCAGCCGCGGCGGGTCCAGGTCGACGCTCGGGAGGGCCGCGGCCAGGGCGCGGTGCACCTCGGCGGTGGCCTGCCCGAGGGCGCGCGCGGCGGCGGTGAAGCCGTCCCCCGCGGCCAGCGCGTCGAGGGCGAGCCGCCAGCCGTCGGCGGAACCGGCCAGGAAGGGCTGGAGGACGCCGAGGGTCATCGGCTCGGCGACGCCCGGCGGTTCGGCCTCGAACCAGGCCGCGGGCGCGGGAACCCGGGCGCAGCCGGTACGGGCGAGGGCCCGGGGGAGTTCGAGGTCCGGGTTGACGCCGGGGCCCACGCGGCGGAAGAGCTTGAGGATGTACGAGTCGCCGTACACCACCGAGGAGTTGGACTGCTCGACCCCGAGGAGCCGGGGGGCGAGGCCGGCCGGCAGGTCGGTGTGCGGCTCCCGGGCGAACCGCAGCGGGCCGAGCCGGCCGGGCACCCGCAGCCGCTCCAGCAGCAGCCCGGCCAGCCGGGGGTCGGCCAGCGCCTCGTAGACGGCGAGCCCGCGCAGCGGCCCGCCGTCCGGCCGGCCGACGAGCGCGGGCGCGAGGCGCGGCGGCAGCACGTGCCGGACGCCGAGCAGCAACTGGTAGCAGTCGTCCGAGCCGGTCCCGGGCTGCCGGGCGCGGACGAGGAGGTGCAGCAGGCCGGGGGCACCGCCGGGCGGGCCCAGGGGCAGCAGGTCGACGGCGGTGACCGGGGCGAGTCCGGTGACCGGGCTGCCCTTGCCGGCGAACCAGCGCTGCCGGGGCAGCCAGTCGAGGAGCGGCGGGGCCAGCGAGGCCAGCAGCGCCTCGGCGCGGCCCGGCCCGTCTGAGGAGTGGCCCTGCCGGCCGGAGGAGCGGCCCGCTCCGTCGGAGGACGTGAGGGGTACGGGCGGCGGCGCGGCGGTGACGCCGGACGGTGCGGACCCGGGGCTCTCCGCCCCCGGTGCGGTCTCCCGGCGGGGCGGTACAGCGTCCGACATGGCGTCGCGTCCTTTCCCCGGGGCACACGACGATGGGGCACAGTGTCCCGGATTGCGGCTTTGGCCAGTGTGCGGTGCGTCGGGGCGCTCCCGCCGAAGGCGGCGGGAGTGTCCGGCCAGGATCGTCCGTACGGTCAGCGCGTGCCCTGCCGGAACCGTTCGATCCGGGCCGGTCTGTGCGTAGTAGTGAGGGTGCCCGGGGCGGGGGCGGGAAAACCGGGTCCGCGACCCGCTCCCGCCCCGCGCGTCGGTCACCCGGGCTGGTGGCCCCCCGCCGGCGCGTTGCGGCGCAGCCGGAACCAGTAGAAGCCGTGCCCCGCCAGGGTCAGCAGGTACGGCAGCTCCCCGATGGCCGGGAAGCGGACGCCGCCGATCAGCTCCACCGGGTGCCGCCCGTTGAAGGTCCGCAGGTCCAGTTCGGTCGGCTGTGCGAAGCGGGAGAAGTTGTTCACGCACAGGACCAGGTCGTCCTGGTACTCCCGCAGGAACGCCAGCACCGCCGGGTTGCTCGACTGGAGCTCGGTGTACGAGCCGAGCCCGAACGCCACGTTCTGCTTCCGGATCTCGATCATCCGGCGGGTCCAGTGCAGCAGCGACGACGGACTGCTCATCGCCGCCTCGACGTTGGTGACCTGGTACCCGTAGACCGGGTCCATGATCGTCGGGAGGAACAGCCGGCCCGGGTCGCAGGAGGAGAAACCCGCGTTGCGGTCCGGCGTCCACTGCATCGGGGTCCGGACGCCGTCCCGGTCGCCGAGCCAGATGTTGTCGCCCATGCCGATCTCGTCCCCGTAGTAGAGGATCGGCGAGCCGGGCAGCGACAGCAGCAGCGCGGTGAACAGCTCGATCTGGTTGCGGTCGTTGTCCAGCAGCGGGGCCAGCCGGCGCCGGATGCCGATGTTGGCGCGCATCCGGGGGTCCTTGGCGTACTCCGCGTACATGTAGTCGCGTTCCTCGTCCGTCACCATCTCGAGGGTCAGCTCGTCGTGGTTGCGGAGGAAGATGCCCCACTGGCAGCGCGAGGGGATGGCCGGGGTCTTGGCCAGGACTTCGGAGACCGGGTAGCGGGACTCGCGGCGGACGGCCATGAAGATCCGCGGCATCACCGGGAAGTGGAACGCCATGTGGCACTCGTCGCCGCCCTTGGCGTAGTCGCCGAAGTAGTCGACGACGTCCTCCGGCCACTGGTTGGCCTCGGCCAGCAGCACGGTGTCCGGGTAGTGGGCGTCGATCTCGGCGCGGACCCGCTTCAGGAACGCGTGCGACTGCGGCAGGTTCTCGCAGTTGGTGCCCTCCTGCGCGAACAGGTACGGCACCGCGTCCAGCCGGAACCCGTCGATGCCCAGGTCCAGCCAGAACCGCAGGGCCGCCAGGATCTCCTCCTGGACCGCCGGGTTCTCGTAGTTGAGGTCCGGCTGGTGGGAGAAGAACCGGTGCCAGTAGTACTGCTTGCGGACCGGGTCGAAGGTCCAGTTGGACGTCTCGGTGTCGATGAAGATGATCCGCGCGTCCTGGTACTGCTTGTCGTCGTCGGCCCACATGTAGTAGTCGCCGTACGGCCCGTCCGGATCGGTGCGGGACTGCTGGAACCAGTCGTGCTGATCGCTCGTATGGTTCATGACAAAGTCGATGATGACGCGCATGCCGCGCTGGTGCGCGGCGTCCACGAACTCGACGAAGTCCGCCAGGTCACCGAACTCCGGCAGGACGGAGGTGTAGTCCGAGACGTCGTAGCCGCCGTCCCGCAGCGGGGACTGGAAGAACGGCGGCAGCCAGAGGCAGTCGACGCCCAGCCACTGCAGGTAGTCCAGCTTGGCCGTCAGCCCTTTGAGGTCCCCGATGCCGTCGCCGTCGCTGTCCTGGAAGGAACGCACGAGGACCTCGTAGAACACCGCGCGCTTGAACCAGTCGGGATCCCGGTCCTTGGCGGGGGTGTCCTCGAACGTGTCCGGTACGGGCTCGTTGACGATCATGGTGTGGGTGACCCTCCGATCGGTGAGGACGGTCGCAGCGAGAACACGTGCGCGGGCGCGATCGCACGGCCCGGCTCCAGGCGCACATAGTTGTCCCTGCCCCAGTGGTAGGTCTCGCCGGTGAGCTCGTCGCGCACCGGGAAGGTCTCGTGCCAGTCGAGGCCGAGCTCCGGCATGTCCAACGAGACCGTGGCCTCCTGGGTGTGGTGGGGGTCGAGGTTGACGACCGTCACCACGCAGTCTCCGCCCGGGCCGGCACAGCGCTTGGAGTACGCGATGACGGCGTCGTTGTCCACGTGGTGGAAGCGGAGGTTGCGCAGGCGCCGCAGAGCCGGGTGCCGCCTTCGCAGCCGGTTGAGCACGGTGATCAGGGGAGCCAGGCTGCGCCCCGCGCGCTCGGCCGACTCCCAGTCGCGCGGCCGCAGTTGGTACTTCTCCGAGTCCAGGTACTCCTCGCTGCCGGGCTGGGCCGGGACGTTCTCGCACAGCTCGTAGCCGGCGTAGACGCCCCAGGACGGGGAGAGGGTGGCGGCGAGCACGGCCCGGATCTCGAACGCCGCGCGGCCGCCCTCCTGGAGGTAGGCGTGCAGGATGTCAGGGGTGTTGACGAAGAGGTTGGGGCGCATCACGGCAGCGGAGTCACGGGACAGCTCGGTGAGGTAATCGGTGAGCTCCTGCTTGGAGTTGCGCCAGGTGAAGTAGGTGTACGACTGCTGGAAGCCGACCGCCGCGAGGGTGCGCATCATCGCGGGCCGGGTGAACGCCTCGGCCAGGAAGATCACATCGGGGTCCGTGCGGCCGATGTCCGCGATGACCTTCTCCCAGAAGGCGACCGGCTTGGTGTGCGGGTTGTCCACCCGGAAGATCCGCACCCCGCGGTCCATCCAGAACCGCAGCAGCCGCAGCGTCTCCCGCACCAGCCCGTCGAAGTCCGCGTCGAACGCCAGCGGGTAGATGTCCTGGTACTTCTTGGGCGGGTTCTCGGCGTACGCGATCGAGCCGTCCGCGCGGTGGTGGAACCACTCCGGGTGCTTCTCCACCCAGGGGTGGTCGGGGGAGCACTGGAGGGCGAAGTCCAGCGCCACCTCCATCCGCAGCTCGCGGGCCGTGGCCACGAAGTGGTCGAAGTCCTCGAAGGTGCCGAGGTCCGGGTGGATCGCGTCGTGCCCCCCGTCGGCCGAGCCGATCGCCCAGGGGCTGCCCACGTCGTACGGGCCCGCGCTCAGCGCGTTGTTGGGACCCTTGCGGAAGGCGGTGCCGATGGGGTGGACGGGCGGCAGGTAGACGACGTCGAAGCCCATCCGGGCGACGGCCGGCAGCCGCTGGGCCGCCGTCCGGAACGTCCCGCTCACCGGTGGCCCGGCCGCCGTCACCACCGCACCCTCCGAGCGCGGGAACAGCTCGTACCACGAGCCGTACAGCGCCCGTTCCCGCTCCACCAGCAGCGGCAGCGGCCGGGTGGAGGTGACCAGTTCGCGCAGCGGGTGGGCGGCCAGGGCGGCCGAGACGGCCGGGGTCAGCGCGGCGGCGAGCCGGTCGGCCACCGGGCGCTCGGTGTCGCGCAGCGCGTCGACCGCGGCCAGCACCGCCTCCCGGCCCTCGCTCTTGGGCACGCCGCCGGCCGCCCGCTCGTACAGCCGGGCGCCCTCCTCCAGCACCAACTCGGTGTCGATGCCCGCCGGGATCTTGATCCGGGCCGCGTGCCGCCAGGTGGTCACCGGGTCGCTCCACGCCTCGACCGCGTACGTCCAGCGGCCCTCCGCGTCCGGGGTGACCTCGGCGCCCCACCGGTCGGTGCCCGGGGCGAGCTCCCGCATCGGCGTCCACGGCCCCGACCGGCCGGCCGCGTCCCGCAGTACCACGTTGGCACCCACCGCGTCATGGCCTTCTCGGAAAACCGTAGCGGTGACCCCGAAGGACTCGCCGACCACTGCCTTCGCCGGTCTGCGGCCGCAGTCCACGAGCGGGGCGAGGTCCAGGACGGGGATGCGACCGATCATGGAATCACCTGGGGTTCGAGGGGAAACCGGAGAAGTGCCCGGTTGCCGACGGGTGCTGACGGGAGGTCTGGCGCGTTCCGTTCTTTCTATCCGCTGCCCCGACGGCCGGGAGAACGCGGGCAGGGCTGCACCTGTCCGCATTCACCCGGCCGGGCGCCGGAAAACCTGCGAAAACCTGACGAGCGGGAAGTGCGGAAATACCGAGGGGGTCGACCTGGGGGCGAGTGGACGGGGGCGCGGGGTCCCCGCACCGATGGAGCTTTCCCACCGGACCCTGGCGGACATGCCCGCACCGCCCGGTCTACCGGTGCGTAGTTCCCCTGGCACCGCCCGGGGAGGGCGGCGGGGCCTCCGTCACTCGTAGGGAGTCTCCCCGCTGGGCCGACCGTGTGCAATGTGACGACCGGGTGCCGCCGACGGCCGGATGGGGGAACGCCGCGCCCGCCCGGCGTTCGAAGGTCGTAGCGACTTCCGGCCTTGGAACGTCCTGGTGTAGGCGTGGCGTATTTCCGCCTCGTACCAGAACATCAGCGCACGGTCGGCCCCTGGCGGTCGTGTTCCACGCGCGGGGCGACGGCGCCCTCGGGCCCCGGTGCGCCGGCCGGCTCCAGCGTCGTTGCCAGCAGCCGCAGCCCCGCCTCCGACGGACTCCCCGGCTCCGCGCTGAACGTCAGCAGCGCCTGCCTGGGACCGTCCGCCACCGGCACCCGCAGCAGCTCGAACGTCAGCGTCAGCGGGCCCACCAGCGGGTGGTGGAACTCCTTGGTGCCCGAGACGCAGGCCCGCACCGGGTGCCGGGCCCACAGGGAAGCGAACTCCGGGCTCTTCATGGTCAGTTCCCCGATCAGCTCGGCCAGCGCCGGGTCGTCCGGGTGCTCGCCCGCGGCCAGCCGCAGCGCCGACACCGCCCGCCGCGACTCCAGGTCCCAGCGCGGGTAGAGGTCCCGTACGTGCGGGTCGAGGAAGAGCATCCGCTGCGTGTTGGGGCGCGCGGCGGCGCGGTGCGGGACGTCGGCGGCCAGGTGGCCGGCGGTCAGCGCGTGGCCCAGCGGGTTCCAGTCGAGCACGTCGTAGCGGTGGTTCAGGACGAGGGCGGGGATCCCGTCCAGGGCCGCGACCAGTCGCCGCACCCCGGGCCGCACCCGCGCGGGCCGGCCGGCGGCGGCGCGCGGCGCGGGACGGCCGGGACGCGCCAGGTTCCTCAGGTGCGCGTGCTCGTCCGGGCTCAGCCGCAGGGCCCGCGCCAGCGCGTCCAGCACCGCGTCCGAGGCGTTCACGGACTGCCCCTGCTCCAGCCGGGTGTAGTACGCGGTGCTCACCCCCGCCAGCAGCGCCAGCTCCTCGCGGCGCAGCCCGGGCACCCGGCGCTGTCCCCCGTAGGTGGTCAGCCCGACGTCCTCGGGCCGCAGCGCGGCGCGGCGGGTGCGCAGGAATTCGCCCAGGGCGGCAGGAGTGTCCATGGGGCCAGTCAACCGCGCCCGCGCGGGCGCTGCCTGCCCCTGCCAGGGTCAGGGAGGGCGGCCCTGACGCGCACCGGTGGCCGGGACCCCGTCGGCCCGCCTCCGGGGGAAGCCCGCGCGCCACCGATCGAGAGGCGGCGTCCGGCCGGAGCCCATCGGCGCGCCTCCGGGGGAAGCGACTCGGGCAGAAGGAGGCACTTGGCGTCTTGAGCCGCGACCGCGGCCCCCGCGCCGCTACCGTCGTCCCCGTGAAGGCCATTCGTCGATTCAGCGTGCGCCCCGTCCTTCCGGAGCCCCTACGACCGCTCAGCGAGCTGGCGCGCAATCTGCGCTGGTCCTGGCATCCCGAGACCCGTGAGCTGTTCCAGACCCTCGACCCCGAGGGCTGGCGGGCGGCCGGCGGCGATCCGCTGCGGCTGCTCGGCGCCGTGCCGGCCGCCCGGCTGACCGCCCTCGCCGACGACCGCCGCTTCCGCAGGCGGCTCGCCGCGGCCGCCGACGACCTGCACGACTACCTCACCGGCGCCCGGTGGTACCAGGAGCAGCCGCCCGGACTGCCCGCCGCCGTCGCCTACTTCTCGCCCGAGTTCGGCATCACCGCCGCCCTCCCGCAGTACAGCGGCGGCCTCGGCATCCTCGCCGGCGACCACCTGAAGTCCGCCAGCGACCTGGGCGTCCCGCTGATCGGCGTGGGACTGCTCTACCGGCACGGCTACTTCCGGCAGTCCCTCTCCCGCGAGGGCTGGCAGCAGGAGCACTACCCGCTGCTGGACCCCAACGAGCTCCCGCTGTCCCTCCTCCGCGAGGCCGACGGCACGCCCGCCACGGTCGCCCTGGCGCTGCCCGGCGGCCGGTCGCTGCGCGCCCACGTCTGGAAGGCCGAGGTCGGCCGGGTGCCGCTGCTGCTCCTCGACTCCGACGTCGAGGAGAACGCGCCGGGCGAACGCGACGTGACCGACCGCCTCTACGGCGGTGGCAGCGAGCACCGGCTGCTCCAGGAGATGCTGCTGGGCATCGGCGGCGTCCGCGCGGTCCGCGCCTACTGCCGGCTCACCGGCCACCCGGCCCCCGAGGTGTTCCACACCAACGAGGGCCACGCCGGCTTCCTCGGTCTCGAACGCATCCGCGAACTCAGCGCGGGAGGGCTGGACTTCGACGCCGCCCTGGAGAGCGTCCGGGCCGGTGCCGTGTTCACCACCCACACCCCCGTCCCCGCGGGCATCGACCGCTTCGACCGCGAGCTCGTCGCCCGGCACTTCGCCGACGGCGCCGAGCTGCCCGGCATCGACGTCGACAGAGTGCTGCGGCTCGGCGCGGAGGACTACCCCGGCGGCGACCCGGCCCTGTTCAACATGGCCGTGATGGGACTGCGGCTGGCGCAGCGCGCCAACGGCGTCTCCGTCCTGCACGGGGAGGTCAGCCGGCGGATGTTCGCGGGCCTGTGGCCGGGGTTCGACGACACCGAGGTGCCGATCACCTCGATCACCAACGGCGTCCACGCGCCCACCTGGGTCGCCCCCGAGGTCTTCCGGCTCGGCGCCCGCCGGATCGGCGTCGCCCGCGCGGAGGACGCGCTCACCCTCGGCGGCAGCGAGCGCTGGGACTCGGTGGCCGACATCTCCGACGCGGACGTCTGGGAGCTCCGCCGCACCCTGCGCGAGCAGCTGGTGGAGGAGGTCCGCGAGCGGTTGCGCGCCTCCTGGCGGGAGCGCGGCGCGGGCACGGCCGAGCTCGGCTGGATCGACGGCGTCCTCGACCCGGACGTGCTGACCATCGGCTTCGCCCGCCGCGTCCCGTCGTACAAGCGGCTCACCCTGATGCTCAGGGACCGCGAGCGGCTCACCCGGCTGCTGCTCGACCCGGAACGGCCGATCCAGATCGTCGTCGCGGGCAAGGCCCACCCGGCCGACGACAGCGGCAAGCGGCTGGTCCAGGAGCTCGTCCGGTTCGCCGACGACCCGCGGGTCCGGCACCGCGTCGTCTTCCTGCCGGACTACGGCATGGCCATGGCCCAGAAGCTCTACCCCGGCTGCGACGTCTGGCTCAACAACCCGCTCCGCCCGCTGGAGGCGTGCGGCACCTCCGGCATGAAGGCGGCCCTCAACGGCTGCCTCAACCTCAGCGTCCTGGACGGCTGGTGGGACGAGTGGTACGAGCCCGACTTCGGCTGGGCCATCCCCACCGCCGACGGCTCGGCCACCGACGAGGAGCGCCGCGACGACCTGGAGGCCGCCGCCCTCTACGGCCTGCTGGAGGAGCGCGTCGCGCCCCGCTTCTACGACCGCGGGCCCGACGGGCTGCCCGGCCGCTGGATCGAGATGGTCCGCTCCACGCTGGGCTCGCTCGGGCCCAAGGTCCTCGCCGGCCGGATGGTCCGGGAGTACGTGGAGCGGCTCTACGGCCCGGCCGCCGAGGCGCAGCGGGCCCTGACCCCCGACGCGGCGCGCGAACTGGCCGCCTGGAAGGCCCGGGTGCGGGCCGCCTGGCCGGCGGTGGCCGTGGACCATGTGGAGGCCGCCGCCGACGGGCCCCTCGACGGCACCGCCGAGCTGGGCTCGACCGTCACCCTGCGGGTGACCGTCACCCTCGGCGACCTCGATCCGGCGGACGTCGAGGTGCAGGCCCTGGCCGGCCGGGTGGACGCCGCCGACCGGCTCACCGGCGCGGCGGCCGTGCCGCTGAAACCGGCCGGCACCTCGGCCCTCGACGGCCGCCGCCTCTACGAGGGCCCGCTCACCTTCGACCGCACGGGCCCCTTCGGCTACACGGTTCGCATCCTCCCCAGCCATCGCCTGCTCGCCGACGGCGCCGAGATGGGCCTCGTCGCCGTCCCGCCGGAGGCTTCCGGGGAGGCGGCGGGGGTGCTGATGCGCTGAACGCGCCGGGGCCGGCCGGGCGGGGCGTCGCCCCTGCCCCGGCCGGCCCCGGAACCCGCGTTTACTTGACGTTGACGCCGTCCCACGCCGCCTGGACCGTCTTGTACTGCTTGCTCTTGGTGCCGAACATGTCCCGGGCCGCCTTCAGGGTCGCGGAACGCGCGCCCTTGTAGTCGGTGTTGGTGGTCATGTACACCGTGAGCGCCTTGTACCAGAGCTTCTCGGCGGCGCCGCGGCCGATGCCGTTGACCTTGATGCCACCCCAGGTCGGGCTGTTGTACTTGACGCCGTTGATCGTCTTGGCGCCGCTGCCCTCGGCCAGCAGGTAGAAGAAGTGGTTGGCCACGCCGGACGAGTAGTGCACGTCCAGGTCGCCGAGGTCCTTGCGCCAGTAGTCGGCCGAGCGGCCGTCCTTGCTGGGCTTGTCCATGTAGCGGAGCGGCTTGCCCAGCTTCTCGCCGATGAGGTAGTCGCCCTTGTCCTGGCCGTTGCGGGCGTAGAACTCGACGGCGGTACCGAAGATGTCGGAGGTGGCCTCGTTCAGGCCGCCGGACTCGCCCTCGTAGCGGAGGCGGGCGGTGGCGGAGGTGACGCCGTGGGTCATCTCGTGGCCCGCGACGTCGAGGGAGGTCAGCGGCGCCTTGTTGCCCTTGCCGTCGCCGTAGACCATGCAGAAGCACTCGTCCGACCAGAAGGCGTTGTTGTAGCCGTTGCCGTAGTGGACGAAGGAGTTGGCGGCCTTGCCGTTGCCCTTGATGCCCTTGCGGCCCAGGACGTTCTTGTAGTAGTCCCAGGTCATCGCGGCGCCGTACTGGGCGTCCACGGCGGCGGTCTGGGCCATGCTCTGCTTGCCGTTGCCCCAGACGTCGCGGGTGTTGCTGAAGGCCGGGAAGGACTCGCCGGACTTCTTGTTCTGGGCGTGGAAGGTCGTGTGACCGCCGCGCTGGCCGTCCTTCATGTAGAACCGGCCGCCGGACTTCACGGAGTTCACCGGCACCTTGCCGTTGTACATGCCGGTGCCCGTGCCGGTGGCGATGGCCTGGAACTCGTCGAGCTTCTTGCCGGTGGTGGCGTCGGTGACGACGTGCAGCTCGCTGGGGGTGCCGTCGTGCTGGAGGCCGCCCACGACGGTCTCGTAGGCGAGGACGGGGGTGCCCTTGGCCGCCCAGACCACCTTGCGCGGGGCCTGGTTGCTGATGAACGCGCCGGCGCCCTCGTCCGCCGAGGCCAGCATCGCCTGGCGGCGCGCGGCGGGGGCGGAGATCTTCGCCTTGGTGGTGGGGACCTTGATGGCGGCCTCGACGGCCTTGGTGACGTCCTCGACCTTGCCCTGCTTGTCCTGGTGGACGACGAGGTCGCCGCCGAGCACCGGCAGGCCCTCGTAGGTGCGCTCGTACCGGGTGTGGACGGTGCCGTCCTCGTCGGTGACCGTGCCGCGCGGGACCAGCCGCTCCTTGCCGCTGAGGTGCAGGGCCTTGGCGGGGTCCTCCTGGCCGGCCGCCTGGGCCGGGGCCCCGGCGAAACCGGAGGCGAGGAGGGCCGCGGCGACGGTGGCCGCGCTCGCGGCGACGGCGGGGCGACGGGACCCGGAACGGGCTATTCGGGGCGTGTGACGCACGCATGCTCCTGGCAGGTGAGAGTAGAGCGGTCCGCGAGGGATCGCGGCCGAGCGTCAGTTTGATCGAACTTGCGTGCGTCCTGCCGGGAATATCGGGGCTGCTGTGGCAGCGGTTTGATAAAGATTCTTCGTTCGTTCAGGGAATTTCCGGGCGAAACGGGCGAATTGGCCATTCCGGTTGTGTTGGGGCGCCGGGTGACCCGGGCCGAGGGGGCACGACGAGAGGCGCCGCCCGGGGGAGTCGGTGCTCTCCCCGGGCGGCGCCCGGTCCTGCGGGGCGGGCCGTGCCCGGCCCTAGGGGGCCTGCTGTCAGAAGGTCAGCCGCCACTTGTCGATGGTGCCGGAGTCACCCGAGTACACGTCCTGGACCTTGAGCTTCCAGGTGCCGTTGGCGCTCACCGAGGAGGCGTCGACGGTGTACGTCTCGGAGACGTCCGCGGCGGAGTCCCAGGCGTCGGAGTTCTTGAGCCGCCAGGTCTTCCCGTTCGGGGCGACGAGGTCGATCGTCAGGTCACCGCGGTAGGTGTGGGTGATGTTCACGTCCACCTTGAGCGCGGAGGGGCCGTTGCCGCTCCGGGTGACGACGATCGGCGAGGTCACGGCCGCGCCCGCGTCCGGGATGGCCACCTGGGTGGTGTTCTCGAAGACGCTGCCGCCGCCGGTGGTGTTGACCGTCCACTTGAAGGAGGTGGAGCCGGTCTTGCCCGCGGAGTCCTTGACCGTCACCGTCACGTTGCTGGTGCCCGTGGTGGTGGGGGTGCCGGAGATCAGGCCGGTGGAGGCGTTGATCGACAGGCCGGCCGGCAGGCCGGTGGCCGAGTAGGTCAGCGCGCCGCTCGTCGAACCGGTGGCCTTGATCTGCAGGGAGACGGCCTGGTTCACGATGCTGGTCTGGTCGCCGGGGCTGGTGACCGAGACGCCGGAGGAGGCGCGGGGCCCGACGTTGATGGCGGCCCAGGCGTTGGCCACGTTGTTGTACGTGTCGCTGTTGACGCCGAACAGCTCGCCGGCCGCCCACAGGGTGGCGTCGCGGGCGCCCTTGTAGTCGGTGTTGGACTGCATGCGCTCGGTCAGCGCCTTGAACCAGATCTTCGCGGCGTTGTCCCGGCCGACGCCGGTGACGGGCAGGCCGTCGGAGGTCGGGCTGTCGTAGTGCACGCCGCCGATGTCCTTGGGGCCGCTGCCCTCGGAGGCCAGGTAGAACCAGTGGTTGGCCGGGCCGGACGAGTAGTGCACGTCGATGCCGCCGAGGCCGGAGTACCAGGCGTCCTTGGACGCCCCGTCCTTGCTGGGCTTGTCCATGTAGCGCAGCGGGGTGCCGTCGCCGTTGATGTTGATCTTCTCGCCGATGAGGTAGTCGCCCGGGTCGGCCGGGTTGTTGGCCCAGAACTCCACGGCGGTGGCCATCATGTCCGAGGTCGCCTCGTTGAGGCCGCCGGACTCACCGCTGTAGGTGAGGTTGGCGGTGGCGGAGGTGACGCCGTGGGTCATCTCGTGCGCCGCGACGTCGATCGAGGTCAGCGGGATGCCGTTGCCGTCGCCGTACGTCATGCAGAAGCAGCTGTCGTCCCAGAAGGCGTTGACGTAGTTGTTGCCGTAGTGGACGCGGCTGTACGCGCCGACGCCGTCGCCCCGGATGCCGTTGCGGCCGTGCACGTTCTTGTAGTAGTCCCAGGTGAGCTGGGCGCCGTAGTGCGCGTCCACACCGGCGGTGGCCGGGTCGGAGTTGGTCCCGTTGCCCCAGACGTCGTCGCTGTCGGTGAACAGGGTGCCGGTACCCGACGAACCGTGGTTCAGGTTGTACGTCTTGTGGCCGCCGCGCGTGGTGTCGTTCATCTGGTACGAGCTGCCGGACTTGGTGGTGCCGATCTGCACCTGGCCGCTGTGCTGGCTGTTGCCCGTGCCCTGCTTGACGCCCTGGAACTCGAAGAGCTTCTTCCCGGTCTTCGCGTCCGTGATGACGTGCAGCTGGCTGGGCGTGCCGTCGTCCTGGACGCCGCCCACGACGGTCTCGTAGGCGAGCACCGGCGTGCCCTTGGCCGCCCAGACCACCTTGCGCGGCGCCTTGTCGGCCTTGCCGGCCTTCGAGCCCTTGGCGCGCGCGGCCTTGACCGCGTCCTTCTCGGCGGCGGAGGCGGCGAGCGAGGGGGTCGTGCTGGCGACCGCGATGCGCTGCTTGGTGGCCTTCGCGGCGGTCTTGACCTGGCCGCTCCGGGTGGCGTCGACCACCAGGTCGCCGCCGAGGACCGGCAGGCCGTCGTAGGTGCGCTCGTACCGCGTGTGCAGGGTGCCGTTCTTGTCCTTGACGACGTCCTTGACGACGAGCTTCTCCTTGGCCCCGAGGCCCAGGTTCTTCGCCGTCTCCGCCTTGGTGGCGTTGGCGTCGCGTATCAGCTCGGCCCGCTGCGACGGGGTCAGCTTGACCGGCTCGGCGCCCGGATCGGGCTTGTGGATCGACTGCCGGGGGGCCGGGTGCGCGGCCTTGTCCTGCCCGGCGTTGGCCGAGGTCGTCTGGACGCCTACGGCGAGCATCGCGGTGACGGCGACGAGGGCGCCGGTCGCGACGGCGCGTCTCTGGGGGGTGGGTCTCACGCTGACTCCTTCTGCGGCGACCACGACCGGTGGGTGTGTGGCCGAATGGGCGACCGGCCGGCGTGGGGGCCGGCCGGCGGTTCACGGCAGAACCAGTGGAGAAGAGGAGGAAACGTCGGAATGCCGAGGAAAGCGGTGGGAGAGAGGGGGGTGAGGCTTCCGTGGGCCCGTGGCGTCCATGGCGTCCATGGGGTTCCGGGGCGGTACGGGAGCTTCGGTGCGGGTGCTTCGACGGTGAAGCCCCGACGGGGAGGCTTCGGCGGTGAAGCCTCGATGCGGAACGTCTCGCAGTGGGGGGTTCGCTGTGGGGAGTGCGGGGGGTGGGGGGTGTTCCGGCGCCGGTTGTGGTGAAGAGTGCCACCGCCCCCCGTCGTATGTCAGGGGCGCGTCAACAAGTTGGCCGGAAAATGTCCGTTGGCCAAAGATCGCTGTCCGAATAGCGGGCGGTATGCCGGGAGTTGGGCGGGGAAGGGGTGTCTGGGCCGCCGGGCCTGGCCGGAAGGGGCCTCGCCGGGCGGCCGGAACGCGACGGTCCGCCGCCCGCGGCCGGACGGCACGGAGTGCCGGCGGGTGGCCGGATACGGCCGCTCGGGGGCGGTGCCGCTCCGGAGGCCGTTTCAGGAGCCGTTCCGGTGCTCCGGCCCCCCCGGACCGATTCCCGTACGGGCCCGGGTCGTTGACCCGGCTACCGGCTACCGGCTACCGGCTACCGGCTACCGGCTACCGGCTACCGGCTACCGGCTACCGGCTACCGGCTACCGGCTACCGGCTACCGGCTACCGGCTACCGGCTACCGGCTACCGGCCCTGACTCTGGCTTCGACCGATTGCCCCGGCCCCGGCTCTGACTCCGGCCCTGACCGGTTACCACGGCCCCGGTTGTGGCTCTGGTTCCGGTCCTGGCTCTTCCCTGCCCTGGCCCTGGCCCTGGCCGTAGGGCGCGGCCCGGCCCGTGGCTCCGGTCCGGACCGGTCCCGGGCCCGGCCCGCTGGTCCCGGGCGGGCCCGCCGGTCCCGGGCGGGCCCGCCGGTCCCGGGCGGGCCCGCCGGTGGCTCCGCCGCGGCGCGGCGCGGGGCTGTCGGCCGCCCTTCCGCCGCGCGCCCCAGCGCGTGCCCTCACGCCAGGCTCTCCCGCCATGCCCGGTGCAGCTCCGCGAACTTCCCCGTTCCTGACGTCAGTTCGGCCGGAGTGCCGTCCTCCACCACACGCCCGTCGGCCATCACCAGCACCCGGTCGGCGATCTCGACGGTCGACAGCCGGTGCGCGATGACCACCGCCGTCCGGCCGCGCAGGACCGTGCGCATCGCGCGCTGGACGGCGCGCTCGCCGGGGATGTCGAGGGACGACGTGGCCTCGTCGAGGACGACGACGGCCGGGTCGGCGAGGAGGGCCCGGGCGAAGCCGACGAGTTGCCGCTGGCCGGCGGAGATGCGCCCGCCGCGCTTGCGGACGTCCGTGTCGTACCCGTCGGGCAGGGCGGTGATGAAGTCGTGGGCGCCGATGGCCTTGGCCGCCCGCTCGATGTCCGCGCGGGAGGCGTCGGGGCGGCCGACGGCGATGTTCTCGGCGACGGTTCCGGAGAACAGGAACGCCTCCTGCGTCACCATCACCACGTGCCGGCGCAGCTCCGCGCCGGACAGCTCGGTGAGGGGGACGCCGTCCAGCAGCACCCGCCCCTCCGTCGGGTCGTAGAACCGGGCCAGCAGTTTGGCCAGGGTGGACTTTCCGGCGCCCGTTGCGCCGACGACCGCCACCGTGCGGCCGGCGGCGAGGGTGAGGTCGAAGCGGGGCAGCACCTCGCCGCCGGTGCGGTAGGCGAAGCGCACGCCCTCGAAGACGACCTCGCGGCCCGGGTCGCCGGCGGGGCGGGCCGGCAGCGCGACGGGCCGCTCCGGCTCCGGGACGGTGGGCCGCTGGGCCAGCAGCCCGGCGGTCTTCTCCAGTGAGGCGGCGGCCGACTGGTAGGAGTTGAGGAACATGCCGATCTGGTCGACCGGATCGTAGAGCCGGCGCAGGTACAGCACCGCCGCCGCGAGGACACCCAGCTCCAGGCCGCCGGAGGCCACCCGGTAGGCGCTCCAGACCACGATCGCGGCCAGCGAGACGTTGCAGATCAGACGGGAGGTCATCACATAGCGGGCCATGCTGAGCATCGCGTCCGCGTTGGTCTCCCGGTGGGCCCGGTTGAGCTCGGCGAAGTGCTCCTCGTTGACGGCCTCCCGGCGGAACGCCTGCACCGGCCGGATGCCGTTCATCGTCTCCGCGAACTTCACGATGACGGCGGCGGTGGCCGTCGACTTGCGGCGGTGCACGGTCAGCGACCGGCGCCGGTAGCCCCGCATGACGAGGGCGAGCGGGACGAAGGACAGGGCCGCCGCCGCGCCCGTCCGCCAGTCCAGCCAGGCCAGGGTGGCGGAGACGAGGAGGACCGAGGCGGCGATGCCCATGAGCTCCTGGAGCCCGTCGTTGAGCAGTTCGCGGAGCGACTCGACGTCGGTGGTGGCCCGGGAGATCACCCGGCCCGAGGTGTAGCGCTCGTGGAAGTCGACGCTCAGCGTCTGCGCGTGCCGGAAGATGCGGCCGCGCAGGTCGAGCAGGGCGTCCTGGCCGACCCGGGCCGAGACCCGGACGAAGGCGAGCTGGAGCAGCCCGGAGGCCACGGCGCAGGCCAGATAGGCGGCGCCGACGGCGGCCAGTGGGCCGTAGCCGTCCCGGCGGACGGCCGGCACGGCCCGGTCGATGGCGACGGCGACGAGCAGCGGGCCGGCCTGCACCGCCGCCTGTTGGGCCAGCAACAGGAACACCGTGAGCCACACCCGCCCGCGGGCGGGCGCCAGCAGGGAGCGCAGCAGCTTCAGCGAGGCGCCCTTGGGGGCGGGCAGGACGTCCTGTGCGACGGGATCGTCGGCGGCGGGGCCCCGCGCTCTGCCGGCGGGTCCCTCGGTATCGCTCGCGGCGGCCGGGCGGGCGCCGGTGTCCCGCGGCCCGGAGACGGTGGAGGTCACGGTCGGTCGTCCCCTTCCTGACGATCCTCGTGCGGCTCCCGCCCGCCCTCGGGGGCGGACATCAGCCACGCGTACTCCCGGTTGTCGCGCAGGAGTCGGTGGTGGGTGCCGACGGCCGCGATGCGGCCTTCCGACAGCAGCGCGACCCGGTCGGCGAGCAGCACGGTGGACGGGCGGTGGGCGACGACGAGCGCGGTCGTGGTGGCGAGCACCTCGCGCAGCGCCCGTTCCACCTGGGCCTCGGTGTGCACGTCGAGCGCCGAGAGCGGGTCGTCGAGGATCAGGAACCGGGGGTCGCCGACCACGGCGCGGGCCAGGGCGAGGCGCTGGCGCTGCCCGCCGGAGAGGCTGAGGCCCTGCTCGCCGACCTGGGTGGCGGTGCCCTGCGGCAGCGCGTGGACGAAGCCGTCGGCCTGGGCCACCGCCAGTGCCCGCTCCAGCTCGGCGGGCCCGGCCGCGGCCCCGCCCATCAGCACGTTCTCCCCTACGGAGGCGCTGAACAGGGTGGGTTCCTCGAAGGCCACGGCCACCAGCTCGCGCAACCGTGCGCGGGGGAGCGTGGCGATGTCCAGGCCGTCGAGGGTGATGCGGCCGGCGGTGGCCTCGTGCAGCCGGGGGATCAGCGCGGTCAGGGTCGTCTTGCCGCTGCCGGTGGCTCCGACCAGGGCCATGGTTTCCCCGGGGCGGATGTGCAGGTCGACGCCGCGCAGCACGGGCGGCGCGTCCGGCGCCGCGTCGGGATACCGGAACTCGACCCCTTCCAGCCGCAGTCCGCCCCCGACGACCGCCTCCGCCTCCGGAGCGCTCACGGGCACGGACGCGCTCCTGACCGCGGGTGTATCCCGCGGCGCGGGCGCGTCCCCCGCCGTCGGCGCGCCCTCCGACGCGAGCACACCCTTACGCACCGGAGCGTCCCCCGCTGCCGCTGCCACGCTCTCCGTCGCAGGAGAACTCTCCGACGCGGGCGCGCTCTCCGCCACAGCCGTGCTCTCCGCCACAGCCGCGCTCTCCGACACGGGAGCGCCCCCGGACACCCGAGCACCTTCCGGCACCCGAGCACCCCCCGACGCGCAAGCGTCGCGCGGCACCGGCACGTCCAGTACCTCGAAGTAGCGGTCCGTCGCCGTCGCGGCCTCGTTGGACAGGGCCAGCAGGAAGCCGATCGACTCCACCGGCCAGCGCAGCGCCAGCGCCGTCGACAGGAACGCCACCAGGGCCCCCGCCGTCAGGCCGCCGTCGGCGACCTCCCGGACGCCCAGGACCAGCGCCGCGCCGATCGCCACCTCGGGCAGGATCATGATGACCGCCCACAGCGACCCCAGCAGCCGCGCCTTGTGCAGCTCCGTCGCGCGGACCCGGCCGGAGAGCGCCGCGAAGGCCCGCTGCTGCCCCCGGTGCCGGCCGAAGCCCTTGATGACCCGGATGCCGAGGACGCTCTCCTCCACCACCGTGGTCAGATCGCCGACCTGGTCCTGGGCGGTGCGGGCGGCCAGCGAGTAGCGCGCCTCGAAGGAGCGGCAGAGGATCACCAGCGGTATGACGGGGGCGAGCAGCACCAGCCCCAGCGTCCACCGCTGGAGCAGCAGGATCACGAACCCGGTGACGATCGTCAGGCCGTTGACGACGAGGAACGTCAGCGCGAACGCCAGGAAGATGCGCAGCAGCATCAGGTCGGTGGTCGCCCGGGAGAGCAACTGCCCGGACGCCCACCGGTCGTGGAAGGCGACGGGCAGCCGCTGAAGGTGCCGGTAGAGGGTGTCCCGCATGGTCGCCTCGACCTGCGCGAGCGGCCGGGCCACCAGGAGCCGGCGGAGCCCGAACAGGCCCGCCTCCAGCACGCCCAGCACGAGGATCGCCAGCCCGCCGAGCCACACCCCGTGCGGATCGTGGTCCGCGATCGGGCCGTCCACGGTCCACTTGAGGGCCAGCGGGATCACCAGGCTCATGGCCGAGGCGAACACCGCCATCACCACGCCGGCCAGCATCCGGCCGCGGGCCGGCCGCACGAACGGCCACAGGCGCAGCAGCGAGCGCACGGCGGAGCGGTGCGCCTCGGCTCCGGGTGCTTCACGGTTTCCGGTCATCAGTGGGGAGCCTACGACCCACCGCTGACAACGCTCACTCGGATTTCCGCCCTAGGCCGGAGGGCGTGCACCACCCTCCGTCCCGCCCCCGGTCACCCGTCCCGGCAGCACCTTCCACACCACAACGGACCGCGCTTCCACGGTTGTTGGGGCGCCCGCCGGCCGCCGCGCGCCGGGTGCGGCGCCCTGCTCCTCCCGGGCCGTGTCGACGAGCAGCTCGTACCCCTCCGCCCACGGCGGCCCGGGCAGCGTGAACCGGATCGGCTCGTCCCCGGCGTGCAGGACGACGAGGAAGCTGTCGTCCGTGACCGGTGTGCCGTCCGGCCCGCGCTGCGGGATGTCGCCGCCGGAGAGGTACATGCCGAGCGTGGCGGCGGGCGCGTACCAGTCGGACTCCGTCATCTCGGTGCCGCGCGCCGTGAACCAGGCGAGGTCCCGCAGCCCGTCCGACGACTGCGGCCGGCCGGAGTAGAAGGTGCGGCTGCGCAGCACGGGGTGGGTGCGGCGGAGCGCCAGCAGCCGGGAGGTCAGGTCGGCTAGGGCGCGCCAGCCCGGGTCCGCCAGCAGCGACCAGTCGACCCAGCCGGTCTCGTTGTCCTGGCAGTAGGCGTTGTTGTTGCCGCCCTGGGTGCGGCCCATCTCGTCGCCCGCGACGAGCATCGGCACCCCGGTGGAGAGCAGCAGCGTGGTCAGCAGGTTGCGCGTCTGCCGCCGGCGCAGGGCCAGCACGCCGGCGTCGTCCGTCGGGCCCTCCGCGCCGCAGTTCCAGGAGCGGTTGTCGTCGCTGCCGTCCCGGTTGCCCTCGCCGTTGGCCTCGTTGTGCTTCCGCTCGTAGCTCACCAGGTCGCGCAGGGTGAACCCGTCGTGCGCGGTGACGAAGTTGACGGAGGCGTACGGGCGCCGGCCGCCCCAGGCGTAGAGGTCGCTGGAGCCGGAGAGCCGGTAGCCCAGGTCCCGTACGTCCGGCAGGGCGCCGCGCCAGAAGTCCCGTACGGCGTCCCGGTAGCGGTCGTTCCACTCCGTCCACAGCGGCGGGAAGTGCCCCACCTGGTAGCCGCCGGAGCCGACGTCCCACGGCTCGGCGATCAGCTTGACCCGGCGCAGCACCGGGTCCTGGGCGATCACGGCGAGGAACGGCGAGAGCATGTCGACGTCGTGCATGGACCGCGCGAGCGCCGCCGCCAGGTCGAAGCGGAAGCCGTCGACGCCCATCTCCGTCACCCAGTACCGCAGCGAGTCGGTGATCAGCCGGAGCACGTTGGGCTGGACGACGTGCAGGGTGTTGCCGCAGCCGGTGTAGTCGGCGTAGCGGCGGGGGTCGTCCTGGAGCCGGTAGTAGCGGCGGTTGTCGACGCCGCGCAGTGAGAGCGTGGGCCCCAGCTCGCCGCCCTCGGCGGTGTGGTTGTAGACGACGTCGAGGATGACCTCGATCCCGGCCGCGTGCAGCGCCCGGACCATCCGCTTGAACTCGCCGACCTGCTGGCCGCGGGTCCCGGTGGCGGCGTACGCGGCGTGCGGCGCGAAGTAGCCGATGGAGTTGTAGCCCCAGTAGTTGCGCAGGCCGCGCCGGAGCAGGTGGTCCTCGTGGGCGAACTGGTGGACGGGCAGCAGCTCGACGGCCGTCACCCCGAGGCGGACCAGGTGGTCGAGCGCGGCCGGGTGCGCCAGCCCCGCGTAGGTGCCGCGCAGCGCCGGGGGCACGCCGGGGTGGCGCATGGTGAAGCCGCGGACGTGCAGCTCGTAGATGACGGTGTCGGCCCAGGCCGTCCCCGGCCGGTGGGCGCCGGCCGGGACGCCGTCGGGGGCGACGACCACGCCCTTGGGGACGTACGGGGCGGAGTCCCGCTCGTCGCGGACGGTGTCGGCGACGTGCTGCTGCGGCCAGTCCCTGACGTGCCCGTACAGCTCCGGCGGCAGCGGTCCCGAGCGGCCGGGCGGATGGCCGAAGTCGCCGTCGACGGCCCGGGCGCACGGGTCGAGCAGCAGTTTGGCCGGGTTCCAGCGGGCTCCCGTCCAGGGGTCCCACCGGCCGTGGACGCGGAAGCCGTAGCGCTGCCCGGGGAGCACGCCCGGCAGGAAGCCGTGCCATATCTCGTGCGTCAACTCGCTCAGGAAGTGCCGCGTTTCGCGCTGGCCGCCGGTGGCCGTGACGTCGGGGTCGTCGTCGAAGAGGCAGACCTCCACCGCCTCCGCGCCCCCCGCCCACAGGGCGAAGTTGGTCCCGGCGATCCCGTGGGCGCCGACGCCGAAGGAGGCGCCCAGCGGCTCGGGGGAGCCCGGCCACACCGCTCCCTCGGCGCCGTGGACCACCGGCCGCCCGTTGACGGCGGCGGTCGGTGCCCCCGTCGTCGGGGCCGCCGGTCCGGCCTGGGGGCGGCGCCCCGTCTCCTGCTCCGGTGTGCTCGACACGTGTTCGCCTCCGGCGGCTCTGGACGGCGCGCACCGGGCTCCCGGCGTCCCTTCCGGGGGTCCGGCGGTGCGGCCTCCGCCCCGCGACCCGGGGCTCCTTCGGGGTTTCCTTCCCACTCCTGCCCGGTTCCGCGCATGCGCTCACACGTGTGAGCGGGAGCGGCAAGCGAGTGCCGACACGTTTCCCGTGGGGAACCGGGTCGTTGGGACGGATGTGACAGGATTTGCCCTCCCGCGCGCCCTGCGCGGACTGTGCGCCCTCGCCGCCCTCGCCGCCCTCTGCGGCTGCGCCTCCGACGCCCCGCGAGCGGCGCGGCCGCACGCCCCGGTGTCGTCGCCGGCGGCGCCCTCGGACGACCCGCGGCCGGTCGCCGGGCTGATCCGGGTCACCCCGCGCGCCGGCGCCCGGGACGTGCGGGCCGCGGACCGGTTCGAGGTGCGGGTGCGTCAGGGGCGGCTGGAACGGGTGCGCGCGGTGCGGATCCGGGACGGCGTCCGGGCCCCGGTCGCGGGCCGGATCTCCGCCGACGGACGCCGCTGGCGGCCGGACGCCCACCGGGTCGCGCTCGCCGCCCGCTACACCGTGGACGTGGTGGCCCGGGACGCGGCGGGCCACCGGGCCACACAGCATTCGGAGTTCAGGACGTACGTCCCGGCGCACCGCTTCGCCGCGGCCGTCGCCCCCGCCCCCGGCGCCACGGTCGGCACGGGCATGATCGTCTCGCTCGCCTTCGACCGGCCGGTCGTCGACCGGGCCGCGGTCGAACGGGCCGTCCGGGTCACCGCGTGGCCGCGGACCGAGGTGGCCGGGCACTGGTTCGGCGCGTACCGGCTGGACTTCCGGCCGCGCCGGCGCTGGGCGCCCGGCTCCGTCGTCACCGTGGACCTGCGCCTGCGCGACGTCCGCGGGGCGCCCGGCGTCTACGGGCTCCAGCGCCGGAGCGTCGCCTTCCGGGTCGGCCGGGACCAGGTGAGCACCGTGGACGCCGCCACGCACACCATGACCGTGGTCCGCGGCGGCCGGACGCTGCGCACGGTGCCGGTCACCACGGGCGGCCCCGGCACCGAGACGTACAGCGGCCGGATGGTGATCAGCGAGAAGGCGCGGGTCATCCGGATGAACGGGGACACCGTCGGCTTCGGCGGCGCGTACGACATCAAGGACGTCCCGCACGCCATGCGGCTCACCGCCACGGGAACGTTCCTGCACGGCAACTACTGGGTCCCGGCCGGGACGTTCGGCGCCCGGAACGTCAGCCACGGCTGCATCGGGCTGCGCGACGCGGAGCACGGGAACGCCGCCACCCCGGCCGCCTGGTTCTACGGCGTCTCGCTCGTCGGCGACACCGTCGAAGTGATCAACTCCGGGCGCCGCCCGGTCCTCCCCGACAACGGGCTGGGTGGCTGGAACCTGACCTGGGAGGAGTGGCGCGCGGGCTCCGCACTGGGCCGTACGGCCACCCCGGCGGGGGCGGATTGACCCGGTCGGCACCCTATGCACCCCCGGTCGCGTGCCACTTGGAACGCAACGGTGACCTTCACGGGACCGGGCTGTCCGATCCGTATGGTTATCTATCGCCATGCGCGGAGGACGCGCTTCGGGGGCGCCGCGTGGCCGCGGGCCGTGCGATGAGGAGAAGACCGAGTGAACGTGTTGCCGCTGTCCGCGAGAGCCGCGGGGACGGGGACGAGGGGACGCCGGGGAGTGCTGTCCGCCCTGGTGCTGGCCGCGGTGATGACCGTGGCGACGGCGTGCGGAGGCGACGGGGACGGCTCGGACGCGGGCAAGAAGTCGGGCAAGAAGGTCAGCGCCGAGGGCCCGTCCCAGGCCGTGGTCTCGATCGCCGTCAAGGACGGCGCGACCGATGTGAAGACCAGCGGGGCCCTCAAGGTCACCGCCGAGCAGGGCAGCCTGACGTCGGTGAAGGTGACGGACGGCAAGGGCGGCCGAATAGAGGGGAAGATATCCCGCGGCGGGTCCCTCTGGGAGCCCGTCGCCCACCTGGCCGCCTCCACCAAGTACTCGGTGGACGCCATCGCCAAGGACAAGGACGGCCGCGAGTCCGCCAAGCACGCGTCGTTCACCACCCTCACCCCGCAGAACACCTTCGCCGGGTACTTCACCCCCGAGGACGGCAGCACCGTCGGCGTGGGCATGCCGGTCTCGCTCACCTTCAGCCGGGGCATCACCGACCCCAAGGCGGTGGAGCGGGCGGTCAAGGTGACCGCCGAGCCCGCCGTCGACGTCAAGCCGCACTGGTTCGGCAACGACCGCCTCGACTTCCGGCCGGAGAAGTACTGGGCGGCCGGCACCAAGGTCACCCTGAGCCTCAACCTCAACGGCGTCGAGGGCCGCCCCGGCGTCTACGGCACCCAGACCAAGACCGTGAAGTTCACCGTCGGCCGCTCCCAGGTGAGCACGGTGGACGCCAAGGCGCACACCATGAAGGTCGAGCGCGACGGCAAGGTCATCAAGACCGTCCCGATATCCGCGGGCGCCCCCGGCCACTCGACCTACAACGGTCAGATGGTGATCAGCGAGAAGTACGACGTGACCCGGATGAACGGCGACACGGTCGGCTTCGGCGGCGAGTACGACATCAAGGACGTGCCGCACGCGATGCGCCTGTCCACCTCCGGCACCTTCATCCACGGCAACTACTGGTCCGGCCACGACACCTTCGGCTCCGAGAACGCCAGCCACGGCTGCGTCGGCCTGGAGGACCAGCGGGGCGGCGGCGACCCCTCGATGCCCGGCGCCTGGTTCTTCAAGAACTCCATGATCGGCGACGTGGTCGTGGTGAAGAACTCCGACGACAAGGTGATCCAGCCGGAGAACGGCCTCAACGGCTGGAACCTGCCGTGGTCGGAGTGGACCAAGAGCAGCTGACCCCCGTTCACGAGCACGGCCCGGCGCACTGTGACCAAGTGCACCGGGCCGTCGCCGTTTCCCGGCGTCTAACCTGCTGCCATGACTGTGCATCTTGAGGTCGCGGAGGGCGTCGGCACCGTCCGGCTCGACCGTCCGCCGATGAACGCGCTGGACATCGCCACCCAGGACCGGCTGCGCGAGCTGGCCGAGGAGCTCACCCACCGCGCGGACGTGCGGGCCGTGGTGCTCTGGGGCGGGGAGAAGGTGTTCGCGGCCGGCGCGGACATCAAGGAGATGCGGGACATGGACCACGCGGCCATGATCGCCCGGTCCCGCTCGCTCCAGGACGCCTTCACCGCCGTCGCCCGCATCCCCAAGCCGGTGGTCGCCGCGGTCACCGGTTACGCGCTGGGCGGCGGCTGCGAGCTGGCGCTCTGCGCCGACTTCCGGATCGCCGCCGACAACGCCAAGCTCGGCCAGCCCGAGATCCTGCTCGGCCTGATCCCGGGCGCGGGCGGCACCCAGCGGCTGCCCCGGCTGATCGGCCCGTCCAAGGCCAAGGACCTCATCTTCACCGGCCGTCAGGTCAAGGCCGACGAGGCGCTGGCCATCGGCCTGGTGGACCGGGTGGTCCCGGCCGCCGAGGTGTACGAGCAGGCGCACGCCTGGGCGGCCCGGCTCGCCGCGGGACCCGCCATCGCCCTGCGGGCCGCGAAGGAGTCGGTGGACTCCGGCCTGGAGACCGACATCGACACCGGGCTGGCCATCGAACGCAACTGGTTCGCCGGGCTGTTCGCCACCGAGGACCGGGAGATCGGTATGCGCAGCTTTGTCGAGGACGGTCCGGGCAAGGCGAAGTTCGTCTGACGGCGGGCCACTTGTCGTGCCCTGGCGGGGTTTGGCCGGTACGGCAGGTGTTGACAGGGAGTGACCCCCTGGCCCGACCGCGAGTACACGGAGGATCGGGTTCCGGGGGTTGCCTCTTGTGGGGGAATTTCAAGGGCCTTGCGGACCCTTGGTGTTGACCGGGTCGGGCACCCCCGCCGATCTTTTGCGCATCCACGATCGCCGCAGGTCAGTCGTGGTGTGCGGGGGCGAATGAAGCCCCTGGCATATGTCGTCGCGGGCCCTCGGAGGGGGGCCTTCCGGAAAACCGAATCCGAAGGTTCCACTCCCGGACGGCTTTTCGGCCGCCATCATGGGGGCATGGCGGGTCTGGAGGGAACGGAGCAGCCGCGACGCGGAGTCGGTACGGCCGGGACGCGCTGGGCTCCGGCGGTTGACGACGAACTGGCGCTCAGGGCGCTCGAGCGGTACGGCGACCCCACGGTCCGTGAGATCCGGATGCCCTCCTGCCCGGAGTCCACGGTCGCGGTGCGGCGGCTCACCCGGGCGGTGATCGTCCACCACTGGGGGCTCTCCGAGCGGCTCGCCGAGCCGGCGGTGCTCCTCGTCTCGGAGCTCGTGGGCAACGCCGTCCGGCACACCGGAGCTCGGCACTTCGGGCTGCGGCTGGTCCGGCGCCGGGGCTGGATCCGCGCCGAGGTGCGCGACCCCTCGCGCGGGCTGCCGTGCCTGGTGCCGGTGGGGGAGCTGGACATCAGCGGACGCGGCCTGTTCCTCGTCGACCGGCTCGCCGACCGGTGGGGCGTGGACCTGCTGGCGCGGGGCAAGACGACGTGGTTCGAGATGCGGGTCGCCGACCGCTGAACGCGTTCCGCCGCAGGGCGTTGAAGATCGCCTTCCGCTTCCCCCGTTACGCCGAGAGGCCCCGGTCCGTCGTCTTGCGACGGGTGGGGGCCTCTTGCTGGCGCCGCGGAGAAGTGGGGTGTGTTCCGCGGCGTGGTGACGACCGAGCCCGGGTCAATGGGGGTCGTGGCCTCGACTATGGCAGACGGGGCGGTGCCCGGCCAAACCTCAATAGGGACGATTTGGGTCGGTTTGCGGGCGATTTCCCAAATGACTCTGGGTAATCGAAGGTGAGTTGCGCCACTCGCCTTCTTTTCCATGAATTAATCCGCCGAGTAACTTATGTATATGCGGCTGCACGGTAAATAGGTGCAGACCATTCCGGGGAACCTGAGGGGAATTCGGGGTGCGGCGGTGCTTGCGCCCTCCGGTCGCTGCGGGTGTCATGTCCCCGTCCGACGTTCCCTCGCACCTCCGGGAGGCCCCATGGACGCCGAGCCGTTGAACGACGTGCCGCCGAACGCCGTTCCGTCGGACTGCGCACCACCGAACGACGCGCCGCCGAACGCGGTTCCGTCGGACTCCGCGTCATCGGCAGCCGCGTCGGCGTCGTCGGGTGGCGCGTCGTCGGGTGGTGAGTCCCGGCCCGGTCCCGGCCCGGCCGGTGTGCGCCGCCGCCGCGCCCTCGGCGGTGCCGCCACGCTCCTCGGGGCGGCGGCCCTGGGAGCGGCCACCGCCTTCAGCGTCGGCCGCCCGGCCGCCTCCGCCGCCTCCCGGCCCCCGGAGTCGTACCCGCCCACCCACTGGATCCCGGCGAGCAGCGCCAACTACACGGTCTCCGGCCGCCCCGGCTCGTACCCCGTCGAGTACCTGGTGATCCATGTGACCCAGGAGACCTTCCCGGACACCGTGAAGATCTTCCAGGACCCGAAGTCCAAGGTCTCGGCGCACTATGCCGTCGCCTCCGCGGACGGCTACGTCGCCCAGTTCGTCCGCGAGCGGGACATCGCCTGGCACGCCGGCAACTGGAGCTACAACACCCGCAGCATCGGCATCGAGCACGAGGGCTGGATCGACCGGCCCGAGTACTTCACGGACGCGCTGTACCAGGCGTCCGCCCGGCTCGCCGCCGCCGTCTGCGCGCGCTACGGCATCCCCGCCGACCGCGACCACATCATCGGGCACATCGAGGTCCCCGGCTCCACGCACACCGATCCCGGCCCGTACTGGGACTGGGACCGCTACCTGCGACTCGTGACCGGCCACCTCACGGCGGGCGGGGCCGGGCGTCCCCCGGCGGGCGGCTAATCTGTGCCGGTCAACAAGCCCGCGACGCACGGTGCGCGGCAGATTCAGGGGAGGCCCACATGGCTGACATCGAGGAAGCGCGCAAGGTGTTCGCGCAGTTCGACGCGAACGGCGACGGTTTCATCACCGCGGCCGAGTACAAGAGCGCCATGGCCCGGCTCGGCGACCCGTACGTCACCGAGACCGTGGCCCAGGCGATCATCAACTCCAAGGACCTCAACGGCGACGGCCTGATGTCCTTCGACGAGTTCTGGGCCGCCCAGAACAAGGGCTGACCCGCGCCGCGGGCCCGGCGGCCCGGGCGGGTCAGCGCCCGCCCCGCCGCTGGGCGCCCGCCCGGCGCCGCGCGTCGTTGCACAGCAGGCAGCGGCCCCAGCCCGGGGGCAGCGGATCCTCCTTGTCCCCGTACAGCGGGTCCACCGCGCCCTTGGGATGCAGCGAGCATCCCGTCGCGCCGTGCGCGGCCCCCAGGGCACGGGCCGCGTCCAGCGCCCGGCGCAGGGCGTCGACGATCTGCCCCGCCTCCTCGGCGGTGGGCTGGGACTCCAGGGCGTACGCGATGTCCGAAGCGGTGTTGAGCGCGCTGTGGAGTTCGCGCAGGTCTGCGTAACTCATGCTCGCGAGCGTACGCGGTACCACTGACAACGGGCCGGGGCGGCGGACTCCGGCGCCGTTCCGGCCTCCGTACCGGCCGCGGTTTCCGGCCGCCGTACGGGCGCGGCTCCGGCCCCCTGCCGAAGCGGCACGGGCGTGGTTCCGGCACCTTCCCGACGCGGCACAGGCGGGTTTCGGCGCTCTGCCGACGCGGCACGGGCGCGGCTCCGGCCCCCGCCGACGCCGCACCGGCCCGGCTCCCGCCGCCGTACCGCAGCGCCCCGCGCCCGCGATACGGTCGGCTCCATGGACGACGCCGCGACGCCCCCGTACCTCGCCGTGCTGACCACGGCCCCCGACGAGGAGACCGCGCGCCGCCTCGCCAAGGACGCCGTCGAGCGCCGGCTCGCGGCCTGCGCCCAGATCGACGGCCCGGTGACCAGCGTCTACCGCTGGCAGGGCGCGATCGAGACCGACGCCGAGTGGCGCGTCCTCTACAAGACGACGGGCGCCCGCTACGCGGAGCTGGAGGCCCACATCCGCGCCGGGCACCCGTACGACGTCCCGGAGGTGATCGCCACCCCGATCACCGCGGGCAGCGACGCCTACCTGACGTGGCTGCGCGCGGAGACCACCGCCGCCCCCTGAAGGCCCGGCACGCGGCCGGAAAAACCACGAGCGCTCCCGCCCGCCCGTACGCGAGGATCGCCACCCATGACCACGCTCGTCCTGCCACCCCGCCTCACCGCCTCCGCCGAGTCCGTCCGGGACGCCGCCGTCCGGCGCGGGCTCGACGCCGTACAACTGCCGGACTTCACCGTTCCGGACGGGCTCCGCGCGGAGCACCTGCACGCCGGGCCGGCGTTCGCGGACGCGGTGGCGCCCGCCCTGGGGATCGCCCCGCTGGAGGCCCCGGCGGACTGGCTCGCCCGGCTGCCGCGGGAGCGCACCCGGCGCGAGGTCCGGGCGGTGCCGATCGGCGAGGCGTACGGCCTCCGCCGGCCCGCCTTCGTCAAGTCCCCGAACGACAAGGGGATACGCGCCATGGTCTACGCCGACGGCTCGCGGCTGCCCGGCCCCGACGCCGTCGATCCGGCGACGACCGTCCTGGTGAGCGACGTGGTCGAGTTCACGGCCGAGTACCGGCTGTTCGTCCTGGACGGCACGGTGCGCGGCGGGAGCCGCTACGGCGAACGGGGCCGGCTCGCCCTCGGCCCCCTGGCCCCCGACGCCGCCCGCTTCGGCGCGGAGCTGCTGGCCGCCCACGCGGACACGCTGCCCTCCGCCGTGGTCGTCGACGTGGGCACCGTCGCGGACGGCTGGGCGGTGATCGAGGCCAACGCCGCGTGGGCGAGCGGCCTCTACACCACCGACCCGGACACGGCCCTCGATGTCGTGCTGCGGGCCGCCGGGCCGCACACGGCGCTCGCGGACCGCGACCGCCCGTTCGTCCGGGGCGCGTCCGGGACGGAGTGACGACACCGGGGGGCCCGATGTGCCACGAGCGGCCTGACGGGGCTCCTGAGACGTCAGTCGTCCGACGACTCCCCTCCTGGGTCGTCGGTCGATTGACGTGGGAACGCGAGCCGGACCCCCGTACCCGCTCGCACCCCGGTCCGCGCGGCCCTTGGCCGGCCGCCGGCGGATGGGCAGCGTCCGTTTCCGGCCGCCGAAGCCCCGCGACCGCTCCAGAGTGCCCAGGCCGGGGCACCCCTGCCCAGGACCGAATGTGCCACCCGCGGCACACGACGCGCCAACCTGTCGGAAAATGAACCCATGGCAGAAGCGCTGACGACCCGGACCAACGGTGAACTGGACTCCATCGTCCTGTCGAAGTTCCTCCTCACCGCGGCGGCGGCGAACGGCGCCGACCCCGACCGCATCGCCCGCGAGGCCGGGGTGCCGGACTGGGCGCTGGCCGAGGACGAGGTCACCATCCCCGCCCGCCGCACGATGCACGTCTGGGAGCTGGTGGAACGGGCCCTGGACACCCCGGACTCCCCGGTGTCCATCGCCGGCCTCTACAGCCTGGGCGCCCTCGGCCTCTTCGACTACCTCTTCGTCAACGCGCCGACGCTCGGCGCCGCGATGGAGACCAGCACCCGGTACCTGCACTTCATCACCACCAACGGCCGCTTCGCGCTGCACACCCAGGACGAGCGGGAGACGACGTTCTCCTTCCACTACCTGGAGGGCGAGCCCCGGCAGGTGGAACTGGCCGAGCAGTTCGCCCTGGCCGTGCTCTGCGCGCGCTCGCGGGGGGTGACGGGCACGCCCGTGCACCCGCTGCACGTCGGCTTCTCCCAGCGGGCGCCGCGCCGGCACGCCAACCTGGCCGACGCGCTCGCCGCCGAACGCGGCGTCGACTTCGGCCAGGACCGCGCCACGGTCACCTTCCGCACCGCCGACCTGGCCCGCCCGGTCCTCGGCGCCGACCCCCGGCTGGGCGCCATCCTCAGCCGCTACGCGGCGACCCTGCCGCCGCCCCCGCCCGCCGACTGGCGCGACCAGTTCCGCCAGGCCCTCGACACCTGCCTCGCCGAAGGCCCCCCGGCCCTCGACCACGTGGCCCGGCGCCTCACCATGAGCCGCCGCACCCTCCAGCGCCGCCTGGCCGAGTCCGGCACCACCTGGCGCACGGAACTGGACGCCGCCCGCCGCCGCCAGGCCGACCTCGCCCGCCGCACCGGCCACCCCACCAACGCGTCCCTCGCCGACCGCCTCGGCTACTCCGACCCGCGGTCCCTGCGGCGGGCGGTACGGCGGTGGTCGGCGGAGGAGTCCGACGAGCGGGGGGAGGGCGGCGGACCGACGGCCGGGGCCTGAGCGCTCGCGCTCCGGGCGCGTGACGTCACCGTTTGCCGAAGTCGACGACGTAGGCGATAGCGAGCGTGAGTCCGAGCGCACCGATGCCGAGCGCCGCCAGAACCTGGAACACGCTCGCCCCCGTCGCGACGCCCCGGGCCGCTCCGGCGAGCCCGCCGACGGAGGCGAACACTCCGAGAACGAGCATGCGAGACGACATACGCCCTGCGGACCGGCCCGCCTTGCCCCCTCGATTCGGCATGCCGCCGCGCTCCCTTCCGACTTGCGGGTCCTCTCGTACCCTTGGAGGCTACGAGAGGAGCGACGCCCCTTCCACCGCGCGCTTGCCGGAAGGCCGGGCGCCTTCGTTCTCGGACAAGTGGGTTCCTTTCGATTCACGTTCCGACGAGCGCGGGAGCGAGCCGGCGCGCCCGTTCGTGGAGTTCCCTGGCGGCCCGGTTCCGTAGGTACGGGCGGAGGCGGGAAGTCATGGCGCGGACGCGGTCGTCCGCGCGGCCGGAGTGGACGTCGGGGTAGTCGTCCAGGGCGAGGTGCCAGGTGCGGCAGGCTTCCTCCAAGTGCCCGAGCTGCAACTGCCGTTCGGCGAGGGCGCAGCGGTGCCGCACGCGGGCCCGCCGGAACACCCCTTGCCGTGCCCGGTCCGACTCCTTCAGGGCGGTCACCGAGCCGGTGACGTCCCGTAGTTCGTAGCGGACCTGGCTCACGTGGTACAGCAGTGACGAGGGATCGTACGAACCGAACGCCCTGGCCCGGGACTCGGCCTTCTCCATCGCCACCTCCGCCTCCCGGAGATACGCCAGCGCGCCCGCCCGGTCCCCGGTACGAGCCGTCGCGTGGGCCTGCTGCCCGGCCAGGAACGCGCGCATCCGGGGGCCCGCTCGCGGTGACGCGGCGGCCGCCGCGTCGGCGAGGCGCAGGGCCTCGCTCCCGTGCCCGAGGTCCACGGCCTGGACGCTCATCCCGCGCAGGGTGGTGCAGTACGTGAGGTGGTCGCCCGCCGCCCCGGCCAGCTCCAGGGCCTTGACGTAGTAGCGCTGGGCCAGGCCGTGGAGCCCCTCGTCGACGGCCATGTAGCCGGTCAGGTAGCAGAGGTCGGCGGCGGCCGACAGCATCGCCTGCCGCACCGGCTCGGGGGCGTCCGCACGGAGGTACGGCGCAACCGTGTTGACGAGGAACGCCGCCGCCATCGGCCGCGCGTGCCGCCCGCCGAACCGGTCGTCCAGTTCCGAGATCCGCTCGGTCATCGCGGTCACCATGGCGACGTCCGACTCGCCGAACCGCTGCCGCCCGCCCCGCCCGACCGCCTCCATACGCCCGACCACGTCCTGCCAGTGCGGCACGGTCAGAGCGACGGAGAACAGCCCGGCCCCGAGGACGCCACGCCGGGACGGGTCCATGTCCTGCCGGCCGAGGGCGAGCAGCCCCTCCGTCGTGCCCGCCGCTTCCTCGGCCTCCTCGCGGGGCGCGGGGAAACCGGCCTCCGCGTACGCGACCGGCCGCCCCAGCCGCCGGGCCAGGGTCTCCACGACGAGTGGTCGTACGGACTCCTTGGGCAGGTGGCCGGCGAGCCACTGATGGACCGACGGTTCGCGGTACTTGAGCGGCGTCCCGCGCTCCGTCCCGAGCCGGTTCACCTCCTGCGCGAACCGGCGCAGCGTCCAACCCGTCTCGCGGTACAGCTTCGTCAGGCCCGTGTTGCCCTGCGCTTCACTCACAGCACTCACGCCCTCGTGCCGGACTGTCACTTAAAGCTCTTAAGCCATGACGCCCCGCCCAACCGTACCGCCGCGACTGGCCCGTTGGTTCTCTGGACGAGTGACCGCCACGATCACCAATAGAGACAGATGACCGACTTCCGCGGCAGCGACAGCCCGCACGCGCCCGACCGCCTGCCGCCCGTGCCGCTGGGGCGACTGGTCAAGGACATGGACACGGGAAAGCTGGGGCTGGTGAGGGAGACCCAGGGCGGCAAGGTGCGGCTGTCGGGGATCGGTGGCGCCGGGTCGTGGTGGTGTCCGCGGTACCGGCTGAGCCTCGCCTCGCCGGACGAGCGGCGCGCGCTGGGGCTCGACCCGCAAGGGGCGCACGATGACCGGATCGGGTGACCTCGACGCCGCCGCGCTCAGCCCCGGGCGGCCCGACCTGGCGATCCTGCACGAGTACGTGGTCACCGTCCCGCACGGATCCGGCGCCGTGGGCGCGTACGCCCTCCCCGCCGTCTCCCGGCGGCCACGTCACCCGTGTGTCCGCTGCGCCTCGCTGCGGGACGCGCTCTCCGATGCCGTGCGGGCGGGCGACGCGGCCGTCGAAGCCCGGGTCGCCAGGGAACGGGCCGCGCACTGGCGGCGGGAGCACCGGCGGGTGCACTGGTGAACGGCGAGGCCCCGCCCGGGAGTGGCGGTTTCTAGGGGTCGTTGCAACACGTGGTCGTGTTGATCAGGCCGCAAGCAGTTTATGCAGGCGCTCGGCTGGGGTTTCCCAGCCGAGCGTTTTGCGTGGGCGGCCGTTGAGCTCGGCTGCGACGGCGTCGAGGTCTTCACGGCTGTGGGCGGACAGGTCGGTGCCCTTGGGGAAGTACTGCCGCAGGAGGCCGTTGGTGTTCTCGTTCGAGCCGCGCTGCCAGGGGCTGGCGGGATCGCAGAAGTAGACCGGGACATCAGTGGCGATGGTGAAAGCGTGGTGGGCGGCCATCTCGCTGCCCTGGTCCCAGGTCAGGGACCGTTTCAGGTGGGTGGGAAGCCGCTGCACGGTCTCCTGGAGCGCGTCGCGGACCTGCTCGGCACCGCGGCCGTCCGGCAGATGGACCAGCATCACGTAGCGGGTGGCGCGCTCGACCAGGGTGCCGATCGCGGAACCGCTGTCCTTGCCGATGATCAGGTCGCCTTCCCAGTGGCCGGGCACCGCCCGGTCCTCGGCCTCGGCGGGGCGTTCGCTGATCATGACCATGGGGTGGGTGAAGCGCGGCTGGCGCGAGGCGGCCTGGCGCTGTGGCCTGCGCATGGCCCGGCCGCTTCGCAGGGAGCGGGCCACTTCGCGGCGCAGTTCGCCGCGTCCTTGGATGTAGAGGGCCTGGTAGACGGTTTCGTGGACCACGTGCATCTCCGGCCGGTTCGGGAACTGTGCCCGCAGAGCGTTGCAGATCTGTTCCGGGCTCCACCGCCGTCTCAGGTGGCGCTGGATGAAGTCCCGGAGTGCCGGGTTGCGGGCGATCTTCCCCTGCTTGGGGCGGGGCCGGCGGGCATCGGCGCGGGCCTGGGCAGCGTGGGGACGGTACTGCCCGCCCACGGGGTGGCGGTTGCGGCGGATCTCGCGGCTGACCGTGGAGGGGCTGCGGCCCAGCTCGGCCGCGATCGCCCGCACCGATGCCTTCTCCCGCAGCCGGTCGGCGATGTGGATCCGGTCGGTCTCGGTCAGGTACCGGGACGACAGCGAGGGCGCCCGCACAGCGTGTGCGGGCAGCCTCGGCGGCTTCCTGCGGCCCTCGGGCCGGCCGTTGCGCCACTCACGGCCGGTCCGAGGGTTGACACCTACGCGTCGGCTCGCCTCCGCGTTACCGAATCCCAGCTGCATGAGCCGGAAGTATTCCTCCCGTTCCCGGTGCAGCTTCCGTGGGCCCTGTTCCCTGCGGCTCTCACGGATCTTGAAGTCCATCGCATCCCCTGAGCTGGGGTGTTGCGACGACCACTAGAACCCAAGAGTTCCGGGCGGGGCCTCGCCGGGGCGGGGAGCAGCGTCAGCACTCGATGACGTTGACCGCCAGGCCGCCGCGGGCCGTTTCCTTGTACTTGACCTTCATGTCGGCGCCCGTCTCCTTCATGGTCTTGATGACCTTGTCGAGGGAGACGTGGTGCCGGCCGTCGCCGCGGAGGGCCATGCGGGCCGCCGTGACGGCCTTCGCCGCGGCCATGCCGTTGCGCTCGATGCAGGGGATCTGGACCAGGCCGCCGACCGGGTCGCAGGTGAGGCCGAGGTTGTGCTCCATGCCGATCTCGGCCGCGTTCTCGACCTGCTCGGGGGAGCCGCCCATGACCTCGGCGAGGCCGCCGGAGGCCATGGAGCAGGCCGAGCCGACCTCGCCCTGGCAGCCGACCTCGGCGCCGGAGATCGAGGCGTTCTCCTTGAAGAGCATGCCGATCGCGCCCGCGGCGAGCAGGAAGCGGACGACGCCCTCCTCGTCCGCGCCGGGCACGAAGTTCATGTAGTAGTGGAGGACGGCCGGGATGATGCCGGCGGCGCCGTTGGTGGGGGCGGTGACGACGCGGCCGCCGGCCGCGTTCTCCTCGTTGACCGCCATCGCGTAGACGGTGATCCACTCCATCGCGCGGGCCTGCGGGTCGCCCTCGGCGCGCAGCTGGCGGGCGGTGCTGGCGGCGCGGCGGCGGACCTTGAGGCCGCCGGGGAGGATGCCCTCGCGGGACATGCCGCGGCTGACGCACGCCTGCATGACGCGCCAGATCTCCAGCAGGCCGGCCCGGATCTCGTCCTCGGTGCGCCAGGCCTTCTCGTTCTCCATCATCATCGCGGAGATCGACAGGCCGGACTCGCGGGACATCCGCAGCAGCTCGTCGCCGGTGCGGAAGGGGTACTTCAGGACCGTGTCGTCGGGGACGATCCGGTCCGCCCCGACCGCGTCCTCGTCCACCACGAAGCCGCCGCCGACCGAGTAGTAGGTCTTCTCCAGCAGGGGCGCGCCGCTCTCGTCGTAGGCGAAGAGGGTCATGCCGTTGGCGTGGTACGGCAGGGCGCGGCGGCGGTGCAGGATCAGCTGCGTGGAGGCGTCGAAGTCGATCTCGTGGGCCGAGCCGATCTCGGTGCCGAGGAGGCGCAGGCGCTTGGTGGTGCGGATGCGCTCCACCTCGTCGTCGGCGATCTCGACGTCGACGGTGCGCGGCGAGTGGCCCTCCAGGCCGAGGAGGACGGCCTTGGGCGTCCCGTGGCCGTGCCCGGTGGCGCCGAGGGAGCCGAACAGCTCCGCGCGCACGGAGGCGGTCTGGGCGAGCAGGCCGTCCTTCTTCAGGCGGCCCACGAACATCCGGGCGGCGCGCATCGGGCCGACCGTGTGGGAGCTGGACGGGCCTATGCCGATCGAGAAGAGATCGAATACGGAGATGGCCACGGTGGCAGCTCCTTGGGTCGGGGGGTGGTACAAGAGGTGGTACAGCGGTATGACGTGGTGCGGGGCACCGCGCTCACCACCAGTGTGCGCGATGCCCCGTACATCCCGGTAAAACCGGAGGTCCGGTCCTACTTCAGGCCGGGGTACAGCGGGTGCTTGTCCGCCAGCGCGGTGACGCGGGCGCGCAGCGCCTGGGCGTCGTACTCGGGCTTCAGGGCCTCCGCGATGACGTCCGCGACCTCGCGGAAGTCCTCGGTGGTGAAGCCGCGGGTGGCCAGCGCCGGGGTGCCGATCCGCAGGCCCGAGGTGACCATCGGGGGGCGCGGGTCGTTCGGGATGGCGTTGCGGTTGACCGTGATGCCGACCTCGTGGAGGCGGTCCTCGGCCTGCTGGCCGTCCAGCTGGGAGTTGCGCAGGTCCACCAGGACCAGGTGCACGTCCGTGCCGCCGGACAGGACGGAGACGCCGTGCTCCTTGACGTCGTCCTGGACCAGGCGCTCGGCCAGGATCTTGGCGCCCTCCAGCGTGCGCCGCTGGCGCTCCTTGAACTCCTCGCTGGCCGCGACCTTGAAGGAGACCGCCTTGGCCGCGATCACGTGCTCCAGCGGACCGCCCTGCTGACCGGGGAAGACCGCCGAGTTGATCTTCTTGGCGAGCTCGGCCGTGGAGAGGATCACACCGCCGCGCGGACCGCCGAGGGTCTTGTGCGTGGTGGTGGTGACGACGTGCGCGTGCGGCACCGGGGAGGGGTGCAGCCCGGCGGCGACCAGGCCCGCGAAGTGGGCCATGTCGACCATCAGGTACGCGCCGACCTCGTCGGCGATCCGGCGGAAGGCCGCGAAGTCCAGCTGGCGCGGGTAGGCGGACCAGCCGGCGACGATCAGCTTGGGGCGGTGCTCCTTGGCGAGGCGCTCGACCTCCTCCATGTCGACCAGGTTGGTCTGCTCGTCGACGTGGTAGGCGACCACGTTGTAGAGCTTGCCCGAGAAGTTGATCTTCATGCCGTGGGTCAGGTGCCCGCCGTGGGCGAGGTTCAGACCCAGGATGGTGTCGCCCGGCTTCAGCAGCGCGAACATCGCCGCGGCGTTGGCCTGGGCGCCCGAGTGCGGCTGCACGTTGGCGGCCTCGGCGCCGAACAGCGCCTTGATCCGGTCGATGGCGATCTGCTCGACGACATCGACGTGCTCGCAGCCGCCGTAGTAGCGGCGGCCCGGGTAGCCCTCGGCGTACTTGTTGGTGAGGACCGAGCCCTGGGCCTCCATGACCGCGACCGGAGCGAAGTTCTCCGAGGCGATCATTTCGAGCGTGGACTGCTGACGGTGGAGTTCGGCGTCGACTGCGGCGGCGACGTCGGGGTCGAGCTCATGGAGGGAGCTGTTCAGAAGCGACATGAGTTCTTCCTGGCGGGAAGGGGCCGGGAGGGGCCGGGTGGAGGCGGGACGCGGGGTCAGCCGGCGAAGTCCGTGTACGCGTCGGCGGTCAGCAGCTCCGCCGGCTCGTCCGTGATCTTCACCTTGAACAGCCAGCCGCCCTCGAAGGGGGCGGAGTTCACCAGCGAGGGGTCGTCCACGACGTCCTGGTTGGCCTCGACGACCTCGCCCGTGACGGGGGCGAAGAGGTCGCTGACCGACTTGGTGGACTCCAGCTCACCGCAGGTCTCGCCCGCGGTGATGGTGTCGCCGACGGCCGGGAGCTGGGCGTAGACGACGTCGCCGAGCGCGTTGGCCGCGAACTCGGTGATACCCACCGTCGCCACACCGTTCTCATCCGTGGCCGACAGCCACTCGTGCTCCTTGGTGTAGCGGAGGTGCTGGGGGTTGCTCATGGGTCGATTCTCCTGTACGCGGGTGGATGCTTGTGCAAGGGGTCTTGACAGGTGAGACGGGGACCGGACGAACGTACTCGCCGGGCGGGCTCAGCGCTCGCGCTTGTAGAACGGCAGGGCGACCACCTCGTACGGCTCGTGGCTGCCGCGGATGTCCACCGCGACCCCGGCCGTGCCGGGCGCGGCGTGGGCCGCGTCCACGTAGGCGATGGCGATCGGCTTGCCGAGCGTGGGGGAGGGGGCGCCGGAGGTGACCTCGCCGATCACCGCGCCGGAGGCGGCGTCCACCACCGGGTAGCCGGCCCGCGGCACCCGCCGCCCGGTCGCCACCAGGCCCACCAGCTTGCGCGGCGGGGCGTCCGCGGCGCGCTCGGCGGCGGCCTCCAGCGCGGCCCGCCCCACGAAGTCGCCCGGCTTGTCGAACTTGACGACGCGGCCGAGCCCGGCGTCGAACGGCGTGGTCGCGGTGGTCAGCTCGTGCCCGTACAGCGGCATGCCCGCCTCCAGGCGCAGGGTGTCCCGGCAGGAGAGGCCGCAGGGCACCAGGCCGGCGTCCGCGCCCGCCTCGGTCAGCGCCTGCCACAGCTTCTCCGCGTCGGCGGGGGCGACGAACAGCTCGAAGCCGTCCTCGCCGGTGTAGCCGGTGCGGGCGATCAGCGCCGGGACGCCGGCGACCGTGCCGGGCAGGCCCGCGTAGTACTTCAGGCCGTCCAGGTCGGCGTCGGTGACCGACTTCAGGATGGCGGGGGAGGCCGGGCCCTGGACGGCGAGCAGCGCGTAGTTCTCGCGGTCGTCGCGCACCTCGGTCTCGAAGCCCGCGGCCCGCTCGGTCAGCGCGTCCAGCACCACCTGGGCGTTGGAGGCGTTGGCGACGACCATGTACGTCTCGTCGGCCAGCCGGTAGACGATCAGGTCGTCCAGGATGCCTCCGCGCTCGTCGCAGATCATCGTGTAGCGGGCGCGGCCGGGCTTCAGCGCGGAGAGGTTGCCCACCAGGGCGTGGTCCAGGGCCTGGCCGGCCTGCGGACCCGTAAGGGTGATCTCGCCCATGTGCGAGAGGTCGAACAGACCGGCGCGGGTGCGGACGGCCACGTGCTCGTCGCGCTCGCTCCCGTAGCGGAGCGGCATGTCCCAGCCGGCGAAGTCGGTCATCGTGGCGCCCAGGGCGCGGTGCAGCGCGTCGAGCGCGGTACGACGCGGGGCGGCGGTCTCTGAGGGCTGTGAGGTCTCTGCGGCAGACATGATCAAGGCTCCCGGGCAGCGGTCGCGAGGACGCGGGGACGTCGAAGGACGGCCTCCCCATCTGTCATCGGAACCTGAGAGGTTCACCGGGAGCCCCCGGAGAGGGCACGCGGCTTGCACCTTGGGTGGGACCGCCGGGCGGTCCGCTTTTCAGATCTGCCTCACCCTGCGCGGTACGGGGCCTGAGAGATTCAAGGGAGGAACTTGCTCCTTCGGCGCCCGGCATGCGGCGTGCCGCGGTGCGGCAGGCACATGGCCGGGACTCTCCCGCGCGGATTCGAGCGGCCGGTATGCAGTTGTACGCAGGTGCGCGTGTACGCAGGTGGTCGTGCTCTTGGCGCGCACATCATTGCACGTACGGGCGTGCGATGGACCGTTCGGAGCCCATCGCATTGGATTACTTTTCCTTTACTCCGTCCGTATGCGGGTGGGGTACACCGTGGGCACCGGGTGACGGGGCACGGAGCGGCACGGAACGGCGGGGCCGCGGAGCGGAACGGCGGACGAGGGCGGGGGAGCGGTGCGAACGGGCGGCCGGACGGAAACGGTGGACGCCGCGTGGGCGACGGGCGGCGGCGGGGCGCGGGTGCGCGACCTGCGCGGGGCGGTGCCGGCCGCGGTGGAGCTGCGCTGCCGCGCCGGTGATCTGCTGGTCGTCTCCGGCCTGCCCGGCGCGGGGAAGTCCACCCTGATCCGACGGGTCGTGCCCGCCCTCGACGGCCGGGGCGAGCCCGTGCGCGGCGTGGACTCGCAGGACTCCCGGGCCCGCCTGGAGCGCCGGTTGCGCGGGCTGCCCGTACGGCTCCCGTACGGCGTCTACCGCCCCGCCGCGCGCCTCGCGCACTACGCGCGGCTGTGGCGCGCCCTGCGCTCCGGCGCGAGCCTCGTCGTGCACGACTGCGGGCAGCGCGGCTGGGTCCGCCGGCTGCTGGCCCGCGAGGCGCGGCGGCGCGGCACCGCGCTGCACGTCCTGCTGCTCGCCGTCGAGCCCGGGACCGCGCTCGCCGGGCAGCGGGCCCGGGGGCGGACGGTCTCCCGGGCCGCGTTCGGGCGCCACCGCCGCGCCATGGAGCGGCTGGTCGCGGCGGCGGTGGCGGGCCGGCCGCCGGCGGGCGCGACGAGCGTCCTCCTGCTCGACCGCCCGGCCGCGACGGCGCTGCGGACGATCACCTTCGCGGAGACGCCGGGCGGACCGGACGGTGCGGGCGCGCCCGCGGCTCCGGCCGTCCCGAAGACGTCCTCGGGCCCGCCCGCACCGTCAGCGCCCGCCGTCCCCGCCGCGCCCGGGTCGCCTGCCGTCCCGCCGGCGCCGGGAGCACCCGGCCGGCCCGCCCCCGGCACCCCGCCCGTCCCCGGCGCCCCGCCCGTCCCCCTTGCGCGCCGCCCGGCCCGCCCGGTCGCCGTCCCCCTCCCGCCCCCTGACGGGGAGCCGGCCGTTAAGGTGCGGGTGCGAGCGCGACGAGACCGTGGGGAGAACGGATGAGCGGCCCCGAGCTGCACGGCATGGAGCGGGCCCGGGGCGAGGCCCCCGGCTGGCCCGCCAACGAACTGGAGGAGACCCTCGCCGCCTGCGCGGGCGTCCCCGGCACCGGCGAGCGCGTCGTCGAGGCGCTCGGCCGCAGCGAGATCTGGATACCCCTGCCCAAGGGCGGCGGCCCCGACAGCCCCGACCTCGACCTGCCCACCGTCGAGCTCGGCGGCGCCGCGTTCGTTCCGGTGTTCAGCTCCGAGGAGCAGTTCCGCCGCGTCATCGGCGATCACATGGCCTACGCGGTCGCGCCCGCCGTGGAGTTCGCCCGCGGCCTGCCCCCGCAGGTCGGCCTGGTCGTCAACTTCGAGGGAACGGTGGCCGCGCCGCTGCCCCCCGCCGCCGTCGCCGGGCTCTGCCGGGCGGGCACGCTCCGGCTGGAGGGCGAGCCGACCGGCGGCCGGGTGCGGCTGCACGAGCCGGACTGGCAGGTCGAGCCCACCGCCTTCCTCGCCGCCGCCGGCCTGGAGTTCACCGCCGCCCGCGCCGTGCGCACCGCCCGCCGCGCCCTGGCCAGCGTCGAGGGCGGCCCGCCGGAGCTGTTCGTCGGCGTGGAACTCGACCTCCCCGACGACGACAGCCGTGCCGCCGCCGTGGCCGCCCTGGGCCGCGCCCTGGGCTCCGCCCCCGTCCCCTGGCCGGTCCGCACGGTCTTCCTGGACGTCACCCGCGACCCGGTCGCCGAGTGGATGCGGGACCGCGTCGCACCGTTCTACGACCGTGACCGTTGACTGCTCCCCTGCGGGCCGCCCCGGCCTCGTAAGCTGGTTGGACGACCGTACGGGAGGCGCGACCGCGCCGTGAGGCAGGGGGCGGACGCGACGCGAGCGTCCGCCGGGAGAAGGGGCGGGATCAGGTGAGCGCGGGCGCGGAGAGCGGCGTGGAGCAGGTGCTGCGCCAAGTGGCGCCCGGGCGGTACGACGTCTACGAGTCGCTGCTGCACGCCGTCGCCGAGGGCCGGTTGTGGATGCTGCTCTGGCACGGCCGGCCCGGCTCGCCCGACGCCCAGTACGGCAACATGGAGGTCGACGGCCTCGGCTACGCCCCCTGCGTCACCTCCGAGCGCGAGCTCGCCGCCAGCGGCTGGAACCGCGCGCACGAGGTCGCCACCGGCCGTACTCTCGCCGCCTCCCTCTACCCGGGCCGCTGGGGCCTGTGGCTCAACCCGCACGCCCCGGGCGGCGGCGTCGGCATCCCCTGGCTCGACCTGCGCCGGATCGCCGGCGGCCTGGACCGGCTGCCCGCGGGCCCCCTCCAGATCTCCGAACCCACCGTCGACATCGCCCGGTTCTACGCCCTGCTGGCGCAGCACGCCCAGCGGACGCCCGCCGTCCGGGCCCTGCGCCGCGCCTGGGTCCAGCCGGCGATCGGCGCCGCGTACCTGGCGATCGGCCTCGACCTGTACGACACCTCGCCGCCGGCCGTGGAGTCCGTGCGGGCGATGATGCAGCAGGTGGTGGCCGTGGTGCCGGAGGGGCTGCCGGTGTCCACGGTGGCCATGTCGGACGAGTTCGACCCGGTGGCCCTGTGGATGCGCGCCCACGCCCGCCCGTTCTACGGCCACGCCGCCCCGAGCGGGGCGGCGGCACCGGTGCCGGGGTACGGGTACCCGCACTAGCGACGCGGCCCGCGGCCGTCCCGCCCTTCCCACGCCCGCGGCCGTCCCGCCCGTCCGGGCGCGCCCGCGCCCGTCCCACCCGCCGGCGGCCCCAAGCCCGTCCGCGCTCGTCCAGGCCCGCCCGCGCCCGTCCAGGCCCGCCCGGGCCCGTCCCGCCCGAGCCCGGCCGCCGCGCGCACGCGAACCGGCCGGCCCGTCGACGACGGACCGGCCGGCAGATGGGGAGGCGTCCCCGGGCGTCACTCCCAGATCCAGAGCTCCCAGCCGCCCGACACGTCGTAGCACTCGTAGTGGGTCGCGCCGTGGCGCATGAAGTACGCGCCGCCGCCCTGGCACTGCTGCTTGCTCTCGTAGAGGTCGATGTAACGGCGCGTGTCGGGGACCACCCGGGAGGCCGAGGAGTCCCCGGAGGGGGCCGCCATGGCCGAGGCGCCCGCGGCCAGGGCGCCGGTCAGTCCGAGGGTGAGCGCCGCGCCCGCCATGGCGGCGCGGTGGATCAGCTTCCGTGTCACGTCAACTCCCTTGATTGGAGCGGCAGATGGATCACCGGGATCGACGGTGAGCCTGATCGTTTACAGTGCCGCTGTCAAGCCTCAGGGGTCACTTGTGCCACTTGCGCCACATCCGTAACGCCATTACCAATGGGCGGAGTTGATGGTTCCCCGCCCCTTCGCTGAGCGGCCGCCCCCGTCCGTATAACGGAACCTCGCATCGCACATCACGGTTGCGCATCCATTGGTTGCCAGGTCTGGCGGGTGATCGTGAACGCGTTGAAGACTCCCGCTCCAAGGACCCGCAGGTCCGGTGTACGACCAGCTCCGCTTGTACTTCCCGCACCACAGCACCGCACAGCACCGCATGTGTCAGTGATGTCGACCAGCCGCGACCGCGCGGCAGGCGGAGGCCGGTTCCACCGGCCGAGAGGGGTCCAGCGAACGATGACGGCACCACTCCCCGAGACGAGCGCGACCGGGACCGCGACCGTCGTCGCCGACGCGGAAATACCGGTCCCGGGCACGACGATCGAGGGCCGCTCCCCGTGGCGCATCGCCTGGACGCGGCTCAAGCGCGACAAACTGGCCCTCGCCGGCGGGATCGTGGTCCTGCTCCTCATCCTGGTCGCGATCTTCGCCCCGCTGATCGTGAGCCTGCTGGGCCACCCGCCGAACGAGTACCACGAGGACCAGATCGACCCCCTCTTCGGCACCCCGAAGGGCTCGTGGGGCGGCATCAACGGGGACTTCCTGTTCGGCGTCGAGCCGGTCAACGGCCGGGACGTCTTCAGCCGGGTCGTGTACGGCGCCCGGGTCTCCCTGCTCGTCGCCTTCCTCGCGGCCGTGGTCGCCGTGGTGATCGGCACCGTCCTGGGCATCGTCGCCGGCTACTTCGGCGGCTGGGTGGACACCGTGGTGAGCCGGGTGATGGACGCCCTGCTGGCCTTCCCGCAGCTGCTCTTCATCATCGCGCTGATCTCCGTCGTCCCCAACGAGCTGTGGGGACTGAGCGGTTCGGGCGTCCGGATGGCCGTCCTCATCGGGGTGATCGGCTTCTTCGGCTGGCCCTACGTGGGGCGCATCGTGCGCGGGCAGACGCTCTCACTGAGGGAGCGCGAGTACGTGGAGGCGGCGCGCAGCCTGGGCGCGGGGCGGACGTACATCCTCTTCCGCGAGCTGCTGCCCAACCTGGTCGCGCCGATCACCGTCTACGCCACGCTGATGATCCCGACCAACGTCCTCACCGAGGCCGCGCTGAGCTTCCTCGGCGCCGGCGTCAAGCCGCCCACGTCGTCCTGGGGGCAGATGCTCTCCAAGGCCGTCAACACCTACGAGGGCGACCCGATGTTCATGGTGATCCCGGGCCTCGCCATCTTCGTCACCGTGCTGGCGTTCAACCTCTTCGGCGACGGCGTCCGGGACGCCCTGGACCCCAAGGGCTCGCGCTAGCCGCACCCGCACCACAGTTCACAGGGAGCGATCCGACGGGGCGTCACTCACGACGCACCCGGTCCCTCCCGCATCAGGAGTACGAGCTGAAGGAACCACCCCCATCGCGGTCCGCTCCCCGGCCCGCGACGATCACGGAGGTCGCGACATCTTGGCAACGCACAGGACTTCGAGGCGCGGAACGGCCGCGGGCGCGGCACTGGTGGTCGCGGCCCTCGTCGGGGTCACCGCCTGCGGTGGCGGAGGCGGCAGCAAGGACGACAAGGGCGGGGGCGGAGGCGGCAAGGGCCCCGGCTTCAACGCGGGCGTCGAGAAGGTCGCCAGCCCGTCCGACAAGAAGGGCGGCGAGCTGAAGTTCATCGCCACCCAGGAGGCCGACTCCTGGGACCCGCAGCGCATGTACTACGGCTTCGCCTGGGACTTCGCCCGCTACTACGTCCGCACCCTCGTCACCTCCAAGCCCGCGCCGGGCCACGAGAGCGCCGAGCTGGTGCCGGACCTGGCCACCGACCTGGGCAAGGTCTCGGACGACAAGAAGACCTACACGTTCACCCTGAAGGACGGGATCACCTGGGAGGACGGCAGACCGATCACCGCCCAGGACATCAAGTACGGCATCGAGCGCACCTGGGCGCAGGACAAGATCTCCGGCGGCCCGACCTGGCTGATGCAGGTCCTGGACCCGGAGAAGAAGTACAAGGGCCCCTACAAGGACGACAGCAAGGACAAGCTGGGCCTGTCCGCGATCGAGACGCCCAACGCCAAGACCATCACCTTCAAACTCGCCAAGCCCAACGGCGACTTCCTCCAGATGCTGGCGCTGCCCGCCGCGAGCCCGGTGCCCCAGGACAAGGACACCGCGGAGAAGTACAGCCTGCGGCCGTTCTCCAGCGGACCGTACAAGTTCGAGTCGTACAACCCCAACAAGAGCATGGTCCTCGTCCGCAACGACAAGTGGAACAAGGACTCCGACAAGGTCCGCAAGGCGCTGCCGGACAAGATCTCGGTCAAGTTCACCACCAACGCGGACGCGATGGACAGCGACCTGATCGCGGGCAACTACGACGTCGACCTCAACGCCACCGGCATGGGCTCGGCCGGCCGCCAGAAGGCGCTCCAGACCGCCAAGGGCAACCTGGACAACCCGCAGACCGGCTTCATCCGGTACGCGGCCTTCCCCAAGTCCGTCGCGCCGTTCGACAACGAGCACTGCCGCAAGGCGGTCATCTACGGCGCCGACCACACCTCCCTCCAGACCGCCCGCGGCGGCCCCCAGGCGGGCGGTGACATCGGCCTCAACATGATCCCGCCGGCCGTCACCGGGCACGACGGGTCCTACGACCCGTACAACCTCAAGCAGGGCGCGCCCGACCCCGACAAGGCCCGCGCGGAGCTGAAGGCGTGCGGCAAGCCGGACGGCTTCAAGACCACCATCGCGGTGCGGAACAACAAGCCGCAGGAGATCGCCACGGCCGAGTCGCTCCAGGCGTCCCTGAAGAAGATCGGCATCGAGACGCAGATCGACCAGTACGACGGCGCGCAGTCGTCGACCGTCGTCGGCGCCCCGGCGAACGTGAAGAACAAGAACTACGGGATCATCGTCTTCGGCTGGGGCGCGGACTTCCCCAGCGGCCAGGGCTTCCTCCAGCCCATCGTGGACGGCCGGTTCATCCTCGACACCGCCAACCAGAACTACCCCGAGCTCAACGACCCCGAGGTCAACAAGCTGATGGACCAGGCCATCGCGGAGAGCGACCCGAAGAAGGCGGGGGCGATCTATCAGGAGGCCGACAAGAAGGTCATGGAGGGCGCCTGGTACCTGCCCTTCACCTACGAGAAGAACATCATCTGGCGCAGCTCCCGGCTGACCAACGTCTACACGACGGACGCCTTCAACGGCCGGTACGACTACCAGGCCCTGGGCGTCGTCAAGTGACGGCGCCCGGCCCGCACAGCCCGCAGTCGATCGTCCATCCGCTCCTCCGGCACTCCCGCCGCTAGGCCCGAAGGGCAGGTGAGGGCCGAGTGCGGCGGTCCGGTGGCAACCCCACCCACCGGACCGCCGCCGGGCCGACCGCAGTGTTCGCTTACATCGTCAGGCGACTGTTCGCCGTCATCGTGATGCTGCTCGTGGTCACGCTGGTGACCTTCTTCATCTTCTTCACCATTCCCAAGCTCACCGGGGCCGACCCCGCCGCCATGTACGTCGGCAAGCAGGCGGACCCGCAGACGATCGAGGGCATCCGGCAGAAGCTCGGGCTGAGCGACCCGGTCCTGGTCCAGTTCTGGCACTTCATCACCGGCATCTTCGCCGGCCGCGACTACACCGGGGGCGGCACCACCGACCACTGCCCGGCCCCCTGTTTCGGCTACTCGTTCCGCACCGAGCAGGCCGTCTGGCCGATCCTCACCGACCGGCTGCCCCCGACCCTCTCGCTCGCCGGCGGCGCCTGCGTCATCTGGCTGCTGCTCGGCGTCACCGCCGGCGTCGTCTCCGCCCTCAAGCGCGGCACCAAGATCGACCGCGGCGCCATGATGACCGCCCTGGCCGGCGTCTCGCTGCCGATCTACTTCACCGCCCTGCTGCTGCTCGCGCTGTTCAAGTACAAGCTCGGCTGGACCTCGTCCGAGTACGTGGACTTCGCCGACGACCCGGCCGGCTGGTTCGGCGGGCTGATCCTGCCCTGGGTCGCCCTCGCCTTCCTCTACGCGGCCATGTACGCCCGGCTCACCCGCGCCACCATGATGGAAGTGCTCGGCGAGGACTACATCCGCACCGCCCGCGCCAAGGGACTCACCGAGCGCGTGGTGATCGGCAAGCACGCCATGCGCTCCACCATGACCCCCATCGCCACCATCCTCGGCATGGACCTCGGCGCCCTGGTCGGCAGCGCGATCCTCACCGAGAGCGCCTTCAACCTGCCGGGACTCGGCCAGGCCGCGGTCACCGCCATCAACAACCGCGACCTGCCGATCATCCTCGGCGTGGTGCTCATCGCCGCCACCGCCGTCGTCATCGCCAACCTCGTGGTGGACCTGCTCTACGCCGTGATCGACCCCCGTGTGAGGCTCTCATGACCACCACCCCCGAGCCGGCCGTCGAGACGGCCGCGGAGCCGCCGGGCGACCGCGCCTATCTGGACGTCCGCGACCTGCGCATCCACTTCCCGACCGACGACGGCGTGGTCAAGTCCGTCGACGGGCTCTCCTTCAAGCTGGAGAAGGGCCGCACGCTCGGCATCGTCGGCGAGTCCGGCTCCGGCAAGTCCGTCAGCTCGCTCGGGATCATGGGCCTGCACACCGTCGGCCAGTACGGCCGGCGCAAGGCCCGGATCTCCGGGGAGATCTGGCTGGACGGGCGGGAACTGCTCACCGCCGACCCCGAGGAGGTCCGCCGGCTGCGCGGCCGCGAAATGGCGATGATCTTCCAGGACCCGCTGTCCGCCATGCACCCCTACTTCACCATCGGCGCGCAGATAGCCGAGGCGTACCGGATCCACCACGACACCGACAAGAAGACCGCCCGCAAGCGGGCCGTCGAACTCCTCGACCGCGTCGGCATCCCGCAGCCCGACCGCCGGGTGGACGACTACCCGCACCAGTTCTCCGGCGGCATGCGGCAGCGCGCGATGATCGCCATGGCGCTGGTCAACAACCCCGCCCTGCTCATCGCGGACGAGCCCACGACCGCCCTCGACGTCACCGTCCAGGCGCAGATCCTCGACCTCATCCGCGACCTGCAGAAGGAGTTCGGCTCCGCCGTCATCATCATCACCCACGACCTGGGCGTGGTCGCCGAACTGGCCGACGACATCCTCGTCATGTACGGCGGCCGCTGCGTCGAACGCGGCCCGGCCGAGCAGGTCTTCTACGAGCCCCAGCACCCGTACACCTGGGGCCTGCTCGGCTCCATGCCGCGCATCGACCGTGAGCAGACCGAACGGCTGATCCCGGTCAAGGGCTCCCCGCCCAGCCTGATCAACGTGCCGCCCGGCTGCGCCTTCAGCCCGCGCTGCCCGTACGCCGACGTGCCGGCGGAAGGGGTCACCCGGACCGTACGGCCCGAACTCCGGCCGGTGACGGGGGAGAAGAGCCGGGGCCACGTCGCCGCCTGCCACATGGCGCAGGAGGAACGGACGCGGATCTGGACCGAAGAGATCGCTCCCAAGCTGTGAAGGACCGAGCTGTGCCTGAAGACAACGACGCGGTTCCCGTGGGAGCGCCGGAGAAGGCGGTCGCGCTCGACAAGGAGGCCCCGGCCACCGCCCCGGACGCCGCCGCCCGGCCCCTGCTCCGGGTGGAGGGCCTGGTCAAACACTTCCCGATCACCAAGGGGCTGCTCCGCCGCCAGGTCGGGGCCGTGCACGCCGTGGACGGCATCACCTTCGAAGTCCGCCCCGGCGAGACCCTCGGCGTGGTCGGCGAGTCGGGCTGCGGCAAGTCCACCATGGGCCGGCTGGTGACCCGGCTGCTCGAACCCACCGGCGGGACCGTGGAGTTCGAGGGCCGGGACATCTCCCACCTGGGGGTGGGCGGAATGCGCCCGCTGCGCCGGGACATCCAGATGATCTTCCAGGACCCGTACTCCTCGCTGAACCCCCGGCACACCGTCGGCACCATCGTCGGCGCGCCCTTCCGGCTCCAGGGCATCACGCCCGAGGGCGGGGTGAAGAAGGAGGTGCAGCGGCTGCTGGGGCTGGTGGGGCTCAACCCCGAGCACTACAACCGCTACCCGCACGAGTTCTCCGGCGGCCAGCGGCAGCGCATCGGCATCGCCCGCGCGCTGGCGCTCAAGCCGAAACTGGTGATCGCCGACGAGCCGGTCTCCGCGCTGGACGTCTCGATCCAGGCCCAGGTGGTCAACCTGCTGGACGACCTCCAGGACGAGCTCGGGCTGACGTACATCATCATCGCCCACGACCTGTCGGTGATCCGGCACGTCTCGGACCGGATCGCGGTGATGTACCTGGGCAAGATCGTGGAGCTGACCGACCGCGGCTCGCTCTACAGCACCCCCCTGCACCCCTACACCAAGGCCCTCCTCTCGGCCGTGCCGGTGCCCGATCCGCGCCGGCGGGCCAAACGGGAGCGCATCCTGCTGAAGGGCGACGTACCGTCGCCGATCTCGCCGCCGTCGGGCTGCCGGTTCCACACCCGGTGCTGGAAGGCGACGGAGGTCTGCCGGCGGGACGAGCCGGTGCTGACCGCGCTGCGGCCCGGGCACCAGGTGGCGTGCCACCACCCTGAGGAGGCGGCGGAGGCGGGAGCGGGGGAGGCGGCGGCCTGAGCGAACGGGCCCCGCGAGGGAACCCTCCCAGGGCGGGACAAGGGGGACACCCGGCCGACCGGTAAGAATGTCGCGTGCTCACCGATCTGTTCTCCCCCTCCGTCCAGCACTGGCTGGACATCGTCGGGATCTTCGTCTTCGCGATCTCCGGCGCGCTGCTCGGCGTCCGCAAGAACTTCGACGTCTTCGGCATGGCGGTGCTGGCGGAGGTCACGGCACTGGGCGGAGGTCTCTTCCGGGACCTGGTCATCGGTGCCGTGCCGCCCGCGGCCTTCAGCGACCTCGGCTACTTCGTCACCCCGCTGATCGCCACGCTGATCGTCTTCTTCCTGCACCCCGAGGTGGAACGGATCACCAGTGCGGTGAACGTCTTCGACGCCGCCGGGCTCGGCCTCTTCTGCGTCACCGGGACGGTCAAGGCGTACGCCCACGGGCTCGGCCTCACCCAGTCCGCCACCCTCGGACTGGCCACCGCGGTGGGCGGGGGAGTGCTGCGCGACGTCCTCGCCCACGAGGTCCCGTCGCTGCTGCGCTGGGACCGCGACCTGTACGCCGTCCCCGCCATGGCCGGCGCCACGACGGCGGCCCTGATGCTGAAGTTCGGCGCGCTGCACGGCGCCACCAACGCCATCCCGGTCGTCGTCGGGTGCGGACTGCGGCTGCTCGCGATGCGCTTCCACTGGCGGGCCCCGCGCGCCTGGCACCGGAGGAGCGCGGCGGCGGAGGAGGTGGCGCCCGGTGTCGGGCCGAATGCCACGCCGCGTAAGGCTACCCGCCGGTAACCTACCGGTAGTACGGTGCCCGCATGGCACTGGCAAGCATCGGCAACAGCGAGTTCGACCGGGACACCGCGATCACGCCGCGCGCCCCGGGCGTCACCGGGGACGGCACCGCCGAACACGACGTCCACATCCACCAGGGCTGGACGCTCTTCGGCGCGGCCAACGGCGGCTACCTCCTCGCCACCGCGGCGCGCGCCCTCGCGGACACCCTCCCGCACCCCGACCCGTTCACCGTCACCGCCCACTACCTGAGCGCCACCCGGCCGGGCCCGGCCGTCGTCCGCAGCAGCCGGGCGCACACCCGGCGGTCGCTCTCCACCGGCCAGGCGAGCCTGTTCCAGACGGCCGGCGACGGCACCGAGGTGGAACGGCTGCGGGTGCTCGCCACGTACGGCGACCTGGACGCGCTCCCCGAGGACGTGCGCACCACCGCCAAGCCGCCGGAGCTGCCGCCGCGCGAGCACTGCGTCTCCCGCGACGGCCTCGGCGACGGCGAGGGCTTCGGCGCCGCCGAGATCGTCGCCCGTCTCGACCTGGCGCTCGACCCGGCCACCGCCGGCTGGGCGACCGGCGGGCCGACGGGCCCGGGCGAGATGCGCGGCTGGTTCGACTTCGCGGACGGCCGCGACCCGGACCCGCTCTCCCTCCTCCTGGCCGCCGACGCGCTCCCGCCCACGACGTTCGACCTGGGCGTCATCGCCTGGGTCCCGACGGTCGAACTCACCGTCCACGTCCGCCGCCGACCCGCCCCGGGCCCCCTCCGCATCGCGGTCGTCACCCGCAACCTCGCGGGCGGCTTCCTGGAGGAGGACGCGGAGATCTGGGACAGCGCGGACCGGCTGGTGGCGCAGTCGCGGCAGCTGGCGCGACTGCTGTCCTGAGGCGCGCGACCCTGGCCGGTCAGTCCAGCGGGCGCCCGGTGCGGGCCGCCAGCCGGGTGTGCACGTCGGCACCTTCGGGGGCCGGCCGGGCGGCGCCGAAGGCTCCCTCCTTGCCCTCGGGCGGCAGCGTCTCGGCCACCTTGAGGGCGAGCTCGGACAGCTCCGGGTCGAGGGTCACGGGTCGGCCGAGCGCCTGGTTGAGGTCCCAGGTGTGGGTGACCAGCTCCAGCACCAGGAAGCTCACCACGCCGTGGCCGGGCGACTTCCCCCACGGCACGTCGTACTTGGCGGTCAGCAGGGACTCGTCGTCCCAGGCGGCGGCGAGCCGGTCGCCCGCCTCCGCGACGGCGGCGCCCCAGCCGTCGTCCGCCACCTGCGGGGTGGGCAGCGGCCCGCTCCGCTTGAACCCGCCGGCGGCGGCGACGCCCGCCAGAGCGCGCGCGGCGCCGACGAGATGCTGCAGCAGCCCCTTGACGTCGTACTCGGCGCACGGGGTCGGATCGGTCAGCCGTTCCGGCCGCACCTCGGCGGTGACGGCGGCCAGCTGCGCGACGGCCCGGCGCAGGTGCGGGCGAGGGTCGGGAACGTTTTCGGTGTCGGGCACGGGCGGCTCTCCTCGGTGCGCTGCGGGTGGTGGTACGGGCGGATCGCCCCAGCAGAGCCTGCCGCTCAAGAACGCGGCTCGCCGTGCGCTTTTCGGCCAATATGAGGGCCGAATCGGTCCGTCCGCCACCTGTCCACCAGCCCGTCCGCCACCCACCCATCAGCCCGTCCGGCGTTTGAGGACAACCGCGCGGAGCGCGGTTTCGGGGGTGCGGGGGCGGCAGCCCCTGCCGGAAACGGCGAAAGGGCGGGACTGGGGCACTCCTCCCACCGAACCGTAGAATCGTCCCACCATGGCCTACCTCGACCACGCAGCCACCACTCCGATGCTCCCGGAGGCGGTGCGGGCGATGACCGCCCACCTCCCGGTAGCCGGGAACGCCTCGTCGCTGCACGCCGCCGGGCGCGCGGCCCGCCGCACCGTCGAGGAGGCCCGCGAATCGCTCGCCGCCGCACTCGGCGCCCGCCCCAGCGAGGTCGTCTTCACCGCCGGCGGCACGGAAGCGGACAACCTCGCCGTCAAGGGCCTGTACTGGGCCCGCCGCGCGGCCGACCCCGCACGGACCCGGGTCCTCGCCAGCCCGGTGGAGCACCACGCCGTCCTCGACGCCGTCGACTGGCTGGCGGACCACGAGGGCGCCACCGTCGAGTACCTGCCGGTCGACGCGCACGGCAGGGTGCACCCGGAGGCGCTCCGCGAGGCGATAGCCCGCGACCCGGCGAACGTCGCCCTGATCACGGTCATGTGGGCCAACAACGAGATCGGCACGATCCAGCCGATCCGTGAACTCGCCTCCGTCGCGGCCGAGTTCGGCATCCCGATGCACGCCGACGCCGTCCAGGCGGTGGGCCAGCTGGACGTGGACTTCGCCGCCTCCGGCCTGGCCGCGATGACCGTCAGCGGCCACAAGATCGGCGGCCCGTACGGCATCGGCGCGCTGCTGCTGGGCCGCAGCCACACGCCCGTCCCCCTGCTGCACGGCGGCGGTCAGGAGCGGCACGTGCGCTCGGGCACCCTGGACGTCCCCGCGATCGCCGCCTTCGCGGTGGCGGGCACGCTGGCGGCCGAGCGCCGCGAGGAGTTCGCGCGCGAGGTCGGCGCGCTCCGCGACCGCCTGATCGCCGGCGTCCTGGAGGCCGTCCCCGACGCGGTCCTCGGCGGCGACCCGGACCCGGCGGGCCGCCTGCCCGCCAACGCCCACTTCTCCTTCCCCGGCTGCGAGGGCGACTCGCTGCTGCTCCTCCTGGACGCCCAGGGCATCGAGTGCTCGACCGGCTCGGCCTGCACCGCAGGCGTCGCCCAGCCCAGCCACGTCGTCCTCGCCACCGGTACGGATCCGGAGCTGGCCCGCGGCACGCTCCGCTTCTCGCTCGGCCACACCTCCACGGAGGCGGACGTGGCGGTGGTCCTGGAGGCGATCGGCCCGGCGGTGGAACGGGCGAGAACCGCGGGCCTGAGCTAGCCGGGCCTCGGGGCGGGGCGCGACGGCCCGCGCGATGACCCCCGAAATGGGGGAGGGGACGAGATCGCGCCTCCCGTACCCTGGAGAGGCTATGACTGACTTCCCGGGTGCACCCGATCCCCAGGCCCCCCGCAAGGGACTCCGCGTCCTCGCCGCCATGTCCGGCGGCGTCGATTCCGCCGTCGCCGCGGCCCGCGCCGTCGAAGCGGGCCACGACGTGACCGGCGTGCACCTGGCCCTGTCGGCCAACCCGCAGTCCTTCCGCACCGGCGCCCGCGGCTGCTGCACCATCGAGGACTCCCGCGACGCCCGCCGCGCCGCCGACGTGATCGGCATCCCCTTCTACTGCTGGGACCTGGCCGAGCGCTTCCGCGAGGACGTCGTCGAGGACTTCGTCGCCGAGTACGAGGCCGGCCGCACCCCCAACCCCTGCCTGCGCTGCAACGAGAAGATCAAGTTCGCGGCGCTGCTGGACAAGGCGCTCGCCCTGGGCTTCGACGCGGTCTGCACCGGCCACTACGCGACGGTCGTCCTCAACGAGGACGGCACCCGCGAGCTGCACCGCGCCAGCGACATGGCCAAGGACCAGTCGTACGTGCTCGGCGTCCTGGACGAGCGCCAGCTCGCGCACGCGATGTTCCCCCTGGGTGACACGATCACCACCAAGGAGGAGATCCGCGCCGAGGCCGAGCGCCGCGGCCTGGCCGTCGCGAAGAAGCCGGACAGCCACGACATCTGCTTCATCGCCGACGGCGACACCCGCGGCTTCCTCGCCAAGCGCCTCGGCACCGCCGAGGGCGACATCGTCGACGAGACCGGCGCCAAGGTCGGCACCCACGAGGGCGCCTACGGCTTCACCATCGGCCAGCGCAAGGGCCTCCGCCTCGGCCACCCGGCCCCCGACGGCAAGCCGCGCTACGTCCTCGACATCTCCCCGGTGAACAACACCGTCACCGTGGGCCCCGCCGAGGCCCTGGACGTCTCCGCCCTCACCGCCATCCGCCCCCGCTGGTGCGGCACCGCCCCCACCGGCCCCGGCCGCTACACCGCCCAGCTCCGCGCCCACGGCGGCGAGACCCCGGTCACGGCGGAGCTCGTGGACGGCACCCTCCAGGTCACCTTCACCACTCCCGTCCGCGGCGTCGCCCCGGGCCAGGCGATCGTCCTCTACGACGGCACCCGCGTCGTCGGCTCGGCCACCATCGCCTCGACGGAACGGGCCGTCGCGGCCTGAACGGAGCCCGCTGCTCCTGGGCGCGGCCGACTCGACGTCGCCGCACGGCGGTTCACCGGAGCCTTCGGGCGGGCCGGGGAACCGTCACCCCTCACTCGGCGGGGTGTCCCGACGGACGCCGAGGATGATGTCGGCGGCGCGGTCGATGACCGCCGCGCGGGTGGTGCCGGGGTGGTCGGCGGCGAGGAAGTGGCTGCCGATGGCCGTGCAGAAGGCGAGCAGGGCGCGGGCCTCGACCTCGTCGGGGTCGGCGCAGGTGACGCCGAGCGCGTCGCGCACCAGCTGGATGCGCTTGTTGTCGACGCGGCGCAGGCGCTCGGCGACGGCCTGGTCGCGGCGGGCCCACTCGCGGATGGCGAGGTCGATGGGGAGTAGGCGGTCGCCGGAGAAGGTGAGCTGCCCGGCCAGGCGGACCTTTTCCCGTACGTCGCCGCCCTCACGCTCGACCCGGGCGATGACGTCGTCGACGCTCTCGCGCTCCCAGGCGTCCAGCATCGCCGTCAACAGGGCCTCGCGGTCGGCGAAGTACCCGTAGAAGCCGCCTTTGGTGACCCCCATCGCCTTGGCGAGCGCCTCGACCCGCACCGAGTCCACCCCGCCTGAGGCCAGGGCCGCCAGCCCCGCCTCGATCCACTTCTCCCGCGGGGTACGCAACGCGCCCATCTGTGGCCCACCTCACCCTGTCCATCCGATTGTACGGAGCCGTATATCGCCCTACTCTGGCGTTGTACGGCATCGTATAACTGTCCGGGAGAGGACACCCCCATGGCGTTCGGTTTCGTTGCCTTCCACTACCCCGCCCCCGAGCACCTCGACGCGTTCGTCCGCGAGGCCCACCAAGTCGCCGAGGCGGCGCGGCGGCAGCCCGGATTCCTGTCCGTCGGGGTCTGGGTCACCCCGGACGGCGACGCCGTCGTCACCACCGGGGCGTACGAGTCCGAGGCGGCCTTCGTGGCGGCGTCCGAGGTCGGCCGCGAGATGGGCGCGACGCCGGACGGCATCAGCGACCTGGAAGTGAAGCCCCGCGAGGTCCACTTCCTCGTGTCGCGCTGACGAACTGTTCCGCCCTGCCCGACAGTTCGACGCCACCCACGAGGAGCGATGATGACCGACCCCGTTGCCCGCCCGCGGGTTGCGGACCGGGTGCGCCACATCCCGGTGCCGCCCGCCGCGCACGCGCTCAGCACACTGCCGCGGATCGACTACGAGAACGCCGTGCTCGCCGAACCCGACCCGGCACCGGACCGCACCGCCCTGCGATGGGCGCGAGCCGTTCTGGAAGACGCGGACGCCGAGACGCGCCAGGCCCTCACCCAGGGCTGGACGTCGCTCGGCCTCGCCCTCGCACCGGCCGGATCCGACGGCCACGTACTCGGCTGGCGAGTGCGCGGCAGCACCCCGGACGCCGTGCTCCTCGCCGCCGACGCCACCCGGGGACTCCGCGGCGAGCTGCTCTTCCAACGGGCACAAGGCACGCTCCTGTTGGCCTGTTTCATCCGACTGGACGACGACGCGGCACGCGCCTTGTGGGCCCAGGTCGAGAGTCACCACCCCCAGGTCATGCACCGCCTTCTCGAACAGGCCGTATCCCGGGCGACGTGACCGGGCGGGACGCCTGGTGGCCGGGCATCGGAGGTCTGTCGGCGGTGGCCGCGGCCTGTCGGTGGTCCGTCGGTGGAGGCCGCGAGGGTGAACGGGTTGCCGCCCAGCGCAAGGAGCCTGTCATCGTGTCTTCCGCATCCCCGAGCCGAGCGTGGGACGTCCGCCGGCCGCCCTCCGCCGAGGGCAGGACTGTCCTGGTCACCGGGGGCAACGCCGGGATCGGCTACTTCGTCGCGGAGCAGCTCGCCGCCACCGGCGCCCTCGTCGTGCTCGGCAGCCGGAACGCGGCCAAGGCCGACGCCGCCATGGCCGCGATCCGCTCGCGCGTGGCCGGCGCGCGCCTGCGGCACCTTCCGCTGGACCTCGCCGACCTGTCGTCCCTGAAGACCGCCGTGGAGGGATCGGGTCTCGACCGGCTCGACGCGGTGGTCCACAACGCGGGTGTCGCGCTCGACCACCCGCCGCGCCGGGTGACGGCGGACGGCCACGAGCTGATGTTCGGCACCAACCACCTCGGTCACTTCGCGCTCACCCAGTGGCTGGCCCCGCTGCTGTCCGCGGCCCCGGCCGGTCGCGTCGTGACGGTCGGCAGCTTCGCGGCGCGGTCCGAGCGCCTGGACCCGGACGACCCGCAGTCGACCCGCGACTACCGGCCCAAGCGCACCTACGGCCGGTCCAAGCTGGCGCAGATGTGCTTCGGCTTCGAACTCGACCGCCGCTTGCGTGCCGTCGGCAGCCCGGTGCTCAGCGTGGTCGCGCACCCAGGTGGTGCGCTGGACGGCCTCACGCCGTCCCGCCCGCCTGTGCACGAGACGAAGCGCGGCGCGCGGCTGCGCGCCTTGCCCGCCGGGCTCCTGGTGCAGGGCAAGGAAGCGGGGGCTTGGCCCGTCGTCCGCGCCGTCCTCGACCCGGACGTGCGGGGCGGGCAGTTGTGGGGGCCGAGGATCTTCGGCCTGCGGGGCGCGCCGCGGCGCGAGCCCGCCCCCGCCCACATGGCCGACGAGACCGCCGCCGCCCGCCTCTGGAGGCTCAGCTGCGAACTGACGGGCACGGATCCGTGCCTCGGCTTTTCCTCCCGGTAGGCCACGGTGGCGCTCGGGGCGCGCCGAGGTCCCCGCCGCCGCCCGTTCCGCCCCGTCAGGCGCTGTCGGCGGTCGCGCTCGCCCTTATCCCACGCACCAGCGCCCGGAAGGCGCTCGGGCCGGTCCGTACGACCTGGTCGGGCTCGGTGCTTTCGCGCAGGGCGATGCCGCCCTTCACGGCCGCGATCTCCAGACAGTTGTTCCCGCCGCCCGCGCACATGGACGAGCGTTGCCAAGGGGGACGGTCCATGAAACAACTCCTCACAGCCGCGAACGGGGCGCCTGCTCTTATCTCGCGTATCAGCGAGTGGAAAGCGCTCGGGCTGGTCCGTATGACGTGTTCGGGTTCGGAGCTCTCGCGTAGGGCTATACCGGGTGTGTTCGCGCGCACCTGTACGCAGTTGTTACCACCCTCCTCTGAGAACGACGACTTGACCCAGCTGCGGCTGTACAACCCGCTCCCCCTAGAGCTCTTTGGCGACGGTGAAGATGAAGTCCCTCGACTTCTCCCGGGACAACGCGGTCTTTTCGACGATGTCCAGCCTCGTGCGGAAGTTGGACAACTGCGTCGGTGAGTCGATGAACACGGCTCCGGTCGGGGAGTCCATGTGCACGGTGTCCAGGCACGTGTGGGTGTACTCCGCGTAGAGGACCGAGTTGCCGGCCATCGGGAAGCCTCCGGCCGCGAAGGGGATGACCAGGAGGGTGACGTTGTCGCGTTCGCTCGCCTCCAGGAGATGGGTCAGCTGGGAGCGGGCGGTGTCACGTCCGCCCAGTTGCATGCGCAGGGCGGCTTCATGGATGGTCCCTACGTACGGGATCGCATGGTCACCGGTGACGACGGCCTGTCGGGCGAGCCTGTGTGCGACGCGCAGCTCGACCTCAAGCCGCCGCAGCGGTGGCACGATGAGGTCGAAGATGGCCCGCGCGTGATCCTCGGTCTGGAAGAGGCCCGGCAGATGCGCGGTCTGGACGGTCCGTAACCGGATGGCGCCGTGTTCCAATTCGGATACGTCGAGGAAGCCAGGCGGGATCTTGCCCCGGTACTCGTCCCACCAGCCGCCTTTGCGTCCGCCCGTCATCCGTGCCAGCGCGTCGACCAGCGAATCGTCCTCGCATTCGTAAATGCTCACGAGACGTCGGAGGCGTTCTTCGCTGATCCCGAAACGGCCTGCCTCGATGTTGGAGATCGCTGTCCGGTCGGCGCCCAGCAGACCGGCCGCTGTCGGTGCGGACATCCCGACTGCCTCGCGGAGTCGACGCAACTCCGTACCGAACCGGCGCTGAAGGATCGGCGGGGCTTGCCTTGGTGCCATGTGCCCTCTCTCTGCGGTCGCGGACAGTGTGCCCGTGCGGACGGCTCCGGTCCATTGCGACTGCGGGAAGCACCCGTTGTAGTGAAACGGGTCGCACGGGTTATAGAGCGGGCGCTACGGTGTGGCGCGAGCCACCCGCTCCCCACCCCACCACGCCTCCGGAAGCGCACCGCGCTCACCCCCGTCGCGGCACTGACACCGCGAGGCGCCAGAGCTCTGGGTCCGCCCAGTCGCGACCCCAACTCCACGCAACCACCCAGCCGTACAGCAGCCATCGCGCTCCGCATGGAGGTGCCCTCGTGGTCACACGCCCCCCACAACCCGCTCCCGCCCCTCAACCCCTCCCCTTCAACGCCCCCTGGGAGTACGAACTCGTCTTCCCGCACGACCCGCGCGGTCCGGGGATCGCGCGCGTCACCTTGCGGGCCGTGCTGGCCGTGCACGGGCTGGAGGAACTGGCGGACAGGGCGGAGCTGTTGACGTCCGAGCTCACGACGAACTCCGTCCGGCACGCGTGGGGGCCGGCGACGGTCCGGCTCGCGTGGGAGTACCCGGTGCTGCGGGTGAGCGTGGCGGACACCGGCCCGTACGTGCCGGCCGTGCCGCCGGATCCGTCGGCCGTGGCGCTGGACGCGATCCGGGGCAGGGGGATGCTGATCCTCGACCTCGTCGCGTACCGGTGGGGTGGGTTCCCGCTCGGTCTGCCGCCGGCCGAGCCGAAGGGGAAGATCATCTGGTTTGAGCTGAGGCTGGACGCGGAGGCGCCGCCTCCGGGAGCCGTCCCGGCGCTGGTCGCCTGAGCGCGGCGCGGTATAGCGCGGACCGGGCGGGGGAGGGCCCCCGCCCGGCGCCGGGCGGGGCGTCAGCGGGACGTGCGCGAGACGTTCGTCACCGAGCAGCGGAAGGTGCCCGTGGAGCCGGGCTTGGCGACGTAGATGGTCGAGACGTCGGCCTTGCGGCTGCTGTTCGGGGGCACGGACATGATGGAGGTGTAGCGGGTGCGGGTGTCGCCCTCCGGCATCGTGAACTTCACGGTGAGCGAGTAGTCGCTGGTCTGCGACGCGCTGCTGTTGGTGGCGGTGAGCTTGGCGGTGATGCCGCTCGCGCTGCTGTAGGTGCAGCCGTTGATCTTGATGTCCCGCATGGCGTCGTTGGAGCTGCCGCGGCTGCGGCCGGACGAGCCGAGGATCGAGGAGCCGCCGCTCGACGAGTCGCCCGAGGTGGTCGTGCCGCTCGACGTCGAGCCGGTGCTGAAGCCGCCCGACGTGGAGTCGGAGCCGGTTCCACCGGACGTGGTGCCGCCGAACGTGCCGCCCGACGAGTCGCCGCCCGACGTGGACGTGCTGCCGCCCGACGACGAACTGCTGCTACTGCTGCTGTGGTGGCTGGAACCGCCCCCTCCGCAGCTCCCGCCGTGATGGCCCCGGGCACCGGTCAGTGCGACGACGCAGACACCGAAGATGGCCGCGGCGCGGGCATGACGAAACTTCACTGGTTCGGAACTCCCCCGTTGTCAGGCTTTTTTGCCCGTTCTTTTGACGAGCGCACGCCAGACTAACCAGATCTTTACAACCTCAGAAATCCTCGCGCCGTCTGTTCGCCTTCTGTGACAAGGGCGCGATGAAACCGGTGACGAACCGGAACCGGAGTGGCCGGAAAGAGCCGGTAAGTAGAGGGATGTCGGGCATGCCGGACGAGAGGCCGGGATCCGCGTGACCGGGTAGCGGGGCCGGGGCGGAGCACGACCGCGCGCCGGGTCGACAGCCGTCACCCCGAAGCGGGCAGGACCGTCCGTACCCGGAAACCGCCGTCCACCGGGCCCGCCGTGAACTCCCCGCCGAGTTGTTCGGCGCGTTCGCGCAGGCCCGTCAGGCCGTGGCCGCCCGAGGGGAGGGTGGACGGCCGCGAGCCGGTGCCGCTCGGGGCGGCGGTGTTGGCGACCTCGACGGCGAGGAAGGTCCGGCCGGCCTCCCGGAGGACGTCCACGGAGACGGTGACGGCCGCGCCCTCCGCGTGCTTGCGGACGTTGGTCAGCGCTTCCTGCACCGTGCGGTACGCGGCCTCCTCGACCTCCGCCGGCCACTTCAGGGCGTCGAGGGCGGGCAGGTCGGCCTCCAGGCGGGCATCGAGGCCGCTGCCTTTGACGAGGTCCGGCAGGGCGCCGAGCCGGGGGCGGAGGGCCGCGTCGCCGGGGGCCGTGCGCAGGACGCCGAGGAGGCCGCGGAGTTCGCTCAGGGCGGTGGCGCCCAGGCCGCGGATCACCGAGGCGGTCTCGCGGGCGGACGGTTCCTCCGCTGTCCGCTCCAGGGCGCCGGCCTGCACGGTCATCAGGCTGACCTGGTACGAGACGACGTCGTGCATCTCCCGGGCCAGCCGGGCCCGTTCGGCGACGACCGCCCGTTCGGCGATCAGCTCCGCCTCCCGGCGGTGGGCGCGGGACAACTCCTGGATGTGGTCGGCGAGTTGCCGGCGGGCCCGGCTGAGCTGGCCCATCGCCGTCGGGCCGACCGTCATCAGGGCGGACGAGAGGACGCCGAACAGCAGCGCGTCGTCGCGGCTCTGCCAGGCGCCCGGGATCGACGGCCACCAGGGGCCGAGCGAGGTGAGGAAGAACGCCAGGGACCAGCCGTAGACCGTCCACCGCCGCTCCATGGAGCGCGAGACCTGGTACATCGCCACCATGGGCGCGATCAGCAGGTGCCCGCCGAAGGTGACGGGCAGGGCGGTCACCAGGACGGGGACGGGGAAGCGGCGGCGGAGGAAGAGGGCGGCGACGGTCACCGCGTACAGGGTGGTCTCCGTCGGGCCGGCCACGGGGTACATGGCCGCCGTCTCGGCCGCCGTCACCGGGAGGAGGAGCAGGTCGCGGCGGAAGCCCCGCCACGTCACGGGCCACCGCGCACCGCTCGGCCGCCGCGCGTCCCCGCGCCGGCGCATACCGGCGAGCCGCCGCGCACCCCCGCGCCCCGCGCGGAACCGGCTCACGCCGGACCGGCCGCGTCCGGTCGCCCGCCGCGTGCACCGCCGTGTGCCCCGCCGCGCTCTCCGTCGAGGCGGACCAGCCCGTGGTGATGGGCGAGGACGGCCGCCTGGACGCGGTTGGCCGCGCCGAGTTTGGCCAGGATCGCGCTCACGTGGTCCTTGGCCGTGGCGGCGCCCATCAGCAGGGCGGCGCCGATCTCGGCGTTCGACTTCCCCCGGGCCAGCAGGGTCAGCACCGCGCGCTCGCGGTCGGTGAGGGAGGCCAGCCGGGCGGGCGGGGCGCCGCCGGCCCGCAGGTAGCCGTCGACCACGCTGTTCGCGACGGCGGGGGACAGCACCGTGCCGCCGGCCGCCAGGATGCGGACCGCGCTGGCCAGTTCGTCGGGGACGGTGTCCTTCACCAGGAACCCGGCGGCGCCGGCCCGCAGGGCGGGGGCGATGTGCTCGTCACCGGAGAACGTGGTGAGCATCGCCACCACGGGCGGCTCCGGCAGCGCCAGCAGCGAACCGAGCACCGAGAGGCCGTCCACCTCGGGCATCCGGATGTCCAGCAGCACGACGTCGGGGCGGTGCGCGACCGCGAGTTCCACGGCGCGTACGCCCTCGCAGGCCACCGGGACCTCGATGTCCGGTTCCGCCTCCAGGATGCTGCGGATTCCGGCGCGCAGCAGCTTCTCGTCGTCGACGACCATGACGCGGATCACTATTCACCACTCCTGCGCTGCTACCGGTCAGGAAATATAACAACCGCCCGGTCGGTCGGTTTCCGCCGCCCCCGCCGACCGGAGGGGACGGAACCGACGGTCGGCGGGTACCGGGAGGTGTCCCCGGGTCGTCACCATGGATGTGAGGGGGATGCGGTCCGCATCACGCCGGACATTCCGGAGGCGGGCGGGCGGCCGCGCGTTCCGTGGGGGGAGCGCGGCCGGGAGACGTACGGCCAGGGGGGACGTACGGCTCCGGGGGCCGTCCCGACAAGGGACGGCCGCCCGCCTCCGGAAGGACCCGCCCCGGCCGCGGTGCTTCCCCACCCCCGTAGGGGGTCGCCGCGGCCGGGGCGCTCAACCCGGTTCCCACTCCCGGGCTTCCGCGCCGTGTTGTGGACTGCCGCGTGTCCGCCGGGCGCGGGTAAGGCAAGCTGGGCCCATGGCAACACATGTGATCACCGGTGCCGGATCGGGCATCGGAGAGGTGCTGGCCGAGCGGTTGCTCGCCCGCGGGGACGAGATCTTCCTGTTCGCGCGCGACGCCGGACGCGCCAAGGAGCTGGCGGCCCGGTTCCCCGGCGCCCGCACGCTCGTCGGCGACCTCTCCAACCCCGACCGGCTCTCCTGGGCCCTGGACCAGCAGACGCTCCCGGAGCGCGTCGACTCGCTGCTGCACGTGGCGGGCGTCGTGGACCTCGGCGGGGTCGGCGAGCTGACGCCGCGGACGTGGACGAACACGCTCGCGGTCAACCTCGTCGCACCGGCAGAGCTCACCCGCCTGTTCCTGCCCCAACTGCGGGTCGCCCACGGCCACGTGGTCTTCGTCAACTCGGGCGCCGGCCTCAACGCGGGCCCGAACTGGAGCGCCTACGCGGCCAGCAAGCACGGGCTCAAGGCGCTCGCCGACTCCCTGCGCGCCGAGGAGCACGCCAACGGCGTCCGGGTGACCAGCGTCTACCCGGGCCGGACGGCCACCGCCATGCAGGCGAAGGTGCACCGGCAGGAGGGCAAGGAGTACGACGCGACGCGGTGGATCGAGCCCGGCTCGGTGGCGTCGACGATCCTGCACGCGATCGACCTGCCGCGCGACGCCGAGATCAACGACATCACGGTCCGGCCGGGGCGCTGACCGGCGGGGCGGTCCCGTCCGGCCGGGCCTACATCCGTACGTCCGGCCGGTCCCGCGACCGGCCGGACGGGCGTGCCCCGACCGGCCGGCGCGGTCTCGTACCCTTCCCGGGTGAGCCAGACGATCGAGACCAGCGAGCCCCGTGAGAACCGCCCCTGGGGGCCCGGCGCCGCGACCGGCGTCGGGTCGATGCCGGGAACCGACGCCCGGGAGGCGGCCAAGACCGTCACCGGGTCCCTGGAGACCCTCCCGTACCTGCCGGAACTCCCGGCGCGCGGACCCGGCGCGGACATGATCGGCCGGACCGCGGGCCTCCTCGTGGAGGTCTTCGCCCATGTGGAGCCCAGCGGCTGGCGGATCTCCGACCGGCCCGGCCGCGACACCCGCCGGGCGCGCTCCTGGCTGCGCGAGGACCTGGACGCGCTGGAGGAGTTCACCCAGGGGTACGAGGGCGCCCTGAAGATCTCCGCCGTCGGGCCCTGGACGCTCGCCGCGGCGCTGGAACTGCGCGGCGGCGAGGCCGCGCTGAGCGACCCGGGCGCCTGCCGCGACCTCACCGCCTCGCTCGCCGAGGGCCTCCGCGGCCACCTCTCCGAGCTGCGCCGCCGGGTGCCGGGCGCGACGCCCGTCCTCCAGCTCGACGAACCCTCGCTGACGGCCGTGCTCCGCGGCCGGGTCAGGACCGCCAGCGGCTACCGGACGCACCGGGCCGTCGACCGGGCCGTGGTCGAGGGCGCGCTCCGGGAGATCGCCGCGGTCGCCCGGGAGGCCGGCGCCCCCCTCGTCGTGCACTCGTGCGCCCCCGGCGTGCCCTTCGCACTGCTCCGGCGCGCCGGGGCGACCGGTGTCTCGTTCGACTTCTCGCTGCTCACCGAGCGTGAGGACGACGCGCTCGGCGAGGCCGTCGAGGGCGGAACGACGCTCTTCGCCGGCGTCGTGCCCGGCGTGGACGGCCCATTGTCCGACCCTGCCGGTAGCGTCATGGGTGTCAGGACGCTGTGGCGCCGGCTGGGGCTGTCACCTGGGACTCTCGCCGAGTCCGTGGTGGTCGCGCCCGCCTGCGGCATGGCGGGCGCGTCGCCCGCCTACGCCCGCTCGGCCCTCGCCCACTGCGTCCGGGCGGCACGATCACTCGTGGACAACCCTGAGTGACGGCGCCGGAGGGCGCACCAGAGGACAACGGGAGGACGAGACGGTGGCTGTCGAACAGCACGGCGGGCACGGCGGAAGCGACGGGAAGCTCACCTCGGAGGCGTCGACGCCCGCGGCGGCGCGGGAGCGGCACGCCCTGCTCGCCGAGCAGGTCGAGGAGCACCGCTTCCGCTACTACGTGAAGGACGCCCCGGTCGTCAGCGACGCCGAGTTCGACCGGCTGCTGCGCGAGCTGGAGGCCCTGGAGGAGGAGCACCCCGAGCTCCGCACCCCCGACTCGCCCACCCAGAAGGTCGCGGGCTCCTACGAGACGGAGTTCACCTCCGTCGAGCACCGCGAGCGCATGCTCTCCCTGGACAACGCCTTCGACGACGAGGAACTGGCCGCCTGGGCCGACCGCGTCGCCAAGGAGGTCGGCGAGGGCGCGGACTACCACTTCCTCTGCGAGCTCAAGGTGGACGGCCTCGCCGTCAACCTGACCTACGAGCACGGGCGGCTCACCCGCGCCGCCACCCGCGGCGACGGCCGCACCGGCGAGGACATCACGCCCAACATCAAGACCATCTCCGAGATCCCGCACCGGCTGGAGGGCGACCGGATCCCCGCCCTGGTCGAGGTGCGCGGCGAGGTCTACTTCCCGATGGAGAAGTTCCAGGAGCTCAACGCGCGCCTGGTGGAGGCCGGCAAGCCGCCGTTCGCCAACCCGCGGAACGCGGCGGCCGGCTCGCTGCGGCAGAAGGACCCGCGGGTCACCGCCACCCGCCCGCTGCACATGGTGGTGCACGGCGTCGGCGCCCGCGAGGGCTTCGCCATCGACTGCCAGTCGCACGCCTACGAGCTGCTGCGCGAGTGGGGTCTGCCCACCGCCGCGCACGCCGAGGTCGTCGACTCGCTGGACGGGGTGCGGAAGTTCATCGCGCACTACGGGCAGCCCAAGGTGCGGCACTCCATGGAGCACGAGATCGACGGCGTCGTCGTCAAGCTCGACGAGGTCCCCCTCCAGGGCCGGCTGGGCTCCACCGCGCGGGCCCCGCGCTGGGCCATCGCCTGGAAGTACCCGCCGGAGGAGGTCAACACCAAGCTCCTCGACATCCGCGTCGGCGTCGGCCGCACCGGCCGCGTCACCCCGCAGGCCGTCGTCGAGCCCGTCACCGTCGCCGGCTCCGAGGTCGAGTTCGCCACCCTGCACAACCAGGAGGTCGTCAAGGCCAAGGGCGTCCTCATCGGCGACACGGTCGTGCTCCGCAAGGCCGGCGACGTCATCCCCGAGATCCTCGGACCCGTCGTCGACCTCCGGGACGGCAGCGAGCGCGAGTTCGTGATGCCGGCCGAGTGCCCCGAGTGCGGGACGGCGCTGCGCCCCATGAAGGAGGGCGACGTCGACCTCCGCTGCCCCAACGCCCGCTCCTGCCCCGGCCAGATCCGCGAGCGCGTCTACTACCTCGCGGGCCGCGAGTGCCTGGACATCGAGAACTTCGGCTACGTGGCCGCCTCGGCCCTCACCCAGCCGCTGGAACCGGCCACCCCGCCGCTGCTCAACGAGGGCGACCTCTTCGACCTGACCATCGAGGAGCTGCTGCCCATCAAGTCCTACGTGCGCGACCCGGACACCGGACTGCCCAAGCACGACCCCAAGACCGGCGAGGAGAAGGTCGTCACCTTCTTCGCCAACCAGAAGGGCGAGCCCAAGAAGAACGCCCTGGCCATGCTGGAGAACATCCAGGCGGCCAGGACCCGGCCGCTCGCCCGGATCGTCAACGGCCTCTCCATCCGGCACGTGGGCCCGGTCGCCGCCGCCGCGCTGGCCCGCGAGTTCGGCTCGATCGACCGGATCGCCGCGGCCACCGAGGAGGAACTGGCCGCCGTCGACGGCGTCTCCGACACCATCGCCACCGCCGTCCGCGAGTGGTTCGCCGAGGACTGGCACCGCGAGATCATCGAGAAGTGGCGGGCCGCCGGCGTCCGGATGGAGGAGGAGAGGAGCGGCGACGAGGGGCCGCGGCCGCTGGCCGGCCTCACCGTCGTCGTCACCGGCACGCTCGCCTCGTACACCCGCGACCAGGCCAAGGAGGCCCTCCAGTCGCGCGGTGCCAAGGTGACCGGATCCGTCTCCAAGAAGACCGACTTCGTGGTCGTCGGCGACAACCCCGGCTCCAAGTACGACAAGGCCATGCAGCTGAAGGTCCCCGTCCTGGAGGAGGACGGCTTCGCCGTGCTCCTCGCCGAGGGACCGGAAGCGGCGCGCGCCGCCGCCGTGCCACAGGAGCCCACCCCGGCGGAGTAATGCCCGCGGGGCCAGTGGGCATTACCCCTACAGCGCTTTCCGAACGCCACGCCAGGCCGGATCCTGTTCGGGCAACCGCCGCCGATCGCTGCCCGTCGTAGCCTTCTGCGGCCTACTGTTGAGATGTGCGCCTGCCGTGGCGCGGGCACCGCCGGCTGTGAGAGGGACGGGCATGAAACCCACCGACAGCGCCGAACCGGCATCGCGGCTGCGCAGGGATCCACCACCCGCGCTGCCGGTCGTCTGCGTCCCCCTCGCGCTGCTCGTCCTCGCCCTGGGGATCGAGCGGGCCGCCGCCGCGGGCCACGCGGTGTTCCCCGGGCGGACGGTCGGCTGGTCCCTCGCCACCCTCACGGCCCTCATCGTCGCCCATCTGGTCGCACTGGGCCGTGACCGGTGGTGGGGAGGCTCCGGCTCCGGCGCCGCCCTGACCCTGGCCGTCCTGCTGCTCCACGGCTGGATCCCGGCCGCCGTCATCGGCATCGCCGTCGTCACCTTCGTCACCACGGCCCGGCGGCACCGCTGGCGACAGGCGTTACTCCACTGTGCCGTCGACGTCCTCGGCGTCGCGGCCGGCGGCGCCGCCCTCGGCCTGCTCGACGTGCACGCCTCCGTCGAACACCCCTGGCTGCCCAGCGGCTGGGAGCCGGCCGACGTCCCCCGGATCGCCCTCGCCGCCTTCGTCTACCTCACCGTCACCCGGGCCCTGCTCTGGCGTCACCTCGCCCCGCCGCACTCCGGGTTCACCGGCGGCCCCGCCCGCGCCGCCCTGCTCCGGCAGGCGCTCGTCGGCGGCGCGCTCCTCGGCATAGCCCCGCTGATCGCCGTCGTCGCCGAACACGCGCCGCTGCTGCTGCCGCTGTTCGCGATCCCCCTCATAGCCCTGGACTCCACCCTCTGGATAGCCCACGCCCGGGCCGAGGAGCAGCTCCGCGACCCCCTCACCGGGCTCCCCAACCGGCAGTGGCTCCTCGAACGGACCTGGGCCGCGCTCGACGAGGCCGAACAGGCCGGCGAGCGGACCGCGCTCGTCCTCATCGACCTCGACCGCTTCCGCTCCGTCAACGACACCCTCGGCCACCTGGCCGGCGACCGGCTGCTGCTCCAGATCGCCGCCCGGCTCCGGGACGCACTCCCGCGCGACGCGGAGGCCGCCCGCCTCGGCGGCGACGAGTTCGCCGTCCTCCTCCCCGCCGTGGACTCCCTCACCAGCGCCCAGCGCGTCGCCCGCGGCCTCGTCGCCGCCCTCGGCTCCCCCCTCGACCTCGACGGCCTCACCCTCGTCCTCGAGGCCAGCGCCGGGGTCGCCGTCCACCCCGACCACGCCCTCGACGCCGAAGGGCTGCTGCGCCGGGCCGACGTGGCGATGTACCAGGCGAAACGTGACCGCAGCGGCGTCGAGGTCTACGAGGCCCGCCGGGACGGCAACACCCCCGACCGCCTCGGCCTCCTCGGCGACCTGCGCCGCGCCCTCGACGCGGGGGAAGTGGAGCTGCACTACCAGCCCAAGGTCGGCTTCGACGGGCACGTCGAGGGCCTGGAGGCACTGGTGCGCTGGGTGCACCCGGAGCGCGGCCGGGTCTCCCCGGACGAGTTCATCGCCATCGCCGAGTCCTCCGGCCTGATGCCCCGGCTCACCGAGTACGTGCTGGAGACCGCCCTCGGCCAGGTCGCCCGCTGGCGGGCCATGGGCCTGGAGGTGCCCGTCGCCGTCAACGTCTCCCCGCGCGACGTCCACACCCCCGGCTTCGCCGGTTCCGTCGCCGCCCGCCTCGCCCGGCACGGCGTCCCGCCGGGCGCCCTCCAGCTGGAGATCACCGAGCACGTCCTCCTGGAAGACCCGCAGCGGGCCGCCGACGCGCTCGCCGGGCTCACCGGGCACGGCGTCAAGATGTCCCTCGACGACTTCGGCACGGGGTACTCGTCGCTGGTCCACCTGCGCCGGTTGCCGGTCAGCGAGCTGAAGATCGACCGGTCCTTCGTCGCCCGCCTCGCCATCGACAACGAGGACGCGGAGATCGTCCGCTGCACGCTCGACCTCGCGCACTCGCTCGGGCTTCTCGTGGTCGCCGAGGGTGTCGAGGACGACGAGACGTGGGAGCGGTTGCGGGATCTGGGGTGTGACGCGGTGCAGGGGTGGCTGGTCGCGGCCGCGATGCCTCCTGAGGAGACGACGGCTTGGCTCCGCCTGCGCGAGGCGGGCTGGCGGCGGGAGCACCCGCCGGCCGCCGCGCCCGCGGTGGCGCCCGCGCCCGCGCCGGCGGCGCCCGCTCCCGCTTCCGCGGTGGTCGAGAAGGAGGCGGACCAGCCGGTGACGTAGGGGGATGCCCCGGTCCCGCCCTTTCACCGTTTCCTGGGGCTGCCGCCCCAGACCCCGCTTTTCGCGGCTCCGCCGCTCGTCCTCAAACGCCGGACGGGCTGATTTCAGCCCGTCCGGCGTTTGAGGACAGCGCCCGCAGGGCGCTTCGGGGGTGCGGGGGCGGAGCCCCCGCAAGAAACGGTGAAAGGGCGGGACCGGGGCACCCCACCGCGCCAGCGGACAATCCGTTTCGCGGTGGACGCGGCCCGCGCCATAGGATTGGCCGCGAAACCTACACACTCCACCCTGAGGATCGCTGCATGCCTGGCATCACGCGCGAGGAGGTCGCCCACCTCGCCCGGCTGGCGCGCCTGGAGCTGAAGGGCGAAGAGCTCGACCACTTCGCCACTCAGCTCGACGACATCATCGGCGCGGTCGCCCGCGTCTCCGAGGTCGCCGACCAGGACGTCCCGCCGACCTCCCACCCGCTGCCGCTGACCAACGTCATGCGGCCGGACGAGGTCCGTCCGTCGCTCAGCCCGGAGGCGGCGCTCTCCGGCGCCCCCGCTCAGGAGCAGCAGCGTTTCAAGGTGCCGCAGATCCTGGGTGAGGAGTGACCACGATGACCACCGAACTGATCAAGCTGACCGCCGCGGAGATCGCCGAGAAGATCGCCGCCGGTGAGGTCACGGCCGTCGAGGTCACCGAGGCCCACCTGGCCCGGATCGAGGCCGTCGACGAGAAGGTGCACGCCTTCCTGCACGTCGACCGCGAGGGCGCCCTGAAGCAGGCGCGCGCCGTGGACGAGAAGCGCGCGCGGGGCGAGAAGCTCGGCCCGCTGGCCGGCGTCCCGCTGGCGCTGAAGGACATCTTCACCACCGAGGGCATCCCGACCACCGTCGGTTCCAAGATCCTCGAAGGCTGGATCCCGCCGTACGACGCGACGCTGACCAAGCGCCTCAAGGACGCGGACGTCGTCATCCTCGGCAAGACCAACATGGACGAGTTCGCGATGGGCTCCTCCACGGAGAACAGCGCGTACGGCCCGACCGGCAACCCCTGGGACCTGACCAAGATCCCCGGCGGTTCCGGCGGCGGCTCCAGCGCGGCCCTCGCCGCGTACGAGGCCCCGCTCGCCATCGGCACGGACACCGGCGGTTCGATCCGCCAGCCCGCCGCCGTCACCGGCACGGTCGGCGTCAAGCCCACCTACGGCGCGGTCTCCCGCTACGGCATGGTCGCCTTCTCGTCCTCCCTCGACCAGGGCGGCCCCTGCGCCCGTACGGTCCTGGACGCGGCGCTGCTGCACGAGGTCATCGCGGGTCACGACCCGCTGGACTCCACCTCCATCGACGCCCCGGTCCCGCCGGTCGTCGAGGCCGCCCGCAACGGCAGCGTCGCGGGCATGCGCGTCGGCGTCGTCAAGCAGTTCCGCGGCGAGGGCTACCAGGCCGGCGTCCTCCAGCGGTTCGACGAGTCCGTCGAGCTGCTGCGCGAGCTCGGCGCCGAGATCGTCGAGGTGGACTGCCCCTCGTTCGACCTCGCGCTGGCCGCGTACTACCTGATCGCGCCGTCCGAGTGCTCCTCGAACCTGGCCCGGTTCGACGGTCTCCGCTACGGCCTGCGCGCCGGTGACGACGGCACCCGCTCCGCCGAGGACGTCACCGCCCTCACCCGCGAGGCCGGCTTCGGCCCCGAGGTGAAGCGCCGCGTGATGCTCGGCACCTACGCGCTGAGCTCCGGCTACTACGACGCGTACTACGGCTCGGCGCAGAAGGTCCGCACCCTCATCACGCGGGACTTCGAGAAGGCGTTCGAGCAGGTGGACGTGATGGTCTCGCCGACCACGCCGACCACCGCCTTCGCGATCGGCGAGCGCGCCGACGACCCGATGGCGATGTACCTGGCGGACCTGTGCACCATCCCGACCAACCTGGCGGGCAACGCGGCCATGTCGCTGCCGTGCGGCCTCGCCCCGGAGGACGGGCTGCCGGTGGGGCTCCAGATCATCGCTCCCGCCATGAAGGACGAACGGCTCTACAAGGTCGGTGCCGCGGTCGAGGCCGCGTTCACCGCCCGCTGGGGCCACCCGCTGCTGGAGGAGGCACCCGCACTGTGAGCACCGCGAGCGAGAACAAGAGCAAGGGCAGCGCGCTGAAGAAGGCCAAGGGCTTCAAGAAGTCCAAGGCCGGCACGTACCTGTCCATCGGCACGACCCTGTTCGGCGCGGTCAGCGTCGTCAAGCAGGCGAAGACGGCGCGCGGCGAGCAGGACACGCTCCAGCTGGTCGACGCGGTCGTCTCGGCCGCCGCCATCGTCACCGGCGTCGCCCTGCTCGTGCGGGAGCTGCGCCGTATGAAGAGCGACGACGTCCTCGCGGGCTGAGCCGGGACTGAGAGGTAAGTTTTCCGTGACCGTCACTGAACTGGTGTCGTACGAGGACGCGTTGGCGTCCTACGACCCCGTCATGGGCCTGGAGGTCCATGTCGAGCTCGGCACCAAGACCAAGATGTTCTGCGGGTGCTCCACGGAGCTGGGCGCCGACCCGAACTCGCAGACCTGCCCCACCTGCCTCGGCATGCCCGGCGCGCTCCCGGTCGTCAACGCCGTCGGCGTCGAGTCCGCGATCAAGATCGGTCTCGCGCTGAACTGCGAGATCGCCGAGTGGTGCCGCTTCGCCCGGAAGAACTACTTCTATCCGGACATGCCGAAGAACTTCCAGACCTCCCAGTACGACGAGCCGATCGCCTTCAACGGCTACCTGGACGTCCAGCTGGAGGACGGCGAGGTCTTCCGCGTGGAGATCGAGCGCGCCCACATGGAGGAGGACACCGGCAAGTCCACGCACGTGGGCGGTGCCACCGGCCGCATCCACGGCGCGTCCCACTCCCTGCTGGACTACAACCGGGCCGGCATCCCGCTGATCGAGATCGTCACCAAGCCGATCGAGGGCGCGGGCGAGCGGGCCCCCGAGGTCGCCAAGGCGTACGTCGCCGAGCTGCGCGAGCTCATCAAGGCGCTCGGCGTCTCCGAGGCCCGCATGGAGATGGGCCAGATGCGCTGCGACGTCAACCTGTCGCTGCGCCCGAACGGCACCGAGAAGTTCGGCACCCGCTCGGAGACCAAGAACGTCAACTCGCTCCGCAGCGTCGAGCGGGCCGTCCGGTTCGAGGTCATGCGGCACGCCGCCGTGCTGTCCTCGGGCGGCACGATCGTCCAGGAGACGCGCCACTTCCACGAGGAGGACGGCTCCACCACCGCCGGCCGGATCAAGGAAGAGGCCGAGGACTACCGGTACTTCCCCGAGCCGGACCTGGTGCCGGTGGCCCCCTCCCGCGCGTGGGTCGAGGAGCTGCGGGCGACCCTGCCCGAGCTGCCGCGCGTGCGCCGCAACCGCCTCCGCGAGGAGTGGGGGATCAGCGAGCACGACATGCAGTCGATCCTCAACGCGGGCGCGGTCGACCTGATCGTCGCCACCGTCGAGGCCGGTGCCGACTCCGCCGCCGCCCGCAAGTGGTGGATGGGCGAGCTGGCCCGCCGCGCCAACGAGGGCGGCACCGAGCTGTCCGCCATGCCGATCACCCCGGCCCAGGTGGCCCGGGTGGCCGCGCTGGTCGCGGACGGTTCGCTCAACGACAAGCTGGCGCGCCAGGTCATCGAGGGCGTCCTCGCGGGCGAGGGCGAGCCGGACGCGGTCGTCGAGAAGCGCGGCCTGAAGGTCGTCTCCGACGAGGGTGCGCTCGGCACCGCCGTGGACGAGGCCATCGCGGCCAACGCGGCCATCGCGGACAAGATCCGCGGCGGCAAGGTCGCGGCGGCGGGCGCGCTCGTCGGCGCGGTCATGAAGGCCACGCGGGGCCAGGCGGACGCGGCGCGGGTGCGTGAGCTGATCCTGGAGCGGCTGGGCGTCGAGGGCTGACGTCGGCCGGGTCCGTGCGAGAGGGCCGCTCCCCTGGACGGGGGAGCGGCCCTCTTCCATCAGCACAGGTGACTATTGGCTGACAAGTCGCATTTGGCCGGTTTCGCTCGCTCGCTTCCCCGCCCGCCGGAACGGTCCGGCATGATCCGGGGCAACGGGCCGGACCACGTGCCCGTACTCCATGGCTGGGGGTAGCAATGCGACGGTTGAGCACCGCGCTGGCCGCGCTCCTGCTGGCGGGCGCCGGGCTGGTGACGGCCACGGGGGCGATCGCGTCCGAGCCCGCGGGCGGCGGCGCCACGGACACGTCGGACTGCCGGGTCGGCTGGGGGAGCCAGCCCAGGAGCCATCCCGACTCCGAGTACCACCCGCTGACCGACATCAGAACCGGCCGCCACCGCTGTTTCGACCGGATGGTCTTCGACGTGCACACCTCGCACGGTCACCCGATCGGGTACCACGTGGGGTACGTCGACCAGCTGTATCAGGACGGTTCCGGGGACGTCGTCACCGTCGCCGGCGGCGCCCTCCTGGAGATCCGGGTGGCCGCGCCGAGCCACGACCCGGAGACCGGCGGACCGCGCTACCCCGGGCGCGCCGGCCATCCGCTGCCCGGCGTGGACCTCACCGGTTACCCGGCGTTCCGCGAGGCCAGGTTCGTGGGCAGCTTCGAGGGCGACACGATGGTGGGGCTGGGGCTGAAGGGAAGGCTGCCGTTCCGGGTCTTCCAGACGGGCAACCACGTGGTGGTGGACGTCGCTCATTCCTGGCACACGTTCCGGTAGGGCCGCCGGTCGCGGGGGTGGCGCCCGGGTCCTGTGGTGTGACCCACAAAAGGGACAAACGATCTCCCGGAGCTGTCAGAGTGGTCGGCCGGAGGCCCGCATACTGCGGTCCGTCCCCCCTCTCCGTCGAAGCGCTCCGAACCGCGGGTCCCCCCGGCGTGCGCGACGCGACACGACCCTCCCGGGAAGCAGGGAATGACCGCACTCGCCCGGTGGTGCCTGCGCCGCCGCCTCGCCGTCGTCGTCCTGTGGCTCGTCGCCCTCGCCGGCACGGCCGCCGCGGCGGCGCTGGCCGGTTCCTCCTACTCCGAGGACTACCGGGTGCCCGGCACCGAGTCCGGCCGCGCCACCGCCCTGCTCGAACGGGACTTCCCCGGCCGCGGCGGCGACGACACGATCGTCTGGCACACCACGTCCGGCACCGTCCGCTCCGCCGACGTCCGGCAGCGGATGTCCCACACCCTCCGCGAGGTCGCCGCCCTGCCCGGCGTCGCCTCGGTCGACGGCCCGTACACCGGTTCCGGCGGCGGGATCAGCCCCGACGGCCGGACCGCCTACGCCGATCTGACCTTCCGCGGGGACGGCGCCGGCGATCCCGACGTCGGACAGGTGCGGACGGTCGTCACCACCGCGCGGGCGGCGGCGGGGGACGGGCTGGACGTGGCCCTCGGCGGCAGCTCCATCGGCCTCACCGAGGGCGCGAACAGTCACCTCAGCGAGCTCGTCGGCATCGTCGTCGCGGCGGTGGTGCTCTTCGTCGTCTTCGGCTCGCTCGCGGCCTGCCTGCTGCCCATCGCCACCGCGCTCGTCGGCGTCGGCACGGCCGCCGCGGGCACCGTCCTGCTGGGCCACCTGATGCCGGTCGCCGGCTTCGCGCCCATGCTGGGCACCCTCATCGGCCTCGGCGTGGGCATCGACTACGCGCTGTTCATCGTCACCCGCCACCGCAAGGGCCTGCGCCAGGGGCTGTCGGTCCCGGAGGCGGCCGAACGGGCGGTGGCGACGACCGGACGCGCCGTGGTCTTCGCCGGCGGGACCGTCTGCGCGGCGCTGCTCGGCATGCTCGTGCTCCGGCTGGACTTCCTGATCGGCGTCGCCCTCGCCGCGTCCCTCACGGTCCTCCTCACCGTGGCCGCGTCGCTCACCCTGCTGCCCGCCCTCCTGGGCTTCATGGGACGACGGGTGCTGGGGCGCCGGGAGCGCCGCGCGGTGCCGGGCGCCGGGCTCGGCCCCGACGCTCCGGCGGGCCTGGCCGTCCCGACCGGTTCGGTCGCCTCGTCCGGCCCGGGTGCCCCGACCGGCCTGGTCGCCTCAACCGGTCCGACCGGTCTCGCCGCCCCGGCTGCCCCGACCGGCTCGACCGACCCGACCGCCCCCACCGGCCTGGCCGCCCGCTGGTCGGCGCTGGTCGAACGGCGGCCGAAGCTGCTCGCCGCCGTCGCCGCGGCCGTGATGCTCGTCCTCGCCCTGCCCGCGTTCGCCCTCCACCTGGGCACCTCCGACCAGGGCAACAACCCCGCCTCGTCCACCACCCGGCAGGCGTACGACCTGCTCGCCGACGGCTTCGGCCCCGGCGTCAACGGCCCCCTGACGCTCGTCGCGGAGCTGGACGGCGCGGGCGAGCGCCTCGCCTTCGACCGGCTGCCCGCGCGGCTGCGCGACATGCCGGGCATCGCCTCCGTCGGCCCCGCCACGCACGGCCGCGGCGGCGCCTCCGGCGCCATCGCCGTCGTCCCCGACAGCTCGCCGCAGTCCCGCGCCACCAGCGACCTCGTCCGGCGGCTGCGCGCCGAGACCCTGCCCCGCGCCACCGCCGGCACCGGCCTGGACGTCCACGTCGGCGGGCCGACCGCCGCCTACGACGACTTCGCCGCTGTCATCCGCGGCAAACTCCCGCTGTTCGTCGGCACGGTGGTCGGCCTGGGCTGCGTCCTGCTGCTCCTCGCGTTCCGCAGCGTCGGCATACCGCTGAAGGCCGCCGCGATGAACATCGCCGCCGTCGCCTCCTCGTTCGGCCTGATCGTCGCGGTCTTCCAGTGGGGCTGGGGCAGCGAATCCCTCGGCCTGGGCCGGGCCGGGCCCATCGAACCGTTCCTGCCCGTGGTGATGATCGCCGTCCTCTTCGGTCTGTCCATGGACTACCAGGTGTTCCTGGTGAGCCGGATGTACGAGGAGTGGCTGGCCACCCGCGACAACCGCCGCGCGGTCCGGGTCGGGCTGGCCGAGACCAGCCGGGTCATCAACTCGGCCGCGATCATCATGATCTCGGTGTTCCTGGCGTTCGTGCTGAGCGGCGACCGGGTGATCGCGATGTTCGGCATCGGGCTGGCGTCGGCCGTCGCCCTGGACGCGTTCGTGCTGCGCACGCTGCTCGTCCCGGCGCTGATGCACCTGCTCGGCGGCGCGAACTGGTGGCTGCCGGGGTGGCTGGACCGGCGGCTCCCGCGCATCAGCATCGAGCCGCCGGAGCCGCGGCCGACGCGGCCGCTGCCGACGCCGCTGACGGGCGCGCGGCCCGAGCGGGAGGACGTACGGCCGGTGGCGTGAGGCGGGTGGCGCGACGGTGGCCCCCCGCACACCCGGAGCCCTCTGCTCCTACTGCGTGGCGGTTCGCAGCGCCGCGTGCCGGACGGCGGCCTCCGCCAGGGCCCGGATCAGCGGGTGGGCGCGCGTCCCGTCCCCGGCCAGCTCCGGCTGGAACAGCGTGCCGAGGAAGAACGGGTGGTCCGGCAGTTCCACGATCCGGAGCCCGCCCGCCTCGTCGGCGCCGCTGAAGCGCAGCCCGTGCGCGCGCAGCACGTCCTCGTACGCCGGGTCCAGGGCGTACGAGCAGTGGTAGCGCTCGACCGTGCGGTCCGCGCCGAGCAGCCGCGCGGCGAGCGTGCCGGGCACGACGGTGACCGGGCCCTCGTGTCCGACGAGGGAGCAGGCGAGCGGGGAGATCAGCGGGGCGGCGGCCTCGGGCGCGACCTCCGCGTGCGCCGCGTCGTCCAGTCCGCACACCGAGCGCGCGTACTCCAGCAGCGCGTGCTGGAAACCGCCGCACGTGCCCAGGAACGGAACCCCGCCCTCCCGCGCCGCCCGGACGGCGGCCAGGGCACCCGCCTCGCTGCGGTACGGGCTGCCGGGCAGCAGCCAGACGCCGTCGAACCCGTCGAGCGCGCCGGGGAGTTCGGCGTCCTCGGTGGGGATCCAGTAGGGCTCCACCACCAGTCCGTCGTGCCGGGCGAGGGAGTCGAGGAGGCCGGGGACGCGGACGTGGGAGCGGACGGCGGACGAACGGTCGCCGACGAGGGCGAGGCGGGCGGTGGGAGCGTGCGTTGTGAGAGCCATACGGGCATCCTGACCCGAGCCCGTACTTCAGCACCAACGATGATTCGTGCACTCCCCATCAGAAATACTGATGCGCATGGACCCGCACCTGCTCCGCACGTTCGTGACCGTCGCCCGCCGCGGTTCCTTCTCGGCGGCGGCCGTCGAACTCGGCTACACCCAGTCCGCGGTCTCGCAGCACATCGCCGCCCTGGAGGCGGACCTCTCCGCTGTCCTGCTGCGGCGCCGTCCCGTGGCCCCCACGGAGGCGGGCCGGCTCCTCCTCGACCACGCCGGCCCGCTCCTGCTGCGGCTGGACGCGGCCCGGGCGGACATCGCCCGGCTGGTCGCGGAACCCACGGGCCGGCTGACGCTGGGTGTCACCCCGCTCGCCCTGACGCCTCACGTGGCGGACCGGCTGGCCGCGCTGCGGGCCGCGCACCCGCGCTGGGAGGTGACGATCCGGGTCCTGGACCGGGACGCCGTCCCGGCGGCGGTCTCCGCGGGCACTCTCGACGCGGGCCTCACCGACGGCATGACGGCCCCCAGCGACCCCCTGCGCCTCCCGGAAACGGGCCCGTTGACGTCGACCGTGGTCGCCGAACGCCCCCTCCACGTCACCCTCCCGGCGGGCCACCCCCTCGCCCGCCGCACGGGCCTGCGCCTCCCCGACCTGGCCGACGCCTTCTGGCTCGACGCCCCCGCCACGGCCGTCCCCCTCCCACACCTCCGCACGGCGTGCGCCCCCGGCACCTTCCGCGCCCGCCTCCGCTACGAGGGCACCGACGTCCACGGCCTCGCGGCCCTGATCGCGGCGGGGGAGGGCCTGGCCCTGCTGCCCGCCCTGGACGGCCTGGCGGGAGTGGCCCAAGTCCCGGTGACCGCCCCACGCCTGGTCCACCGCGTGGAACTCCTGACAGGCGGGGTGACGACCGGCCCGGCGGCGGCACTGAGGGAGGCGCTGGCCGGCCCGGAGGGCGGGGGCGCGGCCTCCTGAGGCCCCGGCGCGCCCCTTCCCGTTCCCGCGGGCCGGACCCCGCCCGAGCGCACCTACGGCGCGTGCCCTCGAACGCCGGACCCGCCGTTCGTCCGGCCCGCCCTGAACGACCGCGCGCCGGCGACCTCGTACGGGAAGGCGGCCCGGGCGGACGCCGACGAGATCACTCGCCTGCCGGTGCGGCGCCGTCGGTGGCCGGTGCCATCGGCGGCGGCGTCGTGCGGACCACGCCGGACGGGGGCGGTGGAACGGCCCGGGGCGCACAGGGCAATCGCTGCGCGCGGCAGGCAATGATTACCACTCGAACACGACGGCCCCGTGGCAGCCTCCGCGCCCCTGGCCGCCCTTCGTCCCCTTGTCGCCGCTGTCGCCGTTCCGGGCCCCGGTGTACTTGTTCGAGCCCTGCCCGCCGCCGCCACCGGCGCCGCCACCGGCGCCGCCATCGGCGCCACGAGCGCCGTCGCCGCCGCATCCGAAGGTCCTGTGGCCTTCCGAGCCCGCCGCTCCCTTGCCTCCGCCGCCGCCATTGCCTCCGTTGTAGGAACGCCCACCGAAGCCCTCGTCACGGCCGGAGCCGCCGGCTTGGCCCGCCTCGCCGTCGTAACCGCCCTTGCCCGCAGTTCCGGCGCTCCGCTTCAGCAGCACGCCTCGGCAGAAGGTCTCGCTCTCGTTCAGGCTGCCGCCCTGGCCACCGGAACCGCCCTTGCCGGGCCGGACACCGGCCGCCCCCCGGCCACGGGCACCGTTGCCGATGCTGGCGTTCGTCCCGCCCTCGCCGCCGCCCCCGGCGGCACTGGCCTTTCCGCCGCCTCCGGGCCGGCCGGCTGCCGCCTTGGCCAATGGCTCCCGCAAGTCGGTGAACTCGTACACTTGGGTCGAAACGGGTGAAAGGGGGGAATGCGCGTTCTCGGCGCGGGTGCCCGCCGTGCCGTCGGTGCCCCCGCCGAAGAAGGTTCTTCCGCCCTTGCCGGCTTTTCCGCCAGGGCCTGCGGTCCCGGGAGTACCCCCCTGGTCCGGCCGGCCCACGAAGACGAGGAGGCGGCGGTCCTTGGGGACGGGCATCAGACACTTGACCGCCGCCCCCTCCTCCTCCCGTGCCGCCTGCCGCGGCTCCACCGCCGCCTCCGCCGCCGCCCCCCTCGCCACCGCCGCCACCACCACCGCCACCGGACCCTCCGGCCGTACTGCCGCCCACGCCGCCGGCACCCCACAGGGAGACGGTGACGGCGTCGACCCCCACCGGTACGCGGAGTCCACTCCCACTATGGGTGACCTCCTTCCTTCCGTGCGGCGCCGCCGCCCGGGCGGGGACGGGGGCGGTGAGATCGCCGGTCACCAGGCTCGCCAGTACCAGTGCGGACACCGCCCAGGCGGCCCGGTGGGACCTGCGCCGTTCCGGGGTGGCGACCCCGGGCGGGGAAGACGGGGAGGAAACGCTCGGCACGATGGACTCCAATACGGGTGGACGAGGGGGAGAGCCGTTTCGGCCTTGCCGGGCCGACGTCCTCGCGGTCGCGGGGGTGGGGCGCCGCTCGTGAAAGGGCGAGCGGTTCGACGGGCACGGGCGGGGCGGCTCGTTTCCCGAGGGCCGGCGGGCTGCGCCGCATGGACGACGGGAGCGGTACGTCCCCTGGGGAGAGCACCTCACCGAGGCGCCTGAGAGCTACCGGTGTGATCACCGGGAAGTCAAAAACTCGGACCAGCACACCGAGCCCTGTCGCTCGTACACCGTGCCCAAGGCAGAACATGAGGACGGAGCCGCGACCCCCCCCGGGAGGGGGCGCATGGTCGGCGACGGCCCGGGACGGCCCCGAGGTCCTTCCAAACCCGCCCGGCACGCCTGAAAGGAGGGAGTCTCCGGGCGTCGGGCCGCAGGCCACCCGATCGAGAGGCCCGGTCCCGTTCCCGGCCCCCGCCTACCCCCTGAGTGTGGTGTGCCGAACCGGCCTTGACCCCACCTTCCGCGCCCCACAGCCGTCACCGTCGGACCGTTCGCCGGGCGAGGCGTCGGCTGAGCAGACGGCCGCCGGTCACCGGTCGGCCGAACGCTGCCGACAGCTGCCCCCTACGGGCCCTGAGGGCGCCTAAGGCACCCCGCCCCCGGCACCCGCGCGTCTAAGGCGTCCGCGCACCCCCGATATGAGGCACTCGCCCGATGCCCCGCCCCCACCTCAGAGACGAAGCTTTCCTCAGGTCGGGAGAACGACACCGGCCACCAAAGACCGAAGCGACCTGAGGAGTCACCGTGATCGACAACCTGCTCCACCACTTCCGTCTCGTCGAGTTCGCCCGCGACGCCGTCGACCACCGGCTGCTGGCCGAGGCTCGCGACGCCCGGCGCTCGGAGGGCGGACAGGGCGGCCAGGACATCGGGAGGCGGGTGAGGACGCACACGCTTCTGCCGCTCGTACCGCGGCAGCGGCGCGTGGGCGAGCGGGCCGGACTGTGATCAATTCGGCCGGGCCGTTGTCAGTGGGCTGTGCCATGCTCGGCGATGTGCAGAAGACCTCCGTCAGTCCCGTGTTCGTCGGCCGGACCGAAGAACTGGGCGTACTCGCCGACGCACTCGCCCGCGCCGCCACGGGCGAGCCGCAGTCTGTGCTCGTGGGCGGCGAGGCCGGGGTCGGCAAGACCCGCCTGATCGACGAGTTCCTGGCCGCGGCCGGCGCGGCCGGAGCCGTCACCGCGCTGGGTGGCTGTGTGGAGATCGGCAGCGACGGGCTGCCGTTCGCGCCGGTCTCCACCGCCCTGCGCGGCCTGCACCGGCAGCTCGGGGACGAGCTCACCCGGGCCGCCGCCGGGCAGGAGGGCGAACTGGCCAGGCTGCTGCCGGAGCTGGGCGAGACCGCGCGGGAGTCGGAGGACGGCCGCGCCCGCCTCTTCGAGCTCACCGCCCGCCTCCTGGAGCGCCTCACCACGGACCGCACGATCGTCCTCGCCATCGAGGACCTGCACTGGGCCGACCGCTCCACCCGCGAGCTGCTCTCCTACCTCTTCCGCTCGCTGCACACCGCGCGGCTCGTCATCGTCGCTACCTACCGCTCGGACGACATCCACCGCCGCCACCCGCTGCGCCCCTTCCTCGCCGAGGCGGACCGGATGCGCGCGCTCGGCCGCGTCGAGCTGTCCCGCTTCACCCGGGACGAGGTGCACGCCCAGCTCACCGGCATCAGCGGCAGCGCACCCGACCACTCCCTCCTCGACCGGGTCTTCGAACGCTCCGACGGCAACGCCTTCTTCGTCGAGGAGCTGGCCGCGTCCATCGCCGGCGGCTGCCGCTCCGGCCTCAGCGACTCGCTGCGCGAGCTGCTCCTCGTCCGCATCGAAGCCCTGGGCGAGGACGCCCAGCGGGTGGTCCGCGTCGCGGCCGTGGGCGGCTCGACGGTGGAGTACGCGCTGCTGCGCGCGGTCGCCGGGCTCGACGAGGACGCGCTCATCGAGGCGCTGCGCCAGGCCGTCGGGGCCAGCGTCCTCGTCCCCACCTCCGACGGCGACGGCTACCGCTTCCGGCACTCCCTGGCCCGCGAGGCCGTCGCCGACGACCTGCTCCCCGGCGAGTGCTCCCGGCTCCAGCGCCGGTACGCCGAGGCGCTGGAGGCCCAGCCCGGCCTCGTCCGCGCCGACGAGCTCCCCGCCCGGCTGGCCCTCCACTGGTACCACGCGCACGAGCCGGCCAAGGCGCTGCCCGCCGTCCTGGAGGCGTCCGTGCACGCCCGCCGGCGCTACGCCTACGCCGAGAAGCTCCGGCTGCTGGAGCGCGCGCTGGAGCTGTGGGAGGACGTCCCCGAGGAGGTCCGCGCGGTCCAGCGTCCGCTCGACTTCGCGGATGTCTACCCCGCCTGCGGCTGCGACGACGACGCGCTGCACTACATCGACCTGCTGGCCGAGATCGTCGTCGCCGCCAACCTCTCCGGTGACCAGGAACGGGCGCTGGCCGTCGCCAAGAAGGCGCTGCGCAAGCTGGAGATGGACCCGCTGCGCGGTGCCTGGTTCTGGCTGCAGCGCTCCCGGCTGATGACGGGCCTCGGCCGGGGCGACGGCCGGCACGAGCTCGACACCGCGCTCGGACTGGTCGCGGACCTGCCGCCGTCCGCCGTGCACGCCGAGGTGCTGGCCCAGCTCGCCGGCTGGGGCGCGCTCCACGACCCCGGGCCCGAGGTGCGCGACACGGCCGAGCGCGCGGTCGCGATGGCCCGTGCCGTCGGGGCGGAGAGCACCGAGCTGAGCGCCCGCCTCACGCTCGCCGCCCACCAGGTCGACACCGGCACCGACGTGGAGGGCGGCCTCACCGAGATGGCCGAGGTCTGCGCGCGCGTCGTCGCCGGGGGAGTCGTCGGGGTCGTCGGCCGCAGCCACATCAACCTGGCCTCCGCGCTCCAGGGCGTGGGCCGTTCGGCGCGCGCCGCCGAGGTCGCCCGGGAGGGCATCGCCCTCGCCGACCGCTACTGCCTCGACGACGCCCGCGCCTGGGCGCGGAACAACCTGGCGTCCGCCCTCTTCGTCCTCGGTCACTGGGACGAGGCGGAACGGGCGGCCCTGGAGGCGCGGCGCGAGGCCCGCGGCATCAAGCCGGCCGCCTTCGCCGACCTCCGCCTCGCCGCCGTCGCCCTGTCCCGGGGCGAGCTGGAGCGCGCGGAACACCTGCTCACCGCCGCACGGGAGCTGTTCGGCACCCACGACCCGCAGCCGCAGAGCACCCTGGTCCTCGCCCGGTACGCCATCGAACTGAGCGCGGCGCGCGGCCGGTACGCCGAGGCCCGGGCCGAGCTGGACCGGGTGCTGGCGGAGGGGCTGCCGCGGGGTGCCCACCGGTACGTATGGCCGTTGCTCGCCGCGGCGGCCGCGGCGGAGGCCGACGCCCGGGAGCTGCCTGAGACGGCCGCGGGCCGGGCCGCCGTCCTGGACGGGCTCCGCGCGGCGGGCGAGGGACGGTCCCGGGCGATACCCCTCCGCCGGGCCTTCGGCCTGCTGTTCGACGCCGAACTGGCCCGCGCGGAAGGCGTGTCCGACGCCGGCCGGTGGGAGGCGGCGGTCCGCGCCTTCGAGCCGCTGGACCGGCCTCTGGAGCTCGCGCGCGCCCGCCACCGCTGGGCGGAGGCGCTGCTCACGGAGGGCGGTCCGGGCGTGGAGCACGCCGCCGGGCCGCTCGCCCGGGCGCACGCGGAGGCCGTCCGGCTGGGCGCCCGGCCGCTGCGCGAGGCGACGGCGTCGCTCGCCCGCCGTGCCCGGCTCCCGCTCGACGGGGAGGCGGCGCCGGACGGCCGCGCGCCGGGGGCGGCCGGCGGCGCCGACGCGCCGCCCCGGCTCACGCCGCGCGAGCACGACGTCCTCCGGCTCGTCACCTTGGGCCGGAGCAACCGCCAGATAGCCGAGGAACTGTTCATCTCGCCGAAGACGGCCAGCGTGCACGTCTCCAACATCCTGGCGAAGCTGGGCGCCGCGGGGCGCGGCGAGGCGGCGGCGACGGCGCACCGGCTGGGGCTGTTCGACCTCGGCGCGGCCGGCTCGGCCGTGTCGGGTGCCCCTGCCGTCACCCCTTCCGCGGTCGGATGACGACGACCCGGCCGGAGTCGAGGTCGACCGGCCCCCTCCCGGGGGCGGCGTCCCCGACGTCGTCCAGGCACAGCTCGTGCCGGTCGCGCTCCTCCTTGGTGTGCCGGCGTCCCGGGGCGAACAACTCGCTGAGCGCGTCGAACATGACAACTCCCGTCGTCCTGGCGGATTTTCCAGTGTAAGCACACGGTCGTGCGACACCCGGGTCGTGCGGACGCGCCTTGCCGCTGTACCTACTGGTATGTACAGTCCTGATCATGGACACCTCGGAACGCCTCATCGAGAGCACCCGCGCCCTGCTCTGGGAGCGCGGCTACGTGGGCACCAGCCCCAAGGCCATCCAGCAGCGGGCCGGGGCCGGGCAGGGCAGCATGTACCACCACTTCAGCGGCAAGCCCGACCTCGCCCTGGCCGCCATCCGCAGGACGGCCGAGGAGATGCGCGCCCTGGCCGAGCGGCAGTTCTCCGGGCCGGGGACGGTCCTGGAGCGGATCTCCGCCTACCTGCTGCGCGAACGCGAGGTGCTCAAGGGCTGCCCGGTGGGCCGGCTCACCCAGGACCCGGACGTCGTCGCCGACCCGGACCTCCGGCGGCCGGTGGACGAGACCTTCGCCTGGCTCCGCGACCGGCTCGCCGGGCTCCTCGCGGAGGGCCGCGACCGCGGCGAGCTGGACGCGGCGCTCGACCCCGCCGCGACGGCGGCCACCGTCGTCGCGGTGCTCCAGGGCGGTTACGTCCTGGCGCGCGCCGCCGACTCGGACGAACCGTTCCGGCAGGCGGTGCGGGGGGTGCTCGGGCTGCTGGAAGCGCACGCCCGGTGAGTCCCCGGGGGCCGGGCCGTACCCGGTCGTACGCGACACACGTCGGCCCGCGCGCCGCTTGACCCCTACCGCTGTCGGAAAGCACGATCGGAAAAGAGCGAACCCGTGTATGCGATGCAGTACGAGATCACCCTCCCCGCCGACTACGACATGGGCGTCATCCGGCACCGCGTGGCCACCCGCGGCCACGCCCTCGACGACCGCGCCGGGCTCGGGCTCAAGGCGTATCTGATCCGGGAACGCGGTCGCGGCGGCTCGCCCGTCAACCAGTACGCGCCCTTCTACCTCTGGCGGGACGGTGGGGCGATGGCCGAATTCCTCGTCGGAGGCGGGGGATTCCAGGGCATCATCGCCGATTTCGGCCGGCCCGCCGTCCGGCAGTGGACGGGGATCGCCTGCCATTCCGGCCCGGCCCGGAGCGCCGTTCCCCGCGCCGCGTCGCGCCGGGTCGGCCCGTTGCCCGTCGCCGAGGACCCGGGTGCCCTCGCCGCCCTGGTGGCCGAGGAGACCGCCCGGCTCGCCCAGACCGCCGGGCGCGACGGCGTGCACACGGCGGCGCTGGCCTTCGACCCGGGCCGCTGGGAGCTGATGCGGTTCGTGCTGTGGGAGCACGAGGTGCCGGAGGGGGACGACGTGACCGAGCGGTACGAGGTGGGTCACCTGTCGGTGCCCTGCCTGGACGACGTCTCCGTCGGGCGGCAGTGGTGATGCCACGGGAATGCGGCCGGGCGGGTGCCGCGCTGCACTGGTCATGCGTATGGGAGACATGGTGCGGCGCACCGGCGTCAGTGAGCGGCTGCTGCGGTACTACGAGGAGCAGGGGCTGTTGACGCCCTCGCGGCAGCCGAGCGGGTACCGCGTCTACTCCGAGGCCGATGTCGTCACCGTCCGGCGGATCCGGGGGTTGCTCGCGGCGGGGCTCACGACCGCCGTGATCGCCCGGGTGCTGCCCTGTCTTGAGGGGGATGGCGCGCACATGGTGCCTGTTTGTCCGGATCTCGTCGCCGAGTTGCGAGGGGAGCGGGCGCGGATCACGTCGGCTATCGACGAGTTGCGGGCCGCGCGGGATGTTCTGGACGCGGTGATCGCGGCTGGGCCGCGGGGGTAGGGCCCCGGTCCCTCCCCCGGACGGCGGGGGAGCACGAGCCCGTCCCGTCGCCCCCTCAGTACCACGACCCCAGCGCCCGCGGCAGCCCCCCTATCTCCTCCAAATCCTTCTCCGTCAGCCGTAGTTCTGCCGCCCCCGCGTTCTCCACCGCCCACCGCGCCTTCTTCGTCCCCGGCACCGGTATGACGTACCGTCCCTGCGCCAGCACCCACGCCAGGGCGACCTGTGCCGCCGTCGCGCCGTGGCGGTCGGCCACGCGGCGGAGGCCGGCGACTATGGGCTGGTTGGCGGCCATCATCTCGGCGGTGAAGCGGGGGTGGCGGGCCCGGATGTCCTCCGGTTCGAAGCCCTGGCCGGGGGTCAGGGTGCCGCTGAGGAAGCCGTTGCCCAGGGGCATCGCAGCGAGGAGGCCCACGCCGCGGGAGGCGCACCAGGGGGCCAGGGCGTCGAGGGCCTCCCGGGACCAGACCGACAGTTCGGCTTGGACGCAGCTGACGGGGAAGACCTGCTGGACGCGTTCCAACTGCCGGATCGTGCCGTCGTACAGGTCGCCCGCGACCCGGCGGCGGGTGCGTGCGCCGATCGCGCACCAGCCGAGGGCGCGGACCTTCCCCGCCGCGACGAGGTCGGCCATCGCTCCCCAGGTCTCCTCGACGGGGACCTCGGGGTCGGGCCGGTGGAGCTGGTAGAGGTCTATGACGTCGGTCTGGAGCCGGCGCAGCGAGGCGTCGCAGGCGCGTTTGACGTAGCCGGGGCGTCCGTTGGCGACGATGTGCTGTTCGCCGACGAGCAGCCCGCACTTGGTCGACACGAACGCCTCGGAGCGTCGCTCGCGCAACACCCGTCCCACGAGCAGCTCGTTGGTGAACGGGCCGTACATGTCGGCCGTGTCGAGCAGGCTGGCGCCGGCGTCCAGGGCGGCGTGCACGGTGCGGAGCGCGGTCTCGCCGCTCTGCTGGGAGGCGGTGTAGGCCCAGTGCATGGGCATGCAGCCGAGGCCGATCGCCCCCACTTCGAGCGCCGTGGCACCGATTGTCCTGCGCTCCACCGGCCGTATCCCTCCCGTTCCCTCCTGATCGGCGCGCGTCCAACTTAACCTTTGGCGCCCGTCCGCCCGTCGGCGGGCCGCCGGGGGGCGTCACCTAACCTCGCGGTATGAGCGCAGATCACAGCGGTGCACACGCGTCCACGCCCCGGCCCCTGGCCTGGCTGCCGTACCGTCCCGAGGAGATCGAGGGGCTGCCCGACGGGCTGGAGTACGCGTACTGGAACGGCGGCGGCGACTACCCGACCGACCCGGCCCGGGTCGCCTTCTACGGGGTGCCCTACGAGATCGACGGCCGGCTGGCCCCCGCCGAGGTGTGCCTCCGCCCGCTGCCCCTGATGCGCGGCGTCCGCGTCGTCCAGGCCCTCACGGCCGGAGTCGACCACCTCAAGTCCGCGCTGCCGCTGCTGCCCTCGGGCGCCGTGCTGTGCAACGCGCGCGGGCTGCACGACGCGAGCACCGCCGAACTGGCCCTCACCCTGACCCTGGCCTCGCTCAGGGACATCCCCGGTTTCGTCCGGGCGCAGGACGCGGGGGAGTGGCGGCAGGGCTTCCGTCCGGCGCTCGCCGACAAGGCGGTCCTCATTGTGGGTTACGGCTCGATCGGACGTGCCATCGAGGAGCGGCTTGCCCCCTTCGAGTGTGCGCGGGTGACACGCGTCGCGCGCGCACCCCGCCACGCGGAGCGCGGGCCCGTGCACCCGGTCACCGCCCTCCCCGGTCTCCTGCCGGACGCCGACGTGGTGATCGTCGCGACCCCGCTCACCGACGAGACCCGAGGACTCTTCGACGCCGGTCTGCTGGCCCGGATGAAGGACGGGGCGCTGCTGGTCAACGTGGCGCGCGGGGCCGTCGTGGACACCGAGGCGCTGGTCGCCGAGGTGCGGAGCGGCCGGCTGCGCGCCGCGCTGGACGTCACCGACCCCGAGCCGCTGCCCCCGGGCCACCCCCTGTGGAGCACCCCCAACACCCTGATCACCCCGCACGTGGGCGGCCCTTCCTCGGCCTTCCGGCCCCGCGCGGAAGCGTTGCTCCGCGGCCAACTGGCCGGATTCGTCCTGGACGAGCCTCTGCGAAACGTCGTAGGCACTGCGATCTGAAGCCACGTACAGATACCGTCTGGCTGCACTGCGTATCCATAATCCCGTAGCTAGTTACGCTATGTATATGAGCTATGTCCCTGAGTGACCAGTCTGGTGTATCGTCCGGACCGGGGGCTGCGCCGGGCACCGTACGGGCGCAGCGAAGTACCGCACTCAAGGGGGGCGACGGGCGATGCACGGCCAATGGACGATCAACCCGACGCGGCTCACGCACCAGCGGTCCACGTGCCGTCGGTTCACTTCCTCGGCGGGGCCGGAGGCGTTCCGGGTCCCGCTCGGGACGGCGGAGCGGTGACCGCGCAGGGAGCCGCCCTGCCCCGGCGCACCGCCCCGGCCGGGGGGCCGGGCGGCCGGCCCGCCGGGGCCTCGGGCGTGGTGTCACAGCTCCTGCTCGCCCTCGTCTGCGGCGGGTACGCCACGGGGGCGGCGTTCGGCTGGGGTTCTCCCGATCTCGCCAAGACCATGGGCGACTTCGGGCTCAGCGGGGCGGCGGTCCTCGCGGCCGTCTCCTGCTTCTGGTACGCGCGCACCCGTACCACCCGCTTCCGCCCCGCGTGGCTGCTCTTCGCGGTCTCCTCGGGCATGGCGGGCTTCGGGAACGCGGTCTGGGGCTGGTACGAGGTCGTGCTGCGGGAGCGCGTCCCCACCACCTCGCCCGCCGACTTCGCGTTCCTCCTCTTCGCGCCGCCCGCCATCATCGGCCTGCTGGTGCTGGCCCGCCGCCCGGTCACCCGGGCCGGCTGGGTCTGCCTGGCGCTGGACTCCTGGCTGATCGGCGGCTCGCTGCTGACGCTCTCCTGGAGCCTGGCGCTCGCCCACACGGCGCACTTCGCCGACGAGACGGTGGCGCACGCCGCGCTCTCCCTGGCGTACCCGCTGCTGGACATCGTGCTGGTCTCCATGGTGCTGGCGCTGCACTTCCGGCGCTCCTCCGCCAACCGGTCCGCCGTCAACACGGCGATCGCCGCGCTCGCCCTGACGGTGCTCTGCGACGCCCTGTTCACCTCGCCGCTGCTGCGCGAGAACTACCGCTCGGGCCAGATCCTCGACGCGGGCTGGTTCGCGGGCTACATGCTGATGGCCTACGCGCCCTGGGTGACCCGGCAGCAGGAGAGGGCGTCCGGCGCGTCCGGCACGGCGGGCCGCCAGGCCCAGCCGTCGTCGGGCCGGCCCATCGCCGGCTCCCTCGCCGCCCTCACGCCGTACCTGGCGGCGGCCGTCTGCACCCTGGGCATCCTGTACAACGTCCTGGACGGCCACCACGTCGACCGGGTCGTGCTCTTCACCGGCTGCACGGTCGTCCTGGCCCTCGTCGTCCGGCAGGGCATCATGCTGCTCGACAACATCTCCCTCACCCAGGAACTGGCCCAGACGGAGAACCACTTCCGCTCCCTGGTGCAGGGCTCCAGCGACGTCATCATGATCGCCGCGCCGACCGGCGTCCTGCGCTACGTCAGTCCCGCCGCCGCCGGCGTCTACGGGCGCGCGGCCGAGGACCTGGTCGGCTCCGAGCTCGCCTCCCTGATCCACCCCGAGGACCTGGGCCGGGTCGTCCACGAGGTGCGCCGCTTCCTCGCGGCGCCGCCCGCCGACGAGCCGACCACCCGGATCGAGTGCCGCTTCCGCTCCGGCGACGGCGACTGGCTGAACGTCGAGTCCACCGTCAAGCGGCACCACGGCGGCCTCATCTTCAACAGCCGGGACGTGACGGAACGGGTGCGCCTCCAGGCCCAGTTGCAGCACACCGCCGAGCACGACCCGCTCACCGACCTGCCCAACCGCTCGCTGTTCACCAAGCGCGTCCAGCAGGCCCTGGCCAGCCGCAGAGTGACCGACCCGGGCACGGCCGTGCTCTTCATCGACCTCGACGGGTTCAAGGCCGTCAACGACACCGTCGGCCACCAGGCCGGGGACGAACTGCTGGTGCAGGCCGCCCGCCGGCTCCAGGAGTCCGTCCGCGCCGGGGACAGCACCGCCCGGTTCGGCGGCGACGAGTTCGCCGCGCTGATCATCGGCGACGGCACCCGCGACGCGTCCGCCCGCGAGTACCGCATCATGGAGATCGCCGACCGGCTCCGGCTCACCCTCTCCCAGCCCTACGTGGTGGAGGGCGGCACCGAGGTCCGGGTGGCCGCCAGCATCGGCGTCGCCTTCGCCGAGCCCGGCATCACCCCCGGCACCCTGATGCGCAACGCCGACCTGGCCATGTACCGGGCCAAGCAGGCCGGCAAAGGCCGCGTCGAGCTGTACAGGCCGCACCTCCAGGACGAGGTCGTCCGCCGCGCCGAGCGCACCACCCGGTGGCGCACCGCCCTGAACGACGGCGAGTTCGCGCTGCTCCACCAGCCCGTGGTGGAGCTCGCCACCGGACGGGTCACCGCCGTCGCCGCCCAGGCCCGCTGGCGCTCCCCGCAGGGCATCCTGTTCCCGCCGGAGGAGTTCCTGCCCGGCACCGACCCGGACCGCGGCGACGAGAGCGGGCGCACGGCCGAACTCGGCCGCTGGACCCTGGAGAAGGCCCTCGAGCAGGCCGAGCGGCGACGGGCCGCGGGCCACGCGGTACCGGTGTACGTCCGGCTGTCCGCCGCCCGCCTGGTCGACCGGGCGCTGCCGGCCAAGCACTTCGAGTCCCTGCTCCTCCGGCACGGCATGCCCGCCGGCGGGCTGGTGCTGGAGCTGACCGGCGTCGATTCCCGCGTCCCCCTGGACGAGCTGGAGCGGCGGCTCGCCTCGCTGCGCCGGTTCGGGGTGCGCATCGCCCTGGACGGCTTCGGCAGCGGCCACGCGGCGATGAGTGCCCTGCGGCGGCTCCCCGTCGACGTCCTCCGGCTCGACCGGGACCTCGTCGACGGCGTGGCCGATTCCGTACGGCTGCGCAAGATCACGGCGGGACTGCTGAGGATCGCCGGCGACCTCGGGATGCAGTCCGTGGCCGAGGGCGTGGACGACGCCGAACAGGCCCGCGCGCTGCGCGCCATGGGCTGCACCCACGCCCAGGGCCTGGCGTTCTCCGGCCCGCTCGACGAGCACCGGCTGCGCCAGGCGCTCGGCCGCGGCCCGTTCCCGGTCCCCGGCGGGCCCCTGGACGGCGACGGCGGCCCCGCCCCGGCCGGGCCGCTGCCGTCGCCCGCCAACCGGCTGCCGGGTGGCGGGAAGCGGGTGCTCCTCGGCGGGCCGGTGCCCGTCAATGTGCTGTTGCCGTCCGCGCTGCGGGCCGGGGGCGCGGGGGCCCTGGCCCATGCTCCATTGCGCTCAAATAGTGAGACGCCCATCCCACCCACTTGACACCTCGCCCGTGACAGGGAGAGGGTCGGTCCCATGCGCACCCGAATTCTCGTACTTGGACAGCGCGTCGGCTGAAGCAGGCCGCGGTTCCCCGCCTGCTGACCCACACCGGCGCGCTCCCCTCGCTTGCCTTACGGCACGAGGGGTTTTTTGTTGCACCGACACCTCCACGACACCTCCACCGAGACTCCACCGTCCGACGGGACCGCGACGAAGCGGTTCCCCCGCAGCAGCGGCTCGCGGCGGCCCGACCGGGTCCCGCGGCAGCTCCTAGCCGTCCGAAGCAGTCCGAAGCAGCCGATGCGGTCGTATCCCTCGCGTCCCGCGCGTCCGTCGCATCAGTCCCTCGAAGCGTCCGTCCAGCAGCCGTCAGCGTCCACAGCGTCCGTCCAGTAGCCGTCCAGCAGTACGAATCTCCGAGAAGAGAAGGTCGATGTCCGAGCAGGCCACCGGAGTCCCCCATCCGCAGCCGCGCACCCGAGGCGGCGCGGCCCAGCAGCAGCCCGCCATCGTCGAGCCCGGCGTCACGGGCGCGCAGTCGCTCATCCGCTCGCTGGAGGAGGTGGGCGCCGACACCGTGTTCGGCATCCCCGGCGGCGCGATCCTCCCGGCCTACGACCCGATGATGGACTCCTCGAAGGTGCGGCACATCCTCGTCCGCCACGAGCAGGGCGCCGGGCACGCCGCCACCGGGTACGCGCAGGCCACCGGCCGGGTCGGCGTCTGCATGGCGACCTCGGGACCGGGCGCCACCAACCTGGTCACGCCCATCGCCGACGCCCACATGGACTCCGTCCCGCTGGTGGCCATCACCGGCCAGGTCTCGTCCAAGTCGATCGGCACGGACGCCTTCCAGGAGGCGGACATCTGCGGCATCACCATGCCGATCACCAAGCACAACTGGCTGGTCACCGACCCCGCCGAGATCCCGCGGACGATCGCCGAGGCGTTCCACGTCGCGTCCACCGGCCGCCCGGGCCCGGTCCTGGTCGACATCGCCAAGGACGCCCTCCAGGCGCACACCACCTTCGTCTGGCCGCCCCACACCGAGCTGCCCGGCTACCGGCCCGTCACCAAGCCGCACGCCAAACAGATCCGCGAGGCCGCCAAGCTGATCACCCAGGCCAAGCGGCCGGTCCTCTACGTCGGCGGCGGGGTGCTCAAGGCCCGGGCGACCGCCGAACTCAAGGTCTTCGCCGAGCTGACCGGCGCCCCGGTGACCACCACCCTGATGGCGCTCGGCGCCTTCCCCGACAGCCACCCGCAGCACATCGGCATGCCGGGCATGCACGGCTCGGTCGCCGCCGTCACCGCCCTGCAGAAGACCGACCTGATCATCGCGCTGGGCGCCCGCTTCGACGACCGCGTCACCGGCCGGCTCGACTCCTTCGCCCCGCACGCCAAGGTCGTCCACGCCGACATCGACCCCGCCGAGATCGGCAAGAACCGCGCCGCGGACGTCCCCATCGTCGGCGACGCCCGGGAGGTCCTGGCCGACCTGATCGTCGCCGTCCAGGCCGAGCACTCCGCCGGGCACGTCGGTGACCACACCGCCTGGTGGACCGACATCAACCGGTGGCGCGACACGTACCCGCTGGGCTACGACCGCCCCGACGACGGCAGCCTCGCCCCGCAGCAGGTCATCCAGCGCATCGGGCAGCTCGCCCCGGAGGACACCGTCTACACGGCGGGCGTCGGCCAGCACCAGATGTGGGCCGCCCACTTCATCGCCTACGAACGGCCCGCCACCTGGCTCAACTCCGGCGGCGCGGGCACCATGGGCTACGCCGTCCCGGCCGCCATGGGCGCCAAGGTCGGCATGCCCGACCGCACGGTGTGGGCGATCGACGGCGACGGCTGCTTCCAGATGACCAATCAGGAACTGGTCACCTGCGCCCTCAACAACATCCCGATCAAGGTCGCCGTCATCAACAACGGCTCCCTGGGCATGGTCCGCCAGTGGCAGGCCCTGTTCTACAACGAGCGCTACTCCAACACCGTGCTGCACTCCGGCCCCGAAGCCGACGGCAAGCAGCCCTGCTCCGGCACCCGCGTCCCGGACTTCGTCAAGCTCGCCGAGGCCATGGGCTGCGTCGGGCTGCGCTGCGAGGACCCGTCCCAGCTGGACGCCGTCATCGAGCAGGCCAATGCCATCAACGACCGTCCCGTGGTCGTGGACTTCATCGTCCACCAGGACGCCATGGTCTGGCCGATGGTCGAGGCCGGCACGTCCAATGACCGGATCCTCGCCGCCCGCGGGGTCCGCCCCGACTTCGGCGACGTCGTCGACGACTGACACCAGGAGAGAGAAGACCGATCATGACCAAGCACACGCTCTCCGTCCTGGTGGAGAACACCCCCGGCATCCTGGCCCGGATCGCCGCCCTGTTCTCCCGCCGCGGCTTCAACATCGACTCGCTCGCCGTCGGCGTCACCGAGCACCCGGACATCTCCCGCGTCACCATCGTCGTCAACGTCGAGTCGCTGCCGCTGGAGCAGGTCACCAAGCAGCTCAACAAGCTCGTCAGCGTGCTGAAGATCGTCGAGCTGGAGGACGCCGGCGCGGTCAAGCGGCAGCTCGTCCTGGTGAAGGTGCGCGCCGACAACGAGACCCGCTCCCAGATCACCGAGATCGTCCAGCTGTTCCGCGCCAAGACGGTGGACGTCTCCCCGGAGGCCATCACCGTCGAGGCCACCGGCGGCAGCGACAAGCTCAACGCCATGCTCAAGATGCTGGAGCCGTTCGGCATCAAGGAGCTGGTGCAGTCCGGCACCATCGCCATCGGCCGCGGCGCCCGCTCGATCACCGACCGCAGCCTGCGCGCCCTGGACCGCTCGGCCTGAACGAACCCCTTCGGGGTCCGGATACCGGGACCCGACGACCTTCCGCCTTCCCGCCGTCATACGGTGGGACGCAACACCTCGCATTCAAGGAGAAACCACACGTGGCTGCCGAGCTGTTCTACGACAACGACGCCGACCTGTCCATCATCCAGCGCCGCAAGGTCGCGGTCCTCGGCTACGGCAGCCAGGGCCACGCCCACGCGCTGTCGCTGCGTGACTCGGGCGTCGACGTCCGCGTGGGCCTGCACGAGGGCTCCAAGTCCCGGCAGAAGGCCGAGGAGCAGGGCCTCCGCGTGGTCACCCCGGCCGAGGCGGCGGCCGAGGCCGACGTCATCATGATCCTCGTCCCGGACCCGATCCAGGCCGAGGTCTACGAGCAGTCGGTCAAGGAGCACCTGAAGGACGGCGACGCGCTGTTCTTCGGCCACGGCTTCAACATCCGCTTCGGCTTCATCAAGCCCCCGGCCGGTGTCGACGTCTGCATGGTCGCCCCCAAGGGCCCCGGCCACCTGGTGCGCCGTCAGTACGAGGAGGGCCGCGGCGTCCCGTGCATCGCGGCCGTCGAGCAGGACGCCTCCGGCAAGGCGTTCGACCTCGCCCTGTCCTACGCCAAGGCCATCGGCGGCACCCGCGCCGGCGTCATCAAGACCACCTTCACCGAGGAGACCGAGACCGACCTCTTCGGCGAGCAGGCCGTGCTCTGCGGCGGCGCCTCCGCCCTGGTCAAGGCCGGCTTCGAGACCCTCGTCGAGGCGGGCTACCAGCCCGAGATCGCGTACTTCGAGTGCCTCCACGAGCTGAAGCTGATCGTGGACCTGATGTACGAGGGCGGCCTGGAGAAGATGCGCTGGTCCGTCTCCGAGACGGCCGAGTGGGGCGACTACGTCACCGGCCCGCGCATCGTCACCGACCAGACGAAGGCCGAGATGAAGAAGGTCCTCGCGGAGATCCAGGACGGCAGCTTCGCCGAGAACTGGATGAAGGAGTACAAGTCCGGCCTGCCGAAGTACAACGAGTACAAGAAGGCGGACGAGGACCACCTGCTGGCGACCACCGGCCAGAAGCTCCGCAAGCTGATGAGCTGGGTCGACGACGAGGCGTGATCCCTCAGTGACCCCTCGGTGATCCCTCGGTGATCCCCGGTTCCGGTGGGGCCGCTTGGAGTGCGGCCCCACCGGAACCTCCCCCGCCCGGTTGTCCACGGTGGCCGGTCCTGTGGAGTGATCCTTGCGAAACGGAGCAGGACGCCCGCCCGTCCGCCGATACACTTCTCCGCAACAAAGCGCGTCAGGCTCACAGCGTCGTGCGTCTCCAACGCGGCTGCGCCCCTTCACGCCTGCGGCCGTCGGGACGGCCGTCATTCCCCCGTGCCCCCCACGGCACGGCCCGGGAAACCCATGGACCAGTGAGGACTGAGGACCCCGTGAGCACTGCTTCGACCCGCAAACCCGTCGTACTCATCGCCGAGGAACTCTCGCCCGCCACCGTCGACGCGCTCGGCCCGGACTTCGAGATCCGGCACTGCGACGGCGCCGACCGAGCCGACCTGCTGGCCTCCATCGTGGACGTCGACGCCGTCCTCGTACGCTCCGCCACGAAGATCGACGCCGAGGCGGTCGCCGCCGCCAAGCGGCTGCGGGTCGTCGCCCGCGCCGGCGTCGGCCTCGACAACGTGGACGTCTCCGCCGCCACCAAGGCCGGCGTGATGGTCGTCAACGCCCCCACCTCCAACATCGTCACCGCCGCCGAGCTCGCCTGCGGCCTGCTCATCGCCACCGCCCGCAACATCCCGCAGGCCAACGCCGCGCTGAAGAACGGCGAATGGCAGCGGTCCAAGTACACGGGCGTGGAGCTGTCCGAGAAGACGCTCGGCGTGGTCGGCCTCGGCCGCATCGGCGTGCTCGTCGCCCAGCGGATGGCCGCCTTCGGCATGAAGGTCGTCGCCTACGACCCCTACGTCCAGCCCGCCCGCGCCGCGCAGATGGGCGTCCGCCTCTGTACCCTCGACGAGCTGCTGGAGACGGCCGACTTCATCACCGTCCACCTGCCCAAGACCCCCGAGACGCTCGGCCTGATCGGCGACGAGGCGCTCCGCAAGGTCAAGCCGTCGGTGCGCATCGTCAACGCCGCGCGCGGCGGCATCGTCGACGAGACCGCGCTCGCGGCGGCGTTGAAGGAGGGCCGGGTCGCCGGCGCGGGCCTGGACGTCTACGCGTCCGAGCCGTGCACCGACTCGCCCCTCTTCGAGTTCGACAGCGTCGTGGCCACCCCGCACCTGGGCGCCTCCACGGGCGAGGCCCAGGAGAAGGCGGGCATCTCCGTCGCCAAGTCGGTGCGGCTGGCCCTCGCCGGCGAGCTGGTGCCGGACGCGGTCAACGTGCAGGGCGGCGTCATCGCCGAGGACGTCAAGCCGGCGCTGCCGCTCGCCGAGAAGCTGGGCCGCATCTTCACGGCCCTGGCCGGCGAGGTCGCCGTCCGCCTCGACGTCGAGGTCTACGGCGAGCTCACCCAGCACGACGTCAAGGTCCTCGAACTCTCCGCCCTCAAGGGCGTCTTCGAGGACATCGTCGACGAGACCGTCTCCTACGTGAACGCCCCCCTCTTCGCCCAGGAGCGCGGCGTCGAGGTCCGCCTCACCACGGCCTCCGAGTCCCCGGAGCACCGCAACGTCGTCACCGTCCGCGGCACTCTCTCCGGCGGCGACGAGGTCTCCATCTCCGGCACCCTCGCCGGCCCCAAGCACCTCCAGAAGATCGTCGCCGTCGGCGAGAAGGACGTCGACCTCGCCCTCGCCGACCACATGGCCTTCCTCCGCTACGTCGACCGCCCCGGCGTCGTCGGCACCATCGGCCGCATCCTCGGCGAGGCGGGCATCAACATCGCCGGCATGCAGGTGTCGCGGGCGACGGAGGGCGGCGAGGCCCTGGTCGCCCTGACGGTCGACGAGTCGATCCCGCTCCCCGTACTCGCCGAGATCGCCGACGAGATCGGCGCGGCGTCGGCACGGGCGGTGAACCTGGCGGACTGACGTCCAGGGGCGCTTCGCGCGGTTGTCCTCAAGCGCCGGACGGGCTGACTTGCCAGCCCGTCCGGCGTTCGCCGTTCTTCAGGACGTCCGGCTCTGCCGATGCGGGTGTTCCTCCACATGCCCGTCCCAGGCGGCTCGGAGACCCATGGACAGTTCGGGAAGTCCGGTCGCCTTGGCCACCGCGATCTTGCCGGCGTATCGCGCGCAGATGCCGCACTCTTCTCGCGTGGGGAAGAGAAGCGGTCCGCTGGAGTGCGGGACCGGGACGACCGGGCCCAGGCCCCACATCGGCGGAGGGCTCGCGTAAGCCCTTTTGGCGACGGCTCGTTCGGGGAGCTTGTGTGCCGGTCGTGCTTGAGCCGCGTCGTCCATATCGAGCTCCCTGGGTCTCCGTGTGCTGACGGTGGGAGACCGTAGGGGGCGCGATGGCAGGCGTAGGGGACTGGACGTCCCCCTGCCTTCCGCCAGGACGCTTGTCCCCGAGCGGCCCTCAGGCGGCCACGCCGACGGCTTCCGCGAGGGCGACCGCGTCGGCCTTGAGGGGGCCGGACGCCGTTCGGACGAGGCTCGCCGCGAGGCTGCGGGCGGTCGGGACGTAACGGATGCCCTCGGGCGTCACCTGGTGGGCCCGGCCCAGGTAGTGGACGGCCGCCGCCGTCTCCCGCTTCTGCGCGTGTCCCGCGGCGATGTCCAGGAGCAGCCGCGAACGCCGTTCCAGCGACGTGATCTTTTCGGGGGCGATGTTCTCCGCACGGCGCAGCGCCTCGCCGGGATTGAGGAGCCCCACGCCGATGCCGACGCCGTGGACGGCGACGTTCGAGGCGTCGAACGCCGACTGCGGGTGGCTGTAGTCGCCCGGCAGCCGTCGTGCGGTGCGGTCGGCCTCGGCGAGGTAACGCTCGGCGTCGCCGGACCGGCCGTCCAGGCCGCAGGAGATGGCGGCCTGGAGGTTCAGCGCGCCGTAGACGCTCGTGAGCTCGGCGTCACCCCGGTCGAGTTCACCGCGCAGGATCTCCATCCCCGCCTCGTCGGTCCGTACGGCTTCCTCGGCGAAACCGGCCGCACGTTGGCCGATGGCGGTGGACCAAGCCGCCAAGGCGAGCGCCACGGGCTGGTCGGCTTCCTCGCTGTGGGCTCGCCCGCGGTCCAGGGCGATCCAGTACAACTCCGGCTCGCAGATGTGCGCGAGCAGACGTTGGACGAGCCGATACAGATCGGCGGTGGCCGCGTGGGCGGCCCGCCGCTCGTTCCCCTGGTGCGCCTTGACGCAGGCGTGGGCGTCGCGGACGAGGTCGGGCAGCAGGGCGCCGACCTCGGTGCGTTGGTGCGTGCTGGTGTGCCACAGTCGCCACGCTGAGACCACGCGGTCTTTGAGTGCTCCCGGAGTGATCGCTCCCACGGTCGGCGCGGTGGTGAAGGACGCGCCGTGCAGGGCCGACCGGATGGCCGGCACGGCGCTATGCGACAGCTTGCCTGTTCCGTCGGCGGGGATGCTCAGCTCGCCGCCGGTCAACATGCTCACGTCGGGGACGCGCAGGGCGTTCGCCAGCCGTACGAGGTGGGTGATCGACCGGAGTTCGCGGTCCCCGTTCTCGATTTTCTTGAGCCAGTCGGACGAGCGGCCGACAAGGCCCGCCAGCACCGGCAGGGACAGTCCGCGTCGTTCGCGCAGGACGCGGATGCGCTCGCCGGTCGTCAGCTCCGAGGGAAGATCAGTCATGGGCACGCTCCCTTGACGGCCGCAGCCTTACTTGTACTCGCAGCGTACGCACGGAGTGCTGGGCCGCACATGGGAAACGTTTTTCCGCGAGTGCCGCGCACGGCGCCCGCCCGGGCGCGATCCCGGTTTGCTTAACGGAAGTCAGGTAAGCGTGAGAAGAATCGATGCATCCGAGTTTCGTGGGACGCCACAGAGATATGTGGCCGAGTTGGGTCTGACGACCGAACAACTCGTCTCGCGGTGGGGACGCGAGGAAATCACCCACGACGACCTGGGGCCGTGGTTCACGTTCGCCTTCGCTCTCGACGGCGGGACCTTGGCCGCCCTGGTCCGGGAAGTCGACAACGCGCCGTCTCCGGGCTACATCCTGACTGCCATAGGGCGGCAGGAGCCACGCGTGACGCTGGCGGAGTTTCTGGCGGAGTCGGGTCTCGACGGGGACCGCGTGCTGCGTGAGGGATTCGAGTGAGCACGGCTTGATCACCCTTGCCTCATGGCGTAGGCGAACGCCGGACGGGCTGAACTCAGCCCGTCCGGCGTTTGAGGACAACCGCGCGAAGCGTGGTTTCGGGGGTGCGGGGGCTCGCCCCCGCAAGAAACGGTGAAAGGGCGGGGCCGGGGGCTACCTCCCCGCAGCGACCGGCGCCTCGGAAGGCGCCTGCGAAAGCGCCTCGGACGGCGCCTCCGCGCGGCCCCGCAGGAGCCGTACCGACACCGCCGCTCCGGTGAGGAGGACGAGTGCCGCGCCCACCGCGGCGACGTGCATCCCGTGGACGAACCCGTCCCGGGCGACCGAGAGCACCACCGCCCCGGACCGTCCGGGCAGCCGTCCCGCGACCGCCGTCGCGCCGGTCAGCGTCTCGCGGACGGTGGCGAGTTCGCCGTGCGGGAGGGTGGGGGAGAGGCCGTCGGAGACGTCGTGCCGGTAGACGGCCATGCCGATGGTGCCGAAGACGGCCATGCCCAGGGCCCCGCCGAACTCCTGGCCGGTCTCCAGCAGGGCGGCGGCCGAGCCGGCCTTCTCCGGGGGCGTGGCGCCGAGGGCCAGGTCGGAGACGAGGGCCGCGACGGTGACGATGCCGCAGGCGATGACCGCGCAGGAGATCAGGGTGAGGGTCAGGGAGGACGCGTCGGTGCCGAGGAGGAGAGCGAAGCCGGCCGCCGTGATGACGAAGCCGGTGGCGATCACGTACGCCCGGTCCACCCGCTGGGCCGCGACCGTGGCCAGCGGGCCGGCCGCGCCCACGGCGAGGGAGGGCAGTGTGCCCCAGAGCGCCGCCTCCAGCGGGCCCTTGCCCAGGACCGACTGGAGGTACTGGGTGGTGAAGTACGAGGAGCCCATCATGGCGAACATCGCGAGGGTGTTGAGGCCGATGCCCGCCCCGAAAGCCCGGTGGCGGAACAGTTCGCGGCTGATCATCGCGGACCGCCCGCCGCGCTGCCGCCGGACGAACGCCACGCCGAGCGCCAGGCCGGCGAGCACCCAGAGCAGCCGGGACACGGCGAAGCCGTCGGCCGCCATCTCCTTGACGCCGTAGATCGTCGGAAGCACGGCACCCATCGACAGCACCACGCTCGCCAGGTCGAAGCGGCCGGGGCGCGGGTCCTTGAACTCCGGAACCAGGAGCGGCGCGCAGACCAGCAGCAGCACCATCGCGGGCACGTTGAGCAGGAAGACCGAACCCCACCAGAAGTGCTTGAGCATCACCCCGCCGAGCACCGAACCGAGCGCGATGCCGCCGGCCATGGCCGCGGACCAGATGCCGACCGCCTTGGCGCGCTGGGCGTCGTCGCGGAACATGTTGCGCACCAGCCCCATCGTGCTCGGCATCAGCGTCGCGCCGCCGATCCCCAGCACGAACCGCGCCGCGATCAGCATCTCCGCGCTCTGCGCGTAGGCCGCGGCGACGGAGGCCGTGCCGAAGGCGGCGGCGCCCAGCAGCAGGAGCCTGCGGCGGCCGATCCGGTCGCCCAGCGAACCCATCGTCATCAGCAGTCCGGCCAGGGCGAACGCGTAGCTGTCGAAGATCCAGAGCTGCTGGGTGCTGCTCGCGCCCAGGTCCCGGGTGATGGCCGGGACGGCGAAGAAGAGGACGGACGTGTCCATCGAGACCAGGAGGAGGGGCAGCAGGAGGACGGCGAAGGCGGTCCACTCCTTGCGCCCGGCACGCGTCGTGCTGGGGTTCGTCATGGGCAGGACTATACGGATGTATTAAACGGTTGTCTATGACGCTTGTATAAGACGGTCGTCCATGACATGCGTATGAGCGGCGGTTACGCTTCCGCCATGGGACATCGCGAAGACCTGCTGGAGGGCGCCAAGCGCTGCCTGCTCGACAAGGGCTGGGTACGCACCACCGCGCGCGACATCGTGGCCGCCTCCGGCGCCAACCTGGCCTCCATCGGCTATCACTACGGCTCGAAGGACGCGCTGATGATGGCCGCGTTCATCCAGCTCACGGAGGAGTGGGGGGAGCGGGTGGGCCGGGCGCTGGCCGCCGGCGCGGCACCCGACGCCTCGCACGACGAGCGGATGGCGGCCTGCTGGGACTCGCTGCTCGACGGGTTCGCGAACGACCGCGCGTTCTGGGCCGCCCAGTTCGAGATGATCGGCCAGCTCCCCAACCGCCCCGAGGTCCGCGAGCAGTTCGCCGCGGTGCTGCCGAGCGGCCGCGAGGGCATCGTGGCCATCTTCGAGGGCGTCGAGGACGACAAGGTGCCCGCCGTCGCGTCCCGCACCGTCGGTTCCGTCATCCACGCCCTGTTCATCGGGCTGTGGGTGCAGTGGCTCATCGACCCGGCGGTCGCGCCGCGCGGCAAGGACATCGTCGAGGGGATGCGGCGCATCGTCGAGGGGCGGGTGCTCGACCCGAGCGAGGCGTAGGCGTGCGGGCGGCAGGGGGTGCCCGGACCGCGGTCCAGCGCGCCCGGATTGTGGTCTCACGTGGCCGGAATCCGGTCACGCCCCATGGACGGGTGCGGAACCCTCCGCTCTAATGGTTGCCCAAGGATACCAGTCCGCTTGCCGGAGGTCGTCCATGACCGAGACCGCGCAACACCCGCTGTCCGCCGCCCCCTTGACCCCGCCCGCCGACTCCGGAGCCGCCGCCCGCCCCTGGCCGCAGGACCGGGCCTGTCCGTACCATCCGCCCGCCGGTCACCTCCCGGCCCCCGAGGACCGCCCGCTCTCCCGGGTGACGCTCTTCGACGGCCGGGAGGTCTGGTTCGTCACCGGCCACGCCGAGGTCCGGGCCCTGCTCCGCGACCGCCGCCTCTCCGCCGACCGGCAGCACCCGGACTTCCCCGTCACCGTGCCGCGCCTCGCCGAACAGGCCGTCCGGCCGCTCCCGCTGCTGGGCGCCGACGACCCCCTCCACAACCGCCAGCGCCGGACCCTCATCCCGGGCTTCGGCCTCCAGCGGATCACCGCCCTCCGCCCCGCGATCCAGCAGGTCGTGGACGACCTCCTCGACCGCATGCTCGCCGCCGGCCCGGAGGCCGACCTCGTCACCGCGTTCGCCCTCCCCGTACCGTCCACGGTGATCTGCTCCCTGCTCGGAGTGCCGTACGACGACCACGAGTTCTTCGAGACCCACTCGCGGCGGCTGCTGGTCGCGGAGACCGCGGCGGAGGCCGGCGAGTCGCGCGAGGAATTACGGGCGTACTTCCGCCGGCTGCTCGACCGCAAGCGCGAGGCGCCGGGCGACGCCCTCCTCGACACCCTCCTGGCGGACCCCTCCGGCACCCTGGACCGCGAGGAACTGGTCTCCATGGCGCTGCTGCTGCTCATCGCCGGCCACGAGACCACGTCCAACATGATCTCCCTCGGCACCTACACCCTGCTCCGCCACCCGGAGCAACTGGCCGCGCTGCGCGCCGATCCGGAGCTGATGCGCGGCGCGGTCGAGGAACTGCTGCGCTACCTCTCGATCGCCGACTCGCTGGTGCGGGTGGCCGTGGCGGACGTCGAGGTGGCCGGGGAGACGATCCGGGCGGGTGAGGGCGTGCTGCTCGCCACCCCGGAGGCCAACCGCGATCCGGCCTCCTACCCCGACCCCGACACCCTCGACGTGCGCCGCTCCGCCCGCCACCACGTGGCCTTCGGCTACGGGATCCACCAGTGCCTGGGCCAGAACCTGGCCCGCGCGGAGCTCGAAATCGCCTTCTCGTCCCTGTTCGCCCGTATCCCCACGCTGCGGCTGGCCGTTGCCCCCGATGAGGTGTCCGTCAAACCCGGCGGCACCGTGCAAGGACTGTTCGCCCTCCCGGTCACCTGGTGACCGCAGAACGGAGTACTCCCATGCGCGTGAGCATCGATTCGGACCTGTGCATCGGCTCGGGTCAGTGCGCCCTCACCGCCCCCGGCGTCTTCGACACGGACGACGACGGCTTCGGCGTCGTCCGGTCGGAGGGCGAGGGCGGCGCGGACCCGATGGTGAAGGAGGCGGTGCGGGCCTGTCCGGTCCAGGCGATCACCCTCGACGAGGACTGAGGGCAACCCGCTCCCGGGTGCGGCCGGGCGGGCGTCGCGCCCTTCCGCCCGGCCGCCCCGGAGCGCGGGGCTCACACGCCCGGCGGCATGACCTCCTGCGGGTGTGCCGGCGGAGCGATGAGCTGGGCGTGGTTCGCCGCCGGGTTGACGTCGCGGTGGACAGCGCGGGCGACGGCCTGGATGGCGTCGATGCCGCCCTGCCAGGTGCGGTTGCCGTGCGTGAGGACGGACATGGTGTACGTCCGGCCGCCGACGGTGAAGGCGCCGATGCTGTGCACGCGCCACAGGTGGTCCCGGTCGCGCTGCAGCCAGCCGTTCTTGACGTGCACCTTGGTGCCCTTGGGGGCGCCGGCCGGGGTGCCCCAGCGCTGCGACGAGATCACCTTGTTCATCAGGTCGAGGGCGTAGGCCCGGGACTTGTCGGTGATCAGCTTGTTGCGCGAGGTGAACAGGGCGAGAAGCCGCTGCTCGTCCCGCGCGGTGATCTGGGTGGTGCCCCAGGTCTGGTTGGGGAGCGTGCGCTTCATACCGGCGGCCTTGACGAACGACGTGATCTTCGCCGTGGTGAGGCGGTTGCGGAGCTCCGTCGTGGAGTCGTTGTCCGACTCGGTGATCATCTTGTGCGCGAGCGCCTTCTCACGCGACGTCAGCGAGCGCTTCGCCCGGTCGGCGTCCCACAGCAGGGTGCCGAGGACGATCGGCTTGAAGACGCTCGCGGAGTCGAACTGCCGGTCCGCGTCGTAGGTGCAGCTCGTCTTCGTCGCCGGGTCGTCGAACGCGATGCCGGTGTGTCCGGCCCGGCCGCGCAGCGCCGCGGTGATGTCCTTGGTGAGCTTGGCGGCGAGCCCGGCCTTGCCCGAGGTACAGACGACCTTCGGCCCGGCCGCGGCGGCGGGCTCAGCCACGGCGAGCGGCGCGGCGACGGCCGCGGCGGCGACGACGGCGGTGAGGGCGCGACGTGGGAGGCGGCGGGGGCTCGGGGCGTCTTCGGGTATCGGGTGTGCGGTCACGACAGGTTCCCCCCTGAGGTGTGCGGTGGCGGGCCATGCGCGGTGACGGCGCACTTTTTGACCCGCCCTTGAATCGAATGACCGCCCGATTCTCGCTCATGCTTCCTTCTGGTGTGACGGGTGGTTCGCCTGAGCCGGTCGCCCGGCTGGCCGGAACCTTCCCTTCTGGGCCGCAGTTCGCGCCCGGCGACTGAGGACGCGTTCGATGTGCGCGCGGGCCGCCTCGCGGCACACCGGACCGTCCGCGGTGAGCGCGTGGAGCGTCCACCGAGCGCTCGCCCGTGGAACATTCGTCCAAGACGGGACCGCCGGATTCGGCGACCGTAGGGGCATGCGCAGCTACGACACGGGCCTCGCCCCTATGAACGCCGACGCCGGGGACGGCTGGGATGCCAGGGGCGGTTGGGATGCCAGGGGCGGCTGGGAGGCCGTCCCCGGCGTCCGGATGGCGGGCTTCCGGGACCGTGCCGCCGGCGGACTGCACAAGCGGGTGCTGCCTCGGCCCGACGTGGTCGTCGTCATCGGGTTCGGAGAGGACCCGTTCACGGTCGACGGCGCCACCGGACGGCAGTCCGTGCGGAGTTTCGTCGCAGCGCCGGCGCCCGGCCCGGCCCGCGTCGCCGGGGAACGCGTCGAGTGCGTCGAGATGCGCCTGTCGCCACCCGCCGCCTACGCGCTGCTCGGCGGCGTCCTCCCGCACCCGCCGGACCGGCCGGTCGTCGGCCTGGACGAGGTGTGGGGACGGCAGGAGCGGCAGCTGCGGGAGCGGCTGCCCGAAACCGCGTCGTGGGAGGAACGCCTCGCCCTGGTGGACGAGTTCCTCACCCGGCGGGCCGCGCGGGCGCCGGCGATGGCACCCGAGGTCGTGGCCGCCTGGGAGCACATCGTGACCCGCCGGGGCCGGGTACGGGTCGGCGAACTCGCCGCATCCTGCGGCTGGAGCCGCAAGCGTCTGTGGTCCCGGTTCACCGCACAGATCGGCCTCACCCCCAAGCGCGCCGCCATGCTCGTCCGTTTCGACCACGCCGCGCGGGCGCTCCGCGCGGGCCGGAGCGCCGCCGACACCGCCCTGGCGTGCGGCTACACCGACCAGCCGCATCTCCACCGCGACGTACTGGCGTTCGCGGGCTGCACTCCGGGCGCCCTGGCCGCGCGGGCGGCCGCCCCCACTCGCCGTTCGACGGAAGGAAGAAACCCGTGAAGACCCCCGAGACCCGGGCGGCGGACACCGCCGACCGGAGCCTGATCGTCCGGACCGCCTTCGGCAGCATGGCCGCGCAGACCCTGCGCGCGGCGGTGCGGCTGCGGGTGGTCGAGCTGATCGGCGACACCCCGCGCCGGGCCGACGCCATAGCCGCCGACGCCGGAGCCGAGCCCCGGCCCGTGACCCGGCTGCTGCGCGCCCTGGCCGCCCTCGGCGTGCTGCGGGAACACACCCCCGGCACCTTCTCGGTGACCCCCGCCGGCACGCTCCTCGACCCGAGCCGCCCCGGCTCGCTCGCCTCGTTCGTGCGCGTCTTCACCGACCCGGTGTCCACCCGCGCCTGGGAGCACCTGGACGACAGCGTCCGCACCGGCGACGTCGCGTTCGACGCGGTCTTCGGCACGGACTTCTTCGGCCACCTCGCCCGGCACCCCGAGCTGTCGGAGGCGTTCAACACGGCCATGGGCCAGGCCACCGGCGCGACCGCCGCCGCCCTCCCGGCCGCCTACGATTTCGGCCGGTTCACCTCCGTCACGGACGTCGGCGGAGGCGACGGCACCCTCCTGGCCGGTGTCCTCACGGCGTACCCGGACCTCACCGGCGTCGTCTTCGACACGGCGGAGGGCCTGGCCGGGGCACCGGAAACACTGGAGCGGCACGGACTCACGGGACGCTGCTCCCCGCACGCCGGCGACTTCTTCCGTTCCGTACCGGCGGGTTCGGACCTCTACCTGATCAAAAGCGTCCTGCACGACTGGCCGGACGAGAAGGCGGCCACCATCCTGCGCCACTGCCGCGAGGCGCTGCCGCCCGGCGGCCGGATTCTGATCGTGGAACCCGTGCTCCCCGACACCGTCGATCCCGAAGCCCCCGTCACCGGCGGCGGAATCACCTATCTGAGCGACCTGAACATGCTGGTGAACGTGAGCGGCCGGGAACGCACCCGCGCGGACTTCGAGGACGTCTGCCGGCGCGCGGGCCTGACCGTCGTCTCGGTGACGCCGCTCGCGGGAGCCGCGCCGTTCTCCCTCGTCGAGGCCGCCGCGGACTGATCCGCGCGGCGCCGCTCCCGGGGGCGGGACGAGTCCCGGACCCCGCCCCGCGCGCTCGCCCTGACGCGCACCCGAGCGGCCGGCCCGGGGCGGGGGACGGACGGAGGCGCGGGCCGGGACCGGCCACGACGGTCCCGGCACGCGCCTGGGCCCGGCACGCCCCTCCCGGCGCCTGGGCCCGGCACGCCCCTCCCGGTGCCCTTCGGCCCCCGCCCTACCCCAGTCGCGCCGCCTTCAGCGTCATGTGGAGCAGCAGCCGGTCCTCGCCGTTGTCCAGGTCCAGGCCGGTGAGCTGTTCCACGCGGGACAGCCGGTAGTAGAGCGTCTGCCGGTGGATGCCGAGGGCCGCGGCGGCGCGGCCGGCCTGGCCCGCGCAGTCCAGGTAGAGCTCCGTCGTACGGGCCAGCTCGGCGTGGGAGCGCTCCAGGAGGGGGCGGACGGCGTGGTCGGCCGCGCGGTCGGCGGGGAGGCCGGTCAGGACGCGGTACGGGCCGATGGCCGCCCATTCGGCGAGCGGGCCGAGCCGGCGTTCGGCCGCCGCCGCGCGGGCCGCGGCCAGCGCCTCCGACCAGGCGTCGGTCAGCTCCGCGAGGCCCTTGCGCGGGGTGCCCAGACCGGCCGCGGCCAGGCCCGGACCGCCGTCCGCCCCGGCGCGGGGGGAGTGCAGCAGCCGGTCGGCCGCGGCCCGGGCGGGGGCCGGGGCGCTGAGGGCGCGCAACCGGACCAGGGCGGCCAGGGCCGCCGAGCCGTCCGGCAGGCTGTCCGGCACCGCGCAGAGTGCCGCCACGCCCGACCGGGCGGCGAACGCCGAGCCCGGCCGGTCGCTCGTGGCGTCGTGGGGGTCGTCGGCGTCCGTCCGCCAGGGCGCCACCGCCAGCAGTGCCAGCGGCCCGTCGGCCGCCGGACCCAGGGCGTCGCGGAGGGCCAGGCGCGCCGCGTCGCGGCCCGCCGGGCGCGCGGTCAGCAGGTCCCGCAGCAGCTCGCCCAGCTCCGCGCCCGCCCGGGCCTCCGCCGCGAGCAGGGCGCCGATCCGGGCGGCCGTCTCCATGGCCTGCGCCACGCGCGGGTCCGGTGTGGCGGGGCCCAGGTCGAGCCCGGCCAGGTGCTCGTCGTCCAGCAGCCAGACGTAGCCGTGCACCACGCCCCGGTGGCGTACGGGCAGGCAGATGCGGCCCTTGAACACGCCCGCCGCCGGGTCCGGCGGGATCCGCATCGGCGCCTGCGCCCGGGCGATCCCGAACGCCTCGAACCAGGCCCGGACGGCCGCCGTCGAGCGCCGCTGGAGGATCGAGCGCGTCCGTACGGGGTCCATCGACACTTCCAGGTCGTCGTCGCCGCCGTGCGCGCCGAAGGCGATCAGGCCGAAGTCGCGGTCCTCCAGGGTCGCGGGGGCGCCGAACACCGCCGAGATCTCGTCCACGAGCTGCTGGTACTCGCCCCGCATGACGCGCCGCACTCCTTTTCGTCCCTTGTGTCCCGTCCCCGTAGTCCCCGGGCACCATTGTCATACATCTGTCTGAGATCCCGGCCACGGATGCGTGACAGCTGTCGATGGTCCGCGAGGTGGCGTGAAATCTACGTTTCACGTCGAGTTGGTTATGCCGTCGCCCCAGGGGGGACCGGCCGTCATCGTGGAGGTGCCCGTGCTGGGTCCCGTCATCCTCGCCGCCTCGCGCAGCGACCGCATGCGTCGTTTCGTGTCGGCCGCCCCGGGCACCAAGCAGGTCGTCGACCGCTTCATCGCGGGCGAGACCGTCGACCAGGTCATCCCGATCGTCAAGGACGCCGCGGCCAAGGGCCTGGAGGTCACCCTCGACGTCGTCGGCGAGGACATCACCACCGTCGAGCAGTCGTACGCGGCCCGTGACGCCTACCTGGAGCTGATCGAGCGCCTCAAGGAGCTGGGCCTCGGCGAGCGCGCCGAGATGTCCGTGAAGCTGTCGATGTTCGGCCAGGCGCTGGAGGGCGGCCACGAGCTGGCCCTCGCCAACGTCCGACCGGTCGTCGAGGCCGCCGCCGCCATAGGCACCACCGTCACGCTGGACGCCGAGGACCACACCACCCTCGACTCGATGTTCGCCATCCACGAGGAGCTGCGGAAGGACTTCCCGCAGACCGGCTGCGTCATCCAGGCGTACCTCTTCCGCACCGAGGACGACGCCCGCCGGCTCGCCGCCGCGGGCAGCCGAGTGCGTATCGTGAAGGGTGCGTACAAGGAACCCGCCTCCGTCGCCTACCAGGACAAGGCCGAGATCGACAAGGCGTTCGTCCGCATCGTCAGGATCCTGATGGCGGGCGAGGGCTACCCGATGATCGGGTCGCACGACCCGCGTCTGATCGCGATCACCCAGGAGCTGGCCCGGCAGGCGGGGCGCAAGCTGGACGAGTACGAGTTCCAGATGCTCTACGGCATCCGCGGTGACGAGCACGTCCGGCTGGCCGCCGAGGGCCACCGGATGCGGGTCTACACGGCCTACGGCACCGACTGGTACGGGTACTTCATGCGCCGCCTCGCGGAGAAGCCCGCCAACCTGCTGTTCTTCCTCCGCTCGATGATCACCAAGGGCTGAGACCCTCACAACCCCGTAAGGAGCCACGAGACTCATGGACGCTGTCACCCAGGTCCCCGCCCCGGTCAACGAGCCGGTGCACTCCTACGCCCCGGGCTCCCCGGAGCGCGCCCGCCTGGAGGCCAAGCTCAAGGAGCTGGCGGGCAACCCCATCGACCTTCCGATGACGATCAACGGCGAGAAGCGGATGGGCGGCGGCGAGCGCTTCGACGTCGTACAGCCGCACAACCACAAGGCCCGCCTCGGCACCTACGCCAACGCCACCGAGCAGGACGCCCAGGACGCGATCGACGCCGCCCTGGCCGCCGCCCCGGCCTGGCGCGCGATGTCCTTCGACGACCGCGCCGCGATCATCCTCCGCGCCGCCGAGCTGCTCGCCGGCCCCTGGCGCGAGACGCTGGCCGCCTCCACCATGCTCGGCCAGTCGAAGACCGCCCAGCAGGCGGAGATCGACACCCCCTGCGAGCTCGTCGACTTCTGGCGCTTCAACGTGCACTTCGCGCGCCAGATCCTCGCCGAGCAGCCGGTCGCCAACTCCGCCGGCGTGTGGAACCGCAGCGACCACCGCCCGCTGGAGGGCTTCGTCTACGCGATCACGCCGTTCAACTTCACGGCCATCGCCGGCAACCTGCCGACCGCGCCCGCGCTGATGGGCAACGTCGTCGTCTGGAAGCCGTCCCCGACGCAGACCCACGCCGCCGTGCTGCTCATGCAGCTCCTGGAGGAGGCCGGCCTCCCCAAGGGCGTCATCAACCTGGTGACCGGCGACGGCCTCGCCGTCTCCGAGGTGGCCCTGAACCACCCCGAGCTCGCGGGCATCCACTTCACCGGCTCCACCAAGACCTTCCAGTACCTCTGGAAGACCGTGGGCAACAACATCGAGAAGTACAAGGGCTACCCGCGCCTCGTCGGCGAGACCGGTGGCAAGGACTTCGTCGTCGCCCACCCGAGCGCCGACCGCGCCATCCTGAAGACCGCCCTGACCCGCGGCTCCTTCGAGTTCCAGGGCCAGAAGTGCTCCGCCTCCTCCCGCGCCTACATCCCCCGCTCCATCTGGGAGGACGGCTTCAAGGAGGAGTTCGCGGCCGAGGTCGACGGCATCACCATGGGTGACGTCACCGACCTGTCCAACTTCATCGGCGCCGTCATCGACGAGCGCGCCTTCGCCAAGAACAAGGCCGCCATCGACCGCGCCAAGGCCGACCCGACCTGCACCATCGTCGCGGGCGGCAGCTACGACGACTCGGTCGGCTACTTCGTCCGCCCGACCGTCATCGAGTGCACCGACCCGTCCAACGAGGTCTTCACCACCGAGTACTTCGGCCCGATCCTCGCCGTCCACGTCTACGAGGACGAGGACTTCGACGCGATGCTGGAGCAGATGGAGTCCGTCTCGGCGTACGCCCTGACCGGCTCGGTCATCGGCCAGGACCGCGCCGCGGTGGCCGACGCGATGGAGAAGCTGCGGTTCGCCGCGGGCAACTTCTACATCAACGACAAGTCGACCGGCGCCGTCGTCGGCCAGCAGCCCTTCGGCGGCGGCCGCGCCTCCGGTACGAACGACAAGGCCGGTGCGGCCACCAACCTCCTGCGCTGGGTCTCGACCCGGTCCATCAAGGAGACGCTGGTCCCGCCGACCGACTACCGGTACCCGCACATGGGCTGACCTGCCCTCGGTGCTCGTACCCCCGCCCCCGTCCGGCTTGCGCCGGGCGGGGGCGGGGGCGTTCCGGCCGCCGGTGCGTTCCGGCTGTCGGCGCATGACGGTCGGCGGTTCCCGGGGCTCCGACGGCGTCAGGCTTCGACGGCGTCAGGCGGCGACGTCGTAGGCGGGCGTGCCGAGCCGCAGCTCGGCCGGCGCTCCGCCGCGCGCCGCGTCCAGGGCCGCTCTGACCCGGCGGGCCTGGTGCGGAGAGCAGTGCTCGTCCATTCCGGGGACGGGGACCCAGGCGTAACCGGCCAGGCCGGGCCACTCGGGCAGCCGCACGCTGATCTCGTCGCCGAGCGCGGCCACGGCGTACACGAAGGTGATCCCCGCGCTGCTGCCGTCCCCCCGAACCCAGTCGGTGACGAGCAGCCGCGCGGGGCGGACGGCCAGGCCGGTCTCCTCCCGCACGGTTCTGGCCATGGCCTCCCAGGTGGGCTCGCCCGCGACCGCGGGCCCGCCGGGCAGGCGGAAGTTGGTGCCGGGTACGCCGGGGTGCGCGGGCGACACCATGAGCACGTCCTGCTCGCCTGCCTCGGCGGGTGAGGGACGGCAGATCAGCGCCCGCGCGGTCACCCGCACGCACGCCGCCGGGTCCGCGCCCGCCAGACCGAGCTTTCGCCGGTGCGCCAGCAGCTCCCGAGTGATCAGCGCCAGACTCCGGCAGTAGGTGAACGCCGACGCCAGCCCGTCTCCGGGGCCCGTGCACCGGGCCCGGTACGTCGCCTCGTCCGCGGCCCGCTCGGCGGCGACCCGCCGCGGGTCGTCCACCGGCAGCGACTCCCGTGCCGTGCCCTTGATCCAGGGCGCCCACTCATTGATGAAACGGCGCAGTTCGGCGGCCGACGCTTCCATGATCTCCGCCGGCGGCGGCATGCTCGCGGTGAGGATCAGGCCGGCGGTGCTTTCGATGTCCGCTTCGGCTTCGGGGCGGAGGGTCGGCGGGGCGCCGCGTCGTCCTGCGTGGGGCATGGCTGTACCGGGCCAGACGGGCATGGGGGTCGGTCTCCTCGGTGGGGGATGGTCATCGGGAACCGCTGTACGCCGGCGCACACCCTTTCGTTCGCTGACGTGTGCGACGCCACGGTCTGAACGCCGCAGGGTAATTCGAACACAGCCTCGTACAGGGGGAGTTGCGTGTCCCGGTTCCGGACTCCAGTATCCGTCCCAGCCCTTATGCTCAACCCCACCTCTGGGTTGAGTGATCACCAAGTCGATTGGGGGGTACAACTATGGCTGGTGCCGGTCCACTTGATCCGTATCAAGCGCGCGTGCTCGAACTAGGGAAAGTGATCCGCGAGCACCGGATGGCGAAGGGATGGAGGCAGGTGGATCTGGGCAACGCGGTCGCCTTGTCGAACACCGCGATTTCTCACTTCGAGAAGGGCACGCACGTGCCGAGGCGCGATGTCGTCCGTCGCATCGACACTGCGCTGGAGGCGCGCGGTCGTATCTGGAAGCTCCGCGACGAACTCGATGACAATCCCGATGCCAAGTGGGTTCGGCGGGCATTCTGGTATGAGTCGCGAGCGGTAGGTCTCCGCGGCACCAGCTGCGTGATCCCCGCCCTTCTGCAGAATCCCGAGTACGAACGGGCGATTATTGAGAGGGGTATTCCGTTCTACGGCGGGAATGTCGCGGATAAGCTCAAGTACCGAGCGCGTCGGCACCAATTCTTGGAAGGTCCCCGTGGCCCGCAGTTGACCATGGTGCTCACCGAGGCTGCCCTGCACGCGGTGGTCGGTAGCGGGGCGATCATGCGGGAGCAGCTCGCGGACCTGATCGCAGCGTCTCGGGAGCCGGGGTTTCAGGTGAGAGTCGCACCGTTCGAGGGTGACGCCTCTGTCGTCCAAAGCCTCGGAGAGTTCACGATCATGGATCTTCCCGCCGGCAAAAAGGTCGTGTTCGTGTCAACCGGCGTTCAAGGCTATTTCGTCACTAAACCCGAGACGGTGGCTCAGTACGTCGGTCTCTACAACCAACTCCAGGCCAGGGTGCCCAACTCCGAGGCGTCACGAGCGCTCATTCGCAGGGTGCTGAAGCGGGCTTATCGGGTGTCCCTCTGAACCAAAGCTGCTCGAACCCTCCGCGTTCCTGACCACCCTCGCCGCTGGGGGCGGCGGAATGGGATGGGGCCGGGCAGACGGGCTGCACTCGTGGCCCTCGGCTGGTGCCTGGACGCCGGTTGGGCCGTGACCACCTCCGCGCAGACCAGGGAGGCTGCCGTTCTCCCGTGCTGGTGGCCCGGAACCGGCCCCATCGGCAAGACTCTACGTCGCACCTCTGACAGCCGGGCGCGGGCCTGTTCGGTCAACCCCGGGCGAGGTGCTAAGCCTTTCCCGTCTCCTCCGGCAAAGCGTGATCGAGGAGGATCTCCGCCGCCGCCCGCGCGTGCCGGCCGTAGTCCGCTTCGTCCAGGACCATGGCGCGGCTGGCCGCCCCGTCCGCGAGGGTGGCCAGTTGCTCGGCGAGGGGGAGGGGCTCGCGGCAGCCCAGTTCCGTCAGCACCGCGACGATCAGGTGCACCATGCGCAACTTCTGCTCCCGGGCATAGGAGTGCACCGCGCTCTCCGGGTCGGGGAACTCCGCGGCGGCGTCGATGAACGGGCATCCGCGGACCGGAGTCGCGTCCGCCGCCGGCTGGTCGAACAGTCGGCGGATCCGCTCGCGCGGGGGGATGTCGTCGCGGGTCAGGACGCCTTCCAGGGTGGCGCCCGACAGTGCAAGGCCCCGCAAATGGGCGATGACCAGATCGTTCTTGGTGCGGAAGTGCGCGTAGAGCGTCCGCTTGGACACCGGCGCTTCCTCGGCGACCTGTTCCATGCCGGTCGCGCCGATGCCCTGGGTCGCGAACAGTCGGGCGGCGGCGGCCAGGATGCGCTCCCGCCCGCCGCGCCCTCGCCGTTGGGACGCCGCGGCCGGCGTGTTCACGCTCGTGTCCATGCGGCAAGTATACGGACTCGTTTACCTGGGTCGACAGGGTGCGCTACGGTAACCCTCGGCAGGTAAACGCCGCCGTTTACATGACTTCCAAGGAGCCTCATGAGCACGTGCGTCCCCACCGAGCTGAGCGGTTGCGCGGAGAAGCTGATACGCGGCCGCCGCGCGACCCGCGCGTTCCGTCCGGAACCCGTACCCGAGGAGGCGATGCGCAGCATCTTCGCGCTGGCCGGAGCCGCGCCGTCCAACTCCAACGCGCAACCGTGGCGGGTGGAGGTGGTGAGCGGCGCGGCGCGTCACCGCCTGGCCGGCGCCCTGCGGACGGCCCACGCCGAGCGGCGCACCTCGGTGGACTTCCCGTATTCGGACCGGATGTACGGGCCCGAGCACCAGGCGCGCCGGGCGGCGTTCGGCGCCGAACTGTACGGGGCGCTGGGGATCGGCCCCGACGATCACGCGGCACGTGCGGCCTACGACTCGGAAAGCCTGGACTTCTACGGCGCGCCGCACGCGGCCTTCCTCTTCGTCCACGGTTCCGACCACGGTGAGGGCGAGGCCCGGCTGGCCGCGGACGTCGGCGCCTATATGCAGACGCTGCTCCTGGCGATGACCGCGTACGGCGTGGACAGTTGTCCGCAGGGACTGTTGAGCTTCTACGCCGACACCGTCCGCTCCGAACTCGGCGTCACCGCCGCGAAGCTGCTCGTCGGCGTCTCCTTCGGCTACGCCGACGGGGCGGCGCCGGTGAACCGGGTGAGGACCGAGCGGGCGCCACTCGAATCGACGACGGCCTTCCACGGCTAGGCGGTTCCGTACGAGCCGGCGGGCGGGAGGAACGGGGGACGGGCGCCGAAAGGGACCCGGGGCCCGCCCCTGACTCCTCGGGCGCCCGAGGGTCAACGCTGCGAGAAACGATGCCCGTTGAGCTCGACGAAGCCGACCCAGTAGAGCAGGGCCGCGAGGCTGGTCACCGAGTGGCCCATGACGGTCATCGACTCGTTCGGGTTCTGCCGCGCGCGGCGCACGTAATCGGAGATGTCGCCCCACTGGTTCTCCAGACCGGAGTTGAGGATCATGCCTCGGGGAGCGCCCGCGTCGTAGTCCAGGGGCCGGTTCCGGTTGGGATCCTGGATGTTGCCCCGGATAACATCGAAGACGCTGCCGAAGCGGGCGGCTTCCGAGAAGGTCTGGATCGCCACGACCAGCGAGCGGCCGACGTTGTCGTTGTACTGGTTCGCCTGGCCGAGAGTCCGGACCGCGTTGTATATGCGCTCGGGGTTCAGTTGGAGACGGCCACGGTCGTTGCCGCCCGGGAGGCTACTGTAGTTCCCGGTCGTCGGCATGGTGTGGATGTTGTTGAGGTTGAGGCCGAGCGCGTTCGCGAACTCCTGCCGACGGTCGTTGAAGACCCAGTGCGAATTCGTCTGCGGGGCATAGAAACCGGCGACATACAGGTCGTCGGCCCAGAGGTACACCGAGGCCAGGTGCGTGTCACCCGTGTCCAGCACCCGCACCTGAATGAGCCGCCCGCGCTCGGTCGTGGTCTGCGCGGTTCCGTTGACTCCGGTCGGCTCACCGTAGGTGTACCGGTGAATGCGGTCGATCAGATCCCAGTAGTTGTGATGATGGGTGTCGCCGCCCGCGGTGATGTTCGAGACGCGCCAGTCGAGCACCTGGTAGTTGGCGGCGGACGCCGTCCCGCTCAGTACGGTCACGAGGCCCATCGCCGTCGCGAGCGTCAGCAGAAGCGCGCAGAATTTTCGCAGCATTTCCTTGTCGTCCCCTGGCCCGGCTGCCATCGGAGGAGGTCGGGCGCCGCGCATTTCCGTGGCGCCGTCGGCCGGACTCGAACGCTAAACGGGGAAGGGCCGCACGGGTTGCCGGACGGCGCACGTCTCGTTGCCGCTCCGCGCACGGGGGCCGGAGGGGGCGAGGGATCGTCCGGGCGGGTGAGCCGGTTCACGCGGCGCCGAGGAACCCCGGGTCGGCGCCGTCGAACCGCAGGCACGCGTCGCGGTTCAGGCCCAGGAGTTCCGCCATGGGCACCGCACGACGGCTGGTCGCCGGCAGGTCCTGGCGCGCCTCCGCCGACCACAACGGCGGAAAGAACGACAGCCCCTGCCGCCCGTTCAGCGCGGAGACCTCGCCGCGCCAGCCGTCCCACCGCAGGCCCTCGTAGAACTTCCGGAGCCCTCCGTCGAGAATCCAGGACAGCCAGGCCGAGTGCCCGGCCCCCAGCGCCTCCCAACCAAGGGCGTCGGGAGCGAAGTAGACGACCTCGCCCGGCTCACCGGGCCGACCGGCCGCACGGGGGTCACTCCCGTTGAGGGCGAACACCCCGCCCAGCACATCGTGCGCGACCACCAGACCCGCCCCCGGCCCCCACGCCGGATCGAACGTCGCGGGCATCGCGTTGACCACGGCCAGGCTGGGCAGACCCTCGGCATCGGCGCCACGCGGACTGCCGAAGATCCGCAACCATCCACCGTCCACGATCAGACCGCCGCAGTTCAGTACGATCCCGCCCAGATTCGACCGGGCGGAGACCCGGAGCTGCCGCAGGGAGGCGCGGCCTGCCTCGGCGTCACCGGGCGGTACCTCGACCGGAACGCCGGTGCCGGACAGCTCCTCAAAGAGAAGCGGCCAGGCCGGATCGTCGACATCGACCAGCTCATTGACCTCGCTCACCCCCGCATCGTCGCACCGACCGCCGGAGGCCCGGCCTGCCGGGTCACCTTGGCGTCGACCCACCAAGCGAGATGATCTCTACGGGTGGTAGAGGGCGCGGGCGCGTCCCAGGTCGGGAGCCTCGTTCCGGCCGAGGTCGAGGAAGAAGTCCGCCTGCCACGCCTGGGTGCCGCCGGCCTGCCGGCTGGTCGTGGTCACCCACGGCGGATAGACGCGGAACCCGCGCTTCCCGCCGGAGCCGCCGCTGGAGACGACGCCGCGCTCGACCAACACGTCCACCGGGAAGACGAATTGCCCGAAGCCGCCGTCGTCGTCGCGGCTGCTGACGACGAAGAGGTCCACCCCGTCGTCGGCGTCGAAGGGCCGGATCGGCCCCTCCTCGGACCGCTGCCAGACGGTGACGAACCGGCCCGCCTTCGTCGGGGTCGCCTTGCCCACCCGGAAGCGGACCGAGCGGCCGTCGAGCGTGAACGCGCACGCGGCGTACTCGGCGCTCTCCGGCTCCGGCACCGGCACCGAGCAGACGAAGCCACCCGGCTCGTACACCAGCGCCTTCGTCGCCGACAGATCGCCGTGCAGCCCCGCCCACGCTTGGTTCGCCACCATGCCGCCATCCTGCCATCGCGCCGGTTTTCACGCCGGGGCGCTCGCCACCGAAGCGCCAAGGCGGTCATGCCGGACCGCCAGTGAGCTGCCGGGGTCATGCCAGAGGCGGCGGCTTGTACGCCCAGTGTCAGGACGAGGCTTGCGGTGAGCGCGGCGAGGGGCCGAGCGGCCCTTGCTCCGATCACGACCGGCAGTATCCGGGGTGCGGATGGTGCGGGCTACGGGAGAACGAGACAAAGACGGAACACGAGCGATACGTCCGGCATTTATCCGCGTTTATCGCTCGTTGAGCGCCCTTTGCGACGGTGGCGTCGTCGGCCCGACCGGGTCGTCCGCTCCATCCGAGAGCAAGGAGTTCCCCATGCGTGCACTGAGAATCAAGCGCGGCGCCGCCCTGGCGCTGGCCACCGCGGCGCTCGCCGCGACGGCGGCGGTGTCCACCGCCGGCACCGCGGCCGCGTCCTCGGGCGGCGGCTGCGCCGGCCCCACCTGGAAGAACGTCTGCATCGCCGACCACAACAACGGCGCCATCGGCGCCGACGCGTACCTGGACCTCGGGAACGTGAACCCCAACTGCTACGTGGAGTTCGGCGTCTTCGACAAGACCTCGTGGGCCTTCGCCACACGCCAGTCGGTCTCCTGCCGGAACGGCTACCAGCACTTGGGCGTCGAGCTGACCAACCCCTCCTCCGGCCACCAGTACGTCACCTTCGCCAAGATCCACTGGAGCGGTGGCTCCGACCTCGAGACCACGGACAGCCCCATCCTCACCTACTGACCGAACCCATCGAGGTATTGACGGACTGAGCGCGGCAGCCCCGCTGTCGGGCGGCGCGGACGGACGTGAGGCGGTGCCGTCCGGATCCACCGAACCGTTCGCCGCCCGATGGCGGCCCGCCCACGCGGGGCGGCCGTCTCAGATAGTAGGAAGCCCGAGTAAATACGGCGACAGCGCGGTAATGCTGGCTTAGCGTGGAGGAAGCCGAGCGTCCCGCTCCATCGAGCGACGGCGGACGCGGCCGGGCGCGCGAGCGCAGGTGACCCCTGCGAGCGCCCGGGCCCCCGCCCCTTTCTCCGGCTCTTCGCATCCCTCGCAGGACTCTTCCAGAGGAGACGTGACCCATGGCCGAGACCACTGCCGTCCTTGCCCGCAAGCCCCGCCGCACGCGCCGCGCCGACCGCGACGCCGACCGCCGCAACGCCGCCGCCGCCCTCCAGCGCGCCCTCGACCGCCGCGACAACGGGGGACCGGCGGGCCACTAGTCCCGGGCCGATGCCGCCGGGTCGCCGGCCGGCCGCGGCGGCGGGTGCGCGGGCCCACCGCCGCACGCCGGCTCCCGTATCCGCGTGCGGACGAAATCGTTCGTCAGCTCATGAACCAGCACACCGTCGTCCGTGCCGTCGGCGTCGTCCTGGCCCTCCTTGCCGGAGCCCAGGCCGCGGCGGCCCCGGCGTGGGCCGAGGGGCCGGGCGGGGGCGCACCCGCGCCGGTCGCCGGCGAAGACCCGGCCCTGCTGCGGACACTGTTCCGGCCCCCGCTCCAGCCCTTGTGCGTTCCCCCTTCGGCTCCGTCCTCGGCCGACACCCCGCCGCCGCTCCCGGCCTTGGTCAGTGTGGGCGTCCAGGACATCGGCGTGCTGAGCGACGCCGGATCCCGGGCGTGCGCCGGGGGCCCGGTCGAGCGGGCGCTCTCCCGCGTCCTCGACCTTCCGGCCCTGGCGGAGGCCGCGCCCGTCGGCCCTTGACCCCGTCGGCCCCCGACCCTGCCGGGGCCTGACCCTCCCGCGCCCTGACCCCGCCGGGACCTGCCTACCGCCCCGCCCGCACCACGTCGAAGTGGTCGATCCGCTTCCCGCTCTCCGCCAGCGCCGTGACCCGCAGCCGGGGCCGCGAGCCCGGTTCGCACTCCACCGCCAGGAAGGAGTGGCCCGTGTAGCGGACGCGTGACCATTCCACTCGTTCCGGGGACTTCACCCGGCCCTTCTTCCAGTGGTAGCTGGCGACGCTTTCGAGGTCGTGGACGTGGCCCTCGTAGCTGTCCGGGACGGGGAAGTCGTAGAGGTCCGCGCCCGCGCCGCCGGCGGTGACGTAGACGGTGCCGTCGCGGGCCGGGTCGACCGTCGCGCCGATCGGGACGCGGCGGCGGAGCCGGCCCGCGCGGAGGGCGTCGGTGCGTTCGTAGATGTGGTTGTGGCCGTTGATGACGAGGTCCACGCGGTGCTTGTCGAACAGCGGGAGCCACGCGTCGCGGACGCCGCCGTCCGAGGCGTGCGCCTTCGTCGTCGAGAAGGCGCAGTGGTGGAAGAAGACGACGACGAAGTCCACGTCCCGGCGCGCCCGCAGCTCGCGCAGCCGGCGGTCGAGCCAGGCGGTCTGACCGCCGCCGCTGTAGCCCGTGTTGGCGGCGATCTCGTACGAGACGTCGTTGGCGTCGAGGGCGACGACGGCGACGTTGCCGTGGACGAACGAGTACGCGCCCGGCGACCTGCGCGGGTCGAAGCCGTTGGCGGGGAGCGCCCAGCGGGCGCTCTGGCCGCCGTAGCCGTTGGGGGAGTACCAGGCCTCCATGTCGTGGTTGCCGGTGGTCACCATCCACGGCACGCTCCGGGCCACGGACTCCGTCTGCGCGAGGAACTGGTCCCACACCCGCGCGTCGTAGACGTCGCCGGGCCGGCCGGAGCCGCTGCTGTCGGCGTAGCAGATGTCGCCCGCGTGCAGGTGGAACGCCGGGTCCTGGCCGAGCAGCAGCTGGTCGTTGCCGAGCGCGTGGTAGCCGACGCCCTGGTCGCCGAAGGCCGTGAAGACGAACCGCTCCGGGCGCGCGGGCGCGGTGCGGAAGGACGCGACCGTGCCCAGCCGGCGGGCGTCCGCCGGGTCGAAGCCGGTGTGCCCGACGCCGTAGTAGTACGTGGTGCCGGGCCGCAGCCCGTCCAGCGCGACGTGCAGGTAGTACTGGTCGACGGCGGGCAGCGCGCGGACCAGCGGCGGGGTGTGCAGGTGCCGCACCTCCGCCTCGACGCGGCGGCCGAGGTCCCACGGCTTCGACCCGATCCGCAGGAACGGCTTGCGGACCGCGAAGGGCACCTGCCACGAGACGCGCATCTGGGTCTTCGGGTCGGCGCCGAAGGCGAGGTGCCGGCCGAAGGGGGCGACCAGGGAGCCGTCGACGCGGGCGGTGGCTCTCGCCGTCACGAGGGTGGGCGTGGCCAGGGCGGTGGGCGCCGCCCCCAGCAGGCCCGTCCCGGCGACCGCCCCGGCCGTCACCGCGCCCGCGCGCAGCAGACCGCGCCGGCTCAGCTTGCTCCGCAGGTACTCGTGCTGCTCCGGCATGGTCATGCGCTCGGCGAGCGGCCCGGGAATGCCTACGCGTGGAGTGTCCATGCCGGGAACGTGCCAGCAAAGGCCCGTCCCGTCACCCACTTCCGCCGAATTCCGCCGAACCGGCCCCGGCCACCGCACCGTCGCGTCCATATGGTGGACGGAGAGTGTCATTCAGTGGGACGAGGCAGTACGGTCCCGTCATGTCTCGCAGCATTCGCCTCGCAGTGATCCCCGGTGACGGCATCGGCCCCGAAGTGGTGGCCCAGGGACTCCGCGTCCTCACCGCCGTCCTCCCCTCCGACGTGAAGCTGGAGACCCGGGAGTACGACCTCGGCGCCCGGCGCTGGCACGCCACGGGGGAGACCCTCCCCGACGCCGAACTGGAGTCCCTCAAGGAGCACGACGCGATCCTGCTCGGCGCGGTGGGCGACCCCTCCGTACCGTCCGGCGTGCTGGAGCGCGGCCTGCTGCTCAAGCTGCGCTTCGCCTTCGACCACCACGTGAACCTGCGCCCCTCCCGGCTCTACCCCGGCACCGCCGGCCCGCTCGCCGGCCGCCCGGACATCGACTTCGTCGTGGTCCGCGAGGGCACCGAGGGCCCGTACACCGGCAACGGCGGCTCGCTGCGCACCGGCACCCCGGCCGAGGTCGCCACCGAGGTCAGCGTCAACACCGCGTACGGGGTGGAGCGGGTGGTCCGGGACGCGTACGCGCGGGCCCAGGCCCGGCCGCGGAAGAAGCTCACGCTCGTGCACAAGGACAACGTCCTGGTGTACGCGGGCCGGCTCTGGAAGTCCGTCTTCGAGCGCGTCGGCCGGGAGTTCCCCGAGGTCACGACGGACTACCTGCACGTGGACGCGGCGACGATCTTCCTCGTGACGCAGCCCGAGCGGTTCGACGTGATCGTCACCGACAACCTCTTCGGCGACATCCTCACCGACCTCGCGGCGGCCGTCAGCGGCGGCATCGGCACCGCCGCCTCCGGCAACATCAACCCGGACGGCACCTTCCCGTCCATGTTCGAGCCGGTCCACGGCTCGGCCCCGGACATCGCGGGCACCGGCACGGCCGACCCCACGGCGACCGTCCTCTCCGTCGCCCTGCTGCTGCGGCACCTCGGGTACGAGCGGGAGGCGGCGCGGGTGGAGGACGCCGTGGCCGCCGATCTGGCGGGACGGGCGGGGGCCGCCGCCCGCTCGACCGAGGAGACGGGGTCCGCGCTCGTGAACCTGGTCTCCGAGGTACGCGGAGACTCCGCGACGCCTGAGGCACCCGAGGTACCGGGCGTACCCGCCTGACCCGTCCGCCCCGCGCGCGGCCGGAGTCCCACCGTTCCACCGGGCCGCGCGCCTCCTCGGCGTTCGCACAGGTATTTCGTTCATGCCCCCGTCCGAGCGATAATCGGACACGGGGCCGCGAAAAGAGGCGAAGAAGCTCGGACGTCCGCCAGAGCGGGGACGGCGTGAGCGCGGTCCGCAGCACCCGAAAGTTAAGGACACGCATCCATGACCACGCCCACGATCGAGCTCAAGCCCTCCTCGCAGCCGCTGTCCGACGCGGAGCGGGAGCGCATCCTCGCCGACCCCGGCTTCGGCCGCCACTTCACCGACCACATGGTCACCGTCAAGTGGGCGGACGGGGTCGGCTGGCACGACGCCCAGCTGGTGCCGTACGCGCCGCTGTCGATCGACCCGGCCAACATGACGCTCCACTACGGGCAGGCCATCTTCGAGGGCCTCAAGGCTTACCACCGCCCCGACGGCGGCGTCGCCACCTTCCGCCCGGAGGAGAACGCCAAGCGCTTCCAGGCGTCCGCCCGCCGGCTGGCGATGCCCGAGCTGCCCGTCGAGACGTTCATCGAGGCGTGCGACGCGCTCGTGCGGCAGGACCGCGCCTGGGTGCCGACCTCCGGTGAAGCCTCCCTCTACCTGCGGCCGTTCATGTTCGCCACCGAGGCGGGCATGGGCGTGCGCCCGGCGAAGGAGTACCTCTTCGTCGTCATCGCCTCGCCGGCCGGCGCCTACTTCGCGGGCGGCGTCAAGCCCGTCTCCGTCTGGATCTCCGAGGAGTACGTGCGCGCCGCCCCCGGCGGCACCGGCGCCGCCAAGTGCGCGGGCAACTACGCCGCCTCCCTCGTCGCCCAGGCGCAGGCCGCCGAGAAGGGCTGCGACCAGGTGGTCTGGCTGGACGCCGTCGAGCGCCGCTGGATCGAGGAAATGGGCGGCATGAACCTGTACTTCGTGTACGGGAACCGGATCGTCACCCCCGAGCTGACCGGGTCGCTGCTGCCCGGCATCACGCGCGCCTCGCTGCTGCGGATCGCCGAGGACCTCGGGTACGAGGTCGCCGAGGGGCGGATCTCCGTGGACGACTGGCGGAGCGCGAACGCGGACGGCTCGCTGACCGAGGTCTTCGCGTGCGGTACGGCCGCCGTCATCACGCCGGTCGGATCGGTGAAGTCCGCCCGCGGCGACTGGACGATCGGGGACGGCGGACCGGGCGAGGTGACGATGCGGCTGCGCCAGGCGCTGCTGGACATCCAGACCGGCGCCGCGGACGACACGTACGGCTGGATGCACCGGCTGGGCTGACGGGCCCGGACGCCCGAACGCGCGGAAGGGCCCCGCACTCGGAAGAGTGCGGGGCCCTTCCGCGTGGGCGGGTCAGCCCTGCCAGCTGTGGGCCGCCGTGAAGCCGGCGGACCGCTCCAGGCGCCGCCAGGACGCGGCGGACCGGCGCGGCCGGGGCACCTGGGCCGACGATCCGGCGGACGCCCGGGCGAGCAGGACCGCGGTGACGGCGGCCAGCTCCTCCGGCCCGGCCGTCCCCTTCTCGACGCGAACGAGCGTGTCAGTCATGTCTGCTGTGTCCTCTTCGAGTTACCGGGTTGTTCGGGTTACCGGGGTACCGGGTTACTGGGGCGGGTTGCCGTGCTTGCGGGACGGCAGGTCGGCGTGCTTCGTCGCGAGCATGGCCAGCGACCGGATCAGCACCTGCCGCGTCTCCACCGGGTCGATGACGTCGTCGACGAGGCCGCGCTCGGCCGCGTAGTACGGGTGCATCAGCTCGGCCTTGTACTCCTTGACCATGCGGGCCCGCATGGCGTCCGGGTCGTCGGCGTCCGCGATCTGCTTGCGGAAGATGACGTTGGCCGCGCCCTCGGCGCCCATGACGGCGATCTCGTTGGTGGGCCAGGCGTAGGTGAGGTCGGCGCCGATGGACTGGGAGTCCATGACGATGTAGGCGCCGCCGTACGCCTTGCGCAGGATCACCGAGATGCGCGGCACGGTGGCGTTGCAGTAGGCGTAGAGCAGCTTGGCGCCGTGCCGGATGATGCCGCCGTGCTCCTGGTCGACGCCGGGCAGGAAGCCGGGGACGTCCAGGAGGGTGACGATGGGGATGTTGAAGGCATCGCACATCTGGATGAACCGGGCCGCCTTCTCGGACGCCTCGATGTCCAGGACGCCGGCCAGCGACTGCGGCTGGTTGGCGACGATGCCGACGACCTGGCCGTCGAGCCGGGCCAGGGCGCAGATGATGTTGGTGGCCCAGCGTTCGTGGACCTCGAGGTACTCGCCGTCGTCGACGATCTCCTCGATGACCTTGCGCATGTCGTAGGGGCGGTTGCCGTCGGCCGGGACGAGGTCCAGCAGGGCCTCGCCGGTGCGGTCGACGGGGTCCTCGCAGACCACCCGCGGCGGGTTCTCGCGGTTGTTCTGCGGGAGGAGGGACAGCAGGTAGCGGACCTCCTCCAGGCAGGTCTCCTCGTCGTCGTACGCGAAGTGGGCCACGCCGGAGGTCTCGGCGTGCACGTCGGCGCCGCCGAGGCCGTTCTGGGTGATCTCCTCGCCGGTCACCGCGCGGACCACGTCCGGGCCGGTGATGAACATCTGCGAGGTCTCGCGGACCATGAAGACGAAGTCCGTCAGGGCGGGGGAGTAGGCCGCGCCGCCCGCGCACGGGCCGAGCATCACCGAGATCTGCGGGATGACGCCGGACGCCTTGGTGTTCCGCTGGAAGATGCCGCCGTAGCCGGCGAGGGCGGAGACGCCCTCCTGGATGCGGGCGCCGGCGCCGTCGTTGAGCGACACCAGGGGCGCGCCGGCCGCGATGGCCATGTCCATGATCTTGTGGATCTTGGTGGCGTGGGCCTCGCCCAGCGCGCCGCCGAAGATCCGGAAGTCGTGGGCGTAGACGAACACGGTCCGGCCGTGGACGGTGCCCCAGCCGGTGATGACCCCGTCGGTGTACGGCTTCTTCGCCTCCAGGCCGAAGCCCGTGGCGCGGTGCCGGCGCAGCGGCTCGACCTCGGAGAAAGAGCCCTCGTCCAGCAGCAGATCGATACGCTCGCGCGCCGTCAGCTTCCCCTTGGCCTTCTGTGCCTGGGTAGCCCGGTCGCTGGGACCACGCCGAACCTGCTCGCGGATGGCGTGCAGCTCGGCGACGCGCCCACGGACGTCACTCGCCTCTTCGGGCGCACCTTCGAGATTGCTCATGGATAGACGGTACGTGGGACCCGTGCCGGAACATCATGTCGACTCCGCACAAGGTAGTGCTCGATTTGGTGGGCAAGGAGCACAGAATCGCACTGCGCCCCTACCAGTTGCCCCTGTTCGTCTGGACTTCCCACGCTGTGGGTAGTCCACAAAACCACTCGGACACACCGCCGCCCGGCCGGGGCCGGGGCGGGGCGTCAGCCGGTCTCGACCTCGCAGCGGTGCGGCAGGCACCGGGTTCCCGGCCGGATCCGCAGCCGCAGGACGGGCCCGGTGGCGCGTACCTGTACGGACGGGTCGTGGGACACCACCCGGCGCACCGGCCGCGCCCACGCGAGGTCGACCGGCGCGCCCGTGCGCGGGGGCTCGGCGAGGTGCAGGGTGGCGCGCCGGCCCTGCCGGTGGAGCAGGACGGCGGCGGGGCCGGTCACGGTGAGGGTGCCCACAGTGCCGGGGCGCCAGAAGGCGGCGGCGGTGAGGGCGGGCGTAGCGAGACGTACGGCCTGGAGGTCCGCGGTGTTGGCGAGGACGGTCAGCCGGCCGTGGTCGGCGGCGCGGGCGGCGACGGCGGCCCGGCTCGCGCCCGGCATCAGCAGGTGGACGAGGGCGGCCCCTTCGGGGTCGGTGCCGTGCGGGTGCCACAGGGTGAGGTAGCGCCGGGTCAGCGGGCGGGCGGAGCCGCCGGTGTTGACGTCCCGCCAGGCGCCGGTGCGGTGTTCGTCCAGGACGCGCACGGGCGCGCCGCCGGGCAGCACCCAGCCGCCGTGGCCCTCCAGGTGGAGCCAGTGGGCCCGGGGGAGGAAGGCGTCCCCGGCGCGCCGCACGCCGTCCACGGTGAGCCGGGGCGGGCCGGTGAGCCGCCGGTTGTCGAGCACGGTCTCGACGGGGGTGCCGTCGTGGGCGGTGACGCCCGCGGTGAGGCAGACGACGGCGTCGTCCGCGCACACCCACGTCCGGCGCGCCTCCAGGGTGGAGCCGAGCCCCTTGAGGTGCTGGCCGAGGAGCGCGTACGTGCCGTCCGTGACGCCGCCCACCCAGCGCGCGTCGGGTCTCGGCGCGCCCCAGGCGCCGCCCTCGTTGTCGGCGAGGCGCTTGGCGGAGACGGTGATCCCGGGGAGGCGGTACGGGTCGACGGTGGCCCAGAACCCGTCACCGTACTGGTCCTCGCCGCCGGGGCCCCACCAGAGGAGCATCCCGGCGCCGGAGTGCCAGCCGCGCGGGTTCTCGCCGTTGCCGTTCTCGTAGTGGGCGACGCGGTCGGAGGCCATGGCGAGGGCGGCGGTCCAGCCGGGGCGGCGGTGCACGGCCCGGTCCATGGCGGGGAACAGCCGGTGCCCGGCCGGTTCGGGCGCGGCGGGTTCCGGCCCGGCGAGGACGGCGGCGAGCCGGGCCAGGTCGGCGGTGTCGAACTGGGGGTCGGCGAGGAGCGGGGCGGCCGGGTCGCGGGCGGCCCAGCCCTTGATCAGGCCGTGCCACCGGGCGCGCGCGGCGGCGGGCGCGCCCTCGGCGAGCAGGGCGACGGCCGCGACGAGGGCGTGGCCGCGCTGCCGGTCGCTCTGCGGCGGCCCGTCGTCGGTCAGGCCCCGGCTGACGGCGCGGCCGGAGACGGTGTCCGCCACCAGCCCGTGGTGGATCAGCGGGACGAACGCCCGGTCCACGGCGTCGTGGACGAAGCGGCGGCCGGGGTCGGCGACGTCCCAGGCGGAGCCGCGCAGCAGGGCGAGGAGTCGGGCCAGGCCGTCGAGCAGCACCCATCCGTAGGTGCCGGTGTAGGGGACGGCGGTGTGCTGGAGGAACGATCCGTCGGCGTACAGCCCGTCGCCGTGGTCGACGTGGACGAGGACCGGGGAGAGCGCGTCGCGGGCGAGGACGAGCTTCGCGGGCGCCTCCCCGAGGACGCCGCGGAGGGCGACGACGCGGCAGAGGTCGACGCGGTTGGCGCCGGTGCTGGTGCCGGAGTAGTCGCCGAGCAGCGCGTCCGGGACGAAGTGGTCGACGGCCGCGAGCGCGTCGGCCCGCCGGGCGGGCCCGGCCTCGGCGTACAGCAGGGTGAGCGTGTCCAGCAGCGGGCGCGGGGTGCCGATCTGCCACTCCCACCAGTTGCCGTACCGCTGGGTGCCGGGGTGGTAGACGGTCCGGTGGACGTGGTCCAGGCCGGCGAGGACGTCGGCGGCGAGCGCCGCGTCGCCGGTGAGCCCGGTACCGGGCTGGACGTAGGCGCGGGCCATGACGTGCAGCCGGGCGTGGCTGAGGGTGATCCCGGCGGGCGGGTCGAAGGGGGCGTCGGGCCAGAGCGACCCGGGGCCGGGCCGCATCCGCGCCCGGTGGGCACGGGCGGTCTCGCCGGTGCGGCGCAGGACCGCGCGGTACGGCTCGGCGGCCGGGTCGAGGCCGGTGCCGAGGAGGAGGTCGCGCCAGCGGTGGCGGAGGACGGCGAACGGGTCGTCCGGGGCGGGTGGGCCACCGGTGAGGGGAGCGGCGAGCGCCGTGGCGAGGAAGGCGCGGCGGGTCCAGGGTGGAGGCATGAGGGTCCTCACGGTGCGGGAGGGCTGCGCGGGACGGGCCACACCGTGCCAGGCGCCGGTGGGGCGGCGCAATGAGGCGGGCACGGGCGCTGTCCGGTCCGGCCCGGGCGCGGGCGGGCCCGCTGGGCCGTCCCGAGCCGCGCCGCTCCGCCGGCGGCGTGGGCGGCCCGGCCGGAAACGGTCTCCCGGAGCGTCGGCGCGGGCACGGAAAATCTCGCCCGGAAACCTCCGGATTACGTTGAAGGATGAACTACTTCGTCTTACCGTGGAACACGGATGGAACGTTCCGACCGACCCGCCCCGCCGGCCCCGCCCGGCCGGCCGCCGAACCGCGAGGAGAACGCCATGGGCCCCTTCACCCGCAAGCCCGCCTCCGAGACCCCGGCCGCCGCGAACCCCGCACTGGCCGCCCTCACCGGCGACTGGACCATAGACCCCGTCCACAGCAGCATCGGCTTCACCGTGCGCCACGCCATGGTCACCAACGTCCGCGGCTCCTTCCACGACTACCAGGGCGCGCTCCACCTCGACGGGACCGACCCCTCCCGCTCCACCGCCGCCCTCGACATCACCGTCGCCAGCGTGGACACCGGGATGAAGGACCGCGACGCGCACCTCCGGAAGGAGGACTTCTTCGACGTCGAGCGGTTCCCGCTGATGACCTTCCGCTCCACCGCCGCGGAGTCGCTCGGCGGCGACACCTACCGGCTGACGGGCGACCTCACTATCAAGGACGTCACCCGCCCGGTCACCATCGACCTGGAGTTCAACGGCTCGGCCGTCGACGCCTACGGCACCGAGCGCGTCGGCTTCGAGGGCTTCGCCGCGATCCAGCGCTCCGACTGGGGACTGTCCTGGAACGCGGCCCTGGAGGCCGGCGGCGTCATGATCAGCGACAAGGTGAAGCTGCTCTTCGACATCTCCGCCGTCCGTGCCACGTCCCAGGACTGAGCCCGGCGCCGGGCGTCACTCCCGCGGTTCGACGCCCGCGCGCCACAGCCCGTACGCGTAGGCGTCGTCGAGCGCCTGCCAGGACGCCGCGATGACGTTCTCGGCGACGCCGACCGTGGACCACTCGCCGTCCTGGTCGCTGGTGGAGACCAGGACGCGGGTGATCGAGCCGGTGCCCAGGCTGCCCTCCAGGATGCGGACCTTGTAGTCGGTCAGCTCCAGCCCGCCGAGCTGCGGGTAGAAGGGTTCGAGGGCCGAACGCAGCGCCCGGTCCAGGGCGTTGACCGGACCGTTGCCCTCCGCCGTGGCGACGATCCGCTCGCCCTTGGCCCAGATCTTCACCGTCGCCTCGTTGGCGTGGGTGCCGTCGGGGCGGTCCTCGGCGATGGCGCGCCAGGACTCGACGCGGTAGTAGCGGAGCGCCCGGCCGGTCACCTCCTGGCGGAGCAGCAGTTCGAAGGAGGCGTCCGCGGCCTCGTACGTGTAGCCCTGCGCCTCCCGCTCCTTGACGCGCTCGACGACCCGGCCGACGAGCTCCCGGTCACCGCCCAGGTCGATGCCGAGTTCCTTGCCCTTGAGCTCGATCGACGCCCGGCCGGCCATGTCGGAGACCAGCATCCGCATGGTGTTGCCGACCCGTTCGGGGTCGATGTGCTGGTAGAGGTCCGGATCGACCTTGATCGCGGAGGCGTGCAGCCCGGCCTTGTGGGCGAAGGCCGAAACCCCCACGTACGGCTGATGCGTGGACGGCGTCAGGTTGACGACCTCGGCGATGGCGTGCGAGACGCGGGTGGTCTCGGCGAGCCTGCCCGGCGGCAGCACCCGCCGGTCGTACTTGAGCTCCAGGGCCGCGACGACGGGGAAGAGGTTGGCGTTGCCGACGCGTTCGCCGTAGCCGTTGGCGGTGCACTGCACGTGCGTGGCGCCCGCGTCCACGGCGGCGAGGGTGTTGGCCACCGCGCACCCGGTGTCGTCCTGCGCGTGGATGCCCAGCCGCGCGCCGGTCGCCGCGAGCACCGTGGAGACGGTCCCGGCGACCTGCGCGGGGAGCATCCCGCCGTTGGTGTCGCAGAGCACGACCACGTCGGCGCCCGCCTCGTGCGCGGCGCGGACCACCGCGGTGGCGTACTCGGCGTTCGCCCGGTGGCCGTCGAAGAAGTGCTCGCAGTCGACGAACACCCGCCGGCCGTGCGCCCGCAGATGGGCGACGGTCTCCCGGACCATCGCCAGGTTCTCCTCCAGCGTGGTGCGCAGCGCCAGCGCGACGTGCCGGTCGTGCGCCTTGGCGACCAGCGTGACGACCGGGGCGCCGGACGCGAGCAGCGCCGCCACCTGCGGATCGTCCGTCACCGGGACGCCCGGCTTGCGGGTGGCGCCGAACGCGACGAGCCGGGCGTGGCGGAAGGCGATCTCCTCCCGGGCGCGCCGGAAGAACTCGGTGTCCCGCGGGTTGGCGCCCGGCCAGCCGCCCTCGATGAAGCCCACGCCGTAGTCGTCCAGGTGCCGGGCGATGGTGAGCTTGTCCGCCACCGTGAGGTTGATGCCCTCGCGCTGCGCGCCGTCGCGGAGCGTGGTGTCGAAGACGTGGAACGCGTCGGACGGCGCCGCCTCGGGGGCGTCCGTGAGGGTGTCCGTCATGCTGCTGAGGCTCCTGTCGGGATCTCGGTCTACCGGAATGACCGGCTCCACCGTCCCTCCATGGTCCCGCGTGCTCCGCCGCCGGCGAAGGGTGGGCCGGAAACGAAAAAACCCCTCGCGGGTGCGAGAGGTCTGCGCGCGGGTCGGGGACGAGGGTGGCCGTGCCGTACCAGGTGCGTACGGAACGGTCACTGCGGACCGGCGCGCCTGCTGCCCGTAATCATGGCGAGCGAGAACACGTGACGCAGTCTTGCACAACCGCCGCCGCCGGAGCGGAACCGTCTCGCCATCCGGGCAGCGGCGGCCCCGGCCCCCTGCCCTCCCGGCCACCCTCCCGATCCCTCCGCTTTCGCGCCCTATGACGCGCCGCGCGGGGCACTCGGCGTCGCGCCGCCCCGACCCGGAGCAATCGTTTCGGAATTCATCATTCCAATATCCGGCCGCGGGAATAATTCCGCCGGGAGCCCGAGCGGAAAAAGCCTGTTGATCAAGCCTGGAGCCCCTGTTACGGTCGACGTCAGGAAGGAGGCCACATGAAGAAGAACTACATGAAGCCGACCCTGTTCAAGCAGGGCGACTTCACCAAGAAGACGGCCGGCTGGTTCATGAGCAAGAAGTCGGAAAACCTGACCTGGCGCATCGGCGGGTCGTGATCCGGAAATGAAGATGCCCGACCACATGGGTGACTTTTTCACGGTGCTACCGGACCATGCGGAAGGTCGGTCTGTGGTCGGGCACCTCTTCGGGGGGAGCGGAGGTCCGGCCGGGCCGACGACGGTCCGGTACCCCTCCGGACGGCCGTGGGTCGTCGCCCGGAGCCCCTGGCGCCACGTCAGCCACCTGTCCCGCGGAGCCGACGCCCTGGTCCTGATCGGCCCCGCCCGCGTCCCCGACCGGGTGCTCGCCGACCTGCTCGACCGCGCCCGGACCGGCGCCGACCTGGACCGGCTGCTGCGGCGACTGCCCGGAATCCACCACGTCGTCTCGCTGCTCCAGGGCGAGGTACGGGTCCGGGGCACCGCCTCCGGCCTGCGCCGCGTGTACCACTGCCGGTACGGCGGCCTCCGTGTCGCCTCCGATCGCGCCACCGTCCTGGCCGCCCTCTGCGACGCGGAGGTCGACGAGGGCGCGCTCGCGCTGCGGCTGCTGGACTTCGTCCCGCACCCGCTGCGCCACCGCACGCTGTGGCACGGCGTGGAAGAGGTGGAGCCGGAGTTCTCCCTCACCCTCGGCGACGACGGCCCGGGATACCGAATACACCGATGGTGGAATTCACCCCGTCCGCACCTTTCCATGGCGCGCGGGAAATCCGCTGTGGCGGCCGCTCTGGAGAATTCCGTCAGGGAATACACAAAGGAGTACGCGGACGGCCGGAACCGCATCAGCGGTGACCTTTCCGGCGGCCTGGATTCCACTTCCGTCGCCTTTCTCGCCCGACGGGCCGGAGTCCGCGACATGCTGGCGGTGACCGTCGCCGGACGGGACGCCTTCGCCGAGGACGAACAATGGGCGCGGCGCGCGGTGGAGGAATTCCCCGGGCTCGACCACCACGTCATCCCCGCCCATGAGTACCCGCTGTTCTTCGCGGGCGTCGGCACCCCCGGCGAACCGCTGGACGAGCCGTTCTACCTGGCTCCGGCGCGCGAGCGCGCCCGGGCGATGCTGGAGCCGGCGGTCCGCGCGGGATCTCGGATCCACCTCACCGGCCACGGCGGCGACGAGCTGTTCAACGGCGTTCCCGCCGCCTACCGGGACCTCTTCGCGCGCCGGCCGCTGATGGCGTGGTCCCGCCTCAACGCCACCCGCCACCTGCACGGATGGCCCCTGTGGCCGACCCTGCGGCAACTCCTCGCCCGGCCGCGCTACGGCTCCTGGCTGGCCCGCTCCGTGACCCCCGAGCCCCTCCTGGGGCTGCGCACCCCGCTGTTGACCTGGGGAGCCGAGCAGTCCGTCCACCCGTGGATCACCGCTCGCGGGCGGCGGCTGATCCGCGCCGGATACCTGTCGGCCGCGCGGCGGGCCCGGCCCCTGGCCCCCGGGCCGGGGCGCCACACGGAACTCGACGTGATCAGAACCGGTGCCCGGGCCTTCCAGGCCCTGGAGGACCTGGGCGTCGCCATGGGCGTCCCGGTGGCCGCGCCGTTCTTCGACGACCGGGTGATCGAGGCGGTGCTGTCCGTCCGGGTCGAGGACCGCATGGACCCCGCGCGCTACAAGCCGCTGCTGGTCGAGTCCCTGCGGGGCACGGTGCCGGACGCGCTGCTCGACCGCACCACCAAGGACGAGATGTCGCAGGACCAGGCGCTCGGCCTCCGGCGGCACGCCCCGGACCTGCGCCGGCTGTGGACGGACGCGCGGCTCGCCCGGCGGGGGCTCGTCGACGCGGACCTGCTGGTCCGGCTCGCCGACGAACCGGACACCCCCCTCCTCCAGGAGAACTCCCTCTGGACGGTGGTCGCCTGCGAGTCCTGGCTGCGCGCGATCGAAGACCAAGGACGTTCCCGGGCGAACCGCACGAACACCCGGGCCAAGGAAGGCACAGAAGGCACATGAGACTCAGCAAGGGCGTCGCCCTCACCTCGACCGACTACGGGGCCGTCCTCCTCGACGAACGCGGCGGCACCTACTGGCAGCTCAACGACAGCGGGGCCGTCATCGTGGGCGCGCTCGCCGAGGGCCTCGCCCCGGACGCCGTCGCCGAGCGGCTGGCGGCCGAGTTCGACGTCGACGCCGCGGAGGCCCGGGCCGATGTGCGGGAGCTCGTCCGCCGGCTCGTCGAGGCGGGGATCGTCCGGCCGTGACCACGGAGATGACCATGCCCGCCCGGGGCGCCGGCCGGGGCGGGCCCGCCCTGCGGGTGGTGATCGCGCTCGCCTTCCTGCTGGCCAGGCTCCGCCCCGGACGGCTCCGGAGGCTGCTCACCCTGATCAGCCGGGGCGCGCGCCCGGCACACCACGCCGAGGTCCTGGAGGTGTACCAGGCCGTGGTCGGCACCAGCCGCCGCTGCGCCGGCTGGTACGGCTGCCTGCCCCGCTCGGTCGCGATCGCCCTCGTCTGCCGGCTGTCGGGCACCTGGCCCGACTGGTGTGCCGGCGTGCGGAGTTCGCCGCCGTTCGCGGCCCACGCCTGGGTGGAGGCCGACGGCCGGCCGGTCGGCGAGCGCGGCCGGTCCGAGGACTTCCGGCCGCTGATGGTCGTCACGGTACGAGAAGGGGGTTCCGGTGCGGGAGACCGGCGAGGGGCCGGCCGCCGGTAGGCGCGAACCGGCGCCGCTGCGGCTGCTGTTCGGCCGGCTGGGGCCGCACTGGCGGACCTTGGCGCTCGGCGGCGTACTGTCCCTGCTCGGGGCGGCCGCCGGGCTGGCCATGCCCCTGATGGCCAAGTACGTCGTCGACGCCCTCGGGGCGGAACGGCCGGCGACGGGACCGCTGGCGGCCCTCAGCGCCGTCGCGGTCCTCGGCGCGGGCGCCTCGGCGGGCGCCGCCTACCTCATGGGCCGGACCGGGGAGGACATCGTCCTGGGAGCCCGGCGGCGGCTCGTCGGGCGCGTACTGCGCCTGGGGGTCCCGGCCGTCGACCGGCTCACCCCGGGCGATCTGCTCACCCGGGTCACCGGCGACACCACCCTGCTGCGGACGGCGCTCACTACCAGCGTCGTCGAATCGGCCGCCGGCGTCTGCACCCTGGCCGGCGCGATCGCCTTCATGGCGGCCCTGGACGGCGTGCTCCTCTGCGTCACCCTCCTCGTGATCGGCGTCGTCGCCGGCGTCTCCGCCCTCCTCATGCCCAGGATCCAGCGGGCCCAGCGGCGGGCCCAGGAGGCCGTCGGCGAGATGGGTTCGGCGCTGGACCGCGCCCTCCAGGCGTTCCGCACGGTCAAGGCCAGCGGCGCCGAGGAGCGCGAGACGGGCGTCGTGGCCGAGGCGGCGGCACGGGCCCGGGACCGGGGGGTGACGGTGGCCGGCTGGACCGCGCTCACCGGCGCGTCCGTCCTGATGGCCGTTCAACTCGCCTTCCTGAGCGTGCTGGCGGTCGGCGGCACGCGCGTGGCGTCCGGGGCGCTGGAGGTGTCGTCGCTGATCGCCTTCCTGCTGTACCTGTTCTCCCTGGTCTCACCGCTCGGCCAACTCGTCGAGGGCTGGGCCGCCGTACAGCAGGGCCTCGTCGCGGTGGGACGCGTCCACGAGATCGAGGCGCTGCCCGGGGAGCCGGCCGGCACCGCCCCCACCCCGGGCACGGGACCGGTCGGCATCCGGTTCGACGACGTGGCCTTCCGGTACGGGGACGACCGCGGACCGGCCCACGACGGCGTGACCTTCGAGGTACCACCCCGCGGCATGACCGCGCTCGTCGGCCCGTCCGGTGCGGGGAAGTCGACGGTGTTCGCCCTGCTGGAGCGGTTCTACGACCACCAGTCGGGCACCATCGCCGTCGACGGCCGCGACATCCGCGAGTGGCCGCTGGCCGAACTGCGCGCCTCCCTCGGCTACGTGGAGCAGGACGCGCCCGTCCTGGCCGGGACCCTGCGGGACAACCTGCTGTTCGCCGCTCCGCGGGCCACGCCCGACGAACTCCGGCACGCGGTGGCCCGCACCGGTCTCGACGAACTGGTCGCCCGGCTGCCCGAGGGCCTGGACACCCCGGTCGGCCACCGGGGCACCGCGCTCTCCGGCGGCGAGCGGCAACGGGTGGCGATCGCCCGGGCGCTGCTGCGCAAGCCGCGCCTGCTCCTCCTGGACGAGGTGACCTCGCACCTGGACGCGGTCAGCGAGCAGCGGCTGCGCGACGTCGTCCTGGAACTGGCCGCCGAGACCACCGTCCTGGTGATCGCGCACCGGCTCTCCACCGTCGTGCGCGCCGACCGCATCGTGGTCATGGAGGCGGGCCGGGTCCGCGCGGTCGGCGGCCACGAGGAACTCGTCGGCTCCGACGACCTGTACCGCGAACTGGCCGCCACCCAGCTCGCGGCGGACCGGTCCGGCGCGCCGTAGGACCGGCGCGCCCCCGGGGCTCAGGCGAGCGGGGCCGGGGCGCGGTCCGGCTCCTCCGCGCCGGGCTCCTCCGTGCCCGGCCCCCCGCCGACCCGCTTGAGGTCGATGTCCCGGGTCTCCCGCATCGTCAGGTACACCACCAGCGAGACGGCCGCGCAGCCCGCCACGTACCAGGAGAAGCCCGACTCGATCCCGCTCTTCTTGAACCACAGGGCCACGTACTCCGCCGTGCCGCCGAAGGCGGCGTTGGCGATGGCGTAGGGCAGCGCGACACCGAGGGAGCGGACGCCGGTGGGGAACAGCTCCGCCTTCACACAGGCGTTGATCGAGGTGTAGCCGGTGACGACGAGCAGGGCGAGCAGGGAGAGGCCCAGCGCGGGCCAGAACGAGCCGGCGTGCTTCAGCAGCGTCATGATCGGCACGGTGAGGAACGTCGAGCCCACCGCGAACGTGATCAGCAGCGGCCGGCGGCCGATCCGGTCCGAGAGGGCGCCCGCGAGCGGCTGGAGGCAGGCGAAGACCAGCAGCGCGCAGAAACTGACCAGCGTGGCGGTCTGCTTGGGCAGCCCGGCGGTGTTGGAGAGGTACTTGGTGAGGTACGTGGTGTACGTGTAGTACGCGACCGTGCCGCCCATGGTCAGCGCGATGACCAGCAGCGCCTCCCGCTTGTGCCGCAGCAGGGCGCGGACGGTGCCGCGGTCGCCCTGCGGGGTGTCGTCCGCCTCCTGGTACGTCTCCGTCTCCAGCATGTTGCGCCGCAGGTAGAAGATGACGGCCGCGCCGAGCGCGCCGACGACGAACGGGATCCGCCAGCCCCAGTCGTGCAACTCGGCGGAGGTCAGGGTGTGCTGGAGCACGATCAGCAGGCCCAGGCCGAGCAACTGGCCGGCCGTCATGGACACGTACTGGAAGCTGGACGCGAAGCCGCGGCGGCCCGGCGCGGACGCCTCGGTGAGGTACGTGGCACTGGCCGCGTACTCGCCGCCCACCGACAGCCCCTGCAGCAGCCGCGCCACCAGCAGGACGGCGACGCCGCCGTACCCCGCGACCCCGTAGGTGGGCGCGGCGGCGATCAGCACCGCCGAGGCGGACATCAGCGTCACGGTCAGCGTCAGCGCGGCCTTCCGCCCGCGCCGGTCCCCCACCCGGCCGAGCAGCCAGCCGCCGACCGGCCGCATGAAGAAGCCGACGGCGAAGATGCCGGCGGTGTTCATGAGTTTGGCGGTGTCGTTGCCCTCGGGGAAGAAGGAGCCCGCGAAGTAGGTCGCGAAGCTGGCGTAGACGAACCAGTCGAACCACTCGACCATGTTGCCGGCCGAGCCGATCCAGATCTTCTTCCAGTGCTGTTCCATGGACGGCACGGTGGCGGAACGGCGTGGTTCCGGACAAGGGGCGGATCGCAACGATCACGCGTACTTGCGTGCGTTGCGGTCGCCGGTTGACGCGCGTGCGCGAACGCCGGACGGGCCGGGGAGCCGGCCCGTCCGGCGTGCGAACAAGGGTCCGCTAGCGCAGCCGCGCCATCAGCGCGTGCTCGACGAGCGTGATGAGCGCGCTCTTCGCCTCGTTCCGGTGCCGCGCGTCGGTGGTGATGATCGGCGCGTCCGGCCCGATCTGCAGGGCCTCCCGCACCTCGTCCGGCGTGTACGGCTGGTGTCCGTCGAACCCGTTGAGGGCGATGACGAACGGGAGCCCGCTGTTCTCGAAGTAGTCGACGGCCGGGAAGCAGTCGGCGAGGCGCCGCGTGTCCACCAGGACGACCGCCCCGATGGCACCGCGGACCAGGTCGTCCCACATGAACCAGAACCGGTCCTGTCCGGGCGTGCCGAACAGGTAGAGGATCAGGTCCTGGTCCAGGGTGATCCGGCCGAAGTCCATCGCCACGGTCGTCGTGGTCTTGTCCGGCGCGTGCGTGAGGTCGTCGATGCCCGCCGAGGCGGAGGTCATGACGGCTTCGGTGCGCAGCGGGTTGATCTCCGAGACCGCGCCGACGAACGTGGTCTTGCCCACGCCGAAACCACCGGCCACCACGATCTTCGCGCTGGTGGTGGAGCGGGCTGCCTCGCCGCTAGAGGTTCCGAAGTCCACTGAGCACCCTTTCGAGCAGTGTCACGTCAGGCTGGCCGCCGGCGGACGCGTCGCCGCCGGGCTGATGAATGGCGACGAGCCCGGCCTCGGCCAGATCGGCCACCAGGATTCGGGCGACGCCGAGCGGGATGGACAGAAGTGCCGAGATCTCGGCGACCGACTTGATCTCGCGGCACAGGTGGCAGATGCGCTGGTGTTCCGGCAACTGCCCTTGGAGTTGGGCCGGCTGGGCCGTGGTGTGCACCAGCGCCTCGATGGCGAGCTGGTAACGCGGCCGGGTCCGGCCACCGGTCATGGCGTAGGGACGGACCAACGGGTTGCTCTTGCCACCCGACGGAGATCCCGAACGCCGGTGCTGCGGCCCCTGTCCCGGGCGGGTGCCCTGCCCCGCGGGGGGCGGGACATGGCCCGTCGGGACGTGCCCGGGCGCGCCGGGCGGGGAGTACCCGCCGCCGGGCACCCCGTAGGGCGGTGCCGGGGGCTGCGGGGTGTAGGGCACCTGCGAGGGGTGCTGGGCCTCCGACCGGTCCCTGGGGGTGGGCGCGGAGGGGAAGTTGAAGCGGTTCAGCGGCGGGTTCTCCTGCTGGTCATTGCCATACGGGTAACCGCCTGGGGGCGTTGCCACGGCTCCTCCTCCGACTTTCCTGTCTGCTGCTGGTCGCGCCACCGCACCTTAAGGCGCGGTGGCGCGAAACGCACTGTCTCTCTGCTAGTTGAGAAGGCTCCCCTGTAGTTCGGCGCGGAGGTCGGGCGTCAGGACGTTGCCCGCGCGGTCGACCAGCAGGGCCATCTCGTAGCCGACGAGGCCGATGTCGCACTCCGGGTGCGCCAGCACGGCCAGCGAGGAGCCGTCGGAGATGGACATGATGAAGAGGAAGCCGCGCTCCATCTCCACCACGGTCTGGTTGACGGCGCCGCCCTCGAAGATGCGCGAGGCACCCGCGGTCAGGGAGGTCAGGCCGGAGGCCACCGCCGCCAGCTGGTCCGCGCGGTCCCGCGGAAACCCTTCGGACATGGCCAGAAGGAGTCCGTCGGCGGAGACCACGACGGTGTGGGACACCCCTGGGGTGTTCTCCACGAAACTGGTGATCAACCAGTTCAGGTTCTGCGCCGCCTGGCTCATCGGGCTCACACTAACGCTCCTGCTCGTAGGTGCCGCCGGGGCCGAAGCCCTGGTCGTGTTGCTGCTGCTGCTCCTGCGCGGTGATCGCGGGGAACTCCGAGGAGTCCGTTCCCGCGCTGCGCCCCTGCTGGACACCGCGGCGCAGGTTGGCGAGCCTGCCGCGGACGTCCTCGGGGGCCCGGGATATCTGCGGGCCGCCCTGGGCGGTCTCCACCGCCTTGCCCTCGACCAGATTGGCCCTGGGCACCCGGCGCGGGAGACCGGAGGAAGTGATCCCGTCCGCCTTCGGCACCCGGAGCCGCTCGGCGCGCTGCCAGCGCTCGTCGTTGGCCGACTGCCCGGCGGACGTGTCCCCCTCGGTCCGAGGCCGGGAGATGTCCTGCTGGGACCGGTCCGGTTCTCCGCCGCCCCTCGTGGCCTCCTCGCCCGTCTCCGGCTGCTGCCACTGCCGATCGCGGCGCGGCAGACCGGACCCGGTCAGCGAGGGAGGGCCGCTCGTGGCGGGGCCCGGACGGTCGAACTCTACGCGCTCCGGCTGCGCCGTGTCAGCGGACGGCTGAGATTCCGATTCCGCTCCGTAACCCGACGCGTACCCGTGCTGGTACGGAGTGGCCTCCGGAGCCGTCCCGCCCCACTCGCCTTGGTAGGCGGGGGCGTTGAAGTCACCGTAGGTCTGCTGGTCGGTGAAGCCCTGTTCGCTGTAGGCGGCTTCCGTATACGGCTGCTCACCCGTGGCCTGCGGGGCGAACGGAGTCTGCTGGGTGTCGTGCGACGGAACCTGCTGTCCGGCGGCGTCCTGGCCGGGCTGCCCGGCGGGGTGCGCCCCGAGGGCGCCCTCCAGGGCGGCCCGCCGCTCCTCGCGCAGCCGCGAGCGGCCGAGCGGGTCGAGCACCGGGGCACCGGCCGCGCCCGCCGCCCCCGCCTCATAGCGCGAGTCGTCGAAGCCCAGCTCCGCGGCGGTCCGGACGCCGCCGCCCGTCCCGATCGGACCGGCCTGCTGCTCGGGGACGATCCGGGAGACCGTGAAGTCGTCGCCGGCCTGCTCGTCCTCGCCACCGCCACCGTGGGTGATGGCCTCCGGGAGCATGACCAGCGAGGTGGTGCCGGCCTGCTCGCCCGAGGGGCGGAGCTGGACGCGGATGCCGTGCCGCATGGCCAGCCGGCCGACCACGAACAGACCCATCCGCTGGGAGACCGTGGCGTCCACGGTCGGCGGGTTGGCCAGCTTGTGGTTGATGTCCGCGAAGTCCTCGGGGGTGAGGCCGATGCCCTTGTCGTGGATCTCGACCATCACGCGGCCGTCGGGCAGTCGCGTGGCGTTGACGCGGACCTTGGTGTGCGGGGAGGAGAACGTGGTCGCGTTCTCCAGCAGCTCGGCGAGGAGGTGCACGAGGTCGGTCACGGCGAGACCGTGGATCTCGGCCTCCGAGACGCCGTCCAGCTCGATGCGCTCGTACGCCTCCACCTCGGAGGAGGCCGCGCGCAACACGTCCACCAGCGGGATCGGCTGGTCCCAGCGGCGGCCGGGCTCCTCGCCCGCGAGGATGAGGAGGTTCTCGCCGTTGCGGCGCATACGGGTGGCCAGGTGGTCCAGCCGGAAGAGGTTCTCCAACTGGTCCGGGTCGGCCTCGTTGTTCTCCAGCCCGGTGATCAGCTCCAGCTGGCCCTCGATCAGGCTCTGGTTGCGCCGGGAGAGGTTGGTGAAGATCGCGTTGACGTTGCCGCGGAGCATGGCCTGCTCGGCGGCGAGCCGGACGGCCTCCCGGTGCACCTGGTCGAAGGCGCGGGCGACCTCGCCGATCTCGTCCTTGGTGTCGATCGGGATGGGCTGCACCCGGGTGTCGATCCGGCCCGGCTCGGTGCGCGAGAGCTGGTCGACCAGGGCCGGCAGCCGCTGCTCGGCCACCTCGAAGGCGGCACCGCGCAGCCGGCGCATGCTGCGGCTCATCGAGCGGGCGATGCGCCCGGCGACGAAGAACGCGGCCAGCAGCGCGACGATCATGATCGACCCGTTGACGATGGCGTCCTGCCGGGCGTCGGAGGCGACCTGCGACGCCTCGTCCACCGCGTGGTCGGCGAGGTGCGACTCGACGTCGCGGTAGGCGTCGAACTTCCCGGTGGCCGTGGTGTACCAGGACTCGGGGGTGATCCCCAGGGCCTTCAGCTTCTCCGGCGACTCGCCGGACATGATGGCGAGCGCCATCTTGTTCTGCTGCTCGACCTGCGCCTTCTCCTTGAGCGTGTTCTTCAGCCGGTCGATGTCCTCCTGGGAGCCACCGGTCGTGTACTCGTCGGAGGCGATGTACTCCAGGAAGTTGTACGAGGAGAAGGAGGTCAGCAGGAAGCGCCGGTCCTTGGCGGCCATGTCCGGCTTGGCCAGCAGGTGCGTACCCATGGACCGCTGCAGCGACTCGGCGGCCTTGGCCAGCGAGACGGCGTAGACCATGCGGCCGTACGAGGTGACGGTGCCGGTGCCCAGGCCGAGTTCGTTGGTGAACGCCATCAGCGGACGCTGGATGGAGCCGTAGGCGTCCTCGGTCTTGGCCGCCTCGGAGGTGTAGGCGGCCTTCCGGATCTGCGGCAGCTTCTTCTCCGCGTCCCGGACCGCCGCCAGCCGGCGCTGCAGGCTGGGGGTGTCGGGCATGGAGCGGACGGCTTCGCCGAAGGCGGCCTGGGCGGAATCCGTCGCCTCCCGGGCCTTCTTGACGTTCTCGTCCTCGCGCTGCTTGGCCAGCAGGGGGATGACGCTCTTGTCGCGCTCGTCGACGATCGCCTGGGCGTAGTCGGCCGCGGCCCGCACCACACGCGCGGTGTCGGCCGCGTCCTCGGCCTCGGTCCAGGTGTCGACCGACTTCTTGATGCCGAGGCCACCGAAGACCAGGGCGACCAGCACCGGGATGAGGAGGATCGCGTTCAGCCGGGTGGCCACCCGCCAGTTGCGGGGCGAGAACCGTCCGCCGCCACCGCTGGGCGCGACGGGGGTACGGGGAACGTCCGAGGGCTCCACCGCGGCCTGCGACGGCGGTGTGAAGTTGCCCCGCGCGTCCTTCGCCTGCTGCGCGGTGCCGGTCTTTCTTCGCCTCACTCGTCCAACAACCTCTCGGCGTCGGCACCGGCGTCGGGGACGCCGTGCCGTCTTTCGGCTGGGCCACGACGGCCCAGTTCGGGAAATTCCAGCACGCCGGACCAGTGCGTTCCAAACAGTGGGCAGAGCCGACGGCCGGGGGGATCCGCCCGACATAAAACGGGCATTAAGAGCGAGCGACGCCAAAAGGCGGGCGAAACATGTGCGGAGGGGAACCGGGCGGCTGCGGCCCGTGGTGGCCGGCCTGTCGCGCCCCGGTCAATTCTCTGTCGAAACGTTATGAAGCCCGGGGGCGGCCCGTGGTGCATCCCACACGGCCGCCCGCTCCCGCCGGCTACTTCAGCCGCGCCATCAGGGCGTGTTCGACGAGCGTGATGAGCGCGCTCTTCGCCTCGTTCCGATGCCGCGCGTCGGTGGTGATGATGGGCGCGTCCGGCCCGATCTGCAGCGCCTCGCGCACCTCTTCGGGGGAGTAGGGCTGCTCTCCGTGGAAGCCGTTGAGGGCGATGACGAAGGGCAGGCCGCTGTTCTCGAAGTAGTCGACCGCGGGGAAGCAGTCGGCGAGGCGGCGGGTGTCGACCAGGACGACCGCGCCGATGGCGCCGCGGACCAGGTCGTCCCACATGAACCAGAACCGGTCCTGCCCGGGGGTGCCGAACAGGTACAGGATCAGGTCGTCGTCCAGCGTGATGCGGCCGAAGTCCATGGCGACGGTGGTCGTCGTCTTGTCCTGGACGTGGCTCAGATCGTCGATGCCCGCCGACGCGGACGTCATCACGGCCTCGGTGCGCAGCGGACTGATCTCCGAGACCGCGCCGACGAACGTGGTCTTGCCCACGCCGAATCCGCCGGCCACCACGATCTTCGCCGAGGTCGTGGCGCGGCCGGCGGTCCCGCTAGAGCTTCCGAAGTCCACTGAGCACCCTTTCGAGCAGTGTCACATCCGGCGTTCCGCCGGTCTCGCCGCCGCCGCCCGGCTGATGGATCGCCACCATCCCGGCCTCCGCCAGGTCGGCCACCAGGATCCGCGCCACGCCGAGCGGCATGTTCAGCAGCGCGGAGACCTCCGCGACCGACTTCACCTCACGGCAGAGGTGGCAGATCCGCTGGTGCTCGGGCAGCAGGTTGCCCAGCTGGGCCGGGTCGGCGGTCGAGCTGACCAGCGCCTCGATGGCGAGCTGGTAGCGCGGCCGGGTCCGGCCGCCCGTCATGGCGTAGGGACGGACCAGGGGCTGGTCGCCTTCACTCCCGTACGGCATGTGGTGCGAGGCGCCGTACGGGCCGGGCGAGACGGGCGGGGTCATGAATCCTCCGGGCGGGACAGCAGGAAGGCAATGATGCCGTCGAGCGGGGGCCGGTGGGAGCTTTCGGCCGTACGGTCGGACGGGATTTGCGGTGTGTGTACGGTCAGTTCAGCAGGCTTCCCTGCAGTTCGGCGCGGAGGTCGGGCGTCAGGACGTTGCCCGCGCGGTCGACCAGCAGGGCCATCTCGTAGCCGACGAGGCCGATGTCGCACTCCGGGTGCGCCAGCACGGCCAGCGAGGAGCCGTCGGAGATGGACATGATGAAGAGGAAGCCGCGCTCCATCTCCACCACGGTCTGGTTGACGGGCCCGCCCTCGAAGATGCGCGAGGCACCGGCCGTCAGGGAGGTCAGGCCGGAGGCCACCGCCGCCAGCTGGTCCGCGCGGTCCCGGGGGAACCCCTCGGACATGGCCAGCAGCAGTCCGTCGGCGGACACCACCACCGTGTGGGACACCCCCGGGGTGCTCTCCACGAAGTTGGTGATCAACCAGTTCAGATTCTGCGCCGCCTGGCTCATCGGACTCAACTAACGCTCCTGCTGGTAGGTGGGGCCACCGTGGTGGCTACCGGTGGCCGGGCTGGTGCCGGCCTGACGTCCTTGCTGGATGCCCCGACGGAGATTGGTCAGCCGGCCGCGCACGTCGTCGGGCGCGCGCGAGACCTGCGGACCCTCGGGCAGGGCCTGCTGCTGGGCGGTGCCCTCGACGAGGTTGGCCCGGGGCACCCGGCGGGGCAGGCCCGACGAGGTGGTCCCGTCCGCGGCGGGCACCCGGACCTGCTCGGCCCGGCGCCAGCGTTCGTCGTTGGGGGACTCGCGCCAGTCCGGCAGCGGGGTCTGCGCCGTGACGTCGGGGCTGGTGGGGCTGGTGGTGCCGGCGGGGGCGGTCGGGGCCTCGGCACGCGGGGCCCGGCGCGGCAGGCCGCGGGGCGCCTCGGGCTCGGCCGCCGGCTCCGGCGCCCGCTCACGGGTCTCCTGGTCCTGGAACCAGTGCGACTCCAGCTCCTGGAAGAGCGGCGTCGTCTCCTGGGCGCCGTTGTGCCGCGCGGTGTCGGACCCGGTGTCGAACCGGCCCGTGTCGAACCGGCCCGTGTCCTGCCGCCCGCCGTCCTGCTGCCCGAAGCGCCCGGTACCGGCAGGCGGAACGATCCGCCCGCCGCCTTCGGCGTCCGGCACGGGAGCGAGTTGCGGGAAGGACGCGGTGCTGCCCGGGTCGGCCGGGGACGTGGCGTCCCGGGAGGGCAGCGCGTGCCGTCCGGTGCTGCTGCTCTCCGGCTCCGGCACGGGGGCCAGGCGCGGGAACTGCCCGGTGCCGCCCGGACCGTCGGGGTCACCGCCGGGGGCGGTGGGCAGCGCGTGCCGCCCGGTGCTGCTGCCCTCGGGCTCCGGCACGGGCGCCAGCTGCGGGAACTGCCCGGTGGCGGACGGTCCTTCGGCGCGCTCGGGGGTCTCGACGCTGTCGTGGCCGCGCGGGATGTCCTGCGCGGCGCGCGAGGAACCGTTCGAGGCCAGCGGCCAGTCGTCCACCGGCGCGGCGGGGGAGCGGTCGTCGTTGCCCCAGCTCGGTGCCGGGCGGGCCGGCGGCTCGGCGGGGGTGTTCTTGCGGTCGCCGCGCTTGGGCAGGCCGGAGAGCGCGTTGCGCACGGGCAGGCCGTTGCCGGCACCGCCGCGCTGCGGCAGGCCACCGGTGCCGGGCTTGTCCTCGCCGCCGCGGACGGGCAGTTCGGGCAGGCCGGTCGGCGTGCCGGCGCCCCGGACGGGGAGCCCGCCGGGCGTGCTCGTACGGTCGCCGCGCTTGGGCAGGCCGCTCTTGGTGGACTCGCCGCCCTTGCCGGCCTCGCCGCCACCGCGGACGGGCAGGTCGGAGCCGGTGCCCTCGCCGCGCTGCGGCGGCTGCTGCGGACGGCGGCCGTTGCCCACCGGCGCGATCACGGCGGGCCGCTTGCCGCGCGACGGCAGGCCGGACCGGCCGTCGGCGCCCTTGCCGCCGAAGGAGGCGTCGTCACCCGCGCCGGCGTGCGGCGGGGCGTCGAAGAGGCTGGGGCCGCCGGTCGGCGCGCCCGCGCCCGGGGTGGACCCGGGAACGCGCGTCGGCAGACCGCTCTGGGTCAGGCCGCCGGCCCGCGACGGGTTGGCCGGCGGGCGCGGGCCCTTGGGCGGCAGCTGACCGCGGTCGCGGTCCGGCGCCTGCGGGGCACCGCCCGGACCGGGCAGGCCGGGCGCGGCCTTGCCACCGGGAACGCCGGGGACGCCAGGCGCACCCGGGACGCCCGTGCCGGGCATGCCGCCGGGGGCGCCGCCACCGGGCAGGCCGGGGCCGCCGGGCGCGCCGGGGCCGGGCTTCTTGCCGCCCTGGGCGACGTCGACCGGCAGCATGACGAGCGCGGTGGTGCCGCCGGAGTCCGACGGGCGGAGCTGGATGCGGATGCCGTGTCGCAGGGACAGGCGGCCGACCACGAACAGGCCCATGCGCCGGGAGACGGAGACGTCCACGGTCGGCGGGCTGGCCAGCCGCTCGTTGATCGCCGCCAGGTCCTCCTGGGACAGGCCGATGCCGGTGTCGTGGATCTCGACCAGCACCCGGCCGTCGGGCAGGGCGTGACCGGTGACCTTGACCTTGGTCTGCGGGGAGGAGAACGACGTGGCGTTCTCCAGCAGCTCGGCGAGGAGGTGCACGAGGTCGTTGACGACGCGGCCGGCGACCTCGGTCGGCGGCACACCGGTGAGTTCGATGCGCTCGTACTGCTCCACCTCGGACGCGGCGGCGCGGAGCACGTCGACGAGCGGGACCGGCCGGGTCCACCGGCGGCCGGGCTCTTCACCGGCGAGAACGAGGAGGTTCTCACCGTTCCGGCGCATACGGGTCGCGAGGTGGTCGAGCTTGAACAGCGAGGACAGCTGGTCCGGGTCGGCCTCGCGGGACTCCAGTTCGGAGATGAGCGAGAGCTGACGCTGGATGAGGCCCTGCGACCGCCGCGAGAGGTTGGTGAACATCGCGTTGACGTTGCCCCGGAGGAGGGCCTGCTCGGCGGCGAGGCGGACGGCCTCGCGGTGCACGTCGTCGAAGGCCGCGGCCACCTTGCCGATCTCGTCGCGGCTGTGCACGCCGACGGACTCGACGGAGGTGTCCACGTCCTGCGGGTCGGCCTCGGAGAGCTGCTTGACCAGCTCGGGCAGGCGCTCCTGGGCGACCTTCTGCGCGGTGTCCTGGAGCCGGCGCAGCGAGCGCACCATGGACCGGGCCACGACGAAGGCGCCGACCAGCGAGATGCCGAGGACGAGGATGATCAGCGCACCGTTGAGGTACGCCTCCTGCTGGGCGTCGTCGCGGAGTTCGAGGGCCTTCTGCTCCATCTCGTTGAGGAGCGTGGTCTCGATCTTGGACATTTCCGCGATCTTGACGCTGTCGCGGTCGAACCAGTCGCGGTACGTGAGGCTGTCCGCGCCGCGCAGGCCGTCGCCGCGCATCAGCACGCGCTCGGCGTAGGCGTTGGCCTGCGAGATGTCGTAGGTGCCGCCGTTCAGACCCTGGAGCAGCTCCCGGTCCGTGTCGCCGTGCACGCGGAGGAAGCGCTTGTACGCCTGGTCCTCACCACTGAACGCGGACTGGCCGAAGAGGCGGTCGTTCGGGGAGAGCTCGTGCGGCGAGCGGGCGAGACCGGCGCTGATCAGCGCGCGCTGCATGGACGCGTACTCCTTGGCGGAGGAGAACGAGGCCAGGGCGCGGGTGGAGGCGATCATCTCGCTGTTGCTGGACGCCAGGGCCATGTCCTGGGAGAGCGTGATCAGCGAGGTGACGAGGCCGTTGTAGGCGTTGACGGTCCGCGAGACCTGGTCCGGGTCCTTGTACGCGGCGGAGCGGTACTTCTGGATGTCCTGGAGCTGCCGGGTGATCTCCACCAGCGTGGCGTTGACGCCGACGGTGGTGTCGTCGTCGGGCTTGACCCGCTCGGTGAGCTTCTTGAACTCCTCGATCGCCTTGTCGGTCCGCTGGCGCGGCGCCACGACGTCGTCGTTCTTCTCGTCCTTGAGGATCAGCGGGGCGGCGGACCGGTCGCGCTCCTCCTGCAGGGCGTTGGCGAGGTCGGTGGCCACGCTGGTCATGTCGGTCAGCAGCTTCATGTGATCGAGCTGATCGACGTCCTGCAGCGAGCTCTCGATACGCAGCGCACCCAGGGTCGTCGCGGCGACGACGGGCAGGGCGAGCAGGGAGACCAGGCGGGTACTGATTCGCCAGTTGCGCAGGGCTATTCGTGAGCCCGGCCCGCTGGGGACCTTCGCCTTGCCCTTTCCCTTGGGGCCGTCGGCGGATTCGCCGCCGGCCGGCGCGTCGACGGGCGTGCCGCGGTCGCCGCCTGTCGCCGCACCGTGCGGCTCCGGCTCGGCCGCAGCGCTGCCATCCCTCTTGAAACGTCCCTGCACTAGCGTCGCAACCTCTGGACCAGGCGTTCCCCCGGCGAGCGGAGGAACGGTGTCGAGTCGTGGGGGGACCGCGGTGCCCCCCTGGCGGTCCGTGGAATTCCAGCACAGTGCCGGATGCGCCAACAAGGCCGGTGCGCCCCACCGCGGATCGGTGACGGACGGTAGCCCGCCCTGTCGCTCTCCGTGGAGGGTCCACTCCTATCAATTCGGACTTACGCGGGCGAATGCTCCATGGCTTGTCGCGCTGAGCGACCTGTCCCAGTCGCCATGATCAGGAGCGGAACGTCAGCTTCAGTCCGGCGATGTCCGTTTCGTACGGGCGGGACAGGTGCCGGTTATGCGGCATTTATCTTGAGGTTCGTGAGGAAACTCACAGGTGACACCCCGCATCCTGCTCGGTATGGCGGGGAAGGGCGCGCCTAGCCTGGATCCTTGCGCGGACGTGACGACCCGCGGACGTGACGACCGCCGGATCCGCGGGCGACCCGCGAGGCCGCGGCCGGCCGCCCCCGAAGCCCGCGACGGCCGCGACGAGACACCGACGACCGCGACGACGACACCAGAGACAACGCGAGGCAACCGCACAGTGAAGACCACCAGCCCCTCCCGGAAGACCGCCAACCCGCGCCGCACCACGCTCGCGCACCTCAAGGACACCAAGGCGCTCTTCGAGGCCGAGCGCCCGCAGCACGCGGTCGAGCTCCCCACGGTCACCGCCAACCCGCGCCGCACCGTCCTGATGACCGCCCCCGCGCCGGTCCTGGTCGAGGACTGACGGGCCGCGCGCCCCAGGAGCCCCCGAGGGGCCCGCCGGATCCGGCGGGCCCCTCGGCCGTCCCGGCACCGGTCCGGACCACCCGGATCGCCCGGCCGAACGCCGCGCACCGAGCGCGCACGGCCCCCGCGATAGCCTGAAGTGTCAGACTCCGGCCGGATCAGTGAGGGGCTCAGCTTCCCGTGCGCATCGCCAGATTCTCCATCGACGGCAACGTCGGCTACGGCGTGGTCGAGGGGGACGCCTCCACCGAGGGCGGTCCCGTCCTCGACATCATCAAGGGCATTCCCTACGGCGACTTCGAACGCTCCGGGACCAAGGTCCCGCTGAGCAAGGTCCGCCTGCTCCCGCCCGTCCTGCCCAGCAAGGTCGTGGCCATCGGCCGCAACTACGCCGAGCACGCCGCCGAGCTGGGCAACGAGGTGCCCGAGGTGCCCGTCGCCTTCTTCAAGCCGTCGACCTCCGTCGTCGGCCCGGGCGACCCCATCGCGTACCCCTCCTTCAGCAGCGACCTCCACCACGAGGCCGAGCTGGCCGTGGTCATCGGCCGCATGTGCCGCGAGGTCCCGCGCGAGCGCGTCAAGGACGTCATCCTCGGCTACACCTGTGCCAACGACGTCACCGCCCGCGACGTCCAGCAGCGCGAGAAGCAGTGGGCCCGCGCCAAGGGCTTCGACTCCTCCTGCCCGCTCGGCCCCTGGATCGAGACCGAGATCGACCCGGGCGACCTGGCGATCACCTGCACGGTCAACGGCGAGCTGCGGCAGAGCGGCCGCACCGCCCAGATGCTGCGCTCCGTCGAGGAGCTCATCGTCCACATCACCGAGGCGATGACGCTGCTCCCCGGCGACGTCGTCCTCACCGGCACCCCCGCCGGGGTCGGACCCCTGCACGACGGCGACGAGGTCGCCGTCACCATCGAAGGCATCGGCACTCTCACCAACAAGGTGATCAAGCGTGGCTAACGCGAACTCCCCCAAGCTCTCGACTTCGCTCGAGCAGGGGGTACCCCCCCGCGTACGTTTCTGTCCCTCGCCGACCGGCAACCCCCACGTGGGCCTGGTCCGCACCGCCCTCTTCAACTGGGCGTTCGCCCGCCACCACGGCGGCACCCTGGTCTTCCGCATCGAGGACACCGACGCGGCCCGCGACTCCGAGGAGTCGTACGAGCAGCTCCTCGACGCGATGCGCTGGCTGGGCTTCGACTGGGACGAGGGCCCCGAGGTCGGCGGCCCCCACGCGCCCTACCGCCAGTCGCAGCGCATGGACATCTACCGCGACGTCGCGGAGAAGCTGCTGGCCGCCGGCCACGCGTACCACTGCTACTGCACCGCCGAGGAGCTCGACGCCCGCCGCGAGGCCGCCCGCGCCGCCGGCAAGCCGTCCGGCTACGACGGCAAGTGCCGGGTCGTGAGCCCCGAGCAGAAGGCCGCCTACGAGGCCGAGGGCCGCCCGTCGATCGTCCGCTTCCGGATGCCCGACGAGCCGATCACCTTCACCGACCTGGTCCGCGGCGAGCTCACCTTCACCCCGGAGAACGTGCCGGACTTCGGCATCGTCCGGGCCAACGGCGCCCCGCTGTACACGCTCGTCAACCCGGTCGACGACGCGCTGATGGAGATCACCCACGTCCTGCGCGGCGAGGACCTGCTGTCCTCCACCCCCCGCCAGATCGCCCTCTACAAGGCGCTGATGGAGCTGGGCGTCGCCAAGGCCGTCCCGGAGTTCGGCCACCTGCCGTACGTCATGGGCGAGGGCAACAAGAAGCTCTCCAAGCGCGACCCGCAGTCCTCCCTCAACCTCTACCGGGAGCGCGGCTTCCTGCCCGAGGGCCTGCTCAACTACCTCTCGCTGCTCGGCTGGTCCCTCTCGGCCGACCAGGACCTCTTCTCGATGGACGAGATGGTCGCGGCGTTCGACATCAAGGACGTCAACGCCAACCCGGCCCGCTTCGACCTCAAGAAGGCCGAGGCGATCAACGCCGACCACATCCGCCGGCTGGACGTGAAGGACTTCGTCGCGGCCTGCGAGCCCTGGCTGCGCGCCCCGCACGCCCCCTGGGCGCCCGAGGCGTTCGACGCCGCCGCCTTCGCGGAGCTGGCCCCGCTGGCCCAGACCCGCCTCACGGTCCTCTCCGACATCACGGCCAACGTGGACTTCCTCTTCCTCGACCGGCCGGTGGAGGACGAGGCGTCCTGGACCAAGGCCATGAAGGAGGGCTCGGACGCCCTGCTCAGGACCGCCCGCGAGAAGCTGGCCGCCGCCGAGTGGAACGCCGAGGCCCTGAAGGCCGCCGTCGTCGCCGCCGGCGAGGAGCACGGCCTCAAGCTGGGCAAGGCACAGGCCCCGGTCCGGGTGGCCGTCACCGGCCGTACGGTCGGCCTGCCGCTCTTCGAGTCGCTGGAGGTCCTCGGCCGCGAGCGGACGCTGGAGCGCGTCGACGCCGCCCTGGCGAAGCTGGCGGCCTGACGGCCCCCGCCCGCGCCCCGAAGGGCCCTGGAAGCCGCCTTGCGCGGCCTCCGGGGCCCTTCGCCGTGTTCCGGGGGCGGGCCCGGGCACCGGCCCGGGTTATCGATTTTGGTGCCCCGTCCACCTTCGGGTAATGTTCTTCCTGCGCCGCCCGGGAGGGCCGAGAGGCCGGAGCGGAGGGCGCGAGCCGAGCAAGACCCCTTCAGGGGGGTCGAGTTCTGGTGGGGTATGGTGTAATTGGCAGCACGAGTGATTCTGGTTCACTTAGTCTAGGTTCGAGTCCTGGTACCCCAGCAAGAGAAATTCACTGGAAATTCTCTGGCAAATCTACTGATAAAGTAGAAACCGCGCGAAAGCGCAAAACGCGAAGTGCGAGCCCCCGTTGTGTAGCGGCCTAGCACGCCGCCCTCTCAAGGCGGTAGCGCCGGTTCGAATCCGGTCGGGGGTACTGATCCTGAATCCGTCACCATCCGGAGAATTCCGGAGGCGATGTCGATGGATCGCTAGGGCCCCCGTTGTGTAGCGGCCTAGCACGCCGCCCTCTCAAGGCGGTAGCGCCGGTTCGAATCCGGTCGGGGGTACTGGTCATCACCATGGGCTATGGTGTAATTGGCAGCACGAGTGATTCTGGTTCATTTAGTCTAGGTTCGAGTCCTGGTAGCCCAGCGCAAGACTTTCGGGTCTGCAACAGAGCAAGCCCCCGTTGTGTAGCGGCCTAGCACGCCGCCCTCTCAAGGCGGTAGCGCCGGTTCGAATCCGGTCGGGGGTACGCACAGGGAAATGCCCTCCGCGATACGCGGGGGGCATTTCCCGTTTCCCGCCCCCGTGCGCTCTTCTCGCCCCGGGGCGCCGTCGCCATAATTCCCCGCATGGCCCTTCCCCGTGGCGCGCTCCACCGGACCCCCGTCGGCGACCTCCGGCCGGGCGACCACGCCTGCCTGCTCTTCGCCTCCGACGAGGAGCGGACCGCGGTGCTGCGGGAGTTCGTCCGCGGCGGCCTGGACGCCCAGGACAAGATCCTCTACCTGGCCGGCCGCCGGGACCCCCACGACCCCGCGGCCCTGCTGGACCGGTACCGGCTGCCGGCCCCGCGCACCGGCGTGGAGGTGGTCCCCCTCGACGAACTCCGCACCCCCGAAGGCCCGTTGGAGCCCGCCGCCCTGCGGGACCGGTTACGCGCCGCCGCCACCCGCTCCCACGCGGAGGGCTACCGCGCGCTGCGCATCGCGGGGGAGCCCTGCCCGGCTCCGCAGGACGGACGCGACGTGCGCCGGCTGCTGCGGTACGAGTCCCTGCTCGGCGAGGAGTTCGCCGCCGGCCGCGCGCTGGCCGTCTGCCAGTACGACGTCCGGCACTGCGCTCCCGAGGCGCTGGACGCCGCCGCGTCGGCCCACACCCGCGGCGTGGGCCCCGATCCGCTGGTCAGGACCGCCGACCTGCTCGTCGTCCGCACCTACCGGCCGCCCGGCCTGCGCCTGGAGGGCCGGGTCGACGCCTCCTCCCACCGGCAGCTGCGGGACGCCCTGCGCTCGGTGGCCGGGGTCCGCGGCGACCTCCGCCTGGAGATGTCCGGCGTCGAGTTCCCCGACCTGGGCGGCCTCCGGCTGCTGATGACCTTCGCCCGGGCCCGCGCCGCCCGCCACCGCTCCGTCGAACTCACCGGCCTGGCGCCGCGGCTGTGCGAGGTCATCACGCTCATCGGCTGGGACCGGACTCCCGGTCTCCGGCTGCCGGAGTCGGTCGGCTGAGGCCCGCGGGCCCGTCGCCCTCGCCTCCGCCGCCCCCGATCCGCCGCGCCGACTCCTCGGCGTGCGCCAGGCGCCGCAGGCTGAGCAGCACCGGCTCGTAGAGCACGGTGAGCGCCACCGCCGCCTCCACCTGCCCGTCCACCGTCGGCTCCGCGAACACCAGGTCGAGATCGGTGACGGCGAGTTCCGCGGCCAGCCGCCCGTACGGCAGCAGGTGCTCCGTGCCGCACGGGTAGCCCAGCCGGGCCAGGGCCGCCACGGAGTGCAGCAGCGTCCGGTAGGCGGGCGAGGCCGCGACCTCCACCCGCTCCGGGTCCCAGCCCAGCCGCGCGAGCACGCCGTCCACCGCCCCGCGGGCGGCCTCCGCCGCCTCGTCGCCGCTGTCCGGCGCCGGCACCCCCGGCAGGGCCCAGGTGGCCGCTCCCAGGCGCGTGTGGTGGTCCAGGGACGTGTCCTCCGCCGCGGCGATCACCTCCCGCGCGTCGGCCACCGACACCCCGCCCACCTGGATCAGCGCCCGCACCAGCCGCAGCCGCCGCAGGTGGCCCTCGTCGTACGCGGCCTGCGTCGCCGACACCCGGCGGCCCGGCTGCAACAGGCCCTCCCGCAGGTAGTACTTGATCGTCGCGGCGGGAACGCCGCTGCGCTCACTGAGCTCGGCCAGTCGCATGGCTCTTGCGCCCCTCCTTGGATAGTGTCACTATCCAAGCATGGATAGCGCCGCTATCCAACGAGGGGTGGGGGTAACGCCATGGGCAAGTCACCGATCGCGGGCCGGGTCACGGCGGCGGCCGAAGGGGACGTGGTCGTCTTCCTGATCGGTATGCGGATCAACCGCTGGCGCTCGGTGCGCCACTGGATACCGGTGTTCGGGGCGATGCGGCGGATGCTGGCCGAACTCGACCGGGATCCGTCCGCCGGGCTGCTGGGGTACCGGCTCCTGACGGCCGGGCCGCGGGAGTACACGGTGCTGCAGTACTGGGAGTCGCGCGAGAAGCTGCTCGCCTACGCGGCCGACGGGGACCGGCCGCACCGGCCGGCGTGGGCCGCTTTCAACCGGCGGGCGCGGGGGGCGGCGGGGCGGGTGGGGATCTGGCACGAGACGTACGTCGTGCCGGAGGGGGCGTACGAGACGGTCTACAGCGGGATGCCGCGGCATGGGCTCGGGGCCGCTTACGGGGTCGAGCCCGTGGCCCGGCGGGGCGAGCGGGCCGCGGAGCGGCTGGCTGCGCCTGCGGCGGGCTGAGCCCCGGTCCCGCCCTTTCACCGTTTCTTGCGGGGGCGGGCCCGCGCACCCCCGAAACCGCGCTCCGCGCGGTTGTCCTCAAGCGCCGGACGGGCTGACTTTCAGCCCGTCCGGCGCTTGAGGACGAGCGGCGGAGCCGCGAAAGGGGGGCTGGGGGCTTGCCCCCAGGAAACGGCGAATGGGGGTGCCCCCTCTGGGGGAGGGACCGGGGCACCCTCACCCGTTGCGCCGCAACGCCTCCGTCAGCCGCACCGCCGCGTCCAGCACCGCCTGAGCGTGCATCCGGCCGGGATGACGAGTAAGGCGCTCGATCGGCCCGGACACCGACACGGCCGCCACCACCCGATTCGAAGGCCCCCGCACCGGCGCGGAGACGGACGCCACACCCGGCTCCCGCTCCCCGATCGACTGCGCCCAACCCCGCCGCCGCACACCCGAAAGCGCCGTGGCCGTGAAGCGAGCCCCCTGCAGCCCGCGGTGCAACCGCTCCGGTTCCTCCCAGGCCATGAGGACCTGGGCGGCCGAGCCGGCCTTCATGGGGAGGGTGGAGCCGACGGGGACCGTGTCCCGCAGTCCGGACAGCCGTTCCGCCGCGGCGACGCAGATGCGCATGTCGCCCTGGCGCCGGTAGAGCTGGGCGCTCTCGCCCGTCACGTCCCGGAGGTGCGTGAGCACCGGGCCCGCCGTGGCCAGCAGCCGGTCCTCGCCGGCCGCCGCCGCGAGTTCGCTCAGCCGCGGGCCGAGGATGAACCGGCCCTGCATGTCGCGCGCCACCATGCGGTGGTGCTCCAGGGCCACCGCGAGCCGGTGCGCCGTCGGACGCGCCAGCCCGGTGGCCGTCACCAGCCCGGCGAGCGTCGCCGGACCCGACTCCAGGGCGCTCAGCACCAGGGCCGCTTTGTCGAGTACGCCCACTCCGCTCGAGGCGCCACCAGAATTGTCCATGCAACGATACTCGCGTCTCACACTATGAAACGCAAGTTCACGTTTTCCCGGAAGCCGCCAACCTGTACCCACGGCACCCCGATCCGGAGGGACAGCGATGGGACGCACACTGGCCGAGAAGGTCTGGGAAGAGCACGTCGTGGCGCGCGCCGAGGGCGAGCCCGACCTCCTCTACATCGATCTCCACCTGCTGCACGAAGTCACCAGCCCCCAGGCGTTCGACGGACTGCGCAAGGCGGGCCGGCCGGTGCGCCGCACCGACCTGACCATCGCCACCGAGGACCACAACACCCCCACCCTCGACATCGACAAGCCCATCGCGGACCCGGTCTCGCGCACCCAGCTGGAGACCCTCCGCCGCAACTGCGCCGAGTTCGGCGTCCGGCTGCACCCGCTGGGCGACGTCGAGCAGGGCGTCGTCCACGTGGTGGGACCGCAGCTGGGACTGACGCACCCCGGCACCACCGTGGTCTGCGGGGACAGCCACACCTCCACCCACGGCGCGTTCGGCGCCCTCGCCTTCGGCATCGGCACCAGCCAGGTCGAGCACGTCCTCGCCACCCAGACGCTGCCCATGTCGCCGTTCAGGACCATGGCCGTCACGGTCGAGGGCGAACTGCCCGAAGGGGTCACCGCGAAGGACCTGATCCTCGCCGTCATCGCGGAGATCGGCACCGGCGGCGGCCAGGGTCATGTCATCGAGTACCGCGGGTCCGCGATCGAGAAGCTCTCGATGGAGGCCCGGATGACCGTCTGCAACATGTCCATCGAGGCCGGCGCCCGGGCGGGCATGATCGCCCCGGACGAGACCACGTTCGCCTATCTGAAGGACCGCCCGCACGCCCCCCAGGGCGCCGACTGGGACGCCGCCGTCGCCCACTGGCGCACCCTGCGCACCGACGACGACGCCGTCTTCGACCGCGAGGTCGTCATCGACGCCTCCGCCCTCTCCCCGTTCGTCACCTGGGGCACCAACCCGGGGCAGGGCGCGCCGCTGTCGGCAGCCGTCCCCGACCCCGCTTCGTACGAGGACGCTTCGGAGCGCTCCGCCGCCGAACGCGCCCTGGAGTACATGGGGTTGACGGCCGGTCAGGCGCTCCGCGACATCGCCGTGGACACCGTCTTCGTAGGCTCCTGCACCAACGGCCGGATCGAGGACCTGCGGGCCGCCGCGGACGTGCTGCGCGGCCGCGCGGTCGCCGACGGGGTGCGGATGCTGGTCGTCCCCGGGTCCGTCCGGGTGGCGCTGCAGGCGGTCCAGGAGGGGCTCGACGCGGTGTTCACCGCGGCGGGCGCCGAGTGGCGGCACGCCGGCTGCTCGATGTGCCTGGGCATGAACCCCGACCAACTGGCGCCGGGCGAGCGGTCGGCGTCGACCTCCAACCGCAACTTCGAGGGCAGGCAGGGCAAGGGCGGCCGGACGCACCTGGTCTCGCCGCAGGTCGCCGCCGCCACCGCCGTGCTCGGCCGGCTCGCCTCGCCCGCCGACCTGCCGGCCGGCCCGGTGCTCGCCGCCTGAGCGGCGCGGCGCACCCCACCCCAGCACCCCACCCACGAGGAAGAGCAGCTCATGGAAGCGTTCACCGCACACACCGGCCGGGCCGTGCCGCTGCGCCGCAGCAACGTGGACACGGACCAGATCATCCCGGCGCACTGGCTGAAGAAGGTCACCCGCGACGGTTTCGAGGACGGCCTCTTCGAGGCGTGGCGCAAGGACCCGGACTTCGTCCTCAACGACCCCGCCCGCGCGGGCGCCTCCGTGCTGGTCGCCGGACCGGACTTCGGCACCGGCTCCTCCCGCGAGCACGCGGTGTGGGCGCTGCAGAACTTCGGCTTCAAAGCCGTGATCTCCGCACGGTTCGCGGACATCTTCCGGGGTAACTCGCTCAAGAACGGTCTGCTGACGGTCGTCCTGCCGCAGGAGACCGTCGAGCGGCTGTGGGAGCTGACCGAGGCCGACCCCACCGCGGAGGTCACCGTGGACCTCGTCGCCCGTCAGGTGCGGGCCGAGGGCATCACGGCCGATTTCAGCCTTGACGAGAACGCCCGGTGGCGGTTGCTGGAGGGGCTGGACGACATCGGGCTGACCCTCCGGCACGAGTCCGCCATCGCCGCCTTCGAGACCCGCCGGCCGTCCCACAAGCCGTCCACGGCCCAGGTCTGAGGCCGTTTACCGGCCGCTCCGGGGCCCGATTTCCCGCCCGTTCGGCCCAGCGCCCAGGCCCCGGAACCACCCTCGATTTCCGCTGTTCACCCCAGGTTTGGCATGATGCGCCCCCTGTCTTCGGACAGGGGGCGCACCGCGTTGTTGAGGCCCTGTGAGGCGACAACTCGCCTCAGATGGCACAATCGGTGCATGGAACGCGACAGCCAACTCGGGCTCTACCGGCTCGTCGCCGACCAACTCAAGGAAGCGCACTCCCGAGTGCGCGCACTGCAAGTCCCGGAGGGCGTACGGATGGCGCTGTCCCGGAAGCTGCTGGCCATCACGGCCGTGGCAAAACACGATCTCTCAGGCGCGGCAATGCGTCTGGACCGGCTGATGAAGGACCTCGACGAGGGCCGTTTCCCTTCAGAGCGCGGCACCGACGGAACTCCGTGATGGGTCGGGTTCGTTGCGGCACAAGGGTGATTAGACCGTTTCGTGTTTGATTTGCGGTATATATCTGCCTAACGTGCGAAAACGCTGGAACAAATTCCAGCAGGTGTCTCCGAAGGGGAAGACGTGAACAAGGCGCAGCTCGTTGAAGCGATTGCCGACAAGCTCGGCGGCCGTCAGCAGGCCGCTGACGCGGTCGACGCGGTACTCGACGCGATCGTTCGTGCGGTCGTCGCCGGCGACCGGGTCTCGGTCACCGGCTTCGGTTCGTTCGAGAAGGTCGACCGCCCGGCCCGTTACGCCCGCAACCCGCAGACCGGCGAGCGCGTCCGGGTCAAGAAGACCTCGGTGCCCCGCTTCCGCGCCGGTCAGGGCTTCAAGGACCTGGTGAGCGGCTCGAAGAAGCTGCCCAAGGGCGGCGAGGTCGCGGTGAAGAAGGCGCCCAAGGGCAGCCTTTCCGGTGGCAAGGCCACCACCAAGGCCGCGGCCAAGAAGGCCACCGCCAAGAAGACGGCCGCCAAGAAGGCGACCACGGCGAAGAAGGCGACCACCGCCACCAAGGCCACCACCGCCAAGAAGACCACGGCGGCGGCGAAGAAGACCACCGCCAAGAAGACCGCACCCGCCACCAAGGCGGCAGCGGCGAAGAAGGCGGCGCCGGCGAAGAAGACGACCGCAGCCGCGGCCAAGAAGACCACGGCGAAGAAGACCGCCCCGGCGAAGAAGGCCACGGCGACCAAGGCTCCGGCGCGCAAGACCACGGCGCGCAAGACCACCGCCAAGAAGGCCGCGGCCAAGAAGAAGTAAAAAGCCGCTGACGGCGTCACGCGCCGGGCCGGGCTCCCTTCGGGGAGCCCGGCCCGCGGTGCGTTGAGGCGGGGAAAGCCGCGAAAGCCGGGAGCGCCGTGCCGCGCGGGGCCCGTACGGGTCGCTGTACGGCCCCTGGAGCCTCTCGCGCCCGCTCCGGGGTCTCCCTGATGCCGGAGGGGCCGGGGGAGTTCACACCGGCCGCCAGGGGACCGTGGAAGCGCCACGGCGCCACGGAAAGCCGTCCGGGCGTCAGAAGGTCTGCAGCGTCACCAACGTCACACGCCGCCGCCCCGGCTCGCCCGTGCTTCCGTCCGCCGCGTCCGCCAGCTCGATCCGCACCCGCTGCCCCGGCCGCAACAGCCGCAGACCGCCCGCGTCGAACGCCCCGGCGTCGAACGGCACCGGGGTGCCGTCGTCGAGGAGAACGCTTCCGCAGCGGGTCTCGGGGTCGTAGGTGTACGCGGTGGCCTGCATGTCCGAGAGCCTAGTCCGTCGCCGGGCCGGGCGGCCCGACGGCGGCCCACGCCCCGGCGGCCGCGGCCGTGCGGGGCCCCACGCCCAGGGCCAGTGCGGCCCGGAGGTCCGCCGGTGTGTCCACGTCCCGGCGCACGGAATCGACCCCCGGCAACCCGATTTCCCGCGCCCCGGAAGCCCGGTGCCGGGCGCGCGAGCGGCCCTCGAACGCCGGCGCCAAAAGCATTCCGGGAGCCGCCGCCAACAGCGTCGTCCCGATTCCCTCGGCATCCGCGAGAAATGCGCGCGGGAATTCCGCCGCCGAATCGAGCACCCGCCCGAGTTCCACCGGGCGCAGCGCCGGGAGATCCGCGTTCAGCGTCGCCACGCCCGCCCGCGGGCGGTGCGCCCGGACCGTCCGCGCCCCGTGCGCGAGCGCCGCGTTGAGGCCACCGCCGCCCGCCGGTTCGGCGACCGTGCGGGCTCCGGCCGCCCGCAGTTCCGCCCCGGCCAGCGGGTCGTCGGTGACGACCACCACATCCCGTACCGCCGCGCACGACAGCGCGGCCTCCACCGTGTCCAGCGCGAAGGCCAGCGCCAGCGCGGGCCGGCTCGCACCGGATCCGGCGCCCACGGCCGCCGCCAGCCGGCTCTTGGCCCGCGCCAGCGGCTTCAGCGGCACCACCAGCGTCCAGCGCACGGCACTCCCTCTTCTCGGTACACCCGGGCCTCCCCGGTCGCCACCGGCCCCTGCCGGCCCCATTGTCGCCCTCGGCCGCGCGCCGCCGCTCCGGGACTCCGGCCGCTGCCGCCGGAGGGGCACGGGGTTACGGTGTTCTCGACAGACCGGGTACCTGGCGCCACACTTGTCCGGCCCCGGGAGAGCAGCAGGCCCGTGGAAGCTTCCAGGTCCCAAGAGAAGGGTGTACGGGTGTCCCGCCACAGAATCGGCTTCTGGTACCGCTTTACGGCGGTGTTGGCGAAACCGCCGCTCGTGGTTCTGTTCAAGCGGGAGTGGCGCGGAATGGAGCACATTCCCGCCGACGGCGGCTTCATCACCGCCATCAACCACAACTCGTATCTGGACCCGCTCTCCTACGCCCACTTCCAGTACAACACCGGGCGGGTCCCCCGCTTCCTGGCCAAGGCCGGCCTCTTCCGCAACGGCTTCGTCGGCACCCTGCTGCGCGGCACCGGGCAGATCCCCGTCTACCGCGAGAGCACCGACGCGGCCAACGCCTTCCGCGCCGCCGTCGACGCCATCAACAAGGGCGAGTGCGTGGCCTTCTACCCCGAGGGCACCCTGACCCGCGACCCCGACCTGTGGCCCATGGAGGGCAAGACCGGCGCCGCCCGGGTCGCCCTGCTCACCAAGGCGCCCGTCATCCCGGTCGCCCAGTGGGGCGCCCACGAGGCCATGCCGCCCTACGCCAAGGAGAAGAAGGTCCGCCTCTTCCCGCGCAAGACCCTCAAGGTGATGGCCGGCCCGCCCGTGGACCTCAGCGAGTTCCACGACAAGGAGCCGACCGCCGAGGTGCTCCGCGCGGTCACCGACAAGATCATGACCGCGATCACCGAACTCCTCGCCGAACTCCGCGACGAGCCGGCCCCCGCCGAGCCGTACACCCTCAAGAAGGCCCGGGCGGCCGCCGCCGCCCGCCGACAGGCCGGCACCGGCCGCGAGGAGGACGGCAAGTGACGCGCTGCGCCGTCTTCGGCACCGGATCCTGGGGCACCGCCTTCGCGATGATCCTCGCGGACGCCGGCTGCGAGGTGACCATGTGGGGCCGCCGCGCCGCCGTCGTGGACGCCGTCAACAAGGGCGCCAACCCGGACTACTTCCCCGGCGTCGAGCTGCCCTCCGCCGTACGGGCCACCACCGACCCCGCCGAGGCCGCCGCCGGGGCCGCGTTCACCGTCCTGGCCGTGCCCTCCCAGACGCTCCGCGGCAACCTCGCCGCCTGGAAGCCCCTGCTGGCCGACGACACCGTGCTCGTCTCCCTGATGAAGGGCGTCGAACTCGGCACCGCCAAGCGGATGAGCGAGGTCATCGAGGAGGTCGCCGGGGTCTCGCCGGACCGGGTCGCCGTCCTCACCGGCCCCAACCTGGCCAAGGAGATCGCCGACCGGCAGCCCGCCGCCGCCGTCGTCGCCTGCCGCGACGAGGAGGTCGCCAAGCGCCTCCAGGCCGCCTGCCACACCGCGTACTTCCGTCCCTACACCAACACCGACGTCGTCGGCTGCGAGCTCGGCGGCGCCGTCAAGAACGTCATCGCCCTCGCGGTCGGCATCGCCGACGGCATGGGCCTGGGCGACAACGCCAAGGCGTCCCTCATCACCCGCGGCCTCGCCGAGACCACCCGGCTCGGCCTGGCGATGGGCGCCGACGCGCACACCTTCGCCGGACTCGCCGGGATGGGCGACCTCGTCGCCACCTGCTCCTCACCGCTCTCCCGCAACAACACCTTCGGCCGCAACCTCGGCCGCGGGCTGAGCCTGGAGGAGACCATCGCCGTCACCAAGCAGACGGCGGAGGGCGTCAAGTCCTGCGAGTCGGTGCTCGATCTGGCGCGCAGGCACCATGTCGACATGCCGATCACCGAGACGGTCGTGGGCATCGTGCACGAGGGCAAGCCGCCCATGGTCGCCCTGAAGGAGCTGATGGCGCGCAGCGCCAAGCCGGAGCGGCACTGAGACCGGCGGGGTCACCAGGTACGCTCAACGCGATATGAGCAGCGAGAACCCCACCCAGAGCCCCGGCCGCAAGCCGCGCGTCGCGGTCGTCTTCGGCGGCCGCAGTTCCGAGCACGCCATCTCCGTGGTCACCGCCGGCGCGGTGCTGCGCGCGATCGACCGCACCAAGTACGACGTGCTGCCGATCGGCATTACGCAGGACGGCCGTTGGGCGCTGACCACCGACGACCCCGAGCGGATGGCCATCTCCGGCCGTACGCTGCCCAGCGTCGACCGGCTCGCCGAGTCGTCGGAGGGCGAGGTCGTGCTGCCCGTCGCCCCCGCCAACCGCGAGGTCGTCTACGCCGAGCCCGGCTCGGTGCCCAAGGCGCTCGGCGAGGTCGACGTGGTCTTCCCGATGCTGCACGGCCCCTACGGGGAGGACGGCACCCTCCAGGGCATGCTGGAACTGGCCGGCATCCCCTACGTGGGCGCCGGTGTGCTCGCCTCGGCCGTCGGCCAGGACAAGGAGTACATGAAGCGGATCTTCATCTCCTACGGGCTGGCTGTCGGCCCGTACGAGGTGATCCGCCCGCGTGAGTGGGAGAGCGACCGCGAGGCCGCCCGCCGCAAGGTGCTGGACTTCGCCGGCGAGCACGGCTGGCCGCTCTTCGTGAAGCCCGCCCGCGCCGGCTCGTCCATCGGCATCACCAAGGTGGACGACGCCTCCGGCCTGGACGAGGCCATCGAGGAGGCCCGCCGCCACGACCCCAAGATCCTCGTCGAGGCCCTGCTGCGGGGCCGCGAGATCGAGTGCGGGGTCCTGGAGTTCGAGGACGGCCCGCGCGCCAGCGTGCCCGCCGAGATCCCGCCGGTGGAGGCGCACTCCTTCTACGACTTCGAGGCCAAGTACATCGACTCGGCCGCCGGCATCGTCCCCGCGCCGCTGACCGACGAGCAGACCCGCCGCGTCCAGGAGCTGGCCGTCCAGGCGTTCGAGGCCGTCTCCTGCGAGGGCCTGGTCCGCGCGGACTTCTTCCTCACCGAGGACGGCGAGTTCGTCATCAACGAGATCAACACCATGCCGGGCTTCACGCCCATCTCCATGTACCCGCGGATGTGGCAGGAGAGCGGCGTCACGTACCCGGAGCTGGTGGACCGGCTCCTCCAGGCCGCGCTGCGCCGTTCGACGGGCCTGCGCTAGGGGGTCTTCGGAGCGGGGGAGTCGTCCGGATCGTCGGACGGCACCGCCTTCCGGACGGCGGCGGCGAGATCGACGAGCGCGCTCATGTCGCCGCCGTCGCCGACCACCTTCTTCGGCAGCGTGACCTCGACGTACACCGGCCGCAGAGGGGTGGTGCAGCGGATGCTCCCGTCCGGCAGCCGCTCGGGCGACCACTTCACCCCGTCGATGTCCACGGCCTGCGTCCGCACGTCGTTGAAGATCTTCGGCCGCGGCACCCCGCAGCGCAGCTCGATCCACGGACCCTCACCCCACGCGGCGGTGAAGTCCGAGACGGGATCGGTGGCGCGCCGCTTCAGCCCGCCCACCTCGTCCGGCAACTCCTTGTGCAGCGCCCGGCAGAGCGCCGCCTGGCGCCCGGTCGGGGCCGGCACCTCGGGACGCGGGGCGTCGTCCGCCGCCGAGCAGCCGACGGCCGCGCCCAGCAGGACCGCCGTGAAGGACAGGGCGGCCCGCCGGCGCGGCCGGGGGGGACGGACGGATGGGACGGTACGGGCGAACACAGTGCTCACCGGCCGAGCATACGAGGGACTACAGGTGGACGACCGGGCAGGTCAGGGTCCGGGTGATGCCCTCCACCTGCTGGACCTTGGCGACCACCATCCGGCCGAGCGCGTCCACGGTGTCGGCCTGGGCGCGGACGATGACGTCGTAGGGACCCGTCACGTCCTCGGCCTGGATCACGCCGTTGATCTTCGAGATGACTTCGGCCACGGTCGACGCCTTGCCGACCTCGGTCTGGATCAGGATGTACGCCTGTACCACGGAACCTCCAGGGCGGCTTCGAGGATCATGTGGGGAGAAGAGACGCCACCGTACCGCGCCGCCGCACGGCACGGGGAGACCCGCGCCACCTGCGCGGCGCGCGGTTCCTCGGGAACCGCGAGACCACAGCACCGGAAACTCCGAGGAGGAGCGCAGTGAAAGGCACCGTCGGCGAGTTGGGGGAGTTCGGCCTCATCAGGGAGCTGACCTCCCGGCTCACCACCACCCCGGCCGTCCGGCTCGGACCGGGCGACGACGCCGCGGTGGTCGCAGCGCCCGACCGGAGGGTCGTGGCCAGCACGGACGTGCTCCTGGAGGGGCGGCACTTCCGCCGCGACTGGTCCACGGCCTACGACGTGGGCCGCAAGGCCGCCGCCCAGAACCTCGCCGACATCGCCGCCATGGGCGCCGTGCCGACCGCCGTGCTCCTCGCCCTCGTCGTCCCGGCCGAACTCCCCGCCACCTGGCCGGTGGAGCTCATGGACGGAATCCGCGACGAATGTCAGGTCGCCGGCGCGGCGGTGGTCGGCGGGGACGTGGTGCGCGGCGAGACCATCACCGTGTCCATCACGGCCCTCGGCGACCTCCGCAACCACGAACCCGTGATGCGCTCCGGCGCGCAGCCGGGCGACGTCGTCGCGGTCACCGGCTGGCTCGGCTGGTCGGCGGCCGGACTCGCCGTCCTCTCCCGGGGCTTCCGCTCCCCCCGGGCCTTCGTGGAGGCGCACCGCCGTCCCGAACCCCCGTACCACGCGGGCCCGGCCGCCGCCTCGCTCGGCGCCACCTCCATGACCGACGTCAGCGACGGGCTGATCGCCGACCTCGGGCACATCGCCGAGGCCAGCAAGGTCCGGATCGACCTGCACACGGCGGCCATCGACGTCCCCACGCAGATGTCCGACATCGGGCAGGCCGTGGGCGTCGACCCGCTCCAGTGGGTGCTCACCGGCGGCGAGGACCACGCCATCGTCGCCACCTTCCCGCCGGACGTGAAGCTGCCCGCCCGCTGGAAGGTGATCGGCGAGGTGGTCAACCCGTCCGCCCTGCCCCAGGTGACCGTCGACGGCGCGCCCTGGGAGCGGGCGGGCGGCTGGGACCACTTCGGCGACGAGGACCTGCCGGAGGCGGAGGACGACTGAGGGGCGCGTAGGTTGGTGTTCATGCCGATACCCCCGCGTGTGCTGACCGTCGCCGGCTCCGACTCCGGCGGCGGGGCCGGCATCCAGGCCGACCTCAAGACGATGCTCGCCCTGGGGACGCACGGCATGAGCGTCCTCACCGCCGTCACCGCCCAGAACTCCCGCGGCGTACAGGGCGCCTGGCCGCTGCCCGCGGAGGCGGTACGGGCCCAGTTCCGCAGCGTCGTCGACGACATCGGCGTCCAGGCCGTCAAGACCGGGATGCTGGCCTCGGCGGAGCTGGTGGAGACCGTCGCCGAGTTGCTGACGGGGGTCGGGGCGCCCGTCGTGGTCGACCCCGTGGGCGTCTCCAAGCACGGGGATCCGCTGCTCGCCGCGTCGGCGCTGGACGCTCTGTGCCTGAAGCTGCTGCCCCTGGCCACGGTGGCCACCCCCAACCTGGACGAGACCGCCTGGCTCACCGGCGTCCACGTCACGTCCGAGGCGGACCTCCGCCGGGCCGCGGACGCCGTGTTGGCCTTCGGGCCGCGGTGGGTGCTGATCAAGGGCGGTCACCTGCCCGGTGACGCGGTCGACTTGCTGACGGACGGAACGTCGGAGCATCTGTTGCGTGCCCCGCGTCACGACAACCGGCATACGCACGGGACGGGGTGCACGCTGGCGAGCGCGATCGCGTGCGGGCTGGCGAAGGGGCTGTCCGTGCCGGACGCGGTGGGGGCGGCGAAGAAGTACGTCACCGGGGCGATCGCCGCCGGGTTCCCGCTGGGGGAGGGGATCGGGCCGGTGGACCACGGGTGGGCGCTGCGCTGAGTCCGCCTGCGGCGGGCTGTGCCCCGGTCCCGCCCCTTCGCCGATTCCTGGGGGCAAGCCCCCAGACCCCCGAAACCGCGCTCCGCGCGGTTGTCCTCAAACGCCGGACGGGCTGAAATCAGCCCGTCCGGCGTTTGAGGACAGCGCGCGCAGCGTGCTGCAGGGGTGCGGGGCCCTCCCCGCAAGAATCGGTGAAAGGGAGGGACCGGGGCACAGCAAAAAGCCGGCCCCCTCAGGGGGCCGGCCTTCAGCAACCGGAAAGGGCTGCGCGTGACGCGAAGCCGCTAGCGCGAGACCTTGCCGGCCTTGATGCACGAGGTGCAGACGTTGAGCCGCTTCGGCGTCGCCCCGACCTTCGCACGCACCCGCTGGATGTTGGGGTTCCAACGGCGGGAGGTACGGCGGTGCGAGTGCGAGATGTTGTTGCCGAAGCCCGGCCCCTTGCCGCAGACGTCGCAGTTGGCAGCCACGGGTTACTCCAAAGACGGGTCACCCTCGCTCACGCGAGGACGACAGGCACGTACGGTGAATCCCTGCGTGCCGAGATCTCAGAGAGCGACCGGCAGTGTCAGGGGGATGGCCTGACTCTCGTCAGGCAACCGGAGCAGCATACAACGACCGCTCCAGGACAACGAAACTACCATGACCGGCCCGTATCCCGCCCGGCCGGCCCGGTGGAGCGGCCCGCACGACTACTGTGCCCACGGGTCACCGCCCACCGCCACCCACCCCGAGGAGGACCCCCAGGTGCCGCACCCGCTCGACGCCGCCGCGGTACGCGCCTGGTGCGCCCTGGCGCTCGACGCCCTGGGCCGGGCCCGCGAGGAGATCGACGCGATCAACGTCTATCCCGTGGCCGACGGCGACACCGGAACCAACCTCTACCTGACCGCCGAGTCCGCGGTCCGCGCCGTCGAGGCGGTCTTCGAGGCGCACGCCACCGCCGGGCCCGGCGCCCGCCCCGGCCTGTCGGAAGCGGTCCGGGCCATGGCCCACGGCGCCCTGATCGGCGCGCGCGGGAACTCCGGCACGATCCTGGCGCAGCTGTTCCGGGGCATGGCGGAGGTGCTGAAGGACAGCGGCGGGAGTGACCAGGGTCACCTCCTGGGTCGCGCGCTGCGCCGCGCCGTGGACTCCGCGTACGAGGGCGTCGCCCGGCCCGTCGAGGGCACGGTCCTCACCGTGGCCGCCGCCGCGGCCGACGCCGCCGCCCGGACCGAGGGCGACGCCGCCGCCGTGGCCCGCGCAGCGCACACCGCCGCCCGTACGGCCCTGGAGGCCACCCCCGGCCAGCTGGCGGCCCTCGGCCGGGCAGGGGTGGTCGACGCGGGCGGCAAGGGCCTGGTGGAGGTCCTGGGGGCGCTCGTGGCGGCGCTGGAGGGCGGCGCCACGCCGGACGCCCGCCCGGCCCGGATCTCCGCCCCCCGCCCCGCCGACGGCTGCCCGGCCGGGGGCGCCCACGGCGCCGCGCCCGGGACGGGCCCCGCCTTCGAGGTGATCTACCTGCTGGAGGCGGACGACGCCGCCGTCGCCCGGCTCCGCGCCCGGCTGGACGCGCTGGGGGAGTCGCTCGTCGTCGTCGGGGGCGACGGCCTCTGGAACGTGCACGTCCACGTGGACGACGCGGGGGCCGCCGTGGAGGCCGGCGTCGACGCCGGACGCCCGTACCGGATCCGCATCACCCACTTCGGCGCCGCCGCCGACGAGCGCACCCGCGCCCCCGAGCCCGCCCAGCGGGCCGTCGTGGCGGTCGTCCCCGGCGAGGGGCTGGCCGCCCTGTGCGCCGAGGCCGGCGCGACCGTCGTGCCCGTCCGGCCCGGCGAACCGCCCGCCAGCGGTGAGCTGGTCGAGGCGGTCCGGCGCGCGCACGCCCGCGAGGTCGTCCTCCTGCCCAACGACCCCGACCTGCGGCACACCGCCGCCGCGGCGGCCGAGCAGGCCCGCGCCGAGGGCGTCCGGGTCGCCCTCATCCCCACCCGCTCCCCGGTCCAGGGCGTCGCCGCCCTCGCCGTCCACGAGCCCGGCCGCCGCTTCGACGAGGACGTCGTCGCCATGACCTCCGCCGCCGGCGCCACCCGCTACGCGGAGCTGACCGTCGCCGAGAGCCGGTCCTGGACCATGGCGGGCGTCTGCCAGGCCGGCGACGTGCTCGGGCTGATCGACGGGGACGTCGCCGTCATCGGCGCCGACCTGGCCGCCACCGCCGCCACCGTGCTGGACCGGATGCTCGCGGCCGGCGGCGAACTCGTCACCCTCGTCGTCGCCGACGACGCCCCGGCCGGCTTCGCCGAGGGCCTGGAACGGCACGTCCGCGGCGGCCACCTCGCCGTGGACACCGTCGTCTACCGGGGCGGCCGGCAGCCCGCGCCCCTGCTCATCGGCGTCGAATAGCGGTGCTGCCCGGCGTTGTCAGTGCCGTGGTGTGCAATGGGACGTGCCCGTACCCGACGTCCGGAGGATCCGGAGAACCCCGGAGAGCACTGTGCAGCTCGACCAGCCCCTGAAGAAGATCCTCGGCGGCACCACCGCGAAGGTGATGGCCGAGCACCTCGGCCTGCACACCGCCGGCGACCTCCTGCACCACTACCCGCGCCGCTACGCCGAGCGCGGCGAGCTGACCCGCCTCGCCGACCTGCCGCTCGACGAGCACGTCACCGTCGTCGCCCAGGTCTCCAAGGCCGCCATGAAGACGTTCAACCAGGGGCGCGGCGTCCGCCTGGAGGTCGTCGTCACCGACGGCAGCGGCGCCCTGACCCTGGTCTTCTTCGGGCGCGGCGCCTATGCGCGCGAGAAGGAGCTGGTCCCGGGCCGCCGCGGCATGTTCGCCGGCAAGGTGTCGGTGTTCAACCGCTCCCGGCAGCTGCTCCACCCCGACTACGAGCTGCTCGACCGGGACAGCGGCGCGGAGGCCGCCGCGGACTTCGCGGGCCGGCTGCTGCCGCTCTACCCGGCCTGCAAGCAGTTCCAGTCCTGGAAGCTCACCAAGGCGGTGGACACCCTCCTCGACCTCTTCGAGGCCGACGGCTGGCGCGGGCTCGTCGATCCCCTGCCGCCCGCGCTCCGCGAGGGCCGCGGCCTGGCCGAGCTGCCGGACGCCTTCCGCAAGGTCCACCGGCCGCGCACCAAGGCCGACATCGAGGACGCCCGCGCCCGCCTGAAGTGGGACGAGGCGTTCGTCCTCCAGGTCGCCCTCGCCCGCCGTCGGCACGCCGAGACCCAGCTCCCGGCGGTCGCCCGCAAGCCCGCCCCCGGCGGCCTGCTCGACGCCTTCGACGCCAAGCTGCCGTTCACCCTCACCGACGGCCAGCGCACCGTCTCCGCCGAGATCTTCGACGACCTGGCCACCGAGCACCCCATGCACCGGCTCCTCCAGGGCGAGGTCGGCAGTGGCAAGACCATGGTCGCGCTGCGCGCCATGCTCGCCGTCGTGGACGCGGGCGGGCAGGCGGCGATGCTGGCGCCCACCGAGGTGCTGGCCCAGCAGCACCACCGGTCGATCACCGAGATGATGGGCGAGCTCGCCGAGGGCGGTCTGCTCGGCGGCGCCGACCAGGGCACCAAGGTCGTCCTCCTCACCGGTTCCATGGGCGCCCCGGCCCGCCGCCGCGCCCTGCTGGACCTGACGACCGGCGAGGCCGGGATCGTGATCGGCACCCACGCCCTGATCGAGGACAAGGTGCGGTTCCACGACCTGGGGCTGGTCGTGGTGGACGAGCAGCACCGCTTCGGCGTCGAGCAGCGGGACGCGCTGCGCTCCAAGGGAAAGCAACCGCCGCACCTGCTGGTGATGACCGCCACGCCGATCCCGCGCACGGTGGCTATGACCGTCTTCGGCGACCTGGAGACGTCCGTCCTGGACCAGCTCCCCGCCGGCCGCTCGCCCATCGCCACCCACGTCGTCCCCGCCAAGGACAAGCCGCACTTCCTGACCCGCGCCTGGGAGCGGGTGCGCGAGGAGGTCGAGGGCGGGCACCAGGCGTACGTGGTGTGCCCGCGCATCGGGGACGAGGAGGAGGGCACGAAGCGGAAGCCCGGGGAGGGGCCGGACGACCCCGAGAAGCGGCCGCCGCTCGCCGTCCTCGACGTCGCCGCGCAGCTGGCGAAGGGGCCGCTGGCGGGCCTGCGCGTGGAGGTGCTGCACGGGCGGATGCAGCCCGAGGCCAAGGACGACGTCATGCGCCGCTTCGCCGCCGGCGAGGTGGACGTCCTGGTGGCCACGACCGTGATCGAGGTGGGCGTGAACGTCCCCAACTCCACCGTCATGGTGATCATGGACGCGGACCGGTTCGGCGTCTCCCAGCTGCACCAGCTCCGCGGCCGGGTCGGCCGGGGGTCCGCCCCCGGCCTGTGCCTGCTGGTCACCGAGGCCGGCGAGGCGAGCCCCGCGCGGGCCCGGCTGGGCGCGGTCGCCGGCACCCTGGACGGCTTCGAGCTCTCCCGCATCGACCTGGAGCAGCGCCGCGAGGGCGACGTCCTCGGCCAGGCCCAGTCCGGCGTCCGGTCCTCCCTCCGGATGCTCACCGTCATCGACGACGAGGAGGTCATCGCCGCCGCCCGTGACGAGGCGGCGGCCGTGGTCGCCGCCGATCCCGAGCTGGAGTCCTTCCCGGCGCTCCGCACGGCCCTGGACGCCCTGCTGGACGAGGAACGGGAGCGGTACCTGGACAAGGGGTGACACCGGGGGAGCGGCGCGTGTTGCCGTTCGAGCAACAAAGGTTGCTCGTCCGGGCACCGCCGCCGCAGCCTGATGCCCGGCCGACAGGGGCCGCAAGTGATCAGGGAGGCAGCCGATGACCGTGCAGCGGAACGCCGCGACCACGCCGGACACCGACGGGGACGCGAAGCCCAACAACCGGGTCCACCACGTGCGCGCCGGCGAGCTCGACGGCTACGCCGCCATCAGCGGCCACACCGTCGGCTCGCGGAAGCTGTGGATGGGCATGGTGGAGAACCCGCCGCTGAGCGCGACCGACAACCACCACCACGGCGCCTCGGAGGCCGGCATCTACGTGGTCAGCGGGCACCCGGTGTTCGTCTTCCACGACGGCACGGAGGAGGTGCGGATCACCGCCCACCCCGGCGACTTCCTCCTCGTCCCGCCGTTCGTCCCGCACCGGGAGGAGAACCCCTCGGCGGACGAGCCGGTGGTCGTGGTGATCGCGCGCACCACGCAGGAGCCGATCAAGGTCTCCGTCCCCGAGCTCTACCAGCTCACCGAGCTCCCGGCGGAGTAGGCGGCGGGCGGAGCCCCGGGGCGGGTCCCCGGGGCACGGCCTACGCTGAGGGCAGCGGCGAACCCCCGCCGCCCTCCGCCCGCACCCCCGAAGGACCCCACCCCCATGACCCGCGTGATCGCCGGAACCGCCGGCGGACGCCGCCTCGCCGTACCGCCAGGCACCGGTACCCGTCCGACCTCCGACCGGGCGCGCGAGGGCCTGTTCTCCACCTGGACGGCCCTGCTGGGCCCGCTGGAGGGGGCCCGCGTCCTCGATCTCTACGGCGGGTCGGGCGCCGTCGGCCTGGAGGCGCTGTCGCGCGGCGCGGCGCACGCGCTGCTGGTGGAGGCCGACGCCCGGGCGGCGAAGGTGATCCGGGACAACGTCCGGACGGTCGGCCTGCCGGGCGCCGAGGTGCGCACCGGCCGGGCCGAGCAGATCGCGGCGGGCCCCGCCCCGGCCGCCCCCTACGACATCGTCTTCCTCGACCCGCCCTACGCGGTCACCGATGACGAACTCCGCGAGATCCTCCTCACACTCCGCGCCGGTGGCTGGCTCGCCGAGGACGCGCTGGTCACCGTCGAGCGCGCCACCCGGGGCGGCACGTTCCACTGGCCCGAGGGCTTCGAGGGGCTGAGGGCCCGTCGCTACGGCGAGGGAACCCTTTGGTACGGTCGCGCCGCCTCGGCGTGCGGCACCGACAACGCTCCGAGCACGTCACGCACGCCATGAACGCACCGGAGAGCGAGGAACCACCGTTGTTGCGCCGCGCCGTCTGTCCGGGGTCGTTCGACCCCGTCACCAATGGACACCTCGACATCATCGCCCGCGCTTCCAGGCTGTACGACGTCGTGCACGTGGCCGTGATGATCAACAAATCCAAACAGGGCCTCTTCACGGTGGACGAGCGGATAGACCTGCTCCGCGAGGTCACCGCCGAGTACGGGAACGTGGAGGTGGAGTCCTTCCACGGCCTGCTGGTCGACTTCTGCAAGGACCGCGGCATCCCGGCCATCGTCAAGGGCCTGCGGGCGGTCAGCGACTTCGACTACGAGCTCCAGATGGCCCAGATGAACAACGGGCTCTCGGGCGTCGAGACCCTGTTCGTCCCCACCAACCCCACCTACAGCTTCCTCTCCTCCAGCCTGGTCAAGGAGGTCGCGGCCTGGGGCGGCGACGTCTCCCACCTGGTCCCGCCGGCCGTGCTGGACGCCCTCACCGAGCGCCTCGCGCGCGGCTGAGCCGCCACCCGGAACCGACACTCGTCAGTAGCTGCCGGGCGGCGGCCGGCGGCCGTACAGTCGTGGCGTTCGTAGCCGTCGTCCGGGAGAGAGTGGCGAGCGTCAAGGTGGACGTCCAGAAGAAGCTCGACGAGATCGTCGCGACGGTCGCCGGGGCCCGTTCGCTGCCCATGTCCGCGTCCTGCGTGGTCAACCGGGCCGAACTGCTCGGCCTCCTGGAGGAGGTGCGGGCCGCCCTGCCGGACTCCCTCGCGCAGGCGAGGGAGCTGATCGGCGGCCGGGAGCGGCTGGTCGCCGACGCCCGCGAGGAGGCCGAGCGGATCATCGAGTCCGCCCGCGCCCAGCGCGGCTCCCTGATCTCCGACACCGAGGTCGCCCGCGAGTCCCGCGAGGAGGCCGACCGCATCCTCGCGGAGGCCCGCCGGGAGGCCGCCGAGATCCGCGCCCAGGCCGACGACTACGTCGACGGCAAGCTCGCCAACTTCGAGGTCGTCCTCACCAAGACCCGCGGCTCGGTCGAGCGCGGCCGGGAGAAGCTGCTCGGCCTCGGCGACGGCTCCGGGACCCCCGAGGACTCCGCCGACGCCCCCGAGCGCAGCGGCGACCCGGTCATCCAGCGGCAGAACGCCGACGCCTACGTGGACGCCAAGCTCACGGCCGTCTCCGCGGTTCTGGCCAAGACGCTGGAGGCGGTCGGCCGCGGCCGGGAGAGGCTGCTCGGCGCCCGCCCGGCGGACGAACTGGGCGCCCACCTGGCCGCCCAGGACGGCCGCCCGGCGGCCGACCGCCCCGCCACGGACGCCGACTTCCTGGCGGAGCTCGCCGCCCACCCGGCCCCGGCCGCCGAGCCGCGGTCCGACTGGGCCTCCCCGGCCCCCCGGGCCCCCCGGCAGGAGCCGGCCCCGGAGCCGGCGTACGGCGGCTGGCAGCAGTACCCCGGCCAGACGGACCCGTACGCGGCCGGAGCGGCCGGCGGGACCACCGGCGGCCATCCCGGGCAGGAGGCGGGCTACGGCTGGCCGGCCCAGGACGCGGGGCAGCAGGCGTACGGACACGGGTACGGACAGGGCTACGACCAGGGGTACGGTCAGGGCTACCCGGCGGCCCACCAGCCGGTCCACCCCGCGCCGGACGCCCCGCTGGAGGGCGTGGTCGTCGTACCGCCCCAGGGCGGCGCCGCGCTCGACGAGACCAGCTTCTTCGACACGAGCATGATCGACCTCGAACAGCTCCGGCGCTACGAACAGGGGCGCTGAGCCGGTCCCGGCCGGTCCCGGAGGCGGCCCCGGGCGCGGGCCCGAAGCCGGTGCGGAAGGCACGATTGGGCCAGGGGCGGACCGTCCAGTATCCTGACTGTTCGGTCGCGCGTACATTCGCGATCCCGGCTGCCCGCGGCGTGGCGTACGAGGTTTCGTACGGCGCGCGATCACGGGCCGCCTTCGCCGCAGCGTAGAAAGCAGGAAGCCCTGAACGCCCGCCTCGATCACCGTTCCCCCCTCGTGTTCGACACGCACGAGCTGGGCCGGCGTCCCGGTGCGCTGAAGCGGCTCTCCCGCTCGATCCCGGCCCCGGCCGACCTCGGCATCGAGGTCATCGGAGTCGCCGAGGGCGCGACCGTGGAGCTCGACCTCCGACTGGAGTCGGTCATGGAAGGGGTGCTCGTCACAGGCACCGCCCGTGCGCCGCTCACCGGGGAGTGCGTAAGGTGTCTGGAGCCGCTGGAGCGAGAGCTCGAGGCGGACTTCCAGGAGATGTACTCCTACCCCGACGCCGACAGCCGGAACCGCCCCGTGGCGGAGCCCGCTGACGACGACGAGGACGAGGAGGACACGCTCTTCCTTGAGGGCGACCTGTTCGACCTCGAACCCGTGCTGCGGGACGCGGTGGTGCTCTCACTGCCGCTGCAGCCGGTGTGCCGGGAGGACTGCCCGGGTCTGTGCCCCGAATGCGGGGCGCGGCTCGCGGACGACCCGGACCACCACCACGACGTCCACGACATTCGCTGGGCGGCACTGCAGGGACTCGCCGTATCCGACCAGGACGGCGAGATGGACAACGCACCCCGGTCCGCCGGGGATGACTCACAGGAGAAGTAGCCGTGGCTGTTCCGAAGCGGAAGATGTCGCGCAGCAACACGCGCCACCGCCGGTCGCAGTGGAAGGCTGCGGTCCCCACCCTGGTGGCGTGCGAGCGCTGCCACGAGCCGAAGCAGCAGCACATCGCGTGCCCGAGCTGCGGCACCTACAACAAGCGCCAGGTCCTCGAGGTCTGATCGGCGGGTGACAGGCTCCATGTCAGACGCCAATACGCCGTCCCGCGGACGCGGGACAGGATCCGGACCGGCGCCACAGGACGCAGCCTCGTCTCACACGCTTCTGGAAGGGCGGCTCGGGTACAGACTCGAGACCGCCCTTCTGGTGCGTGCGCTGACCCACCGCTCCTACGCCTACGAGAACGGCGGTCTGCCCACCAACGAGCGGCTGGAGTTCCTCGGTGACTCCGTCCTCGGCCTGGTGGTCACGGACACGCTGTACCGCATCCACCCCGACCTGCCCGAGGGCCAACTGGCCAAGCTGCGGGCCGCGGTGGTCAACTCGCGGGCGCTGGCCGAGGTGGGACGCGGTCTCGACCTGGGCTCGTTCATCCGGCTCGGCCGGGGCGAAGAGGGGACCGGCGGCCGTGACAAAGCCTCCATCCTCGCCGACACCCTGGAAGCGGTGATCGGCGCCGTCTACCTCGACCAGGGGCTCGACGCCGCCGCCGAACTGGTGCACAGGCTCTTCGACCCGCTGATCGAGAAGTCCTCGAACCTCGGCGCCGGCCTGGACTGGAAGACCAGCCTCCAGGAGCTCACGGCGACGGAGGGGCTGGGCGTGCCCGAGTACCTCGTCACCGAGACGGGTCCGGACCACGAGAAGACCTTCACGGCTGCTGCCCGCGTCGGTGGTGTCGAGTACGGCACCGGCACCGGCCGCAGCAAGAAGGAGGCCGAGCAGCAGGCGGCCGAGTCCGCCTGGCGCGCCATCCACGGTGCGGCCGAGGCCCGGGCCAAGGCCGCGGAGGCCGAACGAACCGGGAAGCCGGCCACGGCTGCCCCGGCCGCCAAGCCGGTCAAGCAGCAGGACAAGGCCGTCAAGGCCGACGGGACGACGGCACCCGCCGCGACCGGCACCGCGTCCGCGGAGCCGGTCGTCGACGGGGACACCGATCCCACCAGTGGCGGAGCGCAGCCCGCCGCGCAGTGAACCACCGGCCGGCCCGGGGTGCTTTCCGCACCCCGGGCCGGCCGTTTCCCGTTCGCCCCCACAGATGCCGTTCCCGGAGGAACACCGTGCCCGAACTGCCCGAGGTCGAGGTCGTCCGGCGCGGGCTGGCGGCCTGGGCGTCCGGCCGCACCGTCGCCTCCGTCGAGGTCCGGCACCCCCGGGCCGTCCGCCGGCACCTCGCCGGCGCCGCCGACTTCGCCGCGCAGCTCACCGGGGAGCGGCTGGGCCTCGCACGGCGCCGGGGCAAGTACCTGTGGCTGCCGCTGGAAGGGCCCTCGGGCCGGGCCGTCCTCGCCCACCTGGGCATGAGCGGCCAGCTCCTCGTCCAGCCGGAGGACGCGCCGGACGAGAAGCACCTGCGGGTCCGGCTGCGGTTCGACGACGCCGCGGGCACCGAGCTGCGCTTCGTCGACCAGCGCACCTTCGGCGGGCTCTCGCTCCACGACACCGTGCCGGGCAGTGCGGACGCGCTGCCCGACGTCATCTCCCACATCGCGCGCGACCCCCTGGACCCGGCCTTCGACGAGGCCGCGTTCCACGCCGCGCTGCGCCGCCGCCGCACCACGGTGAAGCGCGCCCTGCTCGACCAGTCGCTGATCAGCGGGGTCGGGAACATCTACGCCGACGAGGCGCTGTGGCGCTCGCGGCTGCACTTCGACCGCCCCACAGCCGGTCTGACCCGTCCCCGCACGGCCGAACTCCTCACCCACATCCGCGAGGTCATGAACGAGGCGCTGGCGGCCGGCGGTACCAGCTTCGACAGCCTCTACGTCAATGTGAACGGCGAATCAGGCTATTTCGACCGCTCGTTGGACGCCTACGGGCGGGAGGACGAGCCCTGCCGGCGCTGTGGCACGCCCATGCGGCGCAGCCCCTGGATGAACCGGTCCAGCTACTTCTGCCCGCGCTGCCAGCGGCCGCCGCGCGTCTGAGCCGTCAGGCCGGCCGGTGGCAGGCGTCGTACCGCTCCCGTGCGGCGTCGATGTCCGCCTGCCGCTCCTGCACCAGCTCGATCACGCCCATCAGCCGCTTGGCGACCTCTTCGCCCAGCGGCGTCAGGCGGTAGTCCACCCGCGGCGGGTTGGTGGGCTGTGCCGTGCGTTGCACCATTCCGTCCCGCTCCAGGGCCTGGAGCGTCTGGGACAGCATCTTCTCGCTGACGCCCTCGACGCGGCGGCGCAGCTCGTTGAAGCGGAGGGTGTTCTCCAGCAGCGCGGTGAGGGCGAGCGAGCCCCAGCGGCCGGTGATGTCGAACAGGGTCTCCCGGGACGGGCAGTCGCGGGCGTAGACGTTGAAGGCGAGCGCCTCGGTACAGGTGATCTTCCTGGTCGGTGCTGCGGTGCCGTCGGCTGTCATAAACCCAGCGTACTCTCCCGCAGCGCTTCCTCAGGGGTTGCGCTAACCAAAAGTTAGTGCTTTCCTTTGGTTATCGGCACGGCCCGCAGCGGCCGGCCGGCCCCCTCAGCTCTGCCTCAGGAGACCCCCATGACCACGCCCGTTGTCTCGATCGCCTTCCACTCCGGCTTCGGCCACACCGCCGTCCTCGCCGAGGCCGTCCGCACCGGCGCCGCCGAGACCGGCGCGACCGTGCACCTGATCGAGGTCGACAAGATCACCGAGGAGCAGTGGGCGCTGCTCGACGCCTCCGACGCGATCGTCTTCGGCTCGCCGACCTACATGGGCACGGCCTCCGGCGCCTTCCACACCTTCGCCGAGGCGACCTCCAAGCGCTGGTTCACCAACGCCTGGCGCGACAAGCTGGCCGCCGGCTTCACCAACTCCGGCTCCAAGAGCGGCGACAAGCTGCACACCCTGCAGTTCTTCGGCATCCTGGCCGGCCAGCACGGCATGCACTGGGTGAGCCTCGGCCTGCACCCGGGCTGGAACACCTCCGAGGCGTCGGAGAACGACCTCAACCGCCTCGGCTTCTTCCTCGGCGCCGGCGCCCAGAGCAACAACGACCAGGGCCCCGAGGGCGTCCACAAGGCGGACCTTGAGACCGCCGCGCACCTCGGCCGCCGCGTCGCCGAGCAGGCCCGCGTCTTCGCGGCCGGCCGCGCCGCCCTCTGACGGCGGCGCCCCCACGGCGCCGAACGCCGCTCCCCCCACACACCGACGGGCGGGCTGCACCCCGGAGTTCCGGGACGCGGTCCGCCCGTCGGCGTGCGGGGCCTCGCCGTGCTCCCTCAGTACCCGAAGTCCTGCGTCCACCACGGGCCGCCCGCGCCCTGCTGGACGCCGACGCCGAGGGTCCGGTAGTCGCAGTTGAGGATGTTCTGCCGGTGTCCCGAGCTGCGCATCCACGCGTCGACCACCGCGTGCGCGTCGGCGTGGCCCCGGGCGATGTTCTCCCCGCCCAGATTGCGGACGCCGTGCCGGGCCGCCCGGTCCCAGGGGGAGCGGCCGTCCGGGTCGGTGTGGTCGAAGAAGCCGCGTCGCGCCATGTCCTCGCTCATCGACTGGGCGAGGGAGGTGAGCCGCGCGTCCGTGTGCAGCGGCCGGCAACCGGCCTTCGCCCGCTCGGCGTTGACCAGGGCGACGACCGTCCGCGCCGCGGCGCCCCGGGTGTCGGCGGCGGCCTCGGCGGACGCCCGCGCGCCCGTCTCGGCGGCCTGGTCGGCGCGGTCGGCCCACAGCCGGGCGGACGCCGCCGCGTCCCGCCGGTGCGCGTCGACCGCGACCCGGGCCGCGGCGGACGCCGACGCGGCGGTGGACGAGCCGGACGTGCCGGATGGACGGGACGGGGCGGTCGCGACGGTGGAGGCCGTGGTCGTCTCCGCGACGGCCGGCGGACGCCCGGCGGACGTCCGGGCGACGGCCTGGACCAGCGAACGGGCGCTCCCGCGGTCGTACGCCGTGCCCACCGCCGTCCCCGGCCGCGCCACCGGGACCGTCGGGCCGGTGTGCCCGGCCGTCGGCGGCTGCCCGGGCCGGGCGCCGGGCGGCACCTCGATCGGGGCGTCGGCGCGGACCTGGCCGCCGGGGACCCCGCCGCGCCCGCCGCCGCTGTCCCCGACGGTCAGCGGGTTGCCGGGCAGCAGGCCGGAGACCATGGCCACGGCTCCTATGGCCACCGCGGCGGAGGCGCCGAGCAGGCCGGTCCGGGCGGGGGCCTTCGCCTTCTGCGTCTTCGGCGGGCGGACCGCACCGCCGCCGACGGCCCCGCTCCTCACCGCGGCGGCCCGGCCGCGCGCCGCCTTCTTCTCCTTGGGCTGTTTCTCCGGCTTCTCCGGCCGCGAAGCCGGCGCCTTGCCCAGGCCGCCCTCGGGCGTCGCGGCCCGCCGCTCCCCGCGCCCGGCCCGGCGCCGGCCGCGGTGCCGACCCGGACCGGCCGGGCGGCACTCGTCCGCCGCGGACGCGCCGGGACCGGTGCGCGTGTCACCGGCCGGGCGGGGGGCCTCCACCGGCACCGCCACGGGGAGGGGCACGGTGGGCGCCTCGTCCGGGTCGTACGGCACGACGGCCGCGTGCGAGGGGAGCGTCGGGGTCGATGTGAGGGCCTTGGCCGTCTCGGTCGTCTCGCTCGTCAGGGGATCCCTGGATGCCCGGGGACTCGCTGTCGCTTCTTCGGAGGTCACGGGGGCAGAGCGTCGATGGCGACCCATCCGCTGCCTTCCTTGGGTGCTCGGCGTCACGGTGCGTGGGGTGTCACTCGTACGGGCTAGTCCTTTTCGAGGCGCGACTGTACGGCACGACATGAGGGGCCGAAGTGCTGCTTATCTAATTGGCCGGTTAGCGTGCAGACATGAACGACTGTGTCCGTCTCACCGCCTGGGTTCGTGGTCATGTGCAGGGTGTCGGCTTCCGCTGGTTCACCCGGGAGAACGCATTGCGCATCGGCGGGCTGATCGGTTTCGCCTCGAACCTCTCCGACGGCCGCGTCCAGGTGGTGGCCGAGGGCCCGCGCGCGGCGTGCGAGGGGCTGCTCGACTGGCTGCGCGGCGGGGACACGCCCGGGCGCGTGGACGGCGTCACCGAGATCTGGGCCACACCGCGCGGGGGGTACGACGGCTTCGAGATCCGCTGACCGGGTACCGCCGAAAGGGCGGAAGAGGACGGATTCCGGAAGGCCCGAAGCCCTGCTTATATGCCATTGGCATATGCACTCAGGGAATATTGCCTGATGGTTGCCAAGACGGCGCCGTCATGGAAGGCTGCACCCAACGGATGATCTCCCCGCCCTCCGGGCCCGGTCAGGGAAAGGCGCCGCGCATTCCGCCGCCGCACCGCCGGGACGCCCGTCGATACGCGGTGTGATCGTGTTGACCGTCAAACCATTTGGTGAGACTCTGGAAGCCCCGCGCACCTTAGCTGTTTGGCATGGAAGACACGAGCAAGAGCGAAGGCCAAGCACCGCGGGTGCGAATCCCTCACGACCCACACCGCTTAGGTCGGTCACTCAGTGTGGAGGACCATCCATCATGGCAAAGGCGCTTCTCGGTTACGTCGGCGGCTCCGACCCCCGAGTCCTCTCCGAGATGCGACGGCTTCAGCAGCGAGTCCAGGACCTGGAATCCGAGCTCATCCGGATGCAGGCCGAGAACGACGCGCTGTCTGCCGCCGCTCACCGCGGTGACTCGCTGCTCGACAGCATCGACGTTTCCAAGGCGGAGCCTGCGCTCGCCTGACCGCCACGGCCCCGCCCCGGGGGCCCGGTCGGGCTGCACTGTCAGCCGCTCGAGAATCTGCAAGGGACGCTTCGGCGTCCCTTCGTCGTACCCGCCTTCGCCGACGGCGGCCGCCGACCGCTCGCTCCGTTCCCCCGGCGTCCCCCGTCGTTCCTTCCGTCGTCCACTCGCGTTCGCCCCCCGTCCCGTACCGCAACTGTGCCCTCCCCGTTCCGGGGCGAAACCACGGCCCGCGGATCGCGTCGCGGCGCGCCAGCGGCCCGTACGGGCCCGGAACGGCGCAGGACAGAACGGTAAAGTCGGTCCGCGTGCACCTCAAGAGCCTGACCCTGCGCGGGTTCAAGTCCTTCGCCTCCGCCACCACCCTGCGCTTCGAGCCCGGCATCACCTGCGTCGTGGGCCCCAACGGCTCCGGCAAGTCGAACGTCGTGGACGCCCTCTCCTGGGTCATGGGCGAGCAGGGCGCCAAATCGCTGCGCGGCGGCAAGATGGAGGACGTCATCTTCGCCGGGACGACCGGCCGGCCGCCGCTCGGCCGCGCCGAGGTCTCGCTCACCATCGACAACTCCGACGGCGCGCTCCCCATCGAGTACGCCGAGGTCACCATCACGCGGATCATGTTCCGCAACGGCGGCAGCGAGTACCAGATCAACGGGGACACCTGCCGCCTCCTCGACATCCAGGAACTCCTCTCCGACTCCGGCATCGGCCGCGAGATGCACGTCATCGTCGGCCAGGGCCAGCTCGACTCCGTCCTGCACGCCGACCCCGCCGGCCGCCGCGCCTTCATCGAGGAGGCCGCGGGCGTCCTCAAGCACCGCAAGCGCAAGGAGAAGGCGCTGCGGAAGCTGGACGCGATGAAGGCCAACCTCGCCCGCGTCCAGGACCTCAGCGACGAACTGCGCCGCCAGCTCAAGCCGCTGGGCCGGCAGGCCGCCGTCGCCCGCCGCGCCGCCGTCATCCAGGCCGACCTGCGTGACGCCCGGCTGCGGCTGCTCGCCGACGACCTGACGGCCCTCCGCGAGGCGCTGCGCGCCGAGATCGCCGACGAGGCCGCGCTCAAGAGCCGCAAGGACGCCACCGAGGCCGAGCTGCGCGAGGCGGCCCGCCGGGAGGCCGAACTGGAGCGGCAGGTCGAGGAGCTGACGCCACGGCTCGCTACGGCCCAGCAGACCTGGTACGAGCTGTCCCGCCTCGCCGAGCGGGTGCGCGGCACCATCGGCCTCGCGGACGCCCGCGTCACCAGCGCCACCGCCGCCCCCGCCGAGGAGCGGCGCGGCCGCGACCCCGAGGACCTGGAGCGCGAGGCGGCCCGGATCCGGGAGCAGGAGGCCGAGCTGGAGGCCGCCGTGGAGGCCGCGGGCCGCGCCCTGGAGGACACCTCCGCCCACCGCGCCGACCTCGAACGCCGCCTCGCCGACGAGGAACGCCGGCTGCGCGACGCCGCCCGCGCCCTCGCCGACCGCCGGGAGCAGCTCGCCCGGCTGCAGGGCCGGGTCACCGCCGCCCGCGGCCGGGTGGCCTCCGCCGAGGCCGAGGCCGGCCGGCTGGCGACCGCCCGCGACGAGGCCCGGGAGCGCGCGGCGGCGGCGCGGGAGGAGTACGAGCTCCGGCAGGCCGAGGCGGACGGCACCGACGCGGGCGACGCCGAACTCGCCGGCCGGCTGCGGGCCGCCAAGGAGGCGCTGGCCGAGGCCGACGCCGCGCTGGCCGCCGCCCGCGAGGCCGCCACGGACGCCGACCGCCGCCGGGCCGCCGTCACCGCCCGGCACGACGCCCTGGCCCTGGGCCTGCGCCGCAAGGACGGCACGGGCGCCCTGCTGACGGCGGGGGAGCGGTGGTCCGGGCTGCTGGGCCCGGCCGCGGAACTCCTCACCGTCGCCCAGGGGTACGAGCTCCCGGTGGCCGCCGCCCTGGGCGCCGCCGCCGACGGCGTCGCCGTCACCGGCCTCCCGGCCGCCGCCGAAGCCCTGCGCCTGCTGAAGAAGGAGGACGCCGGCCGGGCCGTCCTGCTGCTCGGCGGCGCTCCTTCACCCGACGCCCCGGAGCGGCCCGCCCCGCCCGTCGGCCGCTTCGCCGCGGGCCTGGTCGCCGGCCCCGACGAACTGCTGCCCGCCGTGCGGCGGCTGCTGGACGGCGTCGTGGTCGTCGACACCCTGGAGGACGCCGAACGGCTGGTCGCCGGGCGGCCGGAGCTGACCGCCGTCACCGCCGAGGGCGACGTCCTCGGCGCCCACCTCGTCCAGGGCGGTTCCGAGGGCGCGCCCAGCCTGCTGGAGGTGCGGGCGGCCGTCGACGAGGCCGCCGCCGAGCGGGCCGAGCTGGACGGGCGCTGCGCCGCCCTGGCCCGCGCGCAGGAGGAGGCGGTGGACGAGCGGGCCCGCCGCGCCGCCCTCGTCGAGGAGCTGGCGGCCCGGCTGAGCGCCGCCGACCGTGAGAAGTCCCGGTCCGCGCAGGTGCTCGGCGGGCTCGCCGGGCAGGCCCGCGCGGCGGCGGGCGAGGCCGAACGGGCCGCCGCCGCGGCCGCCCACGCGGAGGACGCCCTGGTCCGGGCCCGTGAGGAGGCCGAGGAACTGGCCGCGCGGCTGGCCGCGGCCGAGGAGCTGGGGGAGGACGAGCCGGCCGAGGAGCCGGACACCGCCGTCCGCGACCGGCTGGCCGCCGACGGCGCCAACGCCCGGCAGACCGAGATGGAGGCCCGGCTGCAGCTGCGCACCCATGAGGAGCGGGTCAAGGCGCTGGCGGGCCGGGCGGATTCGCTGGACCGGGCGGCGCGCGCGGAGCGGGAGGCGCGGGAGCGCGCCGAGCGGCGGCGGGCGCGGCTGCGGCACGAGGCCGAGGTGGCCACGGCCGTCGCGGCCGGCGCCCGGCAACTGCTGGCGCACGTCGAGGTGTCGCTGGTCCGCGCGGACGAGGAGCGGCGGTCGGCCGAGGCGGCGAAGGCGGAGCGCGAACGCGAGCTCGTCGCCGGCCGCAACCGGGCCCGCGAGCTCAAGTCCGAGCTGGACAAGCTCACGGACTCGGTGCACCGGGGCGAGGTGCTGGGGGCCGAGAAGCGGCTGCGCATCGAGCAGTTGGAGGCGAGGGCCCTGGAGGAGTTCGGCATCGAACCGGCGGCGCTGGCCGCCGAGTACGGTCCGGACCAGCCGGTGCCGCCGTCGCCCCCGGCGGAGGGCGAGGAGCCGCGGGAGCTCGCGCCCGTCCCGTACGTCCGGGCCGAGCAGGAGAAGCGGCTGCGCGCGGCCGAGCGGGCGTACCAGCAGCTGGGCAAGGTCAATCCGCTGGCGCTGGAGGAGTTCGCGGCGCTGGAGGAGCGGCACAAGTTCCTCTCCGAGCAGCTGGAGGACCTGAAGAAGACCCGGGCCGACCTGCTCCAGGTGGTCAAGGACGTGGACCGGCGGGTGGAGGAGGTCTTCACCGAGGCGTACCGGGACACCGCCCGGGAGTTCGAGGGTGTCTTCTCCCGGTTGTTCCCGGGCGGCGAGGGCCGGCTCGTCCTCACCGACCCCGACGACATGCTGGCCACCGGCGTGGACGTGGAGGCCCGGCCGCCGGGCAAGAAGGTCAAGCGGCTGTCGCTGCTGTCGGGCGGCGAGCGGTCGCTGACCGCCGTCGCCCTGCTGGTGGCGATCTTCAAGGCGCGCCCCAGCCCGTTCTACGTGATGGACGAGGTCGAGGCGGCGCTGGACGACACCAACCTCCAGCGGCTGATCCGGATCATGCGGGAGCTCCAGGAGAGCTCGCAGCTGATCGTGATCACGCACCAGAAGCGGACGATGGAGGTCGCCGACGCGCTCTACGGCGTGTCCATGCAGGGCGACGGTGTCTCAAAGGTGATCAGTCAGCGGTTGAAGTGACCGGATCGATACGCCTGTCAATGATCGATCGTTGATCGCGGAGACCCTTGACACCCCCGCATTCAGGGCATTTTTCATGATCGCCTTCAAGTAATGAAGGCAAACTACCCCAAAGGTGAGGGATAGTTCTTCGTCACAAAGTATTGACTTCGCCAAATGAAGACATAGGGTCTGCTGCGTTGCTTATGCCTTCAACTGGTGGGCACTTGGATCATGTGACCCACTGGAAAGGCCACCCCCACACCTTTCCCGGCAATGTCGCCGCGGAACCCAGGAGTACACGTTGACCAGCACTGCGATGGCGCAGGGGGCCGAGGGCCGCAAGGCCCAGCCGGACCACCTCGGCCACGTCATCTTCATCACCGCGGCCGCGGCCATGGGTGGCTTCCTCTTCGGCTATGACAGCTCCGTGATCAACGGCGCGGTCGAGGGCATCCGCCACAAGTACGACATCGGCTCGGCGGCCCTGGCCCAGGTCATCGCCATCGCGCTGATCGGCTGCGCCATCGGCGCCGCCACCGCGGGCCGCATCGCCGACCGCATCGGCCGCATCCGCGTGATGCAGATCTCGGCGACCCTCTTCACCATCAGCGCCGTCGGTTCCGCGCTGCCCTTCGCCCTCTGGGACCTGGCCTTCTGGCGCGTCCTGGGCGGCATCGCGATCGGCATGGCCTCGGTCATCGGCCCGGCCTACATCGCCGAGGTCTCCCCGCCCGCGTACCGCGGCCGCCTCGGCTCCTTCCAGCAGGCCGCGATCGTCGTCGGCATCGCCGTCTCCCAGCTGGTCAACTGGGGCATCCTCAACATGGCCGACGGCGACCAGCGCGGCAAGGTGCTGGGCATCGAGGCCTGGCAGCTGATGCTCGGCGTCATGGTCGTCCCCGCCGTCCTCTACGGCCTGCTCTCCTTCGCGATCCCCGAGTCCCCGCGCTTCCTGATCTCCGTCGGCAAGATCGACAAGGCCAAGGCCGTCCTCGCGGACGTCGAGGGCAAGGGCGTCGACCTCGACGGCCGCGTCGCCGAGATCGAGCACGCGATGCACAGCGAGCAGAAGTCCACCTTCAAGGACCTGCTCGGCGGCAAGGCCGGCTTCCTCCCGATCGTCTGGGTCGGTATCGGCCTCTCGGTCTTCCAGCAGCTGGTCGGCATCAACGTCGCCTTCTACTACTCGGCGACCCTGTGGCAGTCCGTGGGCATCGACCCGAGCGACTCGTTCCTCTACTCGTTCACCACGTCGATCATCAACATCGTCGGCACCGTGATCGCGATGATCTTCGTCGACCGGGTCGGCCGCAAGCCGCTCGCGATCGTCGGCTCCGCCGGTATGGCGATCTCCCTGGCCCTGGAGGCCTGGGCCTTCTCCTCCCAGGCCGGTGACGGCTCGCTGCCGACCGCCCAGGGCACCGTCGCCCTGATCGCGGCCCACGCCTTCGTCCTCTTCTTCGCCCTCTCCTGGGGCGTCGTGGTCTGGGTGTTCCTCGGCGAGATGTTCCCCAACCGCATCCGCGCCGCGGCGCTGGGTGTGGCCGCGGCCGCCCAGTGGGTCGCCAACTGGGCCATCACGGCGAGCTTCCCGAGCCTGTCGGACTGGAACCTGTCCGGCACGTACATCATCTACACGGTCTTCGCCGTGCTCTCCATCCCCTTCGTGCTCAAGTACGTCAAGGAGACCAAGGGCAAGGCGTTGGAGGAGATGGGCTGACATCCCCCCGCCGCCCCTCTCCACGGACAGGCCGTCCCGGTTCCGCACCGGGGCGGCCTGTCCGCTGTCTACTCTGGGACCGTGCTGTCTGTCGTCGTGGCCCCCCGGGGCCGCCCCCCGGTGATCGAACGGAACGCGGACGCGGTCCACTACGCCGCGAGCACCATGAAGGTGGCCGTGCTGGCCGCCCTCCACCGCTCCGGCACCGACCTCGACCGGCCCGTGGCGGTCGTCAACCGCTTCGCCTCCGCGGCCGGCGGCACCTACGCCAACGACCCCGCCGAGGACAGCGATCCGCTGCCCTGGCGACGGCTCGGCGAGACGGTCCCGCTGCGCTGGCTCGCCGAGCGGATGGTCACCCACTCCTCCAATCTGGCCACCAACCTCTGCCTGGCCGAGGCCGGTTACGCGGCCGTGGCCGACGTCTGGCGCCGGGCCGGCGCCACCCGCAGCACCGTCACCCGCGGCATCGAGGACCACCGCGCCCGCGCGGCCGGCCTCCAGAACCACGTCACCGCCCGCGACCTCGCCGCCCTCCTGGACTCCCTGGAGCCCGAGGTCCTGGCCCTGCTGGAGCACAACGCCCACGCCGTCGACCTCGCCGCGGGCCTGCCCCCGGGCACCCGCCTGGCCGGCAAGAACGGCTGGATCACCGGCCTCCGCCACAGCGCCGCCGTGATCCACCCACCCGACGCCCCGCCCTACACCCTCGCCGTCTGCTACACCGGCCCCCTCGGCTCGGGCGACGACGTCCACGACCCGGCGGCGCGACTGCTGGCGCGGGTCTCGGCGGGGGTGTGGGGGAGGCGGCGGGAGATCGGGCGGATGGCGGTGGGCTGAGGGCGGGGCCTCACCGACGGGGACTCACGGCACGATCGTCCAGCGCTGCCGCGGGCCGTCGTCGCAGGGCTCGGTCGTCACGTGACCCGCGTGCCGCAGCGGCGCCGCCAGGCACAGGCGCGCGGCCTCGTCGCGGATGCGGAGGGTGCCGTCGCCGTACCTCTCGGTCTGCCGGCGGTGGCCCGTGCCGTCCTTTCTGGCGCGGCGGTCGGAGCGGTCGCCCCGGACGGCGTCCTCGGCGAGGGCGCCGGGCGCGGCCTGGGGACTGCCGCCGCGGGCGAAGCGGTGCCAGTGGCCCTGCACGGTCCGCATCCGGAACCGCTGGTCGGCGCTGTCGTGCGCCTGCCGCCGGGTCCCGCGCGCCTGACCCGGCTCGGCGGGCGGCCCGCCGCCGACCTCCTGAAGGGCGACGACCTCGTGCCGAATCGTCAGCGGCCCCACCTCGCCGGTCCAGCGCAGCCCGTGGTCGGAGCCCCGCATGTTGTACGAGGCGAACGGCCGACGGCTGCCGTCCGACCGGCTCGCGACCGCCCCGCCGTCCGCCCGCGTCGGCTCCCCGCCGGCCCCGGCTCCGGCCCCGACGAGCAGCCCGGTCGCCGGCAGCGTGGTGGCGAGGACGGCGGTCAGCCGCGGTCTACGGGCCGGGGAGGGGGGGGTCGGGAGCGGGGTAATAAGGGTGTGCTCATCGTGGTCTCCGCACAGTAGTACGGGAATGGGCAACCGCGGGAACGATCCGTTCACGTCCGAAAGGTCCGCGTCAAGAGTGTGCCGGGCGACAACTCGCTTGCGCGGCAAGGGCCATGGCGACATGCCGCCCTGACTCCCCGGCCGGTCGCGGTGCGCGGCGCGATCCTCCACTGCGCGGCCCCCGGCAACCGGTTCGACCGGGCCTGGGACCCACCACTCGTCCGCCGACCGCATCGGCCAGCCGTGCACGCGCTGTCGCCCGACATGATCCGCGACGCGCGATACGGCGCGGGGACTGGTGGGGTCCGCGCTCGCCGGCGCCGTCGTGGCGCAGGGGCGAGACGACGTCGACGCGATTCGGCGCGTTTCAACGCCGCCTCGCCGCCATGAAGCGACAACAACCGGCGACACGGGCCGGGTTGGCCATCGGTACCGTTCGGAGGAACGAGTGAGACCCACGCTGGGCCCGTGACGCCACCCTCGAAGCGCTCGCCGAGGCGATGGATCTCCCGCGAGCCACCCGCGCCGCTCGCCGGACGGATGCGAGGCGTGCCGGGCGAGCGCGTCCACCCCGGCGGGTACTGACGTGCGCCTGAACGCACGCCCTACGCTGGCTGTGCCGAGCCGCGCGAAGAAGGGCATCCCCATGCCGAACGAGGCCACCCCGGACCCTTATGCCCATCCCCTGGTCTTCGGCCAGCGGATGCAGATCCTGCGCACTCGCCGTGGAATGAGCCGTCCGGTGCTCGCCGGGCTGCTCGGGCGGTCGCCTTCGTGGGTGAAGCAGGTGGAGAACGGCGTCCTCAACACGCCGTCCCTGTCGATGATCCTGCGCATCGCCGAGGTCCTGCGGGTGCGCGACCTGGTGGAACTGACCGGGGACCCGGCCACATCGGCCGAGTTGTTCACCGGCCCGGGGCACCGGCTCCTCCCCGCGGTGCGGGAGGCGGTCGACGCCTTTCCGGTCCGGTACGAGCGCGAGCCGGTGTCCGCGACGTGCCTGCGGCAGCGGCTCGACCGTGCCTGGGCGGCGCGCCACTCCGCCGCGAACCACCGTGCCGCCGTGGGCGCGCTGCTGCCCGACCTGATCCGCGACGCGCAGTGCGGCGCGCGGGCCGCCGAGACGTCGGCCAAGCGGCGGGCCATGCAGGCGATCCTGTCCGAGGTGTACTCTCTGGCCCAGTTCTTCGTGGCCTACCAGCCCGACCCGGCCCTCCTCTGGCGGGTGGCCGAACGCGGCATGGTCGCCGCCCAGGAGTCCGAGGACCCGCACGCCATCGGTGTGGCCGCCTGGCTGACCGTCCAAGCCCACCGCGACGCCGGACACTTCGACGCGGCCGAGACCGTCAACGCGGAGACGCTGCGGTACCTGGAGCCGATGCTCCCGGACGCGAGCACCGAAGTGCGCGCCGTGACCGGGGCCCTGCGCTTCGAGGCCGGTTACACGGCGGCACGCCGTGGTGAGGCCGGGACCGCATGGGGCTGGTGGGACCGGGCCCGCAGGCTGGCGGAGGCGTTGCCGCCCGGCTACTACCATCCCGTCACCTCGTTCTCCACGGCCGTGATGTCGGCCCACGCCGTCACGGTCGCCGTCGAGTTGCGTGCGGGCCCCGAGTCCGTCAGGCAGTCCGCCAGGGCGGACGGGGACCTGATCCCGTCCCGCCCGCGCCGTGCGCGGCACCGCATCGAGGAAGCCCGCGCCCACCACCTCGACGGCCGGGCGGACGTCGCCCTGGCGACCCTCGCCAAGGCCCATGCGACGGCACCCGAGACGATCGCCTACAACGGCTATGCCCGACGGATCGTGCTGGAGGAAACCGAGTCCCGGCGCCCGGAGCGACGGCGGCGCGCCGGCGAACTCGCCGTGCAGCTGGGGGTTCTCGCGGTCTGACCGCACCGGCTTGAACGCATGAGCGAGGGGCAGGATCTCTGCCCCTTCCGCTTTCCCCGGAGCCCTACGGTCGGCGCGACACCCCATCCCTCAGCGACTCCGGGAGTCGTATGGACAACACCACGACGGCGCGGGCGGCTACGCTGCCCGCCCCGCACAACGCCTCAAGGCGCTCGGCGAGAGGCACTTCGAGTGCCTGCCCCGACCCGCGTGACCAAGGCCCCGCTCCGGAAACGGCACGGGCGCGGGCATCGGAACCGTGTCACTTCGGACAGCATTCGCGGTGCCCCGGAGTCACGGTGATCCGCTGGATCTCCGGCGACGCCGACCGTGACCGTACCGAACGCTCACCCTGCGACTGCCCCTGCCATGAGCGGGCGGCGAGTCGGGCCGGGAACCTGCCGTCGCCCACCGACTCCACCTCCGCCGCCACCCCGAACGGAAAGCCAAGCCCATGGCCTCCCTCCTCCGCCTCCACCCCTGGCTCGCCACCGGCCCCGCCGCCTGGCTCGTCTCGCGGGAGGTGCACCCCGGGGTGGCCAGGGAAGCGTGGGCCAAGGGGCTGCCGGCCACGTTGCGGGCCGGGATTCATTTCGACGCCGTCCACGTGTCCGCCGCGCTCGTCGAGAGCCGGGTCGCGAGCCGGGAGCGCGGGGCGGTGGAGGCGTGGTTCCGGGAGGGCGGGATCGCGGCGTCGGTGATCGTCTCCCGGCTGCGGGACCGGTACACCGCGCTCGTGCCGCCGGACACCGCCGCCGGGTGGGACGTGGCGCACACGCACTGCCTCGGGGCGACTCGCCGCACCCCCTACCTGGCCGTCCCGGTCCCCACACGCCGCCGGCCGCCGGGCGCCTTCTGGCTGCTGCCCGCGCCGGACGACGACGGCATGCTGTGCGCAGCTGAGCGGCTGCGGGAGTTGCTCGGGGGCGCGGCGGCGCGCTGACGGTCCGCTCCGGACGCGCGACGCCCCCGCACCGATGGTCGGTGCGGGGGCGTCGCGCAGGTGAACGAGGGAGCCGTCAGACGGCGGCCTTCTGCCGCTCCGCCGCGTCCTCGCGCTGGGACGGGACCGGGGCGGTGCCATTCTCGCGCGGGGTGGGGAGGACGGCCATCACGATCGCGGAGATCACGATGGTCGCGGCCCAGCCCAGGCCGTACTTGCCGACGAAGGTCGTGGCCAGCGGGCCGGTGAACCAGGCGCAGTCCGTGAAGGAGAGGCCCGCCAGCAGGGCCACGCCCCAGGCCGTCATGGCCTGCCAGCAGAAACCGCCGACGTACCAGTAACGGCTGGTGCGGCCGGTGTCCATGAGGGCCTCGGGGTCGTAGCGCACGGCGCGCGAGCGGCGGCGGAACATGTCGACCGCGTAGACGCCGATCCAGGCGGAGAAGGAGACCGCGAGCAGGATCAGGAAGGTGATGAAGGAGCTCAGGAAGCTCTTCGCCACCAGCATCAGCATCAGACCGCCGACCAGCGAGATCACCGCGTTGATGCTCACGGCCATGGCACGCGGCAGCTTGACGCCCATCGTCTGGGCGGTGAAGCCGGCCGAGTACATCGAGAGGCTGTTGATCAGCAGCATGCCGACGATGGCGGTGATCAGGTAGGGGACCGCCAGCCAGGTCGGGAGGATGTCACCGAGGAAGGAGACCGGGTCGGCGGCGTTCGCCAGGTCCGGGGTGGAGACGGCCATCACAGCACCCATGAGCACCATCGGCACCATGACCAGGCCCGCGCCGGAGATCGTCGTCCCGACGATCTTCTTGCCCGAGGCCGAGTGCGGCAGGTAGCGCGCGAAGTCCGGGCCGGTGGGGACCCAGCTGATGCCGCCGGCGGCGATGGTGCCGATGCCGGCGACCATCATGGCCGTGGTGCCCGCGGGCTTCGAGAAGACCTCGTCCCACTTGATGTTGGCGATCAGGTAGGCCAGGACCAGCACGCTGAAGACGCCGAACAGGTAGGTCGACCAGGTGTTGCAGACGTTGAGCGCCTTGCGCCCCATACCGCTCACCAGGAACGTGCACGCCACGAACGCCAGCAGTGTGACCACGATCAGCGCGGTGTTGCTCTTCACACCGAAGACCAGGTCGAGGACGGTCAGCACGGCGTACGCGCCGGTGACCGCGTTGATCGTCTCCCAGCCGAAGCGGGCCACCCAGAGGATCGCGCCCGGGAAGAGGTTGCCCCGCACACCGAACGTCGCGCGGGAGAGCATCGCGCCCGGCGCGCCGCCCCACTTGCCGGAGACCGACAGGACGCCCACGAGACCGAAGGAGACCAGCGCCGCGCAGGCGGCGACGATCAGGACCTGCCAGAAGTTCAGGGAGTTGAAGACGATCAGAGCCGCGCCCATGGTGAGCAGCAGAACGCTGATGTTGGCGGCGACCCAGGTCGGGAAGAGCTCCCGGACCCGGCCGTGCCGCTCGTGGTCGGGGACGGGCTCGATGCCGCGCGTCTCGATGGCGCTCGCGGCGCCGTCGGTGCTGGACACGTTGGCGCCTTCGGCAGCGTTGTCCATGGTGGGGGCCATATCGGGGGCTCCGTGCGGGGTGTGAACAGGGCGGGCCCTGAACAGCAAGGGGACAGAAAGGAACAGTCGGACTCTACGCGCGTCGCGCGAGCCCAGACCATCGTACTTAGTTCCAACTTTGCGCAGTTAGTGCCATTGGTCCTTGTGGAAAAGCACAAGAGTGCCGCGTCGTCGGGCGCTGCGGCGCCCTGACGGCAGGGTGGCCGATACTGGGTCCGTTATGGAAATCGTCATCCTTGCTGTAGTCATCGCTGTGGTCGTGCTCGGCGCGATCAGCGGGCTCGTGGTCAGCAGCCGCAAGAAGAAGCAGCTGCCCCCGGCTCCGCCGCCGAGCAGCCCGTCCGTCACCGCGCCGCCCGCCGAGCCCCACGTCGGCGAGGAGGCCGAGACCCCGCGCGAAGAGAAGCGCCGTACCGTCGAGGAGGTCGAGCTCCCTCCCGCGGAGGAAGTCGCTCCGGAGGCTCCCGAGGAGCCGGCCCCCGTCGCCGAGCCCGAGCCCGAGGCGCCCGCCGTCGAGGTGCCCGAGCCCACCGCGGGCCGGCTCGTCCGGCTCCGCGCCCGCCTCTCCCGCTCACAGAACTCCCTGGGCAAGGGCCTGCTCACGCTGCTCTCCCGGGAACACCTCGACGAGGACACCTGGGAGGAGATCGAGGACACCCTGCTCACCGCCGACGTCGGCGTCGCGCCGACGCAGGAGCTGGTCGAGCGGCTGCGCGAGCGCGTCAAGGTGCTCGGCACCCGTACCCCCGAGGAACTGCGCGGCCTGCTCCGCGAGGAGCTCCTGACCCTCATCGGCACCGACGCCGACCGTTCCGTGCACACCGAGCCCGGCGTGGGCGCCAACGGCGAGGAGAAGCCCGGCGTCGTCATGGTCGTCGGCGTCAACGGCACCGGCAAGACCACCACCACCGGCAAGCTCGCCCGCGTCCTCGTCGCCGACGGCAAGTCCGTCGTCCTCGGCGCGGCCGACACCTTCCGCGCCGCCGCCGCCGACCAGCTCCAGACCTGGGGCGAGCGCGTCGGCGCCCGTACCGTCCGCGGGCCCGAGGGCGGCGACCCCGCCTCGGTCGCGTTCGACGCGGTCAAGGAGGGCATCGCGGAGGCCGCGGACGTCGTCCTCATCGACACCGCCGGCCGGCTGCACACCAAGACCGGGCTCATGGACGAGCTGGGCAAGGTCAAGCGCGTCGTCGAGAAGCACGGCTCGGTCGACGAGGTGCTGCTCGTCCTGGACGCCACCACCGGGCAGAACGGCCTGGTCCAGGCCAGGGTGTTCGCCGAGGTCGTCAACATCACCGGCATCGTGCTCACCAAGCTCGACGGTACGGCCAAGGGCGGCATCGTCGTCGCCGTCCAGCGCGAGCTGGGCGTGCCCGTGAAGCTGGTCGGCCTGGGCGAGGGCGCGGACGACCTCGCGCCGTTCGAGCCGGAGGCGTTCGTCGACGCCCTGATCGGAGACTGATCGGGGCCCGGTTCGGCCGGGCTGCGGGAACGGGTTCTGCCGCGGAGGTACGCGGCAGGGCCCGTTTCGCGTTCCGGGCCCGGTTGTCCGTCCGGCCGAGGGGCCGGGGGCCGAGGTCGGCTGTACTACGGTCCAGTTCCGGCTGCGCGGTCCCGTTCCGGCGGTACGGTCAGGGGCTCGCCGGGCGGCGGAGTCGTGCGCGTCGATGGCAGGCGTCAGGGCTCGGACGTCAGGGGCATGGACCAGGGCTCGGATGTCATCAGAGACCAAGGCTCAGACGTCAGGGACCAGGGGCCGAGCCTCACACCTCAGGCCACGCCCGAGCGGTGGCAGACGTACGCGAGGGTGCCCAGCAGCAGCCGGGCCTCCGGCGGGCGGTAGGCGGTGTCCAGGGCCGGCGGGCGCAGCCAGCGCATCGGGCCGAGCCCGGCGAAGTCGGACGGCGGCGCGGTGACGTGATCGCCGATGCCGAGGCCGTGCAGGTCGAGCCGGGCGTCGTCCCAGCCCATCCGGTAGAGCAGCTGCGGCAGTTCGGCGGCGGCCCCCGGGGCGACGAAGAACAGGGCGCGGCCGTGCGGGGTGAGGGCCACCGGGCCCAGCGGGAGCCCCATCCGCTCCAGCCGGGCCAACGCGTGCCGGCCTGCGGCCTCGGAGACCTCGAGGGCGTCGAACGACCGCCCCACCGGCAGCAGGACGGCGGCGCCGGGCACCCGCGACCAGGCGGTCGCGGCCTCGTCCAGCGTGGCGCCCGCCGGGACCGCCGGGGCGAAGGGGAGGGGATGGGCGCCGGGGGAGGGGCAGTCGCCGGCCCCGCACGAACACGACACCTGCTGCCCCGCACGCACCGCGCGGGCGCCCGGCACCACGTCCCAGCCCCACAGGCCGGTGCACTCCGCGACCACGGTCACGTCATCGGACGTACGGCCCCGGCGCCGAGAACTCGTACGCAGGTCCCGGATGCCGCCGATTGTGAAGCCCATGCCCCCTCCAACGGGTCCTCTATGCGGTTGGTTACGGGTCGGAGTGTCCTGGACACGTACCGTCGCGGGACCTGCTTCATAGCGGCGCGACGGTGTGCGGCGGGGGGCGTGACCTGCGGTGCGCGCCGTGGCGTGCGCCAGTTCACCCCTTGCCGGGCGCCGGTCCCCGTGCTCTCCGGTGCCCATGTCAAGTCAATCGCGCGGCAGGCGTGGCGCGTTCATTCCTTGGGGTGGCGAATGGTGGCGTTTACTGGACTGCACTCGCTTCGACCGTGATCGTAGGATTACTTTCGGTGTGTGAACCGCGGCGGCGCCACGGGGTGCCGCCACCACGTTCGCACCCGTTCTCCCTTTGCCCGTGCGGCTGTTGAGCCGCGACGGCGCGGTGTGGGCGGCGGGCGGCGTGAGCGGCGCGGTGCGCCGGTGGTTCGCGACTCAGCGGTCCCGTGCGGGTGAGTGCGGGAGCGGACGGTCTGGATGGGGGCGTTCCAGTGGACGGCAGCGTCAGCGGCACCGGCGGTGCCGACAGGGCTGAGCGGGCGGCGGACGAGGTCGACAAGGCCGGCGGCGCCGGCGCGGCCGACACGGCGGAGGACGCCGGGAAGGCCGTGAAGGGCGAGGCGTCGGGGACACCGGAGAAGCCGGAGAAGCGCCCCAACGAGCAGCTCAACTCCTGGTTCCTGCGCAGCGGCTGGTCGAAGGGCGAGCTGGCGCGGCAGGTCAACCGCCGGGCCCGGCAGCTGGGCGCCCACCACATCAGCACCGACACCTCCCGGGTCCGCCGCTGGCTGGACGGCGAGCAGCCGCGCGAGCCCATCCCGAAGATCCTCTCCGAGCTGTTCTCGGAGCGGTTCGGCTGCGTCGTCGGCGTGGAGGACATCGGCCTCCGCACCGCCCACTTGTCACCGTCCGCGTCCGGCGTCGACCTGCCCTGGGCCGCCCCGCAAACCGTCGAGATGATCAGCGAGTTCTCGCGCAGCGACCTGATGCTCGCCCGGCGCGGCTTCCTCGGCACCTCGCTCGCCCTCTCGGCCGGGTCCGCGCTGATCGAGCCCATGCAGCGCTGGCTGGTCCCCACCCCGTCCACGGGCGCCAAGCCGCCCGCCGGCGGCGACCGCACCCGCCGCGGCCGGCTCTCCCCGCCGGAGCTGGACCTGTTGGAGTCCACCACCAAGATGTTCCGCGCCTGGGACGCCCAGTGCGGCGGCGGCCTGCGCCGCAAGGCCGTGGTCGGCCAGCTCCACGAGGTCACCGACCTGCTCCAGGAGCCGCAGGCCGACGAGACGTCCAAACGACTCTTCAAGGTGGCCGGCGAACTCGCCCAGCTCGCGGGCTGGATGAGCTACGACGTCGGCCTGCACCCCACCGCCCAGAAGTACTTCGTGCTGGCCCTGCACGCCGCCAAGGAAGCGGGCGACCGCTCCCTCGGCTCGTACGTCCTCTCCAGCATGAGCCGGCAGATGATCCACCTCGGCCGGCCCGAGGACGCGCTCGAACTGATCCACCTCGGGCAGTACGGATCACGCGAGACGGCGACGCCCCGCATCCAGGCCATGTTGTATGCGATGGAGGCCCGCGCGTACGCCACCATGGGCCAGCCCGCCAAGTGCAAGCGCGCCGTCGGCATGGCGGAGGACTGCTTCTCCGACTGCGCTCCGACGGACGGCGACCCGGACTGGATCCGCTTCTTCTCCGAGGCCGAGCTCAACGCCGAGAACGCCCACTCCTACCGCGACCTCGCCTACGTCGCGGGCCGCAGCCCGATGTACGCCTCGCTCTCCCGCCCCAAGATGCTCCAGGCCGTCCACCTCTTCGAAGAGGACGGCGAGCACCAGCGCTCCTACGCGCTCAACCTGATCGGCCTGGCCACCGTCGACCTCATGGAGCGGGAGCCCGAGGCGTCCACCGTCCACCTGGCCAAGGCCCTGCGGATCGCCAAGCAGGTGCGCTCCGAGCGGGTCAACAACCGGCTCCGCAAGACCGTGGACACCGCGGTCCGCGACTTCGGGGACGTCGACGAAGTCCGCGACCTCACCGAGCAGCTCGCCCTCCACCTGCCGGAATCCGTGGAGACCGCCCCTGCCTGAACCCGCCGAACGTCCCGCGCGAGACCGCTGAATCCCCGCGCGGACTTCCGAACCCGCTGCCCCACCCGCCGTTCGCGCCTGCCCGACGGGCCCTCAGCCCGCGGCACGCGCCGGCGCCCCGAACCCCGGCCGCGGCGACCGTCCCGTACAGCCCGACTCGGCTCCCCCACGCCAGTCAGACGTCGGACGGCCGCCGCGGTCGGCCTTCTTCCCGGCGGGCGGCACTCCCCGGCACCCCCGGCCGGCCCCGGCCGTACGGTCACCCCGCCGCGCCCCGGAATCCCCGCCCACTTCACCCGCCCGTAACACTCCCGCCGCCTTCGTCACCCGCGCGAAACAGCGGGCTGCCCTGGCCGAAACCGCGCTGCGTCAGCCTCGAGGCAACACCGGCCCACAGCGAACCCCGCCCGCACGGGGGCACGGGCCCCGCTGCGAGGAGACACGGATCGTGAATGGAGCGGATACCGCGTTCGTACTGATCAGCGCCGCGCTCGTGATGCTGATGACCCCCGGCCTGGCCTTCTTCTACGGCGGCATGGTCCGGGTGAAGAGCGCGCTGAACATGCTGATGATGTCGTTCGTCTCGCTCGGCATCGTCACCGTGCTGTGGGTGCTCTACGGCTACTCGCTCGCCTTCGGTGACGACATCGGCGGAGGGCTGCTCGGCGACTTCGGGCACGTGGGCCTCAAGGGCATCAGGCCGGAGACGCTCACGGGCGGCAAGGAGGGGATCCCGGTCCTCGCCTTCGCCCTCTTCCAGCTGATGTTCGCGGTGATCACCCCCGCCCTGATGAGCGGCGCCCTCGCCGACCGTGTGCGGTTCAGCGCCTGGTGCCTGTTCATCACCCTCTGGGTCAGCCTGGTCTACTTCCCGGTCGCCCACTGGGTCTGGCAGGCCGACGGCTGGCTCTTCAAGCTCAAGGTGATCGACTTCGCGGGCGGTACGGCCGTCCACATCAACGCGGGCGTCGGCGCCCTCGCCGCCCTCCTCGTCGTCGGCAAGCGCATCGGCTTCCGCAAGGACCCCATGCGCCCCCACAGCCTCCCGCTGGTGATGCTCGGCGCGGGCCTGCTGTGGTTCGGGTGGTTCGGCTTCAACGCCGGATCCGCGCTCGCCGCCAACGGCACCGCCGCCACCATGGCCCTCAACACCCAGGTGGCCACCGGCGCCGCGATGCTCGGCTGGCTCGCCTACGAACGCGTCCGGCACGGCGCCTTCACCACCCTCGGCGCCGCCTCCGGAGCCGTCGCCGGCCTCGTCGCCATCACCCCGTCCGGCGCCGCCGTCAACGCCTTCGGCGCCATCCTCATCGGGCTCGTCGCCGGAACCGTCTGCTCCTGGGCCGTCGGCCTCAAGTTCCGCCTCGGCTACGACGACTCGCTCGACGTCATCGGCGTCCACCTCGTCGGCGGCGTCATCGGCACCCTCCTCGTCGGCGTCCTCGCCGTCGACGGCGTCGGCGGTGCCACCCAGCTCGGCCGGCAGGCCGCCGGCGCGTTCTCGGTCATGGCGTACTCGTTCGCCGTCTCCTGGCTGCTCGCCAAGCTCGTGGACCGTGTCGTCGGCTTCCGCGCCACGGAGGACGACGAGATCGCCGGGCTCGACCGGGCGTTCCACGCCGAGACCGCGTACGACCACAGCGCGGTGGGCGGCACCACGGCCCTGCGCGGCGCGCCCGCCCCGGACCGGCGGCCGGAGGACCCCCTGCCGGATCATGGGCCGGGCAACCAGCCGGACAACAAGAAGGTGGACGCATGAAGCTCGTCACCGCCGTCGTCAAACCGCACCGCGTCGACGAGATCAAGGACGCCCTGCAGCGGTTCGGCATCCAGGGGCTGACCATCAGCGACGTGCAGGGGCACGGCAGGCAGCGCGGCCACACCGAGGTCTACCGGGGAGCCGAGTACCGCATCGACACCCTCCCGAAGTCCCGCATCGAGGTCCTCGTCGAGGACCAGGACGCCGCCGACGTCGTCGACGTCATCGTCCGCACCGCACGCACCGGCAAGATCGGCGACGGCAAGGTCTGGGTCGTCCCCGTCGAGACCGTCGTCCGCGTCCGCACCGGCGAACGCGGACCCGACGCCCTCTGAACCACCCACCAGGGAGCCCGAGTTGACCGACACCCACCTGCGCGCCACCGACTCGGGCACCGACTGCTACGCGGCGGCCCGGCTGCGCCTGCTGCACGACCGCACCCGCAGCGGGCCGGCCCTGCGGGCCGAACTCGCCCGGCTCACCGACGGCTGGCTCGCCGGCCTCCTCGGCCGCGCCCAGGGCGTCGCCCTCGCCGCCGTCGGCGGTTACGGGCGCGGCGAACTCTCGCCCCGCAGCGACCTCGACCTCCTGCTGCTGCACGCGCCCGGCGCCGACCCGGCGCACGTCGCCGCCGTCGCCGACCGCCTCTGGTACCCGGTCTGGGACCTCGGCCTCGCCCTCGACCACGCCGTCCGCACCCCGGCCGGCGCCCGCCGGACCGCCGCCGACGACCTCAAGGTCCACCTCGGCCTGCTCGACGCCCGCCACCTCGCCGGCGACCCCGACCTCACCGCCGCCGTCCGCGCCACCGCCTACGCCGACTGGCGCGACCGCGCCCCCGCCCGGCTGCCCGAACTGCGCGAACTCGGCGAGGAGCGCGCCCGCCACCACGGCGACCTGCGCTTCCTCCTCGAACCCGACCTCAAGGAGGCCCGCGGCGGCCTCCGCGACGCCACCGCGCTGCGCGCCGTCGCCGCCTCCTGGCTCGCCGACGCCCCGCGCGCGGGCCTGGAGCCCGCCCGCGCGCTGCTCCTCGACACCCGCGACGCCCTCCACCTCACCACCGGCCGCGCCACCGACCGCCTCACCCTCCAGGAACAGGACCAGGTCGCCGCCGCCCTCGGCCACCCGGACGCCGACGCCCTGCTGCGGCGCGTCTACGAGGCGGCGGGCACCGTCGCGTACGCGGCCGACGTCGTCTGGCGCGAGGCCGGCCGGGTGCTGCGGGCGCGCTCCGGGCGGCCCCGGCTGCGGCGGGTGCTCGGGGGCCGGGGCGGGCGCGGCGGGTTCGTCGAGCCGGAGCGCCTGCCGCTCGCCGAGGGCGTCGTCGAACAGGACGGCGAGGTGGTCCTCGCCCGGACGGCCCGGCCCGGGGACGACCCCGTCCTGCCGCTGCGGGCCGCCGCAGCGGCCGCCCGCGCCGGGCTCCCGCTCGCCGCGCACACCGTCCGCCGGCTGGCCGCCGCGGGACCGCTGCCGGAACCCTGGCCCGCCGAGGCGCGCGAGCACTTCGTCACCCTCCTCGGGGCCGGCCCGCACACCGTCGCCGTCTGGGAGGCGCTGGAGGCGGAGGGCGTCATGTCCCGGCTGCTGCCGGAGTGGGAACGCGTCCGCTGCCGGCCGCAGCGCAACCCGGTCCACCGGTGGACCGTCGACCGGCACCTGATCGAGACGTGCGTCCGCGCCGCCGCCCTCACCCGCCGGGTCGACCGCCCGGACCTCCTGCTCGTCGCGGCGCTGCTGCACGATCTGGGGAAGGGGCTGCCCGGTGATCACTCGGTGGCGGGGGAGGCCGTCGCCCGCGAGGTCGCGCCGCGGCTCGGCTTCGGTCCCGGGGACACGGCCGCGCTCGCCCTCCTCGTCCGCCACCACCTGCTGCTGGTCGAGACCGCGACCCGGCGGGACCTCGACGACCCGGCGACGGTGCGGGTGGTGACGGACGCCGTCCCGGACGGTCCGACGCTGGACCTGCTGCACGCGCTCACGGAGGCGGACGCGCTCGCCACCGGCCCGGCGGCGTGGAACTCCTGGCGGGCGTCGCTGGTCGGGGGGCTGGTGCGGCGGGCGGCGGGGGTCCTGGCGGGGGAGTCGGCCGTCGGGCGTGCGGAGCCTTCGCCGCCCTCCGCCGAGGGGGAACGGCTCGCGGCGGAGGCCCGGGGGACCGGCTCTCCTGCGGTGGCGCTGTCTGCCGGGCCCGACGGCGTGGAGCTGCTGATGGCCGTACCCGACCAGCCCGGCGTCCTCGCCGCCGCCGCGGGCGTGCTCGCCCTGCGGCGGCTCACCGTGCGGGCGGCGGACCTGCGGGCCGTGGCCGGCGGCGTCCTGCTGCTGCGGTGGCGGGTGGCGGCGGAGTTCGGCGATCCGCCGGCGGGGGCGCGGCTGAGGGACGATCTCGTCCGGGCGCTGGACGGGTCGCTTGACCTCGCCGGGCGGCTGGCCGAGCGCGAGGCGGCGTACGCGGGCCGCCGCCGGGCCCTGCCCCCGGCCGCGCCCTCGGTGTCCGTCTGCGACGGAGGCTCCCACGACGCGACGGTCCTGGAGGTGCGGGCCGAGGACGCTCCCGGGCTGCTGTACCGGATCGGGCGGGCGTTGGAGGGGGCGGGGGTGTGGGTGCGGAGTGCGCATGTGTCGACGTTGGGGGCGAGTGTGGTGGATGCGTTTTATGTGACGGGGGTGGATGGGGTTCCGCTGCGGGGGGCGGGGGATGTGGCTGAGGCGGTGGAGCGGGCCCTCGCGTGAGGCGCCTGCGGCGGGCTGTGCCCCGGCCCCTCCCCCAGAGGGGGCACCCCCATTCACCGTTTCTTGCGGGGGCTGCGCCCCCGCACCCCCGAGCGCGCCTGCGGCGCGCGTCCTCAATCGCCGGACGGGCTGGAAACCCAGCCCGTCCGGCGATTGAGGACAACCGCGCGGAGCGCGGTTTCGGGGTCTGGGGCGTCAGCCCCAGGAAACGGTGAAAGGGCGGGACCGGGGCCACCCCCACCGGAGGTGCGGATACCCTGGAGGGCGATTCCCACCGCCCCCGACCCCGAGGACCGACGAGCGCCGTGTTCGATACCCTTTCCGATCGCCTCGCAGCCACCTTCAAGAGCCTCCGCGGCAAGGGGCGCCTGAGCGAGGCGGACATCGACGCCACCGCTCGCGAGATCCGCATCGCCCTGCTGGAAGCGGACGTCGCCCTCCCGGTCGTCCGGGCCTTCATCAAGCAGGTCAAGGAGCGCGCCACCGGCGAAGAGGTCTCCAAGGCCCTCAACCCGGCGCAGCAGGTCGTCAAGATCGTCAACGACGAGCTGGTCGGCATCCTCGGCGGCGAGACCCGCCGCCTCCGCTTCGCCAAGACCGCCCCCACCGTGATCATGCTCGCGGGTCTCCAGGGTGCCGGTAAGACGACCCTCGCCGGAAAGCTCGGCCTCTGGCTGAAGAACCAGGGGCACAGCCCGCTGCTGGTCGCCTGTGACCTCCAGCGCCCGAACGCCGTCAACCAGCTCAGCGTCGTCGCCGAGCGCGCCGGGGTGGCCGTCTACGCGCCGCAGCCGGGCAACGGCGTGGGCGACCCGGTGCAGGTCGCCAAGGACTCGATCGAGTACGCGAAGTCCAAGGTCCACGACATCGTCATCGTGGACACCGCCGGCCGCCTCGGCATCGACGCCGAGCTGATGCAGCAGGCCGCGGACATCCGCGACGCCGTCAACCCCGACGAGACGCTGTTCGTCGTCGACGCGATGATCGGTCAGGACGCCGTCAACACGGCGGAGGCGTTCCGGGACGGTGTCGGCTTCGACGGCGTCGTGCTGTCCAAGCTCGACGGCGACGCCCGCGGTGGTGCCGCGCTCTCCATCGCGCACGTCACCGGCAAGCAGATCATGTTCGCCTCCAACGGCGAGAAGCTGGACGACTTCGACGCGTTCCACCCGGACCGCATGGCGTCCCGCATCCTCGACATGGGCGACATGCTCACCCTGATCGAGAAGGCCGAGCAGACCTTCAGCCAGGCCGAGGCCGAGAAGATGGCGGCCAAGCTGGCGAAGGGCCCCAAGGAGTTCACGCTCGACGACTTCCTGGCCCAGATGGAGCAGGTCCGGAAGATGGGCTCCATCAGCAAGCTGCTGGGGATGCTGCCGGGCATGGGGCAGATCAAGGACCAGATCAACAACCTCGACGAGCGCGACGTGGACCGCACGGCCGCCATCATCAAGTCGATGACGCCGGCCGAGCGCCAGGACCCGACGATCATCAACGGCTCGCGCCGGGCGCGGATCGCCAAGGGTTCGGGTGTCGACGTCAGCGCGGTCAAGAACCTGGTCGAGCGCTTCTTCGACGCCCGCAAGATGATGTCGCGCATGGCGCAGGGCGGCGGTATGCCGGGCATGCCGGGGATCCCCGGGATGGGCGGCGGCGCCGGCAAGAAGAAGAAGCAGCAGAAGCAGGGCAAGGGCAAGCGGCAGAGCGGCAACCCGATGAAGCGCAAGGCGGAGGAGCAGGCCGCCGCCGCGCGCCGGGAACAGGCGGCGGCGGGCAACCCGCTGGGCCTGCCCGCCGGCCAGGACCCGAAGAACTTCGAACTCCCCGACGAATTCAAGAAGTTCATGGGCTGAGTCCGGAGTCGCGTCCGAACAGGCCCCCGGTCCGCGGCCGGGGGCTTTTCCCATGCCCCCGGCTGCCCCGGCGCGTCCCGCCGTTACCCGCCGCCGCTACACGCGTGCGATGAGATAGCGGAACACATTCGGCATCCAGACCGTGCCGTCGCCGCGCAGATACGGGTGGACGGCCTCGGTGAGTTCCTTCGACACCTGCTCCTGGTCGGTGGTCCGGGTGGCCGCGTCGAAGGCGCCCGTCGAGAGCAGCCCGCGGACCGCGCTCGCCAGATCCGCGTAGCCGTACGGGCAGGCCACCCGCCCCGAGCCGTCCGGCCGCAGCCCGGCCATCCGGGCCAGGTCCTCCAGGTCGTCCCGGCCGCTCGGCCGCCAGTGCGCCGCGGTGGCCATCGGGTCGGCCAGCCGGGCCGCGACCCGCAGCGCTCCCGAGGCCGCGCAGCGCTCCGGCGGCCCCCAGCCGGCCAGCACGACCGGCGCCCCGCGCCGCGCCCGGGCGGCGGCCTGGCGCAGCGCCTCCGCCATCTCCCGGGCGCCGCCGCCCGCGCAGTAGAGCGGGTCGAAGGCGGTGACGAGGGTGAACGGGGGGTCCGCGGGATCCACGACGCAGTCCACACCGCCGTGTCCCAGCCGGACGGGCACGCTGGAGGGGTGGGCCGCCAGCCGTTCCCGGGCGAGGTCGAGCCGTCGTTCGTCCGTGTCGATGCCGCTGACGGTGGCTCCGCGGGAGGCCGCCATCAGCAAGGCGAGTCCGGATCCGCAGCCCAGGCTCAGCAACCGGGTCCCGTCATCGACTTCCAGCCGCTCGTAGACCGCTTCGTACAGCGGCACGAGCATGCGTTCCTGGATTTCCGCCCAGTCGCGGACCCGCGACCGGGGCGGCGACGGGGACGGCCGGTGCCGTCGCACGAGCGTTGGTGTCATCGCATGCGCCCCAATCCGCCGAATTCGGTTTCCTGACCGAAGTGCCGCCCCCCATGTGCTGTCGTGCGCGCGGTTGTGCCGAACCGCCCCCCAAGCCAGGGAACCCCGCATCCGCCCGGGAGTCCAGGGGGTACGGCGAGAACTTCCCCCACCGCCCAAGATGGCATGTGCCGCGCCGGACCGCATGAGATGAATACCCAGCCGCAAACCCTGAACGGGCCGACAACGCGGGGTTGCGGGCGGACGGATTCACACTCGGCCCGACCGGGCCCGTACCATTCGCACCATGGCAAAGGCTCCCATTCTCACTCCGCAGGCGGAAGACTTCCCGCGCTGGTACCAGGACCTGATCAACAAGGCCGAACTGGCCGACAACGGCCCGGTGCGCGGCACCATGGTCATCCGCCCGTACGGCTACGGGCTGTGGGAGCGCATGCAGCAGGAGATGGACGCCCGGATCAAGGACGCGGGCGCCTCCAACGCGTACTTCCCGCTGTTCATCCCGCAGTCGTACCTCACGCGCGAGGCCGAGCACGTGGAGGGCTTCGCCCCCGAGCTCGCGGTCGTCACGCACGGCGGCGGCAAGGAGCTGGAGGAGCCGGTCGTCGTCCGGCCCACCTCCGAGACGATCATCAACGAGTACTTCTCCAAGTGGGTGCAGAGCTACCGCGACCTGCCCCTGCTGATCAACCAGTGGGCCAACGTGGTCCGTTGGGAGATGCGCCCCCGCGTCTTCCTGCGCACCAGCGAGTTCCTCTGGCAGGAGGGCCACACGGCGCACGCGACGTACGAGGACGCGCGCGACTACGCGGCGCGCATCCACCGGGACGTGTACTACGACTTCATGGTCAACGTCCTGGGCATCGACGTGGTCCTCGGCCGCAAGACGCCCAAGGAGCGCTTCGCCGGCGCGATCAACACCCTCACCCTCGAGGGCATGATGCGCGACGGCAAGGCCCTCCAGATGGGCACCAGCCACGAGCTCGGCCAGAACTTCGCCAAGGCGTTCAACACCTCGTACCTGTCCAAGGACGGGCAGCAGGAGCTGGTCTGGCAGACCTCGTGGGGCGTCTCGACCCGCATGGTCGGCGGTCTGATCATGTCGCACGGCGACGACAGCGGCCTGCGCGTCCCGCCGCGCCTGGCGCCGGTGCAGGCCGTCGTGCTCGCGATCAAGGGTGACGACGCCGTCATCGCCAAGGTCCGCGAGATCGGTGACCAGCTCAAGGCGGCGGGTGTCCGCGTCCAGGTCGACGACCGCACGGACACCCCGTTCGGCCGCCGCGCGGTGGACTGGGAGCTCAAGGGCGTTCCGGTCCGCATCGAGATCGGTCCGCGCGACCTGGAGAACGGCACCGCGATGCTCGCCCGCCGCATCCCCGGAGGCAAGGAGCCGGTGCGCATCGAGGACCTGGTGACGCTGCTGCCGAAGGTCCTGGAGGAGGACCAGGCGCTGCTGCTGAGCCAGTCCCGCGAGCGCCGCGAGCAGCGCACCTCGGACGTCTCGACGCTGGAGGAGGCCGCCGAGGCCGCCGTGGCCGGCGGCTGGGCGCGGATCCCGTGGTCGGTGCTGGGCGCCGAGGGCGAGGCCAAGCTGGCCGAGCAGGCGGTGACCGTGCGCTGCCTGGTGACCGAGGACGGCGGGGTGCCGGAGACGGACGACGCCCCGGGCGCGCTGGCCATCGTCGCGCGGGCCTACTGAGGGCACGGGTACTGCCTGTTTACGAGCCGGGGCGGAACTGACGCACGAGTCAGTTTCGCCCCGGCTTGCGAACAGGTGCGCGTACTTCTGCGGCTTCTCCGTACTTCTGTGCAGATCGGGGCACCCGCCCTCGACGCGGCGGGTGGCCCGGTATCGCAGGGATACTGACTGGTACGTGCAAATTATTTGGGATGGCCCGGTATCGGAACACCGGGCGGTCCCGACTCGTTGTCACGACGTGAGCACGACACCACCTGTTCTCGCCGCAGAACTGGCGCAGGCGTGGGCCGACATTCAGCGGTTCCACCCCGAGCTGCCGGATCTCGCCGCGCCCGAATCGTTGATCGGGGAGTCGTCGTCCGCGTGCGGCGCCGAGCTCTCCTTCGAAAGGCTGCTGCACGAGGCAGTGCACGGCATCGCGGCCGCCCGCGGTGTCCGGGACACCTCACGCGCCGGCCGCTACCACAACCGCCGGTTCCTGGCGATCGCCGAGGAGCTGGGCCTCGACCACAGTGACGAGCCGCATCCCAGCAGCGGCTTCTCCCTGGTCGTGCTCAACCCGGAGGCGCGCCGCCGCTATCGCGCCACCATCGACAGACTGCAGCGCGCCCTCAAGGCGCACACGATGGCCACCGCGGCCGACACCTCGCGCACCTTCCGCGGGCCCGCCGCCCGGCACGGTTCGTCGGGCGGTGGGGTGCGGGTCAAGGCCGTGTGCGACTGTGGGCGGAACGTCCGCGTGGTGCCGTCCGTGCTCGCCCAGGCGCCGATCATGTGCGGGGGCTGCGGCCAGCCGTTCCGCATCCCCGAGGCGATGTCCGTGGGGTGACGCGGGCCCCGGCCGGCGCCCTCCGGCCGGGGTCGGGTGATGTTCGTGCGCCCGGGCGCGTATGGCACAATGGGGGGCTGTACTCGACAGTCGTACAGGACCCCTCTCTCCTCCGGCTGACGCGTCCATCGGGCACTCCGAGTACCGCAACCCCACGTGGCATCTTGTTGTGCCCACCACGTCAAGACCAGGAGACACCACTCCAGTGGCAGTCAAGATCAAGCTGAAGCGTCTGGGCAAGATCCGTTCGCCTCACTACCGCATCGTCGTCGCCGACTCCCGTACCCGCCGTGACGGCCGGGCCATCGAGGAGATCGGCCTGTACCACCCGGTGCAGAACCCCTCGCGCATCGAGGTCGACTCCGAGCGTGTCCAGTACTGGCTGGGTGTCGGCGCGCAGCCGACCGAGCCCGTCATGGCCATCCTCAAGGTCACCGGCGACTGGCAGAAGTTCAAGGGCCTCCCGGCCCCGGCCCCGATGCTGGTGGCCGAGCCGAAGAAGGACCACAGCGGTCTCTTCGAGTCCGTCGTGAACGCCGCCGGCGAGTCGAAGGGTGAGGCCATCACCCCGAAGGCGAAGAAGGCGGAGAAGAAGGACGAGGCTGCCGACGCCGCCGAGTCCGCTGAGTCGACCGAGGCCTGAGCATGCTGGAGGAGGCCCTTGAGCATCTGGTCAAGGGCATCGTCGACAACCCCGACGAGGTGCAGGTGGCGTCACGCACCCTGCGCCGCGGGCGCGTGCTGGAAGTCCGGGTCCACCCGGACGACCTCGGCAAGGTGATCGGCCGCAACGGCCGTACCGCCCGAGCGCTGCGGACCGTCGTGGGCGCCATCGGCGGCCGGGGCATCCGCGTCGACCTTGTCGACGTGGACCAGGTTCGCTGAACGGGCGGCAGGCATCGGCACGGGCCGGGAAGGGATCCCCTTCCCGGCCCGTTGTCGTGTGGGAGGGGCGTTCCGGGGCGCCCCAGGATCGTGGAGAAGGAACGGAATCGTGCAGCTCGTAGTGGGCAGGATCGGCCGCGCCCATGGCATCAAGGGCGAGGTCACCGTCGAGGTGCGGACGGACGAGCCGGAGCTGCGGCTCGGCCCGGGCGCCGTGCTGGTCACCGACCCCGCCGGGGTGGGACCGCTCACCGTCGAGAGCGGCCGGGTGCACAGCGGGCGGCTGCTGCTGCGGTTCGCCGGCGTCCCCGACCGGACGGCCGCCGAGGCGCTCCGCAACACCCTCCTGATCGCCGAGGTCGACCCGGACGAGACCCCCGAGGACCCCGACGAGTTCTACGACCACCAGCTGGTGGACCTGGACGTCGTCACCGTCGACGGCACCGAGGTCGGCCGGATCACCGAGATCGCCCACCTGCCGTCGCAGGACCTCTTCATCGTCGAACGCCCCGACGGCGGCGAGGTGATGATCCCCTTCGTCGAGGAGATCGTCACCGAGATCGACCTGGAGGCGCAGCGCGCCGTCGTCGACCCGCCGCCCGGACTGCTCGACGCCGAGCAGGCCGTGATCGCCGGCAGCCGTGACGAGTCGGCCGACGCGTCGGGTAGCGAGGGTGACCGCTGATGCGCCTCGACGTCGTCACGATCTTCCCCGAGTACCTCGAGCCGCTGAACGTCTCGCTCGTCGGCAAGGCCCGCGCCCGCGGGCAGCTCGACGTCCGCGTCCACGACCTGCGGGAATGGACGCACGACAAGCACAACACCGTCGACGACACCCCGTACGGCGGCGGCCCCGGCATGGTGATGAAGCCCGAGCCGTGGGGCGAGGCGCTGGACTCCGTCGTCGGCTCCGGTTCCGGTGCGGACGCGCCGACGATCATCGTGCCCACGCCTAGCGGCCGGCCCTTCACCCAGGAGCTGGCCGTGGAGCTGTCGGCCAAGCCCTGGCTGGTCTTCACCCCCGCCCGCTACGAGGGCATCGACCGCCGGGTGATCGAGGAGTACGGCGAGCGGTTCGACGTCCGCGAGGTCTCGATCGGCGACTACGTGCTGGCCGGCGGCGAGGCCCCGGTCCTCGTCATGGTCGAGGCCATCGCCCGGCTGCTGCCCGGGGTGCTCGGCAACGCCGAGTCGCACCGCGACGACTCCTTCGCCCCCGGCGCCATGGCGGGCCTGCTGGAGGGCCCGGTCTACACCAAGCCACCGGAGTGGCGCGGCCGGGGCATCCCGGACGTGCTGGTCAGCGGCCACCACGGGAAGATCGCCCGCTGGCGCCGGGACGAGGCGTTCCGCCGTACCGTCCTGAACCGGCCGGATCTGATCGAACGCGCCGACCCCGCGTCCTTCGACAAGAAGGACCGCGAGATGCTCTCCATCCTCGGCTGGGCCCCGGGCCCCGACGGCCGATTTGGGCGAGTGGCCCCCGACGTGGAAGAATAAGCCGTTGCCTTGCGTCCGGCGCGCGCCCCTGCCACAGGGGGAACGACGTTCGCCGGGGGCAGTACGGCACTCCTTTCACTTTCCGCACGCATTCCGCCGATGACCTGTGGCATCGGCGAGGAAGAGACGACTCATGTCCTCCCTGCTCGACAACGTCAACGCCGCGTCGCTGCGCACCGACGTCCCGGCCTTCCGTCCCGGTGACACCGTGAACGTCCACGTCCGCGTCATCGAGGGCAACCGCTCCCGCATCCAGCAGTTCAAGGGTGTCGTCATCCGCCGCCAGGGCGCGGGCATCAGCGAGACCTTCACCGTCCGCAAGGTCTCCTTCTCGGTCGGCGTCGAGCGCACCTTCCCGGTCCACAGCCCGATCTTCGAGAAGATCGAGCTCGTGACCCGCGGTGACGTCCGTCGCGCCAAGCTGTACTACCTCCGTGAGCTCCGCGGCAAGGCCGCGAAGATCAAGGAGAAGCGCGACAACTGAGCTTCCGCCCGGCGTCCCGGTCCGGCCGGATAGGCTCTCGGACCGATGGACACCGACGCACAGCTTTCGGAGCGCGACCGCTCTCCCCACCCCGAAGGGGGCGAGGAGCAGCGGTCGCGTTCTTCGCGTATACCGGGCCGTTCGGGGCTTGCCGGACTGCCCCGGCGGGCCTGGCGGTGGCTGACCGGCGGCGGGCCGCTGCGGCGGGCGGGGGTGCTGCTGGCCTGCTGCCTGGCCTTGGTGATGCTGGTCGGCGCGTATGTGGTGCAGCCCTTCGTGATCCCTTCGGCGTCGATGGAGAACACCCTGCGGCCGGGCGACCGGGTGCTGGTCAACAAGCTGGCCTACCGCTTCGGCGACGGGCCGCGGCGCGGGGACGTGATCGTCTTCGACGGCCTGGGGTCGTTCGTGCAGGAGGAGCCGGCCGAGAACGCGGTGACGAAGGCCGTGCGCAAGGTCGCCTCTTCGGTCGGCCTGATGCAGCCGGCGCCGACGGACTACGTGAAGCGGGTCGTGGGGGTCGGCGGGGACCGGGTGGTGTGCGACCACCGGGGGCGGCTGTCGGTCAACGGCCGTGTGATCACCGAGGACTACCTCTTCCCGGGGGACACGGCCTCGCGGGTGCCCTTCACGGTGGTGGTGCCGGAGGGGCGGCTGTTCGTCCTGGGGGACCACCGCAGCGCGTCCCGGGACTCGCGCGACCACCTAGGGGAGCCGGGCGGCGGCATGGTCCCGGTCGACCGGGTGATCGGCCGGGCGGAGTGGATCGGCTGGCCGCTCGGCCGGTGGACCGCGCTGGACCGGCCGGACGCCTTCGACGACGTGCCCGAGCCGCGCGGCCACGGCGGGGGTGCGCGTGGGGCACCGTAGGGGCGGGCCCCGGTGGCGGCGGGGCGCGGGGGCGGGCGTGCGGTACGGGCGGAGGCGCCTGCGGTACGGGCGGAGGCGGCCGCGGTACGGGCGTCCCCGTGCGCGGTACGGACCCCGGCCGCCGGGCCCCGCGCCGGGCGGGCCTGGCGGGCGGGCGGCGCGTCGGCTGGCGGCGCGGCGGGTGCGGCGGAACCGGCGGAGGTCCCTGGTCACCGAGATGCCCGTGCTGCTGTCGGTGGCGCTGCTGATCGCTCTGCTGCTGAAGACGTTCCTGGTGCAGGCGTTCGTCATCCCGTCCGGCTCCATGGAGCAGACGATCCGGGTCGGCGACCGGGTGCTGGTCGACAAGCTGACGCCCTGGTTCGGCGACCGGCCGGGCCGGGGGGACGTGGTGGTGTTCAAGGACCCGGGGGACTGGCTGGGGGAGGCGGGGGTGCCCGCGGAGGGATCGGCCGGGATCAGGGCGGGGCGGCGGGTGCTGTCGTTCATCGGGCTGCTGCCCTCGGCGGGGGAGCAGGACCTGATCAAACGGGTGGTCGCGGTCGGCGGGGACCGGGTCAAGTGCTGTGACGCGAGCGGCAAAATCATGGTCAACGGTTCGCCGGTCCGCGAGCCCTATGTGCACCCCGGAAACCCGCCCTCCGAGCTGATATTCGACGTACGGGTGCCGCGCGGGCGGCTGTTCGTCCTGGGGGACCACCGCTCCGACTCGGCCGATTCGCGGTTCCACCTCGCCGATCCCGGGCACGGTACCGTCCCGGAAGACCTGGTCATCGGCCGTGCCATGGTGGTCGCCTGGCCGCCGGGGCACTGGCGGCCGCTGTCGAGGTGACGAGGCGGCGGCGGTTTCCCGGTGCCACCTGGCCCGCTCCGGAGGGCGAGGACGTTCCGGGGCGTGCGGGGTGAACGGGATGATCCGGACCCCGACCCCTGTGGAACTCCCGCTCGTTAAGGGAGTGGCGGGCCTGCGGCGGATGGCGACAGGCGACAGCGCGGAGTGAGGAGTGGATGTGGGGGATGTGGCGGTCGGCGCCCGGTCCGGCCATGGAGAGCCCGAGAAGCGCCCGGACGGTGCCGGGGACCCGGCTGCGGGGCAGCGGGTGCCCCCGTCGCCTTCGGTGCCGCCCTCGCCTTCGTCGTCCCCTGGGTCCCAAGGGCCCCATGAGGGCCCCGGAGGCCCCCCACCACCGGAGGATCTCGGCCGGACTCCGGAGGGGCCGGGGGGTGGCGATCTGCCGGAAGGCCAGGAGCCCGGAGGTTCGGTGCCGTCATCGAAGGGCGGCAAACCCGGTAAATCGGGGAAATCCGGGAAGCAGCGGTCCTTCTGGAAGGAACTGCCGATCCTGATCGGTGTCGCGCTGATCCTCGCGCTCTTCATCAAGACGTTCCTGGTGCAGGCGTTCTCCATCCCCTCCGAGTCGATGCAGGACACCCTCCAGCGCGGTGACCGGGTACTGGTCGACAAGCTCACCCCCTGGTTCGGCGCCGAGCCCGAGCGCGGCGAGGTGGTCGTCTTCCACGACCCGGGAAGCTGGCTCAGGGACACCCCGGGCGAGCAGTCCGGACCGGTGGGCAACGGGGTGCAGAAGGTCCTCAGCTTCGTCGGGCTCATGCCGTCCGCCGGGGAGAAGGACCTGATCAAGCGGGTCATCGCGGTCGGCGGTGACAAGGTCGAGTGCAAGGGCGGCAACAACCCCGTCGTCGTCAACGGCAAGGCGCTCGACGAGCCGTACATCTTCCCGGGGGACACCCCGTGCAGCGACAAGCCGTTCGGGCCGGTCACCGTGCCCAAGGGCAAGCTGTGGGTGATGGGCGACCACCGGCAGAACTCGATGGACTCGCGCTGGCACCAGGACGAGGACGGCGGCTTCGTGCCGGTGGACGACGTCGTCGGCCGCGCGATCGTCGTCGCCTGGCCGCTGAACCGCTGGGCGACGCTGCCCGTACCCGACACCTTCGACCAGCCAGGTCTCGGCGCTGCCGCCGCCGCGGCGCCCCCGGCACTGGGCCTCGCGGGGGCCGTCCCGCTGGTGCTGTGGCGCCGGCGCAGGCTGCTCGCCACCCGCGCCCGTGCCGCCTCCGCCGTGCGGGACTGACGGCACGGTCCGGCCTTCCGGGCCGACGGCGAGGCTCCCGGGCCGGCGGCGTGTTCCGGCGCCGCCGGCCCGGCGGCGTGTTTCAGCCCTCCCCGCCCCGGCCCCTCGGCCGCCCGGCCGGGAGGGCTGACGCCGTTCCCGTACCGCGGGTAGGGTGCGATTCCGTGCCCCGGCGCGGGGAGCGGATCTTCTACGGGTGGGGGACGCGATGGGCGGAGCGGAACGCGGTGGTCCGGGACGTGCCGGCAGGCTGGTGTCCGGGATCGCCGTGGCCCTCGGCGCCGTCCTCTTCCTCGGCGGCTTCGCGTGGGCGGCCCTCGTCTACAAGCCGTACACCGTCCCCACCGACTCCATGGCGCCGACCATCGCCCGCGGCGCCCGCGTCCTCGCCCAGCGGATCGACGGGGACGACGTCCGGCGCGGCGACGTCGTCGTCTTCCACGACAAGGTGTGGGGCGACATGGCCATGGTCAAACGCGTGGTGGGGGTCGGCGGCGACACCGTCGCCTGCTGCGACCGGCGGGGGCGGATGACCGTCAACGGCACCCCCGTCGAGGAACCGTATCTGCACGGTGGCGGCCCGGCCTCCAGTGATTTCTCCGCCACCGTGCCCAAGGGGGAGCTGTTCCTGCTCGGCGACCACCGCGCCGACTCCGTCGACTCCCGCTTCCACCTGGGCAAGGACCAGGGCGCGATCCCGCGCGACGCGGTGAGCGCGCGCGTGGACGCCGTGCTCTGGCCGGCCGGTGACCTGGGTGTGCTGTCCCGTCCCGCCGCGTTCGGCGCCCTGCCGGGCGGCACGTCGCGGCCGGGACCGGTGCGGCTGCTGGCCGTCGCCGTCGTGGCGGGCGCGGCGCTCATCCTGGGAGGTGCGGCGTACGGGCCGCTCGCCCGCCTGCTGACGCGGCGGAGGGCTTCGGGCGGCCCGGCGTCGGGTGGGCCCGCCTCCGGCGGGAAGGCTTCGGGCGGAACGGGAAGGGCGGTGGCGCCTCGTGGCTGACGCGGCAGGCACCGGGGGAGCCCGGCGGAGGGCGGCCCGCGTCGTCCTGCTCGACGCCCGGGACCGGATCCTGCTGCTGCACGGCTTCGAACCCGCCGACCCCGGGCGGACCTGGTGGTTCACCCCGGGCGGCGGGCTGGAGGGCGACGAGGGCTGGGAGGCGGCGGCCCGCCGCGAGCTCGCCGAGGAGACCGGGATCACGGAGATCGAGCTCGGCCCGCCGCTGTGGCGGCGCACCTGCTCGTTCCCCTTCGACGGCCGCCGGTGGGACCAGGAGGAGCGCTACTACCTGGCCCGCACCCGGCAGTCCGGCGCCTGGACCGGCGGCGGGACCGAGCTGGAACGCCGCAGTGTGACCGGACTCCGCTGGTGGACCTGCGGTGAACTCCTCGCCACCCATGAGACGGTGTATCCGACCAGGCTCGCCGAGCTGCTGAGCACGCTGCTCCGAGACGGTCCCCCGCAGGTGCCGGTGCGCCTGGAGACGGAACGCGCCTGACGCACAATGGGGGGACGCACGGCTGAAGGGGAACATGCCATGAGCGCCGAGGACCTCGAGAAGTACGAGACCGAGATGGAGCTGAAGCTCTACCGGGAGTACCGCGACGTCGTCGGTCTGTTCAAATACGTGATCGAGACCGAGCGGCGCTTCTACCTGACCAACGACTACGAGATGCAGGTCCACTCCGTCCAGGGCGAGGTCTTCTTCGAGGTCTCGATGGCGGACGCCTGGGTCTGGGACATGTACCGGCCCGCCCGCTTCGTCAAACAGGTGCGGGTCCTGACGTTCAAGGACGTCAACATCGAGGAGCTCAACAAGAGCGATCTCGACCTTCCGAGTGGCTGAGTTCTCCACAACCGGCGGGTTGTCCACAGCTTTCGACCAAGATCCCCCACTTCCGCCCGGAGGCCGCACCGTCGGTCCCGGGAGGTGGTGCGGATGGACGCGCGACGGGCGCTCGGGCGCTACGGGGAGGACCTGGCGGTACGCCGGCTGACGGAGGCCGGGATGAGGGTGCTGGCCCGCAACTGGCGCTGCCGCGAAGGCGAGATCGACGTGGTGGCGCACGACCGCGACGCGCTGGTCGTGTGCGAGGTGAAGACCCGTAGGGCGGGGCCGTACCAGCATCCGATGGCGGCCCTCACGGCCGCCAAGGCCGAGCGGCTGCGCCGGCTCGCGGGGCGCTGGCTGGAGCGGTACGGCGGCCCGCCGCCGGGCGGGGTCCGCATCGACCTGGTCGGCGTGGTGCTCCCGGAGCGGGGCGCCCCCGAGGTGCAGCACGTCAAGGGGGTGGCGTGATGGGCTTCGCCCGGACGTGCTCGGTCGCCCTGGTCGGGGTGGAAGGGGTGGTGGTCGAGGTCCAGGCCGACCTCGAACCCGGCGTCGCCGCCTTCACCCTCGTCGGGCTGCCCGACAAGAGCCTCTCCGAGAGCCGTGACCGCGTGCGTGCCGCCGTCGTGAATTCCGGGGGCGAATGGCCGCAGCGGAAACTGACGGTGGGCCTGAGCCCCGCCTCTGTCCCCAAGGGCGGCAGCGGTTTCGACTTGGCGGTCGCCTGCGCGGTGCTGGGCGCCGCCGAGCGGATCGACCCACGGCGGATCGCCGACCTGGTGATGATCGGGGAACTGGGCCTGGACGGCCGGGTCCGCCCGGTACGGGGTGTGCTGCCGGCCGTCCTCGCGGCGGCGGACGCCGGGTACCGGCAGGTCGTCGTCCCCGAGCGCACGGCCGCCGAGGCGGCGCTGGTGCCCGGTGTCGCGGTGCTCGGCGTGCGCAGCCTCCGCCAGCTGGTGGCCGTCCTCACCGACGAGCCCGTGCCCGAGGAGGAGGATTCCACGGCGGAAGGCCGTCCCGACCCGCTGCTCGCCGGGCTCGCGGTGCCCGGCGCGGGTCAGGGCATGGGCGTGGGCGCGGCGGTCGGCGGGGACGGCGGGCACGTGCCCGACCTCGCCGAGGTCGCGGGCCAGCGGCGGGCACGCCGGGCGCTGGAGGTGTCCGCCGCCGGGCGGCACCACCTGTTCCTGCTGGGCCCGCCGGGCGCGGGCAAGACCATGCTCGCGGAGCGGCTGCCCGGCCTGCTGCCGCCGCTCACCCCGGAGGAGTCGCTGGAGGTCACGGCGGTCCACTCGGTGGCGGGCACGCTCCCGGCCGGCCGGCCGCTGGTCGCCCGGCCGCCCTACTGCGCCCCGCACCACTCGGCCTCGATGGCCTCGCTGGTCGGCGGGGGCTCGGGGATGCCCCGGCCGGGCGCGGTGTCCCTGGCTCATCGCGGAGTGCTTTTTCTGGACGAAGCGCCCGAATGTTCCCCTCGCGTCCTCGACGCCCTCCGCCAGCCGCTGGAGTCGGGGCATGTGGTCGTGGCCCGCTCGGGCGGGGTGATGCGGCTCCCGGCCCGGTTCCTGCTGGCCCTGGCCGCCAACCCCTGTCCGTGCGGGCGGCACGGGCTGAGCGGGGACGGCTGCGACTGCGCGCCCCGGGCCGTACGGCGCTATCTGGCCCGCCTCTCCGGGCCGTTGCTCGACCGGGTCGACCTCCGGGTGACCGTCGAACCGGTGGCCCGCGCGGAGCTGGTGGGGCTCGGCCGGGGCGCCGAGAGCACCGAGACGGTCGGCGCCCGGGTGCGGGCCGCCCGTGAGCGGGCCGCCGCGCGGTACGCGGACACGCCCTGGCGCACCAACAGCGAGGTCCCGGGGCACGAACTGCGCACCCGCTGGCTCGTCGAGCCGGAGGCCCTGCGGGAGGCCGAGCGGGACATGGAACGCGGCCTGCTCACCGCGCGGGGGCTGGACCGGGTGCTCAGGGTCGCCTGGACCGTCGCGGACCTCGCGGGCCACGCCCGCCCGTCGGCGGACGACGTGCGCCAGGCCCTGGAACTGCGCACCGGCGTCCGGCGGGGCGTGGCGGGGGCCGGGGTTGGGGTCGGGGTTGGGGTCGGGGCCGAGGCCAGGGGGACGCTGTGACGGGGGTGTGGGACGTGGACGGTGCGGCGGACGGTACCGCGGCCGTCGGCCGGGGAGACGTGACGGGAGGTTCCGCGAACGGCTTCCGAGGCGGTTCGGCGCATGGCGTCATGCCGGGCGTCCGGGACGGATCGGCCGGTGACCCCGGAGACGGCGCCCCGGGCGGCATGGCCACCGGAACCGCCCATGGCGGCCGGGGCGGTGGGTCGGCGGCCGGTGCGCGGGGCCGTCCCGGGATGGCTGCCTGGAACGGATCGGCTGCCGGGAACGGGTCGGCGGCCGGGGCGGATCGGTCGGCGGCCACCGCCGGGAGGGAACGCGCGGGATCCGGTACCGGCGCGGGAGGGGCGGGATCCGGTACCGGCGCGGGAGGGCACGACGAGGAACGGCTGGCCCGGGCCGCGTTGACGCGGCTCACCGAGCCCGGGGACGAGGTCGTGGGGCGCTGGTTACGGGAGTTGGGCGCTCCCGCGCTGGTGCGCGGGCTCGTCGGGGACGGGCCGGCGCCGAAGGGGGCCCGGAGCGAGCGGCTGGCCGGGTGCCGGGCCCGAGCCGCGACCCTGGACCCCGCGGGCGATCTCGCCGCGGTGGCCCGGCTCGGCGGGCGGTTCGTCTGCCCCGGCGAGCCCGAGTGGCCGACGCAGCTCGACGACCTCGGGGACGCCCGGCCGCTCGGCCTCTGGGTGCGGGGCCCCGCCGACCTCCGGCTGTGGGCCCTGCGGTCCGTGGCCGTGGTGGGCGCCCGGGCGTGCAGCGACTACGGCTCGCACGTGGCGGCCCTCCTCGGCGCCGGGCTCGCCGAGCGCGGCTGGGTGGTCGTCTCCGGCGCGGCCTACGGGGTCGACGGCGCGGCCCACCGCGGGGCGCTGGCCGCCGGCGGGGCGACCGCGGCCGTCCTGGCCTGCGGAGTGGACGTGCCCTACCCGCGCGGCCACGCCCAACTGCTGGACCGGATAGCGGAACAGGGCCTCGTCCTCGCCGAACTCCCGCCGGGCGGCCACCCCACCCGCAGCCGGTTCGTCCTCCGGAACCGGGTCATCGCCGCCCTCACCCGTGGAACGGTCGTCGTGGAGGCGGAGTACCGCAGCGGGTCGCTCGTCACGGCGCGCCGCGCCCGGGCGTTGGGCCGGCACACGATGGGCGTCCCCGGCCCGGTCACCTCCGGCCTCTCGGCCGGCGTGCACGAACTGCTGCGCGAGGGCGCCACACTGGTGACCGACGCCGACGAGGTCGCCGAACTGGTGGGCGCCATGGGCGAGCTGGCGCCCGAACGTCGGGGCCCCGCCGTTCCCCGCGACCTCCTCGCCCCCGAGGCGGCGGCCGTGCTGGACGCCGTCCCCGGCCCCGGCGGCGACACCGCTCGGATCGCCCTCAACGCCGGGCTGAGCAGGGACACCACCCTCGGCAGGCTCTACGAACTGCACGGCCTGGGCTTCGTCGCGCGCCGGGGCGACCGGTGGCGCCCGGTCGCCCGGGCGTCAACATCCGTCCCCTCCAAGCCCCTCGGACGGCGCCCCCCGATGCGGCGAGGCGGTTCTTGACCTGGGGCGATCGGGTGAAAGGGTTAAGGACATGACCGCCAAGACAGCGGTGACCCCGGCGGCCCCGGCGCCGGGCCGCGCCCCCGCCGGGCCCCGCACGGTCCCGGTGCACGGCCGCCGGCCGAGAGCACGGCCGGTGGATCACGGCCGTGCGGACCGCCGTGCGGGCCCAAGGAGTCCGGTCGCTCCCCGCAGCGCTCCGGTCACGCTACGCTCACGGGATTCCGGCCATGCGGATGGATCCTGTCGCACCTGATCCACGTCACAGCAGAACGGCTCAAGACGACGAATGCCCCAGCAACCCTCCGGATCGGACCGCGCGGCGGCGCCGCCCGCGGCGCGCGGCGCCACCCGCCCGCCCGCACCCTCGACCCTCGACGAGCTGTGGCGCTCGTACAAGGCCACGGGTGACGAAAGGCTGCGGGAGCAGCTCATCCTCCACTACTCGCCGCTGGTGAAGTACGTGGCGGGACGGGTCAGCGTCGGACTGCCGTCCAATGTGGAGCAGGCGGACTTCGTCTCGTCCGGGATCTTCGGACTGATCGACGCGATCGAGAAGTTCGACCCCGCCCGCTCCATCAAGTTCGAGACCTACGCGATCACCCGCATCCGGGGCGCGATGATCGACGAACTGCGGGCGCTGGACTGGATCCCCCGGTCGGTCCGGCAGAAGGCGCGGGCCGTGGAGCGCGCCTACGCCACCCTGGAGGCCACCCTCCACCGGACGCCCTCCGAGGCGGAGGTGGCCGCCGAGATGGGCATCCCGGTCGAGGAACTGCACACCGTCTTCAGTCAGTTGTCCCTGGCGAACGTCGTCGCCTTGGAGGAGTTGCTGCACGTCGGGGGCGAGGGTGGCGACCGGCTCAGCCTGATGGACACCCTGGAGGACACGGCGGCCGACGACCCCGTCGAGGTCGCCGAGGACCACGAGCTGCGCCGGCTGCTCGCCCGGGCCGTCAACACCCTCCCGGAACGGGAGAAGACGGTGGTCACCCTCTACTACTACGAGGGGCTCACCCTCGCCGAGATCGGCCAGGTGCTCGGCGTCACCGAGAGCCGGGTCAGTCAGATCCACACCAAGTCGGTGCTGCAGCTGCGGGCCAAGCTCGCGGACGTGGGCCGCTGACGGGCGGGCCGGTCCCCACGTCCAATCGCCGCTCCCACCTCGTCTCTTTCCTCCCCGGTCCGTAAAGTGGAGCCGTGCCCAGGATTCGAGCGGCCTCAGTGGCCGAGCACCGGACGATGCAGCGCGACGCCCTGCTGGACGCCGCCCGCTCCCTGCTGTCCGAGGGCGGTACGGAAGCGCTCACCTTCCCCGCCCTCGCCGAGCGCACCGGGCTCGCTCGGTCCTCCGTCTACGAGTACTTCCGCTCCCGCGCGGCCGTCGTCGAGGAGCTGTGCGCCGTCGACTTCCCCGTCTGGGCGGCCGAGGTCGAGTCCGCCATGGCGGAGGCGGAGACGCCCGAGGCGAAGATCGAGGCGTATGTCCGGCGGCAGCTGGCCCTGGTCGGGGACCGGCGGCACCGTGCCGTCGTCGCGATCTCGGCCGGCGAGCTGGACGCCGCCGCCCGGGAGAAGATCCGGGCCGCGCATGGTGGGTTGATCGCCATGGTGGGCGACGCGCTGGTGGCTCTGGGGCATGAGGAGCCGCGGCTCGTCGCGATGATGCTGCAGGGCGTCGTGGACTCGGCTGTCCGGCGGATCGAGCTCGGGGTGGAGGAGCCGGAGCGGGTCACCGCTGTCGCGGTGGGGATGGCGCTGCGCGGGGTTCGGGGCTGAGGCCCCGGGTGGGGTGCCCCCGGACCCGCCCTTTCGCCGTTCCTTGCGGGGGCGAGCGCCCGCCCCCCGAAGCGCGCTGCGCGCTCCCCCAGAGGGGGTGCCCCCAGTCCTCAAACGCCGGACGGGCCGTATCAGCCTGTCCGGCGTTTGAGGACGAGCGGCGAAGCCGCGAAAGGCCCAGGACACGGCGAAGGGGCGGGACAGGGGCAACAACCGCGACGGCCCCCGCCGCACCATCCACCCCGGCAGCAACCCCAGCGGATCCAGATACTCCCGCCCCCGCAACAACCCCCAGTGCAGGCAGCCCGCAGCGCAATGCCAGGGCCCGGGTCCCAGCTCACCCAGCACGGCACCCGCCTCCACCCGGTCCCCCCGCCGCACTCCGGCCACCACCGGCTCGTACGTCGTCCGCAACGGCGGGTCACCGGTCCCCGGAAGCTCCACGGCCACCACACCCCGCCCGGCCACCGTCCCGACGAAGGAGACGACGCCGTCGGCGGCCGCCCGGACCGCGTCGCCGGGCGCGGCGGCCAGGTCGACGCCCCGGTGGCCACGGGCCCAGGGCGCGGCGGGGGGATCCCAGCCGCGCAGGACCGCCGGCCGGGTGCCCACCGGCCAGGCCCGGGCGGACGACGTGGCCGGGGCCCCGTCACCGGCCGCCGCCGGCAGCGCACAGACGAGCATGACCGCGGCCACCGCCGCCGCCGGAAGAAGCTGAAGGATCCGTCGCGTAGACATGCGCCCACCGTGGCGGAACCCCGTGAATCCAGCGGATCTTGACCCGTACCTGTGGACTACTCGCCGGTTGTGGACAACGCCGTCACCCGCCCCTTCCCCGGTCCCGTACACTTCTCTTGGCGATCCGGGTCACCGGGTCGACTTCGCACGCCCCGCCACCGTCGCGTCAGACCCCTCCCGGGCAGCGCGGTGGACGTGTCCCTCGGTCCGTGAACGGCTCCCCGACAGGGGAGCGGCACACGGCGGACGCCGCGGGGCGTCAGGAGCGGCGGCCGGCCGGCCGCCGTGGAAACCGAGTATCACAAGGAGCACGGCCATGGCCGTCGTCACGATGCGGGAGCTGCTGGAGAGCGGCGTCCACTTCGGTCACCAGACCCGTCGTTGGAACCCGAAGATGAAGCGTTTCATCTTCACGGAGCGCAACGGCATCTACATCATCGACCTGCTCCAGTCGCTGTCGTACATCGACCGCGCCTACGAGTTCGTCAAGGAGACCGTCGCGCACGGCGGCTCCATCATGTTCGTCGGTACGAAGAAGCAGGCCCAGGAGGCGATCGCCGAGCAGGCGACCCGCGTCGGCATGCCATACGTCAACCAGCGCTGGCTGGGCGGCATGCTCACCAACTTCTCGACCGTCTACAAGCGCCTGCAGCGCCTGAAGGAGCTCGAGCTCATCGACTTCGAGGACGTGGCCGCCTCCGGCCTCACCAAGAAGGAGCTCCTGGTCCTCTCCCGCGAGAAGGCCAAGCTGGAGAAGACCCTCGGCGGTATCCGCGAGATGCAGAAGGTGCCCAGCGCCGTCTGGATCGTGGACACCAAGAAGGAGCACATCGCCGTCGGTGAGGCGCGCAAGCTCCGCATCCCGGTCGTCGCCATCCTCGACACCAACTGCGACCCCGACGAGGTCGACTACAAGATCCCGGGCAACGACGACGCGATCCGCTCCGTCACCCTGCTCACCCGCGTGATCGCCGACGCCGTCGCCGAGGGCCTCATCGCCCGTTCCGGTGCCGCGACCGGCGACCAGAAGCCGGGCGAGAAGGCCGGCGAGCCGCTGGCCGAGTGGGAGCGCGACCTGCTCGAGGGCGAGAAGAAGGCCGAGGAGGCCCCGGCCGCCGCCGAGGCTCCGGCCGCCGAGGCCGAGGCCAAGCCGGCCGCGGACGCCGAGCAGGCCTGACCCTGCCGTACCGGACGGCGGGGGATCACGGACCGACGTGACCCCGCCGTCCCTGGTGGATCCACGGCCGGGTTCCGTCCGGTGGACGGGGACCGGCCGTCGTGGTGACCTCAAGACGGACCTGCCCTGCCGGGTGCCGAGCGGCACGGCGGGGCACAGTGCACAAGAAGGATTTCAACGATGGCGAACTTCACCGCCGCTGACGTCAAGAAGCTCCGTGAGCTCACCGGCGCCGGCATGATGGACTGCAAGAAGGCGCTCGACGAGGCCGAGGGCAACCTCGAGAAGGCCGTCGAGATCGTCCGCGTCAAGGGCCTGAAGGGCGTCGCCAAGCGCGAGTCCCGCACGACCGAGAACGGCGCCGTCGTCTCCTCCATCGCCGACGACAACACCTCCGGTGTCATCGTCGAGCTGAAGTGCGAGACCGACTTCGTCGCCAAGGGCGAGAAGTTCATCGCCGTGGCCGAGGCGCTCGCCGCCCACGTCGCCAAGACCGCCCCCGCCGACATCGAGGCGCTGCTCGCGTCCGAGATCGAGGCCGGCAAGACCGTCCAGGCGTTCATCGACGAGGCCAACGCCACCCTGGGCGAGAAGATCGTCGTGGACCGCTTCGCCGCGTTCGCCGGCGGCTACGTCTCCGCGTACATGCACCGCACCGCCGCGGACCTGCCCCCGCAGGTCGGCGTCCTGGTCGAGCTGGACAAGGAGAACGCCGAGGTCGCGAAGGACGTCGCGCAGCACATCGCCGCGTTCGCGCCGAAGTTCCTCTCCCGTGACGCCATCCCGGCCGAGGTCGTGGAGAACGAGCGCCGCGTCGCCGAGGCCACCGCGCGCGAGGAGGGCAAGCCCGAGGCCGCCCTGCCGAAGATCGTCGAGGGTCGCGTCACCGGCTTCTTCAAGGAGCAGGTCCTGCTGGACCAGCCCTTCGCCAAGGACAACAAGAAGACCGTCCAGAAGATCCTGGACGAGGCCGGTGTCACGCTGAAGCGCTTCGCCCGCATCCGCGTCGGCGCCTGAGCCCCGGCAGGGCAGCGATTGACCCGCGACCCGCTAGGGTCGTACGCAGCCGACCGGTCACCGGCCGGCCGCTGATGTGACGAGGAGGCCATTGCCGCAGAGGGAACCGAAAGGACCCACCGGCAATGGCCTTCTTCGTATGTGCACGAGGAGAACTCCAATGAATCAGGGTGCGGACGCCCACCGGGCCGCCGACGGCAAGAGCGACGACCACGGGAAACCCCGCCGGTTCCTGCTGAAACTGTCCGGCGAGGCCTTCGCCGGCGGCGGAGGGCTCGGTGTCGACCCCGATATCGTGCACGCCATCGCCCGGGAGATCGCGGCCGTGGTCCGCGAGGGCTACGAGATCGCCGTCGTCATCGGCGGCGGCAACTTCTTCCGCGGCGCCGAGCTCCAGCAGCGCGGCATGGACCGGGCGCGCTCCGACTACATGGGCATGCTCGGCACGGTGATGAACAGCCTCGCCCTCCAGGATTTCCTGGTGAAGGAGGGGGTGGAGACCCGGGTCCAGACCGGCATCACCATGGGCCAGGTCGCCGAGCCGTTCATCCCGCTGCGCGCCGTGCGCCACCTGGAGAAGGGCCGCGTCGTGATCTTCGGCGCGGGCATGGGCATGCCCTACTTCTCCACCGACACCACCGCCGCCCAGCGCGCCCTGGAGATCCACGCCGAGGCGATCCTCATGGGCAAGAACGGCGTCGACGGGATCTACGACTCGGACCCGAAGAAGAACCCCGCCGCGGTGAAGTTCGACGCCCTGGAGTACGGCGAGGTGCTGGCGCGCGGCCTGAAGGTCGCCGACGCCACCGCCATCAGCCTGTGCATGGACAACAAGCTGCCGATCCTGGTGTTCGAGCTGCTCGCCGAGGGCAACATCGCCCGCGCCGTCAAGGGTGAGAAGATCGGCACGCTCGTGAGCGACCAGGGCACGCGGGACTGACACGCCCGTACGGCCGTCCGCCGCGCCCCCGGGCGCCGGCGGACGGCAACCCGGGGCCGCGGGAAGACCACGGCCCGGGGATGGACAACCGCCTGCCGGTCGGACACCGTGCAGGAGAAGACGCGCGCAGGGGCGAGGCTCTGCTTACTGATAACACCAGGAGCAAGTGGTGATCGAAGAGATCCTCCTCGAAGCCGAGGAGAAGATGGAGAAGGCCGTTGTGGTCGCCAAGGAGGACTTCGCGGCGATCCGCACCGGGCGTGCGCACCCGGCGATGTTCAACAAGATCGTGGCGGACTACTACGGTGCGCTGACGCCCATCAACCAGCTGGCGTCGTTCTCGGTCCCCGAGCCGCGCATGGCCGTGGTGACCCCGTTCGACAAGAGCGCGCTGCGCAACATCGAGCAGGCCATCCGCGACTCCGACCTGGGCGTCAACCCCAGCAACGACGGCAACATCATCCGAGTGAACTTCCCCGAGCTCACCGAGGAGCGCCGCCGGGAGTTCATCAAGGTCGCCAAGGGCAAGGGCGAGGACGCCAAGGTCTCGATCCGCTCCATCCGCCGCAAGGCCAAGGACGCCCTGGACAAGCTCGTCAAGGACAAGGAGTCCGGCGAGGACGAGGTGCGCCGCGCCGAGAAGGAGCTCGACGACACCACCGCGAAGTACGTGGCGCAGGTGGACGAGCTGCTCAAGCACAAGGAATCCGAGCTGCTCGAGGTCTGATGAACGACGCATCCTGGGGAACCCCGTCGCGCGCCGGGCAGTGGGGATCCGCCGACCGGCACACCCCGTTCCCGGCGGGTCCAGTGCGCGAAGCGGCCGGGGCGGCGCAGACTCGGCCCATGCCGATCGTGCCCGACGCAGGCGGAGACCAGGAGGACCGTGACCAGGGGGCCGCTCACCTCGGTGGCCCCCTGTTCCGTGACGAACGCGACCACAGCGACGACCGCGACCGAGGGGAGCCCGACATCCGGCCGCACGAACCCGCCGCCCCCCAGGCGCCCAAAGCGGGGAAGAAGAGCGCGGGCCGCGACCTGAGGGCCGCGATAGGGGTGGGCCTGGGGCTCGGCGCGGTCATCGTCGCCTCGCTCTTCGTCTACAAGCCCGTCTTCCTCGGCGTGATCGTGATCGCCGTGGTCGTCGGGCTCTGGGAGCTGACCTCGCGGCTCGCGGAGCGCAAGGGCATCAAGGCGCCGCTGGTGCCGCTCGCCATCGGCGGGGCCGCGATGACCGTCGCGGGGTACGTGGACGGCGCCGAGGGCGCGTGGGTGGCCATGGCCCTCACCGCGCTCGCCGTGCTGGTCTGGCGGATGACCGAGCCGCCGGACGACTACCTCAAGGACGTCACGGCGGGCATCTTCGCCGCGTTCTACGTGCCGTTCCTGGCCACCTTCGTGGCTCTGATGCTGGCCGCCGACGACGGTGCCTGGCGGGTGCTGACCTTTCTGATCCTCACGGTGGTCAGCGACACCGGCGCCTACGCGGTCGGCTGGCGCTTCGGCAAGCGCAAGCTGGCGCCGCGCATCAGCCCCGGCAAGACCCGCGAGGGCCTGATCGGCGCCGTGCTGTTCGCCATGGCGGCGGGCGCGCTGTGCATGCGCTTCCTGATCGACGACGGGGTGTGGTGGCAGGGCCTGCTGCTCGGCCTGGCCGTCGCGGTGAGCGCGACCCTGGGCGACCTCGGCGAGTCGATGATCAAGCGCGACCTGGGCATCAAGGACATGGGCCGACTGCTGCCGGGCCACGGCGGGATCATGGACCGCCTGGATTCGCTGCTGCCGACCGCGCCGGTGGTGTGGCTGCTGCTGGTGGCTTTCGTCGGCGCGGGCTGACGAGCACCAGGTACGCTGGAAGGGCCTGTGGCATTGCCGCCGCGGGCCCTTCGCTCGTCCCCGCCACTGTGGGGGTCGTCCAGTGAGGTCTCCGGGCTTCGGCATCGTATTGCTGTTGTCCCCGTCGCTGCGGGGTGCCCGACCTCGTCGTTTTGAGGAGTAGCCATCGTGGCACGTCCGGCTCCCGGTGAGCTCACTTTCGTCGCCCCCCGCGGAGCCAAGAAGCCCCCGCGGCACCTCGCCGACCTCTCGCCCGCGGAGCGCAAGGAGGCCGTCGCCGCCATCGGTGAGAAGCCGTTCCGGGCGAAGCAGCTGTCCCAGCACTACTTCGCGCGGTACGCGCACGATCCCGCGCAGTGGACGGACATCCCGGCCGCCGCCCGCGAGAAGCTCGCGGGCGAACTGCTGCCGGAGCTGATGAGCGTCGTACGGCACATCTCGTGCGACGACGACACCACCCGCAAGACGCTGTGGCGGCTGCACGACGGCAAGCTCGTCGAGTCCGTCCTGATGCGGTACCCGGACCGGGTCACCATGTGCATCAGCTCGCAGGCCGGCTGCGGGATGAACTGCCCGTTCTGCGCCACCGGCCAGGCCGGCCTGGACCGCAACCTGTCGACCGCCGAGATCGTGCACCAGATCGTCGACGGCATGCGGGCGCTGCGCGACGGCGAGGTCCCGGGAGGCCCGGCGCGGTTGTCGAACATCGTCTTCATGGGTATGGGCGAGCCGCTGGCCAACTACAAGCGCGTCGTCGGCGCCATCCGCCGGCTGACCGACCCGGAGCCCGACGGCCTGGGGCTGTCGCAGCGCGGCATCACTGTGTCCACCGTCGGCCTGGTACCGGCGATGCACCGGTTCGCCGACGAGGGCTTCAAGTGCCGCCTCGCGGTCTCGCTGCACGCGCCCGACGACGAGCTGCGCGACACACTCGTGCCGGTCAACACCCGCTGGAAGGTCCGCGAGGTCCTGGACGCGGCCTGGGAGTACGCGGAGAAGTCCGGCCGCCGGATCTCCATCGAGTACGCCCTGATCCGGGACATCAACGACCAGGCGTGGCGCGGCGACCTGCTGGGCCGGCTGCTCAAGGGCAAGCGGGTGCACGTCAACCTGATCCCCCTGAACCCCACGCCGGGCTCGAAGTGGACGGCGTCCCGTCCCGAGGACGAGCGGGCGTTCGTCGCGGCGATCGCCGCGCACGGCGTCCCGGTCACCGTCCGGGACACGCGCGGCCAGGAGATCGACGGCGCCTGCGGCCAGCTGGCGGCGACCGAGCGCTGAGCCCCGCCGGGGGCGGGGGAGCGGGCGAGCGCACTGGTACGGTGCACTCGCACCACTCGTACAAATGAACAATCCGACAGGGGAGCGCACACAGCGCTGAGAGTGCGGCCCGCGCCGCAGACCCTCGGACCTGATCCGGTTAGTACCGGCGTAGGGAGTCAGCTCGACCATGAACACCACCCTCCGGCGTGCCCTGGGCGCCGCCGCCGTCACCGCCCTGGCCGTCCCGGCCCTCGCGGCCTGCGGCGGCTCCGACGAGGCCAAGGAGACGGACGGCGGCAAGACGGTCACCCTCGTCTCGCACGAGTCGTTCGTCGTCTCCCCGGACGTGCTCAAGGAGTTCACCGCACAGACCGGCTACAAGGTCAAGATGCTCAAGAGCGGTGACGCCGGGCGGGCGGTGAACCAGGCGATCCTCTCCAAGAGCCACCCACAGGGCGACGTGTTCTTCGGCGTGGACAACACGCTGCTCTCCCGCGCCCTGGACAACGGGATCTTCGCGCCGTACGAGGTCAAGGGCCTGGACCGGGTGGCGAAGGAGTTCCGGGCCGATGACCCCGAGCACCGTGTGACGCCGGTCGACTCCGGTGACATCTGCGTCAACTACGACCGCGCCTACTTCACCGACCACAAGCTGGCGCCGCCGAAGACCTTCGACGATCTGGTGAAGCCCGAGTACAAGGGGCTGCTGGTCACCGAGAACGCCGCCACCTCCTCCCCGGGCCTCGCCTTCCAGCTCGCGACCGTCGGCAAGTATGGGGACGACGGATGGCAGGACTACTGGAAGAAGCTCAAGGACAACGGCGTCGAGGTCGTCGACGGCTGGGAGCAGGCGTACAACGACCGCTTCTCCGGCTCCGCCGCCGGCCGCAAGGCCAAGGGCGACCGGCCCCTCGTCGTCTCCTACGCCTCCAGCCCGCCGGCCGAGGTGCAGGGCATGAAGCAGCCGCCGAAGTCCGCGGACGAGGCGCCGACCGGCGTCGCGACCGGCACCTGCTTCCGGCAGACCGAGTACGCCGGGCTGCTCAAGGGCGCGAAGAACGCCGAGGGCGGCAAGGCGCTGCTGGACTTCCTGCTGAGCAAGCGGTTCCAGGAGGACGTGCCGCTCAGCATGTACGTCAAGCCGGTGGTGACGGACGCGAAGCTGCCCGAGCTGTTCACCAAGTTCGGCGCGACGGTCGACGCCCCGCAGACGCTCGCTCCCGAGAAGATCGCGAAGAACCGTGATCAGTGGGTCAAGGCATGGTCCTCGATCGTCCTGAAATAACCGCCCCGAGGGACCGCGGCCCCCGGCGCACGGGGGTCCGCCTCGGCCTGATGGCCGTCCCGCTCGCCTTCTTCGGCCTCTTCTTCGCCTATCCGGTGGCCGCGATCGTCACGCGGGGACTGAAGACGGACGGACGGTGGCGGTTCGGCCGGATCGGCGAGGTGCTGACCGACCCGGCCACCGGGCACGTCCTGTGGTTCACCACCTGGCAGGCGGCGGCCTCCACGGCGCTCACGCTGCTGCTCGCGCTCCCCGGCGCGTACGTCATGGCACGCTTCGACTTCCCCGGCAAGGGGCTGCTGCGGGCGGTGGTCACCGTCCCGTTCGTCCTCCCCACCGTGGTGGCCGGCTCCGCCTTCCTGGCGCTGCTCGGGCGGCGGGGGCTGCTCGACGAGCTGTGGGGCGTCCGGCTCGACAACTCCGTCTGGGCGATCCTGCTCGCCCACGTCTTCTTCAACTACGCCGTGGTCGTCCGGACCGTCGGCGGGCTCTGGGCGCAGCTCGACCCCCGGCAGGAGGAGGCCGCGCGGGTCCTCGGTGCCGGCCGGTTCGCCGCCTGGCGGCGGATCACGCTGCCCGCCCTCGCCCCGGCCGTGGCCGCCGCGGCGCTGATGGTCTTCCTGTTCACCTTCACCTCCTTCGGCGCCGTCCAGATCCTCGGCGGCCCGCGGTACGCCACGCTGGAGGTGGAGATCTACCGGCAGACCGCCGAACTGCTCGACCTGCCGACGGCCGCCGTCCTCACCCTCGTCCAGTTCGCCGCCGTCGCCGCGCTGCTCTTGGTGCACGCCTGGACCGTGCGCCGGCGCGAGTCCACGCTGCGCCTGGTCGACGCGCGCCGCACCGCGCGCCGGCCGCGCGGCGCCGCCCAGTGGGGGCTGCTGGCCGCCGTCCTCGCCGGTGTGGCCGCGCTGCTCGTGCTGCCGCTCGCGGTGCTGGTGCTGCGCTCCTTCGACGGGCCCGACGGCTACGGCCTCGCCTTCTACCGCGCCCTGGCCTCGGCCGGGGACGACGGCGTGCTCGGCGTCGCCCCGCTGGAGACGATCGGCAACTCGCTGGCGTACGGCCTCGCGGCCACCGCCATCGCCGTCGTCGTCGGCGGCCTGGCCGCCGCCGCGCTCACCCGGCGCGAGGGCCGGCTGGTGCGCGGCTTCGACGCGCTGCTGATGCTGCCGCTGGGCACCTCCGCCGTGACCGTCGGCTTCGGCTTCCTGATCGCCCTGGACGAGCCGCCGCTGGACCTGCGGACCTCGTGGATCCTGGTGCCGCTGGCCCAGGCGCTGGTCGGGGTGCCGTTCGTGGTGCGGACGATGCTGCCGGTGCTGCGCGCCGTCGATCCCCGGCTGCGGGAGGCCGCGGCGGTGCTCGGCGCGTCCCCGCTGCGGGTGTGGCGGGAGGTGGACCTGCCGATGGTCGGCCGGGCCCTGGCGGTCGCGGCGGGCTTCGCCTTCGCCGTCTCGCTGGGCGAGTTCGGCGCCACCGTCTTCATCGCCCGTCCCGACAACCCCACCCTTCCCGTCGCCGTGGCCCGGCTGCTGGGCCGGCCCGGGGAGCTGAACTACGGGCAGGCGATGGCCCTGAGCACGATCCTGATGCTGGTGTGCGCCGTGGCGCTGCTGGTGCTGGAACGCGTACGCACCGACCGCACGGGGGAGTTCTGATGCCACCCGCTCCGATGCCGCCGGCTCCGATGCCGCCCGCTCCGACGCCGCCGGCTCCGATGCTGCGCCTGGAAGGCGTCACCGTCCGGTTCGGTGACCGGACCGTCCTGGACGCCGTCGATCTCGACGTCGCCGAGCACGAGGTCGTCTGCGTCCTGGGCCCCAGCGGGAGCGGCAAGTCCACGCTGCTGCGGGTGGTCGCCGGGCTCCAGCGGGCCGACGCCGGGCGGGTGTTCCTGTCCGGAGAGGACGTCGGCGGGGTGCCCGTGCACCGGCGGGGCGTGGGGCTGATGTTCCAGGACCACCAGCTGTTCCCGCAGCGGGACGTGGCCGCGAACGTCGCCTTCGGGCTGCGCACGCGCGGCGCCGGGCGCGACGAGGCGCGGCGCCGGGTCGCGGAGCTGCTCGACCTGGTGGGCCTGCCGGGCGCCGGGCGGCGGTCCGTCGCGGCGCTGTCCGGCGGCGAGCAGCAGCGCGTCGCGCTGGCCCGGGCGCTCGCCCCGAGCCCCCGGCTGCTGATGCTCGACGAGCCGCTCGGCCAGCTCGACCGGAGCCTGCGCGAGCGGCTGGTCACCGAGTTGCGGCAGCTCTTCGGGCGGCTGGGGACGACCGTGCTGGCGGTCACCCACGACCAGGGAGAGGCGTTCGCGCTCGCCGACCGGGTGGTGGTGATGCGGGACGGCCGGATCGCCCAGCAGGGCACGCCCCTGGAGGTCTGGCGGCGGCCCGCCTCCGAGTTCGTGGCCCGCTTCCTCGGCTTCGACAACGTCGTCGCCGCGACCGTGACCGGCGACCGGGCCGACACCCCGTGGGGCAAGGTGCCCGTCCCGGCAGGTGCACCGGAGGGCCCGTGCTTGCTGCTGGTCCGGCCGGGCGGCGTCCGGCTGGTGGCGGACGGTCCGCCGTGCGAGGTCACCGCCCGGACCTTCCGGGGCGACCATGTGCTGCTCTCGCTCCGTCCGGAGCACGGTCCGGCGCTCCAGGCGGCGTGCGCGCTGGCGCACGCGCCGGGAGTGGGTGCACGGGTGGCGGTCGCGTTCGACGCCGAGCACGTGGTAGTGCTGGGCGGCTGAGCGATTCGGCGGGAAGGCGCCGGAAGCGCCGGGAGGCGCCGTTACCTTTTCCGTGGCCCCGCAACGGGGCGCCTGGCCCCCGGGCTCGGTATGGCTGTGTGCCCCCTGTCGAAGTACATGACCTGGGGGGTGTTGCCGCCGGGCTTCGGGGCACCGCTTGACCGCTGATGAGGGGCCTGACGACCACTCTGGTTCGGCGCAATGCCGGACCGCTTCACGGGTGGCATGTCTGCGTAACGTGGTTGCCGGCGTGTGGTGCCGCAGGGACGGCCGGGAGTTGGGGAGACGAGTGGCGAGGGGCACGCGCACATGGTCGACACGACCGCGACAGATCTCTTCCTCGGCCTGGACCTGGGCAAGGAGTTCCACCACGCCCACGGCCGGACCGGGGACGGCAGGACCGTGCACGACAAGCGGCTGCCCAACACCGAGCCGAAACTGCTGGAGCTGTTCACCAAGCTGGTGGCGAAGTTCGGTACCGTCCTGGTGATCGTGGACCAGGTCGCCAACATCGGCGCGCTGCCGCTGACGGTGGCCCGCGCGAGCGGGTGCCGGGTGGCCTACCTGCCGGGACTGTCGATGCGGCGGGCCGCCGACCTGCATCCCGGTGAGGCCAAGACAGACGCCCGCGACGCGTTCGTGATCGCCGAGACCGCCCGGACCATGCCGCACACCTTGCGCGCGGTGGACCGTGACGACGAGGTACTGGCCGAGCTGACCATGCTCACCGGCTACGACAACGACCTGGCCGGCGAGGTGAACCGCACCACCAACCGGCTGCGCGGCCTGCTCTCCCAGATCCACCCCTCCCTGGAACGCGTGCTCGGCCCGCGCCTGGCCTACCCCTACGTCCAAGCCCTCCTGGCCCGGCACGGCTCCCCGGCGAAGCTGAAGAGACTCGGCCGGGCCCGCTGCGAGGCCCTGCTCAAAGCGCACGGCTCGCGCAAGGCGAAGCAGCTGGCCGGGGAGATCTCCGACGCGCTGGCCGAGCAGACTCTCGTCGTTCCCGGCACCGAGGCGTCCGCGCTGATCGTTCCGGGCCTGGCCGCTCAGCTCGCCGCCGCCCACACCCAGCGACAGGCCACCGAGCAGGAGATCGCCGCCCTGCTGGAGGCCCTCCCTCTTTTCCACCTCCTGACGTCCCTGCCCGGCATGGGCGTCAGGACCACCGCCGCGGTGATCGTCGCGATCGGTGACGGCACCGGCTTCCCCACCGCCGGACACCTCGCCTCCTACGCCGGACTCGCCCCCGCAACGAAGTCCTCGGGCACCTCCATCCGCGGCGAGCACGCTCCCCACCGCGGCAACCGGCTCCTCAAACGCGCCCTGTTCCAGGCCGCGTTCGCCGCGACCGGCTGCAAGAGCGACCCGTCCTCGCGGATCTACTACGACCGCCAGCGAACCCGCGGCAAGACTCACACCCAGGCGATCCTCCGCCTGGCCCGGCAACGCGTGAACGTCATCCACGCGATGATCCGCAACGGCACCCTCTACGAACCCCGCGCCCTCGACCTCGCTGCCTGACACCCACCCCACCCCCTGCCTCTTCCAGCCCGCTCCATCCCGTCACCGGCACGGCCACCCCCGCCACGCCGGCCACCGCCCTGCCCGCACCGCACCCGAGCCGCCGGGAACATCCCGCTTCGCGGGACGTTCCCGAAAACCAGCACGAACCCCTACGAACCAGCCCCGCCAGGGTTGACGAAACAGATAGGGGCACCCCCCCTTTTTCTTGACCTTTTCTTGACCCAAGGCAACTTCGGCGTCGTGTTGAACGTCTGGTTCAGGAGCAGGCGGTTCATTGGCGAACGGAGCAATTGGTGATCATCGGCCTGGTGACGGCTGTCGCGGCCTCGGCGTGCTACGGCACGGGTTCGGTCCTGCAAGCCGTCGGATCGCGGAAATCCGCCCTCCGGGAGGCGGCCTCGTCCCCCGACACGGGCGTGACCCAGCATGGCGGACCCAGCCTGTCCTCCACCGCCAAGGCCGCAGTGACCTGGGAGTTCATGGTCGGCACGGTCCTGGACTTCCTCGGCTTCGGCCTCGGCGCGCTCGCCGCCCGGATGCTGCCCCTCTTCCTCTCCCAGACGGTCATCAGCGCCAACCTGATCGTCACCGCGCTGCTCAGCATCAAGCTGCTCGGCATCCGGCTCAAGCGTCCCGAGTGGGCGTCCATAGCGGTCGTCTGCGCCGCCCTGGTGCTGCTCGCCACCGCCGCCGGGCACGAGGGCAGCGGGGAGACCGCACGGTCCACGCACTGGTGGCTGCTGATCATCTCCGTGGTGCTGATGGCCGGTGGCACGGTGGCCGTGCGCCTGATGGGCTCCCGGGCCGCGATCCTCGCCGGCCTGCTCTCCGGCCTGGGCTTCGGCGCCATTGGCGTCGGCGTGCGGATCCTCGACGGCATCGACCCGTTCGACGTGCCGACGATGCTCGCCGATCCGGCGCTCTACGCGATTCTGATCTCGGGTGGTGTGGGGATGTACCTGCACACGGTGGCGCTGCAGATCGGGTCGGTGAACGGGGCGACGGCCGCGCTCGTCGTCGGCGAGACGATTCTGCCCGGCATCATCGGGGTTCTGCTGCTCGGGGACGCTTCGCGTGCCGGCTTTGCCTGGGTGGCCGTCCTCGGCTTCGTCCTGGCCGTCGCCGGCGCGGTCGCCGTCGCCTGGTTCGGTGAGCCCGACAGCCATGGGGTGGCGGCGCCCGCTGTGGAGGGGGCGGAGGCACCCGTGCAGCGCGTGTAGGGGGTTGCCCCGGTCCCGCCCTTTCGCCGTTTCCTGGGGCTGCGCCCCAGACCCCCCTTGTCCTCAAGCGCCGGACGGGCTGAATTCAGCCCGTCCGGCGCTTGAGGACAACCGCGCGGAGCGCGGTTTCGGGGGTGCGGGGGCTTGCCCCCGCAAGAAACGGAGAAAGGGCGGGACCGGGGCACCCTCACCGCGTCAGCGGCAGCGCCGCCAGCTCCGCGACCACCCACGTCAGTGGGGCCAGCACAACGACGAGCGCCGCGGTCCGCACAGCGGCGGCGCCCCGCAGCAGCGACCCCGGAAGGCCCAGCCGCAGCAGCGCCGCCGTGGTCTCGGAGCGGACCTGCCGCGCGTCCAGCGCCGCGGTGATCGCCGTGGCGGTCGCGGAGGCCATGACCACGGCCGCGCCGAGCCCGGTGAGCGGGCCGAACGGCCGCGGGCCGGCGCCCTCCCAGGCCACTCCGTAGAGCTCGGCGGCGGCCAGCGCGCCGGCCGCGACCGCGCACAGCACGCCCAGCGGTCGGCCCAGCCGCGTCGCCGCGTCCTGGAGGGTGCGCCCGGCCAGCATCCGGACCGCGCCGGGCCGGCCGGCCGCGAGCGCCGCCCCGCACCAGTGGGTCAGCCCCGGGCCGGCCAGGACCAGCCCGAACACGGTGAGCAGCCAGCCGCCGAGGAGGCCGGGGGATGCCCCGCCGTCCTGGCCGGGGAGGGCCAGCAGCCGGCCCGGTTCCGGTGCGGGCGCGTGGCCCACGTACGCCACCAGTGCCAGGCCGGTGGCGATGACGGCGACGCCCCACGGGAGCCCGGCGTACGAGGGGCGGGCGGACGCGCCACGCGGCGGCGCCGAGCCGTCGTCCGGCTGCGGACGGGCGTGCGCCGGTCCCGGGCGCTTGCGCTGCTCTTCGCGCGGGCGCAGAACGAGGGCGCACACGCCGGCGCTCACGGCGGGCAGCACGGCGAGCAGGGTCACGGTGGCGGCCCACGGCAGGGCGTGGCCGCCGTCCAGCAGCCGGTTCGCCGTACCGCTCAGCGGGGTGCCGCCGAGGTCGCCCCGCAGTTCGAGGTAGCCGAGGAGCGCCGCGCCGCTGCCGAGTCCGCAGGTGACGGCCGTGGAGGCGGCCGCCAGCAGGGCGAGCCGCACCGGCCCCAGACCGATCGCGTCCAGCCCGTCCCGGGGCCGGGTGGCGGGGTCCGTCCGGGCCACCGCCAGGGCGAAGTGCACGACCGCCGCGCAGGGGACCACGCACCACAGCAGCCGCACGACCCCCTCCTCCGGCCGCTTCGGGTGCGCGACGGCGTACCCGAGGGCGCAGAGCAGCAGGAAGGCGGCGCCCGCCGCGGCGGCGGCGACCAGCACGCGCCGCAGCAGGACGAGCGGGTGCGCGCCCCGGGTCAGGCGGAGACTGAGCACGCGGCCCTGCCCTCCCCGTCGGGCGCGTCCGGTGCGGGGATGCCGCCGCCCCGGCGGCCGTCGGCGAGGCCGACCGCCCGGTCGGCGAGCGCGGCGCCCTCGTCGTCCGGCGTCGCGAGGACGACCGTGATGTGGTGCGAGCGGGCCGCGGTGGTGAGGGTGCGCAGGACCTGGGCCCGGTCGGTGCTGTGCAGCGGCGCGGTGGGGTCGTCGGCGAAGACGACGGCGGGCTCGCAGGCCAGGGCGCGGGCGACGGAGATCCGCTGGCACTGGGCGCGGGAGAGCGCGGCGGGCCGTTTGCGGGCGCAGTCGCCGACGTCGAGCCGTTCGAGCCACTCGGCGGCGGCCTGCTTGGCGGCGCGGTGGCCGGTGCCCCGGGCCAGCAGGGGGAGCGCGGCGTTCTCCCAGCCGGTGAGTTCGGGCACCAGGTGCGGGGTACTGTCGATCCAGCCGAACCGCTCGCGCCGCAGCCGTTCGCGCCCGGCGCGGGGGAGGGTGTGCACCGGCGCGCTGTTGAACCAGACCTCGCCGGAGTCGGGTACGAGCTGGCCGGAGAGGCACTTGAGGAGCGTGGTCTTCCCCGCGCCGCGCGGCCCGGTGACCGCGAGGACCTCGCCCTCGCGGATGCCGATGGACACGCCTGCGAGGGCGGGGGAACCGTTGTAGGAGTAGTGCAGGCCGCGTGCCCAGAGCACGTCGTTGTCCGGCGGGGCCACCATTTCGAGCACACCTCGGGTCGCTGGAGGGTCCGTTCCCCTGTCCGGGTGAACGAACCGGGGGCCATTGGGTCACTGGCACCGTACGGAACGGGGATCCTAGCCCCGGTCCAGGCTCGGCGCGGGAGTGGTCCAGGAGTGGCCCACTTTCCTCCCATCGGGCTCATGGCGCGAGGGTGCGAAGAGGGTGTGCGGGGGCGGAAACGGTCTCAAGGGGCGGGCGCACGCGACAGAGGCCCGCGCGCACCGCCGACGTGGCGCGCGCGGGCCCCCGCCGGACCCGTCAGGCCGTCAGATCCGCGCCCACGCCTCGGTGAGGACGCCGCGCAGGATCTGCTCGATCTCGTCGAACGTGCCCTGGTCGGCGACGAGCGGCGGGGCGAGCTGGACGACCGGGTCGCCGCGGTCGTCGGCGCGGCAGTAGAGGCCGTCCTCGAACAGCCGCTTGGACACGAAGCCGTAGAGCAGCCGCTCGCACTCCTCCGGCGTGAACGACTCCTTGGTGGCCTGGTCCTTCACCAGCTCGATGCCGTAGAAGAAGCCGTCGCCGCGCACGTCGCCGACGATCGGCAGGTCGCGCAGCTTCTCCAGGGTGGCGCGGAAGTCCGCCTCGTGGTCCAGGACGTGCCGGTTGAGGCCCTCGCGCTCGAACAGGTCGAGGTTGGCCAGCGCGACCGCGGCCGAGACCGGGTGGCCGCCGAAGGTGTAGCCGTGCAGGAAGGTGTTCTTCCCCTTGAAGAACGGCTCGGCGATCCGGTCGGAGACCACGGCCGCGCCGATGGGGGAGTAGCCGGAGGTCATGCCCTTGGCGCAGGTGATGATGTCCGGGACGTAGCCGAACTTGTCGCAGGCGAACATCGTCCCGAGCCGGCCGAAGGCGCAGATGACCTCGTCGGAGACGAGCAGTACGCCGTACCGGTCGCAGATCTCGCGTACCCGCGCGAAGTAGCCGGGCGGCGGCGGGAAGCAGCCGCCGGCGTTCTGCACCGGCTCCAGGAAGACGGCGGCGACGGTGTCGGGGCCCTCGAAGAGGATCTGCTGCTCGATCTGGTCGGCGGCCCAGCGGCCGAACGCCTCGGGGTCGTCGCCGTGGATCGGCGCCCGGTAGAAGTTGGTGTTGGGCACCTTGTGGGCGCCGGGGACCAGGGGCTCGAAGGGGGCCTTGAGAGCCGGGAGTCCGGTGATGGCCAGCGCGCCCTGCGGGGTGCCGTGGTAGGCCACGGCCCGCGATATCACCTTGTACTTGCCGGGGTTGCCGGTGAGCTTGTGGTACTGCTTCGCGAGCTTCCACGCCGTCTCGACGGCCTCGCCGCCGCCCGTGGTGAAGAAGACCTTGTTCAGGTCGCCCGGCGCGTAGTGGGCCAGCCGCTCGGCCAGTTCGATCGCCTTGGGGTGGGCGTAGCTCCACACCGGGAAGAAGGCCAGCTCCTGCGCCTGCTTGGCGGCGGCCTCGGCCAGTTCGGCCCGGCCGTGGCCCGCCTGGACCACGAACAGCCCGGCCAGGCCGTCCAGATAGCGCTTGCCGTTGTCGTCGTAGATGTACGTGCCCTCGCCGCGCACGATCGTCGGCACGGGGGCGTTCTCGTACGACGACATGCGGGTGAAGTGCATCCACAGGTGGTCGTACGCCGTCTGGGAGAGGTCCTTGCTGCTCACGGCTATCGGGTTCCCCATGTATAGGTCTGTTTGCGGAGCTTGAGGTAGACGAAGCTCTCGGTGGAGCGGACACCGGGCAGGGCGCGGACGCGTTTGTTGATGACGTCCAGCAGGTGGTCGTCGTCCTCGCAGACGATCTCGATGAGCAGGTCGAAGGAGCCGGCCGTCACCACGACGTACTCGACCTCGTCCATCGCGGTGAGGGCGTCGGCGACCGGGTCGAGGTCCCCCTCGACATTGATGCCGATCAGGGCCTGCCGGCGGAAGCCCACGGTGAGCGGGTCGGTGACCGCGACGATCTGCATCACGCCCTGGTCCAGCAGCTTCTGCACGCGCTGCCGGACGGCCGCCTCGGAGAGCCCCACGGCCTTGCCGATGGCGGCGTAGGGTCGGCGCCCGTCCTCCTGGAGCTGTTCGATGATCGCCAGGGAGACGGCGTCGAGGGGTGGTGCGCTGTGGGCGCCCTTGGAATCCGCTGCGTTACGAGTGGCCACGGTGTCACTGTGCATGAGGACTCCGCCGTATGGCAAGCATCAAGCGATGAAATCCGTTGTCGTGGGGTGCCTGAATAACTGATTCCGTTGCTCCTGGCTGGTGGGTATATCGAAAGCGTGGTCCTCCTGGCTAGGCTGGGCGTCTCGCCCTTCGGACATCTCACAGGAGAGGTGCACACCGTGACCACCGAGCCGCGCCGGTTGCGCAACTACATCAACGGGGAGTTCCGGGACGCCGCGGACGGGCGGACCACCGACGTGGTCAACCCGGCCACGGGCGAGGTGTACGCCACCGCTCCGCTGTCCGGCGCCGCCGACGTGGACGCCGCGATGGCCGCCGCCGAGGAAGCCTTCCCGGTCTGGCGCGACCTGGTCCCGGCCGAGCGCCAGAAGGTGCTGCTCAAGATCGCCGACGCGATCGAGGCCCGGGCCGAGGACCTGATCGCCGCCGAGTCGGAGAACACCGGCAAGCCGCTGGCGCTCACCCGCAGCGAGGAGGTCCCGCCGATGGTGGACCAGATCCGCTTCTTCGCGGGCGCCGCCCGGCTGCTGGAGGGCCGCTCCGCCGGCGAGTACATGGAGGGGATGACCTCCATCATCCGCCGCGAGCCGGTCGGCGTCTGCGCCCAGGTCGCGCCCTGGAACTACCCGATGATGATGGCCGTCTGGAAGTTCGCCCCGGCCCTCGCCGCGGGCAACACCGTCGTCCTCAAGCCGTCCGACACCACCCCGGCCTCCACCGTGCTGCTCGCCGAGATCATCGGCGGGGTGCTGGAGGAGCTCGGCCACCCCAAGGGCGTCTTCAACGTCGTCTGCGGCGACCGCGACACCGGCCGGCTGATGGTGGAGCACCCGGTGCCCGCCATGGCCTCCGTCACCGGTTCCGTGCGGGCCGGCCAGCAGGTCGCGGCGTCCGCCGCCAAGGACGTCAAGCGCGTCCACCTGGAGCTCGGCGGCAAGGCGCCCGTCGTCGTCTTCGAGGACGCGGACCTCGCCAAGGCCGTCGAGGACATCGCCGTCGCCGGCTACTTCAACGCCGGCCAGGACTGCACGGCCGCCACCCGCGTGCTCGTCCACGAGTCCGTCCACGACGAGTTCGTCACCGCCCTCGCCAAGGCCGCGGCCGACACCAGGACCGGGCAGCCGGACGACGAGGACGTGCTCTACGGCCCGCTCAACAACGCCGACCAGCTCGCCCAGGTCACCGGCTTCATCGACCGCCTCCCGGCGCACGCCAAGGTCGAGGCGGGCGGCCACCGCGTCGGCGACAAGGGCTACTTCTACGCCCCGACCGTCGTCTCCGGCCTGAAGCAGGACGACGAGATCGTCCAGAACGAGGTCTTCGGCCCGGTCATCACCGTCCAGTCCTTCACGGACGAGGACCAGGCCGTCGCCTACGCCAACGGCGTCGAGTACGCCCTCGCCTCGTCCGTGTGGACCAAGGACCACGCCCGCGCCATGCGGATGTCGAAGCGGCTCGACTTCGGCTGCGTGTGGATCAACACCCACATCCCGCTGGTCGCCGAGATGCCGCACGGCGGCTTCAAGAAGTCCGGCTACGGGAAGGACCTGTCGGCGTACGGGTTCGAGGACTACACGCGGATCAAGCACGTGATGACGTCGCTGGGCTGACGCCACGCGCGTCCGAACGCGGGCTCCGGGACAGGCCGTGTCCCGGGGCCCGCGTTTATCGTTTAACCGTGCGGCTGCGCGTACGTACGCGCGGGAGGGGGAGGAGCGGCACGATGACAGTCGAATTGACGGACGGGATCGCCGTGACCGACAACGATGGCCTCAGCCTGGATGAGCTGTTCGACCAGTTGGAGCCGGTCCCCGAGGGATACAGGGTCGAGGTTGTCCGAGGGGTCGTCCACATGTCACCGCAGCGTCGTACGCACTGGAAGATCATTTTTGAGATCGCCTGTCGGCTCCGGCAGCACTTCGGCGAAGACGCCGAAATCGACTCGGACGTGCGCATCGACTTCCCGGGCTACCTGAACGGGTTCTGTCCCGATCTCGTGAAGATCGCCGACGGGGCGACGCCCGACGGCAAGGGAAGGTTCTCCCCCTCCGACGCGGAACTGATCGTGGAGGTCATCTCCCAGGGAACCGCGGTCAACGATTACGGACCCAAGAAGCAGACGTACGCCGAGGCGGAGGTACCCGTCTACGTGATCGCCGACCCGTACAGCGGGCAGTGCCACGTCTTCACGTCTCCGAAGGGCGACACCTACCGGAGCGAGGTCACCGTCGACTTCGGCGACCCGATCGACCTCACCTGCACCCCGCTCGGCCTGACGATCGCCACCGACAAGTTCCCCCGCGACTGATCCCGCCCCCGGCGGTCCCGTATCATCGACGGCCCGGCGAAGCGTCCGCCGGCACCCGCGATCTCCGGACACCCCGCCCCTTGTCCGCGAAGATCGGCTCCCCCATCCTGCCGTCATGCGAGAGAAGCCCGTGAAGCCCCTGTCCCGCCGCTCCCTGCTGCGCGCGACGGTCGCCGGCGCGGGTGCCGCCGCGCTCGCCGGCTGCGGAGTCCCGGCCGCCTACATCGCCCCCGGCGACCGCGCCGCGAAGGATCGTTCCGCCACCGACCGTCGCCTGTCGTTCGCCAACTGGCCGCTGTACATCGACACCGACGAGAAGCACCCCGGCCGGCGGCCCACGCTGGAGGCGTTCGAGAAGCGCAGCGGCGTCTCGGTGAAGTACACCGAGGAGATCAACGACAACGACGAGTTCTTCGGGAAGATCAGCCCCGCCCTGATGAACCATCAGGACACCGGCCGTGACCTGATCGTCGTCAGCGACTGGATGTGCGCCCGTTACGTCCGCCTCGGCTGGGTGCAGGAGATGGACCGGGCCGCGCAGCCGAACGTCGCCCGGAACCTCGACCCGCTGCTGCGCAAGCCGTCGTTCGACCCCGGTCGGAAGCACTCCGTGCCCTGGCAGTCCGGGATCACCGGCATCGCCTACCACCGCAAGAAGCTGGGCCGCGAGATCCGCAGCACGGCCGAGCTGTGGAAGGACGACCTGCGCGGCCGGGTCACCCTGCTGTCCGGGATGGACGAGGCGTTCACCCTGCTCATGCTCGGCGACGGGGTCGACGTCACCCGGTGGACCGCCGACGACTTCCACCGCATGACGGACCGGCTGTGCCGCCTGGTCGCCAAGCGGCACATCCGCCGGTTCACCGGCAACGACTACATCAAGGAGCTGTCGTCCGGCGACGTGCTGGCCTGCCAGGCGTACTCCGGCGACATCATCCAGCTCCAGGCCGACAACCCGGACATCGCCTTCGTCGTGCCCGAGGAGGGCGCGGAGCTGTGGGCGGAGAGCCTGATGATCCCGGACCTCGCCCGGCACAAGGCCAGTGCCGAGCAGCTGATCGACCACTACTACCGGCCCGAGGTGGCGGCGGAGCTGGCCGCGTCGGTCAACTACGTCTGCCCGGTGCCCGCCGCCCGGGAGGTGCTCGCCTCGTCGAAGGACAAGGAGCTCGCCGAGCTGGCGGAGAACCCGTTGGTCTTCCCGACGGACGACATGCGCAAGCGGCTGGCGACGGCGCGCGACATCACGGCGAAGGAACGGCCGGGGTTCGCGAAGGAGTGGAACGAGATCGTCGGGCTGTGACGCGGTCCCGGCCGCGCTGTGGGGGCGGTGTCTCTCAGGAGGCCAGCAGGGATCGCAGGGTGCTCACCCGGTTCGTCGTGATCGAGTCGACGTCGGCGGCCAGCAGGCGCCGCATGGAGCGCCGGGTGTCCGCCGTCCACGCGGAGACCAGGTAGCCGTCGGCGTGGTGCCGGGCGACCAGCTCCGGACTCACCAGTCCGAAGCGGTAGTTGAGCCAGTGCGGGCGGACCGCGGCGAGCAGGGCCGCGGGGGGCGGGGTCAGGGTGGTCCGGGTGAGGGCGATCTCCGCCTCCGGGTCGGCCCGCCGCACCTCGCGCATGGAGTCGGTGCCGCCGCAGTAGTAGACGCGTCCGGCGGCCCCCGCCGCGTGCACCTCCGCGACGGCGGCGGACGCCGCCGAGGGGTCGGGCAGGTCGACGAACAGCCGCCCGGGGCCGTCCTCCGCCAGCGCCTCCCGCAGCGTCGGCACTCCGCCGCCGGTCAGGGCGCGCAGCTCGTCGGCGGTCACCGAGGCGAGGGCGCGGTCGTGGCCCCACAGCCGGCGCAGGGTGGCGTCGTGCAGCAGGACGGGCACCCCGTCGCGGGTGAGGCGGACGTCGATCTCCACCGCCGCCGCGCCGGCCCGCCGGGCCGAGCGGATGGACGGCAGGGTGTTCTCGCGGTGGACGTACGGGTCGCCGCGGTGGGCGACGGCCTGGAAGGCGCGGGTGATCGGCATCCGCCCATTGTGGCCGGAGCGTGCGCGGGCCGCGGGACGAGCCCCGGCGGCCCGGCCGCGCGCCGCCGGTCAGCCCGCGTGGGCCGCCGTGTGTTCCGCCGTGTACGCGTCGATCTCGGCGGCGAGCCGGGCCTTGCCCGCCGTGTCCATGAACGACGCCTCGACGGCGTTCTTGGCGAGGTCCGCGACGCCGCGGGCGTCGAGCTCCAGCAGCCGGGCGGCGACCGCGTACTCGTTGTTGAGGTCGGTGCCGAACATCGGCGGGTCGTCGCTGTTGACGGTGACCAGGACGCCCGCGGCGGCCATCTCCCTGATCGGGTGCCGCTCGATGTCGGTCACGGCCCGGGTGGCCAGGTTGGAGGTCGGGCACACCTCCAGCGGGATGCGGTGCTCGGCGAGGTGGGCGAGCAGGCGGGGGTCCTGGGGGGCGCTGGTGCCGTGGCCGATGCGCTCGGCGCGCAGCGCGGTCAGCGCGTCCCAGATCGTCTCCGGGCCGGTGGTCTCCCCGGCGTGCGGCACGCTGTGCAGCCCGGCGGCGATGGCGCGGTCGAAGTACGGCTTGAACTGCGGGCGGGGTACGCCGATCTCGGGGCCGCCGAGCCCGAACGAGACCAGGCCGTCCGGCCGCAGGTCGCAGGCGATCCGGGCGGTCTCCTCGGCCGCGTCCAGGCCGGCCTCGCCGGGGATGTCGAAGCACCAGCGCAGCACCACGCCCAGTTCGGTCTCGGCCGCCTTGCGGGCGTCCTCGATCGCCTCGACGAAGGCCACGTCGGGGATGCCGCGCCGCACCGAGCTGAACGGTGTGACCGTCAGTTCCGCGTAGCGGATGTTCTGCCGGGCCATGTCCCGGGCGATCTCGTAGGTGAGCAGCCGGACGTCCTCGGCGTCGCGGACGAGGTCGACGACCGACAGGTAGACCTCGATGAAGTGCGCGAAGTCGCGGAAGGTGAAGAAGTCGGCCAGCGCCTCGGGGTCGGTGGGCACCGGGGAGTCGGGGTGCCGGGCCGCCAGCTGGGCGACGATGCGCGGCGAGGCCGAACCGACGTGGTGCACGTGCAGCTCGGCCTTGGGCAGGCCGGCGATGAAGGGGTCGAGCGCTGACATGCGGGCCTCCGGGGGCTGGTCGGTCGGCGGGTGCCGATCATCGTATGCGGGGGGTCTCCGCCGCCGTCGGGGAGGCCGTAGCATGGCGGGTGAGCAGGGGAGGGTCAGTGTCCGACACGGGCAGTGCGCAGCAGGAGCCGCGGGACCGCGACCCGTGGGCGCGGCCGGAGCGGGGGGTGCCGCTCGACGGGGGCGGAGTCCCGCTCGGCAAGGGCCCCGACGCCGTCCACCCGCCGCGGCACCAGGCCGTACCGCCGCAGGCGCCGCCGCTGCCGGAAGGCGTCGTGCCGCCCGTCCCCCCGGCCCCGACGGGCCCCGGCACCCCGAGCGCGTGGCGGCCCTCCGCCCCCTACGGGACGCCGGCCGGCTTCCCCAACGTGCCGCGGGCCGGCTCGCCGTACGGGCCGGCGTACCCGGCGTACGGCGGCGCGCCCCAGGGGCCGGGCCCCTACGCGGGTCCGGCGCCCGCCCCCGGCCTCCCCGGCGGTTCCGGACTCCCGGTGTACTACGGGCCGATGGCGCCCATGGCGCCGGCCGTCCCCGACAACGGCTTCGGCACCGCCGCCCTGGTGCTGGGCATCGTGTCGCTCGTCCTCGCCGTCTCCGTGGTGCTGGGGCTCGTCCTCGGTGTCCTCGCCGTCATATTCGGCGCGGTCGGGCGCGCGAAGGCCGTCCGGGGCGTGGCGACCAACCGGGGACAGGCCGTGGCCGGGCTGATCCTGGGCGCGCTGGGGCTGGCCGCCTCCGTCGCCGTCCTCGTCCTGGTGCTCAACACCCCGGACGACCCCGCGCACGACGACGACCACTACGTCGACGATCCCGACGTCACCGAGATCTCCGACGTGGCCTACCGGGCGTCGGGCGCGTCCGGCGCCGTCGGCGGTTACGCGGCGGGCGCCTCCGGCCGGGGCCCGCTGGTGCCGGCCGCGAGCCGCTGACGCGCCTCCATCAGCGCGAAGCCCAGCAGGTTCAGCCCGTTCCAGCGGGCCGGGTCCGCGGCGCGCTCGTCATCCGCCGCCAGACCTATGCCCCACACCCGGTCCAGCGGGCTGGCCTCCACCAGCACCCGGCTTCCGGTGCCGAGCAGGTACTCCCGCAGCTCCGGGTCGTGCGCGAACTTGTGCACGCTGCCCTCGACGACCAGCTCGAAGCGGTGCCGCCGCCAGGTGTCCTCGTCGAAGCCGCGCACCGTCCGCCCGGCGTCCTTCGCCTGCTTGGGGTGGCCCGCCGCCAGCACCCGGGCCTCGGCCTCGGCGTCGCCGAACAGCCGGGCCTTGCCCGCCATCATCCAGTGCTCGGCCGTCGCGTAGACCGTGCCGTCCACCGTGAAGGGCGACGGCCACCACTGGCTGAAGCAGCCGGGCCCCACCGAGCCGTCCCGCCGCGGCCGGTGCCCCCAGAAGAAGACGTACTGCGGACGCTCACCATCCGTGACGGCCGCCGTCAGCTCCTCGACGGTCCGCGCGCCCGCCACACCCCTGTTCACCATGTCATTCCCCGTTCCCCTCGACATGCCGACCATTCTGGCACCCCCCACTGACAACGCAGAGTGAATATCGGAGGGGCCGGCGCGGACCGGCGCACCGGTCGGGGCAGGGGCAATGAGAAGATCGCATCGTCCGGTCCGGCGACCAAGCGCGGACCGACGGCGACCGGTGACGCGCCGTCGGGTCCGCACCGCGTGACCCTCACCCCTCCCGCAGCACTGAATCCGTCGTGGAGTCAAATCTCCGCGACGGAATCTCTTGTTGTGGGCCGCCTCCTCTGCCAGGATCGGCGATCACATCCGTTAGGAGCGACGGCTGGGACCGCTCCGGTCCCGGCCCGAGCGGGCAGCGGAGGAGTGAGCGATGCGGCACCCGCACGGCCCGTACGCGGACATCCCCGTCCGTATGTCACTGTTATGTGCTCTACGCCCCCACGTTTCGATGGATCCACACCCATGACTGCAACCGCCCCGAGCGGCCCCGGCGGCAGCGGAACCGACGTCCGCCTGGCCGGGATCAGCAAGCGCTACGGCGCCTTCACGGCCGTGCACCCGCTGGACCTCTCCGTCCCCGCGGGTTCCTTCTTCGCCCTGCTCGGGGCCTCAGGCTGCGGCAAGACCACCACCCTGCGCATGATCGCCGGCCTGGAGACCCCCACCACCGGCAGCGTCGTCCTCGCCGGCCGGGACGTGACCGCCCTGCCGCCGTACAAGCGCCCGGTGAACACCGTCTTCCAGAGCTACGCCCTCTTCCCGCACCTCGACATCCACGAGAACGTCGCGTTCGGCCTGCGCCGGCGCGGGGTGAAGTCGGTGCGCAAGCAGGTCGGCGAGATGCTCGACCTCGTCCAGCTCGGCGACCTGGCCCGGCGCCGGCCGCACGAGCTCTCCGGCGGCCAGCAGCAGCGCGTGGCCGTCGCCCGCGCGCTCATCAACCACCCCCAGGTGCTGCTGCTCGACGAGCCGCTGGGCGCCCTGGACCTCAAGCTCCGCCGCCAGATGCAGCTGGAGCTCAAGCGGATCCAGACCGAGGTCGGCATCACCTTCGTGCACGTCACGCACGACCAGGAGGAGGCCATGACGATGGCCGACACCGTGGCCGTCATGAACGCCGGCCGGGTGGAGCAGCTCGGCGCCCCCGCCGACCTCTACGAGACCCCGCGCACCACCTTCGTCGCCAACTTCCTGGGCACCTCCAACCTCATCACCGCCGACGTCCTCGACGCCTCCGGCGACGACCTCGTGCTGCGCGCCGCCGACGGCAAGCTCGCGCTGCCCGCCGCCCGTTGCCAGGTCCCCGCGCGCCCCGGCTCCAAGGTCCTCGTCGGCATACGGCCGGAGAAGATCGCGCTCACCCACGCCGACGACGCCGCGACCGTGCCCGAGGGCCGCAACCGGCTGCGCGGACGCATCAGTTCCGCGAGCTTCATCGGCGTCTCCACGCAGTACCTCGTCGACTCCCCGGTCGCCGCAGGCGGCTCCGGCCTGTCCGTCTACGCCCAGAACGTCGACCGCGACCCCCGGCTGGTCCCCGGCGCCGAGGTGCTCCTGCACTGGAACCCCGGCCACGGCTTCGGACTGGACGCCGCACAGCGCATCGAGGCGGGCACCGACGTGGACCTGGGGGAGGCCCCCTCATGACGACTGTCACTTCCGGCACCCCCGACACCGCCGAGACCCCCGCGCCCGCCCGCCCCTCCGGCACCGGACGGCGCGTCCCCTACTGGCTGCTCCTCCCCGGCGTCCTCTGGCTGCTGGTCTTCTTCGTGGCCCCCCTCGTCTACCAGGCGTCGACCTCCGTCCAGACCGGCTCGCTGGAGGACGGCTTCCGGGTCACCTGGCACTTCGCCACCTACTGGGACGCCCTCGGCACCTACTGGCCCCAGTTCCTCCGCTCGATCGGCTACGCCACCGCCGCCACCCTGCTCTGCCTGCTGCTCGGCTACCCGCTCGCGTACCTCATCGCGTTCCGGGCCGGCCGCTGGCGCACCCTGCTGATGGTGCTGGTCATCGCGCCGTTCTTCACCAGCTTCCTGATCCGCACGCTGGCCTGGAAGACGATCCTGTCCGACGGCGGGCCGGTCGTCGGCGCCCTCGACTCGCTGCACGTCCTCGGCCTGACCGACGCGCTCGGGGTCACCGAGGGGCACCGGCTGCTGGCCACCCCGCTCGCCGTCGTCTGCGGCCTCACCTACAACTTCCTGCCCTTCATGATCCTGCCGCTCTACACCTCCCTGGAACGCATCGACGGCAGGCTCCACGAAGCCGCGGGCGACCTCTACGCGGGACCCCTCACCACGTTCCGCCGGGTGACCTTCCCGCTGTCCATGCCCGGTGTGGTGGCCGGCACGCTGCTCACCTTCATCCCGGCCGCCGGCGACTACATCAACGCCGAGCTGCTCGGCTCCCCGGACCAGAAGATGATCGGCAACGTCGTCCAGTCGCAGTTCCTGCGCGTCCTCGACTACCCGACCGCCGCCGCGCTGTCCTTCCTGCTGATGGCCGTGATCCTCGCCATGGTCACCGTCTACCTGCGCCGGGCCGGGACGGAGGACGTGGTCTGATGCGTACCGCCGCCCGCCCGCTCCGCTGGCTCCGCCGCCACCTGGTGGTCATCGCCGGCCTGGGCACCCTCGCCTACCTGCTGCTGCCCAACGTCATCGTCACCGTCTTCTCGTTCAACAAGCCCGCCGGCCGCTTCAACTACGAGTGGCGGGAGTTCTCCACGGACGCCTGGACGCACCCCTGCGACGTCGCCGGCCTCTGCGGCTCGCTCTCGCTCAGCCTCTGGATCGCCCTCTGGGCCACCCTGGGCGCCACCGTGCTCGGCACCCTGGCCGCGTTCGCCCTGGCCCGGCACCGCTTCCGGGGGCGCGGCGGGGTGAGCGGCCTGGTGTTCCTGCCGATGGCGATGCCCGAGGTGGTGATGGCCGCCTCGATGGCCACCCTCTTCCTCAACACCGGTGTCGCGTTCGGCTTTTGGACGATCCTCATCGCGCACATCACGTTCTGCCTGAGCTTCGTCGTCACCGCGGTCAAGGCCCGCGTGGCGAGCATGGACCCGCGCCTCGAACAGGCCGCGCAGGACCTCTACGCCACGCCCCTCCAGACGTTCCTCCGCGTCACCCTGCCGATCGCGGCGCCCGGCATCGCGGCCGGGGCCCTGCTGTCGTTCGCGCTCTCCTTCGACGACTTCGTCATCACCAACTTCAACGCCGGCTCCACCGTGACGTTCCCCATGTACGTCTGGGGAGCCGCCCAGCGGGGCACCCCCGTTCAGATCAATGTCGTCGGCACGGCGATGTTCGCCGTCGCCGTCCTGTGCGTCCTGGCCGGACAGCTGGCCGGGCGCCGGAAGAACAGAAGAAGAGGCAGCCGAAGGAGCTGAGAACATGGCCGCTCGTGCCATGAACCCTGCCCAATCACTCTCCGACACCACCCTGCGCCCCTACTGGCTGGACGACCCCGGCCGGCCCGACCCCCGTCCCGCCCTCGTCGGCGACGAGCACTGCGACCTGCTCGTCGTCGGCGGCGGCTACTCGGGGCTCTGGACCGCCCTCAACGCCAAGGAACGCGACCCCGCCCGCGACGTCGTCCTCATCGAGGCCGAGGAGACCGGCTGGGCCGCCTCCGGCCGCAACGGCGGCTTCTGCGCCGCCTCCCTCACCCACGGCGTCGCCAACGGCCTCGCCCGCTGGCCCGACGAACTCCACCGCCTGGAGGAGCTCGGCCGGCGCAACCTCGACGGCATCGAGGCCGCCGTCCGCCGGCACGGCATCGACTGCGACTTCGAACGCACCGGCGAGATCGACATCGCCACCGCCCCGCACCAGGTGGCCGAACTCCGCGAGGCCGCCGAGGAGTACGCGTCCCTCGGCATCACCGGCCACGAGTACCTCGACCGCGAGGCCCTGCGCGCCGAGGTCGACTCCCCGACCTTCCTCGCCGGCCTCTGGAACCGCGACGGCGTCGCCATGCTGCACCCCGCCAAGCTCGCCTGGGGCCTCAAGCGCGCCTGCCTGGAGCTGGGCGTACGGATCTACGAGCACACCCCCGGCAGCGGCCTGTCCTCGCGCGGCGCCGGCGTCGCCGTCCGCACCCCCTACGGGCGGGTGTTCGCCCGGCGGGCCGCCCTCGGCACCAACGTGTACCCGTCCCTGGTCAAGCGGCTGCGCCCGTACATCGCCCCGGTCTACGACTACGTGCTCGTCACCGAGCCGCTCACCCAGGAACAGCTCGCGGCCGTCGGCTGGAAGCGGCGGCAGGGGCTCAGCGACTCCGCCAACCACTTCCACTACTTCCGGCTCACCGCCGACCGGCGGATCCTGTGGGGCGGCTACGACATCGTCTACCACTACGGCGGCGAGGTCCGGGCCGAGTACGACCACCACCCGGCCACCTACCAGCGGCTCGCCGAGCACTTCTTCCGCTGCTTCCCGCAGCTGGAGGGCGTCCGCTTCTCGCACGCCTGGGGCGGGGCCATCGACACCTGCTCCCGTTTCTCGGCCTTCTTCGGCACCGCGCACGGCGGCCGGGTCGCCTACGCCCTCGGCTACACCGGGCTCGGCGTGGGGGCCACCCGGTTCGGCGCCGACGTGATGCTCGACCTGCTGGCGGGGGAGCGGACGGAGCGCACCGAGCTGGAGATGGTCCGCAGCAAGCCGCTGCCCTTCCCGCCGGAGCCGGTGCGGTCGGTGGGGATCGGCATCACCCAGTGGTCGATGACCCGGGCCGACGAGAACGGCGGGCGCCGCAACCTCTGGCTCAAGGCCATGGACAAGGTCGGGCTGGGCTTTGATAGCTGACGACAGCTGACGTCAGCCGACGCCGGCTGACGTCAGCCGACGCCTCGCGCCGGCTTGTCCGCCGGCCGGTGAACCCGGTCGGGGGAATCCCGCCGGACCCGCGTAACGGCCGCCCGGCCGCCCCCTCCCACCCGTGCACGCACATCCGCGACACGGAGGAGGACGGCGTATGAGCGGCGGAGCGGGCCGGACGAGCGCGGTGGAGTGGCTGGTGTCGGCCGCGCCGGATCCCGTGGGCTGCCGGTGGGAGTGGGAGCGCAATCCCTTCGGGATCGCCCTGCTGCCCGCCGGCCGGCTCTGGGACGTCCTCATCTTTCCCGGCGGCCTCGGCCGCCCCACGGCGGACGTCCTGGCCGAGCGCGCCGGCCGGCCCGGACCCGTCCTCGCCGACGAACGGGCCGGCCGGATCGGTTTCCTCGTCCCGCCCGGGACGGCGGCCCGGTGGCTGGCGACCGGGGTGCGCGGCGCCGGACCCGGCACCTGGATCGTGGTGCCGCACCCGGTCCGCAACGCCTCGCTCGTCCGCTGGCTGGTGCCGCCCGACGGATCGGGGGTGCTCACCGATCCGGTGGTGCTGGAACTCTCCCTGCACGAGGCCGCCGCCCGGCTCGCCCGCGGCTGAGCGCCCGGGACAGGCACCACAGCACGAGCGCCGCCAGGCACCAGGAGCCCAGCACGTCCAGCGGCCAGTGGTAGCCGCGGTGCACGAGCGCCGCCCCTACCGCCGCGTTGAGCAGCGTGTATCCGGCGGTGGCCCGGCGCGAGCGGGTGAGCAGCAGCAGCGCGGCGCCGTAGGCCACGGCGGCGGTGGCGGCGTGGCCGGAGGGGAAGAAGCCGTCGTGCGGGCCGGCCCCCATCGCGGGCGGGCCCGGCCGGTCCACGAGCGTCTTGAGGGGGACGACCAGGGCGGGCACCGCCGCCATGGCGACGGCGGCGGCCAGGGCGTGGGACCACGGCCGGCCCCGCCGCAGGACCGCCCACAGCACCGCGGCGACCAGCACGGGCACGGCGACGGAGGCGTTGCCGAGATCGGCGAGGAACCCGGTGACCGCCCGCGGGAACGCCGTGCCGGCGACGGCGCGTCCCACCCGCTCGTCGAGCGCGCGCAGCGGGCCGTGCCCGGCGACCTGCCAGGTGACCAGGGCGAACAGGACGGCGGAGAGCGCCGGGAGGAGGGCTTTCCGGAGCGGGGACGACCGAAGGGCCGGCGGCTGCGGAACAGGGGGGGAGGTTCCGGGGCCGCCGGCCTGGCCGGCGTGCCGCTCGCCCCGGGGGGTGTGGAACGGGCGGCCGTCCGATCGGTGAGGAGTCCCGGGATCCGCGTCGGACGCGGCCCCGGTGGCGTGCGCGGTGGCACGGCCGCGCCGGCACTGGGGACGTACCGGCGGGGCGTCGTCCGCAGTCCCCTGCGGACGGGGTGTCTCACTCATCTGCAGAAACCGTACGGCAGGGCGGGCGGCGGACGGTAGCCGTGTCACCCGTCCACCACCCGCCCCGCACAGGTTCTTCACGGGCGCGCGTGCAGACGCCCGCGCACGCCGGATCCTCAGGCGGCTCAGAGGCGCCCGAGGGCCGCCTCGATGATGTCCAGACCCTCGTTGAGCAGGTCTTCCCCGATGACCAGGGGCGGCAGGAAGCGCAGCACGTTGCCGTAGGTGCCGCAGGTCAGCACCAGCAGGCCCTCGGCGTGGCACGCCTTGGCCAGGGCGCCGGCCGCCTCCGGGGCGGGGGCCTTGGTCTCCGGGTCCTTGACCAACTCGATCGCGATCATCGCGCCACGGCCGCGGATGTCACCGATGACCGGGAACTTCTCCTGCATGACCGCGAGGCGGGCCTTCATGACCTCCTCGATGCGCTTCGCCTTCGCGTTGAGGTCCAGCTCGCGCATGGTCTCGATCGCGCCGAGCGCGGCGGCGCACGCCACCGGGTTGCCGCCGTAGGTGCCGCCCAGGCCGCCCGCGTGGGCCGAGTCCATGATCTCCGCGCGGCCGGTGACCGCGGCCAGCGGCATACCGCCGGCGATGCCCTTGGCGGTGGTGATCAGGTCCGGGACGACGCCCTCGTCCTCACAGGCGAACCACTGGCCGGTGCGGCAGAAGCCGGACTGGATCTCGTCCGCCACGAAGACGATGCCGTTGTCGTTGGCGAACTTCACGATCGCCGGCAGGAAGCCCTTGGCCGGCTCGATGAAGCCGCCCTCGCCGAGCACCGGCTCGATGATGATCGCGGCCACGTTCTCCGCGCCGACCTGCTTGGTGATCTGGTCGATGGCCTGCGCCGCGGCCTCGGGGCCGCAGTTCTCCGGGCCGGTCGGCCAGCGGTAGCCGTAGGCCACCGGCACCCGGTAGACCTCGGGGGCGAAGGGGCCGAAGCCGTGCTTGTACGGCATGTTCTTGGCGGTCAGCGCCATCGTCAGGTTGGTGCGGCCGTGGTAGCCGTGGTCGAAGACGACGACCGCCTGGCGCTTGGTGTACGCGCGGGCGATCTTCACCGCGTTCTCGACGGCCTCGGCGCCCGAGTTGAACAGCGCCGACTTCTTGGCGTGGTCGCCCGGCGTCAGCTCCGCGAGCCGCTCACAGACCTCGACGTACCCCTCGTAGGGGGTGACCATGAAACAGGTGTGGGTGAAGTTCGCCAGCTGGGCCGACGCCCGGCGGACCACGGCCTCGGCGCTGGCCCCCACCGACGTCACGGCGATGCCCGAACCGAAGTCGATCAGCGAGTTGCCGTCCACGTCCTCGATCACGCCGCCGCCCGCGCGGGTCGTGAACACCGGCAGCACCGAGCCGACGCCCCCGGCGACCGTCGCCGTGCGACGCGCCTGGAGCTCCAGCGACTTCGGGCCGGGGATGGCGGTGACGACGCGGCGCTCCTGGGGGAGGGCCGAGCCTCCGGTCAGTTCGGTCATGGTGGGCTCCCGGGGGAAGAACGCGGACTTTTGACCGCAGGCTAAGGGCGGGCCGACGGGCCCGGCATGTTCCGTTCGGGAGAAGTACGGGCGCGCCGTTGTCCGGACGGTACATGGCGGGACGCTCCGCCCCCGCCGCCTCCACTGGCTGTTTTCGTCGTCGCGCCGCCCAGGCCCGCCCCCGCCGGACCGGGCGCCGCCGCCCCCGCGACCACCCCGGGTGAACCCCGGGTGAACCCCGAGTCACCCCCGAGACGACCCGGAGTCACCCCGGAACTCCGCCCGGAGACGCTGAACTCCCCGCTCAGGGCCGCTAGATTGGCCACGCGACGTCGGTCCGGCCGCAGCCGGGCCGTACGGCGGGCAGGCAGCAGCAGGAGTGGTGACGGCGGGACCGGCCGGCGGGGGCAAGGGGCAGCGATGGCGACCGAGGACACGTACGGGGACGCGTACGGCGCACCTCCCTTCCACGGCGGACGGACGGCCCGGCCCGTCCCCCCGGCGCCGCGCCGGCCGCCGGCGCCCGCCCCGCCGGACGAGGTCGAGCACCCGTTCCTGACCTGGCTGCGCACCCCCAGACCGGCCGCCCAGCCCGGCGTCTGGCGCTTCGGCCACCGCCCCAAGCCGCCGGAGGAGCCCGGCCGCACCCCCGGCAGGCAACTGGCCGGCGGCGCGGTGATCTCGATGCTGTGCGGCTGGCTCGTCTGGTCCCTGCTCTGGCACGGCTACTTCGGCCCGTACTGGAAGTGGCCGCTGAAGGCGCTGGTCCCCGGCGACTGGGACGAGCTGTCCCGCGAGTGGATGCTGTCCTCCTACGTCTACTACGCCCTGTGGTTCTGCGGCCTGGTCGTCCTCTTCGCCCGTATCGGCCGTGTCCCCGAGCTGTGGCGCCGCTACGGGCGTCCCGCCTGGGCCTCCCTCAAGCGCCGGACGGGCGTCCGGCTGCCCCCCGCCCTGCTCCCCGAGCGGCCCGACCGCATCCCCCGGCCGCTGCTCGTCCGCCGCGCCGCCCTCGCGCTGGCCGGCGCGGTCGCCGCCTGGGAGCTCTGCTACGACGTCTTCGGCGAGATCTGGCTGTGGCCGCTGATGCGGGTCATCCCGGTGTCGTGGATGCGGCCGCCGATGTACTTCTACGCCAGCTACGCCTACTACACCCTCTTCATCGCCCTCTTCCTCACCACGGCCGCCCGGGTCGGCTGCTGGGGCGAGCTGTGGCGCCGGTACACGGCCCCCGACCGGCCGCCCCGGCTCCCCGGCCGGCCCGCCGGGAGCGCCGCTCCCGCCCCCGACGAGGACCCGGCCGACTGGCCCCGGCTGCGCGCCGAGGGCGCCCCCGACGCCGCCGAGCGGCTCGCCGCGGACGCCCGCCTGGGCCTGATGAACGACGTGGACCGGGCCCGGATCGAACGCGCCTGGGAGGCCGTCCGCGACCGGCCGGAGTGGCGGCCCGCCTTCACCGACGCCGTGCTGCGGGCCGGCGCCGCCGCCTGCGCCCACCCCTCCGGCGCGCGCGACCTGCCCGTCCGGGCCGCCCGGCACGACCTGGTCACCGGACAGGTCCGGATCGGCACCGCCGCCGAGGACCGGCGCAACCCCTACGACCACCGCGGCGTCGGCTGGGCGCTGGAGCCGGGCCTGCTCGGCACCTCCCTGCTCGCCGTCGGCCCGCCCGGCTGCGGCAAGACCGCCGGTCTGGTCCGGCCGGTGCTGGAGTCGCTGTGCCTCCAGGCCCTCGCCGGCCGCGCCGCCGTCGTCGCCGTCGGAGCCGCGGGCACCGATCTGGCGCCCGACGACGCGTTCGACGTGGTGATCCGCATCGGCCGGCCGGACTCCGCCTACGACCTGGACCTGTACGGCGGCACCGAGGACCCCGACGAGGCCGCGGCGATCCTCGCGGAGGGGCTGGTCGGCGACCTCGCCGCCGCGCTCCCCGGCGGGGACGGCCGCCGCGCGGCCACCGCCCTCGCCCAGATCCTCGGCCCGTACCACGGCGCCCACGGCCGCTTCCCGTCCGTCCAGGAGCTGCGCGAGCTGCTCGACGGCTCGCCCGTGGCGCTCGACGCGCTCCGCGACCGGCTCGCGGCCACCGGCCAGGAGGCCCTGATCCGGGAGCTCGACGCGCGCGAGCGGCAGGCGCGGCGGCCCGGCGACCCGGCGCCGATGCTCGCCGACCGGGTCGCGCTGCTCGACCGCCCCGCCTTCGCGGGCTTCTTCGACACCGGCGACCCCCGGCGCACCTTCTCCCTCCGCACCCTCGAACACCCGCTGCGGGTCCGGATCGACCTGCCGGAGCGCGGGCACGCGGAGGCGTCCCGGATGCTGGCCCGGCTGATCCTCGCCCAGTTCACCGAGTCCGCCACCGCCCGCGCCGACCGCTCCCTCTTCGCCTGCCTGGTGCTCGACGACGCCACGCACACGGTGACGGCCGAGTCGGTGCGCGGCCTGCAGCGGCTGCGCTCCGCGCACGCCGGCGCGGTCCTCACCCTCCGCACGCTGGACGACGTGCCCGAGGCGCTGCGCAGCGCCCTGCTCGGCACCGTCGGCTGCCGGATGGCGTTCTCCGGCGTGACCACCTGGGACGGCGCGCGGTTCGCCGAGGTCTGGGGCAAGGAGTGGGTGGAGACCCGCGACGTCACCGACCGGCAGATCATCGCCCACGAGCCGCTCACCCGCGCCCTGCACGTGCTCCGCCGGGTGGTCACCGGCCGCGCGGTCACCGCGCAGTCCGTCACCGTGCGCACGGTGGAGCGCGAGCGCTGGTCCGCCTCGGAGCTGGCGCACGGGGTGCCGCCGGGGCACGCGGTGCTGTCGGTGACGTCGGTGCGGGGGGCGATGACGCCGCCGGTCCTGGTGAACCTGCGGGACTGAGGCCCGCCCGGTACCGGGCCGCGCCCTTTGCTCCGCTGAGGCAGAATCGGTCACAGCAGTTCATACGGGACGGCCCGGTCGCCGTGCCGCTTCCCCCGAAGGTGCCATGCCCCCCACGCTCGCCTCGCTCGTCCACCACTCCTCCCTCAAGCTCACCGTGCTCGCGGGCCGGGAGCGGCTGGACACCCCCGTCCGCTGGGCGCACGTCAGCGAACTGGCGGACCCGGTGCCCTGGATGGAGGGCGGCGAACTGCTGCTGATCACCGCCATGAAGATCGACGCGGCGGATCCGGACACGGTGCGCCCCTACGTCCGGCGGCTGGTCCGGGCGGGCGTCGTCGGCCTCGGGTTCGCGGTCGGCGTCAACTACGAGCAGGTGCCGGACGCCCTCGTCGAGGCCGCGGAGGAGGCGGCGCTGCCGCTGCTGGAGGTGCCCCGGCGCACCCCCTTCATCGCCATCAGCAAGGCCGTCTCGGCCGCCATCGCCGCCGAGCAGTACCGGGCGGTCACTGCGGGCTTCGCCGCCCAGCGGGAGCTGACCCGGGCCGCCCTCGGCCCGGACGGCCCGGCCGGGCTGCTCGCCCGGCTCGCCGCGTACCTCGACGGCTGGGCCGCCCTCTACGACGCGTCCGGCGCGGTCGTCGCCGCGGCCCCCGACTGGGCCGCCCGGCGCGCCGCCCGCTTCGGCCCGGACGTCGAGCGGCTGCGCGGCCGGCCCGCGCCCGCGAGCGCCGTCGTCGCGCCGGAGGAGGGCGACGATCGGGTCGAGCTCCAGTCCCTCGGCACCGGCCGGCGCGCCCGCGGTGTCCTCGCCGTCGGCACCGGCGCGCCGCTCGGCACCCCGGAGCGGTACGCCGTCCACTCGGCCGTCGCCCTGCTCACCCTCGCCACCGAGCGCTCCCGCGCCCTCCAGGCCGCCGAGCAGCGGCTGGGCGCGGCGGTGCTGCGGATGCTGCTGTCGGGGGAGGCGGAACACGCGCGGACGGTCGCCGGCGAGCTCTACGGGACCCTGCTCGACCGGCCCTTCCGCGTGCTCGTCGCCGAGCCGGTGCCGGCCGAGGGCTCCGACGCGTCCGCCGGCGACCCGCTCGCCGCCCTCGCCGACGCGGCGGACGCGGCGGCCAGCCGGGCGGCGGAGCCGGTGCTCGCCGTGCCGGAGGGCGGGCGGCTGGTGCTGCTGGCCCCCGACGGCGGAGCCGCGGTCGGTGCCTGCGCGGACGCCGTGCGGGCGGAGGGCGCCGGTGTCGCGCTCGGCCTGTCCGCGCCCGCCCTGCCCGGCGGCACCGCCGCCGCCCTCCGCCAGGCCGAACAGGCCCTGTCCGTCGCCCGGCGCCGGGGGCGCCCCCTCGTCGAGCACGAGGACGTCGCCGCCGGATCCGTTCTCCCGCTGCTCGGCGACGAGGCGGTACGGGCCTTCGCCGACGGGCTGCTGCGGGCGCTGCGCGCGCACGACGCCACCGGGCGCGGGGACCTCGTCGCCTCGCTGCGGGCCTGGCTCTCGCGGCACGGGCAGTGGGACGCGGCCGCGGCCGATCTGGGGGTGCACCGGCATACGTTGCGGTACCGGATGCGGCGGGTGGAGGAGATTCTGGGGCGGTCGCTGGACGATCCGGATGTGCGGATGGAGTTGTGGCTGGCGCTCAAGGCTTCGCCGGGGGCGGGGGAGTGAGCCCCGGCCCCGCCCTTTCGCCGTTTCCTGGGGCTGCCGCCCCAGACCCCGCTGATCGCGGCTCCGCCGCTCGTCCTCAAACGCCGGACGGGCTGGAATTCGCGCCCGGGCGCACACTTCAGCCCGTCGGGCGCTTGAGGACAACCGCGCGGAGCGCGGTTTCGGGGGGTGCGGGGGCTCGCCCCACCGCGCCGATCCGGCGCGCCCCTCGCGCCCACCGCTCCATCGCGGACAAACGACGCCCGTAGGGCCGCCCCCTACCGTGGGGAGCGAATCAACCACCCCCACTTCGGAAGGGCCGGACCCGTGACCGACACCCCCGCCCCGCACGCGTTCTGGCTGGCCGGCCGCAAGGCCACCGGCGAGGAGACCTTCGACGTCACGAACTCCTGGGACGGCCGCCTGGTCGGCACCGTGAGCGTGCCCACCGAGGCCCAGGTGGAGGAGGCCGTGGCCGCCGCCCACGCGGTACGCGAGGAGTTCGCGGGGACGCCCGCGCACGTCCGTACGGCCGCCCTCGACCACGTCGCCAAGCGGCTGGCCGAGCGCACGGAGGAGATCGCCCAGCTGATCTCCGCCGAGAACGGCAAGCCCATCAAGTGGGCGCGCGGCGAGGTCGGCCGGGCCGTCTCCGTCTTCCGGTGGGCCGCCGAGGAGGCGCGCCGCTTCAACGCGGGTGACGCGCAGCGGCTGGACACCGACCCCGGTTCCACCGGCCGCCTGGCCCTCACCCGCCGCTTCCCGCGCGGCGTGGTGCTCGGCATCGCGCCGTTCAACTTCCCGCTGAACCTGGCCGCCCACAAGGTCGCGCCCGCCATCGCCGTCGGCGCGCCGATCATCCTCAAGCCGGCCCCGGCGACCCCGCTGTCCTCGCTGGTCCTGGGCGAGCTGCTGGCCGAGACGGAGCTGCCGGCCGGTTCCTGGAGCGTCCTGACCGTTCCCAACGACCGCATGCCGGCCCTCGTCCAGGACGAGCGGCTGCCGGTGATCTCGTTCACCGGTTCCGGCCCGGTCGGCTGGTCCATCCTGGACTCCGCGCCGCGCAAGCACGTCACGCTGGAGCTGGGCGGCAACGGCGCGGCCGTCGTCCTGGCCGACTGGTCCTCCGAGGCGGACCTGGACTGGGCGGCGCAGCGCATCGCCACCTTCTCCAACTACCAGGGCGGCCAGTCCTGCATCTCGGTGCAGCGCGTCATCGCCGACGCGTCGCTGTACGAGCGCCTGGTGCCCAAGGTCGTCGCGGCCGTCGAGGCCCAGGTGACCGGCGACCCGTCGGACGCGGCCACCGATGTCGGCCCGCTGGTCAGCGAGGACGCCGCCAAGCGGGTCGAGTCCTGGGTGGACGAGGCCGTCGCCGCGGGCGCGAAGCTGCTCGCCGGCGGCAAGCGCGAGGGCGCCACCTACGCCCCGACCGTGCTCGCGGACGTCCCCGCCGGTGTCACCATCGCCTGCGAGGAGGTCTTCGGACCGGTCCTGACCCTCTCCAAGGCCGACGGCGAGGAGGCCGCCTTCGCGGCCGTCAACGACTCGCCCTACGGCCTCCAGGCGGGCGTCTTCACCCACGACCTCCAGACCGCCTTCCGCGCCCACCGCGCGCTGGAGACCGGCGGCGTGGTCATCGGCGACGTCCCGTCGTACCGCGCCGACCAGATGCCCTACGGCGGCGCCAAGCAGTCCGGCGTGGGCCGCGAGGGCGTGCGCTACGCCATGGACGACTACACGTACGAGCGGGTGCTCGTCCTGACGGGCCTGGCCCTGTAACACGCCAGTGCGCTCCGGGCCCGCGGCCCGGAGCGCACTGTTCCCCCGTGCTGCCGGCACGTTCCCCCGATTTTCCCCCGTGAAGCTCCGGGGTGCCGACGGGAAAGACTCTAGGGACCCGGCGGGCGGGACCCATCCCCTCGCCGGTTGAATCCCGGGTCAACCCCTGCGGTACCCGGGCCCCTCCCCTCCACCCGACGCGGCAGGCGGCGCGCCCGCGCCCGGCCGATGCCGGGCCGCGCGCCGCGCGGGTACGCTGCGGCGGTGCGGACGGCAGGGGCGGCAGCGGCGCGGTCGCGCGCGTGGATGCGGACGCTGGAACGGCGGTCCGCCGCCTGGCCGTTGTGGGTGCGGGACGCGCCGCTGGCGGTGTGCTGCGCCATCGCCACGGTGGTCTACGTCAGCACGCCCTCGCCCGCGAACGACCTCTGGAAGCGGCCCGACGCCCTGGCCTACGGGCTGATCTGCGTCATCAACCTGAGCCTGGCCGCCCGCCGGCTGGCGCCCGTCCTCACGTTCGTCCTGACCAGCACCCTGTGGATGGTGTTCGTCGCTTCCGGATACTGGCCGATCGTCAACAGCCTGTGCCCGATGGTGACGCTGTACGCGGTCGCGGCGAGCCGTCCCGCGCCGGTGGCCGTGGTCTGCGGCGTCTGCTGCGCCGGGTGCGCGGTGCTCTCCTCGGTGCTCGGCGACACCGACGACCTGGTGACCACGGTCGCCCAGGCCGCGGTGATGCTCCTGATCATCCTGAAGTTCGGCGGCAACGCGCGCCAGCTCGCCGACCGCAACGCCGAGTTGTCCCGCCTGGCGGCCCAACTCCGCAGGGAGCGGGAGGAGAACGCCCGCCGCGCCGTCGCCGAGGAGCGGGTCCGCATCGCCCGGGAGCTGCACGACGTGGTCGCCCACCACATGTCCGTGGTGTCGGTGCAGGCCGGGCTCGCCCGCTATGTCTTCACCAGCGATCCGGCCACCGCCCGGGACGCGCTGGGCACGATATCGGCCAGCAGCGGGGAAGCGCTGGAGGAGATGCGCCGGCTGCTGGCCGTGCTCCGGGTCGGCCCGGAGGGCGGGGACGACGGCGGGCATCCGGAAGGCGACTGCCCGTACCACCCGATGCCCGGCCTGGACCGGCTGGAGGCGACCGTGGAGCGGATGCGGGCGGTCGGCGTCCGGGTGGACCTGGAGGTCACGGGGGAGCGGCGGCCCCTGGCGGCCGGCCCCGACCTGTGCGCGTACCGCGTGGTCCAGGAGGCGCTGACCAACATCATCAAGCACGCGGGCGCGGCCCGCGCGGTGGTGCGCGTCGCCTTCCGCCCGCACGAACTGGAACTCAGCGTCACCGACGACGGCCGGCCGTCGTCCCGCCGGCGCCGAAACGTTCCGGCCAACCCGGTGCCGTCCGGCGGGCACGGATTGATCGGCATGCGCGAGCGCGCCAGGATCTACGGGGGAAGACTCGCGGCCGGACCGCGGGCGGACGGCGGCTTCGAGGTCCGGCTGACGCTTCCCCTCCAGTGACCGGCGGGGGCGGGACGGATCATGACCGGCGAGCAGGGCGGCGGTACCGGCATACGCGTCCTCGTCGTCGACGACCAGGTCCTCATCCGGGCCGGCGTCGCGGCCCTGCTGCGCGCGGCCCCCGGCGTGACCGTGGCCGCCGAGGCCGCCGACGGGCAGGAGGCCGTCGACCTGGCCGTCGCCCACCACCCGGACGTCGTCCTCATGGACATCCGGATGCCCGGTCTCAGCGGCATCGCCGCCACCGAGCGCATCCTCGCCGCCGGACTCGTCCCCGCGCCCAGGATCCTCGTCCTCACCACCTTCGACCTCGACGAGTACGTCTACGCCGCGCTGCGCGCCGGTGCCTCCGGCTTCCTGCTCAAGGACGCCGGGCCGCAGCGGCTGCTGGCCGCCGTCACCGCCGTGGCGGGCGGCGACACCCTGTTCTCGCCCAGCGTCACCCGCCGCCTCGTCGAGGCGTTCACCCGGCCGCGGTCCGCCCCCGAGCCCCCGCGCGGCGAGGTCCTCGACGCGCTCACCGGCCGGGAACGGGAGGTGCTGCGGCACACCGGGCGCGGCCTGTCCAACGGCGAGATCGCCGCCGAACTCGTCATCAGCGAGGCCACCGTCAAGACCCACCTCAACCGCGCCATGGCCAAACTCGGCCTCTGCAGCCGCGCCCAGGCCGTGGTCGTCGCCTACGAGAGCGGCCTGGTGACGCCCGGCGCCCGGCACTGACGGCCGCTCCGGCCCGGCCGGAATCCCGCACGCGGTCTGGTAGACACCCCGCGAATCGGGTACATACGGACCGGTAGCACCGGTCGGTATCGACCGTGACAACCGCCACGACTCAAGCGGCGAGGTGCCCCATGACCGCACCATCCGTACGGCCGGTCTCCGAGCGCGAGGCCCGCCGGGTCGCCGAGGCGGCCCGCGAGCAGGGCTGGCAGAAGCCCAGTTTCGCCAAGGAACTCTTCCTCGGCAGGTTCCGGCTCGACCTGATCCACCCGTACCCGACGCCCGCGCCGGAGGACGTGCGGCGCGGCGAGGAGTTCCTCGCCCGGCTGCGCGCCTTCTGCGAGACGGGCATCGACAGCGCCCGCATCGAACGCGAGGCGCGCGTCCCCGACGAGACGGTCGCGGGCCTCAGGGAGCTCGGCGCCTTCGGGATGAAGATCGACGTCCGGTACGGCGGCCTCGGCCTCACCCAGGTGTACTACAACAAGGCCCTGATGCTGGTCGGCTCGGTCAGCCCGGTCGTCGGCGCGCTGCTCTCGGCCCACCAGTCCATCGGCGTCCCGCAGCCGCTGAAGCTGTTCGGCACCCAGGAGCAGAAGGACGCGTTCCTGCCGCGCTGCGCCCGCGGCGAGATCTCGGCGTTCCTGCTCACCGAGCCGGACGTGGGCTCGGACCCGGCCCGGCTGGCGACCGCCGCCGTGCCGGACGGCGACGACTACGTCCTCGACGGCGTCAAGCTCTGGACCACCAACGGCGTCGTCGCCGACCTGCTGGTCGTCATGGCCCGGGTGCCCAAGAGCGAGGGCCACCGGGGCGGGATCACCGCGTTCGTCGTGGAGACGGCGTCCGAGGGGGTCACCGTCGAGCACCGCAACGCCTTCATGGGCCTGCGCGGCATCGAGAACGGCGTCACCCGCTTCCACCAGGTCCGGGTGCCGGCGGCCCACCGCATCGGCCCCGAGGGCGCCGGCCTGAAGATCGCGCTGACCACGCTCAACACCGGACGGCTGTCCATCCCGGCGATGTGCGTCGGCGCCGGCAAGTGGTGTCTGAAGATCGCCCGCGAGTGGTCCGCCGCCCGTGAGCAGTGGGGCAAGTCCATCGCCCGCCACGAGGCCGTCGGAGCGAAGATCTCCTTCATCGCCGCCACCACCTTCGCCCTGGAGGCGATCGTCGACCTCTCCGGCCAGATGGCCGACGAGGACCGCAACGACATCCGCATCGAGGCCGCCCTCGCCAAGCTCTACGGCAGCGAGATGGGCTGGCGGATGACGGACGAGCTGGTCCAGATCCGCGGCGGCCGGGGCTACGAGACCGCCGCCTCGCTCGCCGCCCGCGGCGAGCGGGCCGTCCCCGTCGAGCAGATGCTCCGCGACATGCGCATCAACCGGATCTTCGAAGGCTCCACCGAGATCATGCACCTGCTGATCGCCCGGGAGGCCGTCGACGCCCACCTGTCGGTCGCCGGCGACCTCATCGACCCCGAGAAGTCCCTGGGCGACAAGGCGCGGGCCGGCGCGCGGGCCGGCGGCTTCTACGCCCGCTGGCTGCCCAAGCTCGTCGCGGGACCGGGCCAGCTGCCGACCAGCTACGCCGAGTTCCACCCGGCCGGTCACACGGATCTCTCCGTGCACCTGCGCTACGTCGAACGCGCCTCGCGCCGGCTCGCGCGCTCCACCTTCTACGCCATGTCCCGCTGGCAGGGCAGGCTGGAGACGAAGCAGGGGTTCCTGGGGCGCGTGGTGGACATCGGCGCCGAGCTTTTCGCCATGAGCGCCGCCTGCGTCCGGGCCGAGAAGCTGCGCACCGAGGGGGCGCACGGCAGGGAGGCGTACGGGCTCGCGGACGCCTTCTGCCGGCAGGCGCGGATCCGCGCCGACGAACTCTTCGCCCGGCTGTGGACCAACACCGACACCCTCGACCGCTCGGTGGTGAACGCGGTGACGGCCGGGGCCTGCACCTGGCTGGAGGAGGGCATCCTCGACCCGAGCGACGACGGCCCCTGGATCGCCGACGCCACCCCGGGCCCGGCCAAGTACGACAACGTGCACCGGCCGATCCCCTGACCCGCCCGCCGGGGGCCCGGGGGCGCCTTCCGCACCGGGCTCCCCGGGCCCCCGCCCGCCGTGACCGCCCCAGCCCCCACAATGGGGGGATGACCGACTCCCTCGCTGACCCGCATCTGCGCTACTCCGCCCCCACGCACCGGAGCGGCGGCCCGCGCGAGATCGTGATCCTCGGTTCGACCGGTTCGATCGGGACCCAGGCCATCGACCTCGTGCTGCGCAACCCCGACCGGTTCACGGTGACGGCCCTGTCCGCCGCCGGCGGCCGGGTCGAGCTGCTCGCCGAGCAGGCGCACCGGCTGGACGTGCGCGCGGTCGCCGTGGCGCGGGAGGACGCGGCCCCGGCGCTGCGGGCGGCGCTGGCCGACCGCTACGGCTCCCGGCCGCTGCCGGAGGTGCTGGCGGGCCCGGACGCGGCCACCGAGCTGGCCCGGAGCGAGTGCCACACGGTGCTCAACGGCATCACGGGTTCGATCGGTCTGGCGCCGACCCTGGCGGCCCTGGAGGCGGGCCGGTCCCTGGCGCTGGCGAACAAGGAGTCGCTGATCGTCGGCGGCCCGCTGGTCAAGGCCGTCGCCAAGCCCGGCCAGATCGTCCCGGTGGACTCCGAGCACGCGGCCCTCTTCCAGGCGCTGCTCGGCGGTGCCCGCAGCGAGGTCCGCAAGCTCGTGGTGACCGCTTCCGGCGGTCCGTTCCGCGGCCGCACCAAGGAGCAGCTGGCCGCCGTCACCCCGGCGGACGCCCTGGCGCACCCGACCTGGTCCATGGGCCCGGTGATCACCGTCAACTCCGCGACCCTGGTCAACAAGGGCCTGGAGGTGATCGAGGCCCACCTGCTCTACGACATCCCGTTCGACCGGATCGAGGTCGTCGTCCACCCCCAGTCGTACGTGCACTCCATGGTCGAGTTCACCGACGGCTCCACCCTCGCCCAGGCCACCCCGCCGGACATGCGGGGCCCGATCGCCATCGGCCTGGGCTGGCCGGAGCGGGTGCCGGACGCCGCCCCGGCCTTCGACTGGTCGAAGGCGTCGACGTGGGAGTTCTTCCCGCTCGACGAGGAGGCGTTCCCCTCCGTCGCGCTCGCCCGCCACGTCGGCGGCCTGGGCGGCACCGCCCCGGCGGTCTTCAACGCCGCCAACGAGGAGTGCGTCGACGCGTTCCTCTCCGGCGGCCTGCCGTTCAATGGCATCGTGGACACCGTCGCCGAGGTCGTCGCGGAGCACGGCACCCCCGACCGGGGAACCCTCCTCACGGTCCCGGACGTCCTGCAGGCGGAGACCTGGGCCCGCGCCCGGGCCCGCGAACTGGTGGCGCGTACGGCAACCGCGGTCCGTACGGCCGGAGCGACCTCGGAGGCCCGCGCATGACCCTTCTGATGACGGTCCTCGGGATAGTCGTCTTCGTGGTGGGCCTGCTGTTCTCCATCGCCTGGCACGAGCTGGGCCACCTCTCGACCGCCAAGATGTTCGGCATCCGCGTGCCGCAGTACATGGTCGGCTTCGGACCGACGATCTTCTCCAGGAAGAAGGGCGACACCGAGTACGGCATCAAGGCGATCCCGCTCGGCGGCTACATCCGCATGATCGGCATGTTCCCGCCCGGCGAGGACGGCAAGATCGCGGCCCGGTCCACGTCCCCCTGGCGCGGGATGATCGAGGACGCCCGGTCGGCGGCGTTCGAGGAGCTCCAGCCGGGCGACGAGAGCCGGCTGTTCTACACGCGCAAGCCCTGGAAGCGCGTGATCGTGATGTTCGCCGGGCCCTTCATGAACCTGGTGCTCGCCGTGGTGCTCTTCCTCGGCGTGCTGATGACCTTCGGCGTCCGCACCGAGACGACGCAGGTCGGCTCGGTCCAGGACTGCGTCGTCAAGGCGTCCAGCGCCACCGACACCTGCCCCAAGGACGCCCCGAAGTCCCCGGCCAACGCGGCCGGCCTGCGGCCCAAGGACAAGATCGTCGCGTTCGACGGCGACCCGACGCCCGACTGGAAGACGATCCAGAAGGACATCCGGAAGACCACCGGACCGGCGACGATCACCGTCGAGCGCGACGGCAAGCGCCTCGACCTGCACGCCAACCTGATCAAGAACCAGGTCCAGAAGTACGACGGCGACGGCAACCCGATCCGCGGCGAGTACATCACCGCCGGATTCCTCGGCTTCGCGCCCGCCAGCGGCATCGTCCAGCAGTCCTTCGGCCAGTCGGTCGACCGGATGGGCGACATGGTGCAGTCCGGCGTCGAGTCCCTGGTCGCCCTGCCCGGCAAGATCCCCGACCTCTGGAATGCGGCCTTCGACGGTGGCGAGCGCAAGGCCGACTCCCCGATGGGCGTCGTCGGCGCGGCCCGGGTCGGCGGCGAGGTGTTCACCCTCGACATCCCGCCGTCCCAGCAGATCGCGCTGATGCTGACCCTGGTGGCCGGCTTCAACCTCTCGCTGTTCCTGTTCAACATGCTGCCGCTGCTGCCCCTGGACGGCGGGCACATCGCCGGCGCCCTGTGGGAATCGGTGCGCCGGATGTTCGCCAGGGTCTTCCGCCGCCCGGATCCCGGCCCCTTCGACGTGGCCAAGCTGATGCCGGTCGCCTACGTCGTCGCGGGTATCTTCATCTGCTTCACCCTGCTCGTCCTCGTGGCCGATGTGGTGAATCCGGTGCGCCTGACGTAAGGAGGGCGGGGTCCGCTCCCGGCCCCGCGCCCCCGGCGCGCGGAATGCGTTCCGCCACCGTTCGTTCGGGCGGTGTTCGGGGCGGGATGTGCTTCGGGGGAGGCGCTTGCCGTAATCTCGGAGACCGGAGCCCGCCGATCTCGGGACCATGATTCAGACCTTGGGGTTGCTCGCCAGATGACCGCGATTTCGCTGGGAATGCCGTCCGTTCCGACCAAGCTCGCCGACCGCCGCGTCAGCCGCAAGATCCAGGTCGGGTCCGTCGCCGTGGGCGGGGACGCGCCGGTGTCGGTGCAGTCGATGACGACGACGCGGACGTCGGACATCGGTGCGACGTTGCAGCAGATCGCGGAGCTGACGGCGTCGGGGTGCCAGATCGTGCGGGTGGCGTGTCCGACGCAGGACGACGCGGACGCGTTGAAGGTGATCGCGGCGAAGTCGCAGATCCCGGTGATCGCGGACATCCACTTCCAGCCGAAGTACGTGTTCGCGGCGATCGATGCCGGGTGTGCGGCGGTGCGGGTGAATCCGGGGAACATCAAGCAGTTCGACGACAAGGTCAAGGAGATCGCCAAGGCGGCCTCCGACGCCGGGACGCCGATCCGCATCGGTGTGAACGCCGGGTCGCTGGACCGCCGTCTGCTGCAGAAGTACGGCAAGGCCACGCCCGAGGCGCTGGTGGAGTCGGCGCTGTGGGAGGCGTCGCTGTTCGAGGAGCACGGCTTCCGCGACATCAAGATCTCGGTCAAGCACAACGACCCGGTGGTGATGGTCAACGCCTACCGGCAGCTCGCCGCCCAGTGCGACTACCCGCTGCACCTGGGCGTGACGGAGGCGGGCCCGGCGTTCCAGGGCACGATCAAGTCGGCTGTGGCCTTCGGTGCGCTGCTGTCGGAGGGGATCGGTGACACGATCCGGGTGTCGCTGTCGGCGCCGCCGGCGGAGGAGGTCAAGGTCGGCATCCAGATCCTGGAGTCGCTGAACCTGCGCCAGCGCCGGCTGGAGATCGTCTCGTGTCCGTCGTGCGGGCGGGCGCAGGTGGACGTCTACAAGCTGGCGGACGAGGTGACGGCGGGCCTGGAGGGCATGGAGGTGCCGCTGCGCGTGGCGGTGATGGGCTGTGTGGTCAACGGTCCGGGTGAGGCGCGTGAGGCGGACCTGGGTGTGGCGTCCGGCAATGGCAAGGGGCAGATCTTCGTGAAGGGCGAGGTCATCAAGACCGTCCCCGAGTCGAAGATCGTCGAGACCCTCATCGAAGAGGCCATGAAGATCGCCGCCCAGATGGAGAAGGACGGCGTCGCCTCCGGCGAGCCCGAGGTCAGCGTCGCCGGCTGACGTGCGCGGTCCCGTGGCGGGAGGCCCGTCGTCCTCCCGCCGGGACGGGGTAGGCGTCGCACCGGAGAGGTAAAGTGCCAGGAATCTGTTTTCCCGGCCTCCGGCCGCGACGGTGAGGCAACCGCACACGTGTTGACGACGACCACGACCAAGGTCCTGGAGCCCGGCGACCTCGACGCCGCCCTCGCGGTACTCGACCGCGACCCCGTCGCCAACGCCTTCGTCGCCGCCCGTGTCCAGGTCGCCGGCCTGGACCCCTGGCGGCTCGGCGGCGAGATGTGGGGCTGGTACGTCCTCGGGCGCCTGGAGGCGCTCTGCTACGCCGGGGCCAACCTCGTCCCCATCTGCGCCGGCCCCGAGGCCGTCCGCGCCTTCGCCGACCGCGCCCGCCGGGCCGGCCGCCGCTGCTCCTCCATCGTCGGCCCCGCCGAGTCCACCGCCGCCCTCTGGGCGCTGCTGGAGCCGCACTGGGGCCCGGCCCGCGAGGTCCGCGCCCACCAGCCGCTCATGGTCACCCGCTCGATGCCCGCCGACGTCGAACCCGACCCGCTGGTCCGCCGCGTCCGCAAGGACGAGATGGAGTTGATCCTCCCGGCCTGCGTCGCCATGTTCACCGAGGAGGTCGGCGTCTCGCCGCTGGCCGGCGACGGCGGGCTCCTCTACCAGGCGCGCGTGGCCGAACTGGTGGGCTCCGGCCGGTCATTCGCTCGGATAGAGAACGGCAAGGTCGTCTTCAAGGCCGAGATCGGCGCCGCCACCGCCCGCGCCTGCCAGATCCAGGGCGTCTGGGTCGCCCCCGAACACCGGGGCCGCGGGCTGTCCGTGACCGGCATGGCCGCCGTCCTGGACCACGCCCTCCGCGAGGTCGCCCCGGTGGTCAGCCTCTACGTCAACGACTACAACGCCGCCGCGCGCGCCGCCTACCGCCGGGTCGGCTTCCGGGAGACCGGCGCCTTCATGAGCGTGCTCTTCTGACCCGCCGCCTCCCCGGGCCCGGCGGGAAGACAGGCCGGCCGGGTAGCCTCCCCGCATGGATGACATCGTGGTCGGCCCGCTGGACCTCGCCGCGCGGGTCGACGACGCGCTGGCCGTGCAGGCCGTGGCCTTCGGGCTCACCGCCGAGGAGGTCGGCGTCCGGCGCCACATCGTGCTCCGCCACCTCACCAACCCCGGCGCCCGCGCCCTCGGCGCGACGACACCGGGCGGACGGCTCGTCGGCTTCGTCTACGGCATGCCCAACGACCGCGGGCACTGGTGGTCTACCGTCGTCGAGCCGTACCTGCGGGCCACCGGGACGGAGGAGTGGCTGGACGACGTCTTCGTCATCACCGAACTGCACGTCCACCCCGCCTTCCAGAACCGGCGGATCGGCCGGACGCTCATCACCGCGCTGACGGCCGACGCGGCGGAACCGCGCTCGATCCTCTCCGCCATCGACGTGGAGAGCCCGGCCCGCGCGCTCTACCGCAAGCTCGGCTACCGGGACCTGGCCCGGCAGGTGGTCTTCCCCAGCGCCGTCAGCCCGTACGTGGTGATGGGCGCGGAACTGCCGCTGCCGGACTGACGGCCCGCCCCGGAAATACCGGTGAGATCCGCCCGGCCCGCCGCTACCCTCCCGGCATGTCACCCGTACAGCGCCCGCTGCGTCTCTCCCAGTCGATGCTCACGACCCTGCGCGACGATCCGGCCGACGCCGAGACGCCGGGCCACCGGCTGCTCGTCCGCGCCGGCTACGTCCGCCGGAGCTCCGCCGGGGTGTGGACGTGGCTGCCGCTCGGCAAGAAGGTGCTGGACAACGTCGCCCGCGTGGTGCGCGAGGAGATGGACGCCATCGGCGGCCAGGAGGTCCTGCTGCCCGCCCTGCTGCCCCGGGAGCCCTACGAGGCCAGCGGGCGCTGGACGGAGTACGGGGACCTCCTCTTCCGGCTCCGCGACCGCAAGGGCGCCGAGTACCTGCTCGGGCCCACGCACGAGGAGGTCTTCACCCTCACGGCCAAGGACCAGTGCGCGTCCTACAAGGACCTCCCGGTCACCCTCTACCAGATCCAGACCAAGTACCGGGACGAGGCCCGGCCCCGCTCCGGGGTGCTGCGCGGGCGCGAGTTCCTGATGAAGGACGCCTACTCCTTCGACCTCGACGACGAAGGGCTCGCGGAGTCCTACCGCCGCCACCGCGAGGCGTACCTGCGGATCTTCGAACGCCTCGGGCTCGACCACCGCGTGGTCTCCGCCGTGTCCGGCGCCATGGGCGGCTCCGCCTCGGAGGAGTTCCTGGCCCCGGCCGCGGCGGGGGAGGACACCTTCGCGGACTGCCCGCGGTGCGACTACGCCGCCAACACCGAGGCGGTCACCACGGTCGCCGAAGCCGCCGACCCCGCCGCGCACGGACCGCTGGAGGAACTGGACACCCCCGACACCCCCACCATCGACACCCTCGCCGCCCACCTGGACGTGCCCGCCTCGGCGGTGCTCAAGAACGTCCTCGTCAAGATCGACGGCGAGATCGTCGCCATCGGCGTACCCGGCGACCGCGAGGTGGACCTCGGCCGGGTCGCCGAGCGGCTGGCCCCCGCCGAGGTGGAGCTCGTCACGGCCGACGACTTCGCCTCCCACCCGGACCTGGTGCGCGGCTACGTCGGCCCGCAGAAGCTGCCCGTCCCCTACTGGGCCGACCCCCGGGTGGCACCCGGCACGGCCTGGATCACCGGAGCCAACAGGCCCGGCACCCACGCGCGGAACGTCGTCTGCGGCCGGGACTTCACCGTCGACCGGTACCTCGACGCCGTCGTCGTCGAACCCGGCGACCCCTGCCCGCGCTGCGGCACCGGCCTCCGGCTCGGCCGGGCCATCGAGATCGGCCACATCTTCCAACTGGGGCGCAAGTACACGGACGTCTTCGGCTTCGACGTCCTCGGCCCTGCGGGCAAACCGGTCCGCGTCACCATGGGGTGCTACGGCATCGGCGTCTCCCGCGCCGTCGCCGCCCTCGCCGAGCAGACCCACGACGCGCACGGCCTGTGCTGGCCGCGCGAGATCGCGCCCGCCGACGTCCACATCGTCGTCGCCGGCAAGGCCGTCCAGGCGGAACTGGCCGACGCCCTCACCGCCAGGCTCTCCGCCGCGGGCGTCCGCGTGCTGCTCGACGACCGGGCGGGCGTCTCGGCGGGCGTCAAGTTCGCCGACGCCGAACTGATCGGTGTCCCGGCCCTGCTGACCGTCGGCCGCGGCGCCCCGGACGGCCGGGTGGAGCTGAAGGACCGGCGCACGGGGGAGCGGGAGGAACTGTCCGTGGACGCGGCGGTGGAGCGAATCCTCGGGCTGCGGTAGGGCGTTGGGGCGGGGTCCGGCTGGGGCGCCCGGCGGCCGGTCGCGGCGGAAGGCCAGGGCCGGTTCGGTCGAGCGGGCCGGCAGTTCGCGCGGGTCCTCGGGGTGCCGGGCGGCGGGTGTCCGGTGGCGGTGGTGGGGCGGCGAACGGTCGGCGGTGGGGTGCCGGGCGGCGAGCTCCCGGTGGCGGTGGTGGGTTGCCCGGCGGCGAGCGGTCGGCGGACCCGCCGCCCGCCGTCTCGCCGGGCGTGCCCGCGGGGAACCGCCGGCGGACGCCCGGGGCGGGCCGGTCGCCGCGCGCCGGGCTCTCCGCCGGGCCGCTCCCTACAGCAACGCCGCGAACTCCAGCAGGAGTTCGGCCGCCTTCCCGTTGCCGGCCGCCCGCTCCCGTACCCCGTCCGCCACCGCGCGGAACAGCGTCCAGCCGCGCAGCCGCTCCGCGTCCACCTCCAGGGTGTCCGCGAGACGGGCCGCGCGGCGGCGGGCGATCGCCGCCGCGCCGGGGGAGGCGAGGAGGGTGTCGGCGCGGTCGCGGACCAGGCGGGCCAGGTCGTAGGCGCGTTCGCCGGTCAGCGGGCGGGGGCCCACCGCCAGCCAGGGCAGCCGCTCGCCGGCCAGGACCTTGCCCTGGTGGTAGGCGCCGTGCAGCAGGCTCGGCGGCTCGTCGGCGGGGCCCGGGGCCAGCGCGTCCCGCAGGTCCAGGGCCTCGTCGACGAGCGGCCGGGCGTCGGCCGCCCAGGGCTCGTCCCGCCAGGTGCGCAGGGCGCCGGCCAGGCCGGCCGTGTGGTCGGCCACCGAGGGGACGGCCGTGCCGCCGGGCGGCGCGACCCACAGCCGCTGGAGCGTCGCCGACGCCTCCAACTGTGCCTTGGCCTCGGCGAGCGAGCGCAGGCCGACGTCCGGGCTCAGCCGCTCCAGCAGCAGCGCGCCCGCCTCCGGAGCGGCCGTCAGGACCCGGACCGCGCCCAGTCCGCCCCAGTGCTCCAGCGCGGCGTGCTCGGCCGCCGCCGCGCCGCCGGGCGGCAGGAGCTTGAGCGCCGCCGGGGTGCCGTCCGCCCGGTGCGCCAGGACCACCAGGCCCGTACGCCCACCCGGCGCCTGCACCCGTTCGGGCGTCAGCTCCCAGCGGTCCAGCCACTCCCGGGCCGTCGCCGGGAGCCCGGCCAGCCACCGGCGGGCGGCCTCCGCGCGGGCGGGGTCGGGGTCGGAGCCCAGGGCGTGAACCAGCCGTTCCGGCGGTTCGAGGCGGTCGTTCGCATGGCCCATCCCTGTGCTGTCCCTTTCGTCCGTGCAGTCCCTACCGGTCGGGCGTCCGTGCCGGTGGGGCCGGCCGGGGACGGAGAGCTACGCGCCGGCCGGGGCCCGCCCGGCGAGCCCAGGGAAGGCTACGCTGCCGCCCCGCCAGCGCGTTCCGCGCACCGCCGCCTCGCGCAGCGCCGCCGCGGCCTCCCCGCGCAGCGCGCCGTCCGCCGCCGCGACCAGATCGGCGTAGACGGCCGCCACCCTGCTCTCCAGCTCCGCCGCCAGGCGCGCCGCGGCGGGCGCGTCCGGCACCGGGAACGGCAGTACGTACGCCGCCTCGGCGACGACCGGGGCGCCGCCCAGGCCGTGGACGGTCCGCCGCAGCGCGTCCCGCCGGCCCCGGTGTGCCTCGTACGCCTCGCGGGCCTCCTGGGCCCGCTCCTCCCCGGCACGCGCGCCGACCACCCCGTACCCGTAGACCGCGGCGTGCTCGGCGGCCAGGGCCGCCTGTACGGCCGTCAGCACGGCCGGATCCGTCATGCGTCCGCTCCCAGCAGGTAGGCGTGGGACGCGCCGGCCGCGGCCACGGAGGCGAGCAGCCGGGCGAGTTCGGGCGGGGCCGCCGCGAGGGCCGCGGTGTGGCCGTCGGCCGTCCGCCGCTCGGCGGCGGCGAGCGCGGCGAGCGCCTCGTCGGGGTCGTCCGGGACAGCGGGCGGAGGCGCCGAAGGAGAAGGGGCAGGTGTGGGGGCGGCGCCGAACGCCTGGGCGTGGCGGGCGGTTTCGGCCCGCAGCGGGCGCAGCCGGGGCGCGAGGGCGGCGTGCGCGGCGAGCGTCGCGTCGTAGCGGGCGAGCAGGGCCGTCGTGTTCCGGCCGGCCTCGGCGCGGGCCCGGCCGGCTGCGCCGTCGCCGTCCCTGCCGCCGGCGCAGCCGGTGAGCAGCAGTGCCGCCGCGCCCGTCAGCAGCGCGCGTCTGCGGGGGCCGCGGGCCCGCGCCGTCGTCATGAACGCCACGTTCCACTTCCTGCCGGTGGTCGTCGGGGCACCGTCGCGGGACCAGGGGTCGTGATCACCGTTCGTGAGCGTACCGGCGCCCGGCGGGTGTCCCGCGGACGAAGGCACCGAATCGTCAGCCGGGTGCCGGAACGGATAGGCTTTGACCTGACACGCGACTTTCCCACAACAGCACACGCGGCCGAGGAGTCACCCGGATGAGCACCACCCAGAGCGAGCGGCTCCGCGAGCTGCTCGCCCCTCTCGTCAGCGCACGGGAGTTGGATCTGGAAGAGGTCGAAGTGACACCGGCCGGAAAACGGCGTGTGCTGCGCATCGTGGTGGATTCCGACGACGGCGTCCAGCTGGACGAGTGCGCCGAGCTGAGCCGGGAGGTCTCCGCGAAGCTCGACGAGAGCGACGTCATGGGCGGCGCCCCGTACGTCCTGGAGGTCACCTCCCCCGGCGCCGACCGCCCCCTCACCCTGCACCGGCACTACGTCCGGGCCACCGGCCGGCTGATCAAGGCCCAGCTCACCGCGGGCGGCGAGCTGGTCGCGCGGATCGTCGCCGTGGACGACGAGGGGCTGGATGTGGAAGTGCCGGGTGTGAAGGGACGCAAGCCCACCGCCCGGCGGCTCGCCTTCGACGAGATCGCGAAGGCCCGCGTGGAGATCGAGTTCAACCGACCGTCCGGTGCGGGGGCCGCCCAGGCCGAAGCGGAAACCGACGAGAATCAAGAGGAGGCGTAGCCGTGGACATCGACATGAGTGCCCTGCGGGGCCTGGTGCGAGAGAAGGAGATCTCCTTCGACCTGCTGGTCGAGGCGATCGAGTCGGCCCTCCTCATCGCGTACCACCGCACCGAGGGAAGCCGCCGCCGGGCCCGCGTGGAGCTGGACCGGTCCACCGGCCACGTCACGGTCTGGGCCAAGGAGGACCCGCAGGACCTCGCCGAGGGCGAGGAGCCGCGCGAGTTCGACGACACCCCGTCCGGCTTCGGCCGGATCGCCGCGACCACCGCCAAGCAGGTCATCCTCCAGCGTCTGCGCGACGCCGAGGACGAGATCACTTTCGGTGAGTTCGCCGGCCGTGAGGGCGACGTCGTCGCCGGTGTCGTCCAGCAGGGCAAGGATCCCAAGAACGTCCTGGTCGACATCGGCAAGCTGGAGGCCATCCTGCCGGTGCAGGAGCAGGTCCCCGGCGAGGACTACACCCACGGCACCCGGCTGCGCACCTACGTCGTCCGGGTCGCCAAGGGCGTCCGCGGCCCGTCCGTGACGCTCTCGCGGACCCACCCCAACCTGGTGAAGAAGCTCTTCGCCATGGAGGTCCCGGAGATCGCCGACGGTTCGGTGGAGATCGCGGCCATCGCCCGCGAGGCCGGCCACCGCACCAAGATCGCCGTCCGTTCGACCCGCTCCGGGCTGAACGCCAAGGGCGCCTGCATCGGCCCGATGGGCGGCCGCGTCCGCGCGGTGATGGCGGAGCTCAACGGCGAGAAGATCGACATCGTCGACTGGTCGGACGACCCGGCGGAGCTCGTCGCCCACGCGCTGTCCCCCGCCCGGGTGAGCAAGGTCGAGGTCGTGGACCTCGCCGCCCGCTCGGCCCGGGTGACCGTGCCGGACTACCAGCTGTCGCTCGCCATCGGCAAGGAGGGGCAGAACGCCCGCCTGGCCGCGCGGCTCACCGGCTGGCGGATCGACATCCGGCCGGACACCGAGCACACCGAGCAGCAGGACAAGCCGGAGTAAGCCCGCGCTCGGCGCGGGCGGATGGAAGCACTCGGGGGCGCGCGGCACGGAGCCGGCGCCGGTTCGCCACCTCGCGCCCCCGGCGCGATCCGTGGGTGGAACCCCCGGGAAACCGCCGCCCGCGCGCCGCGAGTCAAAAAGCATACGTAGCCGATCTGTGCCCCAAAGGGGTGAGCCCGGCTCGGGGAGGTAGACTTAACCAGTGTCTGGCCGGACGCATGCCCGCGCATGCCCTCAGCGCACCTGTGTGGGGTGCCGGGAGCGAGCGGCCAAGGGCGATCTGTTGCGGATCGTGCTGATCGAGGGCGCCTGCGTCCCCGATCCGCGCGGTACGCTGCCCGGCCGGGGTGCCTCCGTGCACCCCACACTGGTCTGTCTCGACCTGGCGGTCCGCCGCCGGGCGTTCCCCCGGGCCTTCAAAAGCCCGGGACCGCTGGACACCGCGGAACTGCGCCGTCACATCGAGACGATCAGGCAGTAAGAAGAGTTGGACCCCGCATCAGCGGGGATGTCCCAGGCACGGGTACCCGGTACCCGTGCGGTCAGGTACCTCGCGATTTGGAAGTAGGTCGAGATTGCGATGAGCACTCGATGAGTACGCGATGAGTACGCCCATGAAGTAGCGACGGTCCGGTTGACAACCCGGACCTAGAAGGAGCGAAGTGGCTAAGGTCCGGGTATACGAACTCGCCAAGGAGTTCGGAGTGGAGAGCAAGGTCGTCATGGCCAAGCTCCAAGAACTTGGTGAATTCGTCCGTTCGGCGTCCTCGACGATCGAGGCGCCGGTCGTCCGTAAACTGACTGACGCGCTGCAGGGGCCCGGCGGCAACGCCGGCAAGTCCGCTGCCAAGCCCGCGGCGCCGCGCAAGGCGGCCCCCGCGAAGCCGGGCGCGCCCACTCCGGGTGCCCCGCGCCCCGCCGCACCGGCCCCGAAGCCGGCCGCGGCCCCCACCCCCACCCCCAAGCCCGCCGGTGGCGCCCCCACCCCGGGTCCCCGTCCGGGTCCGAAGCCGGCCCCGGCGAAGCCCGCCCCGGTCACCCCGGTGCCCGCCGCGGAGTTCTCCGCGCCCGCTCCGGCCCAGCCCGCCGCCCCGCAGCAGCCCGGCGCCCCGCGCCCGGCCGCTCCCGGCCCGCGCCCCGGCGCCCGTCCGGGCCCGGCGGGTCAGCAGCGTGACGGCGGCCAGGGCCAGCGTGCCCCCCGTCCGGGCCAGGGCGGTGCCCGTCCCGGCGGTCGTCCGGCCGGTCCCCGTCCGGGCAACAACCCCTTCACCTCCGGTGGCTCCACCGGCATGGCCCGCCCGCAGGCCCCGCGCCCGCAGGCACCCCGCCCCGGTGGCGGCCCGGCCGGCCCCGGCGGTGCCCCGCGCCCGCAGGGCGGTCCCGGCGGCGCTCCCCGCCCGCAGGGCCAGGGCGCTCCCCGTCCGACCCCCGGCGGCATGCCCCGTCCGCAGGCTCCCGGCGGCGCCCCGCGTCCCGGCCCGGCGGGCAACCGTCCGAACCCCGGCATGATGCCGCAGCGTCCCGCTGCCGGCCCGCGTCCGGGCCCCGGCGGCGGTCGCGGTCCCGGCGGCGGCGCCGGCCGTCCCGGCGGCGGTGCCCGTCCGGGCTTCGCCGGCCGTCCGGCCGGTCCCGGCGGCGGCGGTCGTCCCGGTGGCGGCGGCGGCTTCGCCGGTCGTCCCGGTGGCGGTGGCCCCGGTGGCGGCGGCGGCTTCGGCGGCGGTCGTCCCGGCTTCGGCGGGCGTCCCGGCGGCCCCGGTGCCCGCGGTGGCACGCAGGGTGCCTTCGGCCGTCCCGGCGGTCCGGCCCGTCGCGGCCGCAAGTCCAAGCGTCAGCGGCGCCAGGAGTACGAGGCCATGCAGGCCCCGTCCGTGGGCGGCGTGATGCTGCCGCGCGGCAACGGCGAGACCATTCGCCTGTCGCGTGGTGCCTCCCTCACCGACTTCGCGGAGAAGATCAACGCCAACCCGGCGTCGCTCGTCGCCGTGATGATGAACCTCGGCGAGATGGTCACGGCCACGCAGTCGGTGTCCGACGAGACGCTGACGCTCCTCGGCGACGAGATGAACTACACGGTTCAGATCGTCAGCCCCGAGGAGGAGGACCGCGAGCTCCTCGAGTCGTTCGACATCGAGTTCGGTGAGAACGAGGGCGGCGAGGAGATGCTCGTCGCGCGTCCGCCGGTCGTGACCGTCATGGGTCACGTCGACCACGGTAAGACGCGACTGCTCGACGCGATCCGCAAGACCAACGTGGTCGCGGGCGAGGCCGGCGGCATCACCCAGCACATCGGTGCCTACCAGGTCGCGACCGAGGTCAACGACGAAGAGCGCAAGATCACCTTCATCGACACCCCGGGTCACGAGGCGTTCACCGCCATGCGTGCCCGCGGTGCGAAGTCGACCGACATCGCGATCCTCGTGGTGGCGGCCAACGACGGTGTCATGCCGCAGACGATCGAGGCCCTGAACCACGCCAAGGCGGCCGACGTGCCGATCGTGGTCGCGGTCAACAAGATCGACGTCGAGGGCGCGGACCCGACCAAGGTGCGCGGTCAGCTGACCGAGTTCGGCCTGGTGGCCGAGGAGTACGGCGGCGACACGATGTTCGTCGACATCTCCGCCAAGCAGGGTCTGAACATCGACAAGCTGCTCGAGGCCGTCGTCCTCACCGCCGACGCCGCGCTCGACCTGCGCGCCAACGCGGAGCAGGACGCGCAGGGCATCGCGATCGAGGCCCACCTCGACCGCGGCCGCGGCGCCGTGGCCACCGTCCTCGTCCAGCGCGGTACCCTCCGCGTCGGCGACACGATGGTCGCGGGCGACGCCTACGGCCGTGTGCGGGCCATGCTCGACGACAAGGGCCAGAACGTGGAGGAGGCGGGTCCGTCGACCCCGGTCCTCGTCCTCGGTCTGACCAACGTCCCGGGCGCCGGCGACAACTTCCTGGTTGTCGACGAGGACCGCACGGCCCGCCAGATCGCCGAGAAGCGCGCGGCGCGCGAGCGCAACGCCGCCTTCGCCAAGCGCACCCGCCGGGTGTCCCTCGAGGACCTCGACAAGGTGCTCAAGGCCGGCGAGATCCAGCAGCTCAACCTCATCATCAAGGGCGACGCGTCCGGTTCGGTCGAGGCTCTCGAGTCCTCGCTGCTCCAGCTCGACGTCGGCGAGGAGGTCGACATCCGCGTGCTGCACCGCGGCGTGGGTGCGGTCACCGAGTCCGACATCAACCTGGCGTCCGGCTCCGACGCGATCGTCATCGGCTTCAACGTCCGCGCCGAGGGCCGTGCCACCCAGATGGCCGAGCGCGAGGGCGTCGACGTCCGGTACTACTCGGTCATCTACCAGGCGATCGAGGAGATCGAGGCGGCTCTGAAGGGCATGCTGAAGCCGGAGTACGAAGAGGTCGAGCTCGGTACGGCGGAGATCCGCGAGATCTTCCGCTCGTCCAAGCTGGGCAACATCGCGGGTGTCCTCATCCGCTCCGGCGAGGTCAAGCGCAACACCAAGGCGCGCCTCATCCGCGACGGCCGGGTCGTCGCGGAGGACCTCACCATCGTCGGTCTGCGTCGCTTCAAGGACGACGTCACCGAGATCCGCGAGGGCTTCGAGGGCGGTATCAACCTCGGAAACTTCAACGACATCAAGATCGACGACGTCATCGCGACGTACGAGATGCGCGAGAAGCCGCGAGGCTGATCACCGCAGCCTGTCCGGGGCCGGTCGGCGGGGGAATATCCCGTCGATCGGCCCCGGCCGTTGCGTGTACGGTTTCGAATAAGCCGTACACACCACGGATGCCCAAGGCCCCACGGGTGGCATGAACCCGCACCACATGTATGTAGGGACGCTGTCCTTCGACCTCCTCCTCGGCGACGTGCGGTCGCTGAAGGAGAAGCGCTCCGTCGTCCGCCCGATCGTCGCCGAGCTGCACCGCAAGTACGCGGTGAGCGTGGCGGAGGTCGGCGAGCAGGACCTCTACCGCAGGGCCGTGATCGGTCTGGCGGCGGTCTCCGGCGACATGGGGCACCTCACGGACCTGTTGGACCGCTGCGAGCGCTGGGTCGCCGCACGTCCTGAAGTGGACCTGCTGTCCGCGCGGCGGCGGTTCCACGGCGAGCACGACGACTGAAACACCAAGAAGGAGACGGACCAGTGGCCGACAATGCGCGGGCTAAGAAGCTGGCGGACCTCATCCGGGAGGTGGTGGCCCAGAAGCTGCAGCGCGGCATCAAGGACCCGCGGCTCGGCAGCCACGTGACCATCACGGACACCCGGGTCACCGGCGACCTGCGGGAGGCTACGGTCTTCTACACGGTCTACGGCGACGACGAGGAGCGCGCCGGCGCCGCCGCCGGGCTGGAGAGCGCCAAGGGCATGCTCCGGTCCGCGGTCGGCAAGGCGGCGGGGATCAAGTTCACCCCGACCCTGACGTTCGTCCCGGACGCCCTGCCGGAGAACGCCCGGACCATCGAGGACCTCCTCGACCGGGCCCGCAACCTGGACGCCAAGGTGCGCCAGGAGGCCTCGGGCAAGGACTACGCCGGCGAGGCCGACCCGTACCGCAAGCCGGGCGAGGACGACAACGGGGACGCCGAGGGCGGCGCCTCCGCATGAAGCGCAAGACACCGCCCGGCCCCGACGGTCTCGTCATCGTCGACAAGCCGGCCGGCTTCACCTCGCACGACGTCGTCGCCAAGATGCGCGGCATGGCGAAGACCCGCCGCGTCGGGCACGCCGGGACCCTCGACCCGATGGCGACCGGCGTGCTCGTCCTCGGCGTCGAGCGGGCCACCAAGCTCCTCGGTCACCTCGCGCTGACCGAGAAGGAGTACGTGGCCACCATCCGGCTCGGGCAGAACACGGTGACGGACGACGCCGAGGGCGAGATCACCTCGTCGGCCGACGCCTCCGGGGTCACCCGCGAGGCGATCGACGCCGGCGTGGCCAAGCTGACCGGGGCCATCATGCAGGTCCCGTCCAAGGTCAGCGCCATCAAGATCGACGGCAAGCGCTCGTACAAGCGGGCGCGCGAGGGCGAGGACTTCGAGATCCCCGCCCGCCCGGTGACCGTCTCGTCCTTCACCGTGCACGCCGTGCACCCGGCGGAGGCCGAGGACGGCACCCCGGTGCAGGACGTGCTGGTCTCCGTGGTCTGCTCGTCCGGCACCTACGTCCGCGCCCTGGCGCGCGACCTGGGCGCGGACACCGGCGTCGGCGGCCACCTCACGGCGCTCCGGCGCACCCGGGTCGGCCCCTACGGGATAAGCGAGGCGCGCACCCTGGACCAGCTCCAGGAGGAGCTGGCCGTGATGCCCGTCGCGGACGCGGTCTCCGCCGCGTTCACCCGCTGGGACGTCACGGAGGAGCAGGCGAAGCTGCTGGGCAACGGGGTCCGGGTGCGGATGCCGCTCTTCGAGACCGCCGGACCGGTCGCCGTCTTCGGCCCGGACGGCACCTTCCTCGCCCTGGTTGAGAACCAGGGCGGGCGGGCGAAGAGCCTCGCCGTCTTCGGCTGAGCCCCGGAACCGCTTCCGGAACACCGTGGGGCGGGGACCGTGTCACCGCGCTCCCCGCCCCACGACCCCCCTCCCCCCATCTCTATCCATCTGATACGCACGATTCACCCCAACGGGCAGGCGCTCGGAGTGAACCAGGGGGGTGCAAGGGGGCGCGTTCGGCTCGCGATCTGTCCTGCCGATCACCGGCTGCCTACCTTCGGAACGTACGGGCGTACGCACGTACGGTCACGCGGGGAGGTTCGGCGGATGAGCGGTCGGCGGGCCGACGCGGACGAGTCCTTGGTACGCATCAGGGATCTCGCCGGGCGGCGGCGCGGCACGGGCTTCCCGGTCGACGACAGGTCCACCCTGATCACCAGCCACGAGGCGGTCGACGGCCTCGCCTGCCTGGTGCTGCATGCCGCGGGCGACCGCACGGTGGTGGTCGGCGCCGACGCCGTCACCCCGCTGCCCGACTGCGACCTGGCCCTGGTCCGGACGGAGGGCCTGGACCTGCCGCCGCTCGCCGTCGCCGCGACCGAGCACATCGCGGGCGGCACCCGGGTCCGGCTGCGGGCCGGCCGCTGGCACGACGCCTCGATCGTCGGCGAACCCCTGGTCACGTACACCGCCACGGACCGCTTCCACCTGCTGCGCACCGCCCTGGAGCTGTCCCTCCCGGAGCGGACGCCGCTGCGGCTGGGGGAGGAGGCCACCGGCGGCCCGGTGCTCGACGCGGGCACCGGAGCCGTCGTCGCCGTCCTCGGTACCGCGCTGCACGCCGAGCGCCGGGCGGGCGGCTACGCGATCCCGCTGCGGGCCACGGCCGCCGCCGACCCCGACGGGCCGCTGGCCAGACTCCTGGACCGGAACGCGGCGACCGTCCCCGCCTACGGCCGCGACCTCAACCTCGCCGGCGCCCTCCAGCTCACCGGCACTTCCCTGGGCTCGGTGGTCACCCCCCGCACCTGGCGCGACCCCGTCGGGCGGCCCGAGACGATCCGCGAGTTCGACTGCTTCCTGGCCGGCGGGGCGCCCGGCGGGCGGGCCCTGACCCGGGCCGCCGGCGGGCACGGCCCCGGCGGGCCGTACGTCCTCGGCCTGGTCGGCGAGCCGGGCACCGGGCGCACCACCGAGCTGGGCGCCCTCGCCGCCCGGCGCTCGCGCGGCGCGGAACCGGCGCCGACGCTCTGGCTGCGCGGCGCCGACCTGCGCGCCGACGACGTGAGCCTGCGCGACGCCATCGCCCGCGCGCTGCAGGCCGCCGGCCGCATCGTCACCGCCTCGGCGGGCGCCCAGGGCACCGTCGGCGACACCTCCGCGGCCACCCCCGAGGCCGTCGCCCACCTCGCCCACCGGGTCGGCCGGCCGCTGCTCGTCCTCCTCGACGGCCCCGAGGAGATGCCGCCCCTGCTGGCCCACGCGCTGCCCGGCTGGACCGCCGCCACCGCCCACTGGCTGGAACGGACCGGCACCCGGCTCGTCGTCGCCTGCCGTCCCGAGCACTGGGAGACGGCCGGCGCCCTCTTCCCGCCCGCCGCCCTGCACTCCCCGGCCACCGCCCTCGGCACCGGCGCCCCGGCCCTCACCGCCGCGCCGCCGGCCGCGCTGCCCGCCTGCGTCCGGCTCGCCGACCTCACCCCCGAGCTCGCCGAGCGCGCCCGCGCCTCGTACGGCGTCCCGGCCGGCGGACTCGCCCCCGCGGACGCCGGGCATCCGCTCGCCCTCCGGCTGCTCGCCGAGGTCCACGCGGCGCTTCCGGACGGCGCGGACCGGCCGGAGGGCGCCCCCGCCCCCGACCGGTGGGACGTCTTCGCCGCCCACCTCGACCTCGTGTGCCTGCGCATCGCCGTCCGCCTCGCCGCCGCCCGCCGGCCCCCGCTGCGCGGCACGGCCGTCCGCCGGCTGGCCGCCAAGGTGGCCGGGCAGGTGCACGAGGCCGCCCGGCAGTGCCTCGGCCCCGGGCAGGGCGAGCTGGAGCGCGAGACGTTCGAGCAGCTCTTCCCGTGGCGCACCGGCTGGGCCTCGGCCGTCCTGACCGAGGGCCTGCTCGTCCCGGCGGGCAGCGGCTACCGGTTCGCCCACGAGGAGTTCGCCGACTGGCTGCACGGCACCCACCTCGACCTGGACGCCGCCCTGCACGCCCTCGTCCACCGCTGGTACGAACCGGAGGGCCCGCCCGCCGAGGCGGCCGTCCGGCTGCCCTCCCGCCGGGGCGGCGGCCCGGCCCGGGCGCCCGAGGGGCACGTACCGCCGCCCCCGGGCTCCCGGCCCCCGACCAGACGCCGGGGCCGGCGCGGCGGGGACCGGCAGGAGGGGCCCACACTGCTCCCCGTCCCACGGCACCGCATCGGCCCCGTCCTCCAGTCCCTCCTGCTGCTCGGCCGCCGCTCGGGCCCCACCGAGCTGTCGCGGCGGCTGACGGCGCTGGTCCACGCCGTGGAGACGCTCTCGGGGCGGGAGGGGGCGCCCGCCGGTGGGGTGTCCTCCGGCCGGGGGGCCGACGGTGGGGCGGCTGACAGTGGGAGGGCGGAGGGCGCGGCAGGGGAAGGCGGGGCGGCGGACGGCGCGGAAGGGGCCACCGCCGACCGGCCGCCGGTGCTCACCGACCCGGCCTGGTGGGCGGCCCACCTGCTCTCCGAGACCCTGCTGCGGGTCCCGGACGCCACTCCGTACCTCGGCGTGCTGCGGCTGCTCGCCGAGCGGGTCGCCGAGTGCGCCCGCGCGGCCGGCGGCTTCGACTCCACCGCCACCGGGGCGCTCGGCGGCCTCACCCGGTTCGGCCCGCCGTTCTGGCTCCGGCTGCGCCTCGGCCTGGGGGACCGCCTGGACCTGCTGCGCCGCCTCGTCCCCGCCGACGCCCCGCCGCCGGGCGCGGCCGGCGGGGTGCCCCAGCCGCCGGTCGCCGACCGCTTCCTCCCGGCGGCGGCCGCGCTGCTCGGCGACGAGCCGTGTGCCGCCCAGGCGCTGATCTGCCGCTGGTTCGACGACGACCGCCCGCTGCTGACCGCGCCGGACGGCGGCGCCGGGTTCGCGGCGCCCACCGTCGCCACGGCCGCCCAGGCCATGCTCCACACCCACCGCCGACGCGCCCTCGACGACCTCACCGACGCCCTGGTCGGCGCCGCCCACCCGCGCGCCGACGAACTGCTGGCCGCCCTCGCCGAGGACGAGCCGTCCGCCCTGTGCCGGGCCGTCGACCGCTGGGCCCACGACGACCGGGTGGAGCTGCACGTCGCCGCCGCCGCGTACGGCCTGAAGGCCGTGCCGTACGTCACCACCGAGGCCGACCGCGAGCTGCTGCGCTACTCCGCGCTGGCCCTGCTCGCCCGCCCCGCCGAGGGCGCCCTGCGCGGCCCGGCGCTGGCCGTCCTGGTCCGCGACCCGCTCACCCGCGCCAAGCACCTGCCGGAGGCCGTCGCCCGGTTCTCCGCCGGCGACCCGCAGGTCCCCGCCGCCGCCCTGGCCGCCGCGCTGACCACCCACCCCGAGCCGGTGCTCGGCGCCTTCCGCGCCCGGCTCTACCAGCCGGGGGACGGACCGGCGGACGTCCTGCGGATCCTCGCCGAGGTCTCCGACCCGGCGCTGGCCCGCCGCGCGGCCTCCCTGGTCCGCGAGCACGTCGAGCACCGGCCGGACAACGCCCCGCACGTGGCCGCCTTCATCGACCGGCGGCTGGAGGACGGCCCGTCCGCCCGCGCCGTCCTCTTCCCGCTCGTCACCCACCTGTTGCGCACCCGCCCCGCGCCCGTCCGCCGCGCCCTCGCCCCGGTGCTCGCGGCACCCGGCACGGCCGCCTCCCGGGGGTTGCGGCGCGAGTTGCTGGAGGTGCTGCTGGAACGCGAGGAGCAGGAGCCGTACGAGCGGGGCGGCGACGTCCTCGACGCGCTGCTGCGGGCGGTGGCCGAGGGCGCGTCCGAACGCTCCGAGGCGCGCACCCGCGACCTCGTGCTCCGGGTCGGGGAGCTGCTGGCCCGCACCGCGGAGGGCGCGGCCCGCTTCGACCGCCGGCTGGTGCAGCTCGCCGGCGAGGTCCCGGCGTTCGGCGCCCGGCTGCGCCGCTGGCTGCGGACCGCGCCCGCGCAGTGGGCGCCGGTGGTGGGGCCGGGGGCGCGGATCCGGCTGACGGCGGGGAACGGGAGCGACGTGCGCGGGGCGGACGATGCGGGGGTCCCGGCCGATGCGGACCGCCGCCAACCGGCATGGCACTCTTAGACCTGCGTAATCGACAGAGACAAGAGTTCGGGTTCGGGCGAGGAGCGGGCACAGTGCAACGCTGGCGTGGCTTGGAGGACATCCCCCAGGACTGGGGGCGCAGCGTCGTCACCATCGGCTCGTACGACGGTGTCCACCGCGGGCACCAGCTGATCATCGGCCGTGCGGTGGAGCGGGCACGCGAGCTGGGGGTGCCGTCGGTCGTGGTGACCTTCGACCCGCACCCCAGCGAGGTCGTACGGCCGGGCAGCCACCCGCCGCTGCTGGCGCCGCACCACCGGCGCGCGGAGCTGATCGCGGAGCTGGGCGTGGACGCGGTGCTGGTCCTGCCGTTCACGGCGGAGTTCTCCAAGCTGTCGCCGGCCGACTTCGTGGTGAAGGTCCTGGTCGACAAGTTGCACGCGAAGCTCGTCGTCGAGGGCCCCAACTTCCGCTTCGGCCACCGTGCCGCGGGCACGGTGGCGCTGCTGGAGGAGCTCGGCACGACCTACGACTTCGGCGTCGAGGTCATCGACCTCAAGCTCACCGGCGAGGCCGGCGGCGGCCTGCCGTTCTCGTCGACGCTGACCCGCCGCCTGGTCGCCGAGGGTGACGTGGCCGGCGCCATGGAGATCCTCGGCCACCCGCACCGCGTCGAGGGCGTCGTCGTCCGCGGCGCCCAGCGCGGCCGGGAACTCGGCTTCCCCACCGCCAACATCGAGACCCTGCCCCACACGGCCATCCCCGCCGACGGCGTCTACGCCGGCTGGCTCGTCGTGGCGGGCGAGGCCATGCCCGCCGCGATCTCCGTCGGCACGAACGTGCAGTTCGACGCGACGGAGCGGACGGTGGAGGCGTACGCGATCGACCGGGTCGACCTGGACCTGTACGGGCTGCACGCCGCCGTCGACTTCCTCGCCTACCTGCGGGGGATGGAGAAGTTCGAGACGCTCGACGCGCTGCTGGAGCGGATGACCGACGATGTGAAGCGGGCACGGGAGCTGGTGGCTGCGGCTTCGCGGTGAGAGTGCCCCTGTCCCGCCCTTTCGCCGTTTCCTGGGGGCTGCGCCCCAGACCCCGCTTGTCGCGGCTTCGCCGCTCGTCCTCAAACGCCGGACGGGCTGACTGTTCAGCCCGTCCGGCGTTTGAGGACAACCGCGCGGAGCGCGGTTTCGGGGGTGCGGGGGCTGGCCCCCCGCAAGAAACGGTGAAAGGGCGGGGCCGGGGCAAACCACCCGGCCCCGCCGGATATCACTGCTGCTGCGGCCAGCCCCCGGGCGCCGGGTACTGCTGCCCCGGCTGAACAGGCGGCGGCACAGCCGCCTGAGGCGGCTGCCCACTCGTCCCCCACAACCCCTGCTGCTGCTGGGCCCGGACGAAGTCCTCCGCCACCATCGCCGACAGAGTGAAGTAGGCCTCCCGCGTCTTCGGCCGCATCATCTCCAGGTCCAGCTCCGCCCCCGCCGCGAGATGCTCGTCGAAGGGCACGACCACGACTCCCCGGCAGCGCGTCTCGAAGTGGGACACGATGTCCTCGACCTTGATCATCTTCCCGGTCTCGCGGACCCCGGAGATGACGGTGATGCTGCGCCCGACGAGCTCGCCGTAGCCGTGCGCGGCCAGCCAGTCGAGCGTGGTGCTGGCGCTGCTCGCGCCGTCGACGGACGGGGTGGAGACGATGATCAGCTGGTCGGCGAGGTCGAGCACGCCGCGCATCGCGCTGTAGAGCAGACCGGTTCCCGAGTCGGTGAGGATGATCGGGTACTGCCGCCCCAGGACGTCTATGGCCCGGCGGTAGTCCTCGTCGTTGAAGGTCGTGGAGACGGCCGGGTCCACGTCGTTGGCGATGATCTCCAGGCCGGACGGCGCCTGCGAGGTGTAACGGCGGATGTCCATGTAGCTGTTGAGGCCGGGGATGGCCTGCACCAGGTCACGGATGGTCGCGCCGGTCTCGCGGCGCACCCGGCGGCCGAGGGTGCCGGCGTCCGGGTTGGCGTCGATGGCCAGGATCTTGTCCTGGCGCTCGCTGGCGAGGGTGGCGCCGAGGGCGGTCGTCGTCGTGGTCTTGCCGACACCGCCCTTCAGGCTGATGACGGCGATCCGGTAGCACGACAGGACGGGCGTGCGGATCAGCTCCAGCTTGCGCTGCCGCTCCGCCTCCTCCTTCTTCCCGCCGAACTTGAACCGGCCCGAACTCTGCTTCTTCGGCTTCGGCTTGCTCTTGAGCAGCCGCTCCGAGGACAGCTCGACCGCGGCCGTGTAACCCAGCGGAGCGCCGTGCACGGACCGCTGCCGCTGCTCCGGCGTCACCGTCGGCCAGCCGCCGGTACGCGGGTCGACGGGACCGGTGGCCGCCGCGTCGGCGGGCTGACCGGGCTGACCGGGCCGGCCCCCGGGCTGACCGGCCTGTGCGGGCTGTGCGCCGGGGGCGCCCTGGGGGAAGGCGCCGGTGTCGGTCGGGCCGGCCTGCGGCTGGGGGGCGTACGGGCCGGGGGCCTGGGCCGGGGCGCTCTGGGGCGCGGTGGGCGGCTGGGGCTGCGCCTGCGGCAGGGGGTACGGGTTCTGCGCGGGGGGCGCGGGCGTCTCCCCGGTGGGGGTTCCGGGATGCGGGAAGCCGTAACCGCCCTGCGGGGCGGCGCCCGTCGGGTGGGGGAAGCCGTAGCCGCCCTGCGGCGTGGACGCGGGCGCGGTGGTCGCGGCGGCGGGCGGGAAGCCGTATCCGCTCGTGGGCGCGGGCGCTTCGGCCGAGGGGACCGTCGGCTGCGGGAACCCGTAACCGGCTTGCGGCTGGGGTGCGTTGACGGGCGCCTGCGGCGTGGGCTCCGGTACCGGAGCGGGCGCGGGCGCGGGCGGGGCCGCCGCCGGGTCCGGCTGCGGGGCGCCGTACCCCCCGTACGCGGGAGGCGGTGTCGGGGTCGGCAGGGACGGCGGGGGAGTGGGCTGCCCGGCGGCGGGCAGCGCGAAGTCGCCCTGGGCGGACGCCGCTTCGGCGGCCGGGACGGAGGGGTTCGGTGCGCCGTACGCCGGGAGCGCGTGCGGCGCGGGCGGGGCGTACGGGCTGTGCTGAGCGCTGTCCTGCGGAGCGGGTGCCGGTGCCGTAGGGGACGGAGTGCCCGCGTTCGCGGGATAGGGAGCGGCCTCCGGACCGGATGCCGTGGGCAGCGCGAAGGCGCCCGAGCCGTCGGCCGTGGCGGGTGCGGGCGTGGCCGAGGTCTCCATCTGGGCCGGGGGAGTGGGCGGCGCGGCGGGCGGCGCGGGCGGCATCGCCGGGGCTTGCGGCGCTGCCTGCGGTGCCGCAGGCGGGGCCCAGGCGGCAGGGGCGGCCCGGCCGTCGGCGGGCTCCGCCGGGCGGAAGTCCGGCGGCAGGGGCGGCAGGGACGAGGGCGGAACGGAGGGCGGGGTCCAGGACTCGGTGGACGCGCTGGGCGCCTCCGCTTCCTCCGGCGTCACCGCAGCGGAAGGGGAAGAGGGGGCGGAAGTAGAGGGGGAGGGGGAAGGAGAAGGAGAAGGAGAAACGGAAGAGACAGGTGCGGCGGGCGCGGCCGGCGGCGACGCCGAGGGCGCCGATGCCGCCGCCGCCGACGCGTCCCCGTCCGTCGCGGCTCCGGTCCGGTTGCGCAGCGAGCTCGCCGAGAACCGCATGGTGCCCTCGCTGCGCAGCGTGCCGCTGTTGTCGGCTTCGCCTGAAACCTCCGGCGTCTGCGCCGACTTGTCCGTCTTCGCGGGCGCGGCGTTCGCTCCGGTTTCCTCCGCTTCGCCGGACTTCGGGGCGTGCGCGGCGATTTCGTCCCTGAGGGCCGCGGCCGAGAACCGCATGGTCGCGGGCGTCGTCGTCGCCCCGGTCGGCGCGGGCTCCGCGTCGGCGGCGGCCCCCGTGTCGGCGGCGGCCCCCGCGTCGGCGGTGCCATGCCCGGCCACGGCGCCGGGCCGCGCGTCGCCGCTGTCGTCCGCGCTCCCGTCGGCGTTCTTCCCGCTCACGGCGTGAGCGTCATGGGAGTGAGCGTCGGCGTCAACGGCCTGAGCAGGGGCGGCGATGGCGGACGAGTCCGCGACCCCACCGCCCTCCGCACCCTCAACCGTCACCGGCGCCACAGGAGCGACCGGCTCCGGCGCCGTGTGAGGACCCGTTCCCTCCCCCGAGGCGGGCGGTGCCGGAGGGACGGAAGGGGCCGGACGCGCCGGGGGGACCGCCGGAGCGGGCGGGGAGGTCTGGACGTACCAGGCGGGTGGCGTGTAATCGATGGTGAACTCGCCCGTGTGCTCGACTTCCTGCTCCTGGTCCAGCTCGTGGTCGGCGTCGGACCGGTTCTCGCCGGCTGTGGTCCCGGCCGCGCGGATCTCGTTCCGATCGCTGCTCACAATGCCTCCTGCTGGTGTGGTCCGGCGCTTCGGGGAATCACCTGCCGGCACCGGGCCGTTCCCGGGGCACGACCGCCCGATTCCCCCATACGTCACGCTGCGGGCCCCCGGCGTCGGGTTCTCCATGCGTACGGTCATCAAGACTAATCGTCATCCGTAGCACTGCGGCAGGCCCGCTCACTCCCGCCCCGTCCGCGCGGGTCACGGCCCGATACCGCCGCCGGAACCCCCGTCACCACCCGGGCCCCCGGCCCCCGTCGGAGCCGGTCGAACGCATGAGTAGGCTCCTGTGTCCGCCTGTCGTACGCGCTTTCCGCGGTCGTCAGTGCTTGTCATCCGTGCGCAGGGCGCCCCCGGAGGGGGACGAGGGGAAGTGGGGGAGTGGCCGGAATGGAACCGTCAGGCCCGGGCGACCCAGGGCGGATCGGCCCGTACGCGGTGCTGGGCCGGCTCGACGCCGGGGTGGGCGGTGACCTGACGGCCGGTGGTCCGCCTGCCGCCGTCCGTGCCGCGGGGCACCGGTTCGTCGCGCGGTCCCGGGACGGCGACCGCACGGTGATCCTCACCACGCCCCCGGCAGGCACCGACCCGGACCGCTTCCGGGCCGAGGCGGAGGCGGCCCGGCGGCTGTTCGGCCCGTGGACGGCCGTGGTGGACGAGGTCGGAACGACGGCCGCGACCAGCGAGGGAACTCCGGGCGGCGACCCCGCCCCCTGGTACACCACCCCGTACGTCCCCTCCCTCCCGCTGCCCGCCGCGCTCGCCGCGCACGGCGGTCCGCTGCCCGAACGGACCGTCCGCGCGCTCGGCACCGCCCTCGCCGAGGCCCTGGCGGCGGTGCACGCGACGGGCGTGGCCTACGCGGGGGTCTCCCCCGCGGCCGTCCTGCTGACGTCCGACGGCCCCCGCCTCACCGGCTACGGCGCGGTGCGCGCGGCGACCCCGCCGGGACCGGACGGCACCGGACCCGTCGGCCTGGCACCGGGGACGGTGCCCCCCGAACAGCTCGCCGGGGCACGGCCCGAGCCGCCCGGCGACGTCTTCGCCCTGGGCGCGGTCCTGGCCTGCGCGGCGACGGGACACACCGTCCCGGAGCGCGACGAACTGCCCGAGGGCCTGCGCGCCCTCGTCTCCGCCTGCCTCGCCCGCGACCCCGCCCACCGGCCGTCGGTCCGCCGGCTGCTGGACGAACTCCCCGGCACCGCCCCCGGCTTCGGCCCGCCGCCCGTCATGGACGGTCCGCCGGAGGCCACCGTGGTCGACGGCGGACCGAGCCGGGCGGGCACGCTCCTCGCCCCCGGCTGGCTGCCGGCCCGGGTGGTCGCCGCGCTCGTCGGGCAGTCCGCCGCCGTCCTCGCCGCGGAACCGGCGGAACCAGCGTCCCCACCCGCACCACCCCACCCACACCCGTCCCCCTCACCCCACCGCGGACCGTCCTGATGCCTCTGCCCCTCCACCACGACGACCCCCGGCAACTCGGCCCGTACCGGCTCGTCGCCCGGCTGGGCGGTGGCGGCATGGGCACGGTGTACCTGGCCCGTTCCGCGGGCGGCCGGACGGTCGCGCTCAAGGCCGTACACCCCCGGTTCGCCTCCGACGAGGCGTTCCGCGCCCGGTTCCGGCTGGAGACCGACGCCGCCCGGGTGATCGGCGGGGAGTACGGCGCCGGGGTCGTCGACGCCGACCCGTTCGCGTCCCGGCCCTGGCTGGCGACGGAGTACGTCCTGGGCCCGCCGCTGGACGAGGCCGTGGAGCTGTGCGGCCCGCTCCCCGAGCGGACCGTACGGGCCCTCGGCGCCGTACTGTGCCGTGCGCTCGGCCAGTTGCACCGCTCCGACGTCGTCCACCGCGACCTCAAGCCGTCCAACGTCCTGGTCACCGCCACCGGCCCGAAGATCATCGACTTCGGGGTGGCACGGGCCCTCGGCGACGACCGTCTGACCCGGCTCGGCACCGCGGCCGGCACCCCCGCCTACATGTCGCCCGAGCAGGCGGCGGGCGTCGAACACACCTCCGCCGGCGACGTCTTCGCCCTCGCCGGCGTCATGGTCTTCGCGGCCACCGGCCACGCCCCGTTCGGCGCCGGCCAGGCCGCAGACCTCCTCTACCGGGTGCGCTACGCGGCCCCCGACCTGACGGGCCTGCCGCCCGCCCTCACCCCCGCGCTGACCCGCTGCCTGGACAAGGACCCGACCCGCCGCCCCTCCACGACCGAACTGGCCGAACTGCTGGCCGACACGGGGACCGGCGGAATGGTCACCGCGGAGTGGTTCCCCACGGCCCTCACCGACACCCTCCTCGCCGAAATCGCCCGCCGCTCCACCGAAGTCTGGCGCCACCACCCGCACCGCCTGCCCCCGCCCCCGGACACGGACGGCACCCCGCCCGCCCCCGGCCCCCGCCCCGCCCTCTCCCGCCGCCGCCTCCTCGCCATCGCCGGCGGCTCGACCCTGGCCGCGGCGGCGACCGGCACGGGCGGCTGGCTCTGGTGGAGCGGCCGCGAGCACACCGGCACCTCCCGGTCCACCCACTTCTCCCGTCCCGCCAACATTCCCGGCCGCGTCACTTGGTGGGCCCGCCTCGACAAGGCGGACGGCAGCCGTCCGCCCCTCGCCGTCGGTGCTCTGGTGGCCGTGCACGGTCAGGCGGGACTGGCCGCCTATGACGCGAAGACCGGTATCAGGCGGTGGCTGGCCACGGCGGTCAAGCAGTCGTACGAGTTCACGGCGGACACCGAACGCGTCTACGCCTCCGCGCCCGACGGCGCGTCCACGACGGGCTTGAAGGTCTACGGCGTCTCGGACACCGGTGTCCTGGAACACGTCGCCGGCCCGTTCGGCGACCTTTCCTCGGGAACCGGCCACGCCGAACCCCTGGCGGCCGTCGGCGGAGTGGTCTACCTGGCCGCCCGCCAGAGCGGCGATCAAGGCCCGGAGCGCTGGTCCCTTCTCGCCGTCGACGCCAAGACGGGCGAGCGGCTCTGGAAGCAGCCTCTCGGGGACCACACCCCGGGTTACGCGACGGACAGGATCGTGGCCGGCGTCGCCGGTGGGCACCTCGTCTATGCCCGGCCCCTGCCCTCACAACGCACGAACCTCCTTGTCTCCCACCGGCTTTCGGACGGGCGGCGGGAGTGGGACCGGGAGGTTCCGGGGCGGCGGCCCGACGATCCCTTCCCGGACCTCGGGAAACTGGCGATCGACGGCCGGCACGTCTACTTCGCCGGGTCGGAACTGACCGCCGTCGGCCTGGACGACGGCAAACCGGTGTGGACGTTCGGCCACGGCCGCCCTCAAGGCGACCTCCCGGCGGGGACCGGCGCCTACGGCCCGCCGACGGTCAAGGCCGGCGTGGTCTACGCGGCGGAGGGGACCCGCGGCGTCGTCGCCCTGTCCGCCGCCACGGGGGAGCTCTTGTGGGAGGCCCCGTTCCCCGGCATGCCGCCCGGCCCGACGGCACCGGTGCTCGGCCGCACGTACCTCTACGCCGTCGCGACGGACGGTGCGCGGGACCAGATCCGGGCCGTCGACCTGCGTACCCACCGGATCGCCTGGTCGATGGACGTACCGGGGCGGATCGGCGGTGCGCCCCTCGCCCATGAACGGGCGGGCCACGTCGTCTGGACGTCCGGCGACTACGTGTGCGCCCTGCCGTTCGCATAGCTCCCCGCGCAGCTCCCGACGCAGCCTGGTGAAAGGAAGTCCCCAACCGTGAAGCCACTCGCCGCCGGTGACCCGGTCCGTCTCGGCCCGCACCGGATCCTCGGCGTCCTCGGGGAAGGCGGCATGGGCAAGGTCTATCTCGGCCGGGACGACGCCGGCCGGCCGGTCGCGATCAAGGTGCTGCTCCCTGAGCTCGCGCACGACCCGGGCATGGCCCGGCGCTTCGTCCGCGAAGCGAGGGCCGCGCAGGCGGTCGCCAGTCCGGGCGTCGCCCGGGTGCTCGGCGCCTGGACGGACGGCGAACGGCCCTGGATCGCCACCGAGTTCCTCGCCGGTCCCACGCTCGCCGAGACGGTCGAGCGGCTGGGGCCCCTGGACGAGACGGCCGTGCGCGCCCTGGGAGCGGCCCTCGCCCGGACGCTCCAGGACATCCACGCCGCCGGCCTCGTCCATCGCGACCTCAAGCCCGGCAACATCGTCCTGACCTCCGCGGATCCGCGCGTCATCGACTTCGGCATCGCCCGCCCCGAACACGGCCTCACCCTCACCGCCACCGGCACGAGCCCGGTCACCCCCGGCTACGGACCGCCCGAACAGGTCCTCGGGCAGCGGGTCGGTCCGCCCGGCGACGTCTTCGCCCTTGGCGCGGTCCTCGCTTACGCGTCGACCGGCCGCCGCGCGTACGACGGGGCCGATGTGGCGGCGGTGCAGTACCGGGTCGTCCACGGCGCGCCGGACCTCTCCGCCCTGCCGCCGGCCCTCCTCCCGGTCGTGGCACCGTGCTTCGCGCGCGACTCCGCCCACCGGCCGGCACCGGCTCGGATCGCCGCCGCCCTCGCGCCGCCCAAGTCCGCCCGGAACCTGTGGCGCCGCGGTCCGCTCGGCGACGACATCGCGCGGCGCGAGGCCGAGGCCCGGAAACTCGTCGCGGCGCCCGTGCCGGAGGCGACCGGCGCCCCGGGTCGCCGGCGCTTCCTCGCCGGGCTGGCCGGGGCCGGCACCGTGGCCGTGACCGCCGCGGGCGGCGGCGCCTGGTGGTTGCTCCGCGGGGGCGGCGACGGGGAAGGCGGGAGACCGGCGGAGAAGGAGGCCGCACCGGCGCCTCGACCCTGGGACGCCAAGCGCCTGAACGCCGCCGACCACCGTGACGGCGAACCGCCCACACCGCTGTGGGGGCCGTTCACCGCGCATCGGCTCGGTCGGTGGCTGCAGCCGGTGCGCGACCTCGTCCTCGTCGCCGGAAAGGAAGGGCTGACGGCACTCCGGGTGACCGACGGTCAGGTGAAGTGGGTGGTGCGGAACGACCACCAGTCCCACAGCGCCGCACTGCCGAACGGGCTGGTGGCCACGGTCTTCGAGGATCGGCTGGTCGCGGTCGACGTCGGCACGGGCAAACCCAGGTGGAGCGCCGGCGAACACGTCTTGCGCGTGCTGGCGGCCGACGAGTCGGCGGTCTACGTCGCCACCGGTGAGTCGGCGGAGACCCGACTGTGCGCGTTCGACTTCTCCACGAGGGCGCTCCTCTGGGACGTGCGGACGCCGATACCCCAGGCGTACGGCCGGGGTGACTCGCGGGCGGCGGCCGGCAGCGGACGGTTGGTGCTGTTCGGAGGGGACGAGGGGAACGCCGTCGCGCTCGACGCCCGTACCGGTCGTACGGTGTGGCGGCAGCCGCACCAGGGGATCGCGGTAGGGCTGCCCCCTGTCTTCTCAGGAAGCACCGTGTATCTGGGCGGCAGCAGCCTGACGGCCAGGAGAGCGGAAGACGGCAAGACGATCTGGTCGATTCCGGCCAAAGGCAAACCTTTTGGCTATGTGGGAGGCTGGAGCACTCCCGTACTCGACGGGGACGCGCTGTACGCCGTGGACGAGGATCGCATCAGCCGACGGAACCGCCACGACGGCAAGGCGGATTGGACCCGCCCCTTGGAAGGGTTGGCGAGCACCAACTCCGTGACCGTCCAAGGGGGGATGGTCTAGGTGTCCGAATCGAACGACAAAGGCGTGATCGCTCTGGACAAGGCCACCGGTGCGCCTGTGTGGACCTGGTCGAACGGCTACGGCGAGTGGCTGGCGGCCGGAGCGGGCAACCGGGTCTTCCTTCTGCGGGACGGACAAGTGACGGCCATGCCCGTCACATGACGGCCGTCCCGCCACCGGCGCGGGCTGACACGCCCGCTCCGGCCCCTTCCGGTTCCGGGCGCGGCGTCGGCCGCACGGGTTCTCCCGAGCGTCCACTCCGGCCGCCTCCGGAACGCCGCTACTCCAACCGCCGCGCCGCCCCCAGCAGCCCCGCCTCCGGGTCCGTCGGCTGGGTGGTGACGTAGGTGCGGGACGAGCGGGTGCACCACAGGGTGACGCCGTCGGGGAGGGTGGAGAGGGATTCCACGTCCTCCCGCGGCAGGTTCATGGTGCGGCCGATCTGGACGGCCTCCTCGGGGGCGACCCGCTGGACGCCCACGAGGTCCGCCTGCGACATCAGGCGCGCGGTCGTCGGGCCGGGGTAGGGGAGCAGGGTCAGGACCGGCTGCCAGGGCGCGGAGCGGACGCGGCCGAGGGGAGGGCGTATGCCGCAGTCGCGGACGATGAGGACGGGGCTCGGCACCGAGGGGCCCTGCGGGGGGACGCGGCCCACGTCGTGCAGGGTGATGGACTGCTGGCCGGTGTTGGCGGCCTGCGCGAGCGCCGTCCAGAGCTGTGGGCGTCCGCTCTCCACGGCGACCCGCGCGCCCGTGCCCACCGCGCGCAGCGCGATGACCTGCGCCGTCCACGCGCCGCCGACCAGGACGACGTCGAACGCGGCCGGGCGGACCAGTCCCAGCACGGCCGGGGCGCCCTGGGCGTCCGTGCCGACGACCACGCCGTCGTCGCCGACCGGCAGGCCGAGCTCCGCGAATCGGTCGGGATCCAGCTCGTGCCGCTCGCGGCGGGGGCCGAGCAGCCCGAAACCGGACGCGGGGCGCCGGGTCGGGGAGGCCGACGGCGGGGGAGCGGACGGCGATCCGTCCGGCGCCGCCGGGGCCCGGCGTGCCCGCGCCGTTCTCGACAACAGACCCATCAGCGTGTCCCTCCCAGCGGCAGCGTGGCGAGGACGCCCGGAACCTGCTCGTGGTCCAGCCGGACGAGCCCGACCTTCACCCCGCGCGCCGTCCGCTCCAGCTCCCGCCGGACCTCGCTCAGTTCGTCGGCGCTGCGCCCGCACACCCGTATGTGCCCGGTGACCGTCGGCACGTGCCCGCCGTCCTGGGAGCGGCCGCGGCCGAGCGTCAGGCTCAGCGTCGTCGACAGCGCGGGCAGCGACGTCAGCAGCGCCGCCAGCTGCGGCAGCGACGCCGCCCCGGAGCCCAACTGCGGCCAGCGGCCGACCCAGTAGGAGGTGTGCCAGCGGTCGTCGCACCGCCACGTCCGGGACGTCTCGACGGTCCGCCGCGCGCCCGTACCCGAACGGCTCGCCTGCGCCGTGGCGGCCGGGTTGACGTTCGCCGCGGTCGACAGGGCCGTCGCCAGCCCGTCCTCCGCGAGCAGCACCGCCCGGAACCCGGCGCTCCGCAGCCGGCTCGTCAACTGGTCCGCCGCGCGCAGCACACACCGCCGGGCACCCTGGACCCCGCCGCCCCGGGCCGCGACGGCCTCCGGGCACAGCTCGGGGTCGAGCTTGAGCGCCACCCAGGTCATCCGGACCGCGGGGGCGCCCGTCAGCGCGTGCAGGGGCGCGTAGTTCCGCGCGGCCAGCGCCTGGGCGGACAGGTGGGGGGCGGGCGAGGGCAGCGCGCTCTGCACCACCTGCACCGACTCCAGCCGGACGTCCGCCGTGTCCAGCGCGTCGCGCAACAGGCCCAGGGGCAGCGCCTTCTCCACCCGGCGCGGGCGCAACGGCTCGTCCACCGCCTCGACCTGGAGGACGACCGTCACGAACGTCCCGTCACCCACCACGCCTATGTGCCGGCCCTCGCGGTCCGTGAACGACTCCACCCGCAGCGCCGGTTCGCACTCCACGAGCGGGGCCAGGGCGGGCGCGATATCGGAGGGGGCCGGCGCGCCGGCGGTGCCGCGCGTACGGCGGCGCAGCGCGAGGACCGCGCCCAGCCACTCCGGCACCGGCCGCTGCCGCCGCCGCGCGAGCGCCAACGCCGCGAGGACGACGGCCACTCCGCCGGCGGGGGCGGCCAGCAGCGGGTCGACGGCGTACCCCACGAGCACCAGCGCCGCCGCCACCTCCAGCAGCACGAGCTGCTGCAGCCGCACCGGGCCCAGCCGGCCCGGCCCGGACCGCCGGCGCACCACCGTGGCCTGCTGCGCCGTTCGCGCCGCGGACGCCATACCCGCGCACCCCCCTCATCCTCGTCGGAACACTCACCCGAACACCCGCCGGACCGCCCAACGGGACGCCCGCGACGCACTCGCCGGACCGCGTGCCGGATCGTCCGCCGGGACACCCACGGACCGTCCGCCGCGCAACCGCCGGACCGTCCGCCGGGACGCCCACAGGACCGTCCACCGGGACGCCTCCCGGACCGTTCACGGCACACACGCCGGACCGTCCCGGAACCGCGCCCCGTCACGGCCGCGGACGGGCCGCCGCGGACCCGGGCCCGTTCGGCGACCGCACCCGGACGGCACGACCGGATCGTCAACAGGCATAGTAGGGGGCCGGTCTGACAACGCGGACCGAGGGCAGGTCCGACCAGCGGGTCCGGCCGGTTCCGACGGCCGGCCCGACGGCGGGCCCCGGACGGGACCCGGCGACGTAACCCGGCGACGGGGGGAGTACTTCGGCACATGGCAACACGGCGGGACGAGCTCAACGCCTACACCTTCGCGCGCAAGCGCATGGTCGCCGCCTTCCTGCAGCCCTCGGCGGCGGGGACGGACGAGGCGGCGCCGCGCCCGGTGCGCGCCATCCTGCCCGGAATCGTCGTCGGGGCGCTCGTCCTGGCGGGCTTCGGCGGCTGGGGCATCTTCAAGCCCAAGGCGCCGGCCGGCTGGTCGGAGCCCGGGGCGCACGTCATCGTGGGCAGCAAGTCGACCACCCGGTACGTGGTCCTCAAGACCGACGGCACCAAGCGGCTGCACCCGGTCCTCAACTTCTCCTCCGCGAAACTGCTCCTGAAGCCCGAGAAGTCCTCGGTGATAAAGGTCGACGAGGGCGAGCTCGACAACGGGAAGATCCAGCGCGGCCCCACCCTCGGCATCCCCTACGCCCCCGACCGGCTACCCGCGCCCCAGGACGCCGGCAAGGAGAAGAGCTGGGCCGTCTGCGAACAACCGGGCAGCGGGGGCAAAACGGTGCAGAAGGCCGTCTTCCTCCTCGCCGACCGCGACGCGGCGAAGGTCGCCGGCAGCGGCAAACTGCGCGACGGCCAGGCCCTGTACGTCGAGGGGCCCACCGGCGACCGCTACCTCGTCGACCCGAGCGGCACCAAGCACCTCGTCGGCCTGCCCGACGGCGACCACCCGTCCCCCCGCGACCAGGTGCTGCGCCGCTCCCTGTTCAGCGAGGGCGCCCGGCCGCAGAAGGTCGACAAGGAGTGGCTGGGCACCCTGCACGAGGGCACGCCCATCACCTTCCCCCGGCTCCCCGGCCGGATCGGCGCCCCGGCGGGCGTCGGCAGCCTCGACCCGCGGCTGAACCGCGTCGGTACCGTCATCCGCGCCGTCGCCGGCAAGGGCATGCAGCACTACGTGGTGCTCCCGGGCCGGGTGGCGCCTGTCTCCGACCTCGTCGCCCGGCTGCTGCTCACCAGCCCGGACGCGGTGGTGCTGCACCAGAACGCCCGGGCGGAGGAGGTCGGTCCGCAGTCCTTCACCTCGTCCCCCGAGTGGTTCTACGGCGACTTCGGCTGGCCGGGGCTCGTCCCCACCCAGGTCAACGACGCGGGCACCGGCGTCCGTACGGTCTGCAACGTGATGCACGGCGTGGACGGCAAGGGCGTGCCCCAGCTGACCACCTGGGCCGGGGCCAAGTACCCCGCCGAGATCGTGGACGGCGCGACCAGCGCCTACGTCACCCCCGGCAGCGGCCTGCTCTACCGCCAGATCAACGGCTCGTCCACGAGCGTCGGTTCGCTGTTCCTGGTGACCGACACCGGACTGCGGTACGCGGTGCAGACCAACAACGACAGCAGCGCGGGCCGCTCGGGCATCGGCGACGACGGGCCGAAGACGCCGGAGGAACGGGCGTCGCAGGTCAACGAGGCGCAGATCCGGCTCGGGTACAAGGAGGTCAAGCCGGTGCCCGTGCCGGACAACTGGTCCGCCTTCCTGCCGAAGGGGCCGCGGCTGGACGTCGGCAGCGCCGGCCAGCCGCAGAGTTCGTGAGGGGGGCCGTTCGATGACGGTGACGGTACTGAGATCGGCCGCGGCGTCGGCCATGGCCCTGGCGACGGTGCTGACGGTGGGGGTGGGCCCGGCCGCGGCCGGGCAGCGCGCCGCGGCTCCCGACGCCCTGCTGCTGAACGGCAGCGGTGAGTGCACCTTCCCGATGAAGCAGCAGATATCGGGCATGCCGTGGGCCCTGCAGCGGGTCGTGTTCGACCGGCTCTGGCAGGACACCAAGGGCAAGGGCGTGCGGGTGGCCGTCATCGACACCGGCGTCGACATCGACAACCCCCAGCTGACCTCGGCCGTCGACCGCTCCGCCGGACTGGACCTGCTGCCCAAGGACAAGAACGCCCCACCGGAGAAGGGCGCGCGCACCGACGGCACCACCGACCCGGTCGGCCACGGCACGAAGGTCGCGGGCATCATCGCGGCCCGCCCGCGCGAGGGCACGGGTTTCGTCGGGCTCGCGCCCGAGGCCACGATCCTGCCCATCCGGCAGAACGACGAGAAGGGCACCGGCACCGAGCGGACGCTCGCCACCGCCATCCGGCACGCGATCAGCCGGCACGCCCGCGTCATCAACATCTCGCAGGACACCGCGAAACCGCTGCACGCCGACTCGGACCTCGCCCAGGCCGTCCGGGAGGCCCTCAACGAGGACATCGTCGTGGTCGCCTCGGCGGGCAACGACGGACTCCAGGGCAAGGTGCGGAAAACGTACCCGGCGGCATATCCCGGCGTACTGGCCGTCGCCGCCTCCGACCGCAACAACGAGCGCGCCGCCTTTTCCCAGACGGGCGATTTCGTGGGAGTGGCCGCCCCCGGTGTCGAAATGGTCTCCACCGTGCCGAAGGGCGGCCAATGCGTGGACAGCGGAACGAGTTTCTCGGCACCGTACGTCGCCGGAATCGCGGCGCTTCTCCGCGCGAAACACCCGAACTGGAAACAGCATCAGGTCGTCGCCCAGATCGAGCAGACCGCGGAAAGGGCCGTCAAGGGCCGCGACGACTTCGTCGGCTGGGGCGTCGCCGATCCGGTGCGCGCGCTGACCGAGGACGAGCACCCCATCGACGCACCGGTGGCGGACCGCGCCGTCTCGGCCGGCCGGGCCGTACCGAAAGCGGCCCCGCTCACCATCGGCGAGACCCCGCGCGAACGCGACGAACGCCTCGCCACGTACGCGCTGATAACGGCGGGCGTCCTCATCGCGGCGGTCGCGGGAACGGCGGTGGCGCTACGGGATCGAAGACGACGCGGGTGACGGCTTGGTTGATGTCTGGACCAATGACCGCCTCACTCGTGTGACACACGTGCGCGAACTCACGTCAAAGGCATACCGGTTGGACGCCTTCGTGTGAGTGGCTAGAGTGGCAGCCGACAACTTCGGTCTGATGCAAAGAGGGAGCCACGCGAACGGCTCCCACAGAACATCCGATTCATGGGGGGTAGGTGTAACGATGGCCGACCTTCGGCTTGAAGTAGGAAACCTCGATCAGCTGGTCAAGGATCTGGGGACCATGCACGACACGCTCGAGGCGAAGATCAACAGCCTCAAGGGTGTCGTCGCCACCGTCCAGGGCGGCTGGAAGGGCGATGCGGCGTCCGCTTACCACTCCCTCCAGGAGCGTGTGAACGAGGACACGCGTCGGCTGAAGGAGCTGCTGGCCTTCACCAAGGACGCGATGCAGTCGAGCCGTCAGGGCTTCGACCAGGAGGAGCAGGAGCGCCTCAACAGCTTCAAGGGCGTGGGCGAGGGCGGCACCACCGGCATGGGCGACGGCGGCGTCACCGGCGTCCTGGGCCGGTTCCACGGCTGACCGCCGCTTCCCGCTTCCGCATCGCGTCAGGAGACAGTTTCATGGAAATCAAGTACGGCACCGTCGTCGAGGCTTCGAACGCGGTCAAGTCTGCGGCCAACAACATCAAGAGCGAGCTGGACTCGCTCGACGCCCGCGTCGAGGCGCAGGTCGCCCAGTGGGACGGTGAGACCCAGCAGGCGTTCCACTCCCGCCACAAGGGCTGGAAGACCAACGTGGACGACATGCACCAGACCCTGCTGAAGATCTCCAGCCTCCTCATGGAGGCCACCCACGGCTACCAGGCCAACGACAAGCGCCAGGCGGCCCGCTTCGGCCACTGAGGCGTCCTCGCACTCGTTCTCCGTCCGTGGGCGCGGATGCGGCCGGTTGTCCGCAGACCGCGCCCACGGGCGTTTCCAACAGACTTCATCGTGCATGCACATTCACCAACAGGGGGCTGACTCATGGGATCCGGGGATCCGGCACAGCACGGCGGGGGCGGTGGCAGTCCGTCGGACCTGGATGTGGGCGACGAGGACAACCTGCAGGGCCTGAAAAAGCGTGTGGACCGCCTCCTCGGCAAGCTGGACAAGTCCGCGGCCTCGCACAAGCACATCGCCGACCAGAAGGTCAGCAAGGAGGCGTTCGGAAGCTTCGGGGAGGCGCAGGCCCTGTCGGACGCGTATGACAGGGTCCACCAGCGGCTGGAACTTCTGTCCCAGATGCTGGGCGACCAGCTGGAGGCCATGAGCCTCGCGGTGGGCATGGCGGACCGCGACTACAAGAACGTCGACCGCGAACACTCCCGGCGGCTCGCCGCGATCCAGAAGCGGTCCATCGAGAACTGGGAACAGCAGCAGAAGCTGAAGCAGCAGGCGCAGGCCGGAAAGCAAAACACGTCCGGGGACCACTCCGGGCAGGGCGGAGGAGAGGAATCCTCCGACCAGGCCACACCGTGACGCGGGGGGAGGAAGACCATGGGTGACCGTAAGAGCGTAAAAGACATGTCCTTCGAGGAAATCTATTACGCGTTCATCAACACCAAGGGCGAGGAGCTGAGCGGCAAGGGCCACGCCCTGGAGGCGGCCAAGCCGGAGATCGAAAGCATCGGCGAGGAACTGAAGCGGCATGTCGGCCGAACGGAGTGGAAGGGCGCCGGCGGCGATGCCTTCCGCGAGTGGGGCGACGCCTTCGCCAAACAGATCATCAAGCTGGCCCATGTCGCCGGAGTGACGGGCAAGGAGATGATCGAAGCCGGCGGCGACATCAAGGTTGCCGCCGAAGAGATCATGAAAACGCCGCCCGGCGACGTCGCACAGTGCTATGCGGACGCGGACAAGGAAAAAGCTCGCCTCAAGGCGGTGTCCAAGCTGCGTGACGCGGTCATGCACGGTTCCGTCAAGACGGCGGCGGACAAATGCGTCAGGGCCGAGGCCACGCTTCGGGGGCTGGAATTTCCGGAGCTCCGCCCGATGCCGGGCAAGGCGGGTTTCGGGGATGGCGAGTGGGACGAGCCGTATAGCTCGTCTGGTGGATCCGCCGCCGGCGGTTCCGGTGGGGGGCAGCCTTACAGCTCCGCGGCGGGTGGTGGCGCCGAGGGCGGGGGCGGCGCGGCAACGCGCACGACCGGTCCTTCGTACTCGGACGCGCCAAGCGCACATGTTCCGTCTCCTGCGCCTGGTGACACCGGAACGGGACCGGTGCACGTACCTTCGGGTGGGCACGACGGTACGGGCTCCGACCAGGGCCCGACAGGCACCCGGATCGACAGTGGACCGGCCGCGCCTCCCGCGCCTGCTCCGACGATCCCACCCAGCACGGGGCCCCACACTCCTAGCGACCCCACTCGATCCGTTCCGCCGATGCCTCCGCTGCCGACCCTTCCGGGGTATCCCCGCCCCGGAGACAGCCGGCCGCAAGGAAGCAACGGACCCAAGACCACGCCGACTTCGCCGGTGAGCACGGGCCGCCCAGGGCGGAGTGTCGTCGGTCCCGGTCGCGTCGGTGTCCCTGCGGTCGGAAAGGTACCCGCCTTGCCGAGGACCGATACCGGTGTCATCGGCGGCACGCCTTTGACAGGGCCCGGGGCGGGGAGCGGCCGAGGGGTTCCGCGCGGGACTGTCATCGGCGGTGAGTCTCAGCAAATGGGCCGTGGAATGATGGGCGCTCCGGGGAGCATGGGCCCGAGTTCTCCTTCTCGCGGGCCAGGCGGTGCCGGGAAGCGATATGCGTCGCAACCTGGTGGTGTCGTGGAAGGGCCTTCCGGAGCCCAGGGATCTCGGCGTGAGTTCACGCCGGGGGGGAGCGGGCTGGTCCGTGGGGGCAGCGCCGCTGGGACGAACAAGCGTGGAGCGGAGAAGGAGCGCAAGCGTTCCCAGGGGCCCGGCTACCTGACGGAAGACGAGGAGACTTGGACCGGGGGCGGGCCCGAAAGTGTTCCCCCAGTAGTCCAGTAACACCCGTAACGACGCCGGATGGTGAGCAGAGAACACGTGAAGAAGATGATGATGAGGGGCGCTCGTCGCCGAGTGCTGGTTTTGGCATCCTCCCTGAGTTCTCTGCTTGCCTTCGGCGGCGTGGTCGCCCCCTCCGCGCATGCCGGAACGGTTCGCGAGGGTCAGTGGTACCTGGAGACCATGCAGGCCGAGCGCATGTGGGAAAAGACCACAGGAAAAGGCATCACCGTCGCGGTGCTGGACTCCGGTGTGCGCTCTTCCCAGCCGGAATTGCAGGGGAAAGTCCTCCCCGGGAAGAGCTATATTTCCGGTGGAGAGGGCGACGACGGTCGCGAGGCCAGTGACCTTCACGGGACCGCCATGTCGGCGCTCATCGCCGGTGATGGGCAAAGCGATATGCAGGTCAAGGGGCTCGCCCCCGGAGTTCGCATCCTGCCTGTGAAGATGAAGATGGGATTGGGTGACACCTCGCCGATCGCCGACGGTATCAGGTATGCGGCCGACAGTGATGCGAAAATCATCAGCATGTCCATTGGCAGCGACGCTGCCTCAGTGGATGACAAACACAAGGCGCAGCTCCAACGTGCCGTCGACTATGCGGTCAAACGAGGAAAGCTTCTTTTCGCGGCCGTGGGTAATGAGGGGAGCAGGACCAATATCGCCTCCTACCCGGCGGCGACGCGCGGGGTCGTGGGGGTCAGCGCTGTCGACACGCGCCTGCGAACGGGGAAGTTCTCCACGCATGGCCCGCAGGTAGCCTTGTCCGCTCCCGGGGTCGACATTCCCACGGTGTGCGAGGGGAAAACGGGGTATTGCCGTGGCAGGGGCACCAGCCACGCCACCGCTCTTGCTTCCGCCAGCGCCGCCCTCGTCTGGTCCCTGCACCCCAAGTGGACCGGCAACCAAGTCCTGCGCGTCCTCCTGGACACCGCCGGCAGGCCGCCACACGGCAAGGTGCCCAGCGAGTACGTCGGCTACGGCATGATCCGTCCCCGCGAGAACGTGCTGGAGAACAAGGGCGACCCCGGCCCGCCTGACGTCAACCCGCTGGTCGCTGCCGCGGAGAAGGCCGACAAGTCGTCCGGGAAGAGCGCGAGCCCGACCGCTCCCGCCACTCACGAACCCGCGGGCGCGACCGGCAAGAAGAGCAAGGGCAAGGGCAAGGACGACAACCTGCCCTGGTTCATCGGCGGCGCCATAGCCGTCGCCGTGCCCGGCGCGGTGCTGGTGGCCCTCATGGTGCGTCGCGGGCGGCGCAAGGCCCGGGCGCGCAAGCAGCAGATGCAGTCGGCCGTCGCCGCGGGCCCGTACGGAGGTACGGCGCCGATGGATCCGCCGTACCCGCAGCAGCAGCCCCAGCAGCCCCCGCAGCCCCCGATGCCCCCGCCCGGCGGCGGTCGTCCACCGGGCGGTTCCTGACCGACGTCGGGCGACGTCGGAGACAACCGTGGCCCCTTGCCGGCTCCTCAGGAGACGGCAGGGGGCCACGTCACATCACGTGATGTCGAACTCGCCGTCCCGCACGCCCAGGACGAACGCCCGCCACTCGCTCGCCGTGTACCGCAGCACCGTGTCCGGGTCCTCGGAGTTGCGCATGGCGACGGCGCCGCCCGGGAGGTAGGCGATTTCCACGCGCTCCTTCGTCGGGGTGTCCGGAGCGCTGAGCCATTCCACGCCGGAGATGTCCATGGCGTACAGCTCTTCCGTCTCACGCTGGGTAGCCATCAGAGGAGTTCCTTTCCGCACGGATGACGAACGCCGCGGGTCCACACCCGTGGACCCGCGGTCAGGCTACCGGCCACCGGGCAAGCGTCACCGGGGCTTTCGGCAAGTGCCCGAGGGGATCCAGGGCACGCGGCGCAGGTGTGCGCTCCGCCACGGGTATCGAAATTGAGGACCAACGGATTCTTGCCTAAGGTCGAAGGGTTCGGATTTTGACAGTGTTCTGACGGGGGAACAGAGATGGGAGTCGTCCTACCGGACAAATTGGCCTTCGTGCTCGACCTGATCGGCGTCAACTGGCCGAACGTCGACGAGGACGACTACCGCGAGATGGCCAAGTCGCTCCGCGGTTTCGCGACCGACGTGGACGCGGGCCGGGGAGACTCCAACGTCGCTCTGAACCGGCTCATCTCCACCAACCGCGGTGAGATGACGGAGGCCATCGAGGGACACGTCCGCAAGCTCAACGGCAAGCACCTGCACAACCTCGCCGAGGCGGGACGGTTGCTGGCCGGTGGCCTGGACGCGGCGGCGGTCGTCGTGGCCGGTGCCAAGGGCGCGGCCATCGTCCAACTCGGCATCCTGGCGGCCGAGGTGGCGACGGCGCAGGCCGCCGCACCGTTCACCCTGGGGCTTTCGGAGCTCGGCGCGCTGGGTGGTGTCGCGGTCACGCGGACGGTCGTCAAGCGCATCCTGAAGGGGGCGGCCGAGGCCGCTGTGCAGGAAGTGATGTCCGTGGTGACGGGGCCGGTCTTCGCCGCCCTGGACTCGATGACGACGGACCTCGTCGTCCAGGTCGTCTCCGACGGCCTCGGTGCGCAGGACGGCATCAACCTCAAGCAGACGCTCCAGGCCGGCAAGGACAACCTGAAGATCGCCAGCGCGGGGGGTGGGGGCGGCGGGGGAGGCGGCCTCATCCTCGCGAGTGCCGGTGGGGGCGGCGGTGGCGGCAGTGACCTCGTCTTCGACGAGCACGAGCACAACACCTTCACCGGCAAGGTGCACGAGCACTCCAAGCACCTTGAGGAGAAGGGCGGCAAGCATCTCCACGCCTCCCGCCACCACTTCGGCCGCACGCGCGGCCGCGGTTCGCTGGCCAAGGCGATCGAGGAGGTCACCGAGAAGGCGATGAAGTCCCTCGGTGACGCGCACGGGCAGCTCAAGAAGCACCTGAATGACGTCGGCGAGGGCCTCTCCGAGGCGGGCAAGGCCCAGAAGAAGCACGACAAGCACGTCCAGGACGGCATGGACGGCGTCAAGAACCGCCACCCCGACCAGAAGCCGGCGAACGGCTCGGGCGGCGGGAACGGCGGAAGCGGCGGCAAGGGCGGAGGTGGCTCGGGAGGCTCCGGCGGTAGCGGTCCCGGTGCTGGGAGTCCCCAGGGGCAGCCGATGAACCCGCAGCCCGACTGGCACGGGCAGAGCGCTGGAAAGATGCGGCACCACCGGCGTGATGCGCTGGACGTCGCGCATCTCGACGAGGCGGGCCAGCGAGACGTCATGAAGCGTGAGGCGCGGCACCTTGCCGATGACAGCAAGAATGCGCCTGCGCCCGATGGCCGCCAGGAGCCCCTGCCCGAGCAGGTGGGCAAGGAACGGTCCCTGCCCGGTTGCGCGGGAAGCCTCCTGCACAATGGAGTGGTGACCTCGCACACGGGGACCAGCCAACGGTACAAGGGCGATCCCAACAAGCACCCGGCGGTGCACCCCGTGCTAGGGCAAGTCCTGGACGACATCAGGGCTGACAGCGACGCGGGCAGGATCGGAAAAGTGGGAGCGGGGCACGGCAAGTGCGCCGAAGTGGCGCTCATCTCGGACCGGCTTCATCAAATGGATCCGACAGGGCAGTCCATCAGGACGGCTGAGGATGCGAAGAAGGCGTTGTCCGGAGCGGTCGTCCACACGCGTCAGATCGGCGATGTCCCGAAAATCGGGTTGGTGCACGGGCAGTACAAACCGCCGTGCCGGTCGTGCGAACACATGTTGCCCGCCCTGGGTGTCACACCCATTTAGTGTCCAGGTGTAGTTGAGGAGTCCCCGTGGGAGCAGAAATCCCCAAGTCGGTTGTCGAAGAATGGCTGAGAAGTCATGGCTGGTCCCCTGAGAGGGACATCGGCGATCAGGCCGATCGGCTGATCGCGGAACGGGTGGAGGACAGCACACGGCAAGGCCATCCGCTCCGGCCTTCCGAGGCATCGGTGCGATTCCTGCACTCCTTCGGCGGCTTGGACCTTGCGTATCCGGAAACCCCGGAGATCCGTTGGATCGTCGACCCCACCGTGGGATACGAAGGCGATGCGGCGGAGTTTGCGGAGTTCTCAGAAGACCTCGGACGCCCGTTGTTCCCGGTGGGAGGCGAGACGTCCGAAGCCGGATTCTTGCTCATGGACGATCTGGGACGCTGCTTCTATCAGCATTGGAGCGGCCGCTATTATGTGGGCGAGGACGCCTGGGGCGCTTTCGCGAAGCGGCTGCGGGGCACGCTGATGCAGGACGCGGAGGATTTCTATGTCTGATATTTCCCCCGGCGTCGCCGCGAGCCTGCTCGTGCAAGGCAAGATTTTCAGCATGACCAACCTGTCCGGCCCGGGCACCCCCGACCTCCACCCGGCCGTGCGGCACTTCTTCGACACGCTGCCCCCTGAGCTCCGCGAGCCCTACATCGGCTATTGCGCCGAATCCGCTCTCGTGTCCGACCAGTTCTGGGGGTTGGACGAGGGCCGGAGCGACGGCGGGCACACCGGCCTCGACGAGGGCGCCGCGCACTTCGCCGGGGCGATGGTGATGTCGGTGAAGATCCGCGAGGAGGGCGACCCGGAGCACGGGGAGACCACTCTGCCCTGCCGCTCCTGCACCGCCCTCCTCGACCGCCTGGGCGTCGGGATCAGTCGCCCATGAGCGGAAGAGTGCCCATGAGCGGAAGAGGACGAGGTCGCGAAGCGCTGATAGCGGCGGGCTGGTCGCCGGAACGCGACGCCGGATACAACGCCCTGCACGGCATGCTGACGGCGGTCAGCACCGTCTCGCCGGACGGTACCGTCTCCTGGGAGCCCTTCCCCGCGGCGGAGAACGCGCTGCGGTCGTTCCACGGCCTGACCGTGCGGCCGGCCGGTCCCGGGGTCGAGGTGGCGGCACGTGGCTGCGTCGTCGATCCGGCGCGGGCCCGCTTCACCGTCCGTGCCGCGGCCGACTTCGGCCGGGAGATCGGCGTGCGGCTGTTCCCGCTGGGGGTCACGGACACGGAGACGCCGCTCTTCGTCGACGAGGAGGGGCGGCTGTTCGTCGCCGACACCGGGGGCTGGTGGGTCCTCGGGGACTCCGTGGAAGAGGGCCTGGCCGCCCTCGCCGAGGGCCGTGCGCCGCGCCGGATCGCCGCCGTCGACCAGGGCTGGCGGCTCGGCCGCCTGCCGGCCGAGGACGTGGTGGCGGACCTGGTCAAGACCGGCATGGTGCTCGTCTACGTACTGCACCGGCACGGCCTGCTCGCGACCCGCGCCGTCCGCTTCCGTGTCGTCGGCCTGCGCGGGCACGGACCCGTACGGCTGGACGAGGTCTTCCGCCTCGCGCCGGGCTCGCTCGACGACAGCGCGGAAACGCTTCTCGGGAACGTCCGCGAAGCCGTGGGCGAGGTCCCGCTCGGAGCGGCCGAGAAGTCCGTCGAGCTCCTCCCCGGCACGTCGGGAAGACGCCCGCACCCCGGCGTGACCTGCACGGTCTCCGCCGGCCGGCAGGGCGCCGAGGGCATCGGCGTACGGCTGACGGCGAAGACCCGCACCGCCCTCGAGAAGGGCGACGGCCTGGCCGGTGCCCTCGACGAACTGTCCGGCTACGCGAGCCAGCGCGTGCTCGCCCCCGTCGGCACATCGGACACGACCGCCACCGCCACCGCGTCGGTCGCGTCGGGTACGTCGCAGGGCTGAGGCATGCCGGGACGGGAAGACCCCACCGCCCCCGGCTCCAACATCCCCGACCCCGTCGCCCCCGACCCCACCGCCCCTGGCCCCACCACCCCCGACCCCACCGCGGCCTGGCTCACCGCCCACGGCTGGTACCCCGGCCGCGACATCGGGGACGTCCTCGCGCCGCGCGTCGCCCGACGCGTCCGCGACTTCCACGACCAGGGCGAGGAACTCACCCCGTCGCGCCCGGCGCTGTCGTTCCTCCGCGCCTACGGCGGCCTGCGCCTGCCCCTTTCGGACCGGGTGCACCTCGTCACCGAACCGGACGGCGGACACGTCGAGATCGCCGCGGACGTCGCGGAACTCGCGGCGCACCTCGGGCAGCGCCTCTTCCCCGTGGCCTACGAGACGTACGAGGGGTCGGTCCACCTCGTGGACGAGACCGACCGCTTCTTCCTCCTCCATCCCTCCGGCACCTACTACCTCGGCACCGGAGCCCTGGAAGCGTTCACCAACCGCCGCCGCCACACACTCGTCGACGCCTGGAGCCTCAAGGCGTGAAGGCGTGAAGGCGTGAAGGCGTGAAGGCGTGAAGGCGTGAGACCTCCACGCCCTCACCCGCCCCGAACCACCCCTACTCCGCCAAAGCCACCCACCCCGTCTGCACCAGCGACGCCCCACCCCGCCGCGACACGAACAGACCCCGGCCCGGCGGCAGCGGGCGCGGCTTGACGTTGCCGAGGAGTTCGCCCTCGCTCGAGTTGCCGGACAGCAGCACACCCTGGGCACCCAGCTCCTTGAAGCGCTGGATGAACGGCTCGTACGCGGAGCGGCCGGCGCCCGCGCTGCTGCGGGCGAGGATGATGTTGACGCCGGCGTCGCGCGCGTAGGGCAGGTTGTCGACGAGCTGCGCCATGGGGTTGCCGGAAGACGTGGCGACCAGGTCGTAGTCGTCGACGATGATGAACGCCCGCGGGCCCTTCCACCAGCTGCGGTCCCGGAGCTGCTGCGGGGTCACGTCCGTGCCCGGGATGCGGCTGCCGATCAGGGTGTTCATGTCGGTGAGGTACTCGTCGAACGCGTTCTGGGTGGTGGCGTAGCCCACGAGGTAGGGCTCCGGCACGCACTCCAGCAGGCTGCGCCGGTAGTCGGCGACGAGGAACAGCGCCTCCTCGGGCGAGTACCGCTCGGTGAGCTGCTTGATCAGCAGCCGCAGCAGCGCTGTCTTCCCGGACTCGCTCTCGCCGTAGACCGCGAAGAACGGGTCGGTGTCGAAGTTGACGAAGACGGGCGCGAGGTTCATCTCGTCGAGGCCGATGGCCACGCCGCGGCCCGGCTGCGCGTGCCCGTCGGGCAGTTCGCGGGCGGACAGCATCCGCGGCAGCATCCGCACCTGCGGCGCGTGCGGGCCCGGCCAGGCGTCCACGGCCGTCTTGACGAAATCGGCGGTGGCGTCCGAGAGGTCGTCGCCGCCGCCCGAACCGCCGTCGATGCGCGGCAGACCGGCCAGGAAGTGCAGCTTCTCGGCGGTGATACCGCGGCCGGGCACGCCCACCGGGACGTTCACGGCGATCTTCCGGTCGAGCTCGGAGTCGAGCGGGTCGCCCAGCCGCAGTTCCAGTCGGCTCAGGAACTGGTCCTTGAGCGCGGCCCGCATCTCCATGTAGCGGGAGACGGTGACGACGAGGTGGACGCCGAGGCCGAGACCGCGCGTGGTGATGTCGGCGATGTACGGCTCCAGCATCTCGTAGTCCGTCTTGAACGTCTGCCAGCCGTCGATGACGAGGAAGACGTCGCCCCATGGCTGGTCGGGCAGCCGGCCGGCGGCGCGCAGCCGGCGGTAGGTGGCGATGGAGTCGATGCTGTTGTCGCGGAAGAACTCCTCGCGCCGGTTGAGGATGCCGGTCACCTCGGCGACCGTCCGGCGGACCTTCTCCGGATCCAGCCGGGAGGCGATGCCGCCGACGTGCGGCAGCCCCTCGACGGCGCTCAGCCCGCCGCCGCCGAAGTCGAGTCCGTAGAACTGCACCTCGTGCGGGGTGTGGGTGAGCGCGAACCCGGAGACCAGGGTGCGCAGCAGCGTGGACTTGCCGGAGCGCGGACCGCCCACGATCAGCATGTGGCCGGCCGCGCCGGAGAAGTCCCGGACCAGCACGTCGCGCCGCTGCTCGAACGGCTTGTCCAGCAGGCCCAGTGGCACCCGCAGGCCGCCGGTGGTCTGCGGGTCCGGGCAGTGCAGGCCGCGCTCGGGGGTGGCCGTCAGGCGGGGGAGCAACTGGTCCATGGAGGGCGCCTTGTTGAGCGGCGGCAGCCACACCTGGTGGGCGGCCGGGCCCTGCCCCTCCAGCCGGCGGACGATCACGTCGAGGACGGTGTCGGCGAGCGCGTCGTCGTCCGGCCGCGCCGGGGTGTAGCTGAAGTCGGGGTCCGGCGCCTGGTAGCGGACCGGCACCGGCGCCGCCGTGAACAGCACCGGTCGGCGGTCGGCGGGCAGCGGTCCGGTACGCGTCAGGGCGCCCGCGCCGTCGCGGTACGTGCCCGACACGTAGGCGGCCTTGAACCGCGTCATCTCGTCGGTGCCGAACTTCAGGTAGCCGGAGCCGGGGACGGACGGCAGGTGGTACGCGTCCGGCACGCCCAGCGCGGTGCGGGACTCGGCGGCGGAGAAGGTCCGCAGACCGATCCGGTACGACAGGTAGGTGTCCAGACCGCGCAGCCGGCCCTCCTCCAGCCGCTGCGAGGCCAGCAGCAGGTGCACGCCCAGGGACCGGCCGATGCGGCCGATCTGGATGAACATGTCGATGAAGTCCGGCTTGGCCGTGAGGAGTTCGCTGAACTCGTCGATGACCAGCACCAGCGAGGCCAGCGGCTCCAGCGGCGCGCCCGCGGCCCGGGCCTTCTCGTAGTCGTTGAGGTTGGCGTAGTTGCCCGCGGCGCGCAGCAGCTCCTGGCGGCGCTGGAGCTCGCCGGTGATGGAGTCGCGCATGCGGTCGACGAGGGTGAGGTCGTCGGCGAGGTTGGTGATGACGGCCGCGACGTGCGGCAGCTCGGCCATGCCGGAGAAGGTCGCGCCGCCCTTGAAGTCGGCGAGGACGAAGTTCAGGTTCTCGGACGAATGGGTGACGGCCAGGCCCAGCACCAGCGTCCGCAGCAGCTCGGACTTGCCGGAACCGGTGGCGCCGACGCAGAGGCCGTGCGGGCCCATGCCGTCCTCCGCGGCCTCCTTGAGGTCGAGCATGACGGGCGTGCCGTCCTCGCCGACGCCGATCGGCACCCGCAGCCGGTCGGCCCGCGAGCGCGGCCGCCACGTCGTGGCCGTGTCCACGGAGGCGGCGTCGCCCAGTCCCAGCAGGTCGGTGAACTCCAGGTTGGCCAGCAGCGGTTCCTCGTCGTCCCCGGCGGCGCCCAGGCAGAGCGGGGCCATCTGCCGGGCGAGCGCCTCCGCGACCGGCACCGGCAGGTCGTCGGGTACGCCCTGGTAGACGGCGGTCGCCGACTCCAGGCGCAGCGCGCCCGGCCGGACGGTGACGCACAGCCCGCCGCGCGGCTCGTCCTCCTCGCCCGGGGCGATCTCCAGGACGGTGACGCCCTGCAGGCCCTCGGGCGAGGCGAGCAGCGACTCCGGCGGCACCGCGCCGCCGTCCAGCACCACCACGACGTGCGGCTGGTCGAGCAGCGGCTGGGCGTCCCGGCTGAACCGGGTGCGTCCCTCCAGCCGCTTGCCCAGCAGCTCCTCCACCTCCGGCAGGTGGTCGCTGAACAGCCGCTTCGTACCCGCGCCGTCGGCCGTGCCGGGCGCCTGGGTGTGCGGCAGCCACTTGCTCCAGTCCCACTCCGGCGCCGCCTCGCCGTCCGCGACCACCGCGATCACCAGGTCGTCGGGGGAGTGCAGGGCGGCCAGGCCCGCCACCATCGACCGGGCGGCGCCCCGCACGGCGTCCGCCTCGCCGGTGACGACCACGTGGTAGAAGGCGCGCATCGACACCGCGACCGGCAGCCCGTCCAGCGAGCCGTGCGTCGCCAGGAACTGCTGCATGGCACCGGCCGACAGCGGCTCCAGCTCGTCCACCGGCGCCGTGGTCGGCGCCACCAGCGGCGTCCACAGCTGCTGCGGGCCCAGCCCGATCCGCACCTGTCCGAAGTCCTTGTCGGAGACGCGCCGCTCCCACAGCCGGCTGCGCTCGGCGACCAGCGCCCACAACTGCTCCGGGCCGGGGTGCAGATAGAACTGCGCGTCCCGCTGCGCCCGCGCCGTGCGCCGCACCTTCCGCCGGGTCTGCGCCAGGTACTTGAGGTAGTCGCGCCGGCCGTCGACGGCCGCCCCCTGCGAGCCCTTGCGGTAGCGGACGACCTGCGCGATGGCCATCGCGACCGTCGACAGCAGCATCATCACGCCCATGACCTTCATGAACGGCTGGGTGCCGGGCATGAAGAAGAAGACGACCGACGAGCCCATGCCGAGCATGGGCAGCAGCTGCATCGCCATGCCCTCCTGCTGCCCGCGGGGCAGTTCGGGAGGGGATTCGAGCTGCAGCTCATCCGCGTCGGGCTCGGGCGGCAGCACCCGGGGCGGACGTTTGACGACGATCTGACTCACCGGAGTATCAATCCCTCGCGTGCGGACTGGGCGGTTGCGACCGGCGCCCCCCTGGTGGTGGCCTGTCTCCGCGCGACGATGATCCTACGTGCATAACACAGCGGTGGGCCCCGGTATGGTGTCGGCCCGTCAACACGCGGGACCACCGGCGGCAGACCGCGGGAACCGGCGGGTGGAACAGCAGGCAACGAGGGGGCCCTCCAAGGTGAGTCCGACCACAACGACCGGTTACAGCCGAGTGACGGTCGTCGCGCCCGACAGCCGGATCGACGTCGCCCTCCCCGACGACGTCGCCGTCGCCGATCTCCTCCCGGAGATCCTCCGGCTCACCGGGCACACCGCCGAGGGGACCACCCCGCCCGGCTACCACCTGGTGGGCACCGACGGCACGGTGCTCGAACCGGCGCGTTCGCTCGGCGCCCAGCGCGTGCTCGACGGCGCGCTCCTGCGCCTGCGTCCGTTCACCGAGTCGCTGCCGACCGCCGTCTACGACGACGTCGCCGACGCGGTCGCCGCCGCCGTCACCCGCGACCGCACCCTGTGGAACGAGCGGCTGCTGCGCGCCTCCGGCCTGGCCGGCGGCTCCCTGCTGCTCGTCCTGCTGGGCTTCGTCCTCTGGTTCGCCGACCCCGCGCGGCACGACATGCACAGCCTGCCCGGCGTCATCGCCGCCGCGGTCGGCATCCTGCTGACCGCCCTCTCCGGCGTCCGCGCCCGGATCTACGACGACCGGCCCTCCGCCGTCGCCATGGGCCTCTCCGCCCTGCCGCACCTGATGATCGCCGGATCCGGCCTGATCGCCCTCCGGGACGGCGAGGGCGTCGGCCGCCTCCAGTTCCTGCTCGGCTGCGTCACCGTCCTCGTCGCCTCCGTGGTGCTCGCCGCGGTCATGCCCAGCGGGGACGCCCCCTTCGTCGCCGCCGTCTTCGCCTCCGCGGTCGGCACCCTCGCCACCTTCTGCGCGATCCTGGCCGGCGCGAGCCCCACCGACACCGCCGCCGTCTGCGCCGTCGTCGCGGTCGGCGCCCTCGCCTTCCTCCCCGGGCTGTCCGCCCGCGTCGCCCGGCTGCCCATCGGCTACGCCGCCCCCCGGTCGGCCACCGCCGGCGACCCCGACCGCGAGCCGGGCGTCCCGGCCGCGGACCCCGTCGACGCCGACCGCGTCGCGGCGCAGGCGCGCCGGGGCCACGAGATGCTGCTCGGCCTGGTCGGCGGCAGCGCGGCGGTCGTCGCCGGCGCCTGCGCCGTCCTCGGCTTCTCCCATGACGTGTGGGCGCAGCTGCTGGCCCTGGCCACCGGCGCCGCCATGCTGCTGCGCGCCCGTCTCTTCCGCTACACCGCGCAGGTCTCGGCCGTCCTCGCGGCCGGTCTCGCGGGTCTCGGCCTGCTGGTGCTCGGCCTGTCCCTGAACCCGCCGGGCGAGGCGGTCCGCAAGATGGTGATGGAGGGCGACCGCGGACCGCTCGACGTGCACACCGTGTGGCTGGCGGCGGCCGTCGCCGCCGGTGCCGCGCTGATCGTCGGCATCGCGCTGATCGTCCCCAAGAAGGGGCTCTCCCCCTTCTGGGGCCGCCTCTCCGACCTCGCCGAGAGCGCCTTCCTGCTCGCCCTGGTGCCCCTGTGCCTCGCGGTGCTCGACGTGTACTCCGCGGCCCGGAGCATGACCAGCGGGTGACGCCCCGGTCAGGGCTGCTGGTACGCTGTGTGACGGCCGTATGTGTACGCGCCCCCGGACCGCCCTCCGCGGTGTCTGGGGACAGCGCCCAGCGGACCCCGCCTCCCGAGTAACGGAAGCTCCCCTGAGACCAAGACCAGGGGCACTCGGTGGCCAAACGAGACTCATAAGGAGTATCGCGTGTCGCTCGACGCCGCTACGAAGAAGCAGATCATGTCCGAGTTCGCCACCAAGGAGGGCGACACCGGCTCCCCCGAGGTCCAGGTCGCGCTGCTCACCCGCCGCATCTCGGACCTGACCGAGCACCTCAAGACGCACAAGCACGACCACCACTCCCGCCGTGGTCTGCTGCTGCTGGTCGGCCAGCGCCGCCGCCTGCTGCAGTACCTGGCGAAGAAGGACATCACGCGCTTCCGCGCCCTGGTCGAGCGCCTCGGCATCCGCCGCGGTGCCGCCGGCGCCAAGTAAGACGTGAACGAGGGAGCGGTTCCCACTTCGGGGGGCCGCTCCCTTCGCGTATCTCGTGGGACCCGGAAGCTTTGTACTCTGGTCCCACAACGGCACAACGCACGGCATAACGAACACGGCGCATACCGGGTACACGAGGTACACGAGGTATACGCCGTGAACGAGGAGGAGCGCGGACTCTCCGCCGGTCCTCGGTAGTGGCCCCCGGAACGGGGAATTCCGGGTGCTTCGATCGAAGACCGGCCCGCACAGAGCACAGCGCGCCCTCCACCACCGTCCCGCCACACGGGCGCGGACGGCACATGGATCCGACGAGGAGATATCCCTGGTGGAGAACGAGACCCACTACGCCGAGGCCGTCATCGACAACGGCGCCTTCGGCACCCGCACCATCCGCTTCGAGACGGGCCGCCTGGCCAAGCAGGCCGCCGGCTCCGCCGTCGCGTACCTGGACGACGACACCATGGTGCTGTCGGCCACCACCGCGTCCAAGCAGCCCAAGGACCAGCTCGACTTCTTCCCGCTCACGGTGGACGTCGAGGAGCGGATGTACGCCGCCGGCAAGATCCCCGGCAGCTTCTTCCGCCGCGAGGGCCGGCCCTCCGAGGACGCGATCCTCACCTGCCGCCTGATCGACCGCCCGCTGCGCCCCTCCTTCAAGAAGGGCCTGCGCAACGAGATCCAGATCGTCGAGACGATCATGGCGCTCAACCCCGACCACCTCTACGACGTGGTCGCCATCAACGCCGCCTCCTGCTCCACGCAGCTCGCGGGCCTGCCCTTCTCCGGCCCCATCGGCGGCACCCGCGTCGCCCTGATCAAGGGCCAGTGGGTGGCGTTCCCGACCCACACCGAGCTCGAGGACGCCGTCTTCGACATGGTCGTGGCCGGCCGCGTCCTCCCGGACGGCGACGTCGCGATCATGATGGTCGAGGCCGAGGCCACCGAGAAGACCATCCAGATGGTCAAGGACGGCGCCGAGGCCCCCACCGAGGAGGTCGTCGCCGCCGGTCTCGAGGCCGCGAAGCCCTTCATCAAGGTCCTCTGCCGCGCCCAGGCCGACCTCGCCGCCAAGGCCGCCAAGCCCGAGGGCGAGTTCCCGATCTTCCTGGACTACCAGGACGACGTCCTGGAGGCGCTGACCGCCGCCGTCCGCCCCGAGCTGGCCCAGGCGCTCACCATCGCCGGCAAGCAGGAGCGCGAGGCCGAGCTGGACCGCGTCAAGGCGCTCGCCGCCGAGAAGCTCCTCCCGGAGTTCGAGGGCCGCGAGAAGGAGATCTCCGCCGCGTACCGCTCGCTGACCAAGTCCCTGGTCCGGGAGCGCGTCATCAAGGAGAAGAAGCGCATCGACGGCCGCGGTGTCACCGACATCCGCACCCTGGCCGCCGAGGTCGAGGCCATCCCGCGGGTCCACGGCTCCGCCCTGTTCGAGCGTGGCGAGACCCAGATCCTGGGCGTCACCACCCTCAACATGCTCCGCATGGAGCAGCAGCTGGACACCCTCTCCCCGGTGACCCGCAAGCGCTACATGCACAACTACAACTTCCCGCCGTACTCCACCGGCGAGACCGGCCGCGTCGGCTCCCCGAAGCGCCGCGAGATCGGCCACGGCGCCCTCGCCGAGCGCGCGCTCATGCCCGTCCTGCCGTCGCGCGAGGAGTTCCCCTACGCGATCCGCCAGGTCTCCGAGGCGCTGGGCTCCAACGGCTCGACCTCCATGGGCTCGGTCTGCGCCTCCACCATGTCGCTGCTGAACGCCGGTGTGCCCCTGAAGGCCCCGGTCGCCGGCATCGCCATGGGCCTGATCTCCCAGGAGATCGACGGCGAGACCCACTACGTCACCCTCACCGACATCCTCGGTGCGGAGGACGCCTTCGGCGACATGGACTTCAAGGTCGCCGGCACCAAGGAGTTCGTGACCGCCCTCCAGCTCGACACCAAGCTGGACGGCATCCCGGCCTCCGTTCTGGCCGCGGCCCTCAAGCAGGCCCGCGACGCACGCCTGCACATCCTCGACGTGATGATGGAGGCCATCGACACGCCGGACGAGATGTCCCCCAACGCCCCGCGGATCATCACCGTCAAGATCCCGGTGGACAAGATCGGTGAGGTCATCGGCCCCAAGGGCAAGATGATCAACCAGATCCAGGAGGACACCGGCGCCGAGATCACCATCGAGGACGACGGCACCATCTACATCGGTGCCGCCGACGGCCCCTCTGCCGAGGCCGCCCGCGCCACGATCAACGCGATCGCCAACCCGACCATGCCGGAGGTCGGCGAGCGGTACCTGGGCACGGTCGTCAAGACCACCACCTTCGGTGCCTTCGTCTCCCTCATGCCCGGCAAGGACGGCCTGCTGCACATCTCGCAGATCCGCAAGCTCGCCGGCGGCAAGCGTGTGGAGAACGTCGAGGACGTGCTCGGCGTCGGCGCCAAGGTCCAGGTCGAGATCGCCGAGATCGACCAGCGCGGCAAGCTCTCCCTCGTCCCCGTGATCGAGGGCGAGAACGACGACACCGCCGAGACCAAGGACGAGTCCGCCAAGTGACGTCCCGTAGTACACGGAAGACGGCCCGCACCTCCTCGGAGGGGCGGGCCGTCGCCCGTACCCAAACGCTTCTCAAGGGCGAGAACGGCATCGGCACGGTCCGCAGGACCACCCTCCCCGGCGGCCTCCGGGTCGTCACCGAGACCCTGCCGTCCGTCCGCTCCGCCACCTTCGGCATCTGGGCCAACGTCGGCTCCCGCGACGAGACCCCGACGCTCAACGGTGCCACCCACTACCTTGAGCACCTGCTCTTCAAGGGCACGGCCAAGCGCAGCGCGCTCGACATCTCCGCCGCGATCGACGCGGTCGGCGGCGAGATGAACGCCTTCACGGCCAAGGAGTACACGTGCTACTACGCGCGTGTCCTCGACACCGACCTGCCGCTGGCCATCGACGTCGTCTGCGACATGCTCACCGGGTCCCTGATCGACCCGGCGGACGTGGACGCCGAGCGCGGGGTGATCCTCGAAGAGATCGCCATGACCGAGGACGACCCCGGCGACTGTGTGCACGACCTGTTCGCGCACACCATGCTGGGCGACACCCCCCTCGGCCGCCCGGTCCTCGGCACCGTCGACACGATCAACGCGCTGAGCCGCGACCGGATCGCGCGCTTCTACAAGAAGCACTACGACCCCACCCGCCTCGTCGTCGCCGCCGCGGGCAACGTCGACCACGCCAAGGTCGTCCGCCAGGTCCGCGCCGCGTTCGACCGGGCCGGCGCGCTGTCCCGTACGGACGCCGTGCCCGTCGCGCCGCGCTCCGGCTCCCGCACCATCCGCACCGCGGGCCGTGTGGAGCTGCTGGGCCGCAAGACCGAGCAGGCGCACGTCGTCCTCGGCATGCCCGGCCTGGCCCGCACCGACGAGCGCCGCTGGGCGCTCGGCGTGCTCAACACGGCGCTCGGCGGCGGCATGAGCTCCCGCCTCTTCCAGGAGGTCCGGGAGAAGCGCGGCCTCGCCTACTCGGTCTACTCGTACACCTCGGGCTTCGCCGACTGCGGCCTCTTCGGCGTCTACGCCGGCTGCCGGCCCAGCCAGGTCCACGACGTGCTGCGGATCTGCCGCGACCAGCTCGACCTGGTCGCCTCCGAGGGCCTGTCCGACGAGGAGATCGGCCGCGCGATCGGCCAGCTCTCCGGCTCCACGGTCCTCGGCCTGGAGGACACCGGCGCGCTGATGAACCGCATCGGCAAGAGCGAGCTGTGCTGGGGCGAGCAGATGTCGGTCGACGACATGCTGGCCCGCATCTCGGCCGTCACCCCGGACGAGGTCCGCGCGGTGGCCCGCGATGTCCTGGGACAGCGCCCCTCGCTGTCCGTGATCGGCCCGTTGAAGGACAGGCAGGCCGCCCGCCTGCACGAGGCCGTCTCCTAGTGTCACCGTCGAAGGAAGCAGGAACGATGAGCAAGCTGCGCGTGGCGGTCATCGGCGCCAAGGGCCGCATCGGCTCCGAGGCCGTCCGGGCCGTCGAGGCCGCCGACGACATGGAACTGGTGGCCGCGCTGGGCCGGGGCGACGACCTGGAGGCCATGACGGCCGCCGGGGCCCAGGTCGCGGTCGAGCTGACGCACCCCGACTCCGTCATGGACAACCTGGAGTTCTGCGTCCGCAACGGCATCCACGCCGTCGTCGGCACCACCGGCTGGACCGAGGACCGCCTCGCGCGGCTCCGCTCCTGGCTCGACGCCTCCCCGTCGACCGGAGTGCTCATCGCGCCGAACTTCTCCATCGGCGCCGTGCTGACCATGACCTTCGCCCGGCAGGCCGCCCGGTTCTTCGAGTCGGTCGAGGTCGTCGAACTGCACCACCCGAACAAGGCGGACGCCCCCTCCGGGACCGCCACCCGCACCGCGCAGCTGATCGCCGCCGCGCGGCGCGAGGCCGGCTGCCCGCCGCAGCCCGACGCCACCACCACGGCGCTGGACGGCGCGCGCGGCGCGGACGTCGACGGGGTCCCCGTGCACTCCGTCCGGCTGCGCGGCCTGCTGGCCCACCAGGAGGTGCTGCTCGGCGACACCGGCGAGACCCTCACCATCCGGCACGACTCGCTGCACCACAGCTGCTTCATGCCGGGCATCCTGCTGGGCGCCCGCCGCGTGCCGCAGACCCCGGGGCTGACCTTCGGCCTCGAACACTTCCTGGACCTGGGCTGATCGACGATGCGCGCGAAGATCGTCTACTTCGGGCTGGCCGCCGTCCTGGTCGTCTACTTCGTCCTGGTCGGCAGTCGCGGCGTCATGCTCATCGAGCAGGGCACGGCGATCACGGTCGCCTTCGGCATCGCCGTCCTGATCCTGCCGTTCATCGGCGCCTGGTTCCTCTACCAGACCACCAAGTTCGCGCGGGACGCCAACCGGCTGGCGCGCGAGCTGGAGGCCGAGGGCGGGCTGCCCGTCGACGAGCTGGAGCGGACGCCCAGCGGCCGGGTGGACCGGGACTCGGCGGACGCCGTCTTCGCCCGCCGCCGGGCCGAGACGGAGGCCGCGCCGGACGACTGGCGCAGCTGGTTCCGGCTCGCCGTGGCCTACCACGACGCACGGGACACTCCGCGGGCCCGCAAGGCCATGCAGCGGGCGATCGCCCTGCACGACGGGAAGCCGGTGCGCACGGCGCACTGAGGTCCCCTCGGAGTACGGAAAAGGGCCCGGTCGTCTTTCGACCGGGCCCTTTTCGGGTGAACCGCCCTCAGCGGTCGGACGCCTGCGAGCTCTGCGAGTGGTGGGTGTTCTGCGGGCTGGTGTCCATCGCGGGCAGGCCGAACAGAAGCGCTCCGACCAGCCCGGCGGTGACCGTCAGCCCCATCAGCACCCGCCCTGCGATCTGCGAGCGGCTGGCGCGCTGAGGAGGCGGCGTGATGTTGCTGCGATACCGCTCGGCTTCGGCGACGAAGGCGAACGGTACGGGCTCTCGCCGGCGGAACATGTGGGGCTCTCCTAGGAACCTCGAAGGTGTTGTCACCCGTAAAGACGCTCGAACGCCCGATTTGGTGCCCGATTCCTGGGACGTCTGTGAAAAATCTCAACCACCGGACATCTGGCGGGCGGACGGAGTCGGTGCCCTCGATCCACGCCGCCGTCGACCCGGAAGGGTCGTGTCGCTCCGTAGCCCGGCAGCCCGGAGGAGGGGCGGGCACCCCGGCGGGCTCCGACGGGCGGGTTGTCCGGATTGCGACCTTTCGGCCTCTTCATTTAGGCTGAATAAACGGACCCGGCGCTGTTTGAACCCCCGAGCAGGCAGTGCCGGGATCCATTGCACACTCCCCGAGGGAGTACCTCACGGTGAGCAACGAGTAGCGTGGCCCCCATGGCTCCGATCTCCACACCGCAGACGCCCTTCGGACGTGTCCTGACCGCCATGGTCACCCCCTTCACCTCCGACGGCGCCCTCGACCTCGACGGCGCGCAGCGGCTCGCCGCCCACCTGGTCGACGCCGGCAACGACGGCCTCGTCGTCAACGGCACCACCGGCGAGTCGCCCACCACCAGCGACGCGGAGAAAGCGCAGCTCGTACGGGCGGTTGTGGAGGCCGTCGGCGACCGGGCGCACATCGTGGCCGGAGCCGGCACCAACGACACCCGGCACAGCGTCGAGCTGGCCCGCGCCGCCGAGCGGGCGGGCGCCCACGGCCTGCTGGCCGTGACGCCGTACTACAACAAGCCCCCTCAGGAGGGCCTGTACCAGCACTTCACCACGGTCGCGGACGCCACCGACCTCCCGGTGATGCTCTACGACATCCCGGGCCGCAGCGGCACCGCGATCGAGACCGAGACGATGGTCCGGCTCGCCGAGCACCCCCGCATCGTCGCCAACAAGGACGCCAAGGGCGACCTGGGCGCGGCGAGCTGGGCCCTCAGCCGCAGCGGACTGGCCTGGTACTCCGGCGACGACATGCTGAACCTGCCGCTGCTGTCCGTCGGCGCGGTCGGTTTCGTCTCCGTGGTCGGCCACTTCGTCGCCCCCGAGCTGCGTGCCCTGCTGGAGGCGTACGCCGCCGGTGACGTCACCAAGGCGACGGCGATCCACCAGCGGCTGCTGCCCGTCTTCACCGGCGTCTTCCGGACCCAGGGCGTGATCACCACCAAGCGGGGCCTGGCACTCCAGGGTCTCCCGGCCGGGCCGCTGCGACTGCCCCTGGTCGACCTCGGCCCCGAGCAGACCGAACAGCTCAAGCGCGATCTGACGGCCGGCGGGGTACAGCTCTAGGAGAGGGCGCGCGCCCGACCGCGCCACCGCGCGACGGGCCGCCACGGACTTCACAACCGAATACCGCTTCACAACTGAACAAGCGCAACAACCGAACACCGGTCAACCACAACTGCAAGTGCACGAATGTCACGCGCGCCATGTGTCCCCGGGACATGTGGCGTGCGTGGTGAGGAGAGTCTTTTGAGTCACCCGCACCCTGAACTCGGTCCCCCGCCGAAGCTCCCCGAGGGCGGCCTGCGCGTCACACCGCTCGGCGGTCTCGGCGAGATCGGCCGCAACATGACGGTCTTCGAGTACGGCGGCCGTCTGCTGATCGTCGACTGCGGAGTGCTTTTCCCCGAGGAGGAGCAGCCCGGAGTCGATCTGATCCTGCCGGACTTCACGTCCATCCGGGACCGCCTGGACGACATCGAGGGCATCGTGCTCACGCACGGCCACGAGGACCACATCGGCGGCGTCCCCTACCTGCTCCGCGAGAAGCCGGACATCCCGCTGATCGGCTCGAAGCTGACCCTCGCGCTGATCGAGGCGAAGCTCCAGGAGCACCGGATCCGTCCGTACACCCTGGAGGTCGCCGAAGGCCACCGCGAGGCCATCGGCCCCTTCGACCTGGAGTTCGTGGCGGTCAACCACTCCATCCCGGACGCGCTGGCGGTCGCCATCCGCACGCCTGCCGGCATGGCGGTGCACACCGGCGACTTCAAGATGGACCAGCTCCCGCTGGACCGCCGCCTCACCGACCTGCCCGCCTTCGCGCGGCTCGGCGAGGAGGGCATCGACCTGCTGCTGGTGGACTCCACCAACGCCGAGGTCCCCGGCTTCGTCCCGCCGGAGCGCGACATCTCCAACGTGCTGCGGACGGTCTTCGCCGGCGCCCAGAAGCGCATCATCGTCGCCAGCTTCGCCAGCCACGTGCACCGCATCCAGCAGATCCTGGACGCCGCGCACGAGTACGGCCGCCGGGTGGCCTTCGTCGGTCGCTCGATGGTCCGCAACATGGGCATCGCCCGTGACCTGGGCTACCTGCGTGTCCCGGCGGGCCTGGTCGTCGACGTCAAGGCGCTGGACGACCTGCCGGACGAGCAGGTCGTGCTGGTCTGCACGGGCTCCCAGGGCGAGCCGATGGCCGCGCTGTCCCGGATGGCCAACCGCGACCACCAGATCCGGATCGTCCAGGGCGACACCGTGATCCTGGCGTCGTCCCTCATCCCGGGCAACGAGAACGCGGTCTACCGCGTGATCAACGGCCTGACCCGGTGGGGCGCCAACGTCGTCCACAAGGGCAACGCCAAGGTCCACGTCTCCGGTCACGCCTCCGCGGGCGAGCTGCTGTACTTCTACAACATCTGCAAGCCGCGGAACCTGATGCCGGTGCACGGCGAGTGGCGCCACCTGCGCGCCAACGCCGAGTTGGGCGCCCTCACCGGCGTGCCGAAGAACCACATCGTCATCGCCGAGGACGGCGTGGTCGTCGACCTGGTCGACGGCGCGGCGCGGATCGTCGGCAAGGTCCAGGCCGGCTACGTGTACGTGGACGGCCTCTCGGTCGGCGACGTCACGGAGTCCTCCCTGAAGGACCGCCGCATCCTGGGCGACGAGGGCATCATCTCGGTCTTCGTGGTCGTCGACTCCACGACCGGCAAGGTCGTCAGCGGCCCGCAGATCCAGGCCCGCGGCTCCGGTATCGACGACGCGTCGTTCAACGCCGTGGTGCCCAAGATCGAGGAGTCCATCGCCAAGGCGGCAGCGGACGGCATCGCCGAGCCGCACCAGCTCCAGCAGCTGATCCGCCGCGCGGTGGGCCGCTGGGTCTCCGACCAGTACCGCCGGCGCCCGATGATCCTGCCCGTGGTCGTCGAGGTCTGACGCACGCCCGGTTGACGCCCCGTCAGCCGCGTGGACGGCCGCACCCGCCTCGATTTGCATCCGGGCGCGGCCGTCCAGTACGTTTACGGCTCCACCGCGACGGGAACCCTGTAGCGCTTCGGCGTGAGGGGGCAACCGGAAGGCGGTCGGAGAATCCGACTGAATCGCATCTGATAAAGTCGGGCAAGCCGGAAAGCGAAAGCGAGAAGGCGAAACCCCGCTCCAACAGGGGGCCGGAAACGGAATCCGAACCGGAAACGGAACGGAATACGGATCTGGTAAGGTTGGAAACACCGAAGGGAAGCGCCCGGAGGAAAGCCTGAGAGAGTCTCTCGGGTGAGTACAAAGGAAGCGTCCGTTCCTTGAGAACTCAACAGCGTGCCAAAAGTCAACGCCAGACTATAAAACAACCCCGTCCACGGATCCTTGTGGTCCTGGATGAGGTTCCTTTGAAAAACACAGCGAGGACGCTGTGAACGACCGGGCCTATTCCGCCTGGTCGTTCCGCTCTCGTGGTGTCGCCCCGATTACGGGGAAACATTCACGGAGAGTTTGATCCTGGCTCAGGACGAACGCTGGCGGCGTGCTTAACACATGCAAGTCGAACGATGAACCTCCTTCGGGAGGGGATTAGTGGCGAACGGGTGAGTAACACGTGGGCAATCTGCCCTGCACTCTGGGACAAGCCCTGGAAACGGGGTCTAATACCGGATACGACTGCTGAGCGCATGCTCGGTGGTGGAAAGCTCCGGCGGTGCAGGATGAGCCCGCGGCCTATCAGCTTGTTGGTGGGGTGATGGCCTACCAAGGCGACGACGGGTAGCCGGCCTGAGAGGGCGACCGGCCACACTGGGACTGAGACACGGCCCAGACTCCTACGGGAGGCAGCAGTGGGGAATATTGCACAATGGGCGAAAGCCTGATGCAGCGACGCCGCGTGAGGGATGACGGCCTTCGGGTTGTAAACCTCTTTCAGCAGGGAAGAAGCGAAAGTGACGGTACCTGCAGAAGAAGCGCCGGCTAACTACGTGCCAGCAGCCGCGGTAATACGTAGGGCGCAAGCGTTGTCCGGAATTATTGGGCGTAAAGAGCTCGTAGGCGGCTTGTCGCGTCGGATGTGAAAGCCCGGGGCTTAACCCCGGGTCTGCATTCGATACGGGCAGGCTAGAGTTCGGTAGGGGAGATCGGAATTCCTGGTGTAGCGGTGAAATGCGCAGATATCAGGAGGAACACCGGTGGCGAAGGCGGATCTCTGGGCCGATACTGACGCTGAGGAGCGAAAGCGTGGGGAGCGAACAGGATTAGATACCCTGGTAGTCCACGCCGTAAACGTTGGGAACTAGGTGTGGGCGACATTCCACGTCGTCCGTGCCGCAGCTAACGCATTAAGTTCCCCGCCTGGGGAGTACGGCCGCAAGGCTAAAACTCAAAGGAATTGACGGGGGCCCGCACAAGCAGCGGAGCATGTGGCTTAATTCGACGCAACGCGAAGAACCTTACCAAGGCTTGACATACACCGGAAACATCCAGAGATGGGTGCCCCCTTGTGGTCGGTGTACAGGTGGTGCATGGCTGTCGTCAGCTCGTGTCGTGAGATGTTGGGTTAAGTCCCGCAACGAGCGCAACCCTTGTTCTGTGTTGCCAGCATGCCTTTCGGGGTGATGGGGACTCACAGGAGACTGCCGGGGTCAACTCGGAGGAAGGTGGGGACGACGTCAAGTCATCATGCCCCTTATGTCTTGGGCTGCACACGTGCTACAATGGCCGGTACAATGAGCTGCGATACCGCGAGGTGGAGCGAATCTCAAAAAGCCGGTCTCAGTTCGGATTGGGGTCTGCAACTCGACCCCATGAAGTTGGAGTTGCTAGTAATCGCAGATCAGCATTGCTGCGGTGAATACGTTCCCGGGCCTTGTACACACCGCCCGTCACGTCACGAAAGTCGGTAACACCCGAAGCCGGTGGCCCAACCCTTGTGGAGGGAGCCGTCGAAGGTGGGACTGGCGATTGGGACGAAGTCGTAACAAGGTAGCCGTACCGGAAGGTGCGGCTGGATCACCTCCTTTCTAAGGAGCACATAGCCGACTACGAGCGAATGTCTCGTACGGTTGCTCATGGGTGGAACGTTGACTATTCGGCACAGTTTCAAAGGACTTGTTAGTACTGCTTCGGCGTGGAACACAGGGTCTTGCGAGGCTGGGTCGGGCACGCTGTTGGGTGTCTGAGGGTGCGAGCGTGAGCTTGTTGCCTTCTGCCGGCCCCGGTAAAGGTCCGCCTGTTGGTGGGTTGTGACGGGTGGCTGGTCGTTGTTTGAGAACTGCACAGTGGACGCGAGCATCTGTGGCCAAGTTTTTAAGGGCGCACGGTGGATGCCTTGGCACCAGGAACCGATGAAGGACGTGGGAGGCCGCGATAGGCCCCGGGGAGCTGTCAACCGAGCTGTGATCCGGGGGTGTCCGAATGGGGAAACCCGGCAGTCGTCATGGGCTGTCACCCGCTGCTGAACACATAGGCAGTGTGGAGGGAACGCGGGGAAGTGAAACATCTCAGTACCCGCAGGAAGAGAAAACAACCGTGATTCCGGGAGTAGTGGCGAGCGAAACCGGATGAGGCCAAACCGTTTGCGTGTGATACCCGGCAGGGGTTGCGCATGCGGGGTTGTGGGATCTCTCTTCTGTCGTCTGCCGGCGACGGGACGAGTCAGAAACCGTAGTGATAGGCGAAGGACATGCGAAAGGTCCGGCGTAGAGGGTAAGACCCCCGTAGCTGAAATCATTGCGGCTCGTTTGAGAGACACCCAAGTAGCACGGGGCCCGAGAAATCCCGTGTGAATCTGGCGGGACCACCCGCTAAGCCTAAATATTCCCTGGTGACCGATAGCGGATAGTACCGTGAGGGAATGGTGAAAAGTACCGCGGGAGCGGAGTGAAATAGTACCTGAAACCGTGTGCCTACAAGCCGTGGGAGCGTCGCACAGGGAGCTTGCTTCTTGTGTCGTGACTGCGTGCCTTTTGAAGAATGAGCCTGCGAGTTTGCGGTGTGTTGCGAGGTTAACCCGTGTGGGGAAGCCGTAGCGAAAGCGAGTCCGAATAGGGCGATTGAGTAGCGCGCCCAAGACCCGAAGCGGAGTGATCTAGCCATGGGCAGGTTGAAGCGGAGGTAAGACTTCGTGGAGGACCGAACCCACCAGGGTTGAAAACCTGGGGGATGACCTGTGGTTAGGGGTGAAAGGCCAATCAAACTCCGTGATAGCTGGTTCTCCCCGAAATGCATTTAGGTGCAGCGTCGTGTGTTTCTTGCCGGAGGTAGAGCACTGGATAGGCGATGGGCCCTACCGGGTTACTGACCTTAGCCAAACTCCGAATGCCGGTAAGTGAGAGCGCGGCAGTGAGACTGTGGGGGATAAGCTCCATGGTCGAGAGGGAAACAGCCCAGAGCATCGACTAAGGCCCCTAAGCGTACGCTAAGTGGGAAAGGATGTGGAGTCGCAGAGACAACCAGGAGGTTGGCTTAGAAGCAGCCACCCTTGAAAGAGTGCGTAATAGCTCACTGGTCAAGTGATTCCGCGCCGACAATGTAGCGGGGCTCAAGCGTACCGCCGAAGTCGTGTCATTGCAGTACGTACCTCTAACGGGGACTGTGATGGGTAGGGGAGCGTCGTGTGCCGGGTGAAGCAGCCGCGGAAGCGAGTTGTGGACGGTTCACGAGTGAGAATGCAGGCATGAGTAGCGATACACACGTGGGAAACGTGTGCGCCGATTGACTAAGGGTTCCTGGGTCAAGCTGATCTGCCCAGGGTAAGTCGGGACCTAAGGCGAGGCCGACAGGCGTAGTCGATGGACAACCGGTTGATATTCCGGTACCCGCTTTGAAACGCCCAATATCGAATCAGGCGATGCTAAGTCCGTGAAGCCGTTCCGGACCCTTCGGGGAATGGAAAGTGGTGGAGCCGACGATCCAGACTTGTAGTAGGTAAGCGATGGGGTGACGCAGGAAGGTAGTCCAGCCCGGGCGGTGGTTGTCCCGGGGTAAGGGTGTAGGCCGTGTGGTAGGCAAATCCGTCACACGTTAAGGCTGAGACCTGATGCCGAGCCGATTGTGGTGAAGTGGATGATCCTATGCTGTCGAGAAAAGCCTCTAGCGAGTTTCACGGCGGCCCGTACCCTAAACCGACTCAGGTGGTCAGGTAGAGAATACCGAGGCGTTCGGGTGAACTATGGTTAAGGAACTCGGCAAAATGCCCCCGTAACTTCGGGAGAAGGGGGGCCATGTCCGGTGATGGGATTTACTCCTTGAGCTGGGTGTGGCCGCAGAGACCAGCGAGAAGCGACTGTTTACTAAAAACACAGGTCCGTGCGAAGCCGTAAGGCGATGTATACGGACTGACGCCTGCCCGGTGCTGGAACGTTAAGGGGACCGGTTAGCTCCATTTCGGTGGGGCGAAGCTGAGAACTTAAGCGCCAGTAAACGGCGGTGGTAACTATAACCATCCTAAGGTAGCGAAATTCCTTGTCGGGTAAGTTCCGACCTGCACGAATGGCGTAACGACTTCTCGACTGTCTCAACCATAGGCCCGGTGAAATTGCACTACGAGTAAAGATGCTCGTTTCGCGCAGCAGGACGGAAAGACCCCGGGACCTTTACTATAGCTTGATATTGGTGTTCGGTTCGGCTTGTGTAGGATAGGTGGGAGACTGTGAAGCATGCACGCCAGTGTGTGTGGAGTCGTCGTTGAAATACCACTCTGGTCGTGCTGGATGTCTAACCTGGGTCCGTGATCCGGATCAGGGACAGTGTCTGGTGGGTAGTTTAACTGGGGCGGTTGCCTCCTAAAGGGTAACGGAGGCGCCCAAAGGTTCCCTCAGCCTGGTTGGCAATCAGGTGTTGAGTGTAAGTGCACAAGGGAGCTTGACTGTGAGACCGACGGGTCGAGCAGGGACGAAAGTCGGGACTAGTGATCCGGCGGTGGCTTGTGGAAGCGCCGTCGCTCAACGGATAAAAGGTACCCCGGGGATAACAGGCTGATCTTCCCCAAGAGTCCATATCGACGGGATGGTTTGGCACCTCGATGTCGGCTCGTCGCATCCTGGGGCTGGAGTCGGTCCCAAGGGTTGGGCTGTTCGCCCATTAAAGCGGTACGCGAGCTGGGTTTAGAACGTCGTGAGACAGTTCGGTCCCTATCCGCTGTGCGCGTAGGAGTCTTGAGAAGGGCTGTCCCTAGTACGAGAGGACCGGGACGGACGAACCTCTGGTGTGCCAGTTGTTCTGCCAAGGGCATGGCTGGTTGGCTACGTTCGGGAGGGATAACCGCTGAAAGCATCTAAGCGGGAAGCCTGCTTCGAGATGAGGACTCCCACCCACTTGATGGGGTAAGGCTCCCAGTAGACGACTGGGTTGATAGGCCAGGTGTGGAAGACCGGTAACGGTTGGAGCTGACTGGTACTAATAGGCCGAGGGCTTGTCCTCAGTTGCTCGCGTCCACTGTGTTGGTTCTGAAACCACGAACAACCAATATGCCGGTTGTTGATATGTTTCATAGTGTTTCGGTGGTCATAGCGTTAGGGAAACGCCCGGTTACATTCCGAACCCGGAAGCTAAGCCTTTCAGCGCCGATGGTACTGCATGGGGGACCGTGTGGGAGAGTAGGACGCCGCCGAACTAAATTTCAGAAAAGCTCTGGTGTTTGAACCTCGGTTCAAGCGCCAGAGCTTTTTTGTTTTCCCAAAAAAGTACGGAGTGTCATGCGGGGTTAACGTCCTGCCGCCATCCTGTGGAGGCATGGGCACAGGCATCACAGGGACAAGGACAGCAGACCTCCTGGCGGCGGCCGGCGTGGGCTTCGGTGACGAGGTGATCGTGCCCTCGTACGGCACCACCGAGATCGCGGACACCGTACGGGCACTCGGGGCCATACCGGTGTTCGCGGACATCGACGCCGTCAGCTACTGCCTCGCACCGGCCTCCGTCACCGAGGCGATGACCGAGCGCACCGCCGCGATCGTCCCCACCGACCTCTTCGGGCACCCCGCCGACATCACGGCCCTTCAGGCCCTCGCCGGAGCCCGCCCGTTGCCCGTCATCCCGCACATTGAAGAGCGGCCCGCCGAGTCCGCGGAAGCGCTCCAGCGGCGCCGGTCCAACGCCGCCTACCTGGACGGCCGGCTGACCGGCGTCCTGACGCCCCGCACCGCACCCGGCGCCGAGCACCGCTACCACTCCTACGTCGTCCGCGTCCCTGGCAACGGGCGACCGGACCGTGACGCCTTCGCGCGGGCCCTGCGGGCGCGCGGCGTGCGGTGTTCCGTACCCGTCACCACGCCCCTGCACCGGACGCCGGCGTACGCGCGGGACCTGAGGGCCCTGAGCCTCCCCGAGACCGAGCGGGCCGCGGAGCAGTGCCTCGCCCTGCCCGTCGACGCCGGGATGACGCACCGCGAACTGCGTCATGTGGTGGCCGCCTGCAACGCGTTGGGCGGGCTCCTCCCGTACGACGTCGCCGCCTGACCGGCGGGCCGGCGGCCGGATGGTCAAAAGCACGTCCGGACATCCGGTATGCTTTATCTCGTTGCCGGCCCCAATAGCTCAGTCGGCAGAGCGTCTCCATGGTAAGGAGAAGGTCAACGGTTCGATTCCGTTTTGGGGCTCCAGAAGAAAAGGCCCCCGCCTCACGGCGGGGGCCTTTTCCGTACCCCTGAGGGCTCACTCCGTCGGCCGCTCCGGCATCCGCATGGCCAGGATCGCCATGTCGTCGGACGGCGGTTCGGCCGCGAAGCGCTCCACCGCGCGGAGGATGCGCGCCGAGACCGCGCCCGCGTTGAGACCCGTACAGGTCGCGAGGACGTCGGCGAGACCGTCGTCGCCCAGCATGCGGGAGCCCTCGCGGCGCTCGGTGACGCCGTCCGTGACGCACAGCAGGACGTCGCCCGGGTCCAGGGTGACCGGCTGCTCGTACAACTCCAGGTCCTCCATGACGCCCAGCAGCGGCTGCGGGTCGGCCGCCGGCTCCACCGTGCCGTCCGGGCGCAGGCGCAGGGGCAGCGGATGGCCGGCGCAGACGACCTTGAGGAGGGCGCTGCCGTCCTGCTGCGGCCACAGCTCGCCGTACAGCAGGGTGAGGAAGCGGCTGCGGGCGCCCTCGTCGAGGATGGCCGCGTTGAGGCGCTCCAGGACCGCGGGGCCGCCGAAGCCCTCCCGGGCCAGCAGGCGCAGGGCGTGCCGGGCGAGGCCGGTGACGGCCGCGGCCTCCGGGCCGGTGCCGCAGACGTCGCCGATGGCGAAGCCGTACGCGCCGTCCCGGATCGGGAAGATGTCGTAGAAGTCGCCGCCGACCTCGTTGCCCTCGCCCGCCGCGCGGTAGATGACGTCCACCTCGACGCCCGGCACGTCCGGCAGCCCCGGAGGGAGCAGGCTGCGCTGGAGGCTCTGGCTGATCGCCGTGCGCTCGCTGTAGAGGCGGGCGTTGTCCAGGGCCAGGGCGGCCCGGCGGGACAGGTCCTCGGCGAGCTCCACGATCTCCTGGCGGAAGTGGTCGTCGGCCGGCTTGCCGAGGGTGAGCATGCCGATCACGCGGTTGCGGGCCACCAGGGGCAGGACCACCGTCTCGCCGCCGACCGCCGCCGCCGTGGTGAGCGAGACGCCGGGGGCGGGTGAGGACTCCGGGACGTCGGCGAGGCCCACGCTCCGCAGGGAGCTGCGCAGCGCCTCGGAGTGCGCGGCCCGGGCGGGGGCCGTCCAGATGCGGGCGCCGGGGGTGGGGACCGGGTCCGGCGGGGCGACCTTGGCCAGCAGTGCCTTGAGGCCGTCGATGAGGTCCTCGTCCTCGTGCAGGACGTAGGAGAGCTCCGGCTCGGAGGACTGGTCGGCGATGGTGTAGACGGCGCACCAGGTGGCGAGGGTCGGGACGGTCATCTGGGCCATCAGGGCCAGCGTCTGGTCCCGGTCCAGGGTGCCGGCCAGCAGGTCGGACGCCTCGACGAGGAAGGACAGCGAGCCGCGGCGCAGCCGTTCCAGCTCGCCGAGGCGGGCGGACTCGACGGCGAGGGCGATCCGGTCGGCGGCGAACTGGAGCCGCAGCGCCTCCTCGTTGCCGTACCGGTGGGGGGCCTCGGCGGCGACGCCGAGCGAGCCGGTGAGGCGGCCCTCGACCTTGAGCGGGACGGTGACGACCGAGCGCAGGCCGGTGTCGGTGAGCAGGGGCACGGCCCCGGGGACCGCGTTGAGGTCGTCGTGGACCGAGGGCAGCCGGGCGGAGCCGTAGCGGCCGGTGCCGGCCTCGACCGGGACGCGGGCGAAGCGCTGCCGGGCGGAGGGCAGGCCGGTGGAGGCCCGGACCTCCAGTTCGGTCTCGTCGTCGGTGGCGAGGAGGAGGTAGGCGGCGTCGCCGTCGAGCATGTCGCGGGCGCGTTCGACGGTGCGCTGGAGCAGGCCGTCGAGGTCGTCGGGGGCGGGGGAGCCGATGAAGACCTCGAAGGGGTCGGCGGCGGTGCCGCGGTCCGTCGAGGCGTCGGCGCCGGAGGAGCGCGGCGGGCTCTGGAGGACGGCCCGCTCCTCGTCGCGGACCAGCAGGCAGACCGTCGAGGGCGCGCCCTCGTTGTCGCGGACGCGCAGGTGGGAGGCGTAGACGGGGATGACGCGGCCGTCGGCGCCCCTTATCCCGTACGAGCCCTCCCAGCGGGAGAGGCGGAGGGCCTCGGCGATGCCGGTGGAGGTGCCGGGGGTGTGCGGCCAGGCGGCGAGGTCGGCGAGGGGCTTTCCGGTCACCTGGTCGGCGGTGTAGCCGAAGAGGTGCTCGGCGTCGTCGTTCCACGCGCTGATGCCGCCGGTGCCGTCGATCTGGACGACCGCGACGCGGACCCGGGGGTCGGCGACCGGGAGCGCCTCGACGGGCAGGGCCGGACCGGCCGAGCGGGTGCCGGCGGGGCGGTCGTCGAGGTCGAGGCGGAACCAGACCTTCTTGTGGGTGGCGCCGTACTCGACGCCCCAGCAGGCGGCGAGGGCGGTGCAGAGCATCAGTCCGCGGCCGCCCTCGCGGTCCACGCCGCCGAACTGGCGGGTGGGCGTCTGGAGCGGAAGTTCACGTTCGGGGTAGCGGTCGCTGACCTCGATGCGGACGCCCTCGTCCGTCCTGACACAGAGGACGTCGGCGGAGGTGCCGGCGTGGACGACGGCGTTGGTGACCAGTTCGCTGGTCAGCACCACGGCGTCGTCGATGATGTCCGGGAAGCCCCATCCCTGGAGGGTGTCCCGGACGAAGGCCCGGGCAGCGGCGACCGAACGCCCGACCGGCTCGAAGGTGGCGGCTGCCCGCGCGGTGATCACAGCACTCCCCATTGGCCTCTCATCGCTCCCCCGAGTCCTGTGCCCGATTCCCATGACGACGATTCGTCCGCCAGGCTAAACCGTCGGCAGAGGGGATGGGGAACGATGGGGGAAGGACGGGGAACGGGAGCGGGGATTCCCGGGGGTAATGCGGGGCCGGGAAGGGGTGGTGAAGGGGGTGGGGATGGAGCGGGGAAGGGGGCCGAACCGTACGCGCTTTCCCCTTGGAATGGAGGGGGCGTGGAAGCGGTCGGGAGCGGTGTGGTCTGCGGGGACGGCTTCTGGGTAGGGGGTGTGCGGGGACGCGGAAAGTGCCGTCGGTATGTGCGGTTCCGCCGAAGCTCCGGCAAGCGTGGGTCAGGTTTTCCTGTTCATCTTTAACGAGCTGTCCCGTCACCTGGTTACGCTCTGACGGGCAGCCGCCCCGGTGCGCTTGAGTGAAACACTGGGAAAGCTGGAAGCGAAAACCCCTACGAGGATCAGCGACCCTGCGGGAGGGACACGGTGGAGTCTGGCGGAGCGACGCGAGGCACAAGCGCGCGCGCGAAGGGCGGACGGTCCCGGCCCCAGGGGACGACGGAGGTGGACAGCGCAGCGCTGTACCGCCTGCTGGGGGCGCTGGAGGCGATGCGGGACGGGAACTTCCGGCGCCGTCTGACGATCTCCGGGGACGGGGTGATGTCCGAGATCGCGGCCGTCTTCAACGAGGTCGCGGACCGGAACCTGCAGCTCACCGGCGAGCTGGCGCGGGTGCGGCGGGTCGTCGGGCGGGAGGGCAAGCTCACTGAGCGGCTGGAGGTCGGCTCCTGCGAGGGGGCCTGGGCCGCGGCGATCGACGCCTCGAACGCCCTGGTCGACGATCTGGTGCGGCCGGTGTCGGAGGTCGGCCGGGTGCTGTCGGCGGTGGCCGAGGGCGATCTGGACCAGCGGATGGACCTGCGGTCGCACGCCGCCGACGGTTCGGCGCACCCGCTGCGCGGCGAGTTCCTCAAGGTAGGGCGGACCGTCAACGGGCTGGTGGACCAGCTCTCCGCGTTCACCGACGAGGTGACACGGGTGGCGAGCGAGGTCGGCACCGAGGGCAAGCTCGGCGGGCAGGCGCGGGTGCGCGGGATGTCCGGCTCGTGGAAGGACCTCACGGACTCCGTCAACACCATGGCGTCGCGGCTGACCGCCCAGGTGCGTGACATCGCGCTGGTGACGACGGCGGTCGCCAAGGGCGATCTGTCCCGGAAGGTCACGGTCCACGTGGCCGGGGAGATGCTGGAGCTGAAGAACACCGTCAACACGATGGTGGACCAGCTGTCGTCCTTCGCCTCCGAGGTCACCCGGGTGGCCCGGGAGGTGGGCACCGAAGGCGAGCTCGGCGGCCAGGCCCAGGTGCCCGGCGTCGCGGGCGTCTGGAAGGACCTCACCGACTCGGTCAACCTGATGGCCGGGAACCTCACCGCCCAGGTGCGCGGGATCGCGCAGGTCACCACCGCGGTCGCCAACGGCGACCTGTCGCAGAAGGTGACGGTGAGCGCGCGCGGCGAGATCGCGCAGCTCGCCGAGACGATCAATCAGATGACGGAGACGCTGCGGACGTTCGCCGACGAGGTGACGCGCGTGGCCAGCGAGATCGGCGCCGAGGGGCTGCTGGGGGGCCAGGCGCAGGTGCCGGGCGCGGCGGGGACGTGGAAGGACCTCACGGACTCCGTCAACACGGCGTTCCGGAACCTCACCGGTCAGGTGCGGGACATCGCGCAGGTGACGACGGCGGTCGCCAACGGCGATCTGGGGCAGAAGGTGACGGTCGACGTCTCCGGCGAGATGCTGGAGCTCAAGAACACCGTCAACTCGATGGTCGACCAGCTGCAGTCCTTCAGCGCCGAAGTGACGCGCGTGGCGCGGGAGATCGGTGTGGAGGGCGAGCTGGGGGGCCAGGCGCAGGTGCCGGGGGCGGCCGGGACGTGGAAGGACCTCACGGACTCCGTCAACACGGCGTTCCGCAACCTGACCGGGCAGGTGCGCAACATCGCGCAGGTGACCACGGCCGTCGCCAACGGCGACCTCGGGCAGAAGGTCACCGTCGAAGTGTCCGGCGAGATGCTCCAGTTGAAGAACACCGTCAACACGATGGTGGACCAGCTGTCGTCGTTCGCGGACCAGGTGACCCGGATGGCGCGGGACGTGGGCACCGAGGGGCGGCTCGGCGGGCAGGCCCGGGTGGACGGGGTCAGCGGTACCTGGAAGGAGCTGACGGACTCCGTCAACTTCATGGCGGGCAACCTCACCTCCCAGGTGCGGCAGATCGCCCAGGTGACCACGGCCGTGGCGCGCGGTGACCTCTCCCAGAAGATCGACGTGGATGCCCGCGGCGAGATCCTGGAGCTCAAGAACACCATCAACACCATGGTCGACCAGCTCTCTGCCTTCGCCGACCAGGTCACGCGGGTGGCCCGGGAGGTCGGCACCGAGGGCAGGCTCGGGGGCCAGGCACAGGTGCCGGGCGTCGCGGGCGTCTGGCGGGACCTCACCGACTCCGTCAACGGCATGGCCGGCAATCTGACCGCCCAGGTGCGCAACATCGCCCAGGTCGCGACGGCGGTGGCGCGCGGCGACCTGTCGCAGAAGATCGACGTGGACGCGCGCGGCGAGATCCTGGAGCTGAAGAACACCCTCAACACGATGGTGGACCAGCTCTCCTCGTTCGCCGAGCAGGTGACCCGGGTGGCCCGGGAGGTCGGCACCGAGGGCATCCTGGGCGGTCAGGCCGAGGTGAAGGGCGTCTCGGGCACCTGGAAGGACCTCACCCAGTCCGTCAACTTCATGGCCAACAACCTGACGTCCCAGGTGCGGAACATCGCCGAGGTGACGACGGCGGTGGCCATGGGCGACCTCTCGAAGAAGATCACGGTCGACGCCAAGGGCGAGATCCTGGAGCTGGTCACCACCGTCAACACCATGGTCGACCAGCTGTCGGACTTCGCCGAGCAGGTGACCCGGGTGGCGCGCGAGGTCGGCACCGAGGGGCAGCTCGGCGGTCAGGCGCGAGTGCGGGACGTGACCGGCATCTGGAAGGACCTCACCGACAACGTCAACCTGATGGCCAACAACCTGACCAGCCAGGTGCGCAACATCTCCCAGGTGGCCGGCGCGGTCGCCAACGGCGACCTCACCAAGAAGATCACCGTGGAGGCGCGCGGCGAGGTGGCGCAGCTCGCCGACACCGTCAACACCATGGTGACCACGCTGTCGTCGTTCGCCGACGAGGTGACGCGGGTGGCGCGGGAGGTCGGCACGGAGGGCCGGCTGGGCGGCCAGGCGCGGGTGCCGGGCGTCAGCGGCACCTGGAAGGACCTCACCGAGTCGGTGAACTCGATGGCCTCCAACCTCACCGGCCAGGTCCGCAACATCGCGATGGTGACCACCGCCATCGCCCAGGGCGACCTCACCAAGAAGATCGACATCGACGCCCGGGGCGAGATCCTCCAGCTGAAGACGACCATCAACACGATGGTGGACCAGCTGTCGTCGTTCGCCGACCAGGTCACGCGGGTGGCCCGGGAAGTGGGCACGGAAGGGCAGCTCGGCGGTCAGGCGCGGGTCCGCGACGTGGACGGCACCTGGCGCGACCTCACGGAGTCCGTCAACGAGATGGCCGGGAACCTCACCCGGCAGGTCCGCGCGATCGCCAAGGTGGCGACGGCGGTGACCCGCGGTGACCTCGACATGCGGATCAACGTGGACGCGGCCGGCGAGATCCTGGAGCTCCAGGACAACATCAACACGATGATCGTCAACCTGCGTTCGACCACCCTGGCCAACAAGGAGCAGGACTGGCTCAAGGGCAACCTGGCCCGGATCTCCGGTCTGATGCAGGGCCGCCGGGACCTGGAGGACGTCGCGCAGCTCATCATGAGCGAGCTGACGCCCGTCGTGGACGCCCAGCACGGCGCCTTCTTCCTGGCGATGCCGGCCGCCGAGGGGGAGAGCGGCGAGGACGCGTACGAGCTGCGGATGCTCGGCTCGTACGGCTACTCGATGGGCTCGATGCCGACCTCCTTCCGGCCCGGTGAGTCGCTGATCGGTACGGCGGCCAAGGAGAAGCGCACCATCCTGGTGGAGAACGTGCCCTCCGGCTATCTGAAGATCGCCTCCGGACTGGGGGACGCGCCGCCCGCCCATGTGATCGTGCTGCCGGTGCTGTTCGAGGGGCAGGTGCTCGGTGTCATCGAGCTGGCCTCGTTCAAGCGGTTCACGCAGATCCAGCGGGACTTCCTCAGCCAGATCGCCGAGATGATCGGCACCAGCGTCAACACCATCAGCGTCAACACCAAGACGGAGATGCTGCTCAGGCAGTCGCAGGAGCTCACCGAGCAGCTGCGCGAGCGGTCGGCGGAGCTGGAGAACCGGCAGAAGGCGCTGGAGATCTCCAACGCCGAGCTGGAGGAGAAGTCCGACCGGCTGGCCCGGCAGAACCGGGACATCGAGGTCAAGAACACCGAGATCGAGGAGGCGCGGCAGGTGCTGGAGGAGCGGGCCGAGCAGCTCGCCGTCTCCATGCGCTACAAGTCCGAGTTCCTGGCCAACATGTCGCACGAGCTGCGGACCCCGCTCAACTCGCTGCTGATCCTGGCCAAGTTGCTGGCGGACAACGCGGACGGCAACCTCTCGCCGAAGCAGGTGGAGTTCGCCGAGACGATCCACGGGGCCGGGTCGGACCTGCTCCAGCTGATCAACGACATCCTCGACCTGTCGAAGGTCGAGGCGGGCAAGATGGACGTCAGCCCGACCCGGATCGCCCTGGTGCAGCTCGTCGACTACGTGGAGGCCACCTTCCGGCCGCTGACGGCGGAGAAGGGGCTGGACTTCTCGGTCCGGGTGTCGCCGGAGCTGCCGGCCACCCTGCACACCGACGAGCAGCGCCTCCTCCAGGTGCTGCGCAACCTGCTGTCGAACGCGGTCAAGTTCACCGACACCGGGGCCGTCGAACTGGTCATCAGGCCGGCCGGGGGGGACGTCCCGGACTCGATCCGCGAGCAGCTGCTGGAGGCGGGCGCGCTGCGCGACCCGGACGGCGAGCTGATCGCCTTCTCGGTGACGGACACCGGCATCGGCATCGCCGCCAGCAAGATGCGCGTCATCTTCGAGGCGTTCAAGCAGGCCGACGGCACGACCAGCCGCAAGTACGGCGGCACCGGTCTCGGCCTGTCGATCAGCCGGGAGATCGCCCGGCTGCTGGGCGGCGAGATCCACGCGGCGAGCGAGCCGGGCCGGGGGTCCACGTTCACCCTCTACCTCCCGCTCGACGCGGCCGAGCCGGCGGCCGAGGGCTTCCCGCAGCTGCCCGGCGGGGAGAGCGGTGAGCAGCGGGCCCTGCCGCCGGGCGGCGGGCCGGCCGCGGAGCGGCACGGTGGCGAGTCGCCGGCGCGCGGCGCGGCCGGGCTGTTCCTGCGCCGCCGGCGGGCCGCGCAGGCGGCGGCCGGCCGGGGCGCCGCGTCCGCCGGGGCGGCGGCTTCCGCGCCGGCGGACGGCGAGCAGCGGCAGCCGGCCCCGGCCGCGCCGCGGGAGGAGTGGGCCGAGGAGGGCCGGGAGGCGGAGACCCCCGGGTTCACCGGCTCGTTCCACGGTGAGAAGGTGCTGATCGTCGACGACGACATCCGCAACGTCTTCGCCCTCACCAGCGTGCTGGAGCAGCACGGGCTGACGGTGCTCTACGCGGAGAACGGGCGCGAGGGCATCGAGGTGCTGGAGCAGCACGACGACGTGGTGGTGGTCCTGATGGACATCATGATGCCGGAGATGGACGGTTACGCGACCACGGCGGCGATCCGCAAGATGCCGCAGTTCGCCGAGCTGCCGATCATCGCGCTCACCGCGAAGGCGATGAAGGGCGACCGGGAGAAGAGCATCGACGCCGGGGCTTCCGACTATGTCACCAAGCCGGTCGATACTGATCAACTGCTGACGGTGATGAAGCAGTGGATGAGCGCAGAGTGACGATCTCCGGATCGAAGGTTCCCGCTTTGCTGACCGGGAGTGGCCGACGAGGTGTGGGACCGCGGCATTCCGGGAACTTTCACGTCCCGTGCCGCGTTTCCGCTACGTGCGCAGTGACATCGCGGTGACAGGGTGTGGTGACAGGCGGGGTGCGGCTACCATGACCGGCACAAGGACGGGCGGCGCAAGGGAGTCGTCCCCTGGGGCGGCGCCCGGTGCACTTCCGGGGCGAGGAGGACGGGCCATGGTGCAGAAGGCCAAGATCCTCCTGGTCGATGACCGGCCGGAAAATCTGCTGGCGCTGGAGGCCATCCTCTCGGCGCTCGATCAGACACTGGTGCGGGCATCGTCAGGGGAGGAGGCGCTCAAGGCGCTGCTGACGGACGACTTCGCGGTGATCCTGCTGGACGTCCAGATGCCGGGCATGGACGGGTTCGAGACCGCGGCCCACATCAAGCGCCGGGAGCGGACGCGGGACATCCCGATCATCTTCCTCACGGCCATCAACCACGGCCCGCACCACACCTTCCGCGGCTACGCGGCCGGTGCGGTGGACTACATCTCCAAGCCGTTCGACCCCTGGGTGCTGCGCGCGAAGGTCTCCGTCTTCGTCGAGCTGTACATGAAGAACTGCCAGCTCCGGGAGCAGGCCGCCCTGCTGCGCCTCCAGATGGAGAACGGCCAGGGCACCGGCCGCCCCGCCGTCGGCGAACCCCCGGAGACCGCCGGGCTGCTCGCCGAGCTCTCCGCGCGGCTCGCCGCCGTCGAGGAGCAGGCGGAGGCGCTCTCCAAACAGCTGGACGAGTCGGCCGACGCCGCCGCGGTCGCCACCGCCGCCCACCTGGAGCGCAAACTCAACGGCCTGCGGCGCGCCCTGGACGCCCTGGAGCCCGGCACGGGCAGCAATGTGCCGCCGGTGGCCTCGCAGAGCTGACGGCCCGGCCGGAAGGCGTCTGACGGTGTGTCAGCCGTGTTCCCGTCCGGCCGTGGCACAACGGCCGTGACACGAACGGACGAACGCCCGGGCCCACGTGTCCCGCCCGCCCGGCGGCGGTAACCTCGCACCATGGCCTCACGTACGTCCGGCAAGGGTTCCCAGAGCACGGCGGGCACCAGGCAGCGCACCGGACGCGCCGGGGGAGCCGCCGCCAAGCCGTCCGCCAAGAAGAGCGCGGCGAAGCCCGTCCAGAAGCGGCCCGCTGCCCGGCCGGCGCGCAAGGCGCCCGCCAAGAAGGCGGCGCCGCCCCGCCCGTCCATGGCCGGCCGCGCCGGCCGCGGGCTGGCGCACGGCGTCGGCGCCCTCTTCCGGGGCGTCGGGCGCGGCGCCCGCAGCCTGGACCCCGCGCACCGCAAGGACGGCGTCGCGCTGCTCCTCCTCGGCCTGGCCCTGATCGTCGCCGCGGGCACCTGGTCGGGGCTGGAGGGGCCGGTGGGCGAGCTGGTACGGATGCTGGTCACCGGCGCGTTCGGGCGGCTGGACCTGGTCGTGCCGATACTCCTGGGCATCATCGCGATCCGGCTGTTCCGCCACCCCGAGCGGCCCGAGGCCAACGGACGGATCGTCATCGGCCTCTCGGCACTGGTCACCGGCGTCCTCGGCCAGGTCCACGTGGCCTGCGGGGCGCCCGGCCGCGGCGAGGGGTCGCAGGCCCTGCAGGACGCCGGCGGGCTCATCGGCTGGGCCGCCTCCAAGCCCCTGGTCTTCACCGTCGGCGACGTCCTCGCCGTACCGCTGCTGGTCCTGCTCACCGTCTTCGGCCTGCTGGTCGTCACCGCCACGCCCGTCAACGCCATCCCCCGGCGGCTGCGGCAGCTCGGCATACGGCTCGGCGTCATCGAGCCGCTGCCCGGCGAGTACGCGGCGCCCGCGGAGGACGGCTACGACGCCGAGTGGCGGGAGGCGCCGCCCAAGCGCCCCCGCCGCGCCGCCACGAGCCGGCCGGCCGCGGAGCCGGACGGCGTCGAGGCCGCCGAGGAGGCCGCGCTGGAGGGCCGCAAGCGCGCCCGGAAGACGCCCGCCAGGAAGTCCGGCCCGGACGCCGTGGACCTCGCGGCGGCCGCCGCCGTGGACCTGGACGGCGCGGTGCTGCACGGTGTCCAGCCCTCACCGCTCGTCGCCGGGCTCAGCAGCGGCATCCGGCAGGACACCGAGCGGACGCTCCCGGTGCCCTCCGGCCGGGACGACACCGCGCCCACCGTGGCCGTGCCCGACCTCACCAAGCCCGCCCCCGAGCCGCCCGCCGGCCTGCCCCCGCGCGCCGAGCAGCTCCAGCTCGCCGGGGACATCACCTATGCCCTGCCCTCCCTCGACCTGCTGGAGCGCGGCGGCCCCGGCAAGGCGCGCAGCGCCGCCAACGACGCCATAGTGGCCGCCCTGACCACCGTCTTCGCGGAGTTCAAGGTCGACGCCGCCGTCACCGGCTTCACCCGCGGCCCGACGGTCACCCGGTACGAGGTCGAGCTCGGCCCCGCGGTCAAGGTCGAGCGCATCACCGCCCTCACCAAGAACATCGCCTACGCCGTGGCCAGCCCGGACGTCCGGATCATCAGCCCCATCCCCGGCAAGTCCGCCGTCGGCATCGAGATCCCCAACACCGACCGCGAGATGGTCAACCTGGGCGACGTCCTGCGGCTCGCGGAGGCGGCCGGCGACGACCACCCGATGCTCGTGGCGCTCGGCAAGGACGTCGAGGGCGGCTATGTGACGGCCAATCTGACGAAGATGCCGCACGTCCTGGTCGCCGGCGCCACCGGCTCCGGAAAGTCGTCCTGCATCAACTGCCTCATCACCTCGCTGATGGTCCGGGCCACCCCGGAAGAGGTCCGGATGGTGCTGGTCGACCCCAAGCGCGTCGAACTGACCGCCTACGAGGGCATCCCGCACCTGATCACGCCGATCATCACCAACCCCAAGCGGGCGGCCGAGGCCCTCCAGTGGGTCGTCCGCGAGATGGATCTGCGCTACGACGACCTGGCCGCCTACGGCTTCCGGCACATCGACGACTTCAACGCCGCGGTGCGGGAGGGGAAGCTGACGCCGCCGGAGGGCAGCGGGCGCGAGCTGTCGCCGTACCCGTACCTGCTCGTCATCGTGGACGAGCTAGCCGACCTGATGATGGTGGCGCCGCGCGACGTCGAGGACTCCATCGTCCGGATCACCCAGCTCGCGCGGGCCGCCGGCATCCACCTGGTGCTGGCCACCCAGCGGCCGTCCGTGGACGTCGTCACCGGCCTCATCAAGGCCAACGTCCCCTCCCGCCTCGCCTTCGCCACCTCCTCGCTCGCCGACAGCCGCGTCATCCTGGACCAGCCCGGCGCCGAGAAGCTGATCGGCAAGGGCGACGGCCTCTTCCTGCCGATGGGCGCCAACAAGCCGGTCCGGCTCCAGGGCGCCTTCGTCAGCGAGGCCGAGGTCGCCGCCGTCGTCAAGCACTGCAAGGACCAGATGGCGCCGGTCTTCCGGGACGACGTCACGGTCGGCACCGGGCGGAAGAAGGAGATCGACGAGGACATCGGCGACGACCTCGACCTGCTGTGCCAGGCCGCCGAGCTGGTGGTCTCCACCCAGTTCGGCTCCACGTCGATGCTCCAGCGGAAACTGCGTGTGGGATTCGCCAAGGCGGGCAGGCTCATGGACCTGATGGAGTCGCGCAACATCGTGGGCCCGAGCGAGGGGTCGAAGGCCCGGGACGTGCTCGTCAAGCCGGACGAGCTGGACGGAGTCCTCGCACTGATCCGCGGGGAGACCGCCGGCTGACGGACGGCCGGGGCGGGCGCGACCGCTCCCGGCCGGCTCCCCTCCCCGGGAACGCTCCGGCGTTTCCCGGGGCCCGCGCGGCGCCCGCGGGAAGGAGGGACGACATGCCACCGCCGGTACGGCGGAGCCGCCTGAGGCCCGGGTCTTCTGATGGCCTACAAAGACCGGCTTCCCGCTTGCCGGACCCTTTTGCGTCCCCCCTAGACTGAACTTCCAGCAGGTGGCTGCACGCTCGAAAGGCGCCCACGTGTCCATCGGCAACTCACCCCCGGAAGACGACCGGCCGTCCGTCGGCCGCGCTCTCCAGCAGGCCCGGATCCAGGCCGGGCTGACCGTCGACCAGATCAGCACGACGACCCGCGTGCGCATCCCGATCGTGCACGCGATCGAACAGGACGACTTCTCCCGCTGCGGCGGGCACGTCTACGCCCGAGGACATATCCGCACGCTGGCGCGCGCCGCCGGCCTCGATCCCACGCCCCTCGTCGAGCAGTACGACGCCGAGCACGGCGGGCGCCCCCGGCCGAGCCGGGCGGCCCCGGTCTTCGAGGCGGAACGGATCCGGCCCGAGCCGCGGCGGCCCAACTGGACCGCCGCCATGGTCGCGGCGATCGTCGCCGTCGTCGGCTTCGTCGGGTTCACCCTCTTCAGCGGTGGCACCGGCGGCGGCCGGGGCGACGCGGTCGAGGCCGGGCAGGCGTCGGTCAAGCCGTCCAAGTCCCCCGCGAAGGCACCGCCCAACCGGCCCGCCGACGCCAAGCCCGAGCCGTCCGACAGCGCCATCGCCGGCGCCCCGGCGAACAAGGTCACCGTCAAGCTCACCGCCGAGCGCGACCAGACCTGGATGTCGGCGAAGGACCACAACGGCAAGCTGCTGGAGGAAGGCGTCCTCCAGCGCGGGGCCTCCAAGACCTTCACCGACAGCAACCGCATCGACCTGGTGCTCGGCAACGCCGGGGCGGTCCAGCTGTTCGTCAACGGCAAGGAGATCAAGAACGTCGGCGACGACGGGCAGGTGCAGCGGCTGAGCTACACCAAGGGCGACCCGGCCGCCGGCTGACCGGGCCGTACGGCGGTCGGGCCGCGTCCGGGCGGCGAGCCGGTGGGTGACCAGGCTCTCCGCACCGGGCGGCCACTCGGCAGCGGAAGCGGCGTCCGGACAAAGTAGGCTGAGCCCTATGCCCGAACGCCGTACCGTCGCTCTTGTCACACTTGGCTGCGCCCGTAACGAGGTGGACTCGGAGGAGCTGGCAGGCCGTCTGGCGGCGGACGGCTGGGACCTCGTCGAGGACGCCGCCGACGCCGACGTGGCCGTCGTCAACACCTGCGGCTTCGTCGAAGCCGCCAAGAAGGACTCCGTCGACGCCCTCCTGGAGGCGAACGACCTCAAGACCGCATCTTCCGAGGGGCGTGGCGGCCGCACCCAGGCCGTGGTGGCCGTCGGCTGCATGGCCGAGCGGTACGGCAAGGAGCTGGCCGAGGCCCTGCCCGAGGCCGACGGCGTGCTCGGCTTCGACGACTACGCGAACATCTCCGACCGGCTCCAGACCATCCTCTCGGGCGGCGTCCACGCCTCCCATACCCCCCGCGACCGCCGCAAGCTGCTGCCGATCAGCCCCGCCGCGCGGCAGGGCGCCACCGTGGCGCTCCCCGGCCACGCGCAGGAGGCGCCCGCGCCGGCCCCCGAGGACCTGCCCGAGGGCGTCGCCCCGGCCTCCGGCCCGCGCGCGCCGCTGCGCCGCAGACTGGGCGCCAGCCCGGTGGCCTCCGTCAAGCTGGCCTCCGGCTGCGACCGCCGCTGCTCCTTCTGCGCCATCCCGTCCTTCCGCGGCTCCTTCGTCTCCCGCCGCCCCTCGGACGTGCTGGGCGAGGCCCGCTGGCTCGCCGAGCAGGGCGTCAAGGAGATCATGCTGGTCTCCGAGAACAACACCTCGTACGGCAAGGACCTGGGCGACATCCGGCTGCTGGAGACGCTGCTGCCGGAGATCGCGGCGGTGGACGGCCTGGAGCGGGTCCGCGTCAGCTACCTGCAGCCCGCCGAGATGCGGCCCGGCCTGATCGACGTGCTGACCTCCACCGAGAAGGTCGCCCCCTACTTCGACCTGTCCTTCCAGCACTCGGCCCCCGGCGTGCTCCGCGCCATGCGGCGCTTCGGCGACACCGAGCGCTTCCTGGAGCTGCTGGACACCATCCGCTCCAAGGCGCCGCAGGCCGGCGCCCGGTCCAACTTCATCGTCGGCTTCCCCGGCGAGACCGAGGAGGACGTCGCCGAGCTGGAGCGCTTCCTCACCGCCGCCCGGCTGGACGCCATCGGCGTCTTCGGCTACTCCGACGAGGACGGCACCGAGGCCGCCGGGTACGAGGACAAGAACGACCCCGACGTCGTCGCCGAGCGGCTGGCGCGCGTCTCGCGGCTGGCCGAGGAGCTGACCGCCCAGCGCGCCGAGGAGCGGATCGGAGAGACAATCGAAGTACTGGTCGAGCAGGTGGACGACGAGGACGGCGTGACCGGCCGGGCCGCTCACCAGGCGCCCGAGACCGACGGCCAGGTCAGGCTGCTTACCCAGGGCCTGGACAGCCCGCCGGTGCCCGGACGTATGGTCGTGGCCACGGTCGTGGCCGGCGAGGGGGTCGACCTCGTCGCCGAGCCGGTCCGAGACGGCGGACGCACCGAGGAGGCGGGCAGATGAGCGGAGTCCCGGCATCGGCCGCGGGCCGTCCCGCCCCGGCGCCGGGCGTGCGGCGGGTCAGGCTGTGGAACATCGCCAACATCCTGACTATGGGGCGCCTGTTCCTGGTGCCCGGTTTCGTGCTGCTGATGCTCCACAACGGCGGGTACGACCCGGCGTGGCGCTCGTTCGCCTGGGCCGCGTTCGCCATCGCCATGATCACCGACCTGTTCGACGGGCACCTGGCCCGGACGTACAACCTGGTCACCGACTTCGGCAAGATCGCCGACCCGATCGCCGACAAGGCGATCATGGGCGCGGCGCTGCTCTGCCTCTCCGCCCTCGACGACCTGCCCTGGTGGGTCACCGGTGTGATCCTCGCCCGTGAGATCGGCATCACGCTGATGCGGTTCTGGGTGATCAAGCACGGCGTGATCCCGGCCAGCCGGGGCGGCAAGATGAAGACGCTCGCCCAGGGCGTCGCCGTCGGGATGTACATCCTGGCCCTGGAGGGGCCGCTGGCCACCGCCCGCTTCTGGGTGATGGCCGTGGCCGTCGTCTTGACGGTCCTCACCGGTCTCGACTACGTACGACAGGCGGTCGTGCTGCGCCGGAACGCCCGGGCCGCGGGGTCCGGGCGGTGAGCGCCGGGGTCCCGCGGGAAGCGGAGCGGGCGCTGGCCGCGCTGGTCTCCCGGGGCCGGACGGTGGCGGTGGCCGAGTCGCTCACCGGAGGGCTGGTGGCCGCGGCGCTGACCGCCGTCCCGGGCGCCTCCCGCGCGGTGCGCGGCGCGGTCACCGCGTACGCCACCGACGTCAAGCGCGAGGTGCTGGGCGTCGACGGCGGGCTGCTGGCCGCGCGCGGCGCGGTCGACGCCGACGTCGCTCGGGGGATGGCCCGGGGCGTCCGCGCGCTGCTGGCGGCGGACTGGGGACTCGCCACGACCGGCGTCGCCGGCCCCGACCCGCAGGACGGCAAGCCCGTGGGCACGGTCTTCGTCGCCGCGGCCGGCCCGGACGGGACGTGCGCGGTGCGCGAGCTCGCGCTGGACGGCGGCAGGGAAGCGATCCGGACAGAAAGCGTGCGCGCGGTTCTCGGCCTGCTGCTGGACGAATTGACGGGGAACGCGGGGGCAAAGGATACGGAACACAAGGGGGGGAATGGATGTTTGCAGCCCTGAGTGAACACGACATAGCTCCCCGCACGGCCGCACCCCGAGGCGGTACGGTGGGGCGTGAAGGATCCGGATTCGCGGTCCAAGGAGGGAGCCACCGATGATTCTGCTCCGTCGCCTGCTCGGTGACGTGCTGCGTCGGCAGCGCCAACGCCAGGGCCGCACTCTGCGCGAGGTCTCCTCTTCCGCCCGGGTCTCGCTCGGCTACCTCTCCGAGGTCGAGCGGGGGCAGAAGGAGGCGTCCTCCGAGCTTCTCTCCGCAATCTGCGACGCTCTGGACGTCAGGATGTCCGAGGTCATGCGCGAGGTGAGCGACGAGCTGTCGCTCGCCGAGCTGGCGCAGTCGGCGGCGGCGAGCGAGCCGGTACCCGCGCCGATGCGGCCGATGTTCAACCCGGTGTCCGTGACGTCCGTGACCGGCGTTCCCGGCGAGCGCGTGACCATCAAGGCGCCCGCCGAGGCCGTCGACGTGGTCGCGGCGTAGCGCGGGGCGGCGGGGCGGGCCTTCCGGCCGGCTGTCCCGTCCGTTTTCGACTCCCCGGTCCCCGCGGGCCCTCGTGGCCCGCGGGGACCGGTGCGTTTTCCGCTTCATTCGGGTTCTTCCGGGGTCTTCGAGTTCTTCGGGTGCTTCGGGGGCTTTCCGCCGCGTGTGTCTTCCGCTTCGCGGCCGATGGCGGGTATGTCCCGACCTGACGTATCACTCCGCATTTCCGGCCCGTTTCGAGTCGCTGTGGGATGGTAGGTGCAACGGAGGAAAGCGAAACGACGTCGACGGTGAAGGAGCAGCGCATGTCTGTCGTGAAGAGCCCTCTGTCCGAGCCGGACCGCAAGACCGTCGGTGACGCCCTCCAGGGAGCCCTGGTCGATCTGGTGGACCTCTCGCTCGTGGCCAAGCAGGTCCACTGGACGATCGTCGGCCCGCGCTTCCGCTCGGTGCACCTCCAGCTCGACGAGGTCGTGACCACCGCCCGGCAGCACGCCGACACCGTCGCCGAGCGCGCCTCCGCCCTCGGGATCGCTCCGGACGGCCGTGCCGAGACGGTGGCCAAGACCAGTGCCATCGACACCGTGGGCGGCGGCTGGAACAAGGACGTCGAGGCGGTGCGCATCATGGTCGAGGCGCTGGGCGCGGTGATCTCCCGGATGCGGGAGCGCATCCGTGACACCGACGAGCCGGACCCGGTGACGCAGGACATCCTCATCGGGCTCACGGCCGATCTCGAGAAGCACCACTGGATGTTCCAGGCGGAGAACGCCTGAGCGGGGGCCGGGTGTTGACCACCCGGGAAGTCGAGCGGTGCCAGTGAGGGCCTTCTGACCGGATGCCGGTCGGGGGCCCTCCGGGCTGTTCGGGGGGTTCGATGCCGAGCGCACGGGTTTCGTACGTAACGGAGACGTAACGCAGGCTGTCGGGCGCTCCGGAGTCTCCCGAGTGCCGACATGCACTCCTTCGGAGGGTTTCGCCGCACGGCCGCGGTCACGCGCGGTCAGGCCGTGGACCATGGTGCCGAGGGTGCCGTCGACACGGCCGGCGTTCCGTTCGCCGGACGTGCCGGGTTCCCGGTCATGGGACACGGAGGGGGAAACCATGCGGTCGCGTTCTCTCGTCAGGGCACTCGTCGGTCTGTCCGCCGCCGTCGGTCTCGCGGTCGCGAGCCCGGTCGGCGCGGGTACCGGTCACGCGGTCCCCGCGCCGCCCGCCGCGCGGCAGCAGGCGGGCCCGCTGTCCGCCGGTCGCCTCGCGGTGGAGAACCTGGGGCTGAGCGCCGCGCAGGCGCAGAACGTCCAGTGCTGGCTGAGGAAGTTCTGGGGCTACCCCGACGCCCTCGACGGGCAGTTGGGGACCAGCAGTTGGCAGGCGTACCAGAGAGCGCTGCGGCACGACTGGGGTTACATCGGCGCGATCGACGGGGTCGTCGGGAGCGGCACGGTGATGGCGCTGCAGCGGCAGATGCGGGACGCGGGCTGGGGGTACAGCGGGGCGATCGACGGGGTGGCCGGGCCGGAGACCAGGGCCGCCTTCCAGCGGTTCGCCGAGGCGTGCGTCAGTGTGTGCCGGCAGGGGATCGTCGTGTGAGCGCGGCGATGTGGCGTCTCCCGGCGTGGGGGACGGCGGGCCGGGGGCGAATCCGGGCGAGGCGGTGGTGGCGGGAATGCGAGGCCCTAACCTGAGACGCATGTCTGCCGACGCCGCGGACGGGCCCTGTCCCGCCGAGGAGATCAACCGCGCCATCCGCGCGTTCCTGACCGACCGCGACGGCCGGCCCCTCACCCCGGCCGAGCGGCGGCAGTACGAGCAGTTGCGGGCGCGGTGGCTGGAGGCCGTGCGCCGGCGCAGGGGATGCGTGACGCCCTCGCCCTGACGAGGTCCACCCGGCCGAGGTTCCGGGGGCTCGACGACGCGGGTGCGGGCTGCCCGGGCGGGCCGCTCGGGTGGCGGAGCACGGCGTGGCGGGGTCTCCTGGGGACATGGACGAGCACCCGGTGATCCGGTTCACGAACGAGCTCATGGTGGTGTCGGAGCTCGATCAGCGTACCGCCGGCGCGTTCGTGCGCAGCGTCTACCAGGAGGGTGCGCGCGAGGGCGAGCAGCGGGTGATCGTCGAGCTGCACCGGCGCGACCGCAGGATCGCGGAGCTCGAAGGGGAGCTGGCGCGGCTGCGTGGTGAGGACGGGGAGACGGCCGGCTGACGGGCGGCGCCCGGTGGGCGCTCCGTCGCGGGGACGCGGGTTCCGGCGTCCCGCCGAAGGAGGCGGCATGCTCTGGCGCGAGATACGGCGGCGGCGTCCGCTCCTCCGGCTGCTGCCCCTGGCGATGGGCGGGGTGTGGTGGTGGGCGGTCTGCCGGCTCGTCGACGAACCGGAGCGGGCGGGCTCCGTGGAGGGTCTGGTGGTGACCGGGGGATGGGGGTTGAGCCTCTTGCCCGTGCACTGTGTGCCGTGGACGCGGGGGCGCCGGGGCGGGACGCGGGCCCGCGGGGGCGAGGGGCGGGAGCGCCCGGAAGCGGGGGAGGGGGACGAAGGGCGTTAGCGGGGGGCGGTCGGCGGGGCTTCGGGTCACCCATTTGGGTGGAGGGCCGCGGTGGGGTGGAGGGGGTACGACGAGCGTGCGGCTCGCCCCGGTCTGCCGGCCGGATCCGGACGGTGCCGTCCGGCCGGCCGCCCGAGCCGGGTGCGGTGCTCAGGGCGCCCGGGGCTCCGCGTTGCCTTGGGCGAGCGTGCGGTCTGTGCGGGCGCGCCGGCCGGGGGCGGTCGGCAGGGCTGGGCGCGGCGGTCATGGTGCCGGAGCCCGTGTTCCCTGGGGGCGGGCTCGCCGGAGCGGGCCGCTCAGGGGGCTCGCAGTCGCATCCCCTTCGGGGTCGCGTGGAAGCCCGCCGACTCCAGCAGTGAGCCGAGCGGGGAGCCCAGGGCCGGGGATCCGTTGACGCGCTCCACGGTGACCGTGCCGAGGGCCCCCGCGCGGGCCGCGTCGGCCAAGGCCTCGGCGGCCTCCCGCAGCCCGGGGTCGTCGGCGTCCGCAGGCTCCGCGCCGTCCCCGCCCGCCGTGCCGGGCCAGGCGAGGAGCGTCTTCCCGCCGCGCTCCATGTACAGGGCGAGCGCGCCGTCGAGGAGGACGACGAGCGAGCCCGCCTTGCGGCCCGGCTTGTGGGTGGCGCCGGACGGCGGGTCGGGCCAGGGGAGCGCGGCGCCGTACGCGTTGGCGGGGTCGGCGGCGGCCAGTACCACCGCGCGGCGGCGGGCCGGGCGGCCGGGCGCGGCCGGGGCGGGGCCCGCCGCGCCGCCCTCGGCGCGCTCGCGGGCGGTGGCGACGGCGCGCAGCCGGTCGATCGCGCCCTCCATGGCGAACTGGGCGGCGCCCAGGCCCTCGACGACGTAGCCGCGGCGGGCCTGTCCGCTGTCCTCGAAGGCGGCGAGCACGCGGTAGGCGGCGGAGAAGCCGCCCGCCACGCCCTCGGCGGCGACGGCGCCGCGGGTGACCACGCCGTGCCGGTCGAGGAGGGTGCGGGCCAGGGCGTGGGCGCGGTGGGTGGTGTCGCCCTCGGGGCGCGGCAGCAGGGACCAGCGGCCGGCGACGGTCGGGGGGCCGCCGCGCGAGGCGGTGGGCCGGCCGGTGGCCGCCAGAGCGGTACGGGCGGCGAGCGCGCCGTAACGGCCGCGCGGGACCGCCCGTTTGGCGCGGTGCGCGGTGGATCCCGCCGTCCGGCCCGAGCCGAGGAGCGCGCGCAGCGGCGCGAGCGTGTCGTTGGTGAGCCGGCCCGACCATGCCAGGTCCCAGACCGCGTCGGCCAGATGGGCGTCGGTGGGCGGCGATCCGTCGGGCTCCCGGTGCGTCTCCCGGACGTGCTCGGCGATCTGACGGAAAAACAGGCCGTAGCCGCCGGAGAGCGCGTCGAGCACGGCTCGGTGCAGCGGTGTGAGCTCCAGCGGGTGCGGTTCGGGCAGCAGCAGCGGTGCCGTGTCGGCGGGCAGGAGGGAGACCCAGCCGTCCTTGCCGGGGAGCGCGCCGGCGCCGGCCCAGACGACCTCGCCGGCGGCGGTGAGCTCGTCCAGCAGCGCCGGTGCGTAGTCGGAAACCCGCGCGGGCAGGACGAGCTTCTCCAGGGCGGACGCGGGGACGGGCGCGCCCTGCAACTGCTCGACGGCGCGCAGGAGTCCGTCGACGCCGCGCAGCTCGTGGCCGCCGATGTGCTGCCACTGCGGGAGGAAGGCGGCGAGGGCCGTGGGCGGTACGGGCTCCAGCTCCTGCCGGAGCGCCGCGAGGGAGCGGCGGCGCAGTCGGCGCAGGACCGTGGCGTCGCACCACTCCTGGCCGATGCCCTCGGGGTGGAACTCGCCCTGGACGACCCGGCCGCCGGCCGCCAGGCGCTGCAGGGCGCCGTCGGTGACCGCGGGCCCCAGGCCGAAGCGGGCGGCGGCCTCGGCGGAGGTGAACGGGCCGTGGGTGCGGGCGTAGCGGGCGAGGAGGTCGCCCAGCGGGTCCTTCACGGGCTCGGTGAACGCCTCCGGGACGCCCACCGGGAGCGCCGTGCCCAGGGCGTCGCGGAGCCGCCCCGCGTCCTCGACGGCCGCCCAGTGGTCCCGGCCGGCGATCCGTACCCGCAGCGCGCGGCGGGCGGCGGACAGCTCCTCCGCCCAGGCCGGGTCGGCGCCGCGGGCGGCCAGCTCGTCGTCGGTCAGCGGCCCGAGGATCCGCAGCAGGTCGGCCACGCCCTCGGCGTCCTTGACCCGGCGGTCCTCGGTGCGCCACTGGAGTTCGGCCTCCAGCTCGGCGAGGACGTCGGCGTCCAGCAGCTCGCGCAGCTCCGCCTGGCCCAGCAGTTCGGCGAGCAGCCGGGAGTCGAGGGAGAGGGCGGCGGCGCGGCGCTCGGCGAGCGGGGAGTCGCCCTCGTAGAGGAACTGGGCGACGTAGCCGAACAGCAGCGAGCGGGCGAACGGCGACGGTTCGGGGGTGGTGACCTCGACGAGGCGCACCCGGCGGGCCTCGATGTCGCCCATCAGCTCGGTGAGCCCGGGGACGTCGAAGACGTCCTGGAGGCACTCGCGGACGGCCTCCAGGACGATCGGGAAGGACCCGAACTCGCTCGCCACCTCCATCAGCTGGGCCGCCCGCTGGCGCTGCTGCCACAGCGGGGTGCGCTTGCCGGGGTTGCGGCGCGGGAGCAGGAGCGCGCGGGCGGCGCACTCGCGGAACCGGGCGGCGAACAGCGCGGAGCCGCCCACCTGTTCGGTGACGATCCCGCCGATCTCGCCGCGGTCGAAGACCACGTCGGCCGCCCCGACCGGCGACTGCTCGGCGTCGTACTCGGTGCCCTGCCGGGCCGGGTCGGTGTCGAGCAGGTCGAGGCCCAGCAGGTCGGCGTCGGGCAGGCGCAGCACGATGCCGTCGTCGGCGTGCATGACCTGGGCGTCCATGCCGTACCGCTCGGCGAGGCGGGAGCCGAGGGCCAGCGCCCAGGGGGCGTGCACCTGGGCGCCGAACGGGGAGTGGACGACGACCCGCCAGTCGCCCAGCTCGTCGCGGAACCGCTCGACGACGATCGTCCGGTCGTCGGGCACGTGGCCGCAGGCGCGGCGCTGTTCGTCGAGGTAGGCGAGGACGTTGTCGGCGGCCCAGGTGTCGAGGCCGGCGGCGGTGAGCCGGGCGCGGGCGTCCTCCGGGCCGGCGCCGCCGATCTCGCGGAGGAACGCGCCCAGCTCCCGGCCCAGTTCCAGCGGGCGGCCCAGCTGGTCGCCCTTCCAGAACGGCAGCCGTCCCGGAACGCCCGGGGCGGGGGTGACGAGGACGCGGTCGCGGGTGATGTCCTCGATGCGCCAGGAGGTCGTGCCGAGGGTGAACACGTCGCCCACCCGCGACTCGTACACCATCTCCTCGTCCAGCTCGCCCACCCGTCGCCCGCCACCACCCCGAGTGGAAGCGCTGCGCGCTGCCGTATCCGATGGGCCGCCGCCCCGCTTGGGGTCGCTGCCGGCGAGGAAGACACCGAAGAGGCCGCGGTCCGGGATGGTGCCGCCGGAGGTGACGGCCAGGCGCTGCGCCCCCGGGCGGCCGGTGACCGTGCCGGCGACGCGGTCCCACACCAGGCGGGGCCGCAGCTCGGCGAAGGCGTCGGAGGGGTAGCGCCCGGCGAGCATGTCGAGCACGCCGGTGTAGGCCGACTCCGGCAGCGCCGCGAACGGGGCCGCACGCCGCACCAGGGCGAGCAGCTCGTCGACGTCCCAGGTGTCCATGGCCGTCATGGCGACGATCTGCTGCGCCAGCACGTCCAGCGGGTTGGCGGGCACGCGCAGCGACTCGATGGCCCCCTGGCGCATCCGCTCCGTCACCACGGCCGCCTGCACCAGGTCGCCCCGGTACTTGGGGAAGACCACGCCGGTGGAGACCGCGCCGACCTGGTGCCCGGCGCGGCCCACGCGCTGGAGGCCGGAGGCGACCGACGGCGGCGACTCGACCTGGACGACGAGGTCGACGGCGCCCATGTCGATGCCCAGCTCCAGGCTGGAGGTGGCGACGACGGCGGGCAGCCGGCCCGCCTTGAGATCCTCCTCGACCAGGGCGCGCTGCTCCTTGGAGACCGAGCCGTGGTGCGCGCGGGCGAGGACCGGCGGCGCGCCGTGGGCGGCGCCGGACTGGGCCATCAGCTGGGCGGGGGCGTGGTGCTCGGGCAGCGGCTCGCCGGTGGCCCGTTCGTGGGCGATCTCGTTGAGCCGGTTGCACAGCCGCTCGGCCAGCCGGCGGGAGTTGGCGAAGACGATGGTGGAGCGGTGCGCCTGGACGAGGTCGGCGATGCGCTCCTCGACGTGCGGCCAGATCGACGGCTTCTCCCGCTCGTCCCCCTCCTGGACGGGCGAGGCGCCCAGCTCGCCCAGATCCTCCACCGGGACGACCACGGAGAGGTCGAACTCCTTGCCCGACGGCGGCTGGACGATCTCCACCCTGCGCTGCGGGGACAGGTAGCGGGCCACCTCCTCCACCGGGCGGACGGTGGCGGACAGGCCGATGCGCCGGGCCGGGCGGGGCAGGAGGGTGTCCAGCCGCTCCAGGGACAGGGCGAGGTGGGCGCCGCGCTTCGTCCCGGCGACGGCGTGCACCTCGTCGAGGATGACCGTCTCCACCCCGGAGAGCGCCTCCCGCGCGGCGGAGGTGAGCATCAGGAACAGTGACTCGGGGGTGGTGATCAGGATGTCCGGGGGCCGGGTGACCAGCGCGCGGCGCTCGGCGGCCGGGGTGTCGCCGGAGCGGATGCCGACCCGGATCTCCGGCTCGGGCAGCCCGAGCCGGACGGCTTCCTGGCGGATGCCGGTGAGGGGGCTGCGCAGGTTGCGCTCGACGTCGACCGCGAGGGCCTTGAGCGGTGAGACGTACAGGACGCGGCACCGCTTGGCGCGCTCGGCGGGCGGCGGGGTGTTCGCCAGCCGGTCCAGCGAGGCGAGGAAGGCGGCGAGCGTCTTGCCGGAGCCCGTGGGGGCGACGACCAGCACGTCCGAGCCCGCGGAGAGGGCCCGCCAGGCGCCGGTCTGGGCGGCCGTGGGCGCGTGGAAGGCGCCCGTGAACCAGGAGCGGGTCGCGGGGGAGAAGCCGTCGAGTGCCGCGTCCCCCGCCGGGGCCGCCGCCCGTTCCGTCGAGTCGGCCGGTTCATCCGTCATGCCCCCCATCGTGCACCGGGGCACTGACAATGCCCCGCAAACACAGGTCAGCGCTGGTCAGCCCAGGTCAGCCGGGGTCAGAGCTGATCGGCGCAGAGTCGCGGGGACGGCAGGGAGGCGCCGCGGCCGTGGGCGCGCAGGGTCAGGAGCGCGTCGATGGTGGCCATCGGGCGGCCTTCGAGGGCCGTGCCGGGCGCCCAGGCGCGCCGCCGCAGCGGCCAGCCGCCGTCCTCCTGCTGGGCGGCGGCGAGGTGGTCCAGCGACCGTTCGAGCTCGGCGTCGGTGAACCAGGAGCGGGCCCGGGAGTCGGGGCTGCGCGCGTAGTCGTGCGGGAAGTGCGCCGGGGGCCGGTTCTGCGGGACGCCCTCGCCCGGGCCGGCGCCGGTCCGCTCCGGGTCCAGCACGGCCAGCCGCTGCTCCCGTACCACCCGGCCGAGCCGGTCCGCGGCGGCCTCGGCCCGCTTGCGGTCGGGGACGCCGTCGAGGAACGCGACCGCCGCCTCGACCTCGTACGGGTGCGGCCGGCCGCCGAGGGACAGCGCCTCGATCGCGGCCCAGCAGAAGTCCGTGGCGCGGAACAGCCAGGCGTGCCACACGGCGTTGCGGTGCAGCAGGCCCACCACCGGGCCGGTGGTCAGCAGGGAGCCGGTGCCGGCCCGGGCGCCGGCGGCGGGGTGCCAGGGGGCGGCCGGCCAGCCGGCGGACGCGGGGTGCAGGGCGGGCAGGGCGCCGTCGGGGGTGGAGATCGCGGTCAGGAAGCGGCAGACGGCCTCGGCCCGGCGGTCCCCGCAGCGGCCGATCTCGTCCAGGACGCGCAGGGCGTGCGCGGTGTGGTGCGGCTGGCTCACCGGGCCGCGGAGGTCGGGGTCCAGGGCGTGCCCGTAGCCGCCGTCGTCGCCCCGGTAGGCCGTGAGGGCCGCCTCGACGGCGTCGGGGCTGCCGTCGCGGAAGTGGAAGGCGAATCTGCGCTGTTCGAGGACGCGGGCGGTCAGCCAGATGAAGTCTTCGGCGCGGGCTGCGGGGGATGCTCCGGACGGTGCCATGGAACAGACCGTAGGGCCCGGAACGCCGCCGGTCAGCGGCTCGTGCCCGGCTGCACCCGCAGGGGCGGCGGACAGGGGGCGCGCGGTTGACGTGCGGGGGCCGGAGGGCGCTCGGGCGGCCGTTTCCGGGGGCTTTAGGATCAGTGGAATCCGGGGGAGTGGAGGGGCCGGTCGTGGACGAGGGACGAACCGCGGTGTCGGCGGTGGCGAGCGCCGCCGCGGACGGGAACGGGGCCGGTCTGCTCGGGGCCGGCAACGCCGTCGTGATCCTGGGGATCGTCGGGCTGGTGCTGTTCCTGCAGTTCCGGGCCCGGCGGGTACGGGCGGTGGCGTTCGTCTGGGTCGCCCTGCTGGTCGTCCGTGGCCTGTTGCCCCCGGGGCCCGCGCGGACCACCGCGGCCGGGCTGGCGTTCCTGGCGGTGGGGCTCGTCGTCTCCGCGGTGTTCGGGTGGCTGCGGGGCAGGACCATGCCGCTCTGGCGGGACCGCGACGGGGTGGTGTGGCGCCGGGGCGACTCGGTGACGCTGCGGTTGTGGCTGCTGACCATCGGCGCGCGGTTCGCGTTGACGGGTGTCGAGTACGCGCTGTTCCACGAGCCGTTCGACGGCGGCTCTCTGCTGCTCGGTCTGGGACTGTCGCTGGCCGTCCAGCAGGTGGTCCTGATGCGGCGGGGGCGGGCGCTGACCCCCGGCGGCACCGAGCCGCGGGGCGGCCTCGGCCCGGCCGGCGTGCCCGGCTCCGCCGGGTGACGCCTTACCCTGCGTACATGCGGTTGACGGACTTCTGGCGGCGAATGGCCGACCACTTCGGGGCGGCGTACGCCGACTCCTTCGCACGTGATCACGTGATGTCGGAACTGGGCGGCAGGACGGTGCGCGAGGCGCTCGACGCCGGCTGGGACGCCAAGGACGTGTGGCGCGCGGTGTGCCGGGCGATGGAGATCCCCGCCGACCGGCGCTGACCGTCGCCGCTGCCGTCGCCGGCTCCCGGGGCCCCGCCCGCGGAACCCCCGCCCTCCCCGAGCCCGTCTCTCCGAGCCCGTCTCCCCGCGCCCGGCCGGACCCCGTCCGCGAGCCGGATTCCCGTTCCTCTCGACGCGCGTGGCGCGTTTGACACAAAAATCGAACATCCATTCTCATGGATGGACCGGGCCTGTGGGGAGAAGGTGTTTCTCCAGGTCAGCGCGGTGCCCGGGCCCGTTGTCAGTGGCAGGCGCTAGCGTCGTGGACGTGAAGCGATCGACTCAAACGAACCGGGTGGAACCCATGGCAGGCACGGACCGCGAGAAGGCGCTCGACGCCGCGCTCGCGCAAATCGAACGGCAATTCGGCAAGGGCGCCGTGATGCGCCTCGGTGAGCGTCCCAACGAGCCCATCGAGGTCATCTCCACCGGGTCGACCGCTCTCGACGTCGCGCTCGGCGTCGGCGGGCTCCCCCGGGGCCGCGTCGTCGAGATCTACGGACCGGAGTCCTCCGGTAAGACGACCCTCACCTTGCACGCGGTGGCCAACGCCCAGCGGGCCGGCGGCACGGTGGCGTTCGTCGACGCCGAGCACGCGCTCGACCCCGAGTACGCCCGCAAGCTGGGCGTCGACATCGACAACCTGATCCTGTCCCAGCCGGACAACGGTGAGCAGGCGCTGGAGATCGTCGACATGCTGGTCCGCTCCGGCGCGCTCGACCTGATCGTCATCGACTCCGTGGCCGCCCTGGTGCCGCGCGCGGAGATCGAGGGCGAGATGGGCGACTCGCACGTGGGCCTCCAGGCCCGGCTGATGAGCCAGGCGCTCCGGAAGATCACCAGCGCGCTGAACCAGTCCAAGACCACCGCGATCTTCATCAACCAGCTCCGCGAGAAGATCGGCGTGATGTTCGGCTCTCCGGAGACCACGACCGGTGGCCGGGCGCTCAAGTTCTACGCCTCGGTGCGGATCGACATCCGTCGCATCGAGACCCTGAAGGACGGCACGGAGGCGGTCGGCAACCGCACCCGTTGCAAGGTCGTCAAGAACAAGGTCGCGCCGCCCTTCAAGCAGGCCGAGTTCGACATCCTCTACGGCCAGGGCATCAGCCGCGAGGGCGGCCTGATCGACATGGGTGTGGAGCACGGCTTCGTGCGCAAGGCCGGGGCCTGGTACACGTACGAGGGCGACCAGCTCGGCCAGGGCAAGGAGAACGCCCGCAACTTCCTCAAGGACAACCCCGATCTCGCCAACGAGATCGAGAAGAAGATCAAGGAGAAGCTGGGCGTGGGCGTGAAGCCCGAGGCGGCGGGCGGTGAGCCGGGCGCGGACGCGGCGGGCGCCCCGGCCGAGCCCGCCAAGGCCGTGCCCGCCCCGGCCGCCAAGGCCACGGGGAAGGCCAAGGCCGCGGCCAAGGGCTAGCCGCCCATGACACGGCGAAGCGACTGGCCCGAGCAGGCCGTTGAGCACCGTGCGGGCCGTGGGGAGCGCGGTGACCGTGGCGAGCACCGCGAGCGTACGGGCGGTGGTGCCGCGTCCTCGTCGAGGGCCGGGGACACGGCACCGCCGCCGCCCGAGGAGCAGGCGCGGGCGATCTGCCTGCGCCTGCTCACCGGGAGCGCGCGCACCCGGAAGCAGCTCGCCGAGGCACTGGCCAAACGCGGGATCCCCGACGAGGTGACGGAGGAGGTGCTGTCCCGCTTCGAGGAGGTCGGGCTGATCGACGACGCCGCGTTCGCCGGCGCCTGGGTGGACTCCCGGCACCGCGGCCGCGGGCTGGCCCGCCGGGCCCTGGCCCGCGAGCTGCGCACCAAGGGCGTCGACGCGGCGCTGGTCGACGAGGCCGTCGGCCGGCTCGACGCGGACCAGGAGGAGCGCACCGCCCGCGACCTGGTCGAGCGCAGACTGCGCACGACCCGCGGCCTGGACCGGGAGAAACGGCTGCGCCGCCTCGTCGGCATGCTCGCCCGCAAGGGCTACTCCGAGGGCCTCGCCCTCCGGGTCGTGCGACGGGCGCTCGAGGAGGAGGGCGACGACCCCGAGGCGCTGGACGCGTACCTGCCGCCGGGGGAGTAGGTGCCGGGGTGCCCGGCACCTGCGGTCAGCTGTGCCCCGGCACCCGCGGTCAGCGCGCCACCGGCAGTCCCGCCGCCCGCCAGGCGCGGAAGCCGCCGATCAGGTCGGTGGCCCGGCGCAGGCCCAGCCGGCGCAGTGAGACGGCGGCCAGCGACGAGGCGTAGCCCTCGTCGCAGACGACCACCACCGGCAGGTCGTGGCCGGTGGCCTCCGGGGCCCGGTGCTCGCAGGCGGGGTCCAGGCGCCACTCCAGTTCGTTGCGTTCCACGATCAGCGCGCCGGGGATCGTGCCGTCGCGCTCCCGCAGGGCGGCGTAGCGGATGTCCACCAGCAGCCCGCCGCGTGCCTGGACCTCGGCGGCCTCGGCGGGGGACAGCCGGTCCAGTTCCGCGCGGGCGGCGGCGAGCAGTTCCTCGACCCTCATGCCCACTCCTCCGGCCACTCGACCTGTTCCAGCCGCAGCACCGGCCCGGTCCTGCTGTAGCGCCGCATCATCGGCAGCGGCGGGTGGTAGGCGTGCGCGGACACCGCGTGCCCGGCCTCCGCGTTGAAGACCTGGTGGACGTGGTGCGGGCCGAACGCCCGGCCGTCCCGCTCGGCGAGCCGGCGTTCGCGGTCGACGCCGTCCGCCAGTTCCAGGGTCTTCCACCCCTCGGTGGGCAGCCGGGCGGCCAGCGACTGCTCGGTCAGGGCGCCCCGGGCGGTGACGAAGGCGCCGTGCGAGCCGCCGTGGTCGTGCCAGCCGGTGCCGGCGCCGGGCGGCCAGCCGATGAGCCATGCCTCGCAGCCGCCGGGCCCGTCCAGCCGGATCCAGGTGCGGCCGGCGGGGTCGAGGGGGAGTGAGGAGACGAGGGCCGCGTCGGCAGCCACCTCCCGGACGAAGTCGAGGAGTTCGGCCGCGGAGGGCGCGCCGGACCGGGCGGAAGGAGACGTGCGGAGGGACGTACGGGGAGGCACAGACAACGGGAACCGTCCTGGAGGATCGCGGAGGAGCGCGCCGCGGCCCGGAGCGCGCACGAAGCGGGCACCCGAGCCGTCGTCGGCGGCGCGCGGTGGCAGCGGATCAGCAGGACGGACGACAGACACAGCCCGCGTAGCGGAGCAGGTCCACATGGACCCTCCGCCAGAAACGCGCGCCTCCGTCAGTCACGTTCCGGAGTGAACCATCGACCGTCCACCCCGGTCAACGCTTGGCCGAAGCCTCACGGGCGGCCGCCTCCACGGCGCTCTCCGGTCCGGCCCCCGAAACACTCGAAGCCCCCGAAACACCCGAAGCCCCCGAAGCATCCGCGACACCCGAAGCCCCCGCGACATCCGAAGTGCCGCCGGCCGGCTCCTTGACGAGGTCCGTCCCCGTCGCCGGGACCGGCTCCGGGGCGCCGCCGCGCGTGGCGTCCGCGCACGCGGAGAGCTCGGCGGGCCGCACCCCGGAGAGCGCGGCCACCAGGTAGCCGTCCGGCCGCACCACCAGCACCGTGTGCGCCGCGGCCCCCGGATACCCCTCCGCCACCAGCAGTTCGGCCCGCATCGGCAGCCCGTCCACGGCGGCGGCCAGCCCGGGCATCAGCCCCGCGCCGAGCCAGTGCCGGCGCTCCCAGACCCCTGTACCGGGGGCGACCAGCACCACGAGGAGGGGGCCGTCGAGCCGGTCGTGCAGCCGGACCGACGACCCGTCCGGCGCGGTCACCGGAACGTCCTCCACCGGGGCCCCGACCGGGGTGCCGACGGGCACCGAGCCGGCGGGCGGCGCCGGCGCCAGGGGCGTACGGCCGTACAGCACCGGACCGGCCAGCTCCCCCCGCCCCAGATGACCCTCCGTCAGAATCGCGTCGTGGCCGCGCACCGAACCCGGCACGACGCTCCGCCGGACCGCGCGCCAGCCGCCCGTGCCCCGGACCGCGGGCAGCGCCCGGTCGGCGGACCGCAGCAGGCAGCCGACCGCCTCCCGGCGCTCCTCCTCGTAGCTGTCGAGCAGCGCCTCCGAGGCGCCGTGGCGCCAGGCGAGGGCGAGCTTCCAGGCGAGGTTCCCGGCGTCCCGCAGTCCCTCGTCCAGTCCCTGGGTGCCGAAGGTGCCCAACTGGTGGGCGGCGTCCCCGGCGAGGAAGGCGCGCCCGACGCGCCACCGGCGCGCGAGGCGGTGGTGCACGGCGTACACGCCGGTGTCCAGCAGCTCGTAGGGGGGCACGTCCCCGCACCACGCCCCCAGCGAGTCGTGGATATGGCCCAACAGGGCCTCCGGGGTGACCAGTCCGCCGTCCGGCGGCAGCAGCCAGTCGAGCCGCCACACCCCGTCCGGCAGCGGACGGGCCGTCACCTCCACGCCGCGCAGCGGCGACCGCTGCAGCACGGCCTCGCCGGGCCACGGCAGCTCGGTGCGCAGCGCCGCGACGGCGTACCGCTCGACGTTGGTGCGCCCGGGGAAGCGCGCGTCCAGCAGCTTGCGCACGGTGGACCGCGCGCCGTCGCAGCCGACCAGATGGCTCGCCCGCCAGGCCACCCCGCGCTGGGTCTCCACCGTGACCCCTCCGCCGTCCTGCCGGAGCGCCGTCACCCGGCTGTCGGGGACGATCCGGGCGGTCTCGTGGGCGGCCAGCGCCGCCCGCAGTTCGCGGACCAGCGCGTGCTGCGGGAGGTGGAGTGGCGGCGGCTCGCCGGGGCCGCCGTCCGGTACCTCCTCGGCGGGCGCGTGCTCGTCGTCGGGGACGAACGCCCCGTCGTCCGCCGCGACTTCCTTGCCCGCGTCGGGCCCGGTGAAGGCCACCCGGACCACCGTCGACCGCCGGCGCAGGGTGCGCCAGCCCGTCCAGCGGGCGCCCTCCGCGGTGGTGCAGCCGAGCCGCTCCAGCATCGCGGCGGTGTCCGGCCGCAGCACGGCCGTCCGGGCGAGCCGCCGTTCGCCGAGGTCCGCGTCGCCGGCCGGTCTCTCGTCCAGGACGACGACGGGCACCTCGTGACGGGAGAGGGCCAGGGCGAGCGCGAGGCCGACGGGGCCGGCCCCGACGACGGTCACCGGGTCCACGGCGCGAGGGTGGTGAGGAGACGGAGCGCGATCACAGAACGTATGCAACCCATTGCCGGTGCTTGCGTCAAGTGATCAGTGGTCCCCCGGCGGCGCGCCGGTGGCGTACGCCCCCCGGTCCGCGGAGGGACCGGGAGCCGTCGCGCGCCACCGGGGCACCACCCGGTCAGGCCGCCGGACCTGCCCCGGCGGCGTTCCCCAGCTCCACCGGGACGGGGGGAGCGGGAGGGGCGCCCTTGCGGGAGCGCTTCGTGCGCCGTTCGATCCAGTTGGCGATGCCGGACAGGGCGAGGCAGAGCAGGATGTAGATCGAACCGAAGACGATGACCATCGGGATGAACGGGTAGACCCCGCCCACCGGCACCTGCTGCTGCGCGAACGACTTGCCCACGAAGAGCAGTTCCTCGTAGAGGATGATGAAGCCCAGTGAGGTGTCCTTGAGCGTCACCACGAGCTGGCTGATGATCGAGGGCAGCATCGAGCGGACGGCCTGCGGCACCAGGATGCCCGTCATCACCTGGGTCTTGCGCAGCCCGATGGCGTAGGCGGCCTCGCTCTGGCCCTTCGGGAGGGCTTTGATGCCGGACCGGAAGATCTCCGCCTGTACCGACCCGTTGTACAGGGTCAGGCCGATGACCAGGGCCCACATGGGCTCGGTGGTGAAGATCGCCGCGTACAGCAGGAAGATCATGATGAGCAGCGGCATGGCGCGGAAGAACTCCACCAGCACGGTGGCCGCCCAGCGCACCGGCCGGTGGTCGGAGAGCCGCCCGGTGGCCAGCAGCGCGCCGAGCGCGAGCGAGAGGGCCGCGGCGATGGCGAACGTCTTGAGGGTCGTCAGCAGGCCCTCGACGATGCGTTCCTGCGTGTCGTTGTACTGGTAGGTGTCCCACAGGCCGTGCTGGAACTGCCCGGTCACGTCCAGCCGGTGGAGGACGAAGGCGATCAGGCCGAGGATCGCGACGGACGCGAGGACGCCGTAGACGCGGTTGCGGACGCGGGCCTTGGGGCCGGGGGCGTCGAAGAGGACGTTGGTGCTCATCGGGCCACCGCCATCCGGCTCTCCAGCAGCCTGAAGAGGCCGCTGATCACGAAGGTGATGATGAGGTAGCAGATCGCGATCCAGAGGAAGATGACGTAGATGTTGTACCCCTCGTCGCCGTTGAGCTGCTTCTGGAGGGCCCCGAGTTCGGCCACGTTGAAGCCCGAGGCGATGGCCGTGTTCTTGGTCAGCGCGATCATCAGGCTGCCGATCGGGGGTATCGCGGTCCGCAGCGCCTGCGGGAGGACGACCTGGCTCAGCGTCTGGCCGAAGGTCATCCCGATCGAGCGGGCGGCCTCCGCCTGTCCCATCGGCACGGTGTTGATGCCCGAGCGGATGGCCTCGCAGATGAACGCCGAGGTGTAGCAGCCGAGGGCCAGCACGGCGAGCCAGAAGGAGTCCCAGCCCTTGAGGCCCAGCGCCGGCAGGCCGAGGGTCACGGCGAGGAAGAGGAGCACGAGCGGGGTGTTGCGCAGCAGTGTCACCCAGGTCGTGCCGAAGACGCGCAGCGCGGGCACCGGAGAGACCCGGAAAGCGGCGATCAGGGTGCCCAGCACCAGGGCCAGCAGTGCGCTCAGCACCGTCAGTTCCACGGTGTTGAGGAAGCCTTCGCGGAACTCCGCGAAGTGGTCCGTCAGAACGTTCAAGTCACTTCTCCGGAATCGCGTGGCGGTCGTCCCCGGGGCCCCGGCCCCCGCTCAGGGGGCCGGGGCGGCCCGGCAGGCGGCAATCGGTGGCGTCAGTACCGGTCGACGGCGGGCGGCTCCTGGGCGGCCGCGCCCGACTGGCCCAGGGTGGCGTCGTACGCCTTCTTCCAGTCGCCGTTCTTCATGTGGGCTTCCAGCGCGTTGTTGACCGCGTCGCGCAGCGCCTTGTCGCCCTTCTTCAGGCCGACGCCGTACGGCTCCTTGGAGAACGGGCTGCCGACGACCTTGAGCTTGCCCTTGTTCTGCGCGGCGTAGCCCTTGAGGATCGAATCGTCGGTGGTGACGGCGTCCACCGTGTCGTTGAGGAGCTCCTGCACACAGAGCTGGTAACCCTGCTGCGCCTTGACCTCCTTGGCGCCGTACTTGGCCTCCTTGATCCGCTTCAGCGGGGTGGAGCCGGTGGCCGAGCAGACCTTCTTGCCCTTGATGTCGTCCGGGCCCTTGATGTCGCTGTCGGCCTTGACGAGCAGGTCCTGGCCGGCGATGTAGTACGGGCCGCCGAAGTCGATCTGCTTCTTGCGCTCGTCGTTGATCGTGTACGTGCCGACGTAGAGGTCGACGCCGCCGTTGGCGATCTGGGTCTCGCGGGCCTCCGAGGGCACCGTCTTGAACTCGATGTGGTCCTTGTCGAAGCCGAGGTCCGCCGCGATCATCCGGGCGATCTCCACGTCGAAGCCGGAGCGCGTCTTGTCGCTGGGGTTCTCGAAGCCGAGGAAGGGCTGGTCGGCCTTGGTGCCGATGGTGATCTTCTTGCCCTTGATCTTCTCGAAGACCGGCGAACCCTTCACGTCGGCCGCCGTGTTGACCTTGTAGGTCGGGACCGCCGGGGCCGAGGAGCCGGCTCCGGGGTCGGCCTTCTTGTCGTCGGTGTCGCGGTCCTTGCCGCAGGCGGTCGCGGACGCGGCCAGCGCCACCACCACGGCGGCCACGGCGGCGGTCTTCCGGAGCTTCATCGTGAACATCCTTTGGGTCGGCGGGTGTTCGCCCTGCGGGAGGACGGCGTGGGGGTGGGGTGAAGGGAGGGGCTCAGTGGTGGAGGATCTTGGAGAGGAAGTCCTTGGCCCGGTCGCTGCGCGGGTTGCTGAAGAAGCTGTCCGGCCGCGCCTCCTCGACGATGCGGCCGTCGGCCATGAAGACCACGCGGTTGGCGGCGGAGCGGGCGAAGCCCATCTCGTGGGTGACGACGACCATGGTCATCCCGTCCCGGGCGAGCTGCTGCATGACCTCCAGCACCTCGTTGATCATCTCCGGGTCCAGGGCGGAGGTCGGCTCGTCGAAGAGCATCACCTTGGGGTCCATGGCGAGCGCGCGGGCGATGGCCACGCGCTGCTGCTGGCCGCCGGAGAGCTGGGCCGGGTACTTGTCCGCCTGGGCGCCGACGCCCACGCGGTCGAGGAGGGTGCGCGCGGTGGCCTCGGCCGACTTGCGGTCCTTCTTGCGCACCTTGACCTGGCCGAGCGTCACGTTGTCCAGCACGGTCTTGTGCGCGAACAGGTTGAAGGACTGGAAGACCATGCCCACGTCGGCGCGGAGCCGCGCCAGCTCCCGGCCCTCCTGGGGCAGCGGCCGGCCGTCGATGGTGATCGACCCGGAGTCCGTCGTCTCCAGCCGGTTGATCGTCCGGCAGAGCGTCGACTTCCCGGAACCGGACGGGCCGATGACGACGACCACCTCGCCCCGGGCGATGGTGAGGTCGATGTCCTGAAGCACGTGCAACTGCCCGAAGTGCTTGTTGACCTTGTCCAGGACGACCAGGGGGTCCCCCGCGGGGGCGGTGCCCTCGGCGGCCGTGGCGTCCTTGGTCACCGGTGCTTCGCTCATCGGCGTTCCTCGCTCCGTCCTCCTCGAATGAGAGGACAGTAGTGAGCCGCCCCGACCAGCGTCATTACATCTGAGCTGAAATTGAGCATAACGATCCGGCTGCGGCCGGACACCGTCGGTGAAGGGGGCGCGCGGCGCGCGCGGGGCGTACCGGCTGCATAACGGAAGCCCCCGGCCGGGCCGCACCCCCTTGACGCGCGCCGCGTCCATCGGAGTGGATGCGGTGTCACCGTACGAGGCGGGCGGCACGCGGACGGAAGGCGACGGAGGACGAGTGAGACTGCTGCTGGTGGAGGACGACGACCACGTCGCCGCGGCCCTGTCGGCCGTACTGGCCCGGCACGGCTTCGCCGTCACCCACGCCCGCAACGGCGAGGAGGCCCTGCAGGCCCTGCTGCCGGGTGACGCCGCGCCGTTCGGCGTCGTGCTGCTCGACCTCGGCCTGCCCGACCAGGACGGGTTCGAGGTCTGCGGCAGGATCCGCAAGCGCACCGGCATCCCCGTCATCATGGTGACCGCGCGGGCCGACACCCGATCCAAGATCCACGGCCTGAACCTGGGCGCCGACGACTACGTCGTCAAGCCCTACGACACCGGCGAACTGCTGGCCCGCATCCACGCGGTGGCCCGGCGCACCCCGCAGGGCCCGGGCCCCGGGCCGGACGACGTGCCGGGCAGCACCCTGCGCCTGGGCGGCCTGACCATCGAACTCCCCACCCGCCGCGTCTCCGTGGACGGGCTCGCGGTCCCGCTCACCCGCAAGGAGTTCGACCTCCTGGCGCTGCTCGCGCAGCGGCCCGGCGTCGTCTTCCGCCGGGAGCAGATCATCAGCGAGGTGTGGCAGACCAGTTGGGAGGGGACGGGCCGGACGCTGGAGGTGCACATCGCATCACTCCGGGGCAAACTGCGCATGCCCGCGCTGATCGAGACGGTCAGGGGCGTCGGCTACAAAATCGTCGTCCCCTCGGCGTGACGGCCGGCCACCTCCGTGCGCGCCCGACTCCTCCCCCTGCTCATCGTCCTGATGGCCGGCGTGCTGCTCGCCCTCGGCCTCCCGCTCGGCGCCGGCCTGGCCAATGTGCAGCAGCAGCGGCTGGTGGTCGACCGCATCGACGACACCGCCCGGTTCGCCGCGCTCGCCCAGTACGTGGCCACCCGGCCGTTCGAGACGCCCGCCGACGTGGACGAGCGGCTGATCACCCTGCGGGCCGAACTCAACCGCTACGAGGACCTCTACGGCATACACGCCGGCGTCTACTACCGGAACGGCAAGGCCATGGCCGCGGCCCCGCTCGGCTGGGAGGGCCCGCCCGACGCGGAGGGGCGGCGGGCGTTCCAGGAGGCCCTGGCCGGGCGGCGCAGCCACGACCCCGAGCAGGTCTGGCCCTGGGACCACCGCCGGCTGACCGTCGCCTCGCCGGTGATCCGCGACGGCGACGTCGTCGCGGTCGTCGTCACCGACTCGCCCACCGGGGCGATGCGCTCGTGGATCCTGCACAAGTGGCTGCTCATCCTGGCGGGGGAGTCGGCGGCGATGCTGCTCGCCGTCGCCGCCGCGTTCCGGCTGACCGGCTGGGTGCTGCGGCCCGTCCGCACCCTGGACGCCGCCGCGCACAACATGGCCACCGGCCACCTCAACTCCCGGGTGGTGGTCGACCAGGGGCCGCCGGAACTCCGGCGGCTCGCCCGCTCGTTCAACGAGATGGCCGACAACGTGGAGGAGTCGCTGGAACAGCAGCGCGCCTTCGTCGCCGACGCCTCGCACCAGCTCCGCAACCCGCTCGCGGCGCTGCTGCTGCGGATCGAGCTGCTGGCGCTGGAACTGCCCGACGGGCACGAGGAGATCGCCTCCGTGCGCACCGAGGGCAAACGGCTGGCCCGGGTGCTGGACGACCTCCTCGACCTCGCCCTCGCCGAGCACGCCGCGAGCGACCTCCAGCTGACCGACGTCGCGGAGCTCGTCACGGACCGGGTGGGCGCCTGGTCGCCGGTGGCCGAACGGGAGGGCGTCGCCCTCGCCTACACCGGCCCGGCGGCGGCCACGGGCTGGGCCGACCCCGTCGCGCTGTCCAGCGCGCTCGACGCCGTCGTGGACAACGCCCTCAAGTTCACCCCGGAGGACGGCCGGGTCGAGGTGTCCCTGGAAGCGGCGGGGGACCGCGTCGTCGTCGCCGTCACCGACGAGGGCCCGGGGCTGACGGACGAGGAACTCACCCGTGTCGGCGACCGCTTCTGGCGCAGCGGCCGGCACCAGAACGTCTCGGGGTCCGGCCTCGGCCTCTCCATCGCCCGCACCCTGCTCACGGCCGGTGGCGCGGACATCCGCTACGGGCACAACGAGCCGCACGGGCTGCGGGTCGTCATCGACGTACCGCGCGAACGCCCTTGAGCGGGCGCCGTGTCAGGGCTTCGTCGACACGTAGTACCGCCGCGCCCCGGAGTGCAGCGGCAGCGGATCGGTGAAGACCGCCGTGCGCAGGTCCACCAGCTGCGCCGCGTGCACCACCTGCCCGATCCGGTCCCGGCTCGCTATCACCGTGCGGGTCACGCCCTCGGTGAGGCGCGCGTCGGTGTCCTCGGTGGTGATCAGCAGGTTCGCGACCGCGATGGTCTTCACCACCTCGGTGGCGCGCATGTCCGGGTAGGCGTCGGCCGGCATCACCGCGGCCCGGTAGAACCGCGTCTCGCGGCCCAGGGTGCGCAGCGGTCCGATCATGTCGCCGAGCTGGACGAGCCGTACCGGCATCCGCCGGCTGAGCGACAGGACGGCATTGGTGGGCAGCCCGCCCGACCAGAAGAAGGCGTCGATGTCGCCCTTCTCCAGGAGGTCCGGCATGCGGTCGATGCCGACCTGGACGGGGGTGATGTCCTTGGCGAAGTCCAGGCCCGCGGCCTTGAACAGCCTCCTGGTGATCAGCTGCACCCCGGAGCCCTCGGCTCCCACGCCGACCTTGAGCCCCTTGAGGTCCCGGATGGACTGGGCCGGGGCGTCCCGGGGCACCACCAGCTGCATGTAGTCGTCGTAGAGGCGGGCGCAGGCGCGCAGCCGGTCGCCGCCCGGGCGGTCGTTGTCGACGTAGTCCGCGGCGGCGTCGGCGGTCGCGATCGCGAAGTCCGCGTCGCCACTGGCGAGCCGCCGCAGGTTGTCGACGGAGCCGGTGCTGAGTCGCAGGCGGACGTCCAGCGCCGGGAGGTCGCGGTGCAGGTCCTCCTTGAGGAGGGCGCCGTACTTGGCGTAGACGCCGGTCGGCACCCCGGTGGCGACGGTGATCCGGCCGCCGGGCACCGGGTCCTCGGGCGGGGCGGCCAGCGACCAGGTCAGCAGCGCGAGCAGGGCGGCGGACAGGGCGCCCGCCCATACGGTGCGGCGCCTGCCCAAGGGGGTACGGGGGGCCATGGGCGGATCCTGCCAGCGCGCGCCGGGGGACGCCAGGGCCGCGCGGGCTCTTCGCGGGAGGGAACCGTCACCGGGACCGGGCCGCCGCGGACCGGGAGCGGAGCGGGACATTCCGGCACGGAGGAGGTCCTCCGGGACACCGCCTACCCTTGTGTGCATGACCAGCAGCGACCGGAGCCACGACGTGCCCTCGACCAAGACCTATCTCATCCGCACCTACGGGTGCCAGATGAACGTCCATGACTCCGAGCGGCTCTCCGGCCTGCTGGAGGACGCGGGCTACGTCCGCGCCCCCGAGAACACCACGGAGGGCGACGCCGACGTCGTCGTCTTCAACACCTGCGCCGTCCGCGAGAACGCCGACAACAAGCTGTACGGCAACCTCGGGCGGCTGGCCCCGATGAAGACCCGGCGCCCCGGCATGCAGATCGCCGTCGGCGGCTGCCTGGCGCAGAAGGACCGCGACACCATCGTCAAGAAGGCGCCGTGGGTCGACGTCGTCTTCGGCACGCACAACATCGGCAAGCTGCCCGTGCTGCTGGAGCGCGCCCGGATCCAGGAGGAGGCGCAGGTCGAGATCGCCGAGTCGCTGGAGGCGTTCCCGTCCACCCTCCCGACCCGGCGCGAGAGCGCGTACGCCGCCTGGGTCTCGATCTCCGTCGGCTGCAACAACACCTGCACCTTCTGCATCGTCCCCGCGCTGCGCGGCAAGGAGAAGGACCGCCGGCCCGGCGACATCCTGGCCGAGGTGGAGGCGCTGGTCGCCGAGGGCGTCAGCGAGATCACCCTGCTCGGGCAGAACGTCAATGCCTACGGCTCCGACATCGGCGACCGCGAGGCGTTCTCCAAGCTGCTGCGCGCCTGCGGCAAGATCGAGGGCCTGGAGCGCGTCCGCTTCACCTCGCCGCACCCGCGCGACTTCACCGACGACGTGATCGCCGCGATGGCCGAGACGCCCAACGTGATGCCGCAGCTCCACATGCCGCTCCAGTCGGGCTCGGACACCGTCCTGAAGGCCATGCGCCGCTCGTACCGCCAGGAGCGCTTCCTCGGCATCATCGACAAGGTGCGCGCCGCGATGCCGGACGCCGCGATCTCCACCGACATCATCGTCGGCTTCCCGGGCGAGACCGAGGAGGACTTCGAGCAGACCATGCACGTGGTCCGCGAGGCCCGCTTCGCCCAGGCGTTCACCTTCCAGTACTCCAAGCGCCCCGGCACCCCGGCCGCGACCATGGACGGCCAGATCCCCAAGGAGGTCGTGCAGGCGCGCTACGAGCGGCTGGTGGAGCTCCAGGAGCGGATCTCCTGGGAGGAGAACAAGAAGCAGGTCGGCCGGACGCTGGAGATCCTGGTCGCCGAGGGCGAGGGCCGCAAGGACGACGCCACCCAGCGGCTCTCCGGCCGGGCGCCCGACAACCGGCTGGTCCACTTCACCAAGCCGGACGAGCCGGTCCGCCCGGGCGACGTCGTCACCGTCGAGATCACCTACGCCGCCCCGCACCACCTGCTGGCCGAGGGCCCGGCGAAGGGCGTGCGCCGCACCCGCGCGGGCGACGCCTGGGAGAAGCGCAACGCCGCCGCCGCGGCGAAGCCGAAGGGCGTGCTGCTCGGCATCCCGACCATCGGCGCCCCCGCGCCGTCCCCGGCCCCGGCCGCCGCGGGCTGCGGCTGCGACTGAGCACGGCGAGGGCTTAAGGTTCCGAGCATGCTCGTCGCCGCCGCCGTGTGCCCCTGCCCGCCGCTGCTCGTACCCGAGGTCGCCGCCGGGGCCGCCCCGGAGCTGGACCCGCTGCGGGCCGCCTGCCTGGACGCCGTCGCCGTCCTCGCCGCCGCCCGGCCCGACCGCCTGGTCGTGGCCGGACCGGCCCCGGAGGACGGCGCGGGCGGCTATCCGGCGGGCGCCCGCGGTTCGTTCCGCGGCTTCGGCGTCGCGCTCGACGTCCGGCTGGGCCGGGGCGACGCCGGGGACGGTACGGACGGGCGGACGCTGCCGCTGTCCCTCACCGTCGCCGCCTGGCTGCTGGAGCGCACCGGCTGGTCGGCCGCCCCGGTGACCGGCCTCGGCGTGGCCGAGTCGCTCGCCCCCGCCGACTGCCTCGCCGCCGGCCGTGAACTGGCCGCGCGGGACGAACGCGTCGCGCTGCTGGTCATGGGCGACGGCAGCGCCCGGCGCACGGTCAAGGCGCCCGGCTACCTCGACGAGCGGGCGGAAGGCTTCGACGCGGCCTCCGCGGCGGCCCTGGGCTCCGCCGACACCGCCGCCCTCGCCGCCCTGGACCCCGCCACGGCCCGCGAGTTGCAGGCCGTCGGCCGGCCCGCCTGGCAGGTGCTCGCGGGCGCGGCGGAGGGCGCGGGACTGAGCGGCCGGCTGCTGCACGAGGAGGCGCCGTACGGGGTGGGCTACCACGTCGCGGTCTGGTCCTGAGCGTCCGGTCCTGAGCACCCTGTCCTGAACGACCGCTTCCGGCCGCCTCCGGTCGCGAGCGTCCGGCCGGTGTGAGCGCCGCCCGGAGGGCCCCCGCATACGGCGACGGCCGCGGAGCGAGCTGCTCCGCGGCCGTCGCCGTACAGGGAGTCCTCCCGGACCCGGACGAGGCAGGCCCTCCGGACCCGGACGAAGCGGTCAGGAAGCCGGGGAACCGGCGCCGCCCCCGGGACCCTCGGACTTCGGGCCTCCGGAACCCGGTCCGTCGGTCTCGGCGAGCCGGCCGAGCGCCTCCTTGGCCTTGTCGGCACCGGTCCGGATCTGGTTGCTGTACTTGCCGTCGGTCTTGGCGTCGACCATCCGCGCGGCCTTGTCCAGCCCCTGCCCGATCTTGTCCCCGTGCTGTTGCACGAGGCCGCCGACCTTGTCCTTCATCGGACCGATTGTGGCCTTGAGATCGTCGAACAGGCCCATGGGCACCTACCCTCGCTTCGTTCCGCGCGCGGTCCGCGCACTACTTGCGGGCGCCCTCACCGGCCTCGCTGTCCGCCGCCTCGTCCGCGGACTGCTGCTTGGGGATGTCGACGCCCTCGGCGCCCTCGCCCCCCTCGCCACCCTCGGCCGCCCCGGTCTCCTCGGCGGAGCCCGCCGCGGCGGCCCCGGTGGCCGTCGCGCTCGTGCCGGCCGCCTCGTCCGTCCCGGTCCCGCCGTCCGGTTCCGCCGTCAGGGTGTCCGTCGCGGCCTCCTCCGTTGACGCCTGCGACGGCTTGCGGCGAAGCCATGAAAACACGCCCATATCTACTCCATTACCTTACTGGTGTGAGCGAAATCCCGGGTCGCCCGGAGCGTCCCATTGCGCGCTCGCGGGCTCCGGCCCGTGAACCGGCGGTCGGAACCTCGCAACAGGCAACGAGACCGGAAGCGTCGCGTCACGTCGCTCGTTCGAGGGGAGGCCCGGTGTTTGCGAGACTGGTGAGGTGAGAAAAGCAGCCCCCGCACCGCAGGTCATCGCCGTCGTAGGCCCCACCGCGGCCGGCAAGTCCGACCTCGGCGTCGCGCTCGCGCGGCACCTCGACGGAGAGGTCGTCAACGCCGACTCCATGCAGCTCTACCGCGGCATGGACATCGGCACCGCCAAGCTGACGACCGAGGAGCGGCAGGGGATCCCCCACCGGCTGCTCGACATCTGGGACGTCACCGAGGCGGCGAGCGTCGCCGAGTACCAGCGGCTGGCCCGCGCCGAGATCGACCGGCTGCTGGCCGAGGGCCGGACCCCCGTGCTCGTCGGCGGCTCCGGCCTGTACATCAAGGGGGCCATCGACGCCCTGGAGTTCCCCGGCACCGACCCGGCCGTCCGCTCCCGCCTGGAGGACGAGCTGGCCGAGCTAGGGCCGGGCGCGCTGCACGCCCGGCTGGCCGCCGCCGACCCGGACGCGGCCCGTGCCATCCTCCCCGGCAACGGCCGCCGCATCGTCCGGGCGCTGGAGGTCATCGAGATCACGGGGAAACCGTTCACCGCCAACCTGCCCGGCGAGACGCCCGTCTACGACGCCGTGCAGATCGGCGTCGACGTCGAGCGGCCCGAGCTCGACGAGCGGATCACCAGGCGCGTGGACGTCATGTGGGAGGCCGGACTGGTCGACGAGGTCCGCGAACTGGAGCGGGCGGGACTGCGCGAGGGGCGCACGGCGTCCCGCGCGCTCGGGTACCAGCAGGTGCTCGCCTTCCTCGCCGGCGAGTGCACCGAGCGGGAAGCGCGCGACGAGACCGTACGCGCCACCAAGCGCTTCGCGCGCCGGCAGGACTCCTGGTTCCGCCGCGACTCCCGCGTCCACTGGCTCAGCGGCGCCGCCGACCGGCGCGCGGAACTCCCGGAACTCGCGCTGGCGTTGGTCGAACGGGCGGTCACAGCCTGATCACGTGATGGCATCGGGACGCGCCACGTGTCATCGGGGTCTGTCCGACCGTGCCATCATCAGTCTTCGATCGAGCCGTGAAGTCCGGTTGGGAGGGCGCGTGGCGATGGAGGCCGGCCCTCGTGACAGACCGCAACAGCCGCTCCAGGACGGGCCCGGCGGCCTCACCCCGGACGGCCCCGACGCCACGGACGGCTCCGTTCCGGAGCCGGGCGCCGGTGGTGCGGCGGAGTCCTTCCGCGAGCTGCGGCCCCCGCGCCGGCTCCGCGTCTGGCAGGTCGCGCCGATCGTCGTGCTCGCCGTGGCCGGCTCCCTGATGTTCGCCTTCCCGCTCGCCTTCGAAGTCGGCGACGGCGGTCCGGTCGTCGCCATGCTCGGCCTGCTCATCTGCGGCTGTGCCGCCGGCTGGGGCGTGATGGCGGCCCGCCGCGTCGGCTACACCTGGCCCGGCCTGCCGCCGCGCGGCTCCGGCCGCCGCCCGGACTGGCGGTACGTGGCCGCGTACACCGCCGTCGTCGTGCTGGCGACGGTCCTGGCCGTCTGGCGCGTGGCGCGGCTGCGCTGACGGCCCGGACGGGGCCGGAGGACGGGCGGGACGGGCGAGTCGTCGCGCGGGTCGGCCGGGCTCGTCGTACGTCGCCGCGTCCGGCCGGGTGCCGATCCCGGGAACGGCCCCGGTCCCCGGCGTCCGGAGGGGCGGCCCGGGCGCCGGGAGGCTTCGGCGGGGTCTCCTGGCCCGCGCCGCGCGGGACCGCCGGACGGCCCGCCCGCCGCCCGCCGTACCATCGACACGTGAGCACCGCGCAGACCGCCTTCCTCAAGGGCCACGGCACCGAGAACGACTTCGTGATCATCCCGGACCACGACGGGCTGATCGACCTCTCCCCGGCCGCCGTCGCGCGGCTGTGCGACCGCCGGGCCGGCATCGGCGCCGACGGCGTGCTGAGGGTCGTCCGGTCCGCCGCGCACCCCGAGGCGCGCGCGATGGCCGACGAGGCCGAGTGGTTCATGGACTACCGCAACAGCGACGGCAGCGTCGCCGAGATGTGCGGCAACGGCGTCCGCGTCTTCGCCCGCTACCTCCAGCGGGCCGGGCTCGTCGGGGCGGGCGACCTGGCCGTCGCCACCCGGGCGGGCGTGCGCCGCGCGCACATCGCCAAGGACGGCCCCGACGGCGAGCCGGGCCCGGTCACCGTCTCCATGGGCCGGGCGGCGCTGCCCGACGGCGAGGTGACCGTGACCGTCGGCGACCGGAGCTGGCCCGCGCGCAACGTCAACATGGGCAACCCGCACGCCGTCCTCTTCGTCGAGGACCTCGCCCACGCCGGGAAGCTGGACGACGCCCCGGCCGTCAGCCCGGCGGACGCCTACCCGGACGGGGTCAACGTCGAGTTCGTCGTCGACCGCGGCCCCCGCCACGTCGCCCTCCGCGTCCACGAGCGCGGCTCCGGCGAGACCCGCTCCTGCGGCACCGGCGCCTGTGCGGTGATGGTCGCCACGGCCCGCCGCGACGGGGCCGACCCGGCCGTCGACGGGCGGCCCGTCACCTACACGGTGGACGTCCCCGGCGGCCGGCTGGTGATCGGCGAGCTGCCGGACGGCACGGTCGAGATGACCGGTCCCGCCGTGATCGTCGCCGAGGGGCACTTCGACAGCTCCTGGTTGACCGCTTCCTGACGGCCCGGAGCCCGGTCCGGAGCCCGGTGGCGGTCTCCGCCTCATCGGTTTTCCGGATGAACGCCTCCCTCGAATGGGTGATCCGGTTCACTCTGCGCGAGAGGGGGTGAGCGGTGCGTGATGGGGTCGGTAGCATCAAGCACCGGCCCGGACGGCGTGAGCCGACCGCCGGTCGACGCTGCCGGAGGTGCCCATGAGCGCAGAGGCCACGAACGAACGCCCCAGCCGCCGCAGGCTCGGTCCCCGGATCGACCTGAGACGGCTGGGCCGCGCGGCGCTCGGCGGCTCGGGGGCCCGGGGCCGGCTCCCCGACGCCCTGGAGCACGTCGCCAAGGCGCACCGGGCCCACCACCCCGGGGCCGATCTGGACATCCTGCGCCGCGCCTACCTGTTCGCGGAGTCCTCGCACCGGGGGCAGACGCGCAAGAGCGGCGGCCCGTTCATCACCCACCCGCTCGCCGTCACCCTGATCCTCGCCGAACTCGGCGCGGAGACGACGACGTTGACGGCCTCCCTGCTGCACGACACCGTCGAGGACACCGAGGTGACCCTCGATCAGGTGGGCGAGCGGTTCGGCGCGGAGGTGCGGTTCCTCGTCGACGGCGTGACCAAGCTGGAGAAGGTCGACTACGGCGCGGCGGCCGAGCCCGAGACGTTCCGCAAGATGCTGGTGGCCACCGGCAACGACGTCCGCGTGATGTCCATCAAGCTCGCCGACCGGCTGCACAACATGCGCACCCTCGGCGTGATGCGCCCCGAGAAACAGGCCCGGATCGCCAAGGTGACGCGGGACGTGCTGATCCCGCTCGCCGAGCGGCTGGGCGTCCAGGTGCTCAAGGCCGAACTGGAGGACCTGGTCTTCGCCATCCTCCACCCCGAGGAGTACGCCGCCACCCGGGAGGCCGTCCTCGCCCACGCCGGCCGCCCGGACCCGCTCCAGGCCACGGCGGCGCGGGTGCGCGCGGTGCTGCGGGAGGCCGGGGTCACCGCCGAAGTGCAGGTCCGGCCGCGGCACTTCGTCTCCGTGCACCGGGTGCTGCTCAAGCGCGGCGAGGTGACGGCGTCGGATCTGGGGCGGCTGCTCGTCCTGGTCGGGGAGGACGCGGACTGCTACGCGGTCCTGGGCGAGCTGCACACCTGCTTCACCCCGTACATCTCCGAGTTCAAGGACTTCATCGCCGCCCCGAAGTTCAACCTCTACCAGTCGCTGCACACCGCCGTCGCCGGCGAGGCCGGCCAGGTCGCCGAAGTCCTCATCCGCACCCACCAGATGCACCGGGTCGCCGAGGCCGGTGTGATCGCCCTCGGCAACCCCTACGCCGCCGCCGAGGCCCCCGACGCGGCCGAGGGCGAACGGGCCGACCCCACCCGCCCCGGCTGGCTCTCCCGCCTCCTGGAGTGGCAGCGGTCCGCCCCCGACCCGGACACCTTCTGGACCTCGCTCCGCGACGAGCTGGCCCAGGACCGGGAGATCACCGTCTTCCGCGCCGACGGCGGCACCATCGGCCTCCCGGCCGGCTCCAGCTGCGTCGACGCCGCCTACGCGCAGTACGGGCAGGGCGGGCACACCTGTATCGGCGCCCGGGTCAACGGCCGGCTGGTCGCCCTCGGCACGGTCCTGCGCGACGGCGACACGCTCCAGCTGCTGATGTCCCCGGACACCGCCTCCGGGCCGTCCCCCGACTGGCGCGAGCACGCCCGTACGCCCGCGGCCCGGATCGCCATCGGCCGCTGGTTCGCCACCCACCCGGCGCCCGACCCCGCCGCGGACCACGGCCCGGCCGGCCCCGTCGGCCCCGCGCTGTCCCTGCCCCCCGCGGCCCGGCCCGGCGTCCGGGGGCCGGCCCCCGCGGCCCGGGAGCCGGTCGTGGTCGGCTGCGCCGAGGCGGGCCTCGCCGACGCCAGCGTGCGGCTGGCCGGCTGCTGCACCCCCGTGCCCCCCGACGAGGTCACCGGCTTCGCCGTGCGCGGCGGCGCCGTGACGGTGCACCGCGCCGAGTGCCCGGCGGTGGCGCGGATGACCGCGGCCGGCCGGCGGCGGATCGCCGTGCGCTGGCGCCGCCCCGACGGCTCCGGGCCCGGTGACTTCCGCGTCACCCTGCGCGCCGAGTCGTTCAGCCGCCCGCACCTGCTCGCCGACCTCACCGAGGCCATCGCGGCGGAGGGCGTCGCCGTCATCTCGGCGGCCGTCGAACCACCCCACGAGCAGCGGGTCCGCCACACCTACACGCTGCAACTCCCCGACGCCTCCCACCTTCCGGAGCTGATGCGCGCCATGCGCCGGGTGCCCGGCGTGTACGACGTGGGGCGCGCCGGCCGGCCCGCCGCCGCGCCCCTGTGACCGTAGTGAGCGCGGAGGCGTACGCGCCCCCGGCACACCGCCCGTACGGGTGGGGCCGCGCGCGCCGCGCCCCGGAGACGACGGCGCGCTGATAGCGGTGGACGCATGCCGCACTCTCCCGGGGCACGCCCCCCGCAGCACCGCCGCAGGCTCCGCCGCGCCGCCCTCGCCGCCGCCGTGCCGCTGCTGCTCCTGACCGCCGCCGCGCCACCGCCCGCCCCGCTGGGCATCGGCGACCGGCTCTTCCCCTACCTCGGCAATCCGGGCTACCACGTCACCGACTACGCCCTCACCTTCGACTACCGGGGGAATGACAGGCCGCTGGAGGCCGTGACCACCATCGAGGCGCGGTCCACCGAGCGGCTGGACCGGTTCAACCTGGACTTCGCCCGGGGCACCGTGCGCTCGGTCGAGGTGAACGGGGCGCGGGCCGCGTTCAGCCCCGTCGAGGAGGACCTCGTCGTCACCCCGGCCCACCCGGTGCCACGCCGCACGCCCTTCACCGTCACCGTCCACCACACCAGCGACCCGCGGGGCGGGGACGGCGGCTGGGTCACCACCAAGGACGGGCTGGTCATGGCCAATCAGGCCGACGCGGCCCACCGTGTGTTCCCGAGCAGCGACCACCCCTCCGAGAAGGCGGACTTCACCTTCCGGATCCGCGCCCCCAAGGACCTCACCGTCGTCGCCAACGGCGTCGCCGCCGGGCGCACCACCCGGGGCTCCACCTCCACCTGGACCTACCGCACCCGCCACCCCATGGCCACCGAGCTCGCCCAGGTGTCCATCGGCCGCTCCGCGATCCTGGAGTCCACCGGACCGCACGGCCTTCCGCTGCGCAGCGTCGTCCCGGTGGGCCGGCGGGACGGGCTGGCGCCCTGGGTCGCCAAGACCCCTGAGCACCTGGCCTGGCTGGAACGCAGGCTCGGCCGCTACCCCTTCGAGAACTACGGCGTGCTCCTGGCCGAGGCGACGACCGGCTTCGAGCTGGAGACCCAGACCCTCTCCCTCTTCGAGGCCGACCTGTTCACCAAGCGCTCCTTCCCCGCCTGGTACCTGGAGTCGGTCATGGTCCACGAGCTGGCGCACCAGTGGTTCGGCGACAGCGTCACCCCCCGCACCTGGGGCGACCTCTGGCTCAACGAGGCCCACGCCACCTGGTACGAGTCCGAGTACGCCGAGTCCAAGGGCGGCCGCAAGCTGGTCGACCGGATGCGCCGGGCGTACGAGTACTCCGACCTGATGCGCGCCGACGCCGGCCCGCCCGCCGCCCTCAAGCAGCCCGCGCCCGGCAAGAAGGTCGCCATCTTCCGGCCGGTCGTCTACGACGGCGGCGCCCTGGTGCTCTACGCCCTCCGGGAGAAGATCGGCGCCCGTGCCTTCGAGGAGCTGGAGCGCGCCTGGGTCGACCGCTACGCGGACCGGACGGTGACCACCGCCGACTTCGTCGCCCTCGCCTCCAAGGCTGCCCACCGCGACCTCTCCGGCTTCCTGCGGCCCTGGCTCTACGACACCGCCACCCCGCCCATGCCGAACCACCCCGACTGGAAGGCCACCGGGAAACCCGCGTGACGGCCCCCGCGCGGCATGGGACCATCGTCGGGTCGGCCGGCGCGGCGCGGGCCCCGGGAATCACGGGGGACCGTCCGGCGTTGTCGACATGTGGGCCCCCGTCCGGGGGCGCCGCCGTGCGCCAGCACGACCCGACGAAGCAAAGGATCACATGACCTCCACTTCTTCCCTTCCCCAGGACCGGCAGGACCGGCAGAGCCTCCCGGAGAGCCTTCGGGCCGACGCCCTGATGGAAGAGGACGTCGCCTGGAGCCACGAGATCGACGGGGAGCGCGACGGGGACCAGTACGACCGCTCCGAGCGCGCGGCGCTGCGCCGTGTCGCGGGCCTGTCCACCGAGCTGGAGGACGTCACCGAGGTCGAGTACCGGCAGCTGCGCCTGGAGCGCGTGGTGCTGGTCGGCGTCTGGACGTCCGGCACGGTGCGGGACGCCGAGAACTCCCTGGCGGAGCTCGCCGCGCTCGCGGAGACCGCGGGCGCCCAGGTCCTGGACGGCGTGATCCAGCGCCGCGACAAGCCGGACCCGGCCACGTACATCGGCTCCGGCAAGGCCCAGGAGCTGCGGGACATCGTCCTGGAGTCCGGCGCCGACACCGTCGTCTGCGACGGTGAGCTCAGCCCCGGCCAGCTCATCCACCTGGAGGACGTCGTCAAGGTCAAGGTGGTCGACCGCACCGCCCTGATCCTCGACATCTTCGCCCAGCACGCCAAGTCCCGCGAGGGCAAGGCGCAGGTCTCCCTCGCGCAGATGCAGTACATGCTGCCCCGGCTGCGCGGCTGGGGCCAGTCGCTGTCCCGGCAGATGGGCGGTGGCGGTTCGGGTTCGTCGGGCGGCGGCATGGCCACCCGCGGTCCCGGTGAGACGAAGATCGAGACGGACCGGCGGCGGATCCGCGAGAAGATGGCGCGGATGCGCCGGGAGATCGCGGAGATGAAGACCGGGCGCGACCTCAAGCGCCAGGAGCGCCGCCGCAACAAGGTCCCCTCGGTCGCCATCGCCGGCTACACCAACGCCGGGAAGTCCTCGCTGCTCAACCGCCTCACCGGCGCCGGCGTCCTGGTGGAGAACTCGCTGTTCGCCACCCTGGACCCGACCGTCCGGAAGGCCGAGACGCCCGGCGGCCGGCTCTACACCCTCGCCGACACCGTCGGTTTCGTCCGCCACCTGCCGCACCACCTCGTCGAGGCGTTCCGCTCCACCATGGAGGAGGTCGGCGACTCCGACCTCATCCTGCACGTGGTGGACGGCTCGCACCCGGCGCCGGAGGAGCAGCTCGCGGCGGTCCGTGAGGTGATCCGCGACGTGGGCGCGCTCGACGTGCCCGAGATCGTCGTCGTCAACAAGGCGGACGCGGCCGACCCGCTCGTCCTGCAGCGCCTGCTGCGCGTCGAGCGGAACGCGATCGCGGTCTCCGCCCGCACCGGCGAGGGCATCGACGAGCTGCTCGCCCTGATCGACGAGCAGTTGCCGCGCCCGGCGATCGAGGTGGAGGCGCTGGTGCCGTACACCCGGGGCGCGCTGACCGCGCGGATCCACTCCGAGGGCGAGATCCTCTCCGAGGAGCACACGCCGGAGGGCACCCTGGTCAAGGCCCGGGTGCACGAGGAACTCGCCGCGGAGCTGCGGCCGTTCGTCCAGGCCGCCTGACCCGGTACGCAGGCGAAGGGCCCGCCCCCCGAGGGGGACGGGCCCTTCGCCGTACGCGCGCCGTCAGCGCGCGGTCGCGAACTTCCGGCTGACGGCCTGGTAGATGCCCTTGGCCTCCGGGCCCAGGTGCGGACCGGCCAGCCAGCGGCTGTCGGACGGGCCGACGGAGGTGTTGGACACCAGCACCGCCTTGCCGCCCGGGCCGACGCGGAACCAGCCGCCGCCCGAGGAACCGCCGGTCATCGTGCAGCCGATGCGGTACATGGTCGGCTGCGCACTGTCCAGGGTGAGCCGTCCCGGCCGGTCGATGCAGTCGTACATCCGCTGGCCGTCGAACGGCGGCGCGGCCGGGTAGCCCCAGGCGCCCATCGAGGAGATGGACTTCACCTGCGGGGCGTCGAAGTCCACGGCGAGCGCGGTGCCGACCGTCTCCTCCAGCGACTTGCCCGAGCCCTGCTCCGGCTTCACGTGCAGCACGGCGAAGTCGTACGGGGCGCCCGCGCCGCCGCTGGACGCGCCCTGGGCGATCCACTGGCCGGAGGTCTGCGCCCAGTCCGCCCACCACACGCCGTACGGCGCGACCTGCTGCACCGGCGCGCTGTTGACCTGCGAGGCGGGCAGGCCCCGGTTGTTGTAGGACGGCACGAAGGCGATGTTGCGGTACCAGCCGCCCTTCTGGCCCGCGTGCACGCAGTGGCCCGCCGTCCACACCAGGTTGGACTTGCCCGGGTGCGCCGGGTCCTTGACGACCGTCGCCGAGCAGACCATGTGGCCCTGGGGGCTGTCGAAGAAGACCTTGCCGACCGGGGCGGCGTTGTCGCTGTACGGCCGCTTCACCTCGCGGGCCTTCACCGGCCGCGGCTCCGGGTCGGTGACCCCCTGGTCGCCCTGGGACGAACCGCCCGGGGGAGTCCCCGGAGCGTCCTTGACGGTCTTGTCACTGGATCGGGCGTCCTTCATCGAGTCGGGCTTCCAGTGCCCCTCGATGATCGGGTTGATGAAGTCCCGGGCCTCCCGCAGCCACCGGTCCTTGTCCCACTTCTTCCAGGCGCCGCCCTTCCACTTCTCCAGGTCCTGGAGAGTGAGCCCCTTGGGCAGCTTGAGCCCCTCCAGGCCCTGGGCGCTCGCCGACGCGGTGGGCTTGTCGCCGCCGGACGCGTCGTCGTCGGACGGGCCGCAGGCGGCGGTCAGCGCCAGCACGGACGCGACGGCGACCGCGGCCAGGGTGCGCGGCCCCCGTCGGCGGACGACGGGCGGGCGTTGGGATGACATGGAGTGATCTCCCCCGTTCGGTGACACATGTGCGGGTGCGTGCCGCGTCCGCGGAACTGACCGGACGGACTTGTCATGCACCGCCCCGGTGGCGGGGCAGGGACACCCTACGCCGCCGCCGCGGGGGCCGGGCCGGGGCGGCACGCCGGTGGCGATGTGGCGCGCGCCGCACCTTCCCTCCCGCACACCCGTGATCCGGACGGCCCGGCGTCGTTGGTACGTACGGGGGACGTCCGGCGTTCAACAGGAGGAGGACACAGGTCGTGGCCTTGACCCAGCCACCGGCAGTGCTCTCGGCGGGACGCGGCGCCCCGCGCCGGGAGCCGCCCGCCCGCGCGTACGCCTGCCCGCTGCCCCTCGTCCCCGCGCGCGCCCGGGGCCTGACGGTCGAGACGGCCGACGGCCGCCGCTACCTCGACTGCTTCCCCGGCGGCGGCGCCCTCGTCCTGGGCCACCACCACCCGGTGGTACGCGAGGCCGTCCGCTCCGCGCTCGCCCGCGGCGTCCCGCCGGCCGAGGTCTTCGCCGACGAACTGCGCGCCACCCTGCCCGGCCGGCTGGCGGACCGCGCCCACCTCTCCTTCTGCCCGCCGACCCGCGCGGCGGCGCTCGCGGCGGCGCGGGCGCTGGCCGAAAGCGCCGGCAGGTTCGTCGAGCTCGTCCCCGGCGGGGACGGAGCCGACGGTTCAGGCGGTCCGACGGCCGTAGGGGCGGCCGTCGGGGCCCTCGAAGACCCGGACGGCGGGGGCTTTCCCGGCGCGCTCGACCTCGCGGCCGGCCGGACGGTCACCGGCCGCCCGGGGCCCGCGCCCGGCGGGGACGGCAGAGCCGCCGCGGTCCGGGTGACCGCCTGTCGCCCAGGGGCCGGACCCGGCGGGGGAGGAGACCATCCGGCCCGCGACGCCGCGGCGGCCACGGCGCTCGTCGGGGGCTCCGGGAGCCGCGTCAGGGCGGTGCCCGGCGGGGGCGGAGGAGACGGCACGCCGCCCCGCGACGTCACCGCCACCCGGGCGCAGGCCCGTGGCCGTGCCCTCCTCGTCGCCGACGAGACGCGCACCGGCCTCGGCCGTACCGGCGCCTTCTGGGCCGTGGAGCACACCGGCCGCGCCCCGGACGCCATGATCCTCGCCGGCGCGATCGGCGGCGGGCTGCCGCTCGCCCTCGTCGTCCACGGCGACGACGTGCCCGCCGCCCTCCCGGACCGGGACGCGCACGGCAACCGGCCGGCCATGGCGGCCGGCGCGGCCACCCTGCGGTACGTCCGGGAGAACGGTCTGGCCGCACGGGCCGCGGCCCTGGGCGCGCGGATGCTCACCCGGCTCCGCCGGGCCGTCGCCGACCGCGACCCGGTCACCGGCGTGCACGGCCGCGGCCTGCTGCTGGGCGTCACCTGCGCCGACGCCACCGCCGCGGAGGCCGTCCGTCGCGCCTGCCTCCGCCGCGGCCTCCTCGTCGGAACGGACGACGACCCCCGCCTGCTGTGCCTCCTGCCGCCCCTCACCCTCACCGACGAACAGGCCGAAGCCGTACTCGACCGCCTCACCGACGCGGTCGGCGCCGTGTCCGGGGGCTCGCGGGCGGGCGGTCCGGTGGCGCCCCGGCCCGCCGCCCGGCCGCGCGCGGTCGGGGCGGTCACCGGCGGCGAACGCACGGCGTCGGCGGAGGCGGGTTCCTCGCCGGGAAGCGAACCGGCGGCAGGCGGTGCCGCCGGGCCCGTGCCGCCGGTCAGCCCATGGAAGCCCGCCACCCCACGGAAGGAGGCAGGCGCGCCCCCGGCCTGACGGCCGGCCCGCCGCACCGTATGAACGCACGCCTCGTCACGTCACTGATCCCCGCCCCGACCTCGCCGGCCGCCGTACCGCCCCGGACGGCGGCCGTCCCCTGCGCCCCCGACGACGTCCTCGGCACCCCTCACGCTCCCGACCCCCTCGACCACCCCGACCCCGCGACCGCCGCCGACAGCGCCGCCGTCGACGCCCTGCTGCGCTGCTGGGTGCGCGAGCACGACGTCGACCGGCCGCCCGGCCACTGCCTCCAACTGCCGCTCGCCACCGACGGGAACGTCCTCCACGTCCCCGTCCGCTACTGGTCGCCCACCGGGCGGCACCGGTTCGGCGCGCCGACGCTGCTGAACGCCCCCGACGGCGCCCCCGCCCTGGACGCCGTCACCCTGGCCGCGCTGCTCGGCCGGGAAGCCGCGTACAGAAGGGGCCGGGGGAGCGCGGCCGGCCTGGTCGGCCGGGTAGCCGACTCCGTACGCCGGACCGCGGCGTTCGTCGAGGAGCGCCGGGCCCGCCCGGCCGACCCCGCCACCGACGCCCTCTTCCTGCACGGGGAACAGGCGTCGTTCCTGGGCCACCCCTGGCACCCCGCGCCGCACGGCCGCGAGGGCCTCTCCACCGCCGAGTCCCCGCGCTACGCGCCCGAGTGCCGGGGCGGCTTCCCGCTGCACTGGCTGGCCGTCCACCGTTCCGTCCTGGCCGCCGACTCGGCCTGGACGGAACGCGGCCGGCCCGTCGAGGCGGCGACCCTGGCCGCCCGCCTCCTTCCTCCGGAGCCCGGACCGCGCCTCCCGCCCGGCACCGTGCCGCTGCCCCTCCACCCCTGGCAGGCACACGACGTCCGCTGCCGCCCCGCCGTCGCCGAACTCCTCGACGCCGGGCTGCTCCACGACCTGGGACCGCACGGCGCGCCCTGGTACCCGACCTCGTCGGTGCGCACCGTGCACCGCCCCGACGCCCCGGTGATGATCAAGCTCGCGCTGGGCGTCCGCCTCACCGGCCGCACCCGTGAGCCGAGCCGGGCGGAGCTGCGCCGCGGCGTCGCCCTGCACCGGCTGCTGCGCGGCGGCCTCGCCGAGCGCTGGCGGGCGGCCTGCCCCGGCGGCCTGGGCTTCGACGTGGTCCGCGACCCCGCCTGGCTCGCCGTGGACACCCCCGGCGGCGCCCCGGCGCCCGGCCTCGCCGCCGTCCTCCGGCACAACCCCTTCGGCCCCGGCGACGACGCCGTCTGCCTCGCCGGGCTGACCTCGCTCCGCCCCTGGCCGGGCCGCACCGCACCGGCCGGGCACCCGGCCGTCTCCTCCCGGCTCGCCGAGACCGTCCGCCGGCTCGCCCGGCGCACCGGCCGGCCGCCCGCGGTGATCGGCGTCGAATGGTTCCTGCGCTACCTCGGCGCGGTGGTCCGCCCGCTCCTCTGGCTCGACGGCGAGGCGGGCGTCGTCCTCGCGGCGCACCAGCAGAACACCCTCGTCCTGCTGGACCGCGACGGCTGGCCGGTCGGCGGCCGGTACCGGGGCGGTCAGCACGCCGGATTCCGGGAGTCCGCGCGGGACGCGCTCACCGCCCGGCTCCCGGCCCTCGCCGCGGCCGACGAGGACGCGTTCCTGCCGGACGGGACGGCCGACGAGCGTTTCGCCCATCACTTGGGCTGCGACAACGTCCTCGGCCTGATCGGCGCCTTCGGCTCGCAGCGGCTCGCCGACGAACGGATCCTGCTGGCGGCCCTCCGCCGGTTCCTCGCCCGCGCCGCCACCGGACCGGACGCGACGCGTTCGTCCCTGCCGCGCCGCCTGCTGGACGCGCCCACCCTGCGCTGCCCGGCCCACCTGCTGGGCGAGCTGGCCGGGGACGGTTCCGGGCCGCCGTACGTCACGATCGCCAACCCCCTTGCGGCGAACGGACGATGAGGTCGGTGGAAGGAGTGGCGCGGGGCGGCGGAAGGCGGCGGTTGTCGCGGACGGGGCCCGCGATGTCGGTGCCGCCCCGTAGGGTGGAAGGGCTATGACTGCCACCCCCGCGCCCTCCGCGTCCCCCGCCCCGTCCGGGTCCCGGCCCGACCTCACCGCCCTGCTGCACGCGGCCGTCACCGCGGTCGGCGGCACCGAGCGCCCCGGCCAGGTGGCCATGGCCGAGGCGGTGGCCGAGGCCATCGAAGGCACCTCGCACCTGCTGGTCCAGGCGGGGACGGGCACCGGCAAGTCCCTCGGCTACCTCGTGCCCGCCCTGGCGCACGGGGAGCGGGTCGTGGTGGCCACCGCGACGCTCGCGCTCCAGCGCCAGCTCGTCGAACGCGATCTGCCGCGGACGGTCGAGGCCCTGCACCCGCTGCTGCGCAGGCGCCCCGAGTTCGCCATGCTCAAGGGCCGTTCCAACTACCTGTGCCTGCACCGGCTGCACGAGGGCGTGCCGCAGGAGGAGGAAGACGGCCTCTTCGACCCCTTCGAGGCGGCGGCCCCCACCAGCAAGCTCGGCAAGGACCTGCTCCGCCTGCGCGACTGGTCGGACGAGACGGAGACCGGCGACCGCGACGACCTCACCCCGGGCGTCTCCGACCGGGCCTGGTCCCAGGTCTCGGTCACCTCGCGGGAGTGCCTGTCCGCCTCGAAGTGCGCTTACGGCGCCGAGTGCTTCGCGGAGGCGGCCCGGGAGCGGGCCAAGCTGGCCGACGTCGTCGTCACCAACCACGCCCTGCTGGCCATCGACGCCATCGAGGGCGCCCCGGTGCTGCCCCAGCACGAGGTGCTGATCGTCGACGAGGCGCACGAGCTGGTCTCCCGCGTGACCGGCGTGGCCACCGGCGAGCTCACCCCGGGCCGCGTCAACCAGGCCGTCCGGCGCGCGGCCAAGCTCGTCGACGAGAAGGTCGCCGACGCGCTCCAGACGGCGGCCGAGAGCTTCGAGCGGCTGATGGAGCTGGCCCTGCCCGGCCGGCTGGAGGAGATCCCCGAGGACCTCGGCTACGTCCTGGTGTCGCTGCGGGACGCGGCGCGGACGGTCGTGTCGGCGCTCGGCACGACGCGCGACAAGTCCGTCCAGGATGAGGACGCCGTCCGCAAGCAGGCGCTCGCCGCCGTGGAGAACGTGCACGCCGTGGCCGAGCGCATCGTCGCGGGCTCCGAGTACGACGTGGTCTGGTACGAGCGGCACGACCGCTTCGGCGCGTCCCTGCGGGTGGCCCCGCTCTCGGTCTCCGGGCTGCTGCGGGAGAAGCTGTTCAGCGAGCGGTCCGTGGTGCTCACCTCCGCCACGCTCAAGCTCGGCGGCGACTTCAACGGGGTCGGCGCCTCGCTCGGCCTCGCCCCCGAGGGCGTCACCGGCGAGGACCTGCCCGAGTGGAAGGGCGTGGACGTCGGCTCCCCGTTCGACTACCCCAAGCAGGGCATCCTCTACGTCGCCCGGCACCTGTCCCAGCCCGGCCGGGAGGGCGGCCGGGCCGACATGCTGGACGAGCTGGCCGAGCTCATCGAGGCGGCGGGCGGACGGACGCTCGGCCTCTTCTCGTCGATGCGCGCCGCGCAGGCCGCGGCCGAGGCGCTGCGCGGCCGGCTCGACACGCCGATCCTGCTCCAGGGCGAGGACACCCTCGGCGAGCTGATCAAGAACTTCTCGGCGGATCCGGCGACCTGCCTGTTCGGCACGCTCTCGCTCTGGCAGGGCGTCGACGTGCCGGGGCCGAGCTGCCAGCTCGTCGTGATGGACCGGGTGCCCTTCCCGCGCCCCGACGACCCGCTGATGAGCGCCCGGCAGCGGGCGGTGGAGCAGGCGGGCGGCAATGGCTTCATGTCCGTCGCCGCGACGCACGCCGCCCTGCTGATGGCCCAGGGCGCGGGGCGTCTGGTGCGGGCCACGGGCGACCGGGGCGTGGTGGCGGTGCTCGATCCGCGGCTGGAGACGGCGCGCTATGGGTCGTTCCTGCGCGCTTCCCTGCCGGATTTCTGGTACACGACCAACCGCAATCAGGTCCGCCGCTCGCTGGCGGCCATCGACGCGGCGGCGAAGGCGGAGAATCGCTGAGCGGGCATTTACGGTCGCAATGCGGAGGCGGGGGAATTCGGGCGCGACGCGTTGTGCGACCCGTTCCCCGCTTCACCCTCCGGCCCCTCATGGAACTCTCCCGCCTCCGTGAGGAAAGGGGGTGGCGAACACCGGCGCCGGTCCCGGGCAGGGGAGAGCCCCGGAACCGGCGCAGTGATTCCGGGGCCCGGTCTCGGCCCGCCCGGACCCGTCCGGTCCGTTCAGGCCCGTCCCGGTGCGCTCAGACCCGCCGCAGGACGGCCACGACCTTGCCCAGGATGGTGGCCTCGTCGCCGGGGATGGGCTGGTAAGCGGCGTTGTGCGGCAGCAGCCACACATGGCCGTCCTCGCGCCGGAAGCGCTTGACCGTCGCCTCCCCGTCGAGCATCGCGGCCACGATGTCACCGTTCTCCGCGACCGGCTGGCGGCGGACCGTCACCCAGTCCCCGTCGCAGATGGCGGCCTCGATCATGGAGTCGCCGACCACCTTGAGGACGAACAGCTCGCCGTCGCCCACCAGCTGCCGGGGGAGGGGGAAGACGTCCTCGACCGACTCCTCCGCGAGGATCGGGCCGCCCGCGGCGATCCGGCCGACGAGCGGCACATAGGACGCGGCGGGTTTGCCGGTGGTGTCCGTCGGCTGGGAGCTGGGCTGGTCGGAGCCACGCACCTCGTAGGCGCGGGGACGGTGCGGATCCCTGCGCAGGAAGCCCTTGCGCTCCAGCGCCATCAGCTGGTGTGCGACCGAGGAGGTGCTGGACAGCCCCACCGCCTGGCCGATCTCGCGCATGGACGGTGGGTAGCCGCGCCGCTGCACGGAGTCCCGGATGACCTCGATGACGCGCCGCTGCCGGTCCGTGAGGCCGGAGCTGTCCGCGCGGATTCCGGGTGGCCGCCCGGGGAGCGAACGGGCGGGCTTCTGCCCGTCGTTGTTCATGCTGGAGTCGTTCATCGGGTGTGTCTGGTCGAGTCGGCTCTGGGAGCGGTCCTGGGCGGTGATGGTGGCGCTGTTTGCGGTGGTGGTCACGTCGGCCCCTCTCGAAATGTTCTCCCTAGCTGGACAACGGTAGTTGCTTTCGAAAGGTTGCGCCAAACACACGTTCGAGTGAAATATCGCTGATTCGCTGACTTGATCAGGCGTGAGGGTGTACGAGCGAAGATCAATTCCGCTCCCGGCGGGCCGTGATCGCCCCGGCCGGACTTCGCGCCGGCCGCGGCCGGCGCGCGATTCCCGGGAATTCCGGGGGTTTCCCGGAGTCCACCCTTCCATGACTCCATCGCCCCACCGTTCCCGGCCGCGCGGGAAAACCGTTCTCCGGCCGCGCGGGAATTCCGCAATTCGCGGCTCCGGCAGCTCCCGAACCCGCAGGAGTGGGGCGTCATCGCCGCACGCCCGGGGTGACGACATGGTCCCGGGCGGTGCGTGGTGCGCGAGGGCATCAGTGTGGCATCCGCCCGGAGGCCGGCGCCCCCGAGGGTCCGCCGCCGCGCCGCTCGCGTACGCTCGACACCGGTCCCGCCGAGCCCGGCGTCCGACCGCGCCGCGCCCTTCGGCCGCCCCCGTCGGCGACCCCGTGGACGGCCTTCCAGGCGCCCCGCGACGAGCCGCGCGCGCCACTCCGTCCGCCGGGGCCCGACGGCCTCCAGGCGGCCGCCCGACGCCCCTCCGGAGGCCCTTTCCCGGCCCTCGCCCCAGGCCCCGCGCCGCGACACGCGCTGGGCCCGCTTGGCGACCGGACACCAGATCTAGTGGTTTGATGGCGGCAGCCGCCCACAAGTTGTGGTCGGTGGCCGATCCCGGTCATCCCCACCCATGGCCATCGCCTATGCTTGGGGCTGCTTCGCGGGGGCCCTGTCACCAGGGCCGGCCGGAGCCGTGGATCGTGCACGTCCCCCGGGTCTCCCGGGGTCTCGTCGAGGGTGAAGGAGGGTGGAGAGCCATGCACTGCCCCTTCTGCAGGCACCCCGACAGCAGGGTCGTCGACAGCCGGACCACGGACGACGGCTGCTCGATCCGCAGGCGCCGCCAGTGCCCCGACTGCTCCCGCAGATTCACGACGGTCGAGACCGCGTCCCTGATGGTGATCAAGCGGAGCGGAGTGACCGAGCCGTTCAGCCGCACCAAGGTGATCTCCGGTGTGCGGAAGGCGTGCCAGGGCCGCCCCGTCACCGAGGACGCCCTGGCCAAGCTCGGCCAGCGGGTCGAGGAGGCCGTGCGCGCCACCGGCAGCGCCGAGCTCACCACGCACGACGTCGGCCTGGCCATACTCGGCCCGCTCAAGGACCTCGACCTCGTGGCCTACCTGCGGTTCGCGTCCGTCTATCAGGCGTTCGACTCGCTCGACGACTTCGAGGCGGCCATCGCCGAGCTGCGCGGCAACGCTCCCGGCGCCCCCGCGGGCGCCGGCCAGGAGGGCCGGGACGGCCCCGCGAAGGACGCCGGCGGTCGCGGCGGGGACGTCGGCGTCCCCGCGCCCGCCACGGCCGCCGGCTAGAGCGGCCCCATCCGAGACCTGCCCGGTGCGCCCCCGCGCACCCGGGCGAACGACACACATCGCGCCATGGAAGAAATGTGCGCACAAGGGCGTTTTGGCCCTTTGTAGAGGGAGGCGGCATGACAGAGACGACGAGCGGCCCGGCACGAGGTTCCCGCTCCAAGGGGAACAAGGGCGGCAAGGGTCTGCGCATCGAACGCATCCACACCACCCCCGGCGTGCACCCCTATGACGAGGTGGTCTGGGAGCGTCGTGACGTCGTCATGACCAACTGGCGCGACGGCTCCATCAACTTCGAGCAGCGCGGCGTCGAGTTCCCCGACTTCTGGTCGGTGAACGCGGTCAACATCGTCACGAGCAAGTACTTCCGCGGCGCGGTCGGCTCCCCCGAGCGCGAGGCGAGCCTCAAGCAGCTCATCGACCGCGTGGTGCTCACCTACCGCAAGGCCGGTGAGGAGCACGGGTACTTCGCGTCCCCCGCGGACGCCGAGATCTTCGAGCACGAGCTGACCTACGCCCTGCTCCACCAGGTGTTCAGCTTCAACTCGCCGGTCTGGTTCAACGTCGGCACCGCCCAGCCGCAGCAGGTCTCCGCCTGCTTCATCCTCTCCGTCGACGACTCCATGGAGTCGATCCTCGACTGGTACAAGGAAGAGGGGATGATCTTCAAGGGCGGCTCTGGCGCCGGCCTGAACCTCTCCCGCATCCGCTCCTCCAAGGAGCTCCTCTCCTCCGGCGGCAACGCCTCCGGCCCGGTGTCGTTCATGCGCGGCGCCGACGCCTCCGCCGGAACCATCAAGTCCGGCGGCGCCACCCGCCGCGCGGCCAAGATGGTCGTCCTCGACGTCGACCACCCGGACGTCGAGGCGTTCATCGACACCAAGGTGAAGGAGGAGGAGAAGGTCCGCGCCCTGCGCGACGCCGGGTTCGACATGGACCTGGGCGGCGACGACATCACCTCCGTCCAGTACCAGAACGCCAACAACTCCGTCCGCGTCAACGACGAGTTCATGAAGGCCGTCGAGACCGGGTCGAAGTTCGGCCTGCGCTCCCGCCTGACCGGTGAGGTCATCGAGGAGGTCGACGCCAAGGCGCTGTTCCGCAAGATGGCCGAGGCCGCCTGGGCCTGCGCCGACCCGGGCATCCAGTACGACGACACCATCAACCACTGGCACACCTCGCCGGAGTCGGGCCGCATCACCGCGTCCAACCCGTGCAGCGAGTACATGCACCTGGACAACTCCTCGTGCAACCTCGCCTCCCTCAACCTGATGAAGTTCCTCCGCGACGACGACCAGGGCAACCAGTCGTTCGACGCCGAGCGCTTCGCCAAGGTCGTCGAGCTGGTCATCACGGCGATGGACATCTCCATCTGCTTCGCCGACTTCCCGACCGAGAAGATCGGCGAGACCACCCGCGCCTTCCGCCAGCTGGGCATCGGCTACGCCAACCTCGGCGCCCTGCTGATGGCCACCGGCCACGCCTACGACAGCGACGGCGGCCGCGCCCTGGCCGGCGCCATCACCTCGCTGATGACCGGCACCTCCTACCGCCGCTCCGCCGAGCTGGCCGCGATCGTCGGCCCGTACGACGGCTACGCCCGCAACGCCGACGCCCACCAGCGCGTCATGAAGCAGCACGCGGACGCCAACACCGCCGCCAAGCGCATGGACGACCTGGACACCCCGGTCTGGGCCGCGGCCACCGAGGCCTGGCAGGACGTGCTCCGCCTCGGCGAGAAGAACGGCTTCCGCAACGCCCAGGCGTCCGTGCTGGCCCCCACCGGCACCATCGGCCTGATGATGGACTGCGACACCACGGGCGTCGAGCCGGACCTGGCCCTGGTCAAGTTCAAGAAGCTCGTCGGCGGCGGCTCGATGCAGATCGTGAACAACACGGTCCCCAAGGCCCTCAAGCGCCTGGGCTACCTGCCCGAGCAGGTCGAGGCGATCGTCGCCCACATCGCCGAGCACGGCAACGTGATCGACGCCCCGGGCCTGAAGGCAGAGCACTACGAGGTCTTCGACTGCGCCATGGGCGAGCGCGCGATCTCCGCCATGGGCCACGTGCGCATGATGGCCGCCGCGCAGCCGTTCCTCTCCGGCGCGATCTCCAAGACCGTCAACCTGCCCGAGTCGGCCACCGTCGAGGAGGTCGAGGAGGTCTACTTCGAGGGCTGGAAGATGGGCCTGAAGGCCCTCGCGATCTACCGCGACAACTGCAAGGTCGGCCAGCCGCTCTCCGCCAAGAAGAAGGAGGAGGAGAAGAAGGCCGAGGTCGTTCCCGCGGTGGCCGAGAAGGTCGTCGAGTACCGCCCGGTCCGCAAGCGCCTCCCGAAGGGCCGCCCGGGGATCACCACCTCCTTCACGGTCGGCGGCGCCGAGGGCTACATGACGGCCAACTCCTACCCGGACGACGGCCTGGGCGAGGTCTTCCTCAAGATGTCCAAGCAGGGCTCGACCCTCGCGGGCATGATGGACGCCTTCTCCATCGCCGTCTCCGTCGGCCTCCAGTACGGCGTGCCACTGGAGACCTACGTCTCGAAGTTCACCAACATGCGCTTCGAGCCGGCCGGCATGACGGACGACCCGGACGTGCGGATGGCGCAGTCGATCGTCGACTACATCTTCCGCCGCCTGGCGCTGGACTTCCTGCCGTTCGAGACCCGCTCGGCGCTCGGCATCCACTCGGCCGAGGAGCGCCAGCGCCACCTCGACACCGGCTCCTACGAGCCGGCCGACGAGGACATGGACGTCGAGGGCCTGGCCCAGTCCGCCCCGCGCCAGGTGGAGGCCCCGAAGTCCGAGTCCGCCCCGGCCGCGGCCGCCGTCCCGGCACCGAAGCAGCCGCACAACTCCACCGAACTGATGGAGATGCAGCTGGGCCTGAACGCGGACGCCCCGCTCTGCTTCTCCTGCGGCACCAAGATGCGCCGCGCGGGCAGCTGCTACCTCTGCGAGGGCTGCGGCTCGACGAGCGGCTGCAGCTGACGCCCGGTGCGGGTGAGGGCTGACACGTAGTCAGACGGAGGGGACCGGCCACGCGGCCGGTCCCCTCCGGCGTTCCTCCGTGAGCGGCTGAGAGGCGTCGGGCGCGATGACAAATGTCATGGGCCGGCAAGGGGCCATCGCACTGCCGGGGCGCCGCCGCCCGCGCCGACGATGGTGCGCATGGACAAGCAGCCCACCCCCGTACCCGAGGCAGACCTCCGCCACCCCCTCAGCCGGAAGGCGTTCCGCACCGTGAAGGTGCTCGTCGGGGGCTACCTGGCCCTCAGCGTGCTGACCCTCGGGGTCGTCGCCCTGCTCCGCGACGACGCGACCGCGGTGAACCCCGCCGTCTGGACCCGCGCCGGGATCGTCGTCGCCAGCGCCCTGTTCACCCGCGCCTTCGCCGTCCGCGCGGCGCGCGGCTCGCGCGGGGCCTACCGCAGGCTGCGCATCGTCTCCGGCGTCATGGTGATCGCCATCGTCGCGATCGTCGCGCTGCCCGGGACGTTTCCGCTGTGGATGAAGACCGAGCAGGCGGTCTGCGGGCTGCTGCTGCTCGGCGTCGTCCTGATCGTCAACGGGCGGCACCTGCGCTCCCAGTTCGCGGCCCGGTGAGCCACGTGACCGGACGGTGTTAGCGTGCCCGGCATGGGCGACGTCGCGCAGGCAAGCGGAGGTGGCGTGCCGGGGGGCGACCCGCTGCGCTGGACGCGCGGCTGGCGGCGCACCGTCCTCGCGTCCGGGATGCTCGTCTATCCGGGGGTGACGGCCTTGGGCGTCGCCCAGTACGCGACGGGCGGCACCGCCGTCGTCGGCTACGCCGTCGTGGCCGCCTTCTGCGTGGGGTACCTTCTCGCGGGCGTCTCCTTCGTCAGGGCCCGCCGGGCGCGGACAGGGGCGCTGCTCTGGATCATGACCGCGCTGTGCGCGGCCGAGGTGCCCGTCGCCCGGAACTACGCCTTCTTCCTCGCCGCCGTGGTCGTCTCCTTCGCGGCCATGGCGTTGCGCCGGTACCGGACCCTCATCGTGACGGCCGGCGCTCTCGCGGCGCTCGTCGTCCCCTGGGCGGTGCGGCCGTGGCACCGCGGGCCCGGCTGGATGGAGGCGCTCATGATCCTCTTCACCAGCCTGATGGTGCTCGGGTTCTCCGAGATCGCGAGCGCCAACCGCGCCCTGCTGGAGGCCCGCGCCGAGGTCGCGCACCTGGCGTCGGAGGCCGAACGGGCCAGGATCGCGCGGGACCTGCACGATCTGCTCGGGCACTCGCTCACCGTCGTCGCCGTCAAGAGCGGCCTGGCCCGCCGCCTCGCCGAGAGCGGATCGCCGGGCGCGGTGCGGGAGATCACGGAGGTCGAGGGCCTGGCCCGGCGGATGCTCACCGATGTGCGGGCGGCCGTGTCCGGCTACCGCGAGGTGACGCTCGCCGGCGAACTCGCGCGCGGCAGGGAGCTGTTGCGCGCGGCGGGCGTGGCGCCCGATCTGCCGACGGCCACCGACCACGTCGACGCGGCAAACCAGGAGCTGTTCGGCTGGGTGGTACGAGAGGGCATCACCAATGTCGTCCGCCATGCGCGGGCCACCCGGTGTAGCGTGCGCCTGTCGCCGCTCTGTGTCGAGATCCGCGACGACGGGACCGGCGCCCCGGCCTCCGGCGGCAACGGGCTGACCGGGTTGCGGGAGCGGGTCGCCGCGGCCGGCGGCACGGTGGAGGCGGGCCCGGCCGGCCCGCGCGGCTGGCGGCTCCGCGTCACCCTCGGGCCGCCGGAACCCCGTCGCACCACGGAGGGCACCTCCTCATGACGATCAAGTTGCTGCTCGCCGACGATCAGGACCTGATCCGTGGCGCCCTGTCCGCGCTGCTCGGACTGGAGGAGGACTTCGAGGTCGTCGCCTCCGTGGACCGGGGCGACAAGGTCGTCGAGGCCGCCCGCGCACACCAGGCGGACGTGGCCCTGCTCGACATCGAGATGCCGGGCCTCGACGGCCTCGCCGCCGCGTCCGCCCTGGCCGCGCAGGTGCCCGAGTGCCGCGTGGTGATCCTCACCACCTTCGGCCGCGCCGGATATCTGCGCCGGGCGATGACGGCCGGCGCCGTCGGCTTCGTCGTCAAGGATGCCCCGCCGGAGGCCCTCGTGGACGCCGTCCGCCGCGTCATGCGCGGCGAGCGCGTCATCGACCCCGCGCTCGCGGCGGCGACTCTCGCGGCGGGCGCGTCCCCGCTGACTCCGCGGGAAGGCGACGTATTGAACGCGGCCCGCTCCGGCGCCACCGTCGCCGAGATCGCCGCCGGCCTGTACCTGTCCGAGGGGACCGTGCGGAACTACCTGTCGGCCGCGATCGCGAAGACGGGCGCACACAACCGGATGGAGGCGGTGCGCGTCGCCGACGAGCGGGGCTGGCTGTGACCTTCCCGCGCCCGTGTTCCCCGGCGGAGGACCGTACGCAGGGAAGCGTCGAGCGCTCCCTCGCCGCGCGGGGCGCGCTCCGTCTGCCGGAGGGGGCGGCCTCTCGAAATCGGCGCATTCGCGTCGCCCGGGTGTCTACGGGGCCTGGTGCAGCGGGCGGATGCGGAGTCGCGAGGGAGGGCGGTGGAGCCGGGGGATCACTCCGGTGGCGCCGTCGACGAACAATGATGGGCGGGACGGGAGTTGACGCCGGGGGCCGAGTCGCGTGGAGGGGTGCGGACGGGCGCTGGTACGTCGCCCGGGCCGCTCGTCGGGGCTCGTCCGCGGCGTGACGCGGGCCACTTCGGGCGCCGTACGATGACCCGGTGCTGATCAAGTGGATTCGCTGCGTCGTGGGGGACCGCCGGGGCTTCGACCGGGCGCAGCGGAAGTGGGCGGGGCTGCTGGGGGAGCCGGGATTCCTGAGCCAGGGCGGCGGGTGGAGCCGGAGCCGTCCCGACGTGGTGCACCTCTTCTCCTTCTGGGAGAGCAGGGCGTTCTACGACTCCTTCATGGCGCGATCGCACGACAGACTGGCGGCGGCCCAGGCGGGCACGTACAAGGACCTCCGGGTGCGGCTGTTCGAGCACCGGCTGGACGTGAAGGTGGGATTCCGCCCGGAGTTCACGGACGCGGACGTGGTGCGGATCGCGCACTGCCGGGTCCGGGAGGAGCGGGAGGAGCACTTCCGCACCGTGCAGGAGAAGGTGTGGAACCCGGCGATGGCCGGCTCGCCCGGGATGCTGCGCGGCATGCTCGGCGCCGCGCCGGGCCCGGAGTTCCTGATCCTCTCGATGTGGAACTCCGAGGCCGAGCACGGGAAGTACCGCGCGGAGCGCGTGGAACGGCTGGCGCTGCGCGCTCAGATGGAGGCGGACGTGGAGGCCGTCGACGGTGACGTCGTCGGGGTGGAGGCCTCCTGGACGGTGTGACGGAGGCGGCTCGCCCAGGGTCACGCCACCCGTCCGCCCGTGATGTCCAGGGTGGCGGCGTACACGCCCGCCCGGGCGGCGGCGAGGGCCGCCGCCGCGGCCTGGTCCGCGGCGGCCGCGTCCACGGGCTCCCGGGTGATGAAGAGGCGGAGGAACAGGGGAGCGCCGACCGCCCGGACGAGCGCCCCGGGATCGGTGCCGGCCGGGACCTCGCCGCGCTCCGCGGCGCGTGCGACGAGCGGGGCGCAGCGCCGGAAGCGCTCGTCGTAGAAGCCGCGGAGGGCCTGCGCGGCACGTTCCGACTGGAACGCGGCGGCGATGAAGGCGGCCGGGGCCGCCGCCGTCGCCGGGTCGGTGAAGGTGTCCAGGATCTCCTGGGCGAGGGCCCGGAGGTCGCCGTCGAGGGAACCGGAGTCGGGTGGCGTCCAGGTGTCCTCGCCCGCGAGGTCGAGGGCGTCCGCGAGCATGCCCTCCACGCCGCCCCAGCGCCGGTAGAGCGTGGTCTTGTGGACGCCCGACCGCTCGGCGACGTACTCGACGGTGAGACCCGGATAGCCGTGTTCGACCAGACCGGTGAGCACGGCGTCCCGGACGGCGGCGCGGGTGCGCGCGGTACGGCCGCCGGGCCGGACGGTGCCCGGGGTCGGGGGCGGGGTGGAGGGCGAAGCCGGCGCCGGCGTCCCGGGGGCATGCTGATCCGAAGGCAAGTGCAACTCCAGTTGTATTAGGCGGCGAGTCGTGTCATCATGATGGCATCGTAACGCCATCGAAGTTGCGTTTGGCGGTGTTCGCCGTCGGAGGGGGAATTCGCATGCCTGCTCAGCTTTCCTTGCGTGAGGCGACCGTGTCCCGGGGCGACCGGCCCCTGCTGGAGCGCGTGTCCATCACCGTGCGGCCGGGAGAACGCGTCGGCCTCGTCGGTGAGAACGGGGCGGGGAAGTCCACGCTCCTCAAGGTCCTCGCGGGCGCCGAACCGCCCGACGACGGCTCGGTCGTGACCGAGGCGGAAGGCGGGATCGGCTACCTCCCGCAGACGCCGCGGTTCCCACCCGGCGGGACGGTGGCGGACGCCGTCGACGAGGCGCTGTCCGAACTCCGGGCGATCGAACGCGCGTTGCGCGACCTGGAGCCGACCCTGGGCGCCGGGGACGCCGGGGCGCTGGAGGAGTACGGGCGGCTGCTCACTGCCTTCGAGGCGCGCGGCGGCTACGAGGCGGACGCCCGGGTGGACAAGGCGCTGCACGCCCTCGGCCTGGCCGGCGTCGACCGCGACCGGCGGTTGGACACGCTGTCCGGCGGCCAGCAGGCCCGCCTCGGCCTGGCCTGTCTGCTCGCCGCCGCGCCCGAGACCATGCTCTTGGACGAACCGACCAACCACCTCGACGAGACGGCCCTTACCTGGCTGGAGGACACCCTCCGCGCCCACCGCGGCACCGTTGTCGTCGTCTCGCACGACCGGGCCTTCCTCGAACGGGTCGCCACCGCCGTCCTGGAGGTCGACGCGGACCGGCGCACCGTCGTCCGCTACGGCGGCGGCTACGCCGGCTACGTCGCCGAACGGCTGGCGGCCCGCCGCCGCTGGGAGCAGGAGTACGAGCGGTGGTGCGCCGAGACGGAGGCGCTTGCCGAGGCGGCGTCGGACACCGCCCGCCGCGTCGCCCCCGGCCGCGCCATGAGGGACGGCAACAAGATGGCGTACGACCGGGCCGCGGGCCGGGTCCAGGCGTCGGTCGCCGGCCGGGTCCGCAACGCGCGGGAGCGGCTGCGCAGACTCCAGGCCGACCCCGTCCCCCGGCCGCCGGAGCCCCTGCGCTTCACCGCCCGCCCGGTACGGGCGGAGGCGGACGGGCTTCTGGCGACCCTCGACGACGTCCGGGTCGGCGACCGGCTGCGGGTCGACTCGCTCCGCCTCGAGGCCGGCGACCGGCTGCTGGTGACCGGCGCCAACGGGGCCGGGAAGTCCACGCTGTTGCGGGTGCTCGCCGGTGAGACCGACCCGGACGCGGGAACGGTGACCCGGCGTGGCCGGATCGCCCACCTGCCGCAGGAGGTTCCGGTGGGCCGGCCCGCCGACCGGCTGTTCACCGCCTACGCGCGCGGCCTGCCCGGAACGCCCGACGAGCAGCGCGAGGCCCTGCTGTCCACCGGCCTCTTCCGGCAGCGCGACCTGCACGTGGCGGTGGGGTCCCTCTCGGACGGCCAGCGCCGCCGGCTCGCGCTCGCCCGCCTGCTGGCCGGGCCCGCCGACCTGCTGCTGCTCGACGAGCCCACCAACCACCTGGCGCTCGCCCTGGTCGAGCAGTTGGAGGAGGCGCTCGCCCAGTGGACCGGGGCCCTGGTCGTCGTCTCCCACGACCGGACCCTGCGGGACCGCTTCGCCGGCCGGCGCTGCGAGATACGGGACGGCCGGCTGCTGGACGCCCGGTGAGCCGGGGCGGGCGCCCGGGCGCCGCATCTCGCCATAGGGTGGCGTCATGGCACGGCCCCGGCGCATCGTCCTCCTCCGCCACGGCGAGTCGGAGGGCAACATCGACGACACGGTCTACGAACGCGAGCCCGACCACGCCCTCGCCCTGACGGCTCTCGGCCGTCGGCAGGCCGAGGAGGCCGGCGCCCGGCTGCGGGAGCTCTTCGGCGACGAGCGGGTCTCCGCCTACGTCTCCCCCTACCGCCGGGCCCACCAGACCTTCCACGCGCTGGGGCTCGACCCGGCCCGGGTCCGGGTCCGCGAGGAGCCCCGGCTGCGCGAGCAGGACTGGGGGAACTGGCAGGACAGGGAGGACGTGCGCCGCCAGAAGGCGTACCGCGACGCCTACGGCCACTTCTTCTACCGCTTCGCCCAGGGGGAGTCCGGGGCCGACGTCTACGACCGGGTGGGCAGCTTCCTGGAGAGCCTCTGGCGCAGCTTCGACGACCCCCGGCACCCGCCGAACGTCCTCCTGGTCACCCACGGACTGACCATGCGGCTGTTCTGCATGCGATGGCTGCACTGGACCGTCGCGGAGTTCGAGAGCCTGTCGAACCCGGGCAACGGGGAGAGCCGGATGCTCCTCCTGGGAGCCGACGGGCGGTACCACCTGGACCGGCCGTTCGAGCGTTGGTGTACCCCTGAATCGTATGGCTTCACCGATTAGAGTTCGCTGCGATGACCGCTGACCGATTCCACCGGGCCCTCGCCAGCCTGCGCGGGCTGGCCGTGGGCGACGCCCTCGGCTCCCAGTTCTTCGTTCCCGCCAACCTTCCCGCCCTCAAGCGCCGCGACCTGCCGCCCGCTCCCTGGCAGTGGACCGACGACACCGAGATGGCCTGCTCCGTCGTGGCGGTCCTCGCCGCCCACGGCCGCGTCGACCAGGACGCCCTGGCCCGGTCCTTCGCCGAGCACCACGACTTCGACCGCGGCTACGGCCCGGCCGTGGGCCGGATGCTCCGGCTGATCAGGGAGGGCGGCGACTGGCGCGAACTGGCGGCGGCGCTGTTCAAGGGGCAGGGCTCCTGGGGCAACGGCGCGGCCATGCGCATCGCCCCGCTCGGCGCCTGGTACGCGGGCGACCCCGAGCAGGCCACGCACCAGGCGGAGATCTCGGCCTACCCGACCCACCAGCACCGCGAGGCGGTGGCGGGGGCCATGGCCGTGGCCGCCGCCGCGGCCGTGGCGGCGGAGGCCGACGGCGCGGCGGTCGGCCGCGAACGGCTGCTGGACGAGGTGATCCCCCTCGTGCCGCGCAGCGCGGTGCAGGCGGGGCTGCGCAGGGCGCGCGACATGCTCGACTACGACGACGCGACCACGGTCGCGGCCGTGCTCGGCTGCGGCCGCCGGACCAGCGCGCACGACACCGTGCCGTTCGCCCTGTGGTCCGCGGCCCGCCATCTGGGCGACTACACGGGCGGATTCTGGACGACGGCGTCGGTCGGCGGGGACGTCGACACCACCTGCGCCATCGTCGGCGGGGTGATCGCGGCGGCGGGGCGTGGCGCGCCTCCGGCCGCCTGGGAGGAGGCCACCGAGGCCCTCCCCGGCTGGCTGCCGGCCGCGCCGGACTGACCCCGGGGCGAGCCTGGGGGTGTCTCGGGACGGGACTGCCGACGTCTCCAAGGCGTTCTCGGACCGTTTGCGAGGGACCCGTCGACCGCCCTCGGAGGGGCCCGTCGGCGGTCGTCGGAGGGGTTGGTCGACCTCCCTGGGAGGGGCCCGGCGGCGTCCCCGGCCGGTCCGTCGACCGTCCTTGGCCGGTCCGTAGGCCCTCCCCGGCCGACGAGCCGACCGCCCCCGACCGGTCCGCGGACGACGAGTGAGGGGGCCGGGGCGGCACGGGCGGCTGCCGGGGCGTACCCTTGCTGGCGCCATGCCCTACGAACCGCCTACCCACAGCGTCGAGCGCTCCCTCCGGGCGACGACCGGAGCCAAGATCGTCGCCGGCGTCGACGAGGTCGGCCGGGGCGCCTGGGCCGGCCCGGTCACCATCTGCGCGGCCGTCACCGGCCTGCGCCGCCCGCCGGAAGGGCTCACCGACTCCAAACTGCTGACCCCCAAGCGCCGCCGGGCGCTCGCCGGGCAGCTGGAGTCGTGGGTCACCGCCCACGCCCTCGGTCACGCCTCCCCCGAGGAGATCGACGAACTGGGGATGACGGCGGCGCTCCGGCTGGCGGCCGTGCGGGCCCTCGCCGGCCTCCCGGTGCGGCCCGACGCCGTCATCCTCGACGGCAAGCACGACTACCTCGGCGAGCCGTGGCGGGTCCGCACGGTCGTCAAGGGAGACCAGTCCTGTGTGGCCGTCGCGGCCGCGTCCGTGATCGCCAAGGTGCGGCGGGACGCGATGATGGCCGAACTGGACGCGGACCACGCGGAGTTCGGGTTCTCCGACAACGCGGGGTACCCCTCGCCCGTCCACCGGGACGCCCTGGAACGGCTGGGGCCCACGCCGCACCACCGGTTGTCCTGGGCCTACCTGGACGCGCTGCCCCGGTGGCAGCATTTGAAGCGACCACGCCTCGCGGCCGGGGGCCCGGAGGGCCCCGCGGGCCGTGGCACGGCCGCCCTGGAAGCCGGCGGTCAGCTCGGTTTCGAGTTCTGACCGCGGAAGTGCCACCCGCCGATGCGGCTCGCACCGGCGTTTGATAGACATCGACCTATGCCTCTCATCCCCGAGGAGCCTCAGATTCACGAGAGTGTCCCGGGTCCCCGCGCTGTTCCGGCCGCCGGCCGCACCGCGTCGACCCCCCGCCCCGTTCCCGGCCCCCGCCCGGCCCCCCGGCCCGGCCCCCGCGCCGCACGCCCGGTGCCCGCGCCCCCCGGCCCGCGCACCCCGCCCCCGGCGGCACCCGCCGCCCCGCAGGTCCAGCTGATCCCCGTTCCGGCGGAGGGTGCCCTGGACGCCGCCGACGAGGCCGTCGACCTGCTGCTCGACACCGGCCGCGCCCCCGGCGACGTCCTGGTGCTCACCACCGGGGAAGCACACCCCTGGGCCGCCCACGAGCTGTCCTTCGGCGAGGCTTCCTACTGGGCCCAGCACGACGCCGTGGACGACGTCTTTTACGCCGACGCCGGTGCCGACCGCGTGAAGGGCCGTCCCGTCGTGGTCGTCGCCGTCAACGGCGGTTCCGACGCGGTGGTGCGGCAGGCGCTGCCCGCGGCCCTGCGGCGCGCCGGTGCGCTGCTGGTCGTCTGCGGGGACAGCGCCCGCGTCAACTCCGTTCTGTCGGCGGCCGTCTGACCCGGTGCCTCCCCGAGGCACCGGTTCCGGACCGTACGGGCCCGGTGCCGGGTGACCGCGCGCGTGTCACCCGGCCGCGGCGTGCGGCAACGCCGCCGGCACCGGGCGGACGGCGCCGGCCGCCGTGGCGCGGTGCGCCGCGGAGCGGGGGCTGCGCCCGCTCCTGCCCTCGCCGAGGATCCGCCAACCCCCGTCCGTCAGCGTGATGTACGCCCCGCAGCGCAGACCGTGCAGCACGCAGGCGTCGCGCAGGGCCCACATCCACGCGCCGTCCTCCACGGTCCAACGGCCGTCTCCCTCACGGCAGTAGAGCAGCACCGCCGTGCGCACCGGCGAGCGCCTGCGCAGGTCGTGCGGGATCACCCGGCGCAGCCGCGCCAGCAGGGCGTTCCGCAGCTCCCAGCCGTCCCGGACCGCCGCCCGGCGCGTGAACGACGCGCTGGCCACCAGCCGTTCGTCCGGATCGAGGACGGCGATCACGGCCGTGCGCGGCGTCGGCAGGTGCCGGGCGTGCAGCCCGGTGACGACCTCACGAGGGTTGCGCAGCAAGGGAATTCCGGCGGCGGCCCACTCGGCGGGCTCCACCACGCGGACCGGGCGCCCGGGGGTGAGCCGGGACGGGGAAGGGGCCGGGCCGGGGGACGGGACCGGGCCGAAGGCCATGACTCTCCCTTCGTCTGCGCGCCCACGGCGGCGGGCGTCGACAACGAGGAACAGCGGACGGCAGCCCAGCGGGCCGTGTGGGGGACGGGAGCGGGGAGCCGGTCCCATTCTCGTGGCCCCACCCGCCGCACGGCAACGATCAATTGACGTCACCGGCCGGAACCAGGCAGCACTCCTTCCGCTTCGCGCGTGATCACCCCCTCCCCGGTCAGCCCTGCACGGCCAGCACCAGAGGGAACACCTGGGACGCGCCGGCCCGTCGCAGCAGCCGCGCCGCCACCGCCAGCGTCCAGCCGGTGTCCGCCAGATCGTCGACGAGCAGGACCGGACCGCGCGACTCCGCCAGCCGCGCCGCGAGCTCCGGCGGAACGGTCAGCGCGCCGTCCAGCGCCCGCAGCCGCTGCGCGCTGTTGGTGCGCGGCACCCGCGACTCCGCCGCGTCCGCGCGGTACGAGACGGCGCCCAGGAACGGCATCCGGCCGACCGCCGCGATGTGTTCGCCCAGCGAGCCGATCAACTTCGGCCTGCTGCGCGAGTCCACGACGACGACGCCCACCGGCCGGTCCGGCGCGTCCGGCGCGCCGGACGCCCAGCCGCCCGGCCCCTTGGCCCAGTCGGCCAGCACCGTCACCACGGCGCCCGCCACATCGTCCGGAACAGGACCGTCCGGAGCCTGCGCGGCCAGCAGCGGGCGCAGCCGGTTGCCCCACCCGATGTCGGAGAGCCGCCCCAGCGCCCGGCCGGGAGCCGCCTGCTCCCCCGCCGGGATGCGCCCCTTGAGGTCCACCCCCACGGCGGGCATGCCGGTCGGCCACATCCTGCGCGGCTCGACCTCGACCCCGGGCCGCCCCAGTTCGCCCCGCGAGGCGTCGAGCGCCTGCCCGGACACCTCCGCGGAGAACCGGGCCCCCGCGCAGTTGTCGCAGCGTCCGCAGGGTGCCGCCTGCTCGTCGTCCAGCTGACGGCGCAGGAACTCCATCCGGCACTCCGTCGTCGTCGCGTAGGCCCGCATGGCCTCCTGCTCGGCCTTCCGCTGCCGGGCCACCCAGGCGTAGCGCTCCGCGTCGTACGTCCACGGCCGGCCGGTCGCCGTCCAGCCGCCGCGCACCCGGTGCACGGCGCCATCCACGTCCAGGACCTTGAGCATGGTCTCCAGCCGCGACCGGCGCAGCTCCACCAGCGGCTCCAGGGCGGGCAGCGACAGCGGCCGGTCCGCCGCCGCGAGGACGTCCAGCGTGCGCCGCACCTGCTCCTCGGGCGGGAACGCCAGCGAGGCGAAGTACTGCCAGATCGCCTCGTCCTCCCGGCCCGGCAGCAGCAGCACCTCCGCGTGCTCGACCCCGCGCCCCGCGCGGCCCACCTGCTGGTAGTAGGCGATGGGGGAGGAGGGCGAGCCGAGGTGGACGACGAAGCCGAGGTCGGGCTTGTCGAAGCCCATGCCGAGCGCGGACGTCGCGACCAGGGCCTTCACCCGGTTGGCCAGCAGATCCTCCTCCGCCTGCTGCCGGTCGGCGTTCTCCGTCTTGCCGGTGTACGCGGCCACCACGTGCCCGCGCCGGCGCAGGAACGCCGTCACCTCCTCCGCCGCCGCGACGGTCAGCGTGTAGACGATGCCCGAACCCGGCAGTTCGTCCAAGTGGTCGGCGAGCCAGGCCAGTCGGTGCGCGGCGTCCGGCAGGCGCAGGACGCCGAGGCTCAGGCTCTCCCGGTCGAGCGGCCCCCGCAGCACCAGCGCCCGCTCCGCGCCCTCGCCCGTCCCCAGCTGCTCGGCGACGTCGGCGGTGACCCGGGCGTTGGCCGTCGCGGTGGTCGCCAGCACCGGGACGCCCGGCGGCAGTTCGGCCAGCATCGTGCGCAGCCGCCGGTAGTCCGGCCGGAAGTCGTGGCCCCAGTCGGAGATGCAGTGCGCCTCGTCGACGACCAGCAGCCCGGTCGCGGCGGCCAGCTTGGGCAGCACCTGGTCCCGGAAATCGGGGTTGTTGAGGCGCTCGGGACTCACGAGGAGCACGTCGACCTCACCGGCGGCGACCTCGGCCTGGATGGTGTCCCACTCCTCGGGATTGGCCGAGTTGATCGTGCGGGCGTGGATCCCCGCCCGCGCCGCGGCCTCCACCTGGTTGCGCATCAGCGCCAGCAGCGGGGAGACGATCACCGTCGGACCGCTGCCGCGCTCGCGCAGCAGGGCCGTGGCGACGAAGTACACGGCCGACTTGCCCCAGCCGGTGCGCTGGACGACCAGGGCCCTGCGGCGGTCGGCGACCAGCGCCTCGATCGCCCGCCACTGGTCCTCGCGCAACCGGGCTCCGCCGGTGGCATCACCCACCAGCCGGGCGAGGACGGCGTCGGCGGCGGTACGGAGGGCTTCGTTGGTCATGGACCCATGCAACACGAGACCACTGACATCGCGCGACCAAGGTCGGTGGACGGCTGTTGTCCACAGGCATTCGTACGATGATCCTGCCGCCGTTATCCACAGGTCTACCGGGTCCGGACGCTCCGCGGGACGCTCGGCGCATGACCGATCACGACGCATCCGCCGGCCCTCCGCCCCCGCCCGCCCCCGACCGGGAGCCGCCCCCTCCCACGCACGTCACCCTCCGCAGCCCGGCGGAGCTGGCCGACGCGCTGCCGTACCTGCTGGGCTTCCACCCGAACGACAGCATCGTCCTCATGGCACTGCACGGCGAGGGCAGACGCTTCGGCGGCCGGCTGCGCCTCGGCATCCCCGTACCGGACGACTGGCCGGACGTCTCCGACCAACTCGCGGAGACCCTCGTCACCGGCTGCCTCAAGCGCGGCGCCCCACCGGACGGAATCGTCCTCTACCTCTGTCAGGACCCCGCCGAGGGCGAGACGTCCACGACCGTGATGGAACGGCTGCGCCCGCTCGCCCAGCGCCTGCGGATCGCCTGCGGGGCCCTGGACGTGCCCGTCGTCGAGGCGCTGTGCCTCTCCGACGGCCGCTTCTGGTCCTACTGCTGCTCCGACTCCCGCTGCTGCCCGCCCGAGGGCACGCCCTTGGCGGTCCCCGGCACCACGGTCATGGCCGCGGCCGCCGCCTACGTCGGCATCCGCGTGCGCGGGACCCTGCGCGAGATGGAGGCCCGGCTGAGCCCGCGCCCCGGCCCGTGGCACGAGGAACAGCGGCGCGCCCTGGACTCCGCCACCTCCCGCCTGCTTCCACGCGTGATCGCCGGGGAATGCGTGGCGACCCGCGAGGAGACCCTGGACCTGGCGGAACGGCTGCTCGAACGCCTCCACGAGACCCCGCCCGGGGCGGACAACGCGGAATCCGACGCCAAGGACGACGCACTCCTGACCACGGAGGAGACCGCCACGCTCGTCCTCGGCCTGCAGGACCGCGTCTCCCGGGACCGCGCCGCCGAGTGGATGGAGGGCCCGCGCACCCAGGCGGCGCTACGCCTCTGGCGCGCCCTCGCCCGGCGCTGCGTCCCGCCGTACACGGAGCACGCCGCCGCACCGCTGACGCTCGCCGGCTGGGTGGCCTGGTCCAGCGGTGAGCAGGCCGAGGCGCGGGTCGCCCTCGGCCGCGCCCTGACCGCCGACCCCGACTACCTCTTCGCGCAACTCCTCCACCACGCCTGCAACGAGGGGCTGGATCCGGAGACCCTGCGCGAATGCCTGCGGCAGGAGCGCGCCGACCGCGCCCTCCGCCTGGCCGCCCGCGCCGCCGACACGAAGCCGCCCGCCGAAGAGACGGACGGGACCCGGCCCGCCGCACCCTCCGGAGGGAAGGCGACGGTGCCGCGGGCCCGCCGGCGCAGGTCCGCCGACGACGCCACACGTCCGAAGCGGACGACCGGCGGCGCCTCCACCGGCGGCCCCGCGGGCAAGCCCGCACCGCGTCGGCAGCCGGCCCGCCGCACCACCCGCGAACGCCGGTGACGGCGGTCACGCGCGCACCCGCGTGACCTCGGCGGCGCCGCCGCCGTTCACCTGTGTGGCCCTCCTTCCCGCCCGACGTCCGGCCCGTGACCTCCCAGGGAGCGCAGACCCGTGCAAGGCACCGCCGCCCATGCCCAGCCCGCCGCCCGCCCGGCCGTGCCCCGGCGTCCCGGTGACGCCCCCCGCCCGCAGGGGCCGCGCCCGGTCCACACGGCGCTGATCTGCGTGGCCCTGCCCGCCCTGGCGATCTCCGAGGAGCACGGGCAGCTCACCGGCCACGGGCTCGACGGCTTCTACCGCAACGGTCGCCGCCTGCTGGCCCGTTGTGTGCTCCGGGTGGACGGCGCCGAACCGGTCCCGCTCCAGGGCCGGCTGGTCGACGCCGGGCGGGCGCGGTTCGTGGCCGGCCTCCGCACCGCGGCGGACGAGGGTCCCGACCCCGCCGTGACGGTGGAGCGCGTCCGGGACGCCGAGGGCGTCGAGCGGGTCACCCTGCGCAGCGCGGCACCGCGCGAGGTCCGGCTGCGCGTCGAGATGTCGCTCGGGACGGACCTCGCGGACCTCGGCCTGATCGCCCACGGCACGGCGGCTCCCGAACTGCCGGCCGCCGTGCACGGCTCGGGCCTCCGCTGGACGGCGCCCGGCCTGCACACCGTGGTGACCGCCGACCCGCCGCCGGACGACGCCCTGGCCTCGGCCGGACTGCTCTGCTGGGAGATACGGCTGCCGCCCGGCGGCACGCGCGGTGTCGAACTGCGGGTCCGCCCCGAGGTCCCCGGCAGGCCCCGCCCGCCCGAGGGCCCCCGCACCCGGACGCGCGCCCCGGCGCCCTGGGGCGACGCCCAGGCGGACGGCGACGACCCCCGGGCCGCCGCCCTGCTGGCAGGCAGCCTCGACGACCTCAGAGCCCTGCTCGTCCGCGACCCCGAGATCCCCGGGGACGCGCACGTCGCCGCCGGCGCCCCCTGGCGCTGCGGCGGCCTCGCCCCGGCCGAGGCCCTGTGGGCCGCCCGGATGACCCTCCCGCTCGGCGTCCGGCTCGCCGCCGGGACGCTGCGCACCCTCGCCCGCACCCAGCTCCCCGGCCCCGGGCCCGAACGGGGCCGCATCCCCGGCGCCCTCCGGCACACCGGGGCGCACCTCCCGCCCGGGTGCACCGGGATCGAGGCCACCTTGCTGTTCCCCACCGTCCTGGCGGAGGCATGGCGCTGGGGACTGCCGTCCCAGGAGATCGAGCCGCTGCTCCCGGCGGCCGAACGCTGCCTGGCCTGGCTGCGCTCGGCCGCCGACGACCGCGGCTACCTCGCGGATCCGGGGCCCGGCGGCCCGTACCGCTGCGAGGTGCAGGCGCACGCCCACCGGGCCGCCCTGCTGGGCGCCGACCTCCTCGCGGCCCACGGCCGCCCGGAAGCGGACGAGTGGCGTACTTGGGCGGCCGGCCTGCGGCGCCGCTTCCGCGAGGACTTCTGGGCCGACGACCGCGGCGGCGGCCGACCGGTCGCCGCCCTGGCACCCGACGGCGAGCCCGTCCCGCACCTGGGCTGCGCCGCCGCCCACCTCCTGGACACCGGCCTGCTCGGGGCCGGCGAGTACGCCCCCGGCCTGCTGGACCGGGCTCGCACCGAGCAGTTGGCCAGGCTGCTGGGCAGCCCCGCCCTCGACTCCGGCTGGGGGCTGCGCAGCCTGGGGGCCAAGGAAGGCGGGCACAACCCCTTCGGCCACCGCGGCGGGGCCGTGCGCGTCCACGAGACGGCCGTCGCCGTCGCGGGCCTGGCCGCCGCCGGGTTCGAGAAGGAGGCGGGCTCCCTCGCCCGCGGCGTCCTGGACGCCGCCGAGACCTTCGGCCACCGGCTGCCGGAGATGTACGCGGGCGAGCAGCGCACCGCCGGGAGCGCCCCGCTGCCCCATCCGGCGGCCTGCCGCCCCGCGGCCGTCGCGGCGGCGGGCGCCGTCCATCTGCTGACGGCGTTCGCGGGCGTGCGGCCCGACGTCCCGGCGGGCGGTGTGACGGTCCGTCCGCCCGGTTCGGCACCCCTGGGGGCGCTGCGGTTCACCGGACTGCGGGTGGCAGAGCAGCCGTTCGCCGTACGCGTCAGCCGGCTCGGTCTGGGCATGGTGGAGGAAGCCGCCGACGGACTGCAACTGGGGGTGTGAGCGCAGTGCGCACCGTTCCCTTCGAGGGCTCCCGCGGGACCGCGTCCTCCACCGCGGCCCACGTACGACAAGAACCTGTTTATCGTCAAGCAGACGACTATGATCGCGTCATGCCCTACGACCCGTCGGCCTTCCCGCCCTTCGCCGTCACCGTCGACCTGGTCGTGCTCACCGTGCGGCGGCACTCCCTGTGCGCGCTGGCGGTGCGCCGCGGCGAGCCTCCCTTCCAGGGCCGGTGGGCGTTGCCCGGAGGATTCGTCCGGTCCGACGAGGACCTGGCGACGGCCGCGGCCCGGGAGCTGGCCGAGGAGACGGGGCTGCACGTGCTGCACGACCCCGCCTGCCCCGCCACCGCCCACGCGGCCCACCTCGAACAGCTCGCCACCTACGGCGATCCCAAGCGCGACCCCCGCATGCGCGTCGTCAGCGTCGCGCACCTGGCGCTCGCCCCCGACCTCCCGGCGCCCCGCGCCGGCGGCGACGCGCACAGCGTGCGCTGGGCCCCCGTCGAGGACCTGCTCGACCAGGACGGCCACGCCCGGGACGGTGAGCAGGCGGCCCCGCTGGCCTTCGACCACGCCCGCATCCTCGCCGACGGCGTCGAACGCGCCCGCTCCAAGATCGAGTACTCGTCCCTCGCGACCGCCTTCTGTCCCCAGGAGTTCACCGTCGGCGAGCTGCGCCGGGTCTACGAGGCCGTCTGGGGCGTCGCCCTCGACCCCCGCAACTTCCACCGCAAGGTCACCGGCACCCCCGGCTTCCTGGTCCCCACCGGCGGCACGACGACCCGGCAGGGCGGACGCCCCGCACAGCTCTTCCGCGCGGGCGGCGCCACCCTCCTCAACCCGCCCATGCTCCGCCCGGAGGCGTAGCGCCGGCGTGCTCGCCCCCTCCGGGCGCGGCTGGGACACACCCCGCTCCGCTGCGTAGCAAATAGGACATATCGGGTTACGGTGCTGCGGTACGTCCGTGCTCCCGCGCCGCCCTTCCCCTTCCGCGCGGGACCGTCTCACGCCCCCGCGAGGGAAGTCATGATCCAGGCCATCGGACTGACCAGCGTCCCCCGCCGCAACCGGCCACCCGTCGTCGACGACCTGACCTTCGAGGCCCGCCCCGGGCGCGTGACCGTCCTGCTCGGGGAGGCCGGCGCCGGCAAGACCAGCGCCCTGCGCCTGATGCTGCGGCTCGACCCGGGCCGCGGCGTCGCCCTCTTCCGCGGCCGCAGCCTCGACCGCGTCGCCCACCCCGTACGCGAGGTCGGCGTGCTCCTCGGGGACGTCCCCGGCCACCCCGGCCGCACCGCCCGCGGCCACCTGCGCATGCTGGGCGCGGCGGCCGGAGTCCCCGCCGCCCGTGCCGACGAGGTGCTCGACGTCGTGGGCCTCAGCGGGCTGGCCGACCAGCGCATCGGCGACTTCTCCCGCGGCATGGACCGCCGGCTGGGCATCGCCGCCGCCCTCCTCGGCGACCCCCACACCCTCGTCCTGGACGAGCCGACCGCCGATCTCTCCCCCCGGGAGACCGCCTGGCTGCACGGGCTCCTGCGCGGCTACGCGGCCCAGGGCGGAGCCGTGCTCGTCACCTCGGCCTCGCCGGGAGAGGCGGCCCGCGTGGGCGACCAGGTCGTCACCATCCACCGCGGACGTCTCGTCGCCGACCAGGAGACCGCGGTCTTCGCCCGGGCCCGCCTCAGACCGCGGGTCGCCGTCCGGTCGCCTTCGGCGGCGCGGCTCGCGCACATCATCTCCGCGGAGGCCGAGGCCGCCTGCCCGCCGTCCGAGGCCCCGCCCGTGGAGGTCGTCCACGAAGGCGGCGGCACGCTCGCCGTCTACGGCAGCAGCTGCGCCGCCGTGGGGGAGGCCGCCTACCGGCACGGCATCCTCGTCCACAGGCTCGCCGAGGAGGTCGAGCCCGGTCCGGTCCCCCCGCTCCAGCGCGCCGACGGCCGCCGACCCGCCGACACCGCGACCGCCCCCGACGTCCCGGCCGGTGTACCCGCCGCACCGGGGCGCGACGCGCCCGAGGGACCGCTCTCCCGCGTACAGCCGCCCCTGCCGGCGCCCGGCCCGGCCTGGCCGCTGCGCTACGAGCTGTACCGCTTCGCCGGGGTGCGCACCGGCTGGGCCGTGGCGGCCGGTGCTCTGCTGCTCGCCCTGCTCGCCGCGATCCTGCTGGCCCGGTCCGGGGCGCCGGAGCCCAGCCTGCTCGCCGGGTGGCCCGCGCCGCTCCCGCTGCCCCCGGCCGCGCTCGGCGCGGGGGTGCTGGGAGCGCTGGCCTTCGGTCAGGAGTACCGCTATCCGGCGTTGGCGCCCGATGCGGGGGGCGTCCCCCGGCGGCTGGCGCTCCTCGGCGGCAAGCTGACGGTCACGGCCGCCGCCGCGCTGCTGCTCGCCCTCTCCTCGGTGGTGCTGAACGCCGTGGTGGTGCGGCTCCTCTTCGGGCGGTCGGTGGCACTCTTCCCGGACGCCTGGCCCGGCGCCCTCGCCGGGTGGATCGCCCTCGCCCTGGGCTGCGCGTGGGCCGGGCTGCTGGGCGCGGGCCTGTTCCGGTCCACCCTCCTGGGGCTCGTCGCCGTCCTGGTGGTCCCGACGCTGGTGGTCCCGGTGGTGAACGCCGTGCTCGCCGCTCCCGCGGCCCGCTCGCTGGCCGGACTGCCCGGACGGCTCCGCTCCACCGCGCCGCTCCAATGGCCGGCCGGGGTGGACGAGGGCGTGTCGACGGCCCTGCGGCTGGTGTCCCAGCCCGTCGGCTGGGCGCTCGTGCTGTCCCTGACGGGGTTGCTCGGGGCCTACGTCCTCACAGTGTTCAGGGGGCGGCCGCGGTGAGGTCTGTGCTAGGGCTCCGCCGGCCCGCGCCGATCCGGCCTCCCGCTACGGGGGATACGGAGCGTAGCCGCCGCCCCGCCGGGCTCGCGGCGAACGCGGACGTCATCGCCGGGTCCCCCGCCCGCCGGTCCCCGTGGGGAGACGCCCTACGACACGCTCCGGAACCGGCCCTCTATCGCTGTCCGTACGCGCTCAACCTCGAAGAGTGCCCAAATCTGTCCGTTTGGACGTCAATTGTGAGGTAATGGGCGATCACCCTTTCGTGTGCTTTTCACCAAAGACCTCAAGGCCCGTCGACCCGTCGCCGACAAAGGAAGCGTGAGTACCCTTGCGCACACCATGATGACCGCGGCTCGCCCCGCCGACTCCGGCCTGACGGGCCCGGGCGAGCTCGACCGCTACTCCTACGCGGAGGCCCCCGGGGCCGACCGCGGTTCCGCGCACGCCTGGGACGGTGACGCGGAGCTGGGCCGCGCCGGCCGCCGGGCGGCCGGCAGCCGCGGCCGGGGGCTGCACGGACAGCTCGTCCAGCAGCTGGGGCAGATGATCGTCTCCGGCGATCTCGGTGCCGACCGGCCGCTCGTCCCCGAGGAGATCGGCCAGCGCTTCGAAGTCTCCCGCACCGTCGTCCGGGAGTCGCTGCGCGTTCTCGAGGCCAAAGGTCTGGTCAGCGCCCGCCCCAACGTCGGCACCAGGGTCCGTCCGGTCAGCGACTGGAACCTCCTCGACCCGGACATCATCGAGTGGCGGGCCTTCGGGCCCCAGCGCGACGACCAGCGCCGGGAGCTCTGCGAGCTCCGCTGGATCATCGAGCCGCTGGCCGCACGGCTCGCCGCCGGCCACGGCCGCGAAGACGTCCAGCAGCGCCTCGCCGACATGGCGGAGATCATGGGGCACGCCCTGGCCCAGGGTGACTCGCTCACCTTCTCCCGCGCCGACGCCGAGTTCCACACCCTGCTGCTCCAGGTCGCCGGCAACCGCATGCTGGAGCACCTGTCGGGCATCGTCTCGGCGGCCCTGCACGTCTCCGGCGCCTCGGCCGGCGGATGCGACCGCCCCACGGACGCGGGCGTCGGCCACCACCTCCGGATCGTCGACGCCGTCGGGGCGGGCGACGCGGCCGCCGCGGAATCCGCCATGCGTCAGCTGCTCGTCTCGCACCCGGAAGTCGAGCGGGCCGTGCCCGCGCCGCGCGAGCACTGATCCGCGGGAACGGGCCGTACGGACAAGGAGAGGTGCGCGCGGGACTGTTCGTCCGCCCCGCGCGTACGGCCGCGCGGGGAGTCGCAGAGCCGCGCGGAGCGATCCGTACAGGCGCGTGCGAGAGGAAACGCGCCGCCGGTCTTGGGTCGAGCTGCGGAGGAGCGCATCGTTCTGTCCCGTTCAGTGGCGTTTCACGCCCTTACGGGGTGTGACTCGGGCCACGGGGATTGGGCGTAACGCTCCCTGAGGCAGCGCGATGACTTAAGAGGTGGTGGCCGTGGAGGGAATACAGACCTCGAACGAGGCGCTGTGTTGCTACCGCACTATCGCCCGCGCCGTCGGTTCATCCTTGCCGACGGTCGTCGGCTCCGATCCCCAGCGGATGGAGCCGGAAGCCGTTTCCATCGTTCCGAGAGGTTGTTCGTGTCGGCCAGCACATCCCGTACGCTCCCGCCGGAGATCGCCGAATCCGAGTCTCTGATGGCGCTCATCGAGCAGGGAAAGGCCGAGGGGCAGATCGCCGGCGACGACGTGCGTCGGGCCTTCGAGGCTGACCAGATTCCGCCAACCCAGTGGAAGAACGTTCTGCGCAGCCTCAACCAGGTCCTCGATGAGGAAGGTGTGACGCTGATGGTCAGTGCGGCAGAGGCGCCCAAGCGCACCCGCAAGAGCGTCGCAGCGAAGAGCCCGGCGAAGCGCACCGCCACCAAGGCCGTCTCGTCCAAGACGGTCACGTCCCGTCCGTCGTCCACGGCCGCCGCCTCGTCCGCCGCGGGCTATGGCGACGAAGCGGGTGACGAGGCCGTGACGCCCGCCAAGAAGGCCGCCGCGAAGAAGACGGCCGCGAAGAAGACGGTGGCCAAGAAGGCCACCGCCAAGAAGACGACGGCCAAGAAGGCCACCGCCAAGAAGGACGCCGACGAGCTCCTCGAGGACGAGCTCGTCGACGAGACCCCCACCCCCGGCAAGGTCGACGAGGAGGAGGAGACCGGCGAGAACAAGGGCTTCGTGCTGTCCGACGAGGACGAGGACGACGCCCCGGCGCAGCAGGTCGCGGTGGCCGGTGCCACCGCCGACCCGGTCAAGGACTACCTCAAGCAGATCGGCAAGGTGCCCCTCCTCAACGCCGAGCAGGAGGTGGAGCTCGCCAAGCGGATCGAGGCCGGTCTGTTCGCCGAGGACAAGCTGGCCAACGCGGACAAGCTCGCCCCGAAGCTCAAGCGTGAGCTGGAGATCATCGCCGAGGACGGCCGGCGCGCCAAGAACCACCTGCTGGAGGCCAACCTCCGTCTCGTGGTCTCCCTGGCCAAGCGCTACACCGGTCGCGGCATGCTCTTCCTGGACCTGATCCAGGAGGGCAACCTGGGTCTGATCCGTGCGGTCGAGAAGTTCGACTACACGAAGGGCTACAAGTTCTCGACCTACGCCACCTGGTGGATCCGCCAGGCGATCACGCGAGCCATGGCCGACCAGGCCCGCACCATCCGTATCCCGGTGCACATGGTCGAGGTCATCAACAAGCTCGCGCGCGTGCAGCGCCAGATGCTCCAGGACCTGGGCCGTGAGCCCACCCCGGAGGAGCTGGCCAAGGAGCTCGACATGACCCCCGAGAAGGTCATCGAGGTCCAGAAGTACGGCCGTGAGCCGATCTCCCTCCACACTCCGCTGGGTGAGGACGGGGACAGCGAGTTCGGTGACCTCATCGAGGACTCCGAGGCGGTCGTCCCCGCCGACGCGGTGAGCTTCACGCTTCTGCAGGAGCAGCTGCACTCGGTTCTGGACACGCTCAGCGAGCGCGAGGCCGGCGTGGTGTCCATGCGCTTCGGCCTCACCGACGGTCAGCCGAAGACGCTCGACGAGATCGGCAAGGTCTACGGGGTGACGCGTGAGCGCATCCGGCAGATCGAGTCGAAGACCATGTCCAAGCTGCGTCACCCGTCGCGTTCCCAGGTGCTGCGCGACTACCTGGACTGATCCTCGGGCGACGCCCCGATCACAGGGCCCGGTTCCTCTTCGGAGGGGCCGGGCCCTCGTCGTCCGGCCGGTACGGCGACGGCCGTCCGGAGGGTGTGGCGGACGGCGGACTCCGGATGCGGCGGACGGTGCCGGGGTTGACTCTGGGAAGGCAAGTGCTTCCGCTGCGTCAGGAGACGGTATGCGCGCCCTGAGCTGTTCGCTGACCGCCGCCTTCGCGCTGCTGCTCGCGGTGCCGAAGCCGGTGGCGGCCGATGAGCGGCTGGTCGTGGGCGGGCAGGAGGTGAAGACCGCGGACGCGCCGTGGATGGTGGCCCTGGCGAGCCGGGAACGGTTCGGTGCGACGCGCTCCGGGCAGTTCTGCGGCGGCGTCGTGGTGGGGCGCAGCACGGTTGTGACCGCCGCTCACTGCCTCACCCGCGAGGTGCTCGGCACGGATCCGAGCGCGGCCTCCGACCTGCGGGTCATCGTCGACCGCGACGATCTGCGCGGGAAGGCGGGGTCGGAGCTGGCTGTGAAGGAGACCTGGGTCAACCCGGACTTCAACGCGGGGACCAACGCCGGGGACGTCGGCGTCATCACGTTGGCGGAGCCCCTCCCCGACGGCCGTGCGATCGCGATGGCGCAGCAGGGCGAGCCGGTCTACGCGGCGAATACGCCGGCCATGGTGTACGGCTGGGGCGACACGCTGGGCAACGGGTCGTACTCGGACACACTGCGTGCCGCCTCGGTGCTCGTCCTCGCCGACGACCTCTGCGAGAAGGCGTACCCGGGCGGGCTGGAGGGAGCCTACGACCGGAAGACCATGCTCTGCGCGGGCTGGTCGGAAGGCGGGAAGGACGCCTGCCAGGGCGACAGCGGAGGGCCGCTGGTGGCGGACGGACGGCTGGTGGGGCTGGTGTCATGGGGGAGCGGATGCGCCCAGCCCGGCCGTCCGGGGGTCTATACGCGCATCTCCGCCGTTTCCGCGATGGTCACGGCGCACAGTGTCGACGCGAAGCCGCACACGTCTCAGGGGCCCGCTCAGCTGGCGCGCCCGGCGGTCCCGTCGTAAGGGCGGGCGTGCACCCGACGAGGACGGGCGGCCGCCCCGGTGGGGGCGCCGCCCGTCGCTGCCCGGCCCACAAGGGCCGGACCTCGCTCGTCGTGGATGCGATGTGCCAGCGTTCCAGCGGTGGACTCAGCGGTCCTGGGGAGGGCCTCAGCGGTCCTCGTCGGACGCGGAGGCCGGGACGGCCGTCAGTCGCTCGGTCTCGTCCTGTATCTCCGCAGCGATCTTCTTGAGCTCCGGCTCGAACTTGCGCCCGTGGTGGGCACAGAACAGCAGCTCACCGCCGCTCAGGAGAACGACGCGCAGGTAAGCCTGAGCGCCGCACCGGTCGCAGCGGTCAGCGGCCGTCAGCGGGCTCGCGGGGGTCAGAACAGTAGTCACGTCGCCTCTTCTCTAGCTCGACGAGCTGTCGTACCAGGGTCAACATCCAACCAGGCCGAAAACGTTCCCGCTCGTGGCTTTTCCTCGAAACTTTCTTCCGAGTGAGCCGGATCTTGACGTTTGGCGGCGAATGAGCCGTATTGCGTGGGTCTACGGTTTCACATCGCTGAGGTTCACATCACCGGGGGGTCCGTCCACCCGGCCGGCTTGCCGGGTTGTTCTTCAGGACGTGCCCGGAGCCTAAATGGTTCATGCCTCCAAGGGAACGTGATGTGCACGTCACCCCATCGAGTCATCGAACGGGTATTCGAAATTCGACTAGCATGGTCGGCGCCGCGGGTGGCGGCACAAAGGCTCTACCGGGCCTCGGTACCCTCTGAACGGCGAACGAGCCAGCCATGCGCCCGCAGACGGGTGACAGAGAAATTCAGCGAGGAGCGAACCGCGTGACCGCCGATACGTCCGTGCCGTCCACCGCATTGCTGACCGGGGCAGACCGGGACGGATCCAACTACACCGCGCGGCACCTGCTCGTCCTCGAAGGACTGGAAGCCGTCCGGAAGCGTCCCGGCATGTACATCGGGTCGACGGACAGCCGCGGCCTGATGCACTGCCTCTGGGAGATCATCGACAACTCCGTCGACGAGGCCCTGGGCGGCTACTGCGACCGCATCGAGGTCGTCCTGCACGACGACGGCTCCGTGGAGGTCCGCGACAACGGCCGGGGCATCCCGGTGGACGTCGAGCCGAAGACGGGGCTGTCGGGCGTCGAGGTCGTCATGACCAAGCTGCACGCGGGCGGGAAGTTCGGCGGTGGCTCGTACGCCGCCTCCGGCGGTCTGCACGGCGTGGGCGCCTCGGTCGTCAACGCGCTCTCCGCGCGGCTGGACGTCGAGGTGGACCGGAACAGCAGGACCCACGCGATCAGTTTCCGCCGCGGTGTGCCGGGCATCTTCACCGAGTCCGGCCCCGACGCCCCCTTCGACCCGGCCAACGGACTGCTCAAGGGCAAGAAGGTGCCCAAGAACCGGACCGGCACCCGCATCCGCTACTGGGCGGACCGCCAGATCTTCCTCAAGGACGCCAAGCTGTCCCTGGAAACGCTGTACGGGCGCGCCCGGCAGACGGCCTTCCTGGTGCCCGGGCTCACGATCGTGGTCCGGGACGAGCGGGGTCTGGACGGCGCGGACGTCACCGAGGAGACGTTCCACTACGACGGCGGGATCGGCGAGTTCTGCGAGTTCCTCGCGCAGGACAAGGCCGTCTGCGACGTGCTGCGGCTCAGCGGACAGGGCACGTTCAAGGAGACCGTGCCCGTCCTCGACGAGCGCGGGCACATGACGCCCACCGAGGTCACCCGCGAGCTGGGGGTGGACATCGCGCTGCGCTGGGGCACCGGCTACGACACCACGGTCAAGTCGTTCGTCAACATCATCGCCACCCCGAAGGGCGGCACCCACGTCGCGGGCTTCGAGCGGTCCGTCACCAAGACCGTCAACGACGTGCTGCGGGCGAGCAAGCTGCTGCGCGTCGCCGAGGACGACGTGGTCAAGGACGACGCCATGGAGGGCCTCACGGCGGTGGTGACCGTGCGGCTGGCGGAGCCGCAGTTCGAAGGCCAGACGAAGGAGGTGCTGGGCACCTCGGCCGCGTCCCGGATCGTCGCGAACGTCGTGGCGAAGGAACTCAAGGCGTTCCTGACCTCGACCAAGCGCGACGCGAAGCAGCAGGCGCGGGCGGTCCTGGAGAAGATCGTCGCGGCCGCCAGGACGCGGATCGCCGCCCGGCAGCACAAGGAGGCGCAGCGCCGCAAGACGGCGCTGGAGTCCTCGTCGCTGCCGGCCAAGCTGGCCGACTGCCGCAGCGACGACGTGGAGCGCAGCGAGCTGTTCATCGTCGAGGGCGACTCGGCCCTGGGCACCGCCAAGCTGGCGCGGAACTCGGAGTTCCAGGCGCTGCTGCCGATCCGGGGCAAGATCCTGAACGTGCAGAAGGCCTCGGTGTCGGACATGCTCAAGAACGCCGAGTGCGGGGCGATCATCCAGGTGATAGGAGCGGGGTCCGGCCGGACCTTCGACATCGACGCCGCGCGCTACGGCAAGGTCATCTTCCTCGCCGACGCCGATGTCGACGGAGCGCACATCCGCATCCTGCTGCTCACCCTCTTCCAGCGGTACATGCGGCCGATGGTGGAGGAGGGACGGGTGTTCTCCGCGGTGCCGCCGCTGCACCGGGTGGAGCTGACCCACCCCAAGAAGGGTCAGGACAAGTACATCTACACGTACTCCGACAACGAGCTGCGGCAGACGCTGCTGGAGCTGGAGCGCAAGGGCGTCCGGTACAAGGACTCCGTCCAGCGCTACAAGGGTCTGGGCGAGATGGATGCCGACCAGCTCGCGGAGACCACGATGGACCCGCGCCACCGCACCCTGCGCCGGATCAACATCAGCGACCTGGAGGCCGCCGAGCGGACGTTCGACCTGCTGATGGGCAACGAGGTCGCGCCGCGCAAGGAGTTCATCACCAACTCGGCGGCGACGCTGGACCGCTCGCGCATCGACGCCTGATTCTCCACCCCCGGGTGGAGAGAGGGTCTCCACCCGGGCTCCACCCCTGATCCACCCCTGCTCCGATCCGTGCCGGGCGCCGGCTCCGTAGCGTCGGATGTGTCGGCCGGCGGCGTGTTCACCCGCGGTCGGCCGCGGTGTCCACGCTCAACGGAGGGGTGTTCCATGTCCGGTCTGATCGACGCAGGGGTGATTGTCGCCGTCGTCGTGCTCGTCGTCGTCCGGCAGTTCAAGCCGCAGAAGGTGGTCTCGGGCGAACGGAAGTGGTGGATCGCGCCCGTGGCGCTGGTCGTCGTCGCGGCCAGGGAGCCGGGGATGGTGGACGCCGGCCATCGGGTGGCGTCCGTGGGGCTGCTGACGGCGGGGGTGCTGGTGGGCCTCGCCACGGGTGCGGCCTGGGCCTGGACCACCCGAATATGGACCGACGAGTCGGGCGCGGTCTGGGCGCGGGGCACGAAGGCCGCGGTGGGGATCTGGGCCGGCGGGCTGGCGCTGCGGCTGGGGCTGTCCGGGGTCGGGGCGCTGATCGGCGTCCATCAGGGGACGGCGGCCACTCTGGTCACGGTCGCGGCGATGCTGCTGGCCCGGACCGGGATCGTGGTGCTGCGGGCCCGGCGGCCCCTTCCGGCGTACGGTGTCGTTGCCGGTGGCTGAGATCGCGGGACGTGAGGCCGCATGGCGCGGCACCGGAGCACGGGTGGAGGAGCCGGACGTGCCCAGGGAGAGCTGGACCGCGTGGCCCGCCCGGGAGGCGCTCTCCCAGGCCGGGGTGCCGCGCCGTCGCCAGGTGCTGAAGTGGATCGTGCGAGCCGTGCTGGTCGGGCTGTTCTTCGCCAGCGTGGTGCGGGAGGACGTGCTCCGCGGGTGGGAGTACGCGGTGGTGGCCGCGGGGTTCGCGGTGTGCGGCGCCGCGATCTGGCGGTGCTTCACCACGACGCTCGACCGGCGGCTGTGGGCCTCGATCGGTCTGTTGGCGGTGCCGGTCGTGGCAGGGGCCCCGGCCGAGTGGGCGGGGACGCATGTCACCGCCGCCGGGCTGTGGTGCGTCGCCGCCGTCGTCGCGGTGGAGCGGCTGCCGCTCGGGCCCGGGCTGGGGCTGGCGGCGGTCCCGCTCGGCGCCTACGTCCTGACGACGCGGGACTCCTGGGCGGGAACGACGGCGACGGTGGCCGTGGTGCTGCTCACCGGGTACTCGCTGCGGCTGGACGAGGAGGCGCGGGGGGCCGGGTTCCGGATGCTGGCCCAGGAGCGGGCCGCGCGCCGAGCGGAGGCGGAGACGGCGGCGCTGAACGAGCGGGCGCGGATCGCACGGGAGATCCATGACGTCCTCGCGCACAGTCTCTCGGCCCAGCTGGTCCACCTGGAGGCCGCGCGGCTGCTGGTCGAGAGCGGCGCGGAACGCGACCAGGTCCTCGAACGGATCGTGTCGGCGCGGGGGATGGCCAGGGAGGGGCTGGCCGAGACCCGGCAGGCGCTGTCCGCGCTGCGGGGGGAGATGACACGGCCGGAGGAGTTCCTGCGGGACCTCGCGGCCGCGCAGGGGGCCGGGCTGCGGGTGACCGGCGAGCCGCGTCCGCTTCCGGCCGAGGCCGGGCTGGCGGTGCGACGGGTCGCGCAGGAGGCGCTCACCAATGTGCGCAAGCACGCTCCGGGGGCGCGGGTGGACATGGAGTTCTCCTATTTGGAGGGAGAAGTGGAGCTGGCGGTTCATGACGGTGGGGCGCGGGGGAAGAACACCGAGCTGGCCGGCTCCGGCGCCGGGTACGGGCTGCTCGGCATGCGGGAGCGGGCCGAGCTGCTGGGGGGCAGTCTTGAGGCCGGTCCGGTGGGTCAGGGGCGCGAGGGCTTCCTGGTGCGCCTGAAGGTGCCGGCGTGATGAGAAACATGGGGAATGTCAGGTGGGGGGAGCGGGAGTGGTTCCGGGAGGCGGGAGTGGTGTGAGCGGAGCGGGTGAGGCGGAGCGGTCGCCGGCGCGGGTCCTGGTGGTGGACGACCAGACCGTGGTGCGGGAGGGGATCGTGATTCTGTTGGGGTTGCTGCCCGGCATCGAGGTCATCGGGTCGGCCGCCGACGGGCTGGAGGCCGTGCGGCTCGTCGCCGAGCACGCCCCGGATGTGGTGCTGATGGACCTGCGCATGCCGCGCTGCGACGGTGTCGAGGCCACCCGGCGTATCCGCGCGGACCATCCGGACACCCAGGTCGTGGTGCTCACCACCTTCGGAGACGACGACTCGCTCTTCCCCGCGCTCCAGGCCGGGGCGCGGGGGTATCTCACCAAGGACGCGGGAGGGGAGGAGATCGTCCGGGCGATCGAGGACGTGAGGTCGGGGGAGGCGGGGCTCTCCCCGCAGGTGCAGCGGAGGCTGCTGGAGCGGCTGGCGGCGGCGCCCGCCAAGGCGTCAGGGCCGTACGGCTCGTCGGCGCCGGCGCCGACGGCGGCGTCATCGGCGTCGTCGGTGTCGTCCGGTCCGTCCGCCGATCGCCGGGCGGCGGGGGCCGGGGGGACTGCGGAGGCGCTGCCCGACGGGCTGACCGCGCGTGAGGCGGAGGTGCTGGCGCTGGTCGCGGAGGGGCTGTCCAACACGGAGATCGCCCGGCGGCTGCACGTCAGCACGGCCACGGTGAAGACCCACATCAACAACCTCTTCGCCAAGACGGGGGTACGGGACCGGGCGCAGGCCGTCCGGTACGCGTTCCACCACGGCATCGCGGGGCCTCTCGGGCCGGGGCCCCGGGGATGAGAGCGTGAGGGACTGGGAGGTGCTCCTCGTCGGTCAGCGGTCAGCGGCCGGACCAGGTGTAGCGGTGTTCGGGGCGGCCCGTGGAGCCGTAGCGCAGGGTCAGGCTCAGCCGGCCGGACGTCTCCAGGCGCTTGAGGTAGCGCTGGGCGGTGGAGCGGCTCAGTCCGGCGCGCGCCGCGACCTCGTGGGCGGACAGCGGATGCGCGGCGTCGCGGAGCACCCGGCGGATCAGCTCCGCCGTCGGGGCGGACTGCCCCTTGGGCAACGGCGGTGCGGCGGCGGCCGTCCGCAGGGTGGAGAAGATCCGGTCCACCTGTTCCTGCTCGGCCTCCTCCGTGCCGTCGAGGGCCAGGCGCAGCCGGGCGTACGCCTCCAGCTTCGCCCGCAGACCGGGGAAGGAGAACGGTTTGACGAGGTACTGCAGGGCTCCGTAGCGGATGGCCGTGCGGACGGTGGCGATGTCCCGGGCCGCGGTCACCATGATGACGTCCGTCGGATGCCCCGACTGCCGGACGCGGCCCATGAGCGACAGGCCCGTCTCGTCCGGCAGGGAGTGGTCGAGCAGCATCAGGTCGACGTGCTCGCGTTCCAGAACGGCCATGGCCTGGGCCGCGTTGTGGGCGGTGGCCCGTACGCGGAAGCCCGGAACCCGTTCCACATACGCCGCGTTGACCTCCGCCACACGGAAGTCGTCGTCCACGACGAGGACTTCGAACATGGTGCACCCCTTCGAGCGGTGTGGCCGGACGGCCCTCGGCTCCGCCGTCTCGCGGCCCCGTCGTGCCGCCACCTGTTCTAGCGTGCGCAGAACGAGCAGAACAGGGTTCGCGTGCTCACGTGGCACACCGCGCGGGCGGGGCCGGCTTCCGCGGCTCCTCAGCTGAGCGGGACGACGGCGACGACGTCCATGCGGGCCGGTGAGCCGAGGGCCCGGCCGCAGCTCTCGGGGCGGGGTGGCTCGGCGGCTCCCCGCTCGACGAGGACCCGCCAGGACCGGCCGTCGGCATGGGCCACGGTCACCTCGTGGCGAGGGGCGGAGCCGGTGGTGGCGGCCACGGTGAGGGCGTCCGCGTCCGTCTCGCCGGTCAGGGCGCGGACGGCCAGTTCGGCGGCCTGGGCGGGGCGGTCCCAGGCGGACCGGCCGCGGCAGTTCGCGGTCACCACATGGCCCTCGCGCGCGGCCTCCAGCACTTCCTTCACTCCGTGCGCGGTGGCCCGGCCGTACGCGTAGCCGAAGGGCAGCACGAAGAGGGTCGGCGCGAAGCGGTGGCCGCCGATGTGAGTGACCTCCCAGACCCCGGTGCCCCCGGCGGCCGTCAGCTCCGCCGCGAGCGGACGGCCCAGCAGGGCGCAGCAGCGGTCGCGCTTGCCGTTGGTGCACACCAGGGCGAGCGGATCGCCGGTGTACGGCTCCCACAGCCCGCCGTGGTGTCCGGCGCCGAGTGCGGCGAAGTCCAGGTCCAGGAGGCGGGCCGGGTCGTCGAGTTCCGTGGTGCGGATCCAGGAGCGGCCGGGTGCCGTGTGCGCGACGAAGATCCGGCGGCCGGCCGGCGGGCGGCAGTCCGCGTGCCGCCCGGGGCGGCGGATGAGGGCGACCCGTACGTCCGTGCCCGCGGCCGCCTGCTCCAGGGCCCGGCCGACGGCGGAGTCGAGGCGGCTGCCGGTGAGTGCCTTGGCTCCCCAGGGGCCGGGCTGTTCGATCAGCAGCCAGGTGGGGGCGGTGACGGCGGTGCCGGCCAGGGGCTCGGTCAGCAGTCGGGAGGCGGTGGCGCACGTGCTCACATAGGTGAGCCTAACCTGGGCCGGAGGGCGCTGCGCGCCCGGTCGGTCCCGGCTTCCGGTACGACCATATCCTGGGGCGGGCAGGGTGCGGGGAGCCGCCGTGTTCTCCGACCGGCGACGGAATCACGACGGAAAGACGACGGAAAGGCGCTCGGGTGGCCAGACGACAGATCCCCGTCATCGTGCTCGCGGGCTTCCTCGGCTCGGGCAAGACGACGCTGCTCAACCACCTGCTGGCACACAGCGGGGGCAGCCGGATCGGTGTGGTGGTCAATGACTTCGGCAGCATCGAGATCGATGCCCTGAGCGTGGCCGGCCAGGTGGACTCCATGGTGTCGCTCGGCAACGGCTGCCTCTGCTGCGCGGTCGACACCAGCGAGCTGGACGGCTTCCTGGAGCGGCTGGCCCGCCCGGCGGCCAGGATCGACGTCATCGTGATCGAGGCCAGCGGACTGGCCGAGCCGGAGGAACTGGTCCGGATGATCCTGGCCAGCGACAACGAGAGCATCGTCTACGGCGGTCTGGTCGAGGTGGTGGACGCCGCCGAGTTCGGCCGGACCCGTGAGCGGCACCCCGAGCTCGACCGGCACCTGGGCATCGCGGACCTGGTGGTGCTCAACAAGACGGACCGGGTGACCGACGCGGAGCGGGAGGACCTCGAGGCGGTTCTCGCCGGACTGGCGCCCGGCACCCCCGTCGTCGCCTCCTCGCACGGCCGGGTCGACCCCGAGCTGCTCTTCGACCGCAAGCCGCGCGAGGACCGCCTGGAGGCGATCCGGCAGCTCTCCTTCGAGGACCTGGCCCACGAGGAGCGCGACCACGCGCACGACGGGCACGAGGGGCATCTGCACGCGGCGTACGAGAGCGTCGAGTTCGTCTCCGACGACCCCCTGCACCCCCGCCGCTTCATGGAGTTCCTGGACCGCAGACCGGAAGGGCTCTACCGGATCAAGGGATTCGTCTACTTCGGGGTGCCCGGGCACCGGCAGAAGTTCGCCCTGCACGCGGTGGGGGACTTCCTGCGCATGTACCGCTCGCCCTGGGCGCGGTCGGAACGCCGCCTCACCCAGCTCGTCATGATCGGCAGCGGCATCGACGGGAGCGCCCTGCGGGCCGGCCTGGAAGTCTGCCGCAACGAGGCGCCGCAGGACGCCGACGACCACAGCATGTGGGGCGTCCTGCGGTACACCCAGGGCTGACCCGGGCCGGCCCTGGGTGTACCGGCCGGATCACACCGGTCCGGCCACCACCGCCACCGGCTTGGCCAGCGGCGTACCCGAGCCGTCGCGGCGCGGGTCGGGCTCCGGCAGGACCGCGGGCGTCCCGTTGGCCGTCGCGGCGCGGGCCGGGGCGGCGCCCGCCCAGGCCAGGACCAGGCAGTCCTCGCCCTTGAGGAACCGCTGGCAGCGCACGCCGCCGGTGGCCCGGCCCTTGCGCGGGTACTGGTCGAACGGCGTCAGCTTCGCCGTCCCCTCGGAGGCCGCGCCGGGCAGTCCGCCCGCGGCCCCGGCCACCGTGAAGACCACCGCGTCCTCCGCCGGGTCGACGGCGGTGAAGGAGATCACCTTCGCCCCGGAGGACAGCTTGACGCCCGCCATGCCGCCCGCGGGCCGGCCCTGCGGCCGCACCTGCCCGGCCTGGTAGCGCAGCAGCTGGGCGTCGTCGGTGATGAAGACCAGATCCTCGTCGCCGGTCCGCAGCTCGGCCGCGCCCACGACGCGGTCGCCGGCCTTGAGGGAGATGACCTCCAGCTCGTCCTTGTTGGCCGGGTAGTCGGGGACCACGCGCTTGACGACGCCCTGCTCGGTGCCGATGGCGAGGCCGGGCGAGGACTCGTCCAGCGTGGTCAGGCAGACCACCCGCTCGTCGTCGGCCAGCGACAGGAACTCCGACAGGGGCGCGCCGCCGGCCAGGTTGGGCGCCGCGGCCGTCTCCGGCAGCTGGGGCAGGTCGATCACCCGCAGCCGCAGCAGCCGCCCGGCCGAGGTGACCACGCCGACCTCGCCCAGCGCGGTGGCGGGCACCGCCGAGACGATCACATCATGCTTCACGCGCTTGGTCTCGCCCGCGCCGGGCGCGAACGGCTCGCCGGTGGCGGTGCGGGCCAGCAGGCCCGTCGAGGAGAGCAGCACCCGGCACGGGTCGTCGGCGACCTGGAGCGGGACGGCCGACGCCGGGGCGCCCGCCGACTCCAGCAGGACCGTGCGCCGGTCGGTGCCGAACTTCTTGGCGACGTCGGCCAGTTCGGAGGAGACCAGCTTGCGCAGCTCGGCGTCGGATTCGAGGATCTTCGTCAGCTCCTCGATCTCCGAGGTCAGCTTGGTCCGCTCGTCCTCCAGCTCGATCCGGTCGAACTTGGTCAGCCGGCGCAGCGGGGTGTCGAGGATGTACTGCGTCTGCACCTCGGAGAGGGAGAAGCGCTCGACGAGTGATGCCTTCGCCGCCGCGGCATTGTCGCTCGATCGGATGATTCTGATGACCTCGTCGATGTCAACGAGCGCCACCAGCAGGCCCTCGACCAGGTGAAGCCGGTCGCGCCGCTTGCCGCGGCGGAACTCGCTGCGCCGCCGGACCACCTCGAAGCGGTGGTCGACGTAGACCTCCAGCAGCTCCTTCAGACCCAGCGTCAGCGGCTGGCCGTCCACCAGCGCGACGTTGTTGATGCCGAAGGACTCCTCCATCGGGGTCAGCTTGTAGAGCTGCTCCAGCACGGCCTCGGGGTTGAAGCCGTTCTTGATCTCGATGACCAGCCGCAGGCCGTGCGCCCGGTCCGTGAGGTCCTTCACATCGGCGATGCCCTGGAGCTTCTTCGCCCCGACCAGGTCCTTGATCTTGGAGATGACCTTCTCCGGGCCGACCGCGAACGGCAGCTCGGTCACCACCAGGCCCTTGCGGCGGGCCGTCACGTTCTCGACGGAGACGGTGGCGCGGATCTTGAAGGTGCCGCGGCCCGTCTCGTACGCGTCCCGGATGCCGTTCAGCCCGACGATTCGGCCGCCCGTGGGCAGGTCGGGACCGGGGACGTACTTCATCAGGGTGTCGAGGTCGGCGTTCGGGTGCCGGATCAGGTGCCGGGCGGCGGCGATCACCTCGCCCAGGTTGTGCGGAGGCATGTTCGTCGCCATGCCGACCGCGATGCCCGTGGTGCCGTTGACCAGCAGGTTCGGGTAGGCGGCCGGGAGGGCGACCGGCTCCTGCTCGCTGCCGTCGTAGTTGGCGGCGAAGTCGACGGTGTCCTCGTCGATCGACTCCGTCATCAGCGAGGTCGCGGACGCCATCCGGGCCTCGGTGTACCGCATGGCGGCCGGCGGGTCGTCGTTGCCCAGCGAGCCGAAGTTGCCGTGGCCGTCGACCAGCGGCACGCGCATGGAGAACGGCTGCGCCATGCGCACCAGCGCGTCGTAGATGGAGGCGTCACCGTGCGGGTGCAGCTTGCCCATCACCTCGCCGACCACGCGCGCGCACTTCACGTAGCCGCGTTCGGGCCGGAGGCCCATCTCGTTCATCTGGAAGAGGATGCGGCGCTGCACCGGCTTGAGGCCGTCGCGGGCGTCGGGCAGGGCGCGGGAGTAGATGACGGAGTAGGCGTACTCGAGGAAGGAGCCCTGCATCTCGTCGACGACGTCGATGTCGAGGATGCGCTCCTCGAACTCTTCCGGCGGCGGGGTCTTCGTGCTGCGGCGGGCCATCGCGGCTGCGGCTCCTTCGGTCGATTGCCGGGGGCGGACTGACGCCGACCATTGTGGACCTCCCCACTGACAACGCCGACCGCGACCCGTCCGCGAGGACCGCACCGGCCTCGGGAACTTCGCCGGATGTCGGTGCGCTTGCATACAGTGACAGCAGTGTTCATCACGCGAGTCGTCGCGGGCGCCGCGGGCGGGTAACGGCGGCGCGGGATGCAGCGAGATATCGAGCGATCGAAGGGACGTACATGCCCATGGGTCACACGGCCGCGCAACAGGCCGGCACCGGCGGCCTGACAGCGACCGAGCACCGCCTGGCCAACGGCTTGCGAGTGGTGCTCTCGGAGGACCACCTGACCCCGGTCGCGGCAGTCTGCCTCTGGTACGACGTCGGCTCGCGCCACGAGGTCAAGGGCCGCACCGGCCTCGCCCACCTCTTCGAGCACCTGATGTTCCAGGGCTCGGCGCAGGTGAAGGGCAACGGCCATTTCGAGCTGGTGCAGGGCGCCGGCGGTTCGCTCAACGGCACCACCAGCTTCGAGCGGACCAACTACTTCGAGACCATGCCCGCCCACCAGCTGGAGCTGGCGCTGTGGCTGGAAGCCGACCGGATGGGCTCGCTGCTCACCGCGCTCGACGACGAGTCCATGGAGAACCAGCGCGACGTCGTCAAGAACGAGCGCCGCCAGCGGTACGACAACGTGCCCTACGGCACCGCGTTCGAGCGGCTGACGGCGATGGTCTACCCCGAGGGCCACCCCTACCACCACACGCCCATCGGCTCGATGGCCGACCTGGACGCCACCTCCCTGGAGGACGCGCGGGAGTTCTTCCGCACGTACTACGCGCCCGGCAACGCCGTCCTCGCCGTGGTCGGCGACATCGACCCCGAGCGGACGCTGGCCTGGATCGAGAAGTACTTCGGGTCCATCCCCGCCCACGACCGCAAGCAGCCGCCGCGCGACGGCGCCCTGCCCGACGTCATCGGCGAGCAGCTCCGCCAGGTGGTCCGCGAGGAGGTGCCCTCGCGCGCCCTGATGGCCGCCTACCGGCTCCCGCACGACGGCACCCGGGAGGCGGACGCCGCCGACCTGGCGCTGACCGTCCTCGGCGGCGGCGAGTCGTCGCGGCTGCACAACCGCCTGGTCCGGCACGACCGCACCGCGGTCGCGGCGGGCTTCGGCATGCTGCGCCTGGCGGGCGCCCCCTCGCTGGGCTGGCTGGACGTCAAGGCGTCCGCCGGCGCCGAGGTGGCCGACATCGAGGCGGCCGTCGACGAGGAGCTGGCCCGCTTCGCCCTGGAGGGCCCCACCGCCCAGGAGATGGAGCGCGCCCAGGCCCAGCTGGAGCGCGAATGGCTGGACCGGCTGGCCACCGTCAGCGGCCGCGCCGACGAACTCTGCCGCTTCGCCGTCCTCTTCGGCGACCCGCAGCTCGCCCTCACCGCGGTCCAGCGGGTCCTGGAGGTCACGCCGGAGGAGGTGCGGGCCGTCGCCCAGGCGCGGCTGCGCCCCGACAACCGCGCGGTGCTCGTCTACGAGCCGACCGGGCCCCAGACCGCGGGCTCCGAAGAGAGCGGCGCCACCGAGGGCGCCATGGCGCAGGAAGCCGACGTACAGGAACAGGAGACGGCCCAGTGAGCGAAGCCGCAGTCGTGGGCGCCACCGGCACCGCCGAACCCACCATGCAGTTCCACCCGCAGCCCCGGCCCGGCACGGCCACCCCGTGGAACTTCCCGGCCCCCGGCCGCGACCGGCTGCCCAACGGCCTGACCGTGCTGCGCTGCCACCGCCCCGGCCAGCAGGTCGTCGCCGTCGAGGTCAGCCTCGCGGCCCCGCTGGAGGCCGAGCCGGCCGGCCTGGACGGCGTGGCCACGATCATGGCCCGCGCCTTCTCCGAGGGCACGGACAAGCTCAGCGCCGAGGACTTCACGGCCGAGCTGGAGCGCTGCGGCGCCACCCTGGACGCCCACGCCGACCACCCCGGCGTACGGCTCTCCCTGGAGGTCCCGGCCTCCCGGCTGACCAAGGCCCTGGGCCTGCTCGCCGACGCCCTGCGCGCCCCGGCCTTCCCCGACAACGAGATCGAGCGCCTCGTCCGCAACCGCCTCGACGAGATCCCGCACGAGCTCGCCAACCCGGCCCGCCGGGCCGCCATGGCGCTCTCCGCCGAGCTCTTCCCGGCCGACTCGCGGATGTCCCGGCCGCGGCAGGGCACGGAGGAGACGGTCGAGCGCATCGACGCGGCCTCCGTGCGGGCCTTCTACGAGGCGCATGTGCGCCCGGCCACCGCCACCGCCGTGGTCGTGGGCGACCTGACCGGCGTCGACCTGGACCAGGCCCTGGCCGACACCCTCGGCGCCTGGACGGGCTCCCCGGCCGAGCCCCGGCCCGTCCCGCCCGTCTCCGCCGACGACACCGGCCGCGTCGTCATCGTGGACCGCCCGGGCGCCGTCCAGACGCAGCTCCTCATCGGCCGCGTCGGCGCCGACCGGCATGCCAGCGTCTGGCCCGCGCAGGTGCTCGGCACGTACTGCCTCGGCGGCACCCTGACCTCCCGTCTGGACCGTGTGCTGCGCGAGGAGAAGGGCTACACCTACGGCGTCCGCTCGTTCGGCCAGGTGCTGCGGTCCGCCCCCGACGGCACCGGGGCCGCGATGCTCGCCATCAGCGGCTCCGTGGACACCCCCAACACCGGCCCGGCGCTGGCGGACCTGTGGACGGTGCTGCGCACCCTCGCCGCCGAGGGGCTGACCGACGCCGAGCGCGACGTCGCCGTGCAGAACCTGGTGGGTGTCGCGCCGCTCAAGTACGAGACAGCGGCGGCCGTCGCGGGCACGCTGGCCGACCAGGTCGAGCAGTACCTCCCGGACGACTTCCAGGCCCGGATGTACGAACGCCTCGCGGAGACCGGGACGGTGGAGGCCACCGCGGCCGTCGTGAACGCCTTCCCGGCCGACCGCCTGGTCACCGTGCTCGTCGGGGACGCCGCGGAGATCGCCGAGCCCGTCCGGGCGCTCGGCATCGGCGAGGTGACGGTCGTTTCCGCCTGACGGGAGCTCAAGCCTCGGCGTGCGCCCCGGCGCACGCGCGGGGGCGGAGAGGCGCGTGGTTCCTTCGGGGGCCGCGCGCCTCCGTTATGCCCGATTTATAGGAGCGGTTGCATCGTTCCTCTGTGGCGTGCGTCACTAAAACGGGGTTCCGTTTGCCGTTCGAATCTGACGACGATTAGCTTCAGGGCGGCAGTCCGTCGGATCGGAGCCGCAACCGCGGCCCCGGGCAGCCATCGCCGAGTCCCCGTACGGCGCGAGCCAGGGGAGCCGGGGAACCACATGTTCCCTGGGGTGAATCGGGTCCCTCTCCGGAGGGGGCCGTAGGAGACCTTCCTGCTCCGAACCCGTCAGCTAACCCGGTAGGCGAGAAGGAAGGAAAGGAACAGCCGCAACCATGGCGTTCACCCGTGCCACCGGGAAGCACCGTCGTCCGAGCCGTGCCGTACGTGTCGGCGCCAACGTCGCCGGCATAGCCACCCTGAGCGCCGCGGGCGTCGTCGCCGGTGTCGCCGCTCCGGCCTTCGCCGCCTCTCCGGAGGAGGCGCCCCGCGTGCAGGACACCGGCCTCACCCAGGCCGTCGTCATCTCCGACCACGTGGCCGACAGCGTGGACGAGCAGGCCCAGATGCAGCGCGGCGTGGCCGAGCAGGACGCCGCCACCCAGAAGGCCGAGGACGCGGCCAAGGCGCAGGCCGCCCTGATCAAGAAGCGTGCCGACGAGGCCAAGCGCAAGGCCGAGGCCGAGCGCGCCGAGAAGGAGCGCGCGGCCCGCGAGGAGGAGCGCAAGCGCCTCAACACCTTCGTGATGCCGATCGCCGGCTCCTTCGTCTCCACCCAGTACCACGCCTCCAGCGGCCTGTGGTCCTCCGGCAGCCACACCGGTGTCGACTTCCACGCCGGCGAGGGCACCAGCGTCCAGGCCGTGGGCGCCGGCACCGTCGTCGAGGCCGGCTGGGGCGGCGCCTACGGCAACAACATCGTCATCAAGCACAACGACGGCACCTACACCCAGTACGGCCACCTCTCGTCGATCGGCGTCAGCGTCGGCCAGACCGTCACCCCGGGCCAGCAGATCGGCCTCTCCGGTTCCACCGGCAACGTCACCGGCCCGCACCTGCACTTCGAGGCCCGCACTGCGCCCACCTACGGCTCGGACATCGACCCGGTCGCGTACCTGCGTTCGCACGGCGTCAACATCTGACCGGCCGTCCCCTTTCCTCCGCCGAGCCCCGCCCGGACCACACGTCCATGGCGGGGCTTTCGGTCGTCGCGAACGGACCGTCCGGGCACGGTGGGCTTTCCCGTTCCCTCCGCTTGGCCAAATCATTTCCATGGGCATCCGATGGCCATCGGAAACCGCGCGGGATTGCCATAGAGTCGAGCGAATCCTGAAGAAGCGTCCCCCGCCTGCCGGCCGCCGCTTTCACGCGAGGCCGTGTCGGGGTCGATCCGGAGGTCCGTCCAATGCGGGGACGTTTGTGAACGGCGGGACCGACGCGGTTGCCGAGAGCCGCCGCGTCTCCGCGCAGGCGGTGTGCACGGCGATCCGCGACGACATCGTCTCCGGCGCCTTCCCGCCCGGCAGCCGGCTCATCGAGGAACTGCTCGCCCGACGGTACGGCGTCTCGCGCGTCCCGGTGCGGGAGGCGCTGCGGACCCTGGCCTCCGAGGGCTTCGTGACCACGCGCCGGCACGCGGGCGCCTGCGTCGCCGAGCCGACCGAGCAGGAGGCGGCCGACCTGCTGGAGGTGCGGGCGCTGCTGGAGCCGCTGGGGGCCGCCCGGGCCGCGCAGCGGCGGACCGAGGCGCACCTGAAGGTGCTGCGCGGACTGGTCCGGCTGGGCCGGGAGCGCGCCCGCGCGGGGCAGCCGGGCGAGCTGTGCCCGCTGGGCGACTGGTTCGACGAGACGCTCGCCCAGGCGTCCGGCAGCCCGAGCCTGGCCGCCCTGCTCACCCAGGTGCGGCGCAAGATCGCCTGGATGTACGCGCCCGAGCCGCCCGCCCGGCCCGTGGAGACCTGGGAGACGCACGCCGCGCTGGTCGACGCGGTGGTCAGGGGGGACGTGGAACGCGCCCGGGGCATCGCCGCCGGACGGGCCGGGCGGGCACCCGGGGAATTCCGGTTCTGGCGGCCGGTGGCTGCTTCTTCCGCTTCTCGAACTTCTCCGGCGCCGTCGGCCGCCGTTCGGAAACGTGCCGTTCACACGGCGGGCGCCGGAATGTGACGGCCGTCCGGCATTCCGGGGCCGGCGGGTAATTCACCGGTGCACGCCCGGTGTTTTCCGGCCGGAATGCGCGCGCGGGGCGAAACGCGCGAGCGGGGCCGCGGCGGCCGGGTCCACCGGCCGCCACGGCCCCGCTCGCGACCCTCGGGAAGCCCGCCGAGATCGGCGGCTCCCCGGGGCGAGGGCTCAGACGGTCTCCGGAAGCTCCTCGAGCCCCTCGGCGACGAGCTTGGCCAGACGGTCGAGCGCGGCCTCGGCACCCGCGTCCTCCGAGGCCAGGACGATCTCCTCGCCGCCCTGGGCGCCCAGGCCCAGCACGGCCAGCATCGACGCGGCGTTGACGGGGGTGCCGCCGGCCTTGGCGATGGTCACGGGGACGCCGGCGGCGGCGGCCGCACGGACGAAGATCGACGCCGGACGGGCGTGCAGGCCGTCGGCCCAGCCGACGTTTACACGGCGCTCAACCATGGTGTTGCCCTTCGAGTCGCGAATGGGTTGTCTAGACCAGTGTCGCATGGTGCGGGCAGTGCTCCGCCGCGGCCGTCATTGTCAGTGGCCGGTCGTACGCTGATCCCATGCAGACGCCGTCCGAGCACGCGTATCCGGCCCACTGGGAAGCCGATGTCGTCCTCCGCGACGGCGGGACCACCCGCGTCCGGCCCATCACCCCCGACGACGTCCAGCGCCTGGTCAGTTTCTACGAGCAGGTCTCGGACGAGTCCAAGTACTACCGCTTCTTCGCGCCCTACCCCCGGCTGTCCGACCGCGACCTGCACCGCTTCACCCACCACGACTACAACGACCGGGTCGGGCTGGCCGCCACGATCGGCGGCGAGTTCATCGCCACCGTCCGCTACGACCGCATCGACTCCCGCGGCCGCCCGGCCCACGAGCCGACCGACGAGGCCGAGGTCGCCTTCCTGGTCCAGGACGCCCACCAGGGCCGCGGGGTCGCCTCCGCCCTGCTGGAGCACATCGCGGCCGTCGCCCGCGAGCGCGGGATCCGGCGCTTCGCGGCCGAGGTGCTGCCCGCCAACACCAAGATGATCAAGGTGTTCACGGACGCCGGGTACACCCAGAAGCGGAGCTTCGAGGACGGCGTGGTCCGCCTGGAGCTCGACCTGGAGCCGACGGACCGCTCGCTCGCCGTCCAGCGGGCCCGCGAGCAGCGCGCCGAGGCCCGCTCGGTGCAGCGCCTCCTCGCCCCCGGCAGCGTCGCGGTCTTCGGCACCGGCCGGGAGCCCGGCGGGATGGGCCGGGCCGTGCTGCGCAACCTGCTGGCCGGCGGGTTCACCGGCCGGGTCCTCGCGGTCAACACCTCCTTCCCCGACGGCCTCACCAGGCTCGACCCCGAGGGCGTCCCGGCCCTCCGCTCGCTCCGCGAGGCCGAGGGCCCGGTCGACCTCGCCGTCGTCGCCGTGCCCGCCGACCGCGTGCCGTCCGTCGTCGAGGACTGCGGGGAGCACGGCGTCCAAGGGCTCGTGGTGCTCTCCGCCGGGTTCGCCGAGGGCGGCGCCGACGGCCGGGCCCGCCAGCGCGAGCTGGTCCGGCAGGCCCGCTCGTACGGTATGCGCATCATCGGCCCCAACTCGTTCGGCCTGGTCAACACCGCCGCCGGGGTCCGCCTCAACGCCTCCCTCGCCCCCGAGCTGCCCCCGCCCGGGCGGGTCGGCCTGTTCAGCCAGTCCGGCGCCATCGGCATCGCGCTGCTCTCCGGGCTCCAGCGGCGGGCGGCCGGGCTCGCCGGCCTCGCCTCGGTCTCCACCTTCGTCTCCACGGGCAACCGCGCGGACGTCTCCGGGAACGACTTCCTCCAGTACTGGCACGACGACCCGGACACCGACGTCGCCCTGATGTACCTGGAATCCATCGGCAATCCGCGGAAGTTCACCCGCCTCGCCCGGCGCACCGCGCTCCACAAGCCGGTCGTCGTCGTCAAGGGCGCCCGGCACGGCGGCGTCACCCCGGCGGGGCACACCGTGCCCACCACCCGCATGCCCGACGCCACGGTCTCCCACCTCCTCCGGCAGGCCGGCGTGATCCGCGTCGACACCGTCACCGAACTCTCCGACACCGGGCTGCTGCTCGCCGCCCAGCCGCTGCCCGCCGGCCCGCGCGTGGCCATCCTGGGCAACTCCCAGTCCCTGGCGCTGCTCACCTACGACGCCTGCCTCACCGACGGCCTCCGCCCGCTGCCCCCGCGGGACCTGACCACCGCCGCCGGCCCCGAGGACTTCCACCGGGCGCTCGCCGCCGCCCTGGCGGACCCGGCCTGCGACGCCGTCGTCGTCACCGCCATCCCCCGGGTCGACGGCGAGTCGGCCGCCGGTCTCGCCGCCGCCCTGCGCGACGCCGTCGCCGCGGCCCCCGTGGCGAAGCCCGTCTGCGTCGTCCACCTGGAGATCCCGGGCCTCGCCGAGGCCCTGGCCGCCCCGCCCGAGGCCGGCGCGCCCGCCCGGCCGGGCTCGGTGCGCGTTCCCGCCTACCCCGCCGCCGAACGGGCCGCCCGGTCCCTGGCCCACGTCGCCCGGTACGCCGAGTGGCGGCGGCGCACCGAGGAGCGGCCCGGCCGGGTCCCCGAGTACGAGGACATCGACGAGGCGGGCGCCGCGGCCGACATCGAGGTGCTGCTCACCGCGCACGGGGTCACCGAGGGCGACCCCGGCGGGCCGCGTGCCGTCACCCTGTCCGCCGCCGACACCCAGCGCCTCCTCGCCCGCTACGGCATCGCGGTCCTCCCCGCGCTGCCCGCCCCCGACCCGGAGGCCGCCGTGGCGGCGGCCCACCGGCTGGGCTTCCCGGTCGCCCTCAAGCCCACCGCCCCGCACCTGCGGCACCGCGCCGACCTGGGCGGCGTCCGCCTCGACCTCGGCGGCGAGGCCGAACTGCTGCGGGCCTACAGCGAGTTGACCGAGCTGCTCGGCAAGCCCTCGGAGACCCGCCTGGTGGTGCAGTCGATGGCCCCGCGCGGCGTCGACACGGTCGTCCGGGCCACGATCGACCCGGCGGCCGGGGCGGTGCTCTCCTTCGGCCTCGCCGGAGCGCCCTCGCTGCTGCTGGGTGACACCGCGCACTGCCTCGTCCCCGCCACCGACCGGGACGCGGCCGAGCTGATCCGCTCGGTGCGCACCGCGCCCCTCCTCTTCGGCTGGCGCGGTGCCGCCCCCGTCGACACCGGGGCGCTGGAGGAGCTGCTGCTGCGCGTCTCCCGCCTGATGGACGACCATCCGGAGGTCGTCGGCGCCGACCTGGAGCCGGTGATCGTCGCCCAGCACGGCATCCACGTCCTGGGCGCCTCCATACGGCTGGCTCCGCCCCCGCCGCGCACCGACCCGGGGCCGCGGAGCCTGCCGACGTACTGAGCGGTGCCTGACCGTCCACCGAGCGGGGCCCGCCCGCGCACCGGGGCCGCCCGGCCCGGATCCCGGGCACCGGCCCGGGCATCGGCGGCGGCAGGGGTCCGTACGCCCCGTAGGATGGGCGTATGGCGAAGACCGGTACGACGACCCAGGGGCTGCGCGCGGCGATCGAGCGCAGCGGCTACTACCCGGCCCTCGTGGCCGAGGCCGTGGAGGCGGCCGTGGGCGGGGAGCCGGTCGTGTCGTACCTGGTCCACCAGGAGACGACGTTCGACTCCAACGAGGTCCGCCGCCATGTGACGGTCCTCGTCCTCACCCGTACGCGGTTCATCGTCAGCCACACCGACGAGCAGGCGGCCGACGGCACCTCGCCGTCCCCGTACGCCACCACCTCGACCGAGTCCGTGAAGCTCGACCGGATCTCGTCCGTCGTCGTGAGCCGCGTCGTGGCCAACCCCGAGTCGTACACGCCGGGCGCGCTGCCCCGCGAGGTGGTCCTCACCATCGGCTGGGGCGCGGTCTCCCGGATCGACCTGGAGCCGGCCGCCTGCGGCGACCCCAACTGCGACGCGGACCACGGCTACACGGGCTCCTCGACCGCCGACGACCTGAGCCTGCGCGTCAGCGAGGCGGGCGACGGCCCCGACAGCGTCCGCCAGACCCTCGCCTTCGCCCAGGCGATCTCCGAGGCGACCGCGGTCACCGGCCGCTGATGTCGTACCCGAGCACCGCGGGCGCCGCCTGGCACGAGCCCGCCCCGCTGGACCACCGCACCGCACCGCTGCCGCGCTACGGTTCCGGTTCCCTCTCCGACCTGCTGCCCGCCGCGGTGGCGGGCATGGGCGTGCCGGGCTTCCGTTCCGGACTGGAACTGGCGCCCGCCGACCGGGTCTGCGTCTTCCTGATCGACGGCCTGGGCTGGGAGCTGCTGCGTGCCCACCCGGCCGAGGCGCCGTTCCTCCACTCGCTGCTCGGCAGTTCGCTGAACGGCACCGGCGCCCCCCTGACCGCCGGTTTCCCGTCCACCACCGCGACCTCACTGGCCTCGGTGGGCACCGGACTGCCGCCCGGCGCCCACGGTCTGCCCGGTTACACGGTCCTCGACCCGGCCACCGGCGAGCTGATGAACCAGCTCCGCTGGCGCCCCTGGACGGACCCGCACCACTGGCAGCCGTACCCCACCGTCTTCCGGCTCGCGGACGACGCGGGCGTCCACACCTGCCAGGTGTCGTCCCCCGACTTCGAGCACACCCCGCTGACCCGGATCGCGCTCAGCGGCGGCACCTTCCACGGCCGGCTGTCCGGCGAGGACCGGATGGACCTCGCCGCCGCGCAGCTCGGCGCCGCCGACCGCTCGCTCGTGTACACGTACTACAGCGAGGTGGACGGCAAGGGCCACCGCTTCGGGGTCGACTCCGAGGAGTGGCGCGGCCAGCTGATGTACGTGGACCTGCTGGCCCGGCGGCTCGCGGAGCAACTGCCCCCGCGTTCCGCGCTGTACATCACCGCCGACCACGGCATGATCGACATTCCGTTCACCCCCGAGGCCCGCATCGACTTCGACGAGGACTGGGAGCTCCGCGCCGGCGTCTCGCGGCTCGGCGGGGAGGCCCGGGCCCGGCACGTCTACGCCGTACCGGGCGCCGCCGCCGACGTCCTCGCGGTGTGGCGCGAGGTGCTGGGGGAGCAGATGTGGGTCGCGGGACGCGACGAGGCCATCGAGGCCGGCTGGTTCGGCCCTCCCGGAGCCGGCGTGGACGACCGGGTGCACGCGCGGATCGGCGACGTGGTCGCCGCGGCCCGGGACGACGTGGCGATCGTCGCCACCGAGACCGAGCCCAACGAGTCCAAGATGGTGGGCCTGCACGGCTCCATGACGCCCGTCGAGCAGCTGGTGCCGCTCCTCGAAGTCCGCACCTGAGCACCACCCCGTGCCCTGTCCCCCACTTCCCCGCCCCACGAAACGAAAGGCGTTGGCCTTCCCATGCCCGAGCTGGTGTTCTTCTCCGGAACGATGGACTGCGGAAAGAGCACCCTCGCTCTGCAGATCGAGCACAACCGCTCGGCCCGCGGCCTGCAAGGGATGATCTACAGCCGCAACGACCGCGCGGGCGAGGGCAAACTGTCGTCCCGGCTCGGCCTGGTGACGGACTCCGTCGAGGCGGGCGAGGGGTTCGACTTCTACGCCCATGTGGTCGGCCGGCTCTCCGCGGGCGGCCGGGTGGACTACGTCATCGCGGACGAGGCCCAGTTCCTCGCCCCCGAGCAGGTGGACCAGCTCGCCCGGATCGTCGACGACCTCGAACTCGACGTCTTCGCCTTCGGCATCACCACCGACTTCCGCACCCGGCTGTTCCCCGGCTCGCAGCGGCTGGTCGAGCTCGCCGACCGGATCGAGGTCCTCCAGGTCGAGGCCCTCTGCTGGTGCGGCGCCCGCGCCACCCACAACGCCCGGACGGTCGGCGGGCAGATGGTCGTCGAGGGGGCCCAGGTCGTCGTCGGGGACGTCAATCAGCCGGAGACGGTGGTGGGTTACGAGGTGCTCTGCCGGCGTCACCACCGCCGGCGCCTCACCGCGGCGGCGGCCCGGGCCGCCGCGCTCTCCCCGGACGTGCTGCCGGTGGACCCCGAGCCGGCGGGCGGCGCGGCTAACGGGGTGACCGCACCAGCGTGAGGACGGCCCCCTCCGGGTCCGCGACCGTCGCCGTCCGCCCGGCCGGTCCGTCCTGCGGGGCCTCCAGCACCCGCCCGCCCAGTTCCTCCGCGCGCCGGGCGGCGGCGTCGGTGTCGGTCACCTCGAACCAGGTCGTCCACCGCGGGCTCCGCACCGCGGGCCCGACGCCGCGTACGGAGGCGACGGGCCGGCCGTCCAGGTGCAGGGTGAGCCGGTCGGAGTCGACGGAGCCGGCCGGTTTGACCTCGTAGGGGAAGAGCGCCTTGTAGAACTTCACGGCCACGGCCGGGTCGTGGGTCAGCAGCTCGTGCCACACGGCCGTCCCGGGCACCCGGGGTGCCGGCGCCGCCGGCGGCTCGTGCGGCTGCCGGACGCCGAAGGGGGCACCGGCCGGGTCGGAGGCCAGCACCAGGCGGCCGGTGTCACCGGTGGCGAGCGGGCCCACCCCCACCGTGCCGCCCGAGCAGCGGATCCACTCGGCCGTCACATCGGCGTCGTCACTGGCCAGATAGGTGGTCCACTCCCGTGGCAGCCGCCGGTCGGGCGGCAGTTCGCCGAGCCCCGCGACCTCGCGGCCGTCGAGCACCGCGCGGACGCAGGGGCCGAGCCGGCACGGCCCCGGGCTGTCGTAGGTCCAGCCGAAGAGGCCGCCGTAGAACTCCTGCGTCGCCCCCAGGTCGTGCACCAGCAGGCTCGTCCAGCACGGGGTGCCCGGGACGTGCCGGACCTGCCCCTCGCTCCGCTGCGGGGCGGACCCCCATACCTCGGTCATCGTCGCTCTCTCCTCGGACCATCGTGGTGGCCGCGCGGCGCTCCCATGGCCTGACGGCACGGGCGGAACTCCCGTGGACTGCGGCGCGCGGGGTGGTGCGGGACGGTGCCTGAGCAGATGGTTGCACCACCGGTCGTGTCATGCCCCCCGGCCGCGCCGGATGACACTGGTTCCCGTGGGATCCAGCAGGAAGAGGCCGGAAATCGTGTTTCGCTTCCGTTTCGGGGCTCTTGCCGTCCAGTATCGATCGGTCGTGCGCTGTCCCGCCAGGGTGCCTGTCGGACGCAGAGGTGACTACGCCAGGATGGCTCGCATGAATCCGATCATCAGCGCAAGGGAATTGGCGGAGCTGCTGGGGGCGGGGGAGCGGTCGCCCCGGCTGCTGGACGTCCGTTGGCGGTCGGGCGGCCCGTCGTGCCGCCCGGAGTACGCCGCCGGCCACCTCCCCGGAGCCGTCTACCTCGACCTGGAAGAGGAACTGACGGGCCCCAAGGGGACGACGGGCTGCCGCCACCCGCTGCCCGACCCGGCCGCCTTCGGGGCCGCGATGCGCCGCGCGGGCGTCCGCGCGGACGACGACGTGATCGTGTACGACGGCGGCCAGAACTGGGCGGCGGCCCGCACCTGGTGGCTGTTGCGCTGGACGGGTCACCGGTCGGTGCGCGTGCTCGACGGCGGCGTGGCCGCGTGGACGGCCGCGGGCGGTGAACTCTCCGACGAGGTACCGGAGGTCGCGGAGGGCGACTTCGTCCCGGCGCCGGGCGCGGTACCGCTGCTCGACGCGGACGGCGCGGCGGCGCTCGCCCGCCGGGGCGTGCTGCTGGACGCCCGCGCGGCGGAGCGCTACCGCGGCGAGGTGGAGCCGCTGGACCCGGTCGCCGGGCACATCCCGGGCGCGCTCTCCGCCCCGACCACCGAGAACGTGGACGCGGACGGGCTGTTCCGGCCCGCCGCCGAACTGGCCGAGCGCTTCTCGGCGCTGGGCGCGGTGCCGGGGGCCGAGGTGGGCGTCTACTGCGGGTCCGGGGTCTCCGGTGCGCACGAGGTGCTGGCGCTGGCCGTGGCGGGCGTTCCGGCCGTGCTGTACGCCGGGTCGTGGAGCGAGTGGACGGCGGACCCGTCCCGTCCGGTGGCCACGGGCGCCCAGCCGGGCTGAGCCGGGCCGCGCTCGGATTCCCGCGCTCGGTTTCCCGGGCCGGGCATGCCGATCGCCGGGCGCGACCGCCCGGCGATTCAGGCAAAAGGGTTACGGCGGTGCGCTCGTAGGGAACCACGCGAAAGGGGCAGACCGGGTGTAGGCAGGCCGTACGGCCCGGCCTCACTCCTGTTTCTTGCGCCGCGTCCCGAAGACGATCTCGTCCCAGCTCGGGACCGCCGCCCGGCGGCCCGGCCGGACGCCGTCCGCCTCCGCCTGCCGGTCCGTGGTGCCGATCAGCCGCTCCCGGTGCCCGGCCACCGACCGGGGCATCAGCACGTCCGCGTACGCCGAACCCGCGCTCGCCGCCGGGGCGGGCGGCTCGACGGCCTCCGCCTCCTCCGCCGGGATCTCGCCCGGCGGCGCCGACGGGGGCTCGGGTACGACCATGTCGCCCCGGAAGCTGGGCACGGCCTCCAGCAGGCTGGTCAGGGAGTCGCGCTCCTTGGCGGCCTCCTCGGCGGCGGGCGCCGCGACGGCCGCCGGGGCCTCGGCGGGCTCCGCCGCCGGACGGTCCTGGGGCCGCTCCCGGGGCAGCCGGGCGATGCGCGGGACGAAGGGGAAACTGGGCTCCGGGGTGTCCTCGGTCTCGCCGATCAGCGCCCGCGCCTCGTCGTCCAGCGCAGAGACGATCCGGCGCGGCGGATCGTAGGTCCAGCTCGCGGCCCGCGGCTCACCGGCCACGCGGTAGACCAGCAGCACCTCCCAGGTGCCGTCGTCGCGCCGCCACGAGTCCCACTGCGCGGTGTCCTTCTCGGCGCCGCGCAGCAGCAGCCGCTCCGCGACCGCCTCGCCGAGCTGCGGTCCGGTGCTCTCGCCGGGGCGGCGCACGGGGGTCTTGCGGGCGCGCTCGGCCATGAAGGCGCGCTCGGCGAGGACCGGGCCCTCGAAGCGGCGCACGCGTTCCACGGGGATGCCGGCGAGCTGGGCGACCTCCTCGGCGGAGGCGCCGGCCCGGATCCGGGCCTGGATGTCGCGGGGCCTGAGGTGGCTCTCCACCTCGATCTCGATCTGCCCCAGGCGCGCGCGGTCGTTGCGCACGGCGGCGCGCAGCCGCTCGTCGATGGGAAGGGTGTACTCCGTGCTGTCCGCAGCCTTGAGCACCAGCCGTGTGCCGTCGTTGGAGACGGCCACGACACGCAGTTCGGGCATGGGGACCTCCCGGGTGGTGCCTGCCGACGTCACGTGCGTCGCTGCTTCCGCTGGTCGAGTGTGGCCTGCCCGGGTAGCAGCCTGCCACAACATTGCCGAGTTGACGGGGCGAGAGCCGCCCGGGCCCCTCCCGTTGGGTCCGGGCAACCGGACGGGATACCGGGGCCGGGCTCGCCACAGTACTCCATTCGGACCACTGGGGGTGGAGCGGCGCGCCATCGATGTTCACGTCCGGCAAGGGAGTTGATTGCCCCCTCTTGCGCCGGAGACCTTCCCACGGGTGGCGAGGTTCACACAATCACCGGATTCGGAACTGTTCGTTACGCTCGAATGTCCCTTCTGAGTGCAAGAGGCGCGAAAGGTTCGACAGAGGCTGGAGATGGACGACAAAGCCGAAAGTGGCGCAAAAGCCAAGGGCAAACGCCTGGACTTGAGCGTCGCCCAGGTGGCGGGCAGTGCGCTGGCCGCGGTGATCGCCGCCCTGCTCGCCGGCAAGCTCGGTGTCTACGGCACGGTGATCGGCGCCGGAGTCGTGAGCGTGGTCGCCACCACGGGTGGCACGGTCTTCCAGCACCTGTTCAGACGGACCGGCGAGCAGGTGCGGGACGCCGCGGCGCAGGCCGCGCGGCCCCGGCTGCGGCAGGTCCCGCTGGGCGACGCGGAGCGCGCGGTCGGCCGGGCGCGCGCCGCCGACGCCTCCGACGCCGCCCCGGGGCACCCGGGCCCGGCGCTGCCGCCCGACCCGGAACGGACCCGGCTGTTCGCGCGGATCGGCACGGACGGTGACGAGGACGCGACGCGGATGCTGTCGGAAGCGCACGCCGGTGCGTACCCCGGCGCGTACGACGGTGCGCACCCCGTTCAGGGCTCCGCGGGGTTTTCCGGGGAGTTCTCGGCCGGCACGACGCACGGCACCCGATGGCGCGGATGGAAGCGGCCGTTTCTGGCCGCCGGCGCGGTCTTCGTCCTCGCGATGGGCGCGGTGACAGCGGTCGAACTGGTGTCGGGGCAGAGTGCCGACGGCACCAAGGGCGGGACGACGATCATGCGCTCCTTCCAGCAGGACAAGAAGCGGGACGAGCCGAAGCACGACGACAAGAGGGGTACCGGCGGCGAGAGCGGCCGGGACGGTTCCCACGGCACCGGCTCCGGGGCCGACGAGGGGACGGACGGGAGTCAGGACCCGTCCCGTTCGCCGGGCACGGACGGCGGCGCGGGCTCGGACAAGAGCGGGGGAGTGACGCCGTCCCCCGACGCCTCGCGGCCCGCCGGCGGTACCGGTGGGCAGACCCCGGACCCGGGCACGTCCCCCTCGGGCGGCGCCTCGCCGAGCCCGGACCGGACCCCGCAGCCGGGCGGTTCGCCGGACGCCGGCAAGGGCGGCACGGCCGAGGGCAAGGGCGGCGCGAGTGCGCCGCCGGCCCAGGGGACGGGCACCGGCGCCTGAGCCGGTGCCCGACGCGGTGGTTCAGTCTCCGAGCACCCGCCGCAGATACGGGTTGCCGAACACCCGGTCGGGGTCCAGCCGGTCGCGCACGGCCGTGAAGTCGGCGAACCGGGGGTAGACCCCGGCCAGGTAGGAGGCGTCCCGGCCGTGCAGCTTCCCCCAGTGCGGCCGGCCGCCGTGGGCGATCATGATCTCTTCCGCCGCCGAGAAGTACGCCCGGTACGGCGCGCCCCGGTACATGTGCACCGCGAGGTAGGCGGTGTCGCGGCCGGAGGCGGTCGACAGCCAGACGTCGTCGGCGGGCGCGGTCCGGACCTCGACGGGGAAGGCGACCCGCAGCCGCCGCCGCTCGATCACCGCCTTCAGCTCGCGCAGCGCCGGGACGGCGGCCTCGCGCGGCAGCGCGTACTCCATCTCCACGAAGCGGACCCGCCGGGGGCTGGTGAAGACCCGGTAGGGGATGTCCGTGTACGTCCGCGCGGACAGGGCGCGGCCGGTGACGCGCGCGATGGAGGGCACCGCCGCGGGCACGGCCCGGCCCACCGCGCACACCGCGCCGAACAGTCCGTTCGACAGCAACTCGTCGTCCACCCAGGCGCCGAGGCGGCCGAGCGGTGCGGCGGGACCCTGACTGCGGTTGTTGCGCTTGGTGGTGCAGTGTTCGGTGTGCGGAAACCAGTAGAACTCGAAGTGCTCGTTCTCCGTCGCGAGCCGGTCGAACTCGGAAGTGACCTGTCCGAAGGGCATCGGTTCCTCGCACGCGGTGAGCAGGAACTCCGGCTCCACGGCGAAGGTGATCGCGGTGATCACGCCCAGCGCGCCGAGGCCCACCCGGGCCGCCGCGAACACCGCGGGGTGCTCGGTCGCGGAGCAGGACAGCACCGAGCCGTCTGCGGTGACCAGTTCCAGGGCCGTGATCTGCGCGGCGATCGAGGCCGAGTCGCGGCCGGTGCCATGAGTGCCGGTGCTGACGGCCCCGGAGACCGTCTGCTCCATGATGTCGCCCATGTTCGTCAGCGACAGGCCGCGCGCGGACAGCGCCCGGTTCAGATCGGCGAGCCGGATGCCGGCCCCCACGGTCACCGTGCCGGCCGCGCGGTCGACGGACCGTATCCCGGCCAGCCGGTGCGGGCGGATCAGTATTCCGTCCGTCGCTGCCGCTGCCGTGAAGGAGTGGCCCGAGCCGGCGGCCTTCACCCGCAGCCCGTCCGAGGCGGCGGACGCCACCGCCCGGGCCAGGTCCGGAACCGTCTCCGGAGTGATCGTCCGGAGCGGGAAGGCGGTGACGTTCCCCGCCCAGTTACGCCACGCGCTCGTCCTCGCCGACGCCGTGGTTCGTGCCCTTGCTGGTGTCTCCGTCATATGCGCCAGACCCTCCCCTAGGCCGCGGGACGGACGTCCCGGTCCGCCGGGACACCCGCTCCCGCGCCGACCGCAGCCGGCGGTACCCGAGGAACGCCCCGACGGCCGCCAGCGCTCCCGCCACACCGGGCACCGCGTACCCGGTGCCGGCGCCCGAGGCGTCCACCACCGCTCCGGCGAGGGACGAGCCGAGCGCCGCCCCGACGGCCATCCCGGTGCTCGTCCAGGTCATGCCCTCGGTCAGGTTCGCGCGCGGTACGTGCCGCTCGACCAGGGCCATGGTGGTGACCATCGTGGGTGCGATGGCCAGGCCCGCGAAGAAGAGCGCGACGGTCAGGGACGGCAGGTTCCCGACCAGTTGGAGGGGGATCATACTCACGGCCATCACACAGACCCCGACGAGCCAGCGGCGGGCGGGTTCGCCCTTGGGGCGCAGCAGGCCGAACACCGTGCCCGCGATGCAGGAGCCGAGCGCCCACACGGCCAGGACCACGCTGGACAGCGCCTTGTGACCCAGCTCCTCGGCGAACGCGACGGTCACGACCTCGATGGAGCCGAAGAGGGCGCCCAGCGCCACCGACGTCCCCACGAGGACCCGCAGCCCGCCCGAGCGCAGGGCGGAGCCGCCCCCGCCGTGCGCGGTCCCGTGCGGCGGCGGCTCGGTGGCGCGCTGGGCGGTCAGCCAGAAGACGCCGAGCAGCAGGAAGACCCCCGCCAGCAGCGGCCCGGCCTCCGGGAACCAGCCGGTCGACAGGCCGATGGCGAGCACCGGGCCGGCGATGAACACCAGCTCGTCGATCACGGACTCGGCGGAGTAGGCGGTGTGCAGGTGATGGGGGGAGTCGCGGTAGAGGGCCGCCCAGCGGGCCCGCACCATCGCGCCCACGCTCGGCACCGCGCCCACTCCGAGCACCAGGACGAAGAGGGTCCAGTGCGGCCACCGCAGCCGCGCCCCCAGCAGCAGGCAGGCCGTCGCGGCCACCGAGAAGAGAGTGGCCGGCCGCAGCACGCGCCGCTGCCCGTACCGGTCGACCAGGCGCGAGACCTGCGGTCCCATCGCCGCGGTGGCCAGCGCGAGGGCCGCGGAGAGCGCCCCCGCCAGTCCGTACTCCCCGGTGATCTCCGAGGTCATCGTGACGATGCCGATGCCCATCATCGACAGCGGCATCCGGGCGAGGAGCCCGGCCGCGGAGAAGGACCTGGCGCCGGGAGCGGCGAAGATCGCGCGATACGGACTGGACAAGCCGGCTCCGCCCTGAGGAAGAGGAACGAGGGGTTCGTGACGAGGGTGCCGCAAGGGTCTTCGTTGGCCCATACAGGTTACGGGTGAACCTGTGTTCGCCGCGCGATATTTCCCGCCTTCCCCGGACGCCTCGGCGCACCGGCCTGCCGTGCCGGGTGACGCGGCTGTCAGTGGGGGGTGGCAGGATCGTAGCCATGTCGGATCAGCCAGCCCACGCCCCGTACGACGCCCTGCTGTTGCTCTCCTTCGGCGGCCCCGAGGGCCCGGACGACGTCGTCCCGTTCCTGGAGAACGTGACGCGAGGCCGGGGCATCCCCCGCGAGCGGCTCAAGGAGGTCGGGCAGCACTACTTCCTGTTCGGCGGCGTCAGCCCCATCAACGACCAGAACCGCGAGCTGCTGCGCGCCCTGCGCGAGGAGTTCGCGGCGAGCGGCGTCGACCTGCCGGTGTACTGGGGCAACCGCAACTGGGCGCCCTACCTGACCGACACCCTCCGCGAGCTGGTCCGCGACGGCCGGCGCCGGGTGCTCACCCTCGCCACCAGCGCGTACGCCTCCTACTCCGGCTGCCGCCAGTACCGGGAGAACCTGGCCGACGCGCTGGCCGCCCTGGAGGCCGAGGGGCTGCCCGTGCCGCGCGTCGACAAGCTGCGGCACTACTTCAACCACCCCGGCTTCGTCCGCCCCATGATCGACGCCACCCTCGCGGCCCTCGCGGAGCTGCCCGAGGCCGTACGGGCCGGAGCGCACCTCGCCTTCACCACCCACTCCATCCCCACGGCCGCCGCCGACACCTCCGGCCCCGCCGAGCACCACGGCGACGGCGGCGCCTACGTCGCCCAGCACCTCGACGTGGCCCGCGCCATCGCCGACGCCGTGCGCGAGGAGACCGGGACCGACCGGCCCTGGCGGCTGGTCTACCAGTCCCGCAGCGGCGCCCCGCACATCCCGTGGCTGGAACCCGACATCTGCGATCACCTGGAGGCGGTGCACGCCGACGGCGCCCCCGCCGTCGTGATGGTCCCCATCGGCTTCGTCTCCGACCACATGGAGGTCAAGTACGACCTCGACACCGAGGCCAAGGCCAAGGCCGTCGAGCTGGGGCTGCCCGTCGCCCGCGCGGCGACCGTGGGCGCCGACCCGCGCTTCGCCGCCGCCGTCCGCGAGCTGGTCCTGGAGCGGGCCGCCGCGGAGCGCGGCGAGCGGCCCGAGCGCTGCGCGCTGGGCGCCCTGGGCCCCTCGCACGACCTCTGCCCCGTCGGCTGCTGCCCGGCCCGGGCGCCGCGCCCCGCCGCCGCGGGCGCGGACAGCCCCTGGGCGTGACCCCGCCGACACGTCCCCTACCAGGCAAGGAGCCCCTGTGAACGCCCCCACCGACGCCCTCAAGGCCGAACTGCTGTCCGTGGCCGTGGAGGCCGCCGAGCGGGCCGGCGCGCTGCTGAGGGACGGCCGCCCCGCCGACCTCGGGGTGGCCGCCACCAAGACCAGCCCCATCGACGTCGTCACCGAGATGGACCTCGCCTCCGAGAAGCTGATCACCGGCTTCCTCGCCGAACACCGGCCCGACGACGGCGTGCTGGGCGAGGAGGGCGCCAGCACCCCCGGCACCAGCGGGGTGCGCTGGGTGGTCGACCCCCTCGACGGCACGGTCAACTACCTCTACGGACTGCCGTCCTGGTCGGTCTCCATAGCCGCCGAGTACGCCGGCGAGACGGTTGTCGGCGTGGTGGCCGCGCCCCTGCGCGGCGAGACCTACCGGGCCGTCCTCGGCGAGGGCGCCTGGCTCGGTGACCGCCGGCTCTGCGTCCGCCCCGCGCCCGCCTTCGAGCAGGCCCTCCTCGGCACCGGCTTCGGCTACCTCGCCGCCCGCCGCACCGCCCAGGCCGAGGTGGTCCGCCGGCTGCTGCCCGAGGTCCGGGACATCCGGCGCGGCGGCTCCGCCGCCATCGACCTCTGCGACGTCGCCTGCGGCCGGCTCGACGGCTACTACGAGCGCGGGCTCAACCCCTGGGACCTCGCGGCCGGCGACCTCGTCGCCCGCGAGGCGGGGGCGCTCACCGGCGGCCGCCCCGGCGCGCCCGCGTCCGGCGAGCTCGCCGTCGCCGCCCCGCCCGGCTTCTTCGAGCCCCTCCAGGCCCGCCTGGAGGAACTGGGCGCCTGGCACGACTGAGCCCGGCACCCCACGGCGCACACGGCGGAGCGCCCCGGCGCACGAGGCACCGGGGCGCTCCGGCCGCTTGCGCGGCGGTCGGCGGTCAAGGGTCAGGCGGCGCTGACCTCGACGCCGTGCTCCGCCGCGAGGCGGTGCAGGTCCTCCAGCTCCGCCTGTTCCATGTCGACGAGAAAGTCGTCTCCGCTGCGGCGGGCCCGGTCGAGATCACTGCGCGTGGTCTCTATGCGCTGCAGAATGCCGGCGGTGAACGCGTCCATGCTGCGCCCCCTCCTGGGTCGGCTCGGTGGCACGGGGGTGTGCCGGGGGGTATCCCCGGACGGTGGCCGGGGAAGACGATCACGTGCGTGGTGGTCCCCCGCGGTGCCGCGTGGTCATGGCGCACCACGGGACGGGGATCGTGATCGCGGGTGTGCAGACGTCTTCCCCACCCCCGTCCGCGCGGAAACCTCCCGTCCGCAAACGGACGGGAAGCCGCCTCCGGCGAGGGCCCCGGAGCCCCTTACAGCCGGTTTATCGGTGTTCGGGGCAGGATGGAGGGGACCACCGGTGGCCGTCCGGCCTGCCCGCAGGGCCGCCGGAACCACCCCCGCACCCCCAGGCCCGTCGGGCCCCTGAGGAAGGAAGAGCCCCGTGCGCGTACTCGTCGTCGAGGACGAGCAACTGCTCGCCGATGCCGTCGCCACCGGACTGCGCCGGGAGGCCATGGCCGTCGACGTCGTGTACGACGGGGCCGCCGCCCTGGAGCGCATCGCCGTCAACGACTACGACGTGATCGTCCTCGACCGCGACCTGCCGCTGGTCCACGGCGACGACGTCTGCCGCAAGGTCGTCGAGCTCCAGCTGGCCACCCGGATCCTGATGCTCACCGCCTCCGGCGACGTCAGCGACCGCGTCGAGGGCCTGGAGATCGGCGCCGACGACTACCTGCCCAAGCCCTTCGCCTTCAGCGAGCTGATCGCCCGCGTCCGGGCACTGGGCCGGCGCACCACCGTCGCCCTCCCGCCGGTCCTGGAGCGGGCCGGCATCCGGCTCGACCCCAACCGCCGCGAGGTGTTCCGCGACGGACGCGAGGTGCAGCTGGCGCCCAAGGAGTTCGCGGTGCTGGAGGTGCTCATGCGCAGCGAGGGCGCCGTGGTCTCCGCCGAGCAGCTGCTGGAAAAGGCGTGGGACGAGAACACCGACCCCTTCACCAACGTCGTCCGCGTCACCGTCATGACGCTGCGCCGCAAGCTCGGCGAGCCGCCCGTGATCGTCACGGTCCCCGGCTCCGGATACCGGATCTGACCCGATGCCCCCCACGCCCCCCTCCCCGGCGAACACGCCGCCGACGGCGTCCCAGCCCCCACCCCGGCCCACGGCCCCGCCACGGCCCGCCTGGGACCCGCGCCAGCCCGTCGTCCGGCCCTTCCCCTGGCTGCGGCCCACCATCCGCATACGCCTCACCCTGCTCTACGGCGGGATGTTCCTGATGGCGGGCGTCCTGCTGCTCACGATCATCTACCTGCTGGCGGCGGACGCCATGCGGGAGGGCAGCTCGCTGCCGTTCGAGATCTACCGGATCGACTTCAAGACCACCAGCAACGCCTGCCCCACGCCGCCCAGCGGCACGGTGGGCAGCGACACGTTCACCGCCTGGCTCAAGTCCTGCACGGACCACCAGCGCGCCATAGCCCTCAACGGCCTGCTCCGGCGGTCCCTGCTGGCCCTGCTCGGCCTCGCCGTGATCGCCTTCGCCTTCGGCTACGCCATGGCCGGCCGCGTCCTCTCGCCGCTCGGCAAGATCACCCGCACCGCCCGCCGGGTGGCCGCCACGGATCTGACCCGGCGGATCGAGCTGGGCGGCCCGGACGACGAGCTGAAGGAGCTCTCGGACACCTTCGACGAGATGCTGGACCGGCTGGAACGGGCCTTCACCGCGCAGCAGCGCTTCGTGGCCAACGCCTCGCACGAGCTGCGCACGCCGCTGGCGATCAACCGGACGCTGCTGGAGGTCCACCTCTCCGATCCCGGGGCGTCCCCCGAGCTCCAGCAGCTGGGCAAGACGCTGCTGGCGACCAACGAACGCAGCGAACAGCTCGTGGAGGGCCTGCTGCTGCTCGCCCGCAGCGACAACGAGATCGTGGACCGCAAGCCCGTCGACCTGGCCGAGGTGGCCTCGCAGGCGCTCGACCAGGCCCGCGGGGAGGCCCAGGCCAAGGGCGTGGAACTGCGGGGCGAGCGGCCGCCCGCCGTGGTGCAGGGCAACGGCGTCCTGCTGGAGCGCGTCGCGCTGAACCTGGTGCAGAACGCCGTCCGGTACAACGTGCCGGAGGGCGGCTGGGTGGAGGTGACCACCGAGTCCCGGCCCGGCGAGGCCGTGCTGGTGGTGGAGAACACCGGGCCCGTGGTCCCCGCCTACGAGCTGGACAACATCTTCGAGCCGTTCCGCAGGCTGCGCACCGAGCGCACCGGCAGCGACAAGGGCGTGGGCCTCGGCCTGTCCATCGTGCGGTCGGTGGCCAGGGCGCACGGCGGCCGGATCACCGCGGAGCCCCGTGAGGGCGGCGGGCTCGTCATGCGGGTGGTGCTGCCGGCCTGAGCGGGGCCCGGCGGGGCCGCTTCGGGAACCTGACAGACTCCGCCGGGCGCGGAATTCTGCGACAATGGCGCGGACACGGGTTCGCTTTGGGCGGAATTTTCCTGGTCTGATGAACGCTGTCTTCGTGTGTGATCGATCACACGCAGGGACATCCGGCCATCTACTCTCCGTGATCGGATCCCCTGCGGGAACGCCTGGAAAATGGGGGTTTCCGGGGGTCTTGATCACGGGAAGTACAGGAGATGGCGCTGCCACGAGCGGCCTGCGGACCGTGTACGGTCCCGTTCGCCACCCGTTCCCATCACCTCTTCAGGTGTGCGATTGGGTGTCGATTGAGTAACAGACCTTGATGTGAGGCAAAATCTCCGCCTTGGGTCGGGCACAAGTCCGGCCTCTCGCGCGTTACGTGCGCTGGAGACACCGCAGACACCCAGAGGGGGAGAGCGACATGGCAACGGACTACGACACCCCACGCAAGACCGACGATGACGTCAACGAGGACAGCATCGAGGAACTGAAGTCCCGGCGGAACGACAAGTCGGCCTCGGCCGTCGACGTCGACGAGTTCGAGGCCGTCGAGGGCCTGGAGCTGCCGGGCGCGGACCTTTCCAACGAGGAGCTGTCCGTTCGCGTCCTGCCCCGGCAGGCCGACGAGTTCACCTGCATGAGCTGCTTCCTCGTGCACCACCGCAGCCAGCTGGCCGGTGAGAAGAACGGCCAGCCGATCTGCCGCGACTGCGAGTGAGGCAAGGGTCTGCGATGGCAGGCTCGGAACCGTTCCGTAAGCGGCTCGCACGGCGGTCCACGGCTCTTGGGCGTACGGGGGACGCCGCCGGGCCGGACCGCGCCGTGACGGGCGCGCACGAAGCGGCCGGCGCGCACGCCGAGCGGGGCCCGGGGGCCTCGCTCGCCGCCGCGGACGGCCGCGGTGGAGGACCATCCCCGGAGGCGGGTCCTTCGCAAGCCGAGGGCGGACGGTGGACCCGGGGCGTACGGACGAGCCTGAGCGGCGTCGTCGACCGGATCATCGTCAACGCCCCCCGCATCCCCGTACGCGACCTGGCGACCCTGCGCGGCCAGTTCCCGGGCCTCGGCCCGGAGGAGATCGCCGACAAGCTGGTGGCCGGCGCCGCCAACGGCACGTCCGCCGTGGGAGCCGGCATCGGGGCGGCGGCCATGCTGCCCGTTCCCCCGGCCATGCCGGCCGAGCTCGCCGCCGAGATCGTCGGCGTCGCGGCCGTGGAGTTCAAACTGATCGCCGAGCTGCACGAGGTCTACGGCCTCCGGGCACCCGGCACGCTGCGCCGGCGCACGCTCGCCTACCTCGCGGCCTGGGCCGACGAACGCGGGGTGGACGTCACCAAACCGACCAGCGTCAACGCGGCGCTCGGCGGTCAGCTCCGCCGCGAACTGCGCCAGCGGGTCCTCAAGCGCACCTTCCGCAACCTCCCCAACCTCGCGCCGTTCATGATCGGCGCGACCGTCGGGGCCGTCATGAACCGCCGGGACACCCGCAGGCTGGCCGAGAAGGTCCGCGCCGACCTGCGCCGCCGCCAGGTGCCCTGGGCCGAGCTGCCGGCGCCGGAGGGCCCCCAGGGCGCGTCCTGAGCCCGCCCGCGGACCCTTTCGGTCAGCCCTGGTCGGTCCTGGTCAGTCCTGGCCGGCCTTCGCGGCCGACTCCCGTCCCGCCGCCACCGCCGCCGCCAGCCGCTCGGGGGAGCGGGTCGACAGGTACAGGTAGGGCGTCGGGTCGGCCGGGTCCGTGACCTCGATCCGCAGGGCGGTCGGGACGTACCCGCGCAGCAGCATGAACGCCCGGCTGTCGGCCTTGTGGGTGCGCCAGGCCCGGGCCCCCTCCGCGTCCAGCGCCTCGGCGGCGCCCAGCGCGGCGCACGGGATCCGCGCGTCACCGGCCAGCAGGGTGTCGCCCACCACCCGGATCCGCACCGAGCCGTAGGCGCTCACGGCGATCGTCGCCAGCGCCCCGCCGACGACCAGTCCGCCGAGCATCGGGATGGTGCCGAGCGGCAGCGTGATCAGGGCGCAGGCCACCCCGATCAGAACGGCGATGGTCCACCAGGAGCGCGGCGCGGTCAGGCGTTCTTCGTAGTGCTGCATGAGCTCAAGCTTGGCACGGGCGGGACCGGGCACCGCTCGCGCGGGTAAGGTCAGCCCCTGTGAGTGGACGAACGACAGCGCTGACACCGCCGGCCGACGCCGGACCACCGGTGCGGCACCCCGAGGCCCCCGCGCCGGGCGAGGTCATCGGGGCGCACTACGAGAACTGCTTCGGCTGCGGCGCGGGCGTGCCGCACGGTCTGCACCTGGAGGTGCGGGCCGGTGAGGGCGTGGCCGTGACGGCCGAGTTCCGGGTCAAGGAAGCGCACCAGGGAGCCCCCGGCCTGGCGCACGGCGGCGTGCTGGCGACCGCGTTGGACGAGACCCTGGGGTCGCTGAACTGGCTGACCCGGGTCATCGCCGTCACCGGCCGGCTGGAGACGGACTTCCTGCTGCCCGTCCCCGTGGACAGCGTGCTGTACCTGGAGGCGGAGGCCGTCGCCGTCCACCACCGCAAGATCTACTGCACGGCCACCGGGCGGCTCGGCGGTCCCGAGGGACCGGTCGCGGTCCGCGCGGACGCGGTCTTCATCGAGGTCAAGGTGGAGCACTTCATCAACCACGGCCGTCCCGCCGAGATCAACGCGGCGCTCGCCGACCCCGACCAGGTCAAGGTCGTCCGAGCCTTCGAGGTGAACCCGTGAGCCGTCCGCCCGTCGACGTCCTGATCCGCCGCCTCGACCCCGAGGTGCCGGTCCCCGCCTACGGTCACCCCGGTGACGCGGGCTGCGACCTGGTGACCACGGAGGCGGCCGTGCTCGCCCCCGGGGAACGCGCCGTTCTCCCCACGGGGGTGTCGATCGCGCTGCCCGATGGGTATGCGGCCTTCGTGCATCCACGTTCGGGTCTCGCGGCCCGGTGCGGGGTCTCCATGGTGAACGCCCCGGGGACCATCGATGCCGGGTACCGTGGAGAGATCAAGGTGATTGTGGTCAATCTGGACCCGCGCGAGAGCGTGCGGTTCGAGAGGTTCGACCGCGTTGCCCAGTTGGTTGTCCAGCAGGTCGAGAAGGTCCGCTTCCACGAGGTGGCGGAGCTTCCCGGCTCGGCGCGGGGCGAAGGGGGCTTCGGGTCCACCGGGGGCCACGCCGCCGTGGGGCATGGATTCGCTTCGGTCGCCTCTGACCGGGAAGGACAGTGACGTGTTCGGTCGTCGCCGCAAGCGCAGCGAGGACGCCGTCGAGCAGTTCGACGACGTGACCTCCGAGGAGTCCGCCGAGGGTGCGGAGTCCGTACAGGACGCCGCGGCCGAGAGCCGGGTCCGGCTGGAGCCGGAACCGCGCCCGGACGGGCCGTGGGACGTCTCCGAGGTCCACGCACCCGGCGAGGGCCGGGTCGACCTGGGCGGCCTGTTCGTGCCGGGCGTCGAGGGAATGGAGCTGCGGGTCGAGGTCGCGGGGGACGCGATCGTCGCCGCGACCGTGGTGCTGCGCGACAGCGCGGTGCAGCTCCAGGCGTTCGCCGCCCCCAAGCGCGAGGGCATCTGGCACGAGGTGCGGGACGAGATCGCCGGCGGCATCACCCAGCAGGGCGGTGTCGTGGACGAGGTACAGGGCCCGCTGGGCTGGGAGCTGCGGGCGCAGGTGCCCGTCGCCCTCCCGGACGGGACGAACGGGGTGCAGCTGGTGCGCTTCGTGGGCTGTGACGGACCGCGCTGGTTCCTGCGCGGTGTGATCTCGGGCCAGGGAGCGGTGCAGCCGCAGACCGCCGGCATGCTGGAGCAGATCTTCCGGGACACCGTCGTGGTGCGCGGCGAGTCGCCGATGGCGCCCCGCGACCCGATCGTCCTGAAGCTGCCCGACGACGCCCAGATGGTCGCCGAGGGCATGCAGGACGAGCAGCAGGGCTCCCGCTTCGCCGGGGGCGTGGAGCGCCTCCAGCGCGGCCCGGAGATCTCCGAGGTCCGCTGACACCCTGATGCCAACGGCCGTCGAGGACGGCCTGATTGCGCCCTTCCGCCGGGCCGGAACCCCTTCCCAGGGGTTCCGGCCCGGCGGCGTTTCCGCAGGTCTCCGGTGCCTCCGTATGGATCTCGTCAAGGGGGCGCTAATGGCCGTAAGGGAGGCGTCAACGCGCGCGCTACTCACCGGTTGCGGAGGTTTCCTCTAGAGGTCCGTTCATATCCGAACTCTCTAGGAGCACACGATGGCCGACGTGGCCTTCGTCGCCACCGCAGTCGCGGTCTTCGCGCTGGTGGCTCTCGTCGCCAAGGGGGTGACGAAGCTGTGAGCACCGAGAACATCGTCGGCCTGGTCGTGGCCGTCGCCCTGCTGGGCTACCTGGTCCTCGCCCTCGTCTTCCCGGAGAGGTTCTGAGCACAGATATGAGCCCCGTCCTCTCCGGAGTCCTCCAGCTCACCGCGGTCGTCGCGGCGCTGGCGCTGGCCTACCGCCCGCTCGGCGACTACATGGCCGGCGTCTACAGCTCCGAGAAGCACCTGCGCCCCGAGAAGTGGATCTACCGGCTGATCGGCGCGGACCCGCGGGCGCAGATGCGCTGGCCCGCGTACCTGCGCGGCGTGCTGGCCTTCTCGCTGGCGAGCGTCCTGTTCCTCTACCTGCTCCAGCGGATCCAGGGCGTGCTGCCCGGCCGGCTGTCGCTGGGCTTCACCGCGATCTCTCCCGACCAGGCGTTCAACACCGCCGCGTCGTTCGTCGCCAACACCAACTGGCAGTCGTACAGCGGCGAGCAGGCCATGGGCCACGCCGTGCAGACGCTCGGCCTGGCGGTGCAGAACTTCGTCTCCGCCGCGGTCGGCATGGCCGTCGCCATCGCGCTGGTCCGGGGCTTCGCCCGGTCCCGTACCGGTGAACTCGGCAACTTCTGGACCGACCTGGTGCGCGGCACCGTCCGCATCCTGATCCCGATCTCGGTGATCGGCGCGCTGGTCCTGGTGGCCTGCGGCGCGATCCAGAACTTCGCCGGGATCCACGAGATCGGGCAGCTGACCGGCGGCACCCAGCAGGTCAACGGCGGAGCCGTGGCCTCGCAGGAGGTCATCAAGGAGCTGGGCACCAACGGTGGCGGTTACTTCAACGCCAACTCGGCCCACCCCTTCGAGAACCCGAACGCGTTCTCCAACCTCTTCGAGATCTTCCTGATCCTCGTCATCCCCTTCGCCCTCACCCGCACCTTCGGCAAGCTGGTCGGGAACGTCAGGCAGGGCTACGCGATCCTCGCCACCATGGGCCTGATCTGGCTCGGCTTCACGGCGCTGATGATGTGGACCGAGTACGCCCACCACGGCGCCGCGCTGCAGGCGGCCGGCGGGGCGATGGAGGGCAAGGAGCAGCGGTTCGGCGTCGGATCGTCGGCGATCTTCGCGACGACCACCACGCTCACCTCGACCGGCGCCGTGGACTCGTTCCACTCCTCGTTCACCGGGCTCGGCGGCGGGATCACGCTGCTGGGCATGATGCTCGGCGAGATCGCGCCCGGCGGCGTCGGTTCCGGTCTCTACGGCATGCTCGTGATGGCGATCATCGCGGTGTTCATCGCCGGTCTGATGGTCGGCCGGACGCCCGAGTACCTGGGGAAGAAGATCGGCACCCGCGAGATCAAGCTCGCGGCCTGCTACATCCTCGTCACCCCGACGCTGGTCCTCGGCTTCACGGCCCTGTCGATGGCGCTGTCGTCGCCGCCGGAGTCGATCCTCAACACCGCGGGCAACTCGGTGCACGGCAGCGGGGCGCACGGCTTCTCCGAGGTCCTGTACGCCTTCACCTCCGGCGCCAACAACAACGGCTCGGCGTTCGCCGGCCTCAACGCCAACACCCCCTGGTACAACACCACGATCGGCCTCGCCATGCTGCTCGGCCGCTTCCTCCCGATGGTCTTCGTCCTGGCCCTGGCCGGCTCGCTCGCCGAGCAGCAGCCCGTGCCGGAGACCGCGGGCACCCTGCGCACCGAGAAGCCGCTGTTCGCCGGGCTGCTCGTCGGCGCGATCATCGTCATCACCGGCTTGACCTACTTCCCGGCCCTGGCCCTTGGCCCGATGGCGGAGGGACTCTCATGAGCACGACCACCCCTGTCCGTACCGCCTCCGGCGACCCCGACGGCGACGAGCGGCCGCACGGCTCCGAGGAGCACGGCCGGGTCTCCGGCGGCCTCTTCGACCCCGCGCAGCTGGTGAAGTCGCTGCCGGACGCCTTCCGGAAGCTCGACCCCCGGGTGATGGTCAAGTCCCCGGTGATGTTCGTCGTCGAGGTCGGCTCGGTGGTCACCACCGCGCTGGCCCTGAAGGACCCGGGCGACTGGTTCGGCTGGACGATCACCGTCTGGCTGTGGCTGACCGTCCTCTTCGCCAACCTGGCGGAGGCCGTCGCCGAGGGCCGCGGCAAGGCGCAGGCCGACACCCTGCGCAAGGCCAAGACCGACACCGTGGCCCGCCGGCTGACCGGCGGGAGCGAGGAGTCGGTGCCGGGCACCGAACTGCGCGTGGGCGACCTGGTCGTCTGCGAGGCGGGGGACGTCATCCCGGGCGACGGCGACGTCGTCGAGGGCGTGGCCTCCGTCGACGAGTCGGCGATCACGGGCGAGTCGGCCCCGGTGATCCGGGAGTCCGGCGGCGACCGCTCGGCCGTCACCGGCGGCACCAAGGTGCTCTCCGACCGCATCGTCATCAAGATCACCACCAAGCCGGGCGAGACGTTCATCGACCGGATGATCAACCTGGTGGAGGGCGCGGCCCGGCAGAAGACGCCGAACGAGATCGCGCTCAACATCCTCCTGGCCTCGCTGACCATCGTCTTCCTGCTGGCGGTCGTCACCCTCCAGCCGTTCGCGATCTACGCGGGCGCCGAGCAGACGATGATCGTCCTGGCGGCCCTGCTGGTCTGCCTCATCCCGACCACGATCGGCGCGCTGCTGTCGGCGATCGGCATCGCCGGCATGGACCGGCTGGTGCAGCGGAACGTCCTGGCGATGTCCGGGCGCGCGGTGGAGGCCGCGGGCGACGTCTCGACGCTGCTGCTCGACAAGACCGGCACCATCACCTACGGCAACCGGCAGGCCGCCGAGTTCGTCCCGGTCAAGGGCACCATGGCGGCCGAGGTCGCGGACGCGGCGCAGCTCTCGTCGCTCGCCGACGAGACGCCGGAGGGCCGCTCGATCGTCGTCCTCGCCAAGGGGAAGTACGGGCTGCGGGAGCGGCACGAGGGCGAGCTGGTCGGCGCCGAGTGGATCCCGTTCACGGCGCAGACCCGGATGTCGGGCGTGGACGTCGAGGGCCGCAAGGTCCGCAAGGGCGCGACCGGTTCCGTCATCGCCTGGGTCGAGGAGCAGGGCGGCACCGTCGCGGAGGACGCCCGGAAGCTCACCGACGAGATCTCGCAGGCGGGCGGCACGCCGCTGCTCGTGGCCGTGGAGGATGACAAGGGGGCGCGCGTCCTCGGCGTCATCCACCTCAAGGACGTCGTCAAGGAGGGCATGCGGGAGCGGTTCGACGAACTGCGCGCCATGGGCATCAAGACCGTCATGATCACGGGTGACAACCCGCTGACGGCCAAGGCCATCGCCGAGGAGGCCGGTGTCGACGACTTCCTCGCCGAGGCCACCCCCGAGGACAAGATGGCCCTCATCAAGCGCGAGCAGGCCGGCGGCAAGCTCGTCGCGATGACCGGCGACGGGACGAACGACGCGCCCGCGCTGGCCCAGGCGGACGTCGGCGTCGCGATGAACACCGGCACCTCGGCCGCCAAGGAGGCCGGGAACATGGTGGACCTGGACTCCAACCCGACCAAGCTCATCGAGATCGTGGAGATCGGCAAGCAGTTGCTGATCACCCGGGGGGCGCTGACGACGTTCTCCATCGCCAACGACGTCGCGAAGTACTTCGCGATCATCCCGGCCATGTTCGCGGTCGCCTACCCGGGCCTCGACAAGCTCAACATCATGAGCCTGCACTCGCCCCAGACGGCGATCCTGTCGGCCGTGGTCTTCAACGCGCTGATCATCGTGGCGCTGGTCCCGCTCGCCCTCAAGGGCGTGCGCTACCGGCCGATGAGCGCGGACGCGATGCTCCGCCGCAACCTCCTGATCTACGGACTGGGCGGTCTCGTCTCCCCGTTCATCGGCATCAAAATCATCGACCTGCTCATCTCCCTCATCCCTGGCATCGGGTGACGACACCATGAACATCTCCGTACGCAGCGCCGCCCGGGTGGCGGGAGCCGGGCTCCGGGCCCTGCTCGTCCTCACCGTGGTCTGCGGCGTGATCTACCCGCTGGTCGTCACGGGCCTGGCCCAACTGGCCTTCCACGACAAGGCGAACGGCTCCGAGGTGAAGGTGGACGGCAAGTCCGTCGGCTCGGCACTGCTCGGCCAGAGCTACACGCTGGACAAGAAGGACAAGGACGGCAACCCGCTGCCCGACCCGAAGTTCTTCCAGCCGCGCCCCTCGGCGGCCGGGCCCAACGCCGAGAACACGAAGTACCACCTGCTCGTCTCGGGCGCCTCCAACCTGGCGGCCGACAGCAAGGTGCTGTTGGAGGCCGTCGAGAAGCGCCGCGCGGACGTGGCGTCCTTCAACGGGGTCTCCCCGTCGGAGGTCCCGGTGGACGCCCTCACGGCCTCGGCCTCCGGTGTGGACCCGGACATCTCCCCGGCGTACGCCCGGCTCCAGGCGGCACGCGTCGCCCGGGCCAACGGCCTCTCGGCCGGCGCCGTCGAGCGGCTGGTGAAGGACCACACGGACGGGCGGCAGCTCGGTTTCATGGGTGACGAGCACGTCAACGTCCTGAAGCTGAACGTCGCGCTGAAGGAGCTGGCCGCGTCGCGCTAGGCGGACGCCGAGGGGCCGCGCCGGATCCGCTCCGGCGCGGCCCCTCCGCGCGTCCGGTCAGCGTGTGGTGTAGCCGCCGTTGACGAAGAGCGTCTGCCCGTTGAGCCACCAGCCGTCCGTGAGCAGGAACCTCACATACGGGACGATGTCCTCGATCTTCGTCAGGTCGCCGTTCATGGCGGACGACTTGTGGTACGCGATGGAGTCGTCCGTCTCGGCCGGGTAGAAGAAGCCGGTGTCCATCGGGCCGGGGGCGATGTTGTTGACGGAGATGTTCCGGCCGAACAGCTCCTTGGACAAGGCCCGGGTGAAGTGCTCGACGGGTGCCTTGCTGCCGGCGTAGACGGAGTACAGGCCGGTGTAGGCGGCCAGCAGCGAGGTGACGATGGTGATGATCTTCCCGCCGTCCTCCACGCGCTTGGCGGCCTCGCGCATCATGAAGTACGCCGCCTTGGTGTTGACGGCGAACATCTTGTCGAACTCCTCCTCGGTGGTCTCGGTCATCGGCTTCTTGATGACCATGCCCGCGGTGTTGACCACGCAGTCGACCTTGCCGAACTCGCGTACCGCCGCGTCGAAGAGCTTCTCCACCTCGGCGACCCGGGTCAGGTCGCCCTGGTGCGTGACGGCCTCGCCGCCGGCCTTCCTGACGTCGTCGGCCGTCTGCTCGGCCTTGTCGCGCGAGGAGTCGCTGTTGTAGTGGACGACCACCTTGGCGCCGTCGGGGGCGATCTCGCGCGCGAGCAGGCCGCCGAGGTTGCGGGAGGCGCCGCCGATCACGACGACCTTGTCCCGGAGTGTGCGATCGGGTCGAGCGGGCATGTGACCCTCCTCGTCGTGGGCAGGGTGGGGATCGCTGTGGGCGATACCTTCACGTTATTCCGGAACGTCCTGACCTGCCTGTCGGTGCCTCCGTGCCTCGCTCTCGGGGCCCCGCAGGCGTCAGAGCTGCGTCAATACCCGGCATACGCTCCCCGTGCGCCCGATATGTCCGGACCGCCCGCCGTAAGCTTCCCCTGCGCGCCGGTGCGGCATCCAGGACGGAGAACCGGCCCGGTCCCCGGCGCGATCCGTGAAAGACAATGGGGCCATGGGACGCGGCAATCTCCGGATCTACCTCGGTGCGGCACCGGGCGTCGGCAAGACCTACGCCATGCTCTCCGAGGCCCACCGACGGGTCGAGCGCGGCACCGACGTGGTCGTCGGGTTCGTGGAGCACCACGGCCGCCCGCGCACCGAGGTCATGCTGCACGGCCTGGAAGAGGTGCCCCGGCGCGAGATCGCCTACCGGGACGCCGTCTTCACCGAGATGGACGTGGACGCCGTCCTGGCGCGCCGCCCCGCCGTCGCCCTCGTCGACGAGCTGGCCCACACCAACGTCCCCGGCTCGCGCAACACCAAGCGCTGGCAGGACGTCGAGGAGCTGCTCCAGGCCGGGATCGACGTCGTCTCGACCCTCAACATCCAGCACCTGGAGTCGCTGGGCGACGTCGTCGAGTCGATAACCGGCGTGCGCCAGCAGGAGACCGTCCCCGACGAGGTCGTCCGCCGGGCCGGCCAGATCGAGCTGGTCGACATGTCGCCGCAGGCGCTGCGCCGGCGGATGGCGCACGGCAACATCTACAAGCCCGACAAGGTCGACGCGGCGCTCTCCAACTACTTCCGCCCCGGCAACCTCACCGCCCTGCGCGAGCTGGCCCTGCTGTGGACCGCCGACCGGGTCGACGAGTACCTGCGGCAGTACCGCTCGGACCACGACGTCTCGACGATATGGCAGGCCCGCGAGCGGATCGTCGTGGGCCTCACCGGCGGCCCCGAGGGCCGCACCCTCATCCGGCGGGCCGCCCGGATGGCGGCCAAGGGCTCCGGCAGCGAGATCCTCGCCGTCTACATCGCCCGCAGCGACGGGCTGACCGCCGCCTCGCCGAAGGAGCTGGCGGTCCAGCGCACCCTCGTGGAGGACCTGGGCGGCACCTTCCACCACGTCATAGGCGACGACGTGCCCGCCTCCCTGCTGGAGTTCGCGCGCGGCGTCAACGCCACCCAGATCGTCCTCGGCTCCAGCCGCCGCAAGAACTGGCAGTACATCTTCGGCCCCGGCGTCGGCCAGACCGTCGCCCGGGACTCGGGCCCCGACCTCGACGTCCACATCGTCACCCACGAGGAGGTCGCCAAGGGCCGGGGACTGCCCGTCGCCCGCGGCGCCCGGCTCGGCAAGGGCCGCATCGCGGCCGGCTGGCTCTTCGGCCTCGTCGGGCCCGTCCTGCTCACCCTGCTGCTCACCCACGTCCTCCCGGACCTGGGCCTGGCCAACGACATGCTGCTGTTCCTGTGCATGACGGTGGCCGCGGCGCTGCTGGGCGGACTGCTGCCGGCGCTGGCCTCGGCGGCCTTCGGCTCGCTCCTGCTGAACTGGTTCTTCACCAAGCCCCTCCACGAGCTGACGATCACCGACCCCAAGAACATCGTCGCCATGGCGATCTTCATCTTCGTCGCCGTGTCCGTCGCCTCCGTCGTCGACCTCGCCGCCCGCCGGACCCACCAGGCGGCCCGGCTGCGGGCCGAGTCGGAAATACTCTCCTTCCTGGCCGGCAGCGTGCTGCGCGGCGACAACAGCCTGGAGGCGCTGCTGGAGCGGCTGCGCGAGACCTTCTCCATGGACTCCGTCGCCCTCCTGGAGCGCGCCAGCGACGTCGATCCCTGGACGTGCGCCGCGAGCGTCGTCGGCAACTCCGGCAAGCCGCTGCTGCGCCCCGAGGACGGCGACGTGGACATGCCCGTCGGCGACACCATGGCGCTGGTCCTGGCCGGCCGTGTGCTGCCCGCCGAGGACCGCCGGGTGCTGGCCGCCTTCGCCGCCCAGGCCGCCCTCGTCCTGGACCGCCAGCGGCTGGTCGGCGAGGCCGAGCGGGCCCGCAGGCTGGACGAGGGCAACCGGATCCGCACCGCCCTGCTAGCCGCCGTCAGCCACGACCTGCGCACCCCGCTGGCCGCCATCAAGGCCGCCGTCACCTCGCTGCGCTCCGACGACGTCGCCTGGTCCGATGAGGACGAGGCCGAGCTGCTGGCCGGCATCGAGGACGGCGCCGACCGCCTCGACCACCTCGTCGGCAACCTCCTCGACATGTCCCGCCTCCAGACCGGCACCGTCACCCCGCTCATCCGCGAGATCGACCTCGACGAGGTGGTCCCGATGGCCCTCGGCGGCGTTCCGGAGGGCAGCGTCACGCTCGACATCCCCGAGACGCTGCCGATGGTCGCCGTCGACCCGGGCCTGCTGGAGCGCAGCGTCGCCAACATCGTCGAGAACGCCGTCAAGTACAGCCCGCCCGGCACGCCCGTCCACGTGGCCGCCAGCGCCCTCGGCGACCGCGTCGAGGTACGGGTGGCCGACCGCGGCCCCGGCGTCCCCGACAGCGCCAAGGACCGCATCTTCGAGCCCTTCCAGCGCTACGGCGACGCCCCGCGCGGCGCCGGCGTCGGACTGGGCCTCGCGGTGGCCCGCGGCTTCGCCGAGGCCATGGGCGGCACGCTCGCGGCCGAGGACACCCCCGGCGGCGGCATGACGATGGTGCTCACGCTGCGGATGGCGGCGGGACGCCCGCCGGTGCGCGCCGACCTTCCCGCGCAGGCCACGACGTGAGCCGGCCGGCCGTTTCCCTTCGATTTCCCGGGCCCCGGAGCGGGGCCCGCTCGAACAGCAGAGGTGGTTCCGCATGAACCGGGTGCTCGTGGTGGATGACGAGCCGCAGATCGTCCGCGCTCTTGTGATCAACCTCAAGGCCCGCAAGTACGAGGTCGACGCGGCCCCCGACGGCGCCACCGCCCTCCAGCTCGCCGCCGCCCGCCACCCCGACGTCGTCATCCTCGACCTGGGCCTGCCCGACATGGACGGCGTCGAGGTGATCAAGGGGCTGCGCGGCTGGACCCGGGTGCCGATCCTGGTGCTCTCGGCCCGCCAGACCTCCGACGAGAAGGTCGAGGCCCTGGACGCGGGCGCCGACGACTACGTCACCAAGCCGTTCGGCATGGACGAGCTGCTGGCCCGGCTGCGCGCGGCCGTCCGCCGCGCCGAGCCCAACGGGGCCGCGGCGGCGGGCGACGACGCGATCGTCGAGACCGGCGCGTTCACGGTCGACCTGGCCGCGAAGAAGGTCAACCGCGGCGGCCGGGACGTCCGGCTCACGCCGACGGAGTGGCACCTGCTGGAGGTGCTGGTCCGCAACACGGGCCGGCTCGTCAGCCAGAAGCAGCTGCTCCAGGAGGTGTGGGGGCCGTCGTACGGGACGGAGACGAACTACCTGCGGGTGTACATGGCGCAGCTGCGGCGCAAGCTGGAGCAGGATCCGTCGCATCCGAAGCACTTCATCACGGAGCCGGGGATGGGGTACCGGTTCGAGCTGTGACGGGGCGGGGGCGCCGGGGCGGCCGGGGGGCCGGGGGTTGCCCCCGGGGGGTGCGGCATCACGGAGCCGGGGATGGGGTACCGGTTCGAGCTGTGACGGGGCGGGGGCGCCGGGGCGGCCGGGGGGGCCGGGGGTTGCCCCCGGGGGGTGCGGCATCACGCAGCCGGGGATGGGGTACCGGTTCGAGCTGTGAGGCGGCGGGGGCCGGGGCCCGTGAGTCCTTCGGGAAAGCCGTGACCGGAGACTGCAAGGCCCCTCCCCGGCCCCGGTACGCTGGTTTCATGAGTGCCGTATCCCGTTCCGACAAGCCGACCGGCCGCTTCCGCCGGATGCTCGACCGGCTTTCCACCTCCCAGGAGGAGCTGCACGACGCGGAGCTGCAGCAGGACGCGGAAGCGGTGGGCTGCACCAAGATCGGCGACTGTGGTGACCGGCAGATCGTCAAGGTCACCGGAACGCTGCGGACCGTCACCCTGCGGCCCCGGGCCGGGGTCCCCGCCCTGGAGGCCGAGCTGTTCGACGGCTCGGCCGCACTGGACGTCGTCTGGCTGGGGCGCCGTTCCATCGCCGGGATCGAGCCGGGCCGTAAGCTGATCGCCTCCGGCCGGATCTCCATGAGCCGCGGCCGGAGAGTGCTGTTCAACCCCCGATACGAACTCCGACCGCTCGGACAGGAGTAGCCCTTGTCGTCTCTCGACGAACCGATGGACCGGCCGACCGGAAAGCACCGGGACGACGGTTCCCGCTCGGCCACCGAAGCCGCCCTGTTCGAGGCGTTCGGCGGGGTGCGGGGCATGGTGGAGACCACCGTGCCCGGCCTGGTGTTCGTCGCGGTCTTCACCGTCAAGCGGGACATCCACACCGCGGCCATCGCCGCCCTGGCGCTGTCCCTGGTGCTCGGTGTCGCCCGGCTGGTCCGCAAGGACACCCTCAAGCACGCCTTCGGCGGCGTCTTCGGGGTGGCCTTCGGCGCGGTGTTCGCGATGATGTCCGGCGACGCCAAGAACTTCTACCTGCCGGGCATGCTCTACACCCTCGGCCTGGCGGTCGCCTACATCGTCACGGCCGTGCTCGGCTGTCCGCTGCTCGGACTGATCCTGGGCCCGGTGTTCAAGGAGAACCTCTCCTGGCGCACCCGCAACCCCGGCCGCAAGAAGGCGTACACCAAGGCCAGTTGGGCCTGGGGGCTGATCCTGCTCGCCAAGTCCGCGATCCTCTTCCCGCTGTACTGGTGGGGCGACGCCACCCAGCTCGGCTGGGTCAAGGTGGCGCTCGGCATCCCGCCGATGCTGCTCTCCGTCTATCTGACCTGGATCTTCCTGGCCAAGGCGCCGCCACCGATCGACGTGTTCGCGGAGATGGAGGCGGCGGAGGCCGCCGAGCGCGAGGCGAAGGCCGCCGGGAGCACGGACAAGGTGACCTCGTAACGTCCGCGGCGCCCGCTGCCCGTACCACCGCGAGCGCATGTGCGAGAGCCCCCCGGGACGACGTGTCCCGGGGGGCTCTCGCGTCTCACGCTCAGTCCGTGGGTTCCTCGCGCCGGACGGACAGCAGGTCCTCCAGCTGCTCCTCCCGCGCGGGCGCCGCGACGAACAGCAGCTCGTCGCCGGCCTCCAGGGCGTCCTCCTTGTTGGGGGTGAGGACGCGGTTGCCGCGGATGATGGTGACCAGCGAGGTGTCCTCGGGCCAGTCCACGTCGCCGACGCGCGTCCCGGCCAGCGCCGCCTCCGGGGGCAGCGTCAGCTCGACCAGGTTGGCGTCGCCCTGGCTGAAGCGCAGCAGCCGGACCAGGTCGCCGACGCTCACCGCCTCCTCGACCAGGGCCGACATCAGGCGCGGCGTCGAGACGGCGACGTCCACGCCCCAGGACTCGTTGAACAGCCACTCGTTCTTGGGGTTGTTCACCCGCGCCACGACGCGCGGGACCCCGTACTCCGTCTTGGCCAGCAGCGAGACGACCAGGTTGACCTTGTCGTCACCGGTGGCGGCGATCACCACGTTGCAGCGCTGGAGCGCCGCCTCGTCGAGCGAGGTGATCTCGCAGGCGTCGGCCAGCAGCCACTCGGCCAGCGGTACCCGCTCCACCGAGATGGCGGACGGCGCCTTGTCGATCAGCAGGACCTCGTGCCCGTTCTCCAGCAGCTCGCCGGCGATCGAACGGCCGACGGCACCCGCTCCCGCGATTGCGACGCGCATCAGTGGCCACCTTCCTCGGGGCCCTGCGCGAACGCGGCCTCCACCGTCTCGACCTCGTCGGTGCGCATCATCACATGCACCAGGTCACCCTCCTGCAGCACCGTCGAGGACGACGGGAGGACCGCCTCGCCCAGCCGGGTGAGGAAGGCCACCCGGACCCCGGTCTCCTCCTGGAGCTTGCTGATCCGGTGCCCTATCCACGCCTCGGCGACGGGGATCTCGGCGAGCTGGACGCCCCCGGTGGGGTCGCGCCACAGCGGCTCCGCGCCGGACGGCAGCAGGCGCCGCAGCATCTGGTCGGCGGTCCAGCGGACCGTGGCCACCGTGGGGATGCCCAGCCGCTGGTAGACCTCGGCGCGGCGCGGGTCGTAGATGCGGGCCGCGACGTTCTCGACGCCGAACATCTCGCGCGCCACCCGGGCCGCGATGATGTTCGAGTTGTCGCCGCTGCTGACCGCGGCGAAGGCGCCGGCCTCCTCGATGCCCGCCTCGCGCAGGGTGTCCTGGTCGAATCCGACCCCGGTCACCCGCCGCCCGCCGAAGCCGGAGCCGAGGCGCCGGAAGGCGGTCGGGTCCTGGTCGACGACCGCGACCGTGTGGCCTTGCTGCTCCAGGGTCTGCGCCAGGGCCGAGCCGACCCGCCCACAACCCATGATCACAATGTGCACGACGCCTGCCCCGTACTCCGGAATTCCGCGTTGACCTGCACCAACACCCTGCTCACTTCTTCCTGCTCATCCGAGCCCCTACGGCGTCCCCCGGTCCGCCGCTCCCCGTGCGGGCGGCCGGCGGTACCGGTTCGACCACGCCCACGGGTGTCTCGTACCCGTCGGCGCACGGCACCACCGTAGCCGCAACGCCCGGGCGCCCGGTCCCCCGGACCCGCCGACCGGGCGCACGGCCGTCCGCCGGGGCGCGGAGCCGGAGCCGCCGACGGGGGCGCGGTGGCCCGGGCACACCTCCGCGGGCCATGCCGCGCGCCCCCGTTCGTCCCGTCCGCGCCGCCCTGGTGGCCGGACCACCGTCCGGCGGTCCCACCGGGTGCCCGGCACACCTGTGCCCGGTGGGGGCGCCGGGGCGAGGGTGGTGACCGGCCGGCCGATCCATGAGGACGGCGGCACGACGACGGAGTGGGGGACAGGATGAGCGGGACGGCTACGGACCTTACGGCCGCGCACCCGGCGACGGCCGCGCACCTGACGGCGGCCGTGCACCCGGCGACGGTCGGACGGCGGGCGCCGGCGCCCGGAGCGGACGCGCGCGAGCCGGTCTTCGCCGACCTCAGCGCGTCCCTCTTCGCCTCGCTGCCCCGCGCCGACCAGCGCCGCCGCGGCGAGGCGTACCTGCGCGGGCTGCTGGGCGCGCGGGGCCGCAAGTCCATCCGCAACATCGCGGCGCAGACCGGCGGCCCGGCCGCCGAGCAGAGCCTCCACCATTTCGTCGCCGCCTCCCCCTGGGACTGGGGGCCCGTGCGCCGGGAGCTGGCGCACTACGTGGCGCGGGCCGCGCCCCCGCAGGCGTGGGTGGTGCGGCCGATGACGATTCCCAAGGTCGGCGACAACTCCGTCGGCGTGGAGCGCCGCTTCTGCCCGGACGCCCGCCAGGTGCTCAACTCCCAGCAGGCGGTGGGCGTCTGGGCGGCCGCGCCGGACCTCGCCGTGCCGGTCGGCTGGCGGCTGCACCTCTCCGGCGCCTGGCTGGACGACCCGGCGCGCCGGCGCCAGGCCGGCATCCCGGACTCGGTGACCGAGGAGAGCTGGGGGGAGTGCGCGGTCGAGGCGTTCACCGGGATGACGCGGGGGTGGGGCCTGCCCGCGCGACCGGTGGTGCTGGACGCCCGGGAGGCGGACACCCTGGCGGCGCTCCCGAGGCTGCGGGCCGTCGGGGTGCCGGTGCTCGCCCGGGTCGGCGGCTCGCTGCGGCTGACGCTGTCCGAGCCGACGCTGCCGGGGCGCGGCGGCACGTTCACCGCCCAGCACGTCATGGCCGCCGCCCGGGACCTGCGGCGCCCGGTGCTCTGGCGTGACGGCGCCCCCGGGGCGCCCCGGGCCGCGCGGACCGCCCTGACCGCCGCCGTGCGGGTCGGGCTGCCGGTGGCGCGGGCGGTGCCCGGCGCGCCCGTCCGGCGCCGGGAGATGCTGCTGCTGGGCATCGGGGACGGGTCCGACCGGGCCGGCCGGTGGCCCGCCGAGCTGTGGCTCACGGACCTGCTCAACGTGCCGCCGGCCGCGCTGGTGCGGCTGACCCGGCTGCCGGCGCGGGTGGACCGGGACTTCCACGAGATCGGGGACCGGGTGGGTCTCCGGGACTTCGCCGGGCGCTCCTTCGGCGGCTGGCACCGGCACACCACGCTCGCCTCCGCCGCGCACGCGGTCGTCGCGCTGGCGCGGCGGCCGGAGGCGGGGGAGATGGGAGACGCGCGTCTGGAGCGGGTCTCCTGAGGCCGGCTCTGAGAGCGGCCGTGCGAGGTCAGTTCCCCTGGGGTCCGTCCTCCGGGGAGCGGTCCGGCCCGGACAGGGTGTTCCGGACGCGGAAGACGCGCAGGGCCAGCCGCACCTCCAGGGCCCGTTCCGGCTCCTGCCACCCCGGCCCCAGCAGCTCCCCGATGCGTTCGAGCCGTCGGGCGACGGTGTTGGGGTGGACGTGGAGCCGCTTGGCCGCGTTGGTCGGGCTGCCGCCCGCCTCGAAGTACGTCTCCAGGGTGCGGGTCAGATCGGTGAACCGCCGCGCGTCGTAGTCGATCACCGGGCCGACGGTCGCGTGGACGAAGCCCTCGACGTCGTGGTGGTCCGACAGCAGCACCCCCAGGAAGCCCAGGTCGGCCAGGGAACCGGCGCGTCCGGTGGCGCCGAGCGCGGTCATCGCCTCCAGGCAGCGCAGCGCCTCCTGGAAGGCGTGCCGGACCGACGCCGGGTCGGCCACCGGCCCCGCCGCCCCCACCGTCACCGGGTCCTCCAGCAGCGGCGACAGCTCCGCCGCGACCGCGCGGGCCGCCGCTCCCGGATCCGAACCCGGCAGCAGCAGCACCGCGCAGCCGTGGTGCATGGCCTTCAGCCCCTTCTTCCGGGAGGCGTACGACGAGGCCCAGACGGCGGGCCGGCCGCGCGCCTCGCCCTCGGGGCGGGCGACCACGACGACGTGGTCCGCGCGGAGGTCGATCCCCAACCGCCTCGCGTTCTGCTCCAGGTGCCTGGGCGGTCGCCCCGGGGCGAGCAGCAGTTGCCCGAGGAAGTCCTCGCGGGCCTGCCCCTCGGTGATCGCGGCCCGGCTGCTCTCCACCAGCAGCTGGACCGACACGACCTGGGCGACCAGCCGGACCAGCCGTTCCTCGGCCGGCGTCCACGGCCGCCGGGGCCGCCGCGGGCGCAGCATCAGGGTGCCCAGGTGGCCGGTGCCCGCGGCGATCGGCACGGCCCAGAATCCCGGGGCGACCTCGACCGGTTCGCGGGCCGCGTGCGCCCCCAGGCCGGAGAGCAGCACGTCGCCGGCCCCGCACGCGGGCGGGTCGCCGGCGGTGGTGAGCGGTGTGCCGTCGGCGCCGAAGATCCGTACGTCGGCGTCGAGTTCGCGGCGCACCTCCTCGGCGAGGGCCGTCAGGTCGCCGTCGTCCAGGATGAGTTCGATCAGCCGGTGGTGTGTCTCGCTGAGCCCCCGGGCGCCGCGCAGCCCGGCCTCCACGCTGCTGGTACGGCGTTCGAGCTCTGCGATGAGCGACGCGTTCCGCTCGGCCAGCCGGGCCTGTTCGACGGCGGCCGCGGCGAGGTTGGCGAGCGCGCCGGCCAGGGTCACCTCGGCCGGCGTGTAGTGCCGTACGTTGCGTTCCCCGATGTAGAGGGCGCCCACCGGGCGGGTGCCGTGCACCATCGGCACGGCCAGGACGGCGCGCAGCCGCTCGGCCCGTACGACGTCGTCGACGTCCCGGCTGTGCTCGATGCGCTCGTCCGGGAGGTAGTCGGGGGTCCAGAAGGGGGAGGGGTTGTCGCGACGGGTGGTGGCGGAGCCCAGCCCGGCGCCCCGGGCGATCCGCAGGCCCATGTTGCGGTCGGTGATGTGTCCTTCGGAGGCGCGGACGACGTGGCAGTCCAGCTCGTCGTCGTCCAGGCCGATCCAGGCCATGTCCGCGCAGAGCAGCAGGCGCGCCCGCCGGACGACGACCTTCATCAGGGCGCCGAGGTCCTGGTGGGCCGTCAGGTCGGAGGCGGTGTCGAGGAGGGCGGACAGGTCGTTGGCCCGCTGCTGCTCGGCCTCGATCCGGGAGCGGACCGCGAGGCCGAGGCGTACGGCCCGCTCCAGGGCGGCCGGCCGGGCGTCCGCCAGCAGCGCTTCGTACCGGTCCGGCGGCGCGCCGCCGTCCAGCAGCTCCAGGACCGCCAGGGCGGCGAGCGCCCCGTCGTCCGCCGCGTCCGGCCGCTCCGCCGTTGCCGGTGTCCCCGATGTGTCCGACGACACGTGCCCCTCCCTGATACCGACCCCGCCCCGACGGACGGGTCGCGCGTCGGCGGCGCGGCATGGCGCGGGCCGCGCGGTGCGGGGTGCGCCGGGGGCGTCCGTAATCCCCGGACCCCGGTTGCGGCACCTACGCGGCCAAGGCGCCAAGGTATGCGGAGGCATACAAGTGACGCAAGGGTCAAGGGCGTCGGGTGAGCTGTGGGTGGTGACGGGCCGAGCATCCGCCGACGGCGTGCGCTCGGTGGCGGCGGCCTGACGTCAAGGGTGTCCGTCGTGTCTCCGCCGCGCGGATTCCGGGGCGTCGGTCGTCCCATGCCGCGCGGATCCCGGGGCGGCGGTCGCCTGGAGCTGTTCGGTGACGGACGTCCGCAGTGCCGTCCACTCGGCCGTCAGCCGTTCCAGGCGGTGGGCCGTCAGCGTCGCGGCCGTCGCCTCGACGGAGACGCCCAGCCGTTCCAGGCGGGTCAGCGCGGCGTGGGCGGGGCCGTGCCGGTCGCTGAGGGTGTCGCCGCGCAGCCGGCCCGCGCGCGCGACCGCGTCCAGGACGGTGGCGGGGAGGGCGACGCCGGTGCCCCAGGCGACCAGCGACTCCACGCGGCGGAGCACCCGGGCGGTGCCGTCCGCGTCCGCCCGGTGCCCGCCGCCGACGTGCCACAGCAGCCGCGGCGGGCGGGCCCCGGCGCGGGCCAGCGCCCGCCAGCGGTCGCCGGCCAGCCGTTCTTCGTACGCCCGGTACGCCAGCCGGGCCGCGGCCTGCGCCGCCGTGCCCCGCAGGGCGTCCGCCTCCGCCGTGCCGAGGGCGGCGAGGCGCGCGTCGACCGCGTCCTCCAGCGGGCCGACGGCGAGTGAGACGCACACCGGGACGTGCGTGAGGTCGCGGCCCGCCGCGCGGGCCCGCTCCAGGCCGTCGAGGCAGGCGTCGAGGGCGTCGCCGTGCCGCCGCACGGAGAAGACCTCCGTGACGTGCGTGCCCATGCCGCGTTCCAGGCAGGCGCGGGCGGCCGTCAGGCCCGCCGCCGTCGCGGGGACCTTCACCAGCGCGTTGTCCCGCAGCGCGGCGCGGTGCAGCTCCGCCGCCGCGGCGGCCGTCGCGCCGGAGTCGTGGAGGAGGCGGGCGTCGAGATCCATGGAGGCGTACCCGTCGAGACCGTGCGACGCGTCGAAGACCGGGCGCAGGGCGTCGCACGCGGACCGCAGGTCGTACGCGCACAGGGCCAGGACGGCGGTGTCCGGCGCGGCGGCGCGCTGCGCGAGGTGGCGGAGCTGCTCCCGGCACCCGTCGTGCCCGGCGGCGTCGGCGGCGAGGGCGCCGGGGTCGGAGACCGCGCCGCGGACCCCCTCGGCCGCCCGGGCGGGGCGGTCGCGGGACGGCCCGTCGAGCCAGGGGGAGACGCCTTCGGCGGCCAGGGCGTGCAACGGGCTCCCGGCCGTGCCGATCACGTGCTCCGCCATGGACGCGGCCTCCTCCTGGGTTCCCGATCGGGTGCTCCCGGCGGGGGTCGGGGCCCGTTCCCGGCCCCGCCCAACGCCCGTCACCCGCAGGCACCTTAGGGAGGGCGGACGGCCGACGTCGAACGGTCCGGCCCCACTTCGTCCGCTACTTCGTCACATACCGGTCCATGCGGCGTCGGGCACGGATGCGGCGGATGCGCCGGAGAGTTGACGTAGTGAGCGGTCCGTCCTTGGCCCGGCTCCCGGCGGCGGCCACGATGATCCGGCGCTCGCCCTGTGAGCGCTCCCCCCTTGACCAGCGAAGGAGCCCCCACGGCCATGACCAATGTCGCCGTCGTCTACTACTCGTCCACCGGGAACGTGCACAAGATGGCCGAGGCCGCCGCGGCCGAGGCGGAGAAGGCGGGCGCCGCGGTGCGGCTGCGCCGGGTCGCCGAACTCGCCCCGCAGAGCGCGATCGACCGCAACGAGGCGTGGGCCGCGCACGTCGCCGCCACCCGCGACGTCCCCGAGGCGACGCTGGAGGACCTGGACTGGGCGGACGCCGTCCTCTTCGGCACGCCCACCCGGTTCGGCCTGCCGGCCGCCCAGCTCAAGCAGTTCCTGGACACCACCGGTGGCCTCTGGTTCCAGGGCAAGCTGGTCAACAAGGTGGTGTCGTCCTTCACTTCGTCGAACAACACCCACGCCGGCCAGGAATCCACCATCCTCGCGCTGAACAACACCTTCTACCACTGGGGCGCCGTCATCGTCCCGGCCGGATTCGCGGACCCCGTCCAGTTCGAGCGGGCCAACGGAAACCCTTACGGCGCGAGCAGCGTCACGGACAACGTCCCCGGCAACGTCCACCCGGACAACCTCGCCGCGATCGCCTACCAGACCCGCCGGGTCGTGGAGATCGCCAAGGCTCTCGGCGCCGCGCTGCCGGCCTGAAGGGCGTCCCCGGCGCGGTGAGTTCCCGCCGGACGCCGGTCGGATACCGGTCGGAATTCGGCCGGAAATCCCCTGTCGCCTCCCGTTCACCCTCCCCAGGGCGGACGGGAGGCGTTCGTGTGTTCGCAATTCGAGAAGGGATCCGGGCGCAGGGTCACAGGTGTGGTTGGATGATCCGCGTATTCCGCTTTTGGACGGGAGGTCGGGACGCCGTGACCTGCTGACCTGTCCTGCCGTACGCGTACCCCGGTGCCCAAGAGGAATTGATGTCGCATCACATACCGGAGGCGGGGGTCTGGTGCCTGATCGTGGCACTGGCCGCCGTGGTGGTCCTGCTGGTTCGGCAGCGGACGGTCACCACCGCGCTGCGGGCCCGCGCCGCCGCACTGGAGGAGAACGTCCGGGCGCGTGACGAGGAGGCCGCGCGCCTGGTCGACGTGCGCCTGCCGGCCGTCGCCGACTCGATGGACAGATCGGAGCCCCTGCCCGGTCTGCTCGACGAGCGGCTCACCGGCACCGCGTTCGCCCACAGCCTCCAGGCCGTGATGGAACTCTTCGCGCAGTCCGTGGACAAGGCGCAGGAACGCGCCGACCAGTCCGCCAAGGCCGCGCTCCGCGCTTCCATGCGCGCACTCCAGGGACTGGCGCACGAACAGCAGCAGGCCATCACCGGCATGCAGGAGCGGCACGACGACCCCGCCGTGCTCCGCGACCTGCTGGAGATCGACCACACCAACTCGCAGTTCGGGCGGCGCGCCCAGGCCATCGGCGTGCTCTGCGGCTCGTGGCCCGGACGGCAGCGCGTCGCCTCCCCGCTGACCGACGTCGTCCGCGGCGCCACCTCCCGCATCCGCGACTACCGCCGGGTGCGGGTGCACGGCGACGGGGAACTCGCCGTGGTCAGCCGGGCCGTGGAGCCCGTCGTCCTCGCCGTCGCCGAACTCCTCGACAACGCCGCCCGGCACTCGCAGCCCAACACCACCGTCGAGGTGAGCCTCCAGCCGGTGCACAACGGCGCCTGCGTCCTCATCGACGACGCCGGCGTCGGCATGGACGGCCAGGAGATCGAACGGGCCGTCGACCTGCTCTCCGGCCGCCGCGCGGTGGACGTCTCCCGGCTCGGCGACCCCCCGCAGTTCGGCTTCCCCGTCGTGGGCGTGCTCGCGGCGCGCTACGGCTTCAGCGTCTCCGTCGACACGCGCTCGCCCTACGGCGGCGTACGCGCGGTCGTCTTCCTGCCGACCGCGCTCCTCACCCACCTGGAACTGGACGGACCCGGCACGACGCCGCTCACCGCGCCGCGCGCGACGGGCGGGGGAGCGGCGCGTGACCGCGACCGGGCGCGGGGCGGCCCTGACGGGCCGGCGGCCGGCGCGTCGGCGGCCGGCGGCGACGGATTCGGGGAGCCCGCTCCGGGCCGTACTCCCGCGCCCGGCGCGGGCGGTGACCGCCGGCCGTCCGTCGCGGGTACGCGGGACTCGGGGCAGCCCGTATCCCGACCGTCCGGTACCGAGGGCTCCTCCGGCACCGAGGCCGGCTCCGCACCCTCCCAGGGGCCCACTCCGTCCGCCGGGACCACCGCGGGCGGCCTGCCCAAGCGCCGCCGACGCCGCCCCGCCGGCCCGCCGGCCGGCTCCGCACCCCTGCCCCCCGAGACACCGGCACCCGCCGCCCCCGAGCGCACGGCCGAGGAAACGGCCCGGCGCATGGGCGCGTTCGCCCGCGGCACCCGCTCCGGACGCGCGAACCGCACCCCGGCGGCCGCCGGCGCCCCCACCGAGACCACGGTCCCCACCGAGACCACCGGCCCCTCGGCCACCGACGCCGATTGGTCCGGTGCCGGCCGCCCTGCGGGCGGCGCGGGCTCGATCGCTCCCGAATTCCGTCAGCCTGCCGAGCCCCGTGGCCGGGCCACCGACGCCGGTCGGTCCGATGTCGGCCGCGCTGCCGGCGATGCGGGCTGGACCGCCTCCGCTGATGACCGATCTGCCGAGCTTGGCGGCGGGGTTGCCGACGCCGGCCGCGCTGTCGGCGGTGAGGGCCGGGCGGTCGGCGACTTCGGCCGATCTTTCGCGGGTGGCGGCCGGGTCCCCGACGCGGGTCGGCCCACCGCTGATGCCGACCGGACGGCCGCTGATGCCGGTCAAGCCGGTGCCGGCCGCCCTGCGGGCGACGCGGGCCGGACCGCTCCCGGCTTCGTCCGGCCTGCCGAGCCGGGTGACCGGGCCGCCGACGCCGGTCGGTTCGACGCCGGTCGCACCCTTGGCGACGTCGGCTGGCCCGCCGAGGACGTCGGCCGGAGTGCCTACGGCACCGATCCGTCCGCCCACGGCACCGGCCGGTACGCCGATGCCGTCGACCGGTACCCGGAGACCGGGCACCCCGGATCCGCCGAGCGTGCCCCGCGCGCCGGGGACCGGACGGCGGCTCAGGACCGTACGGCGGCTCAGGACCGTACGGCGGCCCAGGACCGGGCGCGGGCTCAGGACCGGGCACCGGGCCGGGCGCCGCTGCAAGGCCGGGCCCCCGCGTCCGCGCGCCCGGCCGACCAGGGCCCGCAAGCCGGCACCCCGCATCCGTACCCAGGCGGGGCCCAGCAGCCGCACGCCGAGGCCCCCGGACCGTACGCCCCGGACCCGCATGCCGAGGCCCCCCGCCCGTACCCCGGCGTCCCGGCCCCGTACCCCGAGGCCCCCGGCCCGTACCCCGGCGCCCGGGACCCCTACCCCAGCGCCCGGGACCCGTACCCCGCCCCGCCGGAGCGGTCCGGCGCCGACCCCGGTCCGTACCCCCGGCCCCACCCCGCCCCAGGGCCGCGGTCCTCAACCGCCCCCGCCCCCGAGCCCGCAGAAGACGAAGGGAACCCGCACGCGTGAACGACCACCTGAACAACGATCTGGCCTGGATGCTGGACGAGGTCGTGAAGATCCCCGAGGCCCGCCACGCGATCCTGCTCTCCGCCGACGGCATGCTGCGCGCGCACTCCGCGGGCATCGCGCGCGACGAGGCCGAGCGCCAGGCGGCGGCCCTGTCCGGGCTGCAGTCCATCAGCCGTTCCACGGCGGACTTCTGCACCCACCCGGCCCGGCACGAGACGCCCTGGCGGCAGACGCTGATCGAGTTCGCGCACGGCTACGTCTTCCTGATCGCGGCCGGTCCCGGCGCCTACCTCGCGGTCTCCGCCACCGAGAACGTCGACATGGAGGCCGTCACCTACCGCATGCAGAAGACGGTCGACCGGCTCGGCAAGGAACTCGTCAGCCCGCCGCGGCTCGACGCCGGGTGGCAGGGCGGCCCCGGCAGCCCGGCGTGACCCCGGCCGTGCCCCGGCGCGACAAGGGGCTGGTACGGCCGTACGTCGTCACGGAGGGCCGGTCGCACCCGACCCGCAACACCTTCGACCTGGTCACCCTGGTGATGGCGCACGACGACCGGCCGCTCGACGGGCTCAGCCCGGAGAAGTACCGCCTCATGGAGCTCTGCCTCGGCGGCGCCCTGTCCGTCGCCGAGATCGCCGGCTACCTCCAACTGCCCGTCAGCGTCACCAAGGTGCTGCTCAGCGACCTCGTGGACAGCGGCCACCTCAGCACCAGGGCGCCCATCCCCTCGGCACGACTGCCCGAGGCCCAGATCCTCCAGGAGGTGCTCGATGGACTCCGCGCTCGCCTCTGAACGCGGCGTTTCCCCCAGCGGTGTCCCCGACGGCGGTGGCGTCTACCTGCGCGGGACCGTCCGCACCGCGGCCAAGCTGCTCGTCGTCGGCCACTTCGGCGTCGGCAAGACGACGTTCGTCGGCGCGCTGTCCGAGATCCGGCCGCTGCGCACCGAGGAGACGATGACGCAGGCCGGCGCGCACGTGGACGACCTGGCCGGGACCGACGGCAAGACCACCACCACGGTCGCCATGGACTTCGGCCGGCTCACCCTCAGCGACAGCCTCGTCCTCTACCTCTTCGGCGCCCCCGGCCAGCAGCGCTTCACCCGCCTGTGGCTGGACATGATCCAGGGCGCGCTCGGCGCGCTCGTCCTCGCCGACACCCGCCGGCTGGACCACTCCTTCGACGTCATGGGGCTGCTGGAGGAGCACGGCGTGCCGTACGCCGTGGCCGTCAACCACTTCGACGACGCGCCGGTGTTCCCGGAGGAGGAGATCCGCGAGGCCCTCGACCTCCTCCCGGAGACCCCGCTGGTCACCTGCGACGCCCGGGACCGGGTCTCGGCCACCCGCGCTCTGATCACTCTCGTGGACCACCTGCACGCCCGCACCGCCCAGGAGCCCCTGTGACCCGTGTGACCCGTGCGAGTCGGCCCCCGGCCGCCCAGCCGCCGGCCGGCTGCCCCGCGCACCAGGGCGCGGCGCCCCCTCCCGAGGTCACCCCCCTGCACGGCCCGGATTTCGCGGCCGACCCGCACGCCGTCTACCGGCGGCTGCGCCGGTACGGGCCCGTCGCTCCCGTCGAACTCGCGCCGGGCGTCCGGGCCCACCTCGTCACCGACTACCGCGCCGCCCTGGACGTCCTGCGCAGCCCCGAGGCGTTCGCCAAGGACGCCCGCCGCTGGCGCGCCCTGGCGGACGGCCGCGTCGCGCCCGACAATCCCGTCGTGCCGATGATGGCGTACCGGCCCAACTGCCTCTTCACCGACGGCGAGGCGCACCGGCGGCTCCGCCAGGCGGTCACCGACAGCCTGGCGCGCATCGACCCCAACGCCCTGCGCGGCTACGTCGAGCGCAGCGCCGACGTGCTCGTCGACCGGTTCACCACGGCCGGCGAGGCCGACCTGCTCGGCGACTACGCCAAGGTGCTGCCGCTGCTGGTCTTCAACCAGCTCTTCGGCTGCCCGCCCGCGCTCGGCGACCGGCTCGTCGAGGGCATGTCCGGCATCTTCGACGGGGTCGACGCCGAACGCGCCAACGCCCTCATCACCAGCACCCTGACCGAACTGATCGCCCTCAAGCGCCGGCAGCCGGGCGCGGACGTGACGTCCTGGCTGATGGCGCATCCGGCCGGGCTCACCGACGAGGAGATGATCCACCAACTCGTCGTGCTGATGGGCGCGGGCACCGAGCCCCAGCAGAACCTCATCGCGGGCGCCCTGCGGCTGCTGCTCTGCGACGACCGGTTCGCGGGCGACCTGGCCGGCGGCACCATGCCCGTCGACGACGCGCTGGACGAGGTGCTCTGGCTCGACCCGCCGATGGCCAACTACGGCGTCCACTACCCGACGGCCGACCTCGACTTCGCGGGCGTACGGCTGCGCGCCGGCGAACCCGTCGTCGTCAGCTTCGCCGCCGCCAACACGGACCCCGCCCTCCGCCCCGAGCACCACTCCGGGCAGCGCACCGGCAACCGCGCGCACCTCGCCTGGAGCGCCGGCCCGCACCACTGCCCGGCCAAGGACCCGGCCCGGCTGATCGCCTCGGCCGCCGTGGAACGGCTCCTCGACCGGCTGCCGGACATGGAACTGGCCGTACCCGCCGACCGGCTGGTGTGGCGGCCCGGCCCGTTCCACCGGGCCCTGACGGCGCTGCCCGTGCGCTTCCCGCCGCAGCCCGTGCCCGTATCGGCGTCCGGGTCGGCACCGGTGGCCGCGTCGGCGTCCGACGCACCCGGGCCGCGGACCGGACCCGCGGGCGCCTTCGGGCACCCCGGCGGCGAGCCCGCCCGTACAGCCCCGTACGCCTCCCCGACCACTCCCGTTCCCGCTCGCACCCCCGCTCCCACCCCCGAGACTTTTGGAGACCGCAGATGGAACGTCCCACCTGCCCCGTCACGATCGACCCCGCCGGCCGGGACATCCACGGCGAGGCCGCCCGCATCCGGGCCCACGGACCGGCGGTCCCCGTGGAGCTCCCTGGGGGCGTGGTGGCGTGGGCGGTGACCTCCCAGGCCCTGCTCAAGCGGCTCCTCACCGACCCCCGCGTCTCCAAGGACCCGCGGCAGCACTGGCCGACCTGGATCAACGGTGAGGTCTCCCCGGAGTGGCCGCTCTACACCTGGGTCGCGGTGCAGAACATGTTCACCGCCTACGGCCCCGACCACCGCCGCCTCCGCTCCCTGGTCGCCAAGGCGTTCACCGCCCGCCGCACCGCCGCCCTGCGCCCCCGCGTCGAGAAGATCACCGCCGAGCTGCTGGACGGCCTGGCCGCCGCCGGGCCCGGCACGGTCGTCGACCTCCGCGAGCGCTACGCCTACCCGCTGCCCATCCGGGTCATCTGCGAACTGATGGGCATCGAGGACGAGGACGCCCGCGAGGGCCTGCGCCGCTGCGTCGACTCGATCTTCCACACCTCCGCCGACCCCGCCGAGGTCACCGCCACCTACACCGAGATCTACCGGCTGCTCGGCGAGCTCGTCGCCGCCAAGCGCGAGAAGCCCGGCGACGACATGACCAGCGTCCTCATCTCGGCCCGCGACGACGAGGACGGCACCCGGCTCAGCGAGCAGGAGCTGGTCGACACCCTGCTGCTGGTGATCAGCGCGGGCCACGAGACCACCGTCAACCTCCTCGACAACGCCATCCACCTGCTGCTCACCCACCCCGAGCAGCTCGCCCTCGTCCGCTCCGGACAGGCCGGCTGGGACGACGTCGTCGAGGAGGCGCTGCGCGTCGAGGCGCCCGTCGCCAACCTCCCGCTCCGCTACGCCGTCGAGGACATCACGCTCGACGACGGGACCGTCCTCCGGGAGGGCGACGCCATCGTCGCGGCGTACGCGGCGGCGGGCCGCGACCCGGAGCTGTACGGCGAGGGGGCCGCCGAGTTCGACGTGCGGCGCGCCACCAAGGACCACCTCTCCTTCGGCCACGGCGCCCACTTCTGCCTCGGCGCCCCGCTGGCCCGGCTGGAGGCGACCGTGGCGCTGCCGGCCCTCTTCGCCCGCTTCCCGGAGCTGCGCCTCGCGCCGGAGGCGGGCGGCGGGGAAGGCGGCGGGGAAGGCGGCGGGGAAGACGGTGGGGAGGCCGGTGACGGGAAGGCCGGCGGCCTGGAGCCGGTGGACTCCTTCATCTCCAACGGACACCGTTCCCTCCCGGCCCTCCTCCACGGCTGACCGTCCGTCGTCCCCGTCCTCCCCGGGCTCCTCGGGCGCTCTCCGGCCCTCGCCCCAACCCCGCCCACCCGCCACCAGCCCGAACACGGACCGGGCGGGTGGCGGGTGGGCGAGCCGGGGACCGAACGCTTACGATCCTCTGCGTGTCCAAATTGACCGACCTGCCGAAACGGATCCTGATCGGGCGGGCGCTGCGCAGCGACAAGCTGGGAGAGACCCTCCTCCCCAAGCGCATCGCCCTCCCCGTCTTCGCGTCCGACCCTCTCTCCTCTGTGGCGTACGCGCCGGGCGAGGTCCTGCTCGTCCTCTCCGTGGCAGGTGTGTCGGCCTACCACTACAGCCCATGGATCGCCGTCGCGGTCGTCGTGCTGATGTTCACGGTGGTCGCCTCGTACCGCCAGAACGTCCACGCCTACCCGAGCGGCGGCGGCGACTACGAGGTCGCCACCACCAACCTGGGCCCGAAGGCCGGACTCACCGTCGCCAGCGCCCTCCTCGTCGACTACGTCCTCACGGTCGCCGTCTCCATCGCCTCCGGCATCGAGAACCTCGGCTCCGCCATCCCGTTCGTCGTCGAGCACAAGACCGCCTGCGCCATCGCCGTGATCGTGCTGCTGACCCTGATGAACCTGAGAGGCGTCAAGGAGTCCGGCAAGCTCTTCGCGATCCCCACCTACGTCTTCGTCGGCGGCGTCTTCCTGCTGATCGCCTGGGGCGTCGTCCGCGGCGTGTTCATGGGCGACACCATGCGGGCGCCCACCGCCGACTACACCATCAACGCCGAGCACCAGGGCCTGGCCGGCTTCGCGCTGGTCTTCTTGCTGCTGCGCGCCTTCTCCTCCGGCTGCGCCGCGCTCACCGGCGTCGAGGCGATCAGCAACGGCGTGCCCGCCTTCCGCAAGCCGAAGTCGAAGAACGCCGCCACCACGCTCGCGCTCATGGGCGGCCTGGCCGTCACCATGTTCTGCGGCATCATCGCGCTGGCCATGGCCACGCACGTGCGCATGGCCGAGAACCCGGCGAGCGACCTCCTCAAGGACGGCAAGCCGCTCGGCGAGGGCTACACCCAGAACCCGGTGATCTCGCAGGTCGCCGAGGCGGTCTTCGGCCACGGCTCGTTCCTCTTCGTCGTGCTGGCCGCCGCCACCGCGCTGGTGCTGTTCCTGGCCGCGAACACCGCCTACAACGGCTTCCCGCTGCTCGGCTCGATCCTCGCCCAGGACCGCTACCTGCCGCGCCAGCTGCACACCCGCGGCGACCGGCTGGCGTTCTCCAACGGCATCGTGCTCCTCGCGGGCGCCGCCATCGTCCTCACCTACATCTACGGCGCCGACTCGACGAAGCTGATCCAGCTGTACATCGTCGGCGTCTTCGTCTCCTTCACCCTGAGCCAGATCGGCATGGTCCGGCACTGGAACCGGCACCTGGAGACCGAGACCGACCCCGGCAAGCGCCGCCACATGGTCCGCTCCCGGGCGATCAACACCTTCGGCGGCTTCCTGACCGGCCTGGTGCTGGTCGTCGTGCTGCTGACCAAGTTCACCCACGGCGCCTGGGTCGCGCTGCTCGGCATGGTGATCTTCTACGCGACGATGACCGCCATCCGCCGCCACTACGACCGGGTCGCCGACGAGATCGCGCTCGAGGACGAGCCCGGCGAGGCGGCCGTCCGGCCGTCGCGGGTGCACTCCATCGTGCTGGTCTCCAAGGTCCACAAGCCGACCCTGCGGGCCCTGGCCTACGCCAAGCTGATGCGCTCGGACACCCTGGAGGCGCTGAGCATCAGCGTCGACCCGGCCGAGACCAAGGCGCTGCGCGAGGAGTGGCACGAGCGGGGCGTCGACGTCCCGCTGAAGATCCTCGACTCGCCGTACCGCGAGATCACCCGGCCGGTGATCGACTACGTGAAGTCGCTCCGCAAGGAGAGCCCGCGCGACGTGGTCAGCGTCTACATCCCCGAGTACGTGGTCGGCCACTGGTACGAGCACCTGCTCCACAACCAGAGCGCCCTGCGGCTCAAGGGCCGGCTGCTCTTCACCCCGGGCGTGATGGTCACCTCGGTGCCCTGGCAGCTGGACTCCTCCGAGGCCGCCCGCCGCCGCGCCCGCAAGCGCGCCGAGTGGAACGCGCCCGGCTCGGTCCGGCGCGGCCCGGTCGCCCCGCCGCAGAAGAAGGAAAAGGCCGCGGCGAAGAAGTAGCCGGGGACGGGGGTGGTGCGGCGGGACGTAGACTGAACGGCTGTTGCCCCGCCGCACCACCTTTTCGCCGACTCGACCCAGGAGCTCTTCCCCCATGCAGACGGAACCGACGAAGTCGCTGGTCGGCGAGGAGTACGAGGTCGAGGTCGGCCCGGTCGCCCACGGCGGCCACTGCGTCGCCCGGACGGAGACGGGCCGCGTCCTGTTCGTCCGCCACACCCTCCCCGGTGAGCGCGTGATCGCCCGGATCACCGAGGGCGAGGAGACCTCCCGCTTCCTGCGCGCGGACGCCGTCGAGGTCCTGGAGCCGTCGAAGGACCGCGTCCCGGCCCCCTGCCCCTTCTCCGGCCCGGGCAAGTGCGGCGGCTGCGACTGGCAGCACGTCAAGCCGGGCGCCCAGCGCCGCCTCAAGGGCGAGGTCATCGCCGAACAGCTCCGGCGCCTCGCGGGCCTGACGCCCGAGGAGGCCGGCTGGGACGGCACGGTGGCGCCAGCCGAGGGCGACAAGGTCCCCGCCGGCCAGGTCCCCGCCTGGCGCACCCGCGTCCAGTACGCGATCGACGCCGAGGGCCACGCCGGCCTCCGCAAGCACCGCTCGCACGACGTCCAGCCCATCGACCACTGCCTGATCGCGGCCCCGGGCGTGAGCGAGCTGGGCATCGAGAAGCGCGAGTGGCCGCAGATCGCCTCGGTCGACGCCATCGCCGCCTCCGGCTCCGCGGACCGCCAGGTCGTCCTCACCCCGAAGCCGGGCGGCCGCCTCCCGATCGTCGAACTCGACAAGCCGGTCTCGGTGCTGCGCGTGGGGGAGAAGGACCAGCGCATCCACCGCGTCCACGGCCGCCCCTTCGTCCGCGAACGCGCGGACGGCCGCACCTACCGCGTCGGCGAGGGCGGCTTCTGGCAGGTCCACCCCCAGGCCGCCGACACCCTCGTCAAGGCCGTCATGCAGGGCCTCATGCCGCGCAAGGGCGACATGGCCCTGGACCTCTACTGCGGCGTCGGCCTCTTCGCCGGCGCCCTCGCCGAGCGCGTCGGCGACAAGGGCGCCGTCCTCGGCATCGAATCCTCCAAGCGCGCCGTCGAGGACGCCCGCCACAACCTCCAGGACCTCGACCGCGTCCGCATCGAACAGGGCAAGGTGGAGGACGTCCTCCCGCGCACCCGCATCGACAGCGCCGACATCATCGTCCTCGACCCCCCGCGCGCCGGCGCCGGCCGCGCCACGGTCCGCCACCTGGCCGGCCTGGGCGCCCGCCGCATCGCCTACGTCGCCTGCGACCCGGCCGCCCTCGCCCGCGACCTGAAGTACTTCGAGGAGGAGGGCTACCGGCCGGCGATGCTGCGGGCGTTCGACCTGTTCCCGGTGACGCACCATGTGGAGTGCGTGGCGATCCTGAAGCGGGTGGGGTAGGGGCGCTGGCGGCTGGCGCACGCCCTCAGGGGCCGGGTGCCGGGTGCGCGCGTGAGCCGTTCGTCCAGGCGGTGTCGAACTGCTGCAGGGCAATGGAGTACAGGAGTCCGGGGGCCTGGACGTACAGGCACGGTGAGTTCCTGCCGTGAGCGGAGCTGCTGTAGAAGGTGAGGTAGGCGGCCCGGTCCGTCGCGATCACGCGGCAGGTGTGAGGCAGGTCGAAGCTGCGGAGTTCGACGTGGCGGAGGCCGCGGGTCACTTGAGCCACATATTCCGTGTTCGTCCGGATCTGGCTTCTGAGCAGACCAGGGGAGTAGCCGGGGTCGAACCGGCACAGGTCTCGGGATCGCCGGTCGAGCCAGGAGTCACCTCGGGTGTCTGGGTCGGGCAGGAGTACCCGGACGAATTCCGGGGCCAGTTCGCCCGACCAGAGAGGGGTGAAGGCCTCGCGGGTGAGCAGGTTTCCGCGCCCCGCCAGGACCTTGACCCAGCGGGCCCGGCGCAGGTCGTGAGTGATGTCCTGTTCGGCGGACGACTGACGGCGGTACACGCGGCCGAGCCCTGTGCCGGTCCACCGGGAGCAGACGGACACCACCCACCACAGGGGGCGTGAGCCGCGGAGGAGACCGACGACGAGCAGGGTCGCGCTGGCTGCCAGGGAACTGAGGATCCCTAGAAGGAAAGCGGTCATGCGAGTCATCTCCCTGGGAGCGGGCGGTGCACGTTTACGGACTCGCGTCAGCAGAGGTGGGTGAGCAACTGCGCCAGGACGTGCGCGGCGTTCCTGGCGGCCAGGTCGTGGTAAGCGTGGCCCTTGTTCTCGTCGGCGTTGTCGGACACGCCGCGGATAACGACCCAGCCGGGATTGCTCTCGCCCGAAACGGAGTTCTCCTGCCAGTACTGGCTGAGTCCGCCGGCTTCCATGTCCACCGCCAAGACTTTCTCGTGGTAGGTCTTGAGGTAACGTCGGACCTCAGCATCGCCGTCGGCGATGACGGCTTCGCCAGAGCCGATCACCCCCGGGTGGACCTCGAACACCTCGGCGGCGTGTGTGGCCAGTCGGCCGTGTATGCGCGCCGGGTTTCCATGTTCGGTGAAGAAGGCGTTCACGGCGTGAACGACTGCTGCCGGAGCCTGCCGGTGCTCGCCACGACGGCGGACGTCGCCGTGCGGATTGATCTTGCGGTTCTCGTAATAGACGATGTCGGTGGATACGATGACGTTGCCGACGCGGGCGTACTCGTCATGGATACCGCCGCCCACGCCGACCAGAACCCAGAACCGGGGATTGTAATGGCGGCGGAGATTGCCCAGCGCGGCCATCGCCGAACGCTGCCCCTGGCTCTGACTCTGGGTGGCCACCACTCGGAGGGGAGAAGGCGAAGCGATGTGTTCGCCTTCGTAGAAGTAAAGCCCACCGGGCTTTTTGTGCCGTTCAAGCCTCAACTCGTCTTTCACTGCGCGCAGTTCTTCGCTGAGTATGGTGACCACTCCGACATCCCACTGCGCGGTCGTCTCGCTGTTGGACGCTTCGGATAGGGCGGTTGGCGTGCTGGAGGAGAAGGCGGGTACCGAGACGCGGGCATGGTCCCCGATGGCGTTGTTGTTGAAATTGTTGTTGTCGCCGTGGCTGATGATGCCTCGATTGTCGATCACTGATTTCCTCCGCTACTAGGGTTGCTGGAGTTGGTCGACTGGTTGACGGTCATGCCGGCTTGGGCCGTCTCTCCGATGGCGTTGCTGCTGAAGGTGTTGTTGTCACCGAAATTGAAAATGCCGCTGTTGATGATTTTGAGTGCGCGGTCGTCGAAGGCGGAGGTATCCACCCCTCGTGCGGAGAGAAAGTCGCCGGCGGCCCTGAGCAGCCGTTCCTCTATCGTCTTCATCCGGCCGAGGATGTCGCTCTTCTCGAGCTGGACCTTGGCTCATGCCTGAGACGATTCCTCGCGTATGCTCACCCGGCTGCCGATCAAGACGTTGCGGATCGGGCTTGTGGTGAGGTCGCGTGGGAGCACCGCGGCCTTGACCAAGGCGTAGAAGTAACGGAGGACCCGCCATGAGCGCTGGATCTCCAGGGGGAGGGCGGACAGCTCGCGGAATGCCGCCCACATGACGGCCGCGGCTCCGTGATGGCCGATTTCCTCCGTCCGTTGGAATGACCGCGGCGTGTGGGCGAGAACGCAAGCCGCGGTGGAGATGATCAATGTGCGTCCGCGGAGGCTCACGTGCAACAGAACGGTCGCCACGAACTCCGATCCCTCGACGGGCGTGGTCACTTCGAGGAAGTGGTGCTGCCTGGTCCCCGGCGTGTTGATGACGGCGCGAAGGCCGGCCTCGTCGAATCCCTGGGGGAGGAGGGACCGGTCGATCGCCACGTCGGTCTCCGCCACGTAGACGCGGTCGCGCACCTGTGTGGGAAGCCGGACGTCCAGGCTGTCGGTGTTCAACAGGCTTACCGCATGGCGTAGGTGATCGACCAGTTCGTGCGCCTGGAACGGGGGTACGGCATGCTCTCGTTCGTGGAGCGGCTCCTTGTCGTCGCCGGGGCGCAGTAACTGGATGTTCATCGGCGGATTCCACTGGTAGACGAGTTCCCCCGCGCCAATGAACGGCGACTCGTCCCCGAAGAGGGTGAACATAGTGAGATCGTCCTCGTCCTCACCTTCGTCCTCGCTGTGACGAGGGCGGCGATAGACGGCACATACGTGGCGCTGCTGTGCGTCCGCCGCCCGTTGCCTACCGGACAGGCGCGCGGGGCGGAGGGTCGGCGCTCGCCGAATGTGATTGAGCATCAGCTGACGCGTGGCCCCGACGCAGAGGCAGACGATCACGATGCCCGTGGCTATGTGGAGAGCGGTCACGGCTCGGTCCGGATGGACGAGGGCGACGATCAGGCCGGTCAGGGTCAAGGAGAACGCGGTGACGCCGATGCGTCTGAGTGCGCGCTGCTTGTCCGGATCGGTCCGGCGGGAAAGCGGCCAGAAGGGGGCCTGGGGATCCGGCGCCGACCTCGGGCCGCGGCGTTTGCGCTTGCGGCGGGGCCTTGGCGTACAGTCCGCGTCGCGGATCATCAGAGTGCGACGCAGCAGCCACAACAGGGCGAGGCCGCAAACGACGAGGATGGTGACCGGCGCGGCACCCGTGCAGGCCGGCACGACCATCGAAGCCATCAGTGTCATGCGGAGGAGTGCGGTCAGAGCGGCGGCTCGCCAGGCGTGGCGCATGACGGGAACGATGTCGAACCCGTACGACGGAGCCACCCTGCGGTGCGGCTTGGTGCACACCTCATTGATTACGAGGTCGCGGAACCACTCGTCGACGTAGACCCCCGAGCATAAGTGACGGGTGGCCGCGGTCGGCTCGCCGGTCGCTTCCTTGGCCGGCGGTGCGGATGGTGCAAGCGGTGCTGGTGGCGCATGGGACGTGGTCATGACCTTGCCCTCGCCTCGTAGCGTTATGGTCCGTGAGACCATAAGTCCCGGGGGTGTTCGAGTCAATATGACCTTTAGGGGCTGTGGTGGATGACTGGCTGAAGGACTCCGCTGATGTCGAGGCGTCGTGGGTGACTGTGGACTTGGCCATCTTCACCCTCAGGGACGGTGGGTTGCGGGTACTCCTGATCGAGCGCGGAGTGGAGCCCTTCCTCGGGTGGCCGGCCCTACCCGGCGGCTACGTTCAGAAGACGGAGACCCTGCGGCAGGGTGCGTTGCGTGAACTGCGGGAGGAGGCCGGGATCGACGGCAGTCGGCTCCACCTGGAGCAGCTCGGTGCGTATGGGGACCCAGGGCGCGATCCCAGGGGAAGAGTGGTCACCGTCGCCTACCTCGCCCTGGGGCCGGATCTGCCTCTTCCGGTGGGCGGTACCGATGCCACGCACGCCTACTGGGCCCCTGTCCGCCAATCCGACGCACCCACGCCCGACCTGGCGTTCGATCACTCGGTCATTCTCGCGGATGCCTTGGAGGAGATTCGGAGGAAGCTCGAGTACACGGCTGTCGCCACGGTCTTCTGCGGGGAGTCGTTCACTCTCAGCGAGTTGCGCACGGTATACGAAGTGATCTGGGGGCAGTGCCTGGATCCAAGCAACTTTCGTCGCAAAGTGCTCAAGATCGAGGGGTTCGTGGAGCCCACGGGGGAACGGCGGCTGCCACCGACCGGCCGCCCGGCCGCCCTCTACCGCCGAGGTAGCGCGTGGTTGCTGAGCACGCCGTTGCTGCGCGGTACCGGGCAGTCTGTGTAGTCAGGCACCGATGTGGTCCTGGCGTTCCCCAGGGCGTGAGTTCCGGCTTGACAGTGCTCGTCTGGAGCGTGGGGACCGGATCCGGAGCGTCGTCGCGGAACGGACGGTGGAACAGGGAGGTCGGGCTCTGAGACAGCTGACGGGCCGCCTCCCTGCCCGCCCCCCACGAGAGCCGCGAGGGCGCTTGCCGAGATCGGATCCATGGTCGCGCTCCCCGGGTCGGCTGTGGAGGGGTGCACATTCTGGGGCGTTCGGTGGCGCGTGGGCAGGGGCGTCGGTCGGAGGGTGCGGATTTCGGGGTGCGCGGATTGGGGCGCGCTCAGCCGTTGATCCGTCAGATGCTGCCGCACCTCGTAGAGTTTGCGCGTGGCCGACGATACGTACAACAGCGTGGACGGGCAGGCGCAGCTGGGCGCGGTCGTGCAAGCGCGGGACATCGGTGCGGTGCATCATCATGTGCACGCCGCCCCGCCGCCGCCCCCGGCCGTTCCCTTTCAGCTGCCGCCCGCCGTCGCGCACTTTGAGGACCGGCGGGAGGAGCAGGAGCGCATCCTGCGGGAGCTGGAGGGGCGTTCGGGCGGTGGTGGCGGTCCGTTGGTCGTCGCGCTGACGGGGATCGGCGGGGTGGGGAAGACGGCGCTGGGGTTTCACGTCGCCCGGCGGATCAGTGACCGGTTTCCGGACGGGGTGCTGTACGTCGACCTGGACGATCTGCGGCGGGACGGGGTGGTCGAGGTCGCCGACGCTTTGGGCGAGCTGCTGTCCGGGCTCGGTGTCGCTCCCGCGTGGCTGCACCGGTCGTTCGCCGGGCGTTCGAAGCAGTACTGGACGCTGACGCGGGGCAAGCGTCTTCTCGTGGTGGTCGACAACGCGCGGCTCGGCAACGAGGTCCTGCCACTGCTCCCGTCGTCCGGTGACGGTCTGGTGATCGCGACGAGCCAGGGGAGGTTGCACGATCTCGACGGTGTGGCCGCGCTGGAGGTGCCGATGAGACCGCTGGCGGTCGAGGACGCGGTGCGGTTGCTGCGGCACATCGTCGACGACGCGCGGCTGGCGGAGGAGCCGGACGCCGTCGTCGAGTTGGCCCGCGGGTGCGGCGGGCTGCCGGCGGCGCTGCACGTGGCCGGCCGGTGGATCCGCAGCCACCGGCGGCGGAGCCTGTCCCGGCTGGTCGCGGAGCTCTCGGCGGAGTTGCACGAGAAGGGCATCCCGATGGTCGAGGCGGTGTGGGACGCGGCGTACGCGGGGCTCGGGCCGGAGGCGGCACGGCTGTACCGGCTGCTGCCGGAGTTTCCCGCTCCGGTCGTCACGGTTCCGGCCGCCGCGGCCCTGCTGGGCGAGGACGTGCCGCCGGCCGAGGACGCGCTGGACGAACTCGAGGGCGCCGGGCTCCTGGAGAGCCGGCCCGAAGGCCCGCGGATCCACGACCTGCTGCGCGGGCACGCCGAACGCCGTTCCCGCGAGGAGGACCCCGCCGGGGGCGGCCGGCAGGGCGCCCGGGAACGGCTCGTCCGCTGGTACCGGCGTCAGGCGAGCCGTGCCGACCTGCTGGCGGCGGGCCCGCGCATGACGTTCGCCGAACCTGGTCCGGACCTACCCGGCGTCCCCGATGTCGAGTTCGGCGGGAAGGCGGAGGCGCTGCGGTGGCTGGAGTCCCAGCGGCTCGCCCTGTACGGCTGTGTCCGGATCGCCTACGAGTGCGGCATGGACGAGGACGCGTGGGCCTTGTGTGAGCCGCTGTGGACACATTTCCTCGACCATCCGCACTACGCGGACATCACCGACGCCTTCGGCCGCGGGCTGGCCGCCGCACAGCGTCTCGAACACCTGCCGGCGACGATCCGCATGCGCTGCCAACTCGCCCGGCCACTATGGGAGCAGGAGCGGTACGAGGAGGCCGCCGAACAGTTGCGGCACGCGGTGAGCGCCGCCGGGGCCCTCGGCGAATCGGAGAAGGAGCGGAAACTCAAGGCGTCCGTGGTGGAGTTCCGCGGCAAGCTGGCGTCCGTCCAGGGCGACTGGGCGTCCGCCGTCGCCGACTTCGAGAGCGCCAGGAGGCAGCACGAGGCGATCGGGAACGCGTACGGCGTGCTGCTCCAGACACACCTCCTCGGGTGCGCCGCCCTCGGCGCGGGTGAGTACGGGCGGGCTGTCGAACTGCTCACGGACGCGCACCGCATGGCCGTCGAGCAGGACCGTGTGCGGATGACGGCGCGCACCGGTTTCGAACTCGGCCGGGCCCTGCGCCGCGCCGGGCGCCCGGCGGAGGCGGTCGCGCTGGTCCGGGCCGCCTTGGACAACGCCAGGGAACGCGGGGCCACCAGTGACGAAGCGCGCGTCCTGGAAGAGCTCGCCCGGCTCGCCGACGAGATGGGGGAGACGGAGGCGGCCGAAGGTCACCGGGCGGCGGCGCGGCTGCTGGCCGAGCGGTGTGGCGGCCTGCCGGGTGCCGACGGCGGTGCGTAAACCGCGGCACACAGATCACCCCGCGTAGATCACGCCGCATAGGCCACCGCCCGTACCTCACAGCTCGTCGTCGAGGTTCGCGTCGTCGGCCGGCTCCAGAACCGCCCGAACGGAGAACGGGCCGACGTCGCACAGCAGCGTGACCGGAGCCGTCCGTTCCGGCCGACTGCCCAGCCACGAGTGGACCGCCGACACCACCGCCGCCGGATCCGCGCGCATGACGCGTCCGTCCGCCCGGTGCGGCTCGACGCGGAGGCGGAACGTTCCCGCCGTGCGGTGCCGCAGCAGGCACCGTTCCGGCGTGAGGATCGCGGCCGCGGTGCCGCAGTACGGCAACTCGTCCAGCATCCGGGCCGTCCAGCCGCCCGCCGTCCACGTGCTGGTGTGCGGGGTGCCGGCGGCGGGCCGGGAGCGGCGCCACAGCACCGCCGCGCTCTGCGTCTCGCGCGGTCCGGCGTACGGGGATTCGGCGGCCAAGTGGTGGGCGGGGAGAGAGGTGTCGGCGGGGAAGCGCTCGACGGCGACCCGGCGGCCGGTCACCCGGGTTCGTACCGCATAGGCCGCCGGGCCGTTCGGCGCCGCCGCCCTCCTCGGGGCCGGCAGCGGGCGCGGCCGTACCGGCACCGCCCGCGGTCGGAGGTCCAGCAGCCGGTACAACTCGTCGCGGAGTCGCGGAAGCGACTCGCCCGGCAGGTCGAACGCGGCGTGGGCGCACTTGCGGACGTCCTGTGCCGACGCCGCCCGCAGGGCTTCCGCCAGGCCGGCGGGGTCCGTCAGCCGAGGGGCCCGTTCGAGCAGCGCGGCCATCGGGGTGCCCGGTATGAGTTCGTCCCCGCCGTCGTAGGCGCCGACGACGGGACGGCCGAGGGCGGCGGCGTAGAGCGCCGTGGAGCCGTGATCGGTGACCACGGCGTCGCAGGCGATCAGCAGCGCGGCCCACTCCTCGTACGGCCCGGCCATGACCGTCCCCGCGCGCAGGGCGGGCGCCAGGTGCCGCGTGAGGTCGTACGAACCCAGCCGGCTGTGTTCGTTGGGGTGCAGGACGAGCGCGAGTTGGTACGTGTCGTGGGGGAGGACGCGCGTGAGCGCGGCGGGCAGCTCCGGCCGTCGCGCCAGCAGCGACTCGGGGCCCCAGGTGGAGGTGAGGACGACGAGGCGGCGTTCCCCGGTGCCCAGGGCGGCGCGGAAGTCGTCGCGGCGGGGGAGTGAGGCGAGGAGGCGGTCGAGCGTCGGGTCGCCGACGACCGTGGCCCGCGCGGCGGCAGACGGGCAGTGAGCGGCGAGGCGGTCGAGCTGGTCGCCGTGCGCGAGCGCGTGGAGGGCGGCCCAGGGCTTGCCGTCGACGAGCAGGTAGTGGGGGTCGAGGCCGGACGGGAGGGACGGCGAACCCTCGCCCGGCAGGGCCTTGTTGAAGCCGGCGCCGTGCGGGAGCAGCACGCGCGGTCCCGGCAGGACGCGGATCGCGCCCTTGGGGCTCGCCGTCAGGACCAGGCCGTGGGTGCGTGAGCGGGCTTCGTCCCAGGTGAGGAGCCGGGCGTCGGAGCGGTCGAGGGCGGCGAGGGCGTCCACGTCGAAGTCCGAACCGGGGACGAGGGTGAAGCGGCTGACGACGCGCTCATCGCCGTCGAAGACCGGCAGGACGTCGAGGAGCCGGTGCAGTGCGCCGGCCGAGCGCACGGCGAACAGTACACGCGCCTCCGGCTTCCGCTGCCCGCTGCCCGCTGCCCGCTGCCCGCTGCCCGCTGCCCGCTGCCCGCTGCCCGCTGCCCGCTGCCCGCTGCCCGCTGCCAAAGTTTGTCATCGTACTCGGTGCCCCAGAAAGGAACAAATCGCCCATATCGCCGTCAGGGGGCTTGTGGAGGGTCCGGTACGCATGCCCGCGATCGTACTGGTGGACGGACGGGCGCCCCTCAGCTCCCCGCGCCGACGTATCGGCTGCCGCGCGCGGGGAGCTGTCGGGGAGCCACCGGGGAGTCATCGGACAGGCGACCGCCGGGCGGCCAGCGCTCGCCCGGCGGTGCGGAAACGGTTCTTTTACCTCGTCTCTTGTCTCGCTACCTCGCGTAGTGCGACGGGTCTCGCCGGGGCGGCCCGCAGGGTGGTGAACCCGAAGTGGTGACAGGTGCTGGTGAGGCGTCGCGGAGCCGACGCAGGAACAGCCGGAGGCGGGTGAGTGGGCGGACGGGGCGGCGTTGCGGTGCTCGTCCTGGCTCCGGCGCGGTGAGGGTCACGGGCGGTACGGGGTCGAGGAACAGGGCTTCCGTGGCGAACTCCGGCCGTTCATGCCACGTGGTGAACGGTTCACGTGACGGATCCGGCGCATCGGATCGGCTGGGCGAATCCATACCGGCATCAGCACCCACGCCAGCGCGGGAAGCGGAACGGAGATCCCTGGAATCCTCCGAACCCCCCGAACTCCCGGAACCTCCGGAAACGGAAGGGGATTCTGTGACAGGTGAGTCGACGGAAGACGAACGGAACTGATCGCGGTACGCCTGGGCGCGCAAATAGGCGCCCACGGCCCGCGCGGGGTCGAGCGGCATGACGTCTCTGCTCTCTTGCTCTCTTGCCGATGGTCGAGGGACGCGACGGCGCCGCCGCACGGCGGGGCGGCGCGGGTCTCCTCAGCAGCGCAGGACGGCGTTGCGCGCGTGTCGTGCGGAGAGCGAGGGTGTGGGGTCGTGCGGGACGGCGGCAGGGCGGTCCGGTGTGACGACGGAGGGCGCGGCGAGGGCGGCCTGCCCGGCGCGCTGTCGGCGCTGTACGCCGACGACCGCGTCCTCCCGGGTGACGGCGTCCACCACGCGGTCGTCGGAAGCGCTGAACTCCGTTGAGATGGAACGCTCTTCCCGCCCACGGTCACCCACGGCCAGGGCGGGGTCGCCACCGGACAGCACCAGCAGCAGGGAGGCCAGCACGGCGGTCACGGCCTGCAGAACAGGCCGTGTGTGCGCAGGACTCCACCGAGGCATGCACGCATAGTAATCGCGCAACTACTCTATGCGCATTCCCTCTATCGGGTGAGGGCTCCGTGGCGTCAGGTGTGCTCCATGGCCAACACGATGACCGTGCCGGGCTCCAGGGCCTGGCAGATGTGCGGGGCGTCGCCCGGATAGCTGATGTAGTCGCCGGGTCCGAGCTCCAGCGGCTCGTCGCTGGGGCCGATCAGCGCCCTCCCTGACGCGACCACGGCGTGCTCCGTCGTCCCGGGGGCATGGGAGTCCGACGCCTTGAGGGCGCCCGGTTCCACCTGGAGCACGTAGAGGTCGCGACGGGCGTGAGGCGGGCACGAGGCCAGGAGGGTCGCGGTGTAATCCGCGTGCTCCGACGGGACGGCGGCGCCCTCGCCGAGGCGGAGCACCGTCACCCGGGGCCGGGGCGGATCGACCAGTCTGCTGAACGGAACGTCCAGGGCCACGCTGAGCGCCCACAGCGTCTCCACGCTCGGGTTGCCCGTGCCCGACTCCAGTTGCGACAGCGTGGACTTGGCGATGCCGGCCCGCTTGGCCAGCTCCGACAGCGACAAGCCGACGTGGTCGCGTTCCGTCCGGATCGAGGCGGCGATGCGGGCGAGCGGCGGGCGGGCGGCTCGCGCCGGCCGTCCCTCCGGCGTCCGCTCGCCACCGTGTTCGCTATAGCGGTCCACTTGTTCTCCTTGACGAACGAAGCATGAGCGTTCATTCTATCGATCATGCGTTCGTCATGGAGAACACTCGATCGTGCCGTGCTGCGGAACATCGGGGCGGTGACGGCGGCGATGGGCGTGGTCGGCGCGTCCTTCGGCGCCATCGCCGTCTCCGCCGGTCAGCCCGCCTGGGTACCGGTGATCATGTCCCTGGCGGTGTTCGCCGGCGGGGCGCAGTTCGCCACGCTCGACATCGTGCTGGGCGGCGGCGGGGCCGTCGCCGCGGTGGCCGCCGGACTCCTGCTCAACGCGCGCCTGCTCGTCTATGGCCTGACGGTCGCCGACGTCCTGGCGTTGCGCCGGCCCGCCCGCCTGCTCGGCAGCCACCTGTTGGCCGACCAGGCGGTCGCGTTCGCCGGCGCCGAACGCGACCCCGTACGGCGCCGGGCCGCCTACTTCGTCTGCGGTGGCGCCCTGTTCGTCACCTGGAACGTGGGCACCCTCCTCGGCGCCCTGGCCGGACGAGCGGTGGGCGACGCGCACGCCCTGGGGCTCGACGCCGCCGAGCCCATGGTCCTGCTGGCCCTGGTACTCCCCGCGCTGCGGGAAACCGGTCCGCGCCGGGCCGCGTTGGCGGGAGCCGCCGTGGCGCTGGCCGTCGTGCCCTTCCTGCCGAACGGAGTACCGGTGCTGCTGGCCCTCCTGGGGCTGCCGGCGGCGCTGTGGGGGGTGCCGGCAGCGGGCCGGAACGCGACGCCCGTCCGGAGCGCGGCACCCGCACGGGCCGTCCCGCAGCCCCAACGGCCCCCAGAGAACCCAGGAAATCCAGGGAGCCCACAGGCACCGCACGTCCCGCACGTCCAGATATCCACCGACCCGTCGGCAGGCGACCTCTCATGACGATCCTCTGGACCATCCTGGCCCTCGCCCTCGGCACCTACCTCCTCCGCCTCTGCGGCCCCCTCCTGCACAACCGGTTCGAGCCGTCCGGGCGCGTCCGCGTGGCGCTGTCGGCCTCCGCGGCCGTCCTGCTCTGTGCCATGGCGGCCGTGTCGGCGCTGACGGCCGGTCATGGCTTCGCGGGCTGGGCGCGTCCCGCCGGTGTCCTCGTCGGCGCCGTGCTGGCGCTCCGGAAGGTCTCGTTCCTGATCGCGGTGGTGGCAGCGGCGGCCACGACCGCGGCGCTCCGGTTGCTCGGGGTGAGTTGAGGGGTGGCAGACCTCCGGTGGGGCCCACGGGACGGGGGCCCTCGTCGACCGGCGAGGCGCCACGCGTGTCATTGGGCCGAATGGAGGCTCGCTTTTCCCTAGAATCGCCGGATGTACATAACGAGCGCGTTCCCCGGAGGGGTGATCCGGTGAACAGGTCAGAGGCCACCGACGAGCAGTGGGAGGGGCTGGCCGAGGTCGTGCCCTTGCGCGGTCATCACACCTGGCCGTCCTGGTCCAACCACCGGTCGCTCCCCGAGGAGGAGCCGGAGACGGAACCGAACCAGCGGAGGCTCGTGGTCCTCCGGGTGCAGATCTTCGCGGACGCCCGCGAGGTGGCGGAGCACCTGATCAACGGCACGCCGGTGCTTCTCGACCTCACCAGCGCGGACACGGACGTCGCCAAACGCATCCTCGACTTCTCCAGCGGCGTCGTGTTCGGGCTTGGCAGCGGCATGCACCGCGTCGACACCAATGTCTTCCTGCTGGCGCCCGAGGGTACCGAGGTCGCCTCGACGTACTCCGATCGTAGGAAGAACGACAGGCTGAAACGGTTTGGCTGATCCACCGCGCCATACGGTCCGGGCATGTCCGTCGCATCCCACGGCCCGGTCGCGGAGACGCGTGACGCGCGCGGCGCCGGGCCCGCCGCCGCGCAGCGGCCCCGGCGTCCCGTCGTCACCGAACTGCGGCTCTCCGCCTTCAAGTCGCACCGCAACGCCACCTTCGCGCTGGGCCCGCTGACCCTGTTCCGGGGTGCCAGCGGGAGCGGGAAGTCCAGCGTGCTCCAGGCGTACGAGGTGCTGGCCCGGCTGGCGGGAGGTGACGGGCTGGCGGAGGCCCTGGCGCCGGTGGCGGGCGGGGCTCCGGCCTGCGTTCCGCACCGGGCCCGCCCGGACGCGCAGGGGAGGCGAGGGTTCCGGATCGGCTGCACGGTCGACGGGCCCGTCGGCCCGGTCCACCTGGATCTGGCCGTCCAGGCCGAACCGGAGGTCCGAGTGGTCGGTGAGCGGTTGACGGGCGCCGGGCGGACGCTGTTGACCACGGCGCTGCGCGACCCCGGGCTGCCGACGGTGGAGGCGGCGTGGCACACCGCCGGCGCGGTCCCGGTCACCCGGGCGCCCCTGCCGGACGACCGGCTTGGCACCTCGCTGCTGCCGCTGCGGGTGGCGGGGAAGACGGCGGGGCAGCGGCTGGTGCTCGACGCGGCGGAGCAGACCGTCGTCGCCCTGCGTTCCGTCTTCCCCTGTGATCCCCGGCCCGAGTTGATGCGGATGCCCGTCGCCGCGCGGGACGGCCGGCTCCGGAGCGCCTGTGACAACGTTGCCGCCGTGCTGGGCCGTACCGCGAGCGAGTGCTCGATCCGGCACGCGGCCCTGGTGAAGGCGGCGGACGCGGGCTGCCGCGGCCGGGTGGCGGGGGTGGAGGCGCGGAGGCTGGACGGCGGCTTCGTCCGGGCCGTCCTGGAGCGGGGTGCGGAGGCCGCGACCGCGCTGGAACGGCTCGGGGACGGTGAACTGCGGTACCTGGCCCTGTGCTTGGTGTTGCTGACGGGGCCGGAGGTGCTCGCGGTGGAGCCGGCCGCCGAGGTGCTGTCCGCCCTGCAGACGCTCACCGTGCTGGCGGACGGTTTGGACCGGTGCCTCGATCCTTGCCAGTCACGGGAGTTGATGGAACTCGCGGCGCGCATGTGCGAGCGGGGGCACATCAGGCTGGTGGGAACGGTGGGGCGGGAGATGGCAGAGGTGGCGTCGGGGCTGCCGGGGGTCTCGATGGTAGACCTGGAGGCATGACCGAGCACCACGGGTCCGACCGGGACCTCGACGCCCTGCGGCGCCGGCTGGCGGACTTCGCCGCCGCGCGCGACTGGCAGCCCTTCCACACCCCCAAGAACCTCGCGGCGGCGCTCAGCGTCGAGGCGTCCGAACTTCTGGAGATCTTCCAGTGGCTGACGCCCGAGGAGTCCACGCGCGTGATGGCCGACGCGGGCACGGCGGAGCGGGTGAAGGACGAGGTCGCGGACGTGCTCGCCTATCTCTTGCAGTTCTGCGACGTGTTGGGGCTCGACGTCCTGGCCGCGCTCTCCGACAAGATCGAAAGGAACGAGCGGCGGTTTCCGGTAGCGGGGGCGCGGTCGAACGACCGTCAGGGTTCGCCGGATCGTCACTCTCCGGAGTGATTGAGTTGTCCACAGCGGATTTGGTATCCACAGATTTCTGAATTCCCCTGGCTTTTCCGGCGGTTAGTCATCACTCTGGGTAGTGAGAGCGCACAGGCGGAAACTGGGGGACCGGCAATGGACGCACTGCGGTTGATCGAGGCCACCCGGCTCGCCCTGGCCGAAGCCAGGACGATGCAGGACATCGTCGCCGAGGCATGGCAGACCCAAGCCTTGGCCCAGGCTGTGGGTGGTCACCTGGCCGCGCACGGCCCCTTCGAGGCGCGGGCCGCGGCGTGCGGGCTGAGCGAGGCCGGCGGCCGGGCCTCCGGAGCGCTGCGGCAGGTCGCCCTGCGCTCCGGAGGCTTACGCGCGGCGCGGCTCTCGGCCGTCCGCGACCCCTGGGGGGTGTTGACGGGCCTCGCCGCGCTCCTCGGTGACGTGGGTATCGCCCTGGTCGGCGTGGCCTGTGCCTGCGAGGAGGACGGCCTCTACTGGCAGTGCATCGAGGCGATAGACGCGGCCGACGAGACCGGGGACCGGGTGGGCGGGCTGCTGAGACGGCTCGCCCTGCGGGAGAGAGGGGGTGCCGCGTGAGGTACGGCGTGGGATGTCGGCCGGGGCGCGGCCGGGGGTACGGTGCGCGACGCCGGCGGTCAGCCGTCGGCGGTGTCCTCGCGGGAGGGCGCGGGCCTCGCGGTCGAGGACTGCAGGTCGGCGTCGAGACGCGACAGATCGGCGTTCAGCGCCGCCATCAGCTCCTCCATCTGTTGCAGCAGTCCCTTGGGTGGGTCCTGGCGTGGGGAAGCGGCCTGTTGGGGCACCGCCTCGGCGGGCACGGCTTCCTGGTGCATACGGCCTCCTCGGCCCTGGGCTCCTCCCGGGCGGAGGAGCGGTGTCGCGGTCGTCGCCTCCGGCGGGGAAAACCGGTGCGCGGGCCGGGCGGTCCGGCTCCGCCGAAGCCAACGATCACCGTCCGGGCCGGACACTGGCCGGTGCCGGGACGGTCGGTGAGAGTGGGTGAGATTCACCCGACAGGGGTCGGTGCGGCGGCGCGGGGGCGGTGCGTTGACCTGTGTTCGAAGGTGCAGGATGGACCGTATGGACCTGCGCATTTTCACCGAGCCCCAGCAGGGGGCGAGCTACGACACCCTCCTCACCGTCGCCAAGGCCACCGAAGACCTCGGCTTCGACGCCTTCTTCCGATCCGACCACTATTTGGCCATGGGTTCCTCCGACGGCCTGCCCGGGCCCACCGACGCCTGGATCACCCTGGCCGGGCTGGCCCGGGAGACCAGGCGGATCCGGCTCGGGACGCTCATGACCGCGGGCACCTTCCGGCTGCCGGGCGTGCTGGCCATCCAGGTGGCGCAGGTGGACCGGATGTCGGGCGGCCGCGTCGAGCTGGGTCTGGGCGCGGGCTGGTACGAGGCGGAGCACACGGCGTACGGCATCCCCTTCCCCAAGGAGAAGTTCGGGCGCCTGGAGGAACAGCTGGCGATCGTCACGGGACTGTGGGAAACGGAGGTGGGCGCGACGTTCGATTTCGAGGGTAAATACTACCGGCTGGCCGACTCGCCGGCCCTGCCCAAGCCCGCACAGCCCAAGGTGCCGGTGCTGATCGGCGGCCTGGGGGCGTCCCGGACGCCGCGGCTCGCCGCCCGCTACGCCGACGAGTTCAACGTCCCCTTCGCGTCCGTGGCGGACAGCGAGCGGCAGTTCGGCCGGGTGCGGGCGGCCGCCGAGGAGGCGGGACGCAAGCCGGACGACCTGGTGTACTCCAACGCCCTGGTGGTGTGCGTGGGCAAGGACGACGCCGAGGTGGCGCGGCGGGCGGCGGCCATCGGGCGGGAGGTCGAGGAGCTCAAGGCCAATGGTCTGGCGGGCTCGCCGGCCGAGGTGGTCGACAAGATCGGCCGGTACGCGGAGATCGGGGCGTCCCGGGTCTACCTCCAGATCCTGGACCTGGACGACCTCGACCACCTGGAACTGATCTCCGCCGAGGTCCAGGCACAGCTGGGCTGAGAACGGAACGGAAGGGAGGAACCCCGGAAGCGCCCGGGAAGCAAGGACCCAATCGCGATGACCCCACCCCGTACACCGCTCGCCACCGCGCTCGCACGCGAGCCGCTCGTTCTCGACGGCGGGCTGTCCAACCAACTGCAGGCACAGGGCTGCGACCTGTCCGACGCGCTCTGGTCGGCCCGGCTGCTGGCGGACGGGCCGGAGCAGATCGAGCGGGCGCACGCGGCCTATGTACGGGCGGGGGCGCGGGTGCTCATCACCGCCGGCTACCAGGCCACCTTCGAAGGGTTCGCCCGGCGGGGCGTCGGCCGGGAGGAGACGGCCGGGCTGCTGCGGCGCAGCGTCGCGCTGGCGCGGCGGGCGGCGGCCGAAGGGGAGCGGGAGGTGTGGGTCGCCGCGTCCGTCGGCCCGTACGGGGCGATGCTCGCGGACGGCAGTGAGTACCGGGGGCGGTACGGGCTGGGGGTGGCGGAGCTGGAGCGCTTCCACCGGCCGCGGATCGAGGTGCTGGCCGAGGCCGGGCCGGACGTCCTGGCGCTGGAGACGGTGCCGGACGCCGACGAGGGGCGGGCGCTGCTGCGGGCCGTGCGCGGGTGCGGGGTGCCGGTCTGGCTGTCGTACAGCTGCGCCGGCGGACGGACCCGGGCCGGGCAGCCGCTGGCGGAGGCGTTCGCGCTCGCCGCGGGGAACGACCAGGTCGTCGCCGTGGGCGTCAACTGCTGTGAACCGGGCGAGGTGGAGGACGCCGTGCGGGTCGCGGCACGAGTGACCGGCAAGCCGGTCGTGGTGTATCCGAACAGCGGGGAGGGATGGGATGACGAGGCACGGCGGTGGCGCGGGCGGCCCGCCTTCGACGCCGGGCGGGCGGACGCCTGGGTGGCCGCGGGAGCGCGGCTCGTCGGTGGCTGCTGCTGCGTCGGGCCGGAGCGAATCGCGGAGCTGGCCGCCCGGATGGAGGGGCGGGGCTGAGGGGCCGCCGACGGGCGGCGGTCGGAAAACGGGTGGGGAAAGAGGCGGACCCGCGGCGATACTCGGACGCGTGTTCCTCACCATCAGTACGACCGGCCATGACGACGTTCCCGCGACCGACCTGGGCTTTCTGCTGCACAAGCATCCCACGCGGGCGCAGCGGTTCTCGACCTCCCACGGCACCGCGCACGTCTTCTACCCGGAGGCGACGGCGGAGCGCTGCACGGTGGCGCTGCTGCTGGAGGTCGACCCCGTGGCGCTGGTACGGCGGGGCGGCGGGAAGGGGCGCGGCGGCGCGCCCGACGCGGCGCTCGCGCAGTACGTCAACGACCGGCCGTACGCCGCGTCCTCCCTGCTGGCCGTGGCCCTGGGCAGTGTCTTCTCCAGCGCGATGAAGGGGAAGTGCGCCGCACGACCCGAACTCGTCGAGGAGCGACGGTCGTTGCGGATCGAGCTGCCGGTGGTGCCCGCGCGCGGCGGTGCCGGTCTGGTGGAGCGCCTCTTCGCGCCGCTGGGCTGGTCGGTGACGGCACGGCCGCTGCCGCTGGACGAGCGGTTCCCGGAGTGGGGTGACTCCCGGTACGTCGCGCTGCTGCTGGAGGGCGAGCACCTGCTCGCCGACGCGCTGCGGCAGCTCTATGTGCTGCTGCCGGTGCTGGACGACGCCAAGCACTACTGGGTCGCCCCGGACGAGGTGGACAAGCTGCTCCGCTCCGGCGAGGGATGGCTGGCCGGGCACCCGGAGCGGCGGCTGATCGCCGACCGTTTTCTCGCCCGCCGCCGGTCCCTCGCCCGGGACGCGCTCGAACGCCTCGCCCTGGCGCGGCTCGCCGAGGCCGAGGGCACGGAGCCGGAGGAGATCGACAACGCCGTGGACGAGACGGTGGACACCGAGGAGAAGCCGGTGCCGCTGGCCGTCCGGCGGCGCGAGGCCATCGTCGGAGCCCTGCGCGCCGCCGGTGCCGCCCGGGTGCTCGATCTGGGCTGCGGACAGGGGCAGTTGGTGGGGGAGTTGCTCAAGGACGCCCGGTTCACCGAGGTCGTGGGCGTCGACGTGTCGGTGCGCGCGCTCCGGGAGGCGTCGCGGAGGCTGCGCCTGGACCGGATGCACGAGCGGCAGGCCGCGCGGGTGCGCCTCTTCCAGGGTTCGCTCGCCTACACCGACCGGCGCCTGGCCGGTTACGACGCCGCCGTCCTCAGCGAGGTCGTCGAGCACGTCGACCCGGTGCGGCTGCCGGCGCTGGAGCATGCGGTGTTCGGGGCCGCGCGCCCCGGGACCGTCGTCGTCACCACCCCGAACGTGGAGTACAACGTCCGCTGGGAGTCCCTGCCCGCCGGGCACGTCCGGCACGCGGACCACCGCTTCGAGTGGACGCGCGAGGAGTTCCGCGGCTGGGCCGGAGCGGTGGCCGAACGGTACGGCTACCGCGCGGACTTCCACCCCGTGGGCCCCGACGACCCCGAGGTCGGGCCGCCGACCCAGATGGCGGTCTTCCGGCGCGACACCAACCATGACGTCGGCCCGGGCGGCTCGCCCACCGGCTCTGACCACGACCCGACCCCGAAGGAGGCGAAGGCCGCATGAGCACCACCGTCACCCCGCACAGCGCACCGGACGCGGAGGTACGCACCCTCGCCGTGCCCGACCTCTCCCTCGTGGTCCTCGTCGGCGCCACCGGCTCCGGCAAGTCCACCTTCGCCGCCCGGCACTTCGCGCCCACCGAGACGCTCTCCTCCGACACATGCCGGGGGCTGGTCAGCGACGACACCAACGACCAGGCGGCGACCCCGGACGCCTTCGACGTCCTGCACTACATCGCCGGCAAACGGCTCGCCGCCGGGCGGCTCACCGTGGTGGACGCGACCAACGTCCAGCCGGAGGCGCGCAAGCACCTGGTCCGGCTTGCCCGCGAGCACGACGTGCTGCCCGTCGCCATCGTCCTCGACGTCCCCGAGGAGGTCTGCGCCGCCCGCAACGCCACCCGTCCGGACCGGGCAGCGCTTCCGCGCCGCGTCATCCAGCGCCACCAGCGCGAACTCCGCCGCTCTCTCCGGCACCTGGAACGCGAGGGGTTCCGCAAGGTGCACGTCCTGCGCGGAGCGGGGCAGGTCGAGACCGCCGAGATCGTCCGGGAGCGGCGCTTCAACGACCTGCGCCACCTCACCGGTCCCTTCGACATCATCGGTGACGTGCACGGCTGCCGCGCCGAGCTGGAGACCCTGCTCACCCGGCTCGGCTACGGCATCGAGCGCGACGACCGGGGCCGGCCCGTGGACGCCGCCCACCCGGCGGGGCGCACCGCCGTGTTCGTCGGCGACCTGGTCGACCGCGGCCCGGACAGCCCCGGCGTGCTGCGCCTGGCAATGGGCATGGTCGAGGCCGGGCACGCCCTGTGCGTCCCCGGCAACCACGAGAACAAGCTCGGCCGCCACCTGTCCGGACGCACCGTCCGGCACACCCACGGCCTGGCGGAGACGATCGAGCAACTGGAGCGGGAGGAGCCCGAGTTCCGGGAGCGCGCCCACGCCTTCATCCGGTCGCTGGTCAGCCACTACGTGCTGGACGGCGGGGCGCTCGTGGTCTGCCACGCCGGTCTGCCCGAGAAGTACCACGGGCGCACCTCCGGCCGCGTCCGCTCGCACGCGCTGTACGGCGACACGACGGGGGAGACCGACGAGTTCGGCCTGCCCGTGCGCTACCCGTGGGCCGAGGACTACCGCGGCCGGGCCGCCGTCGTCTACGGCCACACCCCCGTCCCCAGCGCCACGTGGCTCAACAACACCATCTGCCTCGACACCGGAGCCGTCTTCGGCGGCAAGCTGACCGCGCTGCGCTGGCCCGAGCGCGAGCTGGTGGACGTGCCCGCCGAGCGGGTCTGGTACGAACCGACCAGGCCGCTGGCCCAGGACGCGCCCGGCGGCGGCGACGGAAGGCCCCTCGACCTCGCCGACGTCACCGGGCGCCGCGTGGTCGAGACCCGGCACATGGGCCGGCTCGCCGTGAAGGAGGAGAACGCCGCGGCGGCACTGGAGGTGATGAGCCGCTTCGCCGTGGATCCCCGCCAACTGCTTTATCTGCCGCCGACGATGGCGCCCTGCGCCACCTCGCGTGAGGACGGCTACCTGGAGCACCCGGCCGAGGCGTTCGCGGCCTACCGTGCGGAAGGGGTCCGGCGGGTCGTCTGCCAGGAGAAGCACATGGGATCGCGGGCGGTGGTCCTGGTCTGCCGCGACGCGGAGACGGCCCACGAGCGGTTCCACACGCCGGAAGGCGTCCCCGGGGCGGTCGTCACCCGCACCGGCCGGCCGTTCTTCGACGACCAGGAGACCGCGCGGCGGCTGCTGACGCGGGTGGCGCAGAGCGTGGGCGGCGCCGGGCTGTGGCAGGAGCTGGGCACGGACTGGCTGCTGCTGGACGCCGAGCTGATGCCCTGGTCCCTCAAGGCGGGCGGGCTGCTGCGCAGCCAGTACGCGGCCGTGGGCGCCGCCTCCCGCGCCGTCTTCCCCGCGGCGCTGGCCGCGCTGGAGAGCGCGGCGGCCCGCGGCGTGGAAGTCGAGGGCCTGCTCGGGCGCCAAAAGGAACGCGCGGCCGACGCGGCCGCGTTCACGGAGGCGTACGGACGATACTGCTGGCCGGTCGGCGACACCACGCGTGGCTGGCCCGGCGAGCCGTCCCCCGACGAGCTGCCGCGTCCCGCCGGCACCCGGCGGACGGACGGGCTCGACGGCATACGGCTGGCGCCGTTCCAGATACTCGCCGCCGAGGGCCGGTCCCTCACCCGGCTGCCGCACGACGAGCAACTGGGCCTCATCGACCGGATGATCGAGGCCGAGGAGATCGGCGCCGCGCTCGGCAACCAGCCCTGCGGCTACCGCCGCCCGTGGGTCAACCGCGTCCTCGCCCCCACGCGCCGGCTCGTCGTCGACACGGAGGACGAGGCGTCCGTGGCCGCCGGCGTCCGATGGTGGCTGGACCTCACGGCCGACGGCGGCGAGGGCATGGTGGTCAAGCCCCTCCAGGCGTACCTCCGCAAGGAGGACGGCGGCCTCGTTCAGCCGGGCGTCAAGTGCCGGGGCCGGGAGTACCTGCGGATCGTCTACGGCCCCGAGTACACCCGCCCGGACAACCTCGCCCGCCTCCGCAACCGCCACCTCGGCCACAAGCGGTCGCTGGCCCTGCGCGAGTACGCGCTGGGCCTCGAGGCCCTGGACCGGCTGGCCGACGGGGAGCCGCTGTGGCGGGTGCACGAGGCGGTGTTCGCGGTGCTGGCCCTGGAGTCGGAGCCGGTCGATCCGAGGCTGTGAGGCGACGGGGGTGGGGTGCGGATGGCGGCCGTACGGGCCGTCGGTGTCGCCGGCCGTGCCGGACGGGCGTCCCGGCGGACGGCCGGCGACACGGATCGGCTCGTCTCGCCGGTGCGCGCTCCCGAGGGGACGTACCGAGGTAGACGTGCCGCCAGCCGCCAGCCGCCAGCCGCCAGCCGCCAGCCGCCAGCCGCCAGCCGCCAGCCGCCAGCCGTCAGCCGCCGGAACGTCCGGATGCGTGTGGTGTGGTGCGGTGCGATCCGGTACCTGGGGGGCGGGGGTGAGGGCCCCAACCCCGCCCTTTCGCCGTTTCCTGGGGCTGCGCCCCAGACCCCGCTTTTCGCGGCTTCGCCGCTCGTCCTCAAACTCCCCCAGAGGGGGGACCCCAACGGGCTGAAATCAGCCCGTCCGGCACGTTCGGCGGTTTCGCCCGGCGTGGAGGGTCTACGCCACCCGCCGGGCCCGGAACGTTCTCCGGTAGTCGTTCGGCGGGACGCCGACCGCTTTGGTGAAGCGGCGCCGGAGGTTGGCCGCCGTGCCCAGCCCGCAGAGTTCGGCCACGCGGTCCACGGACGCGTCGCTCGCCTCCAGCAACTCCCGTGCCCGCGCGATGCGCTGGGCCTGGAGCCACTGCATCGGCGTCGTCCCGGTCGCCGCGTGGAAGCGGCGGATGAGGGTGCGGGGGCTGGTGTGTGCCTGGCGGGCGAGGTCCGCGACGGTCAGGGGTTCGGCCAGTCGTTGCGCGGCCCAGTGGAGGAGGGGCGCCAGGGAGTCGTCGGTCCGCTCGGACAGCGGCGCCTGGATGAACTGCGCCTGCCCGCCCGGCCGATGGGCCGGCGCGACCAGCCGGCGGGCCACCGCGTTCGCGGCCTCGACGCCGAAGTCCTGGCGGACGAGGTGCAGGCAGACGTCGATGCTCGCGGTCGCTCCCGCACCGGTGATGACGTCGCCGTGGTCGACGTAGAGCACGGACGGGTCCACCCGCACCGCCGGGTAGCGCTCGCCGAGCAGCCGCGCGTACCCCCAATGCGTCGTCGCCGTCCGGCCGTCCAGCAGTCCGGTGGCCGCGAGCGTGAACGCGCCGGAGCACAGGGACACCACCCGCGCGCCCCGCCGGTGCGCCTCGCGCAGGGCGTCCACCAACTCCCTCGGCGGGTCGCCGTACACGTCGGCGGAGGCGGGGACGAGGACCGTGTCCGCGGTGACGAGGTCGTCGGCGCCGTAGGGGGTCCGCGCGCGGAACCACGAGCGGGCGCGCGCATCGCCCTCCGCCGTGTCGATGGCGCAGACGCGCAGGTCGTACCAGCCCTCGGGAGCCGTTCGGCGGTTCCACTCGGCACCGTCCGGGCCGCGCGAGTCGCCCGGCCGCGCGGAGCCGGTCGGGGCGGCGGCACGGCGCGACCGCCCGACGCCCCGGTGATCACCGGCACCCCTTCCGGTGGCGCTGTCCGCGGTGACGACGCCAACGGGCCCGAACGCCTCTTCCGGGCCGAAGCCGCCACCCCGCCCCAACGCTTCTCCAGGACCGAAGTCGGCGCTCCACCCCAAGGCACCGCCGCTGCCGAAGACGTCGGTCCCGAACACATGGCAGGGAATGGCCAATTCGAAGAAGGGCATGCCGTCAGTGGCTGCCACGGCGATCGAGGGCATGGCAGTAATGTACCGGGCGTTGTCATTGCTGCCACTCGTGGCCGTGCGTCGATCTCCCGATGCTGGGGTGCATGAAGTCCCTGCCTGAGCACGTGAAATCGCTCGACCCCCCGTCCGCGGCCCGTTCCGCAGCCCACTCCGCAGCCCATTCCGAGTCCCGCCCCGAAGACCACTCCGAACCGCGTGCTGACCCCCGCCGCTGGCTGGTTCTCGCCGTCGCGTCCGCAGCCCAGTTCCTCGCCGTCCTCGATGTCTCCGCGATCAACGTCGCCTTCCCGGTGATCGGCGAGGACTTCTCCTCGGCCTCGGCGGCCGGGCTCTCCTGGGTGCTCAACGCGTACACCATCGTGCTCGCGGCACTGCTGATCCCGGCCGGACGGCTGGCCGACGTCCTCGGCCGGAGGCGGTCGTTCCTGATCGGCCTCACCGTGTTCGGGCTGGCCTCCGTCGGGTGCGGGCTCGCGCCCGGCCTGGGGTGGCTGGTCGCCGCCCGGGTCGCGCAGGGCGTCGGCGCGGCCGTGCTCGTGCCCACCTCCCTCTCCCTCGCGCTGCCCGCGTTCCCCGCCGCCGAACGCGCCACGGCCGTCGGCGTCTGGACGGCCATCAGCGCCGTGGCGGCCAGTGCCGGGCCGGTGCTCGGCGGGCTGCTCGCCGCGTCCGACTGGCGCTGGGTCTTCCTCATCAACGTCCCGGTCGTGCTGGCCGCCCTGGCGGCGGGCGTCCGCCTGCTGCCGCGTCCCGCCCCGGCCGCCCGGCGGAGCTGGGACCCGCCCGGGACGCTGCTGGTGTTCGTCGCGGTCGGCGCCCTGACGACCGCCGTCGTCGAGGCCGGCGACTGGGGCCGCACCTCGCCTGCCACGCTCGGCGTGCTCGCCGCCGGGATCGTGGCGACCGGGCTCGGCGTCCGGCACGTGCGGCGCGTTCCCGAGCCGGTCGTCGATCCGGCGCTGTTCCGCACCCGGGGTTTCACGGCCGCCACCCTCGGGCTGTTCTGCTACTTCCTCGCGTACTCGGCCATGCTGCTCGCCGCGTCCGTGCTCTGCTCCGACATCTGGGGCTGGTCGGTGCAGCGCTCCGGACTCGCCCTCGCGCCCTGGCCGGGCACGGTGCTCGTGGTCTCCTCCCTGGCCGGCCGCGTCGTCCGGGCGATCGGGGAGCGGGGAGCCGCCACCCTGGGCGCGCTCTGCTTCACGGCCGCCCCGCTGTGGTGGCTGACCAGCGTGAACGGTGAGCCGCGCTACGCCGCCGCGGTCCTGCCCGGGCTCGTCCTCGCGGGCGTGGGCACGGCGCTCTGCCAGTCGGTGATGTTCGCGGCGGCCGGGCGGCTGCCGGAGGACCGGATATCCCTGGGGTCGGGTGTCCTCATGGTGTCCCGGCAGGGCGCCACGGCCCTCGGCGTGGCCGTGCTCGTCGCCCTGGGCGGTGGTGCCCACCGCCTCGGCCTGGGCACTCTCCGTGCGGGATGGGTGTTCGCGGCGGTCACCGCCGCGCTCGCCCTCGTGGCGTGCCTGACGTTCCCCCGCCGCGAGCCTTCCGCCCGTGCGTCGGGTGTCTGACGTCCTTCCGTCGTGGTTCCCCCCGCGCCACTCGGGGTGATCACGCCTGAATCAGGTGAGGATGGGGGGATGGGATTCCATGTCGATTCCGAGGCCGGGCGGCTGCGGCGGGTCATCCTGCACCGCCCGGACCTGGAGCTGAAGCGGCTCACCCCGTCCAACAAGGACGCCCTCCTCTTCGACGACGTGCTCTGGGTCCGCCGCGCCCGCGCCGAACACGACGGCTTCGCCGACGTGCTGCGCGAGCGCGGCGTCGAGGTGCACCTCTTCCGGGACCTGCTGGAGGAGAGCCTGCGGGTGCCCGCCGCGCGCACGCTCGTCCTGGACCGGGTCTTCGACGAGAAGGAGTACGGCCCGCTGGCGACCGGCCCGCTGCGCGCGGCCTTCGAGCGGATGCCCGCCCCCGAGCTGACGTCCTGGCTCGTCGGCGGGATGACCAAGCGCGAGTTCCTGGAGCGGCACGCCGAGCCCGTCTCCGTCCGCTTCCATGTGATGGACCTCGACGATTTCCTGATCAACCCGTTGCCCAACCACCTCTTCACCCGCGACACCTCCGCCTGGATCTACGACGGCGTGTGCATCAACGCCATGCGCTGGCCCGCCCGTTGGCACGAGACCGTGCACTACGAGGCCGTCTACCGGCACCACCCGATGTTCGCGGCGGACGACTTCCACATCTGGTCGGAGGGCCAGGCCGCCTACCCGTCGACCATCGAGGGCGGGGACGTGCTGGTCATCGGGCAGGGCGCGGTGCTGATCGGGATGAGCGAACGGACCACTCCGCAGGCCGTGGAGATGCTGGCCCACCGGCTGTTCGCCACCGGTTCCGCCCGGACCATCGTGGCGCTGGACATGCCCAAGCGCCGGGCCGTGATGCACCTGGACACGGTGATGACCATGGTCGACGGCGACACCTTCACCCAGTACGCCGGGCTGGGCATGCTCCGCTCGTACACCATCGAGCCCGGGGTCGGCGAGCGGGAGCTGAAGGTCACCGACCACCCGCCGGCCCATATGCACCGGGCCATCGCCGCCGCCCTGGGGCTGGACTCGATCCGGGTGCTCACCGCGACGCAGGATGTCCACGCGGCTGAGCGGGAGCAGTGGGACGACGGGTGCAACGTGCTGGCGATAGAGCCGGGCGTGGTCGTGGCGTACGAACGCAACGCGACGACCAACACCTTCCTGCGCAAGCATGGGATCGAGGTCATCACCATCCCCGGCAGCGAACTCGGCCGGGGGAGGGGCGGGCCGCGCTGTATGAGCTGCCCGGTGGAGCGGGATGCCGTCGGGTAGCGCGGGTCCATGGGTGCGGGCCGTGGGACTGAAGTGTCGGTGGGCGCCTGTGAGCGGATGCCGGGAGAAGACCGGTGGGTGCCTGTGAAAGATGCCTGGAGAGGACCGGTGGGTGCCTGTGAGGGATGCCTGGAGAGAACCGGTGGATGCCTGTGAGGGGATGCCCGGAGAGGGCCGGTGGGTGCCTGTGAGGGGATGCCCGGAGAGGGCCGGTGGGTGCCTATGAAGGGCCGGTGTATGCCCCATGAGACGATGAGTGCATAATATTGCGATCAAGCGCATAGCATTCCAGTGCGGAGGCGTACGGGAACGCGCCGCATCCGGGAGCGCACGGCATTCAGGGAGTCCTCATGGCCACAGACCTCGCGGGCCGCGGCCTGCTCAAGGAGACGGATCTCAGCCCCGAGGAGTTCCACGCCCTCGTCGAGCTGGCCGCCGAGCTGAAGGCGGCCAAGCGGGCCGGTACCGAGGTGCCCCGGCTGACCGGGCGCAACATCGCGCTGGTCTTCGAGAAGACCTCCACCCGCACCCGCTGCGCCTTCGAGGTCGCCGCCGCCGACCAGGGCGCGCGCACCACCTACCTGGACCCCGCCGGCTCCCAGCTCGGCCACAAGGAATCCGCCAAGGACACCGCTCGGGTCCTCGGCCGGATGTACGACGCCATCCAGTACCGGGGGCACGCCCAGGAGACGCTGGAGGAGCTCGCCGCGTATGCCGGGGTGCCGGTCTTCAACGGCCTTACCGACATGTGGCACCCCACCCAGATGCTCGCCGACGTCCTCACCATCTCCGAGCACACCGCCAAGCCCCTGGAGCACGTGGCCCTCGCCTACCTCGGCGACGCCCGCTACAACATGGGCAACTCCTACCTCGTCACCGGCGCCCTGCTCGGCATGGACGTCCGCATCGTGGCCCCCGAGGAGCTCTGGCCCGACCCCGAGGTCGTCGAGCAGGCGCGGCGGCTCGCCCGCTGGAGCGGTGCCCGCGTCACGCTCACCCGGGACGTCGCCGAGGGCGTGGCGGGCGCCGACTTCGTCGCCACCGACGTCTGGGTCTCGATGGGCGAGCCGCGCGAGGTGTGGGACGCGCGGATCGCGCTGCTCGCCCCGTACGCCGTCACCATGGATGTCCTCCGGGCCACCGGCAACGCGGCCGTGAAGTTCCTGCACTGCCTGCCCGCCTTCCACGACCTGGGCACCTCGGTCGCCCGGGAGATCCACGAACGGCACGGCCTCACCTCCCTCGAAGTGACCGACGAGGTCTTCGAGTCCGTCCACTCCGTCGTCTGGGACCAGGCCGAGAACAGGATGCACACCATCAAGGCGCTCCTGGTGTCCTGCCTGGGCCGCCCGGAAGGGCCGGAGCAGTCCGGGGAGGCCGCGGTGCCCATCGCGCACTCGTGACGACAGTCACACAACGGTGATAACTTCGCCGGGCAGGCACCAGCCCACCCGGCTGAAGGAGGCCGCGCCCGATGAGCCCGTCGCCCATGAGCCCGTCGCACCCGCCGCACCCGTCGGATGCACCGCACACGCCGAATACGCCGAGCCCGTCGAACACGTCCCACCCCACGAGTCCGGCCACCACCCCGGCGAACCCCTTCACCGGCTCGGCGGCCACGACCGGCGCATGGCGGCACCTGCGCCTGACCCTGGACTCCGGTGTCGCCACCGTCACCCTCACCCGCCCCGACAAACTCAACGCCCTCACCTTCGGCGCCTACGCCGACCTGCGCGACCTGCTCCCCGAACTCGCCCGCGACGGCTCGGTGCGGGCCCTGGTCCTCGGCGGTGAAGGGCGCGGGTTCTGCTCCGGCGGGGACGTGGACGCCATCATCGGCGCCACGCTCGCCATGGACACCCGCCGGCTCCTCGACTTCAACCGTATGACCGGGCAGGTCGTCCGGGCCCTGCGCGAGTGCCCGTTCCCCGTCGTCGCGGCCCTGCACGGCGTCGCCGCCGGAGCCGGGGCGGTCCTCGCCCTCGCCGCCGACTTCCGCGTCGCCGACCCCACGGCCCGGTTCGCCTTCCTCTTCACCAAGGTCGGCCTCTCCGGCGGCGACATGGGCGCCGCCTACCTGCTGCCGCGCGTCGTCGGCCTCGGCCACGCCACCCGGCTGCTGATGCTGGGCGACACCGTCCGCGCCGCCGAGGCCGAACGCATCGGGCTGATCAGCCAGTTGGTGCCGGAGGGGGAGGCGGCCGACGCGGCCCTCGCCCTGGCCCGCCGACTGGCCGACGGGCCCGCCCTCGCCCACGCCCAGACCAAGGCCCTGCTCGCCGCCGAGCTGGACATGCCGTTCTCCGCCGCCGTCGAACTCGACGCCGCCACCCAGGCGCTCCTGATGAACAGCGCCGACTACGCCGAGTTCCACGCGGCGTTCACCGCCAAGCGGGCGCCGCGGTGGCGGGGCGTCTGAGATGCGGGTCGCGGTCATCGGTGGCGGGCCCGGCGGGCTCTACACCGCCGCCTTGTTGAAGCGTCAGGACCCGGGGCACGAGGTCACCCTCTGGGAGCGCAACGCCCCCGACGACACCTTCGGTTTCGGTGTCGTCCTCTCCGACGAGACACTCGGCGGCATCGAGGGCGCCGACCCCGACGTCTACGCCGCGCTCCGCCGCTCGTTCGTCCGCTGGGACGCCATCGACGTCGTCCGCCGGGGCCGGGCCCTGCGCTCCGGCGGCCACGGCTTCGCCGCGCTCGGCCGCCACCGGCTGCTGCGGATCCTGCACGAGCGCTGCCGCGGCCTCGGCGTCGACCTGCGGTTCCGTACGGAGGCGCCGCCCGCCGCCGAACTCGCCCGCAGCCACGACCTCGTCGTCGCCGCCGACGGCGTCCACAGCGCCACCCGCGCCGCCCACGCCGGTCACTTCCGTCCCACCCTCACCACCCACCGCTGCCGCTACATCTGGCTCTCCGCCGGTTTCGCCTTCGACGCCTTCCGCTTCGAGATCGCCGAGACCGAGCACGGCGTGATGCAACTGCACGGCTACCCCTACGCCCCCGACGCGAGCACGGTGATCGTCGAGATGCGCGAGGAGGTCTGGCGCCGGGCCGGCTTCGACCGGCGCACCGAGGAGGAGACCCTCCGCGCGTGCGCCGCCCTCTTCGCCGACGCGCTGGGCGGGCGCCCCCTGCGCTCCAACCGCTCCACCTGGACGGCCTTCCGCACCGTCGTCAACGCCCGCTGGTCGTACGGCCGTACGGTGCTGCTCGGCGACGCCGCCCACACCGCCCACTTCTCCATCGGCTCCGGCACCAAGCTCGCCGTCGAGGACGCCCTCGCCCTGGCCGGGCAGCTGGCCGCGCACCCGGACGTCCCGGCGGCCCTCGCGGCGTACGAGGCCGAGCGCCGCCCGCTCGTCGAGTCCACCCAGCGCGCCGCCCGGGCGAGCCTGGAGTGGTTCGAGGAGCTGGAGTGGCGCCGGGACCGGACGCCGCGCCGGTTCGCCTTCGACCTCCTCACCCGCAGTCGCCGCGTCACCCATGACAACCTGCGGCTCCGCGACCCCGCGTTCGTCGCCGCCGTCGAGGCGGAAGCGGGCGTTCCGGCCGGAACCCCGCCCATGTTCACCCCCTTCACCCTGCGCGGACTGACGCTGCGCAACCGCGTCGTGGTCTCCGCGATGGACATGTACTCCGCCACCGACGGCACACCCGGCGACTTCCACCTCGTCCACCTCGGGGCGCGCGCCCTCGGCGGCGCGGGGCTGGTGATGACGGAGATGGTCTGCGTCAGCCCCGAAGGGCGCATCACCCCCGGCTGCACCGGCCTCTACGCCCCCGAACACGAGGCCGCCTGGCGCCGGATCACCGACTTCGCGCACACCGCGGCCCCCGGCACGGCCGTCGGCGTCCAGCTCGGCCACTCCGGGCGCAAGGGCTCGACACGGCTGATGTGGGAGGGCATCGACGACCCCCTGCCGGAGGGCGGCTGGCCGGTGGCGGGCCCGTCACCGCTGCCGTACCGGCCGGGCGTCAGTCAGGTGCCACGGGAACTCGACGCCGACGAACTGCGGGCGATCAGGGAGCAGTTCGCGAACGCCGCCGCCTCCGCCGCCCGGGTCGGCTTCGACCTGCTCGAACTCCACTGCGCCCACGGCTACCTGCTCTCCTCCTTCCTCTCCCCGCTCACCAACCACCGTGACGACGCCTACGGCGGCGATCTCCCGCGCCGGCTCGCCTACCCCTTGGAGGTCTTCGACGCGGTACGCGCCGTCTGGCCCGCCGACCGCCCGATGACCGTGCGGATCTCGGCGACCGACTGGGCGCCCGGCGGCACGACGGCCGACGACGCGGTGACCGTCGCCCGCGCCTTCGCCGCGCACGGCGCGGACGCGGTGGACGTCTCGACGGGCCAGGTCGTCCCCGACGAGCGGCCCGCGTTCGGCCGGTCGTACCAGACGCCGTTCGCCGACCGGATACGCAGCGAGGCGGGCGTCCCGGTGATCGCCGTCGGCGCGATCTCGTCGTGGGACGACGTCAACTCACTGATCCTGGCCGGACGGGCGGACCTCTGCGCCCTCGGCCGGCCGCACCTCTACGACCCGCACTGGACGCTGCACGCGGCGGCGGAGCAGGAGTATGCCGGGCCGGGCGTGTCCTGGCCGGTGCAGTACCGGGCGGGGAGCCGGAAGCCGCCGGTCGGGCGGCGGGGGTAGGGCGCGCCGCCCCCATCCCGCCCTTTCACCGTTTCCGGGGGGAGTGCCCCGCAGCCCCTGTGAAACCGCGCTGCGCGCGGTTGTCCTCGATCTCCCCCAGCGGGGGCACCCCCAACGGACTGAAATCAGCCGACCCCCCTGTCCAGCACCCCTGCCACAAACGTCTCGCCCGCGTCCCGCAGTCTCCGGTGCAACGCCGTGAACACCCGCGCCGAGCGCACGCCCGGCCACCCCGTGGGCAGCACGGCCGCCGGGAGGCCCGGGTCGGCGTACGGCAGGCGGCGCCAGGAGTCGAGGGCCAGCAGGTAGTCCCGGTACGCCTCCTCGGGCGGCGTCGGCCGCCGCCGCGCCCAGCGGCGCAGCACGGGCTCGTGCGCCTCCAGGAACGCGTGGTGCCGGCGGGCCAGCGCGTCCAGGTCCCACCAGCGGGCCACCGCCTCCGCCGTCGGCTCGAAGCCGAGGTGCCGGCCGTGGAACAGGTCGACGTACGGGGCCAGGCCCAGCCGGTCGAGCGTGTGCCGGGTCTCCTCATGCACATGCGCCGGAGCGATCCAGACGCCCGGTGCCGCCGTGCCGAAGCCCAGCCGGGACAACCGCGAGCGCAGCAGGTGCCGCTTGTGCCGCTCCTCCTCCGGCACGGAGAAGACCGCGAGCAGCCAGCCGTGGCCGGGACGGGTGGCGGGCCGGCCGAGGATCCGGCGGTCGCCGTCGTCGAGCAACTGCCGGGCCGCGTCCGACAGTCCGTACCCGGCCGCGCCGTCCGCCGTCCGGCCGGAGGTCAGCAGGCCGCGCCGCTTCAGCCGGGAGACCGCCGACCGCACCGAGGGCGCGTCCACGCCCACCGCGCCGAGCAGCCGGATCAGCGCCGCGACCGGCAGCGGGCCGGCCGGTCGCCCGGCGGCCCCGCGGCCGTACGCACCGTAGAAGGAGACGATCAGCGAGCGGGGGGTGTGGGACGGCTGGTGGTCAGTCACGGGGAAACTGTAAAGCGCCCGAACGCAGCCGGAACCGCTGGAGTTTGCCGGTGGGCGTGCGCGGCAGCGCGTCGAGGAACACGATCTCGCGAGGGCACTTGTAGGGGGCGATCTCCTTTTTGGTGAACTCGCGCAGGTCGTCGGCGGTGTGCCCGGTGCGCGGGACGCCGGGCCGGAGCACCACGTGGGCGACGACGACCTCGCCGCGCCGCTCGTCCGGCCGCCCGGTGACGGCCGCCTCCAGCACGTCCGGGTGGCGGAGCAGCGTCTCCTCGACCTCGGGGCCCGCGACGTTGTGCCCGCCCGAGACGATCATGTCGTCGGCGCGGCCGAGGAAGGTGTGGCAGCCATCGGGGTCCCGGACGTAGCGGTCGCCGGTGAGGTTCCAGCCGTCCCGGACGTACGTCGTCTGCCGCTCGTCCGCGAGGTAGCGGCAGCCGACCGGGCCGCGCACCGCCAGCAGCCCGGGCGAGCCGTCGGGCAGCGGCCGGCCGGTGTCGTCGACGATCCGCGTCTCGAAGCCGGGCACCGGGCGTCCGGTCGTGCCCGGGCGGGACGTTTCGTCGGCGGCGAGGAAGATGTGCAGCATCTCCGTGGCACCGATGCCGTTGATCAACGGCAGCCCGGTGGCCGCCCGCCAGGCGTGCCAGAGCGCGGCGGGCAGGTGCTCGCCCGCGGAAACGCATCTGCGGAGGGACGACGTGTTGTACGAGCCGATCCGGTCGAGCATCGCCCGGTACGCCGTCGGGGCCGTGAACAGCACGGACACGCGCTGCCGTTGGACGTCGGCGAGCAGCTGCCCGGCGCCCGACCAGCCGGCGAGGACGGCCGAGGCACCGGCCCGCAGCGGGAAGACCAGCAGCCCGCCGAGGCCGAACGTGAAGCCGAGCGGCGGGCTGCCGCCGAAGACGTCGTCCGGCCGGGGCCGGAGCACCCGCGCCGAGAAGGTGTCGGCGACCGCGAGGACGTCCCGGTGGAAGTGCAGGCAGCCCTTGGGCGGTCCGGTGGTCCCGGAGGTGAAGGCGATCAGCGCGACGTCGTCCGCCGAGGTCGCCACCGCGGCGTACGATGGTGGTTTCTTTGCCGACAGCCGCAGCAGGTCACCGGGTGAGCCGCCGCCGAAGGGCGTCGTCCGCAGCCCGGGAACGGCCGCCTTGACCAGCTCGCCGGTGGAGCGCGCGTCGCAGAGCGCGTGCCGTACGCGGGCGATGCGGCAGATCTCGGCGAGCTCACGGGCCCGTTGCGCGTCGGGCACGGTCACGGCGACCGCCCCCGCCTTCATCACGGCCAGCCAGCAGGCGGCGAGGAGCGGGGTGGTGGGGCCGCGCAGCAGCACGCGGTTGCCGGGGACGACACCCAGGTCGGTGGTGAGCGTGTGCGCGAACCGGTCGACACGCTCGCACAGTTCGGCGTACGACCAGACGCTCCCGGACTTGTCCCGCAGCGCCGGCCGGTCGGGGCCGAGCCGCGCCGCGGTCGCGTCCAGCAGCTCCGCGCCGCAGTTGAGCCGGTCCGGGTAGCGCGGGACGTCCGGCCCGAACGGCAGGTCAGGCCATCGGTCGGGCGGCGGGAGGCTGTCGCGGGGGAAGGTGTCGACGTGGGCCGACGGCATGAGCTCCATGACGGGTCGCGCCCCCTCGTGCCGGGAAAGGGTGGAGGTGCGGGGGACCGCCGGCGGCGCGCGGGGGCCGGGGGCGGTGCGGGAGGACTTGCCAGCCGTACGGATGCGCTGCCAGCGTAACGAGGCCGTGACGACAGTCAACAGAGCGCGACAAAGGACCACACGCTTCCGAAAGGACCGACGAGGATGCCTTCCTCCCGAGACACCTTCCAGGACGGCCCGCGAGACACCTCCCAAGGCACCCCCCGAGGCGCCTCTGAGGAAACCTCCGCTGAACGCCCGCCGGGCCGCCCCCCGCTCGCCTCGCTCAGGCCCGAACAGCGCGCCTGGACCGCCACGTTACGCACCCTGGCCGCCCGCCGGCTCCGTCCGCTCGTCGAAGCGGCCGAACCCGGGCGCGTCAACCGTCCGCTGGTGGCCGCGCTGGGCGAACACGGGCTGCTGGCCCGGGTTTTCCCACCGGACGGCGTCGTCCGCGCCGTCGACCTCTGCCTGCTGCGCGAGGCCCTGGGCCAGGAGTGCACCGAGGCGGAGACCGCCCTCGCCCTCCAGGGCCTCGGCGCTCATCCGATCGCCGAGGCCGGCACGGAGAAGCAGCGCGCCCGCTGGCTGCCGGAGGTCGTCGCCGGACGGGCCGTCGCGGCCTTCGCGCTGAGCGAGCCGGAGGCGGGATCGGACGCCGCCGCGCTGAGACTGCGTGCCGAGCCCGCCTCCGGCTCCGGCTGGACGCTGCACGGCGAGAAACAGTGGATCTCCAACGCCCCGGAGGCCGACTTCTACACCGTTTTCGCCCGGACCCGCCCCGACGCCGGCGCGCACGGCGTCACGGCGTTCCTGGTCCCGGCCGACCGGCCGGGCCTCGGCGGCCGGCCCCTGCGCATGATCGCCCCGCACCCCGTCGGGCTGCTCACCTTCGACGGCGTCCCCGTCGGCCCCGACGACGTCCTCGGCGAGGTGGACGGCGGCTTCGGCGTCGCCCTGCGCACCCTCGACCTCTTCCGTCCCAGCGTCGGCGCGTTCGCCGTCGGCATGTCCCGCGCGGCCCTGCGCGTGGCGCTCACCCACGCCGCCGAACGCCGCGCGTTCGGGGGCCCGTTGAAGGACCTCCAGGCCGTCTCGCACCAGCTCGCCGACATGGCCACCCGCACCGAGGCCGCGGCCCTCCTCGTCCACGCCGCCGCCACCGCCTACGACGCGGGCGAACCGGGCGTCGCCGGCCGCTCGGCCATGGCCAAGCTCTACGCCACCGAGACCGCCCAGTACGTCGTCGACGCCGCCCTCCAGATCCACGGCGCCCGCGGCCTGGAACAGGGGCACCTCCTGGAACACCTGTACAGGGAGGTCCGGGCGACGCGCATCTACGAGGGCGCCACCGAGGTGCAGCGCACGATCATCGCGAGGGAGCTGTACCGGTGACCGGGGCCGACGGGGGCCCGGCCCGGCCGACCCGCGTCAACCCGCCGCAACTCTCCCCGCCCCGGGGCTTCTCGCACGCGGTGGTGGCGGAGGGCGGCCGTCTCGTCTTCCTCGCCGGCCAGACGGCCCTCGACGCCGAGGGCCGTCTGCTCCCGGCCGACCTCCCCACCCAGTTCGAACGCGCGCTGGCCAACCTCCTCACCGCCCTGGCGGCCACCGGCGGCACCCCGGCCGACCTGGCCCGCGTCACCGTCTACACGACGGACGTCGCGGCCTACCGCGCGTGCGCGGGAGAGCTGGGCCGTGTCTGGCGCCGGCTCGCGGGACGCGACTACCCGGCGATGGCGGTGGTCGGCGTAGTCCGCCTGTGGGACGAGGAGGCGCTGGTGGAACTGGACGGGGTGGCGGTGCTGCCGTGACCCCCTGATCCCCTGATCCCCTGGTCCGCCGATCCCTCGATCGCGTGCCCGCTCCGGTCGCGGGAGAAATCCGGCCGTCCCGGACGTTGCGCTTCATACGGGTCCGGATGGCGCGAGACGACGGGAGACGGACAGTGGTGCAGGTACGGGTACGACGGTGGTGGCGGCGACCGTTCTTCGCCGGGGCGCTGGGCGTCGCGGTCCTGGCGGCCGGGGCGGCGGCCTACTGGTTCCAGCCGTGGAAGCTCTGGCAGAACGAGACGGTCCACGAGGCGGCACCCACCGCCTCCGCCCGCACTCTGGCCACGGGCACCCTAATCAGCCACGAACACACCACCTCCGGCACCGTCCGCGTCCTCCGCCTCCCGGACGGCAGCCGCACCCTCCGCCTGGAGGGCCTCGACACGAGCAACGGCCCGGATGTGAAGGTCCTCCTCAGCGACGCACCGGTGAAACCGGGCCGCGCGGGCTGGCACGTCTTCGACGACGGCGCCCACGTCAGCCTCGGCTCCCTGAAGGGCAACAAGGGCGACCAGAACTACGCGCTCCCACGGGACTTGGACCTCGACCGCTACACCAGCGTCAGCATCTGGTGCGACCGCTTCGACGTCTCCTTCGGGGCGAGCGCCCTCATGAAGGCATGACGGGCGTGCCAGCAACGTACAAGACGCCGCGGCGGGCTCCCGCCGAGACTCGGACCATGAACGACACCGAGCCCGTCAACCTCGCCAAGGCCCTCGCCTCCTTCGACGACGTCTACAGCCCGCGCATCGTCGCCCGCATGAACGACTACGACGTCCGCGTCGCCCACACCCGAGGCGAGCACGTCTGGCACGTCCACGAGGACACCGACGAGTTCTTCCTCGTCCTGGACGGCCGCTTCGACGTGGCGCTCCGCGACTCCGACGGAACGGAACACACGGTGCGCCTGCACAAGGGCGACACCTTCGTGGTGCCCAAGGGCACCGAACACAAGCCGTCCTCCCCGGGCGCCTCCATCCTCATGTTCGAACCCACGGGCACCCCGACGACGGGCGACCGCCACGAGGGCGAACTCCCGGCGCACGTCGACAGCACGACGGGACACGAGCTGTAGCGACTTTCGTGGTGGCGGGGGAGAGGGTGGAGGGGAGCCGGGCAACCGGCTCCCCTCCACCCCGCTCACATCACGGCCAGCCCTGCTTTACCTTGTCGGGGGCGGTGTTCCAGCTCTTGGGGATGAAGGTGATCACATAGGCTCCGCGGTCGAAGTCCGAGTAACCCTCGGACCAGTTGCGGAACTTGCTCTCGTAGACATGCATGGCACCCAGGCTGCCATTGGGCGCGTGATAGTGATTTCCGTGGGTCCAGACGGTCTTGTCGGCGTCCGCTTCCGTCTGGGCGCCGAACCAGCCGTAGTCGAAATTGACGAATCCCTCACCGGGGCTGGTGGGGCTGCGCGGAATGTTCCTGTCCCTCGACATGTCGACCAGGCCGGTGCCCGGGGCGGGGCGGAAGGCGTCCGGGTCGCCGTACTTCCTCTTGTCGGCCGAACTCGACCGGTCCTGGCCGCTCCAGAAGTGCTTCGAGTAGATGACGGCCTTCATCCTGGACGGGTCGTGATTGCCTCCGTTCCGCTCCTTGAAGGACGGCGTGTTCCGCAGCGCCGAGTAGAACGGGGAACGGGCGTCCTCGTTGCGCAGGGCGTCGTTGCCGTTCGCCAGTTCCTTCTTGAGGTTGTCGAGGTAAGCGCTCTCGTCGTGGGCGTTCTCCAGGGCCCTGTTCATGACGGACGCCACCTCACGCGCCCGCTGGAAGCCCTTCTCCTCGTCGAAGCTCTCCTTCGCGACGCGGCCCTCGAACTCCGCCCGCGTCTCGCCGGACCGGGGCCTGCCGTTCTTCAGCTCGTTCTTGAACCTGTCCTCGTCGAAGGACGCGAAGGCCAGTCTGTTCGTCGGGTACTGACCCGAATTGACCCAGGTGACACCGACGCAGCCGTAGGACAGCCACTCCCGCTGCTCCTCGGTCATCTGCTGCTTCCTGCCGTCGCGGTGGCTGTAGACCTGCTGCCACTTGCGTATGTAGTTGTTGACGACCGTCTCGGCCCTGCCGTACGAGGGACGGTACGGGTCGGGCATCCTGTCGAGCGGCTCGGCGGGAGGGGTGACCCTGTCGTCGGAGTCGGGGGCCCGGAACGACGGGCCGGCGCTCGAAGCGGCCGGAGCGCTTTCGTTGAGCGCGTTGATGTTCGCGACGTCATCCGCCGTGAGGCGGTAGGTTTCGGCGTAGGACTTCGTCTCTTCCCCCGCGCCATTGTCGGCGGCGGCCTCGCCGGCCGACGGCATGAATCCGGCGGTGCATAACACCGCACTCATAGTGGCGAAGACGAGAGCTCTCCGGCGTATGCGCATGGAAACCTGCAACTCCTTTGTCGTGGAACATCGTTGAACGCGGCCGTGCGGAAGCACGTCGCGATGAAGGGGGATTCGGTACGCGTCGCCGCACCTTCGGCGGCGGAAAAACGCGGCCGGGAGGCGGGAAGAAGTGCGAGCGAAGGCAGTCGCAGCCGATGTCGGGCGGGGCGAGACCGGACGTGGCCGCCCGCCCGGCGGGGCGCGTGACCCGGATCGGTCAACCGGCCGAGGCCCCGGCGGCCGCGTTATTCGGAGGCCGTCACCGAGGCGGCGGGGCGAGCCCGGGCCGAAAGGTCCTGTGGGGCCGTCCGTGCGAGTGGAAGAACGCGGGTCGCTGTCACGGCGACAGGGGTGAGGACGCGGACAGGGGCACGGCGTAACACTTCTCGACTCCCGGATACGTGATCGGGTGGATACGAGAAGTGATCATGTCTTCGGGTCGATTCCCCGGCAACACCATGGCGGCAATTCCGGCCACCCCGCCCCAAGGACGATATCCGGCCGCCCCTCCGACCCGACGCTTCGTCCACACAGCCGAAGGGCGCCGCCGCACCCCCTCCCGGCCCGCGTCGACGCGGACGGGGATGGACGGCACGGCGGCGCCCTTCGCGCAGACGCCTCGGGCGCCTCGGATCGCCTCCGGCGCCTCAGATGTCCCGGAAGATCTCGATCTGCGCGCCGATGGAGTTCAACCGGTCCGCCAGGTCCTCGTAACCCCGGTTGATGACGTACACATTGCGGAGCACGGACGTTCCCTCCGCCGCCATCATCGCCAGGAGGACGACGACCGCGGGCCGGAGTGCGGGCGGGCACATCATTTCGGCCGAGCGCCAGCGGGTGGGGCCCTCGACGAGGACGCGATGGGGGTCGAGGAGTTTGACGTCGGCGCCGAGGCGGTTGAGGTCGGTGAGGTAGATGGCGCGGTTGTCGTAGACCCAGTCGTGGATGAGGGTCTGGCCCTGCGCGAAGGCGGCGATGGCGGCGAAGAACGGAACGTTGTCGATGTTGAGGCCGGGGAACGGCATCGGGTGGATCTTGTCGATGGGGGCCCGGAGTTTGGAGGGGCGGACGGTGAGGTCCAGGAGGCGGGTGCGGCCGTTGTTGGCGCGGTATTCGGGGCTGCGCTCGTGGTCGAGGCCCATCTCCTCCAGGACGGCCAGTTCGATCTCCATGAACTCGATGGGCACCCGGCGGATCGTCAGTTCCGACTCCGTGATCACCGCCGCGGCCAGCAGGCTCATCGCCTCCACCGGGTCCTCCGACGGCGCGTAGTCGACGTCCCGGTCGATGTGGGCCACGCCGTGGACGGTGAGGGTCGTGGTGCCGATGCCCTCGACCTTGACGCCCAGCTCCTCCAGGAAGAAGCACAGGTCCTGGACCATGTAGTTGGAGCTGGCGTTGCGGATGACGGTGACGCCGTCGTGCCGGGCGGCGGCCAGCAGGGCGTTCTCGGTGACGGTGTCGCCGCGCTCGGTCAGGACGATGGCGCGGGTGGGGGAGACGCTCCGGTCGACCTTCGCGTGGTACGTGCCGTCGGTGGCGGTGATCTCCAGGCCGAAGTGGCGCAGCGCCGTCATGTGCGGCTGGACGGTACGGGTGCCCAGGTCGCAGCCGCCCGCGTACGGGATGCCGAACTGGTCCATGCGGTGCAGCAGCGGGCCGAGGAACATGATGACGCTGCGGGTGCGCCGGGCGGCCTCGCGGTCCATCGCGTCCAGGTCGAGGTCGGCCGGGGGGACGATCTCCAGGTCGTTGCCGTCGTTGATCCAGCGGGCGCGGACGCCGATGCTGCCCAGCACCTCCAGGATCCGGTAGACCTCCTCGATCCGGGCCACCCGGCGGAGGGTGGTGCGGCCGGCGTTCAAGAGGGTCGCGCAGAGCAGGGCCACGCACGCGTTCTTGCTGGTCTTGACGTCGATCGCGCCGGACAGCCGGCGTCCGCCGACCACCCTCAGGTGCATGGGGCCGGCATAGCCCAGGGAGACGATCTCGCTGTCCAGCGCTTCACCGATACGAGCGATCATATCAAGACTGATGTTCTGATTTCCCCGCTCGATGCGGTTGACCGCGCTCTGGCTGGTGCCGAGCGCGTCGGCGAGCTGCGACTGAGTCCAGCCTCGGTGCTGCCGGGCGTCACGGATGAGCTTGCCGATGCGGGCGAGGTAAGCGTCTGTCATGAGGTAGACGGTATCTCAGATATGAGATCTTTCGCGGCAGGGCGTTGTGATCTATCTTTGTTCTATTGGCATGCGAACAATGTGTTCCCTGCGGCCCGTCACGTCGAGAGGTGGTCGGTGAACCTTCCCCTGCGCACCGCCGGGCGGCCCTGGCGCCCAGTCCTCCTCGCGCTGCCCTACCTCCTGGCGGCCACCGCCTTCCTCCTCCTCTTCGAACGCCGGCGCGACCGGCTGCCGGACCGGCTGGCCACGCACTTCGGCGGTTCCGGCCGGGCGGACGGCTTCACCGTCGCGAACTCCTTCGCCTACCAGGGCCTCGCCCTCGTCCTCTCCCTCGCCGTCCTCTTCGCCGCGCTCGCCTTCTTCCTCGAACTCGAAGTCCTCTCCTGGCGCGCCCTCGCCGCCACCGCCTACGCGGTGGCGGCGCTGATCGGCTCGCTCATGATCTGGACCGTCCTCTGCAACGCGTCCGCCGACGCCCCCGACGACGCCCGGCTCGGCCTCGCCACCCTGCTGACCACCCTGCTCTCCGCCCTCGTGGCGGGGGTCCTCGGTGTCCTCCTCGCCGGTCTCACCGCCCCGCGCCCGCGGCAGGCGGTCGCCGCCCCGGCCTCCGTCGCCCCCCGCCTGCCGCTCGGCGCCTCGGAGGGCGCGGCCTGGACGCGCACGGTGGTCTCCCGCCCGCTGCTCGGCATCGGCGTCGCCCTCGTGGCCGTCGCGGCCGGGTTCGGCTTCGCGGGCGGCTGGACGGCCGGGCTGGGGATGGCGGTCGGCGCCGTGCTGGTGCTGCCGCTGTCCGGCGCGCGCGTCACCGTCGACCGCCACGGCCTGACGGTCGCGCCCGTGTGGGCGCCCCGGCCCAGGCTGCGCATCGGACTCGACCGCGTCGTGTCGGCCGACGGCCGCGCGGTGGACGCGTTCCGCGAGTTCGGCGGCTGGGGCTACCGCGCCCGCTCCGGGCGCAGCGGGTTCGTGCTGCGCTCCGGCGACGCCCTCACCGTCCGGCTGGCGGCCGGCGGCGAGTTCGTCGTCACCGTCGACGACGCCGCGACCGCCGCCGCCCTGCTCAACACCCTCGCCGACCGGGCCCGTCGGCGCGCGGGCACCGGGGGCTGACGTGCTCGTCCGCCTCGACCACGGCTCGCCCGTGCCGCTCGGCGACCAGATCGCCGCGTCCGTCCGCGGCGCGGTCGCCGACGGCTCGGTACGCCCGGGGGAGCGGCTGCCCGCCGCCCGCGCCCTCGCCGACTCGCTCGGCGTCAACGTGCACACCGTGCTCCGCGGCTACCAGCGGCTGCGCGAGGAGGGGATCATCGAACTGCGGCGCGGCCGGGGCGCCGTGGTCACCACGGGTGACGCCGTCGCCGACCGCGCCCGGCTGCTCGCCGCCGCCGGCCGGCTCGTCGCGGAGGCGCGCTCCTCCGGCCTGGGCGACGAGGCCATCCTGGACCTCGTCCGGACCAGCCTCGGCCCCGCCTGACCCGCCCGATCGCGCGGCCCGCCTGACCCGCCTGACCCGCCCGATCGTGCCGCGGGGGAGGCGAGTTGATGCAGTGAGCCGACGAGCGTGCCGGACCCCCTCCGCGCGCGCCCGCCCCGGTGCGCGACACTGGAAGGGACGCGCAGGCCGGAGGTGAGGGGAGCCGACCGATGACCGAACGCAAGCCGCCCGGCGTGGACTTCGAGACCTGGGCCGACCGGCAGATCCGCGAGGCGGCGGCGCGCGGGGAGTTCTCCGACCTCCCCGGCTTCGGCAAGCCGCTGCCCGGCCTCGACCGCCCCTACGACGACATGTGGTGGGTCAAGGAGAAGATGCGGCGGGAGAACCTGTCGTTCCTGCCCCCGTCGCTCGTCCTGCGCAAGGAGGCGGAGGACGCCCACGCGGCGGCGCTCGGCGCCCGGTCGGAACGGGAGGTCCGGAACGTCCTCGCCGCGATCAACGAGAAGATCGCCGCGGCCCTCCGCCGGCCGCCCGAGGGGCCGCCGCTCAACCTGACGCTGTTCGACGTCGAGGACGTGGTGCGCGTCTGGCGCGACCAGAGGGGCGAGAGGGGGAGGCGGGACGGATAGCGGGAGCCGCCGGCGTCGGCTCACCCGGTCGGCGGTACCTCCCATGATCAAAGCTCGCCCCCGCCGAAGCGGAACGGCCACGCCCCAACAGCCCTCTCACAGGGCGAACAGGGCCCAGGGGCTCTCCGCCCGCCCGGCCCCCGAACGTGAGGAGCACCGGCCATGACCTCCACCCCCGACGACGGCGGTTCCGACGTCCCGCGCTGGATGCTCGTCGTATCGGCCACCGCCGACCTGCTGCTCGGCCTGATCAAGCCCGTGCTCAGCGCCCCCAAGGACCGCCAGAACGGCCCGACCGGCGACTGACGCGGGAGCGCGGGCGCCCCGCGCGCGCGATCGCTCATCCGGGCATGACCGATCCCCGGTGATGTACTAGAGTTATCTCGACATCGAGATATATGCCGAGAGAGGCGTACCGTCGTCGTGTCGGCAAGAAATACTAAGGCATGCCTAAGTTAGGGCAACCTTAGCGGACCGGCGCGGCGTTGTCGCGGCAGGATGGCCGCAGTACGCGCATTCATGCACATGAAGGAGACTGTCGTGTCGGCGAACAGCTTCGACGCCCGCAGCACGCTGCAGGTGGGCGACGAGTCGTACGAGATCTTCCGGCTGGACAAGGTCGAGGGCTCCGCTCGCCTTCCCTACAGCCTCAAGGTGCTGCTGGAGAACCTGCTCCGCACCGAGGACGGCGCCAACATCACCGCCGACCACATCCGCGCGCTGGGCAACTGGGACTCGCAGGCCCAGCCCAGCCAGGAGATCCAGTTCACGCCGGCCCGCGTGATCATGCAGGACTTCACCGGCGTCCCCTGCGTCGTCGACCTCGCCACCATGCGCGAGGCCGTCAAGGAGCTCGGCGGCGACCCGGCGAAGATCAACCCGCTGGCCCCGGCCGAGCTGGTCATCGACCACTCGGTCATCGCCGACAAGTTCGGCACGAAGGACGCCTTCGGCCAGAACGTCGAGCTGGAGTACGGCCGCAACAAGGAGCGCTACCAGTTCCTGCGCTGGGGCCAGACCGCCTTCGACGAGTTCAAGGTCGTCCCCCCGGGCACCGGCATCGTCCACCAGGTGAACATCGAGCACCTCGCGCGTACGGTCATGGTCCGCAACGGCCAGGCGTACCCCGACACCCTCGTCGGCACCGACTCGCACACCACCATGGTCAACGGCCTCGGCGTCCTCGGCTGGGGCGTCGGCGGCATCGAGGCCGAGGCCGCGATGCTCGGCCAGCCGGTCTCGATGCTCATCCCGCGCGTCGTCGGCTTCAAGCTGACCGGTGAGCTGCCCGCCGGCACCACCGCCACCGACCTCGTCCTCACGATCACCGAGATGCTGCGCAAGCACGGCGTCGTCGGCAAGTTCGTCGAGTTCTACGGCGAGGGCGTGGCCGCCACGTCGCTGGCCAACCGCGCCACCATCGGCAACATGTCGCCGGAGTTCGGCTCCACCGCCGCGATCTTCCCGATCGACGGCGAGACCCTGAACTACCTCAAGCTCACCGGCCGCAGCGAGCAGCAGGTCGCGCTCGTCGAGGCGTACGCCAAGGAGCAGGGCCTCTGGCTCGACCCGGCCGCCGAGCCCGACTTCTCCGAGAAGCTGGAGCTCGACCTGTCGACGGTCGTCCCGTCGATCGCCGGCCCGAAGCGCCCGCAGGACCGCATCGTCCTCGCGAACGCCGCCGCGCAGTTCGCCCAGGACGTCCGCAACTACGTCGACGACGTCGACGAGGCGGGCAAGGAGTCCTTCCCGGCCTCCGACGCCCCGGCCGTCTCCGCCGGTGCCCCGTCGAAGCCGGTCACCGTGACCGCCCCCGACGGTTCGACGTACGAGATCGACCACGGCGCCGTCACCGTCGCCGCGATCACCTCCTGCACCAACACCTCGAACCCCTACGTCATGGTCGCCGCCGCGCTCGTGGCCAAGAAGGCGGTCGAGAAGGGCCTGACCCGCAAGCCGTGGGTCAAGACCACCCTCGCCCCGGGCTCCAAGGTCGTCACCGACTACTTCGACAAGGCGGGCCTCACCCCGTACCTCGACAAGGTCGGCTTCAACCTCGTCGGCTACGGCTGCACCACCTGCATCGGCAACTCCGGCCCGCTGCCGGAGGAGGTCTCCAAGGCCGTCAACGACCACGACCTCGCCGTCACCTCGGTGCTCTCCGGCAACCGCAACTTCGAGGGCCGGATCAACCCCGACGTCAAGATGAACTACCTGGCGTCGCCGCCGCTGGTCGTGGCCTACGCGATCGCCGGCTCGATGAAGGTCGACATCACCAAGGACGCCCTGGGCACCGACCAGGACGGCAACCCGGTCTACCTCAAGGACATCTGGCCCTCCGAGGCCGAGGTGAACGACGTCGTCGCCAATGCCATCGGCGAGGACATGTTCAACAAGTCCTACCAGGACGTCTTCGCGGGCGACGCCCAGTGGCAGGCCCTGCCCATCCCGACCGGCAACACCTTCGAGTGGGACGCCGAGTCCACCTACGTCCGGAAGCCCCCGTACTTCGAGGGCATGCAGATGGAGCCGGCCCCGGTCACCGACATCGCCGGTGCCCGCGTCCTGGCCAAGCTGGGCGACTCGGTCACCACCGACCACATCTCGCCCGCCGGTGCGATCAAGGCCGACACCCCGGCCGGCAAGTACCTCACCGAGCACGGTGTGGAGCGCCGTGACTTCAACAGCTACGGCTCCCGCCGCGGCAACCACGAGGTCATGATCCGCGGTACGTTCGCCAACATCCGCCTGCGCAACCAGATCGCGCCGGGCACGGAGGGCGGCTTCACCCGCGACTTCACCCAGGACGGCGGTCCGGTGTCGTTCATCTACGACGCCTCCCGCAACTACATCGAGCAGGGCATCCCGCTCGTCGTCCTGGCCGGCAAGGAGTACGGCTCCGGCTCGTCCCGCGACTGGGCCGCCAAGGGCACCGCGCTCCTCGGTGTCAAGGCCGTCATCGCCGAGTCCTACGAGCGCATCCACCGCTCCAACCTCATCGGCATGGGCGTCCTCCCGCTGCAGTTCCCCGAGGGCGCCTCGGCGGAGTCCCTGGGCCTGACCGGCGAGGAGACCTTCTCCTTCACCGGCGTCACCGAGCTCAACGAGGGCCGCACGCCGCGCACGGTCAAGGTCACCACCGACACCGGTGTCGAGTTCGACGCGGTCGTCCGCATCGACACCCCCGGTGAGGCGGACTACTACCGCAACGGCGGCATCATGCAGTACGTGCTGCGCAGCCTGATCCGCAAGTAAGCGGTAGGGCGCTTCGCGCCCGAGGGCCGCATTCCGTGTTCGCACGGGGTGCGGCCCTCGGTGCGTCCGGGCGGACGGCTACGGGATGGTTTCGCCGACGGCGTTGACGAACGCTGCCCAACTCACTCTGGGGAAGCGGATCAACGCACGCTCGGGAGCTTTGCTGTCGCGGACGCGAATAGCCCCGGGAACTTGATCCGCCACTTCGACGCAGTTGCCGCCGTCTCCATTCGTGTAGGACGATGTGCGCCATTCCGTTGTGCGTATGTCAGATGTGGTGCCCATGCGTCGTCCAATCCTTCGCCGCCGATTCGACCAGGGCCAGGGACGCTGCCGGGGAGAGCGCGTCAGCCCTGGCCAGATCGTATGACCGTTGGGAGTGGGCGACCAGGATGGGATCCTCAATGAGTTGACCCGTATCCGCACCTTCGGTGTAGACGGCAGGTGGGGCGTCGCTGAATTCCATCAGCGAGACCATCGTGTTCAGCAATCGGTGTGCTCCGGCGGCGAAGGGCATCACCTGGATGACGACGTTGGGCAGGGTGCGCGTTACCTCGACGAGATGATCGAGCTGCTCGCCCATGACTTCGGGCCCGCCCACGGCTACGCGCAGCGCCGCTTCATGGATGATCGCCCAGTAGACGGGAGCGGACGGGCTCTCCAGCAGTTTTGACCGCTCCATTCGGGCTCGCACGAGCCGTTCCACCACCTCCTGTGAGGTGAACCGCTGCGTAGCCAGTGTCACAGCCCGTGCGTATGCCTCGGTCTGCAGCAACCCGAGCACGTACATCGATGAGATCTCGCTGATCGACTTCGCCTGCCGCTCCAGCTCCGCCGCGTCCTCGAAGTAGTGGGCGACCTTGTACCTCCGGGCGAGCTTGCACAGTCGTTGCATGTGCTTGCCGGTCCCGAAGATCTCGTCGAACCGCTTTGACAGCTCCAACTGCGGGATGCGGAGGGCCGACTCGAACTGGCCGATGTACGAACCCGAGCAGAACGCCCGTGTCCCGAGGCCGGTCTGTGACAGGCCGGCCTCGTTGCGCAGGCGCTCCAGCTCGGAGCCGTAGAACGCGCGCGGGTTGGCGTACGGGTCCTTGGACTTGGTCGCGCTCACACACCCAGCGTATCCACGAGGGGCCGCTGGGTTAGGTGGGTTCCGGAAGCGTCACTCAGAAGAGCAGCCGGTACTGGTTCCAGCCCGACTTCCCCACCAGCACCCGGGACTTGAACGGCGCCGACGCCCGGCCCGTCCCCTTGTACAGCCACAGCGCGCCCTTGCCGTCCCGCGCCAGCAGGTCCGCGTGGCCGTCGAGGTCCACGTCGCCGGTGCCGAGGAGGAGGTTGAACTGGTTCCAACCGTCGCCGATGCGAGTGCGGGACTTGAAGGGGCGGGCCGTGTCGCCGGTGCCCTGGTAGAGCCAGAGGGTGCCCTTGCCGTCGCGGGCGACGACGTCCGTCCGGCCGTCGCCGGTGAGGTCGGCGCGGCCGGCGATCGCCGTGTACTGCCCCCAGCCCGGGCCCACCTTCTTGCGGCCGGAGAGGGAGCCGTCGGCCTTGGCCAGGTAGAGCCAGAGGACGCCCGCGCGGTCGCGGACCAGGATGTCGGACTGCTTGGCGCCGCCGAGGTTGCCGGGGGAGAAGAAGCTGTCGTACTGGCCCCAGTCGGTGGCGACTTCCCGGGCGCCCTTCGGGGTGATGTACCCCACCGAGTCGTCCGGCCCGATGGCGTAGGTGGCTTCCCAGACCCCGTCGCGGTCGTGGTCGACCCCCGTCGCCGCCTTGATCGCGCTCCAGTCGCCGCCGAAGGACTTGCGCGACGCCAGCCCGCCCTTGCCGTCGGGCATGTAGACGAAGTAGCCGCCCCGGCGGTCGACCGCCTGGACGGGGAAGACAGGCGCGTCCGGCGCTATGCGGGCGTTGCCGGCCCGCAGGGCCGGTGCCGCCGGCGGCCGTACGGCTGGGACGGAACCGGGGCCGGGGACATCCGCCGACGCCGTGCCGGCGGTGATGGCGGCCAGGGCGACGGCGGTCGCGGCGGTGAGGGCGCGCGACAGGGCGCGGCGGCGGGAACGGCCGGAAGCGTGGGGCACGTAGGGCTCCGTACGGTAGGAGGCGTCGGGAAAACGGCACGACGGAGGTGTCGCGCGCGTACCGCCCACGCCCCCCCCCGCGTGATCACCGATGCTGCCACACCGTCCCCGGCACCCCGGAGTTGAGGTCACCCTCAAGCCCGCGCGTAGTCGCCCGGGGACGGTCCCGCCAGATCGAACGCGCGGACCGCCCCGGTCCGGTTCGTCGCGGCCGAGGAGACCGGAGCCGGCGGACTCTCCGCGCAGGGCCCTGAAACGCCTGTGGCGCCCCTCCGGGTGGAGGGGAGCCACAGGTTTCGATGTGACCTGACGAAGCGTCAGAACATCAGGCGGTACTGGCCGAAGCCCGTCCCCACCTTGACCGAGCCCTTGAAGGGCTCGTTCTGCTTGCCGGTGCCCTTGTAGAGCCACAGCGCGCCGGACTTGTCCCGCGCCAGCAGGTCCGCGTGGCCGTCGCCGTCGACGTCGCCGGTGCCGACCAGCAGGTCGAACTTGTTCCAGCCGCCGCCGATCTTGGTGCGGCCCGCGAAGGGCTTGTTCAGGTCGCCGGTGCCCTTGTACAGCCAGAGCGTGCCGGACTTGTCGCGGGCGACGATGTCCGTCTTGCCGTCGCCGGTCAGGTCGCCGCGGCCGGCGATGGCCGTGAACTGGCCCCAGCCGCCGCCGACCTTCTTGCGGGCGGACAGCTTCCCGATGATGTCGGCCTGGTAGATCCACAGCACGCCGGACTTGTCGCGCCCGAGCACGTCACCGTACGCCGAACCGCCCAGGTTGCCCGGGGAGAAGACGGTGTCGTACATGCTCCAGCCGGTGCCGACGCGCTGGCTGAAGCCCTTGTCCGCGAACCACGCCTCGTTGTTCTTCTGGACGTAGTAGTGGCCGTCGCCCTCGCCGAACTGGTTGTGCCGCTGGGTCGCCAGCCGCATCTGCTTCCAGGCGTTGCGGGACGCGTTGGTGTTCTTGCCCGCCTTGCGGGCGGTGAGGCCGCCCTTGCCATTGGGCTGGTACGAGTAGTAGTCGCCCTTGTTGTCGATGGCGTTGAGCACCAGGAAGGGCGCCGCGCCGCTCGGGTCGGCGACGGTGGCCTTGGCGGCGGCCGTCTTGTCGGCGGTCACCGTGGGGCCGAGCTTCCCGGCCGGGGCCGCGGCGGGCCCGTCGGCCAGCGCCGTACCGGCGGTGCCGGCCACGAGGGCGGCGGCGATCGCCGTGGTGACGACGCGGGGGAGTGCGCGACCGCCGAAGCGGCGGCCGTTGGTGTGGGTCACGTAAGACTCCGTATTACCGAATTGTCTGAGAAAAGTAGTGCGATCAGAAGACTAGGCGGTACTGGTTCCAGCCCGAACCGTCGATCTTCACCCGCGACTGGTAGGGCGAGGACGCCTTGCCCGTGCCCTTGTAGAGCCAGAGGGCGCCCTTGCCGTCCACGGCGAGCAGATCGGCGTGGCCGTCCCCGTTCACGTCACCCGTCGCGACGAGCTTGGTGAACTGGTTCCAGCCGCCGCCGACCTTCGTCCGGGACGCGAAGGGCTTGTTGATGTCGCCCGTGCCCTTGTAGAGCCACAGCGTGCCGGACTTGTCGCGGGCGACGATGTCCGTCCTGCCGTCGCCGGTCAGGTCGCCGCGGCCGGTGATCGCGGTGAACTGGCCCCAGCCGCCGCCGACCCGCTTGCGCGGGGCGAGCTTGGCGTAGTCGCGGCCGAGCTTGCCGTCGGCCTGGTGGACCCAGAGGACACCCTGCTTGTCCCGGGTGAGGATGTCGGAACCGTAGGTCCCGCCGAGCTCGCCCGGGGTGAAGAAGGTGTCGTAGCCGCCGAAGCCGCGCGCCACCTTGGCGGCGTGGCTCCCGGGGCTCTGGTGGAAGACGTCGCCGTTGTCCACCAGCACGTACATGCCGTCGAGCTTGCCGTTCCGGTTGTGGTCGACGAAGGTGACCGCCTTGGTGCGCTCCCAGTCCTTGTCGCTGCGGGACGACCCGAGCGATCGCAGGCCGCCCTTGCCGTCCGGAACGAAGGAGCGGACAGCGGACTTGTCGACGGCGACGACGAGCAGCACCGGCGCCGCACCGGTCGGCTTCCCGGCGGCGACCTCGGCGGACCGAGTCCCCGGCAGGGCGCCGGAGAACTGCTCGGCGGGGCCGTCGGCCAGCGCCGTGCCGGCGGTGGTGCCGACGAGGGTGACGGCGATCGCCGTCGTGACGAGGCGCGGCAGCGCGCGCCCCTTGCGGCCGGGGATGTGGGCCACTGGGTCTCCTGGAGAAGGAAAGAGGGCACAGAAGTGGAGTCCGGCGGAGCCGGGAACGGGCCGTGCCGCCGGCGAGCGGGGCACGGCCCGGTGGTGCTGTGTCACCTCAGGGGCGTCAGAAGACCAGACGGTACTGGTTCCAGCCCGAGTTGCCGATCTTCACCGGGGCCTTGAAGGGCGCGGCGGCCTCGCCCGTGCCCTTGTACAGCCACAGGGCGCCGTCGTTGTCGATGGCCATCAGGTCGCTGTGGCCGTCGCCGTCGGTGTCGCCGTTGGAGAAGAGGTGGTGGTACTTGTTCCAGCCGCCGCCGATCCGGGTGCGGGCCTCGAAGGGCTTCTGGGCGTCGCCGGTGCCCTTGTAGAGCCAGAGCACGCCGTCCCGGTCGTGGGCGACGATGTCGGTCTTGCCGTCACCGGAGTAGTCGCCCCGGCCCGCCAGCTCGGTGTACGTCCCCCACTCGGCGCCCCGGAGCTGTATCTCGCTGACGAGCCCGCCGTCGAACTTGTTGAAGCGGACGTTGGCCGTCCCGCCCTTGCCCAGTGCGACGAGGTCGGCCGCGTTGCCGCCGCCGAGGTCGCCGGGCGAGATGAGGCCGTGGTAGAAGTACCCGTAGTTGGGCACGAGGTTGGTGTCTTTGCCGGTGATGCCGTGGAACTTGAGGTCGCGGCCGTTCTCGGTGATGAAGTAGTCACCGTCGTGACGGCCGTCGGCGTCGCGGTCGACCTGGGCGATCTCGCTCAGGTCCTTCCACGGGTCGCGGGCCTCGCGCGGCTTCAGGCCGCCCTTGCCGTCGACCTCGTAGACGTAGAAGTCGTCACCCTTGGCGGTGACGGCACCGACCTGGAACACCGGCGCGGAAGCCGACGGGCTCTTCGCGGCGGCGACCTGGGCGCCCGACGTGTGCGCGGCGGCGACTCCGGCCGTCCCCCCGACCAGGGCCACCGCGACGGCGGCGGTGACAAGGCGCGAGAGACCGCGCCGAGAAACACGCGAAACAGTAGTCATGGAAAGTTTCCCCCCAACCATGAGAAAAGGTGCAGCGACGCTGCTCGCCGTCCACGGAGAACAGCGCCGGATCTTCACGAGACCACGTGAAGAGGCGGAACCCGGCGGAGCCGGGAACGGGCCGTGCCGCCGGCGAGCGGGGCACGGCCCGGTGACGCGTCACCGCCAGGGCGGTCAGTAGACCAGGCGGTACTGGTTCCAGCCCGAGTTGCCGATCTTCACCGGGGCCTTGAAGGGCGCGGCGGCCTTGCCGGTGCCCTTGTAGAGCCACAGCGCGCCCTTGCCGTCGACGGCCAGCAGGTCGCTGTGGCCGTCGCCGTTCAGGTCGCCGTTGGAGAAGACCTTGGTGTACTTGTTCCAGCCGCCGCCGACCTTGGTGCGGGCCTCGAAGGGCTTGTTCGCCTTGCCCGTGCCCTTGTAGAGCCAGAGCGTGCCGGACTTGTCGCGGGCGACGATGTCCGTCTTGCCGTCACCGGTCAGGTCGCCGCGGCCCGCGAGGTCGGTGTACTGACCCCACTCCTTGCCGGGGACCAGGTTCTCACCGGAGAAGGTGCCGTCCTCCTTGACGGTGTACAGGCTCAGGTGACCGCTCTTGCTGCGGGCCAGCAGGTCCGACTGCCGGGAGCCGGCAAGGTTGCCCGGCGACAGGATGGTGTCCTTGAAGTGACCGAAGCCCGGCACGACGGTGCGGGCGTGGCCCGCGAGGCCGATGAACTTCAGGTCGCCGCGCTCGACGTAGTAGTTGCCGTCCTGGCGGCCGTCCGCGTCGCGGTCCACCCAGGTGGCCTGCGTGACGTCGGTGAACTTCGCGCCACTGGCCTGGCGCGGCTTCAGACCGCCCTTGCCGTCGGCCTCGTAGTAGTAGAACGCGTCGCCCTTCTTGGCGACGGCACCGAGCGGGAACACCGGCGCGGAAGCGCTCGGCTTCTTCGCGGCGGCGACCTGGGCGCCCGTCGTGTGCGCGGCGGCGACTCCGGCCGTCCCCCCGACCAGGGCCACCGCGACGGCGGCGGTGACGAGGCGCGAGAGACCGCGCCGAGAAACACGCGAAACAGTAGTCATGGAAAGTTTCCCCCCAACCATGAGAAAAGGTGCAGCAGTGCCGCCCTCCGTGCACGGAGAGCAGCACTGGATCTTCACAGACTCTACACAGGCTTCCCGGCCTCAACTACCGCTGGGGTGAACCCAACAGCTCCATCTCGGCCAGACTCGCCTCGCCACCGACGACTTTCAGCCGGTAGTGACGGTAGGTGACCGGAGTGCGCAGAGCGAACACCCGCGTTTGCCGGTCCCATGTGAAGGACTGTCCCTCGCGTCGATCGGTTCCGCTCCAGTCACTCCCATTATTCGAGCCTTCGAGAACCCAACTCCGGGGCGCCCGGGTGCGGTCGGCGGAGGTGAGGGTGTACGAGGTGATCCGGGAGCCGGCGGCCACCTCCAGCGGGACGGTGGTGACGGTGGCGGCGGTGCGGGAGGTGTTGTCGGTGAGGGCGGAGCCGTCCGGGACGGTGACGTCGGACAGCGGGGCCGGGACCTTGTCGTCCTTCGTGATCGAGGTCGGCCCGGCGCCCTCGCCGGAGGCCCAGGAGGACGGCTCGGGGCCCATGGCGAACTCCAGCGTGGCCCCCTTCGCCACCACCGAGTGCGGCAGCGCCGTGGAGTTCCAGGGCTTGCCATCGATCGTCAGCCCCTGCACGTACACGTTCCGCGCGCTGTTGCGCGGGGCCTTGACCACCAGGTCGCGGCCGTTCTCCAGGTGCACGGTCGCCTTGGTGAACAGCGGCGACCCGATCGCGTACTCGCCCTGCCCCATCACCAGCGGGTAGAAGCCGAGCGCGCTGAAGACGTACCAGGCGGACATCTCGCCGTTGTCCTCGTCCCCCGGATAGCCCTGCCCGATCTCGCTGCCGAGGTACAGGCGGGAGAGCACCTCGCGCACCTTCGCCTGCGTCTTCCACGGCTGCCCGGCCGCGTCGTACAGGTAGGCGATGTGGTGGGAGGGCTGGTTGCTGTGCCCGTACATGCCCATGCGGACGTCCCGGGCCTCGGTCATCTCGTGGATGACCCCGCCGTACGAACCGGCGAACCGCGGATCGCCTGTCTCCGGGGTGGCGAAGTAGGCGTCGAGCTTCTTCGCCAGCCCGGACCGGCCGCCGTACAGCGCGGCGAGGCCGCGGGTGTCCTGGGGGGCGGTGAAGGCGAAGTTCCACCCGTTGGTCTCGGTGTAGTCGTAGCCCCAGACCCGCGGGTCGTACGCCTCGGGGGACAGCCGCCACGAGCCGTCCTCGTTCCGGCCCTGGAAGAAGCCGATCCGCCGGTCGAACAGCCTGACGTAGCCGCGGGCGCGGTTGAGGAAGTACTCCGACTCCTCCCGGTAGCGCTCCTTGTGCGTCGTCGCGTAGAGGGACTGGCCCATCCGCGCCAGCCCGAAGTCGTTGAGGTAGCCGTCCAGCGCCCAGGACATGCCCTCGTGCGTCTTCGTGCTCGTCCAGCCGAGGAAGACGGACGTGTCCATGCCCTTGCGGCCGGTGCCGGGGTCCGTCGGCGCGACCGTCGCGTTCTTCAGCGCCGCCTCGTACGCGGCCTCGGCGTCGAAGCGGACGCCCTTCGCGTGCGCGTCGGCGAAGGCGATGTCGGAGCTGGTGCCCGTCATCAGGTCGGCGTAGCCGGGGGAGGACCAGCGCGAGACCCAGCCGCCGTCCTTGAACTGCTGCACGAAGCCGTCCACCATCCGCCCGGCCTGCCCGGGGGCCAGCAGGGAGTACGCGGGCCAGGTGGTGCGGTAGGTGTCCCAGAAGCCGTTGTTGACGTAGATCTCGCCGTCGACGATCCGGGCGCCGGTTCGGGTGGGGGTGGACGTGCCGGTGGGCGCGGAGAACGGGCTGGCGTAGCGGTGCTTGGGGCGATCGGCGGAACCGGTGTTCTCGAAGCCGGAGTTGGGATAAAGGAAGAGGCGGTAGAGGCCCGAGTACAGGGTGGTGAGCTGGTCGGCGGTGGCGCCCTCCACCTCCACCCGGCCCAGCAGGGCGTCCCAGGCCGACCGGGCCCGGTCGTGGACCCGGGCGTACGGCGTCCCGGCCGGGATCTCCTGCTCCAGGTTGGCCTTCGCCTGGTCGGTGCCGATGAGCGAGGTCGCGATCCGCAGGGTGACCGTGCGGTCGGCGCCCGGCCGGAACCGCAGGTAGCCGGTGACGTCGCTGCCGTCCCCTGCCCCGCCGCGCCGCAGCTTGCCGCCGCCGGTCACCGGGGCGTCGAAGACGCCGTAGACGTACAGCCGGCCCGCTCCCGTCGACAGCCCGCTCTTGACGTCAGACCAGCCGGTGAACGTCCCGTGCGCGGTGTCCAGCGTCAGGCCGCCGGCGTTGGTGACGTTGTCAAGGATGACGTTGGCCTTGTCGGCGGATCCACTCGGAAAGGTGAATCTCATCATCGCGGCGTGGTCCGTGGGCACGACGTCGGCCCGCAGTCCGTTGTCGAAGGTGACGCCGTAGTGGTGCGGCGTGGCCGTCTCGCGCGCATGGTGGAAGGGGAGGGCTCGGGCGGTGCGCGAGGCGTCGGGGGTGCCGGCCGCGACCGAGGGCATCACCTGGAAGGTCTGCCGGTCGCCCATCCACGGGCTGGGCTCATGGCTCGCCGAGAACGCCTGGAGGGTGGGCAGGTTGTCGGCGTTGTTCGCCGCCGCGTACCGGTAGAGCCAGCTGGTCGAGCCCGCGTCGGTCACGGGCGTCCAGAAGGTGAAGCCGTGCGGGACGGCGGTGGCGGGGAAGGTGTTGCCGCGGGAGAAGGAGGAGCTGGAGAGGGTGCCGCGGGTGGTGAGGGCGCGGTCCGCGGGGTGGGCCGGGGGCTTCTCCTCGGGCGCGGGGGCCAGGGACACGTCGTCGATCCAGCCCCGGAAGGGCGCGGGGCCGTCGGGGGCGTCGTAGGCGACGAGGACGCGGGCCACGGTCTTGCCGGCGGCGACGCGGCCGATCGCCGCCTCCTTGTTGTTCCACTGGTTGACGTACAGCGTCCTGGAGTCCGCCTGGCCGCGCGGCGTCAGCGGCGCGCCGTGCTGGTCCCGGGCGTCGAGCTGGCTCAGGTAGGTGCCGTCGGTGAAGGCGAGGTCGAGGGAGACATGGGTGGCGGGGTAGCGGGGGTCGCGCTCGGCCATGGCGGGGAAGATCTTGTACGCCAGCCGGGTGCGCGCGGTGACCCGCACGTTCACGGCGAACACCTTGTTGTACGCGTAGGCGCGGCCCTTGGCGCGGTGGGTGCCGCCGTAGCGCAGGGCGTGCTTCCCGGTGAAGCCGGCGCGGGGCTTGGCCGTGGGGGAGGCGGCCGGGCCGGTGTCGGGGTACGTGCGCATGGCCGCGGGCGGCGGAGTGCCGGGGTCCGCCGTGGCGAACTGCACCTCGGCGAGCTGGGTGAGCTCGTCCCCGGCGTTGCCGGTGATGTCGAGGCGGAAGTGACGGTAGGAGGTGTTGCCGGAGAGCGTGAACTGCCGTGTCTGGAGCCGTTTTTCGAAGTCCTCGCCGTGCCGGGTGTCGAGGACGGTCCAGCTCTTGCCGTCCGCCGAGCCGCGCAGGGTCCAGTCCCGGGGGTCGCGGCCGGGGGCGTCGTTGGCGGAGGTGAGGGCGTACCGGGCGACGGCGACGGGCTCGAAGAGGTCGAATTCCAGCCAGGCCGTCCGCTGCCGGACCAGCCACTTGCTGCTGGGCTCGCCGTCGACCAGGTTCTCCTTGATCTCGCCGCCCTCGGCGTTCTCGCCGCTGGCCCGGACGGCGGTCACCTTGTCGGTGGCGTTGCCGGGGATGCCCTGGCCGTCGCCGCCGTCGACGCCCGAGGACCTGGCCCGGCCGTCGGGGCCGGTCTCGGCCGTGTTGCGCCAGTCGGGGCGGGGGTCGCCCGGTTCGAAGGAGGACGCGAAGCTCTCTTCCGCCCGTGCCCCGGCCGCCGCGTCCGCGGCCCTCCCGACGGGCGCCGCCGCGGCGCCGGACGGGGCGATCTGAGGGGCCGTCACCAGTATGGCGGCCACCAGGACGGCCGCGGGACGGGCGAGCGCCCGCCGGCGACGTCTGAGTCTCTGTCTCATCCCTTGCCTCTCCCGAAGGCAGACAACGTTGTCACCCGGATCGCGCTCTGTTAAGTAGGGCGTGAGGCTCCAGTGGTGTCAAGGGTTCCGGGGCTGGTGTCGCCCGGTGTCGGAGAGGTCTCAACTCGGGAAAGACTGACGGTCAAAGACGCTTCCGATCTTGCCCAGTTGGTGAGAAGTGGACTATACCTGTCGGCGTCCGGGGCGACCCCGTGTCGCCGTGGCGGAACCGGGGGAACGCCGGGGCCCACCGAGGGAACGAGCCGACGGCTCCGCCCGGGCACCTCCCCGGCGTACACCCAGCGCCTCCAGCACGCCCAGTACGTCCAGCACGCTCAGCACATCCAGCACGCCCAGCTTCCACCGAACCGCGGTGTCGTGCCCTTCGTCGAGCCGACTGCACAGGGGAGACCGCCACACCGCCTGAGTCCTGGAGAAGGCGAGGACTTGAGCATGGGATCCACCTCGGAATTCAGCCGGCGCGACCTCATCAAACGCGCCGCCGCGCTCGGCCTGGTGGCCGTACCGGCGATGAGCGCGCTCAGCGCCTGCGCGTCCGGCGGCGACGACGATGACGCGAAGCCCGACAAGCCGGCCGGCGGTGGCGGTGGCGCCGGCGAGATGAAGCCGCTGAAGGTGAACGCCTCGGCCCCGCTCGACGTGGTCATCTTCGACGGCGGCTTCGGCCAGCAGTACGCCAAGGACGCGGAGGCCGAGTACAAGAAGGCGTACCCGCAGGCCGAGATCAAGCACACCGGCACCCAGGACATCGCCCCGCAGATCCAGCCCCGGTTCAACGGCGGCACCCCGCCCGACCTCATCGACAACTCCGGCGCCAAGCAGATGGACCTGGGCACCCTGGTCGGCCTCAAGCAGCTCACCGACCTCAACGCCCTGCTCGACGCGCCCTCCCTCGACGACCCCAAGAAGAAGGTGCGGGACACCCTCCGCCCGGGCGTCGTCGAGATGGGCCAGTTCGACGGCGACGAAGTGTGGGTCTTCTACTACGCCTACACCGTCTACGGCGTCTGGTACTCGAAGACCAATCTGGAGAAGCTCGACGCCCAGTACCCGGAGACCTGGGACGAGATGCTCAAGCTCTGCGAGAAGGCGAAGAAGAAGGGCATCGCCGGCTGGACGTACGCGGGCCAGCACCCGTACTACATCCCGTTCAGCCTCTACCCGTTCATCGCCAAGATCGGCGGCACCGAGGTGCTGGACCGCATCGACAACCTGGAGCCTGACGCCTGGAAGCACCCGGCCGTCAAGGCCGCCTTCGAGGCGTACTACGAGCTCTACAAGAAGGGCTACATCCTGCGCGGCACCGCGGGTCTCGACCACATCCAGTCGCAGACGGCGTGGAACGAGGGCAAGGCGCTGTTCATCCCGAACGGCTCCTGGGTGGAGAACGAGTCCAAGAAGATGACGCCGAAGGACTTCCGGATGGCGGTCGGCGCGCCGTCCAGCCTGGACAAGAGCGACAAGATGCCGTTCGGGACCCTCTGGGCGTCCGGCGGCGAGCCGTTCATCGTGCCGAAGAACGCCAAGAACGCGCAGGGCGGCATGGAGTTGCTGCGGATCATGCTGGGCAAGAAGTCCACGCAGAACTTCATCAAGGCGGTCTCCTCCCTCACCTCCCTCAACGGCGGCACCGAGGGTCTCACCCTGCCGCCCGGTCTGGCGTCGTCCCAGGAGGCGCTGACCAAGGCCGGCCGGAACGTGGTCAATCCGCGGCTCCAGGACTGGTACGTCTCGCTCCAGAAGGAGAAGATCGGCAAGGCGGCGCTCGGTCTGATGATGGACGGCCGGCTCACCCCGGACGAGGCCATCAAGAAGATCCAGAAGTACACCGACGACACCCGCAAGGACGACTCCGTCAAGAAGTACAAGCACAAGTAGCCCGTCCCGCACCGTCCCGCACCGTCCCGCGCCAAGGCGGCACCCGTCACGGCAGTTCCAAGATCGGGGTCCGAGGTCATGCAGCACGGTAAGTACCGTTTCATCGCCGGGTTCCTGGTGGTCCCGCTGGCGATCTACGGGGTCTTCGTCGTCTCGCCGTTCGTCCAGGCCATCTACTACTCCTTCACCAACTGGACCGGCCTGAGCTCGAAGTTCAAGATGACGGGGCTGAAGAACTACCAACGCCTCTGGGACGACGAGCTGTTCTGGAAGGCCCTGGGGCACAACCTCCTGCTGCTGCTCGTGCTGCCACTGGTGACGCTGGGACTCGGCCTGTTCTTCGCGTTCATGCTCAACGTCGGGGGCCGCCGCCGGAAGAACGCGGCGGTGGCCGGCGTCCGGGGCTCCGGCTTCTACAAGATCGTCTACTTCTTCCCGCAGGTGCTGTCCATCGCGATCGTCGCCCTGCTGTTCAAGTTCGCCTACAACCCCAACAGCGGGGCGATCAACTCCTTCCTGGACGCGATCGGCCTGGGCTCCCTCCACCCCGACTGGCTGGGCGACCCGGACCTGGCGCTGTGGTGCGTGACGGCGGTGATGGTCTGGAGCAACGTCGGCTTCTACGTGGTGCTGTTCTCCGCCGGGATGAGCGCCATCCCCAAGGACTTCTACGAGGCCGCGCTGCTGGACGGCGCCAACCGGGTCCAGACCTTCTTCCGGATCACCCTGCCGCTGCTCTGGGACACCGTCCAGACCGGCTGGGTCTACATGGGGATCATGGCGCTGGACGGCTTCGCGGTCGTCCAGATCATGATGGACGGGCCGGGCCCGGACTACTCCACCGAAGTCCTCACCTACTACCTCTACACCAAGGCGTTCACCGACGGGCAGGCCGGCTACGCGACGGCCCTGGGCGTGGCGCTGCTCATCGTCACCATGGTCTTCGCGGGCATCGTGATGAAGCTCGGGCGGCGCGAACGGCTGGAGTACTGATGCGCCCGCCCGCGGCCCCGGCGCCCGCCCGTTCCGTCCGTCCGCACAACCACCCGGGGGTGGCACCGTGACCGTGCAAGCCGAGCCGTCGGACCGTCCGGACGCCCCCGCGCCGGCCGCCCCGCCGGAGAAACGGGCGCGGGGCGTGGGCGGCGAGCGCGAGGGCGGCGTGCTGAACGTCTTCTCGCACGGCGTCCTCGTCATCTGGGGTCTGATGGTCACCCTGCCGCTGCTCTGGGCGGTGATGAGCGCCTTCAAGACGGACAAGGAGATCTTCTCCTCGCCCTGGTCGCTGCCGAAGAGCCCGGACTTCGGGGCCTGGAGCCGCGCCTGGTCCCAGGCGCACATGAGCGAGTACTTCCTCAACTCGATCGTGGTGGTGGCCGGTTCGCTGTTCGGCACCATGCTGCTGGGCGCGATGGCCGCCTATGTGCTGGCGCGTTTCGACTTCCCCGGCAACCGCTTCGTCTACTACCTGTTCGTGGGCGGGATGAGCTTCCCCGTGATCCTGGCCCTGGTGCCGCTGTTCTTCGTGATGAAGAACATGGCGCTGCTCAACACGTACCACGGGCTGATCCTCGTCTACATCGCCTATTCGCTGCCCTTCACCGTCTTCTTCCTGACCGGTTTCTTCCGGACGCTGCCCACTTCAGTCGCGGAGGCGGCGTTGATCGACGGCGCGTCGCACACCCGGACGTTCTTCCAGGTGATGCTGCCGATGGCCAAGCCCGGCCTGATCAGCGTGGGCATCTTCAACTTCCTCGGGCAGTGGAACCAGTACCTGCTGCCGGCGGTGCTCAACGTCGGCGACGACGACAAGAAGCTGCTTCCCCAGGGCCTGGTGGCGCTGGCGGCCAGCCAGCGGTACAAGGGCGACTGGTCGGGGCTCTTCGCGGGCCTGGTGATCGCGATGCTGCCCGTCCTCGCCGCGTACATCGTCTTCCAGCGCCAGGTGCAGTCCGGGCTGACGGCCGGCGCCCTCAAGTAGCGGCCGGGCTTCGCGAGGGGCCTTCCGCCGGCTTTCGCCACGGGCCTCCGGGCGGGTCGCCACCCGGTCCGCCGACCCGGAGGCCGCCGGCCGGCCCGGCCGCTTCGCCGACGCCTTCTTCCGGCCCCGGAGCCGCTCCCGAGCCGCTCCCGAGCCGCTCCCGAAGCCGTTCCCGAGCCGCCGGAGGGCCCCGGGGAGCCCCCGGAGAGCCCCCGCCCCTCCGCCCCGGCCGCCGCCGGGCGGTGATCCGTACCATGGGAGGGCCCCGCCCGACGCCGTCCCGGTGTTCGGAGCCTTGACGTGTTCCCGGGTGTGCGGCTGAGCTTAGAGTTCATATGTTGTACGGATACCGGGCTCCACTGTCGCAGCCCGGTGGCCGGGGCGGCGGTCGTGCCGTGCCGACGAGGCGGGAGTGGATGGGCGTGGAGACTCCGGGGTCGCAGTCGTCGCTGCACCGGGCCAACCTGGAGCGGGTCGTCCGCGCGGTGCGCAGGTCGGGGGCGCTCACCCAGGCGGAGATCGCCCGGACCACCGGGCTGTCGGCGGCCACCGTCTCCAACATCGTCCGCGAGCTCAAGGACAACGGCACCGTCGAGGTGACCCCCACCTCCTCCGGCGGCCGGAGGGCCCGCAGCGTCTCCCTCTCGGGCGACGCCGGGATCGTCGTCGGCGTCGATTTCGGCCATACCCACCTGCGCGTGGCGATCGGCAACCTGGCCCACCGGGTGCTCGCCGAGGAGGCCGAGCCGCTGGACACGGACGCCTCCGCCACCCAGGGTCTGGAACGGGCCGAGCACCTGGTCAAGACGCTGATCGCGGCCACCGGCATCGACCCCGGGAAGATCATCGGGGTGGGCCTCGGCGTCCCCGGGCCGATCGACGAGTCCGGGGTGCTCGGCTCGACGGCGATCCTGCCCGGCTGGGCCGGCACCAACCCCCGCGACGAGCTCGCCACCCGGCTCGACGTCCCCGTCCACGTCGACAACGACGCCAACCTGGGCGCGCTCGGCGAACTGGTCTGGGGGGCCGGCCGGGGGGCCGCCGACCTCGCGTACATCAAGGTTGCCAGCGGCGTCGGCGCCGGCCTGGTGATCAACGGGCAGATCTACCGGGGCCCCGGCGGCACCGCGGGCGAGATCGGCCACATCACCCTGGACGAGTCCGGGCCCGTCTGCCGCTGCGGCAACCGCGGCTGCCTGGAGACGTTCACCGCCCACCGCTACGTCCTGCCGCTGCTGCACTCGGCCCACGGCCCGGACCTCACCGCGCCGCGCATGGTCCGGCTCGCCCGCGACGGCGACGCCGGCTGCCGCCGGGTGATCGCGGACGTCGGCCGGCACATCGGCAGCGGCGTGGCGAGCCTGTGCAACCTGCTCAACCCCAGCCGGGTGGTGCTCGGCGGCGACCTCGCGGAGGCCGGGGAGCTCGTCCTCGCGCCCATCCGGGAGTCGGTCGGCCGGTACGCGATCCCCAGCGCCGCACGGCAGTTGGAGGTCGTACCGGGCGCGCTAGGCGGCCGGGCCGAGGTGCTGGGCGCGCTCGCCCTCGTCCTCAGCGAGATGGGCGACTCCTCGCTGCTGGACGGATTGCCGGCGGCGGACGCGCCCGGTCGCCACTGACCTCTTTCCGGGCGCCCGGACGGGCCCTTTCCGGGCGCCGCCCGCAACACACCCCTTGAGTTCACGCACATAACGCATGGCATCGTTGCCATCTCGTTAAGGATTAACTTCTTGACGCCCCTTTGCGGTCCGAGTTGACTTCCGGTCACCTCGGCCGCAACGGCGCGGCCATGTCAGGGAGGTATCCGTACGTGAACACGCATCTGCGTCGCGCCGCGGTGGCCGTCGTCGCTCTGTCGACGGCCGTCACCCTCGCCGCCTGCGGCAAGGCCAAACAGGCCGGCGACAACGGGGACAAGAAGGAGAAGAAGGGGTCGCTCACCATCGGGCTGCTCCTTCCGGAGAACCAGACCGCGCGGTACGAGCGTTTCGACAAGCCGCTGCTCGAAAAGAAGATCAAGGAATTGGCGGGCACCAGCGCCACCGTCCTCTACGAGAACGCCAAGCAGGACGCCTCCGTCCAGCAGCAGCAGGTCGACACGATGATCACCAAGCGGGTCGACGCGCTGATCGTCGACGCCGTGGACGCCAAGTCGATAGCGAGCTCGGTGAAGAAGGCGCACGACAAGGGAATTCCCGTCGTCGCCTACGACCGGCTCGCCGAGGGCCCGGTCGACGCCTACACCTCCGTCGACAACGAACGGGTCGGAAAGATCCAGGGCGAGTCGCTGCTCAAGGAACTCGGCGACAACGCCGGCAAAGGCCAGATCGTCATGATGAACGGCTCGGTCACCGACCCCAACGCCAAGATGTACAAGGACGGCGCCCATTCCGTGCTCGACGGAAAGGTGAAGGTCGGCAAGGAGTACGACACCAAGGAGTGGAAGCCGGAGAACGCCAACGAGAACATGAAGGGCGCGATCTCCTCGCTCGGCAAGGAGAACATCGTCGGCGTCTACTCCGCCAACGACGGCATGGCCGGCGGCATCATCACCGCCCTCAAGAGCGCCGGCTTCGGCAAACTGCCCCCGGTCACCGGCCAGGACGCCGAACTCTCCGCCGTCCAGCGGATCCTCGCCGGCGAGCAGTTCATGAGCGTCTACAAGCCGTACGTACCCGAGACGGAGGCCGCGGCCACCATGGCCGTCGCCCTGGCGCAGGGCAAGAAGCTCGACGGCACCGCCAAGACCACCGTCGACAGCGGCAGCGAGAAGAAGATCCCCGCGATCATCGTCGACCCCTTCGCGCTCACCAAGGCCGACATCCCCAAGTACGTCGGCAAGGAGGGCTTCTTCACCCTCCGCGAGATCTGCACCGACAAGTACAAGTCCGCCTGCGACGCCGCCGGCCTCAAGTAGGGCGCGCGCCCGAGGAGCTGATCCACATGTCCGCTGCGCCCGTTCTGGCGTTGCGCGGGATCTCCAAGCGGTTCGGTGCCGTCCAGGCGCTGACCGACGTCGAGCTGGAGATCCGGTCCGGTGAGGTGGTCGCCCTGGTGGGCGACAACGGCGCCGGCAAGTCCACCCTCGTCAAGACCATCGCGGGCGTCGCGCCCGCCGACGACGGCGTCATCGAGTGGGAGGGGCGGCCCGTCAGCATCGACCGGCCGCACACCGCCCAGGAGCTCGGCATCGCCACCGTCTACCAGGACCTCGCCCTCTGCGACAACCTCGACGTCGTCGGCAACCTCTTCCTCGGCCGGGAGATCTCCCGTGCCGGGGTGCTGGACGAGGTCGGGATGGAGCGCCGGGCCCGCGAGCTGCTCGCCGCCCTGTCCATCCGCATCCCCAGCGTCCGGATCCCCGTCGCCGCCCTCTCCGGCGGCCAGCGGCAGACCGTCGCCATCGCCCGCTCGCTGCTGGGCGAGCCCAAGGTCGTCATCCTCGACGAGCCCACCGCCGCGCTCGGCGTGGAGCAGACCGCCCAGGTCCTCGACCTGGTGGAACGGCTCCGCGAACGGGGTCTCGGCGTGATCCTCATCAGCCACAACATGGCCGACGTGCGGGCCGTCGCCGACCGCGTCGCGGTGCTGCGCCTCGGCCGGAACAACGGGGTCTTCGCCGTGCGCACCACCTCTCAGGAAGAGATCGTCTCGGCCATCACCGGCGCCACTGACAACGCTGTCACCCGCCGTGAGGCCCGCATCGCGGAGGACCGGGCATGACCACCGACCTCTCCAAGACCCCCGAGGCCCCCCGGCCCGCCGCCCCGGCTGTCGTCGCCCCCGTCGATCCCCGGCTGCTCGTCCGCGAGGAGGGCTTCGCCGGCTACTGGTCCGAGTTCCTCCGCAAGCTGCGCAGCGGCGAGCTGGGCTCGCTGCCCGTCGTCGTCGGCCTGATCGTCATCTGCCTGGTCTTCCAGCTCCAGGACTCGGCCTTCCTCGGCGCCGAGAACCTCTCCAACCTCTTCATCACCGCCGCGGGCACCGGCCTCATCGCCGTCGGCATCGTCTTCGTCCTCATCCTCGGCGAGATCGACCTCTCCGTCGGCTCGGTCAGCGGCCTGGCGGCGGCCGTCTTCGCGGTCCTCAACGTCAACCACGGCATGCCCGAATGGCTCGCCCTGATCCTGGCGATCCTCACGGGCACGGTCGCCGGGGTACTCCACGGCTTCTTCTTCGCCCGGATCGGTGTCCCCGCGTTCGTCGTCACCCTGGCCGGCCTGCTGGGCTGGAACGGCCTGATGCTGGAGGTCCTGGGCGCCAACGGGACGATCAACCTCGACGACTCCGGGCTGGTCGCCAAGCTCACCAACCACTACTTCGAGGACATCTCCGCCGCCTACGGACTGGCCACCGCCACCGTCCTGGCCTACTTCCTCGTCGCGTGGCGGGACGCCCGCCGGCGGGCCGCCGCCCAGGTGCCCAGCCGGCCGTTCGCCGAGATCGTGCTGCGCACGGCCGCCCTGGCGGTGCCCGCCTACGCGGTGGCCTGGGTCTTCAACCAGTACAAGGGCCTCCCGCTGGCCGTGGTGATCTTCCTGGGCGTCGTCGTCGCCCTCGACCTGGTACTGCGCCGCACCCGCTACGGCCGCAAGGTCTTCGCCGTCGGCGGCGGCGTCGAGGCGGCCCGCCGGGCCGGCATCGACGTGGCGACGGTACGGATCTCGGTCTTCGCGCTCTCCGGGACGATGGCGGCGTTGGGCGGCATGTTCCTGGCCTCCCAGATCAACGCGGCGAACCAGTCGTCGGGGGCGGGCAGCCTGCTGATGAACGCGATCGCGGCGGCGGTGATCGGGGGGACGAGCCTGTTCGGTGGCCGGGGCAAGACGTGGTCCGCGCTGCTTGGTGTGCTGGTGATCCAGTCGATCGCTTCGGGGATGGCGTTGCTGGGGATCGCATCCGCGGTGCAGTACATGATCACGGGTGCGGTGCTGCTGGCTGCGGTCGTGATCGATTCCGTGTCGCGGCGTACGCAGCGGACGGCGGGCCGCGCGTAGGGCGCCTGCGGCGGGCCGGTGCCCCGGTCCCGCCCCTTCGCCGATTCCTGGGGGCTCCGCCCCCAGACCCCCCTTTCGCGGCTTCGCCGCTCGTCCTCAAACGCCGGACGGGCTGAATATTCAGCCCGTCCGGCGTTTGAGGACAACCGCGCGCAGCGCGGTTTCGGGGGTGCGGGGGCTTGCCCCGCGAGAAACGGCGAAAGGGCGGGACCGGGGCACAGCCCGCCGCAGGCGGTGCCACCGGCCGTCCGGGTGACAAACAACCCCTCACCCGTTCACCGCCATGCCAAGCGGAAGATTAGACTCGACCGACCGGCAAAAGCTCGACAGCTTAAGGAGGCACGGGTGGCCCTGCTGACCCGCATCAGGGAACCGCGCGATCTTGACCGGCTGAGCCCCGAGCAGCTCGACCGGCTGGCCGCGGAGATCCGCACCTTCCTCGTCGACGCCGTCTCCAAGACCGGTGGCCACCTCGGCCCCAACCTCGGTGTGGTCGAGCTCACCATCGCGCTGCACCGCGTCTTCGACTCGCCCAAGGACAAGGTCCTCTTCGACACCGGGCACCAGGCGTACGTGCACAAGCTGCTCACCGGCCGCCAGGACTTCTCCCGGCTGCGGGCCAAGGACGGCCTCTCCGGCTACCCCTCGCGGGCCGAGTCGGAGCACGACGTCATCGAGAACAGCCACGCCTCCACCGTGCTCGGCTGGGCCGACGGCCTCGCCAAGGCCAACCAGGTGCTCGGCCGCGACGACCGGCACGTCGTCGCCGTCATCGGCGACGGCGCCCTCACCGGCGGCATGGCCTGGGAGGCGCTCAACAACATCGCCGTCGCCAAGGACCGCCCGCTCGTCATCGTCGTCAACGACAACGAGCGCTCCTACGCCCCCACCATCGGCGGCCTCGCCAACCACCTGGCCACCCTGCGCACCACCGACGGCTACGAGCGCTTCCTCGCCCGCGGCAAGGACCTGCTGGAGCGCACCCCGGTCGTCGGCAAGCCGCTCTACGAGACGCTGCACGGCGCCAAGAAGGGCCTCAAGGACTTCATCGCCCCCCAGGGCATGTTCGAGGACCTCGGCCTGAAGTACGTCGGCCCCATCGACGGCCACGACATCGAGGCCCTGGAGTCCGCCCTCCAGCGCGCCAAGCGCTTCAACGGCCCGGTGATCGTCCACTGCCTCACCGAGAAGGGCCGCGGATACCAGCCCGCCGAGCAGCACGAGGCGGACCGCTTCCACGGCATCGGCGTCATCCACCCCGACACCGGCCTGCCGGTCTCCGCGTCCGGCGCCAGCTGGACGTCCGTCTTCGGCGACGAGATGGTCGCGCTCGGCCGCGAGCGCGAGGACATCGTGGCGATCACCGCCGCGATGATGCAGCCGGTCGGCCTCGGCAAGTTCGCCAAGGAGTTCCCCGACCGCGTCTACGACGTCGGCATCGCCGAGCAGCACGCCGCCACCTCCGCGGCCGGCCTGGCCACCGGCGGCCTGCACCCGGTCTTCGCCGTCTACGCCACCTTCCTCAACCGCGCCTTCGACCAGGTCCTGATGGACGTCGCCCTGCACAAGTGCGGCGTCACCTTCGTCCTGGACCGCGCGGGTGTCACCGGTGACGACGGCGCCTCGCACAACGGCATGTGGGACATGTCGATCCTCCAGGTCGTCCCCGGCCTGCGGATCGCCGCCCCGCGCGACGCCGACCAGGTCCGCGCCCAGCTCCGCGAGGCCGTCGAGGTCGACGACGCCCCCACGGTCGTGCGCTACTCCAAGGGCACGGTCGGACCGGCCGTCGAGGCCGTCGGCCGGGTCGGCGGCATGGACGTGCTGCGCCGCCCCGCGGACGGCACCGACCGGGCCGACGTCCTGATCGTCTCCGTCGGCGCGCTCGCCCCGATGTGCCTGGAGATCGCCGACCTCCTCGACAAGCAGGGCATCTCCTCCACCGTCGTCGACCCGCGCTGGGTCAAGCCGGTCGACGAGGCGCTGCCCGGCCTCGCGCGGGAGCACCGCGTCGTCGTCACCGTCGAGGACAACGGCCGGGTGGGCGGCGTCGGTTCGGCCGTCGCCCAGGCGCTCCGCGACGCCGGTGTCGACCTGCCGCTGCGCGACTTCGGCATCCCGCCGCGCTTCCTCGACCACGCCTCCCGCAAGGAGGTCATGGCCGAGATCGGGCTGACCGCCCCGGACATCGCCCGCCAGGTCACCGGCCTCGTCGCCAAGCTCGACGGGACGTCCGTCGAGGGCGGCGTCACGGAGGCCGCCGAGGCCGCCGTGCTCCCGGGCGCGGACGAGCCGGGCGAGCCCGCCGAGGCCGCTGAGGCTGCCCGCGACTGACGGCGACCGGCCGCGACCGACGCGACCGACGCAGCCGACCGCGACCGACGCGGCTGACCGCGACCGACGCGGCTGACCGCGACCGACGCGGCTGACCGCGACCGGCGCAGCCGACCGCGACCGGCCGCGACCGACACGGCCACCGGACCCCGACGAGGGCCGGTCGGACCATCCTCCCGGGGTGGTCCGGCCGGCCCTCGCCCGTACCCCCGACCGCCCTCCATCGGGTGAATCCGGCGCGGGCAGGCTGTGGCCCCCCGGGCCCGGCGCCGGACATCGCGGACACTCGCTCAGTTCAGGGACGACGCGGGGCGGCGCGAGCCGCGACTGGTGGAGGTGGGCCGATGGCCACGGAGCGACCGACCCGGAACGACCGCGGCAGGAGCGGGGTGTTCCGGACCAAGACGGTGGAGCAGTCCATCCGGGACACCGAGGAACCGGAACACGTCCTCAAGAAGTCCCTCTCCGCCCTCGACCTCACCGTCTTCGGCGTCGGCGTCGTCATCGGCACCGGCATCTTCGTCCTCACCGGCAAGGTCGCCAAGGAGACCGCCGGTCCCTCCGTGGCCCTGTCCTTCGTCCTCGCCGGCATCGTCTGCGCGCTGGCGGCGCTGTGCTACGCCGAGTTCGCCTCCACCGTCCCGGTGGCCGGCTCCGCGTACACCTTCTCGTACGCCTCGCTCGGCGAACTGCCCGCCTGGATCATCGGCTGGGACCTCATCCTGGAGCTGGCGCTGGGCTGCGCCGTCGTCTCCGTCGGCTGGTCCGGCTACATCCGCTCGCTGCTCGACACCGCCGGCTGGCACTTCCCCGCCGCCCTCTCCGGGCCGCACCACGGCGACTTCGGCTTCGACCTCCTCGCCTGCCTGCTGGTGCTGGTGCTCACCGGGATCCTGATCGCCGGGATGAAGCTGTCGTCACGCGTCACCGCCGTGGTGGTGGGCGTGAAGGTGACGGTCGTCCTCCTCGTCATCATCGCCGGATCGTTCTTCGTCAGCGGCGCCAACTACGACCCGTTCATCCCGCCCTCCCAGGGCACCGCCGGCGGCAGCGGCCTGGCCGCCCCCCTCTCCCAGCTCCTCTTCGGCTTCACGCCCTCGCAGTTCGGCGTCATGGGCATCTTCTCCGCCGCCGCGGTCGTCTTCTTCGCCTTCATCGGCTTCGACATCGTCGCCACCGCCGCCGAGGAGACCCACAACCCGCAGCGCGACGTGCCGCGCGGCATCCTCGGCTCGCTCGCCATCTGCACGGTGCTGTACGTGGCCGTGTCCATCGTCGTCACCGGCATGGAGAAGTACACCCGCCTCTCCGTCGACGCGCCGCTCGCCGACGCCTTCAAGGACGCCGGGCAGCCCTTCTGGGCCGGGCTGATCAGCTTCGGCGCGGCCGTCGGTCTCACCGCCGTGTGCATGATCCTGTTGCTCGGGCAGAGCCGGGTGTTCTTCGCGATGAGCCGCGACGGGCTGCTGCCGCGCGTCTTCTCCACCGTGCACCCCCGCTTCGGCACGCCCTACCGCTCCACGCTCCTCCTCGGCGGCATCGTGGCCGTCGTCGCCGGGTTCACCTCCATCGACGTGCTGGCCGAGCTGGTCAACATCGGGACCCTCTTCGCCTTCATCGTCGTCGCCCTCGGCGTCATCCTGCTGCGCCGCGCCCGCCCCGACCTGCCGCGCGCCTTCCGCACCCCCTTCGTACCCGCCGTGCCGGTGCTGTCCGTGCTGGCCTCGCTCTGGCTGATGCTCAATCTGCCGGCGGAGACCTGGCTGCGGTTCGCCGTGTGGATGGCGCTGGGCGTCGTCGTCTACTTCGCGTACGGGAAGCGGCACAGCAGGGTGGCGGCGGAGGCGGCGCGACGGTGAGGGGGCCTTCCGGACTTCCGGAACGGGGCTGCGGGATCCCGCCCCTCCCGCCCCGCCCCGATTCCTCCCCGACGACCCCGTATGTCACCCGCCGCCGGAACAGACCGACCCCTAGGTTGGCCGCATGCCCGCCGTCCAGCCCGTCGCCGTCCCGGCTCCCGCCGCCGTCCCGCGTCCCCGCGCGAGCGCGGAGCCGTCGTCCACGGCCCCCCGGCGCGGGCTGCCGTTCTGGACCGGCCTGCTGCCCGTCCTGACCGCCCTGGCCCTCGCCACCCGGCTGCCGTCCTTCCTCCGCCCGCTGTGGAACCCGGACGAGGGCTTCCTCGCCACACAGGCCCGGATGCTCGCCCAGGGCGCCGTCCTCTACCGCACCGTCGTCGACCGCAAGCCGCCCCTGCTGCCCTGGCTGTACGAGGCGTGCTTCCGCGCCTTCGGCGACGGCTCGCTGCTGCCCGTCAAGGGGCTCGCCGTGGCGGCCCAGCTGCTGACGGCCGTGCTGCTGGCCTCGCTCGCCCGCCGCCGCTGGGGCGCGTGCGCCGGGCGCACGGCCGGGGTGCTCTACCTGCTGGTCTCCATCGGCCTGGAGCCCGAGGACGCGCAGGCCGCCACCTTCGAGGTGTTCGCCGTGCCGTGGACGGCCGCCGCCATGTGGTGCGCCGACCGCGGCCGCTGGGGCCGGGCCGGCCTGGCCACGGCGGCGGCCCTGCTCACCAAGCAGACCGGGGGAGCGGTCCTGGCGCCCGTCCTGCTGCTGCTCTGGACCGCCCGCCCCGGCCCGCCGGACGGACGGGTCCGCCGCGGCACGGCCGCCCTCGCGGCCGGGCTCACCCTGCCCGTCGCCGCCGTCGCCTGGGCGTGCGGCCCGGCCCGGCTGCTGTTCTGGTGCGTGACCGGCTCCGGCACGTACGCCTCCGTGGACGGCACGGTCGGCGCCTCGGCCGCCCGCGCCCTCACCAACGCCGCCGTCCTGAGCACCAGTTGCGCGGGCCTGCTGGCGCCCGTCTGCCTCCTCCTGCTGGCCCGCCGCCGGTTCGCGCCGCCCGACCTGTGGCTGTGGCTGATCGCCTCGGCGGTGGCCGTCACCACCGGCTTCCACTTCTTCGGCCACTACTACCTCCAGCTGATCCCGCCCCTCACCCTGCTGGCCACCGCGGCCCTGCACGCCCTCCCCGAGGCCGCGCGGCGCGTGGCCGCCGGACTGAGCGCCCTGTCCTGCGCCGCCTTCCTGACCGCCGGACTGGTCGTCACCCCGCCCGAACTGCCGCACTCGCTACGGGTCGCGGACGCGGTACGGGCCCGTACCGCCCCCGCCGAACCCGTGCTGATCTGGGGCATGCACCCCGAGCAGTACTGGTTCGCCCGCCGCCCGCCCGCCGGCCGCTTCCTGACGGCCGGACTGCTCACCAACTACAGCGGCGGCCGGGACGCCTCGGCCGTCGGCGAGGCGTACGGCGTACCGGGCGGCTGGCCCGTCCTCCGCCGCGAACTCCGGGCGCGCCCACCGGCCCTGGTCGTGGACGACTCCCGCGGCCGGCCGTACGCGGTCGCCCGGGTGCCCACGCTCCGGGCCTTCCTGCGGCGCGGCTACGCGCGGGTGGGCAGCGTGGAGGGGGCGGTGCTGTACGCGCGGCGGTGAGCCGCCGCCGTCGCACGGCCGCGGCCGGCCGTCAGGGCCGTACCGTCCGCGGCCCCACCGTCTCCGCGCCCAGCGCCGCGACCCGCTCCCGGAGTTCCCGGTCGGCGGTCGCCACCACGCACCGCCGCCCCCGGGCCCGCTCCCCGGCCGCCACCTCGACGATCCGGTCGTCCCCGCTGCCGTCCGCCGCCTCCACCCGCACCCCCGGCACCGGCTCCGTCCCGCGCGCCGCGCCCTCCACCACCAGGACGACGTCCAGCGGGCCGGGCAGCGGCGGGACGACGTCCGGCAGCCCGTCGGACGCGTACCGGACCAGGGCGTCGCGCAGCCGCTCGGTGGCCCCGCGGCGGTCCCGCCACCAGCCGTCGGGCACACTGCCCACGACGTTGGCCGCGTCGACGAGGAGGAGGGGCCCGGGATCGGCCGCTTCGGCTGCTGTCCTACCGGCGTTCATACCGACCAGGCTCGCACGCCGGGTACGAACCGGAATGCGCTCACCTGCGCAATGTTATTGTCGGGGGTCGGAAATCGCCGGTGAAACGGCTCCGCGCGACGCGGAATTGGGGCAGAGAGAGGCTGGCAGCGAGTCATGGCACGGACGGCCACCCCCACGACCGGCTGGCTGCTGCGGGGACAGGACGGCCGGCTCACGGCCTACGCTCCCGCCGCCAACGGCCTGCTGCGCTGGACCGAGACCGCCCCCGGCGGCCCCGGCTGGACGGGCCCCGAGCGGATCACCGTCCCCGGCCTGGAGCCCCACCTCTCGCTCTGCCGCACCCCGCAGGGGTACGTGTACCTGTTCGGCGTCCGCACCCGCGAGACGGACGACGGCCGCACCGAGACGGACGTCGTCTACGCCACGCAGTTCCAGCCGGGCCGCGCCCTGACGCCCTGGCGCTCCATCGGCACCCCCTACGGGCAGGACCAGGAGCGCGCCGCCCGCATCGGCGCCCCCGCCGCGGTCGTGGACAAGAACGGCCCGCAGGTCTTCCTCCGGAACGCGGGCGGCGGCGTCTGCGGCCGGCGCCAGGACGCCAAGGGCGTCTGGGGCGCCTGGACGGACATGAAGGGCAGCAACGTCCTCGACTCCCTCGCCACGACGGTCACCGAGGACGGGCGCGCCGAACTCCTCGCCCCCTGCGACGGCAGCGTCCAGAGCTGGCGGCAGGAGGAGCCCGGCGGGCCGCTGAAGCGGGTCCGCAACATCCCGGCCACACCGCTGGCCGGCTCCGCCGCCTGCCTCGACGCCGGCGAGGGCCGCGTCAGCCACTTCTGGCGGGACGCCGCCGACTCCGCCCTCCGCGTCCACACCCGCGCCGTGGGCGACCCCGAGGACGACGTCACCCCCGTCCCCCTCGGCTCCTCCGACGACGAGGGCACCGGCCCCGTCGCCGCCCTCCGCACCACCATCGACGGCCACGACTGCACGGTCCTCGCCCAGCGCACGGCGTCCGGCCTGCCGGCCGTCGCCGCCTACCCGACGGGCGACGAGAAGGCGGGCGCGTTCTGGTCGAAGACCGGCGAGGCGTGCGTGGGCGCGCCCGCGATGGCCCTCGACGCGCTGGGACGGGTGGTGCTGGCCGCTTTCGCGCCGGACGGCGGGCTGTGCGTCTCGCGGCAGAAGGACGAGGCGGGGCTGGCGCTGGGGCGCTGGGTGCGGGTGTAGTCGCCTGCGGCGGGCGGTGCCCCGGACCCGCCCTTTCGCCGATTCCTGGGGGCTGCGCCCCCAGACCCCCCTTGTCGCGGCTCCGCCGCTCGTCCTCAAGCGCCGGACGGGCTATATCAGCCCGTCCGGCGTTTGAGGACAACCGCGCGGAGCGCGGTTTCAGGGGGTGCGGGGGCTTGCCCCCGCAAGAAACGGAGAAAGGGCGGGACCGGGGCACCCCCAACGCGGCCGGGGGCCGCACGGAAACTGCGTCCGCACGGCCCCCGGCGCAAAACCCCGGCGTGTTACGCCGGCACGCTCGCGACCCCCGGCTCAAGGAACCGCTTGCCGTTGACCCGCTCCGAGATGCCCTCCCGGTCCAGGTACGGCGTCACACCGCCCAGGTGGAAAGGCCACCCGGCGCCGGTGATCAGGCACAGGTCGATGTCCTGAGCCTCCGCCACGACACCCTCGGACAGCATCAGCCCGATCTCCTGGGCGACACCCTCCAGGACGCGCGCCCGCACCTGCTCCTCCGTCAGGACGGTGTCGCCCTGCTTCAGGAGCGCGGCGACCTCGGGGTCCAGCTCCGGCTTGCCGGAGTCGTGGACGTAGAAGCCGCGCTTGCCCGCCTTGACCACGGCGGCCAGGTTGGGGGAGACCTTGAAGCGGTCGGGGAAAGCGCCGGCCAGCGTCTCGGAGACGTGCAGACCGATCGCCGGACCCACCAGCTCCAGCAGCACCAGCGGCGACATCGGCAGACCGAGCGGCTCGACGGCCTTCTCGGCGACGGCGACCGGGGTGCCCTCGTCGATGACGTTCTGGATCTCGCCCATGAAGCGGACCAGGATGCGGTTGACGACGAACGCCGGGGCGTCCTTCACCAGCACCGCGGTCTTCTTCAGCTTCTTGGCCACGGCGAACGCGGTGGCCAGCGCCGCGTCGTCGGTCCGCTCGCCGCGCACGATCTCCAGCAGCGGCAGGACCGCGACCGGGTTGAAGAAGTGGAAGCCGACGACCCGCTCGGGGTGCTTCAGCTTCGACGCCATCTCGCTGACGGACAGCGACGAGGTGTTGGTGGCGAGGATGGCGTGCTCCGGCACGACCGCCTCGACCTCGGCGAACACCTGCTGCTTGACGCCCATCTCCTCGAAGACGGCCTCGATGACGAAGTCCGCGTCGCCGAAGGCGGCGGCCTTGTCGAGGGAGCCCGTCACCGCGGCCTTGAGGCGGTTGGCCTTGTCCTGGTTGATCCGGCCCTTGAGCAGCAGCATGTCGATCTGGTCGTGGACGTACTTCACGCCCTTGTCGACGCGCTCCTGGTCGATGTCGGTCAGCACGACCGGCACCTCGAGGCGGCGGGCGAACAGCAGCGCCAGCTGCGAGGCCATCAGACCGGCGCCGACGACGCCCACCTTGTTGACCGGGCGGGCCAGCGACTTGTCCGGGGCCCCGGCCGGGCGCTTGCCGCGCTTCTGCACCAGGTTGAAGGCGTAGATGCCGCTGCGCAGTTCGTCGCCCATGATGAGGTCGGCCAGCGCCTCGCTCTCGGCCTCGAAGCCCTGCCGCAGGTCGCCGTTCTTCGCCGCGGAGATGATCTCCAGCGCGCGGTAGGCGGCGGGGGCGGCGCCGTGCACCTTGGAGTCGGCGAAGGCCCGGCCGCGTTCGACGGCCGCGTCCCACGCCTCGCCGCGGTCCACCTCGGGGCGGGAGACCTGGAGTTCGCCCTTGAGCACGGCGGCGGTCCAGGCCAGCGACTGCTCGAGGAAGTCCGCGCCCTCGAAGATCGCGTCGGCGATCCCGAGCTCGAAGACCTGCTTGCCCTTGAGCTGCCGGTTCTGGTTGAGCGAGTTCTCGATGATGACGGAGACCGCGCGGTCCGCGCCGATGAGGTTCGGCAGCAGGACGCAGCCGCCCCAGCCGGGCAGCAGCCCGAGGAAGACCTCGGGCAGCGAGAAGGCGGGGATCGCCTTCGACACCGTCCGGTACGAGCAGTGCAGCCCGACCTCGACGCCGCCGCCCATCGCCGCGCCGTTGTAGTACGCGAAGGTGGGCACCGCGAGCGAGGACAGCCGCTTGAAGACGTCGTGCCCGCCCTTGCCGATGGCCAGCGCGTCCTCACGGGTCTTCAGCAGCTCGACGCCCTTGAGGTCGGCGCCGACGGCGAAGATGAACGGCTTGCCGGTGACCCCGACGCCGACGATCTTCCCGGCCTTCGCCTCCGCCTCGACCTGGTCGATCGCCGCGTCCAGGTTGGCCAGCGACTGCGGGCCGAAGGTGGTCGGCTTGGTGTGGTCCAGGCCGTTGTCCAGCGTGATCAGCGCGAACGTGCCGGCACCCAGCGGGAGGTCGAAGTGGCGCACGTGCGCCTGTGTGACGACCTCGCCGGGGAACAGCTCGGCCGCACCCTTCAACAGTTCGGTGGTGGTGCTCACTTGCCCTCCCAGTGGGGGTTCTCCCAGATGACCGTGCCGCCCATGCCGAGACCGACACACATCGAGGTGAGGCCGTAGCGGACGTGCGGCTGCTCCTCGAACTGCCGGGCCAGCTGGGTCATCAGGCGGACGCCGGACGAGGCCAGCGGGTGGCCGAACGCGATCGCGCCGCCGTACTGGTTGACGCGCGGGTCGTCGTCCGCGATGCCGTAGTGGTCCAGGAGCGCGAGCACCTGCACGGCGTAGGCCTCGTTGAGCTCGAACAGGCCGATGTCGTCGATCGTCAGACCGGCCTTGGCGAGGGCCTTCTCGGTCGCCGGGATCGGGCCGTAGCCCATGACCTCGGGCTCGACGCCGACGAAGGCGTACGAGACGAGCCGCATCCGGACCGGCAGGCCCAGCTCGCGCGCCACGTCCTCGGCGGCGATCAGCGAGGCGGTGGCGCCGTCGTTGAGGCCCGAGGCGTTGCCCGGGGTGACCCGGCCGTGCGGGCGGAACGGCGTCTTGAGGTTGGCCAGGCCCTCCATCGTGGTGCCCGGGCGCATCGGCTCGTCGGCCGTGACCAGGCCCCAGCCCAGCTCCCCGCCCTCGGGCGTGGTCCGGCGCACGGAGATCGGCACGAGGTCGGCCTGGATCTTGCCGTCGGCGTACGCCTTGGCGGCCTTCTCCTGGCTGCGGACCGCGTAGGCGTCCGCGCGCTCCTTGGTGAGCTGCGGGTAGCGGTCGTGCAGGTTCTCCGCCGTCATCCCCATGACCAGGGCGGACTCGTCGACCAGCTTCTCCGAGAGGAAGCGCGGGTTGGGGTCGACGCCCTCGCCCATCGGGTGCCGGCCCATGTGCTCGACGCCACCGGCCAGGGCGATGTCGTACGCGCCGAAGGCGACGCCGCCGGCGACGGTCGTCACGGCGGTCATGGCACCGGCGCACATCCGGTCGATGGACATGCCGGGCACGGTCTGCGGCAGGCCCGCGAGCATGCCGGCCGTACGGCCCAGGGTCAGACCCTGGTCGCCGATCTGCGTGGTCGCGGCGATGGCGACCTCGTCGATCTTGGCGGGGTCCAGGTTCGGGTTCCGGCGCAGCAGCTCACGGATGCACTTGATGACGAGGTCGTCGGCGCGGGTCTCGTGGTAGATGCCCTTCGGGCCCGCCTTGCCGAACGGTGTGCGGACGCCGTCGACGAAAACGACGTCCCTAGCGGTACGAGGCACGTTGGCTCTCCTCCAGGTGCGGATCGCTGCGCGCGGGCATGCCGATACGGCTCCGCCGCGGTGCGGGCTGACAACCTCATGCTACTTACGGGTAACCAAGCTGCACAGCCCCTCCGGCGGGAGCGGCGAAGGTCACATCTGATGGGTTGTGCCCCGGTCCCGCCCCTTCGCCGCTTCCTGGGGCTGCGCCCCAGACCCCCTTGTCGCGGCTCCGCCGCTCGTCCTCGAACGCCGGACGGGCTGAACGTGCCTGAGGTGGCACGTTCAGCCCGTCCGGCGTTCGAGGACAACCGCGCGGAGCGCGGTTTCGGGGGCGCGGGGGCTTGCCCCCGCAGGAAATGGTGAAGGGGCGGGACCGGGGCAACCCCCCTCAGGCCGAAGCCTCCCGCAGCGCGCGGACAAGCACCGGCGTCACCTGCTCCACCTGCCAGGGCCGAGCCCCATGCCCGGCGAGGGCAGCCGCGACGGCCTCCGGCGAAAGATCCCGCGGCGGCTCCCAGCAAACCCGCCGCACCGTATCCGGCGTGATCACATTTTCCTGAGGCATCGTCAACCGCTCAGCCAACGCCGACACAGCGGCCCGCGCCGCCGACAAGCGAGCCGCCGCGACGGGATCCTTGTCCGCCCAGGCGCGCGGCGGCGGAGGCCCGGTCAGCGGCTGGCCGGGCTGCGGGAGTTCGGACTCCGGGACGGCCCGCGCCCGGTCCACCGCCGCCTGCCACTGCTCCAGCTGACGGCGGCTCATCCGCGGCCCGAAGCCGGGCAGCGCGGCCAGCGCGTGCGCGTTGGCCGGCATGTTGAGCGCGGCCTCGATGATCGCGCCGTCGCCGAGCACCTTGCCCGGCGAGACGTCGCGCTTCTGCGCGATCTGGTCGCGCGCGGTCCACAGTTCGCGGACGACGGCCATCTGCCGGCGCCGGCGCACCTTGTGCATACCGGAGGTGCGCCGCCAGGGGTCCTTGCGCGGCGGCGCGGGCGGCGCGGCGGCGATGGCGTCGAACTCCTGGCGGGCCCACTCCAGCTTGCCCTGCCGGTCGAGTTCCTTCTCCAGCGCGTTGCGCAGGTCGATCAGCAGCTCCACGTCGAGCGCGGCGTAGCGCAGCCAGGGCTCGGGCAGCGGTCGGGTGGACCAGTCGACGGCCGAGTGGCCCTTCTCCAGGGCGTAGCCGAGGACGTTCTCGACCATGGCGCCGAGTCCCACCCGCGCGAACCCGGCGAGCCGTCCGGCCAGCTCGGTGTCGAACAGCCGGGCCGGTGTCATCCCTATCTCGCGGAGGCAGGGGAGGTCCTGGGTGGCGGCGTGCAGGACCCACTCGGCGTCGCCGATGGCCTCGCCGAGCGACGAGAGGTCGGGGCAGCCGACGGGGTCGATCAGGGCCGAGCCGGCGCCTTCGCGGCGGAGCTGGACGAGGTAGGCGCGCTGCCCGTACCGGTAGCCGGAGGCGCGCTCGGCGTCGACGGCCACGGGCCCGCGGCCCCCGGCGAAGGCGGCGACGACGGCGGCCAGGGCGTCGCGGTCGGCGACGACCGGCGGGATGCCCTCACGTGGTTCCAGCAAAGGGATCGGCGCCGGTTCGACGTCGTCCGGGGGGCCGCCCCCGGTGGTTCGCAGTGGTGGGTCTGCTGCGGTGTCTTGGGCGTCGGTCACCGGTCAAGGGTATCCGGGGATGACGGAAGCCCGCCGACGGAACGTTCCGTCGGCGGGCGCGGGGGGCGGGTGCGGTCAGTGGATGATGCCGGTGCGCAGGGCGACGGCGACCATTCCGGCCCGGTCGCCGGTGCCCAGCTTGCGGGCGATGCGGGCGAGGTGGCTCTTGACGGTGAGTGCCGAGAGGCCCATCGAGACGCCGATGGCCTTGTTCGACTGGCCCTCCGCAACCAGCCGCAGGACCTCGACCTCGCGGCCGGACAGTTCGCGGTAGCCGCCGGGGTGGCCGGGCGCGCCGGGTGGGCGGCGCTGCATCCGCGCGGCCGCCGCGCCGATCGGGGAGAGCCCGGGGCGGCCGGGTACGCCGAGGTTGGTGCGGGTTCCGGTGACGACATAGCCTTTGACGCCGCCCGCGAGGGCGTTGCGCACGGCGCCGATGTCGTCGGCGGCGGAGAGGGCGAGCCCGTTGGGCCAGCCCGCGGCGCGGGTCTCGGACAGCAGGGTGAGGCCGGAGCCGTCGGGGAGGTGGACGTCGGCGACGCAGATGTCGCGCGGGCTGCCGATGCGGGGGCGGGCCTCCGCGATGGACGATGCCTCGATCACGTCCCGCACCCCCAGGGCCCACAGGTGGCGGGTGACGGTGGAGCGGACGCGGGGGTCGGCGACGACGACCATGGCCGTCGGTTTCGTCGGGCGGTAGGCGAGGCTCGCAGGTTGCTCAAGGAGAACGGACACCAGGCCTCCAGAGGGAGTGGCGGGGACGGGTGCCGACTTTTGGGTAAGCCGGGGCGATCCGTACGGGAAGGGTCACAAGTCCCTTCGGCAGACAAACCGCCCGGCTTTAGGGAATGATCACGAATTGATGAGTAACAATTCGGGCAATTCCGGCCTGAGGGTGATCGCCCCGGTGATCACCCCGATGGCCGTGTCGGCGCACGCCGGACCCGGCCCCCGGCGCGGCACCCCCTGTGCGTACCCCCGCCGTCAGCGGCTCTGCGGCCCCCGCCGCTGCGGCAGCGTCACGATCCCGGCCTCCGGCGCTCCGCCCGGCGGCAGCCCCGCGATCTGGCAGAGCAGGTCGCACCAGGCCGACAGGTGCGCCGCCGTGTCCGGGACGGCCCCCTGCCCGCCCGGCTCGATCGGCGACCACGACGCGCGGATCTCGATCTGCGTGGACGGCGGACGCTCCCGCAGGCCCCCGAAGTAGTGCGAGCCGGCCCGCGTCACCGTGCCGCTCGGCGCCGCGTACGGCACCCGGCGCGCCTCCAGCGCCCCGGTCAGCCAGGACCAGCACACCTCCGGCAGCAGCGGGTCCGCCGCCATCTCCTCCTCCAGATCCGCGTGCACCAGCGTGACCAGGCGGAAGGTCCCGCCCCACGCGTCGTGCCCGGCCGGATCGTGCAGCAGGATCAGCCGCCCGTCCGCCAGTTCCTCGTCGTCCACCACGACCGCCGCCTCCAGCGCGTAGGAGAAGGGGGCCAGCCGCTGGGGCGGCGGGGTGGCGTCGAGTTCGATCTCGGGCCGCAGGAGCACGCCCTGCAGCCCGGCGACCGCCTGCCGGAAGACGGACGGGGAACCCTCCCCACCCACGTCGTCCGGACCGTCCTCGTGGTGTCCGTGCGCCGCAGCCATGCCCGGAAGACTAGGCGGAACGACCGCCGGTTCCGGGTAGGGACACCCACATGCGCGGGTCACTCGTTCGGCCCGTGCGAAGATTTGGGGCATGAGTGAGATGGGCGAGCAGCAGACGGGCCGCGGCGCGGCATACGATTCGGCGTTCCTGCGGGCGTGCCGGCGCGAGCCCGTGCCGCACACGCCGGTGTGGTTCATGCGGCAGGCGGGCCGCTCGCTCCCCGAGTACCGCAAGGTCCGCGAGGGCATCCCCATGCTGGAGTCCTGCATGCGGCCCGAGCTGGTCACCGAGATCACCCTCCAGCCGGTGCGCCGGCACAACGTGGACGCCGCGATCTTCTACAGCGACATCGTGGTGCCGCTGAAAGCCATCGGCATCGACCTCGACATCAAGCCCGGCGTCGGCCCGGTCGTCGAGCGGCCCATCCGCACCCGCGCCGACCTGGAGCAACTGCGTCCGCTGGACGCCGGCGACGTCTCGTACGTGACCGAGGCCGTCCGGATGCTCACCGCCGAGCTGGGCGCCACCCCGCTCATCGGCTTCGCCGGCGCGCCCTTCACCCTGGCCAGCTACCTGGTCGAGGGCGGCCCCTCGCGCAACCACGAGCACACCAAGGCCCTGATGTACGGCGACCCGGAGCTCTGGGCCGACCTGCTGGACCGGCTCGCGGACATCGCCGCGGCCTTCCTCGAGATCCAGATCGAGGCGGGTGCCTCCGCGGTGCAGCTCTTCGACTCCTGGGTCGGCGCCCTGGCCCCGGCCGACTACCGCCGGCACGTGATGCCGGCCTCCGCCAAGGTCTTCGACGCCGTCGCCGGCTACGGCGTGCCGCGCATCCACTTCGGCGCGGGGACGGGCGAACTGCTCGGGCTCATGGGCGAGGCGGGCGCGGACGTCGTGGGCGCCGACTGGCGGGTGCCGCTGGACGAGGCCGCCCGGCGCGTCGGCCCCGGCAAGGCGATCCAGGGCAACCTGGACCCGGCCGTGCTGTTCGCCCCGCGCGAGGCCGTGGAGGCCAAGGCGGCCGACGTCCTGGAGGCCGCCCGCGGCCTGGAGGGGCACGTCTTCAACCTCGGCCACGGCGTCCTGCCCACCACGGACCCGGCCGCGCTGACCCGCCTGGTGGAGTTCGTGCACGAGCGGACGGCGCGCTAGCGGGCGGCCGGCAGGTTTCACACCGTCAGGAAGACCGTCTCCCCCGGGCCCCGGAGCCGTACGTCGAAGCGGTACGCGCGGTGCCCGCCCGGCTCGGGGACGGCCAGCAGGGTGCCCCGCCGTTCCTCCGGGACCGCCGCGAGCAGCGGGTCGTCCGCGGGGGAGGCGAGGTACGCCCGGGTGAACAGGTGCCGCTGCAGCCCCCGTACGTGCAGGCACACCGCCAGATACGGGACCCCGCCCGGCGGCAGGGTGCGGAGCGCGTAGTGCCCGTCGCCACGCGTCGCCACGCGGGCGAAACCGGTGAACGTCACCCCGTCCCGGCGCAGACTGCCCGGCGCGCCCGCGCGGGAGCCGTCCGGGGCCGGCTGCCAGAACTCCAGCAGCGCCTCGGGCACCGGCGCGCCGTCCCCGTCGAGGACGTACCCGTGCAGGGTGACCGCCTCCGGGTGCCCGGCGGGCGCGAGGTCGCCGCCGCCGGGGTACGGCAGGGCGGCGCCGAAGTACGGGCCGACCGTCTGCGGCGGTGTGCCGGACGCCATCAGCGGCTCCCCTCCGTCCAGGTCGCGGCCGGGCCGTCCAGCACGACGTCCCAGCGGTAGCCCAGGGCGTGGCCCGGGACGTTCAGCGCGGGGTCGTAGGCGCCGATCAGGCGGTCGAGGGCGGCGGGTTCGGGGACCGCGCGGGCGATGGAGTCGTGGGCGAGCAGCGGGTCGCCCGGGAAGTACATCTGGGTCACCAGCCGCTGGGCGAAGGCCGTGCCGAACAGCGAGAAGTGCAGGTGTGCCGGGCGCCAGACGGCCGACCGGCCGTCGAGCGGGTACGCGCCGGGCCTGATGGTGACGAAGCGGTAGCGGCCCTCGCCGTCGGTGAGGCAGCGGCCCGCGCCCGTGAAGTTCGGGTCCAGCGGGGCGGGGTGGCGGTCGTCCGGGTGCGCGTACCGGCCCGCCGCGTTGGCCTGCCACAGTTCGACGAGCTGGCCGCGCACGGGCCGGCCGCGCCGGTCCGTGACGCGCCCGGCGACCGTGATCCGCTCGCCGATCGGCTCGCCCGGGTGGCGGCGCGTCAGATCGGCGTCGCCGGGGTCCACGTCGGCGGGGCCGAAGACCGGGCCGGTGAGTTCGACCGCGTCGGGATCGCATAACAGGGACAGCGGGGGCTGCTGCGGTCTGCGCTGCGGTATGCCCTGGTACGGGGGCGGTGGCGGGAGGGCGTCGAGGGGCGTCATGGGCTGTGGCTACCCAGCGGCGGAGCCGGGTTACCCAGGGGGCGGCCACCGGCTGCCGGGAGCCGCGGCCCCCGGCCGCCCCGTCAGATCAGAGGCGCGTCCATCGGCAGTCCCGCGTAGTTCTCCGCGAACTCGGCCGCCGCCGCGGTGGGGGCCGTCAGTCGGTCGAGCCGGGCCGTGCGCAGCCGGTGCTCGTAGGCGTCGGTGGCGGCGTCGGTGTCCGGTGCCGCGTGCAGCAGCAGGGTCATCGCGTGCGAGAACTCCTGCACCTGCCACACCCGGCGCAGGCACAGCTCCGAGTAGCGGTCCAGGAGCGCGGTCGAGCCGGTCCGCCGCCGGTGGGCGAGGCCCCGGGCCATCGTGACGACGTCCGCGAAGGCCAGGTTGAGGCCCTTGGCGCCGGTGGGCGGGACGAGGTGCGCGGCGTCCCCGGCCAGCAGCAGCCGCCCGTACCGCATCGGTTCGACGACCTGGCCGCGCAGCGGGATCACGGACTTGGCCGTCACCGGGCCGTGGTGGAGGGGGCTGCCGGGGACGGCCAGCCGGGCGTCGAGTTCGGCCCAGATCCGGTCGTCGGGCCAGTCCTCCGGCGCGGTGCCGGCCGGGACCTGGAGGTAGTGCCGGGAGACCTCCGGCGACCGCATGCTGTGCAGGGCGAAGCCGCGCTCGTGCCCGGAGAGGATCAGCTCGTCGGAGGCGGGCGGCGCGTCGGCGAAGACGCCCAGCCACGCGTACGGGTACCCGCGCTCGTGCAGCCGGGCCGCCCCCGTGGCGAGCAGCGCCCGGCGGGCGGCGCCGAACGAGCCGTCGCAGCCCGCCACGTAGGAGCACTCCAGCGTCTCCTCCCCGCCGTCGCGCGTGTACCGGAGCACCGGCCGGTCGCCGTCGAGTCCCTCGACCGCGGTCACCGGGGAGTCGAACAGCAGGGGCGTGCCGTCGGCCGTCACCAGCGCGATCAGGTCCTTGACGATCTCGGTCTGCGGGTAGAGCGTGTTGGCCCGGCCACCGGTCAGCGCCGCGACCCCGAACCGGTGCCGCCGCCCGCGGTGCCGCAGCTCGAAGCCGTCGTGCCGGACGCCCTCCCGGTCCAGCCGGTCCGCCGCGCCGCAGGCCCGCAGCACGTCCACCGCGCCCTGCTCCAGCAGCGCGGCCCGCTGCCGCCGCTCGACGTACTCCCGGTCGCGCGCCTCCAGCACCACGCAGTCCACGCCCGCCCGGCGCAGCAGCCGGGCGAGCAGCAGTCCGGCCGGGCCGGCTCCGATGATGCCGACGGTGGTGCGCATGCGGGGATCGCCTCTCGATATGCGGAGGGGCGGATCAGCGCTCCAGCACCAGCGCCTGCCCCTGCCCCACGCCGATGCACAGCGCCGCCACCCCGGTACCGGAACCGGCCGCCGCGAGCTGATGGGCCACCGTACCGGCGAGCCGGGCGCCGGAGCACCCCAGGGGGTGCCCGATCGCCAGTGCCCCGCCGTGCCGGTTCACCAGGGCGGGGTCGAGCTCCGGCCACTCCGCGAAGCATCCCAGCACCTGCGCGGCGTACGCCTCGTTGAGCTCGAAGTGTGTCAGGTCGGCGAAGGACCGGCCGGCCCGGGCCAGGGCCCGGCGGACCGCCTCGACCGGGCCCAGTCCGTACAGGTCGGGCTCGGTGCCGGTGACGGCGGACGCCCGGACGCGGGCCAGCGGCTCCCGGCCGGTCGCCCGCAGCCCCTCCTCGTCGCAGAGCAGCAGGGCCGCCGCGCCGTCGTTCAGCGGGCAGGAGTTGCCCGCCGTGACCGTACCGCCCTCCGGCCGGAACGCGGGCTTCAGCCGGGCCAGGGCCTCCTCCGACGTGGCGTCGCGGATGCTCTCGTCGCGGGCGAGCTCCACGTCCGGCGGGAACACCACCTCGTCGGCGAACGCGCCCTCCTTCCAGGCGCGGGCCGCCTTGCGGTGGCTGGCCAGGGCGTACGCGTCCTGGTCGGCGCGGGAGATGCCGTGCTTGTCGGCGATCAGCTCGGCGCCCTCGCCCAGGGAGACCGTCCACCGCTCGGGCATCGCCGGGTTGGTCATCCGCCAGCCGAGGGTCGTCGAGTACAGCTCCTGGTGGCCGGCCGGGAAGGCGCGGTCCGGCTTGGGCAGCACCCAGGGCGCGCGGCTCATCGACTCCACGCCGCCCGCCACCACCACCGACGCGTCCCCGACGGCGATGGCCCGGTACGCCTGGACGACGGCCTCCAGGCCGGAGGCGCACAGCCGGTTGACCGTCGAGCCGGGGACGGTCACCGGCAGCCCCGCGAGCAGGACGGCCATGCGGCCGACGTTCCGGTTCTCCTCGCCCGCGCCGTTGGCGTTGCCCAGCACCACCTCGTCGATCCGCGCCGGGTCGAGCGCGGGCGCCCGGGCCACCAGGGACCGGACGACGTGGGCGGCCAGGTCGTCCGGGCGGACGCCGGCGAGCGCGCCGCCGTAGCGGCCGAGGGGGGTGCGGACGGCGTCGACGACGTAGACGTCGCGGATGCGGTCGTTCATGCGGTCTCCGTAAGCGGTCGGGCGGTCGGCGGGAAGGGCCGAACGGGCGGCGGAGCTCGGCGAACGGCCCCCGGAAGCACCGACTGACCGTTCGGTCGAGAGTCTTGGCGGGCTCCCCGCCGCATGTCAATGGGGTGCGGGGCGGCGGCCCGGCGCCGTCTGAGACAGTGAGCCCATGAGCAGCGAAGCCCACACCCGCGCACCCCACGTGGCCGTCGTCGGCGGCGGGATCTCCGGACTGGCCGCCGCCCTCCGGTTGCTGGAGGGGGGTGCGCGCGTCACGGTCCTGGAAGGCTCCGGCCGGGTCGGCGGCAAGCTGCTCGCCGGGGAGATCGCGGGCGTCCCTGTGGACCTGGGCGCCGAGTCGATGCTCGCCCGCCGCCCCGAGGGCGTCGCGCTCGCCCGCGCCGTCGGCCTCGGCGACCGCCTCCAGCCGCCGGCCACCGCCACCGCCGGCATCTGGACCCGCGACGGCCTCCGCCCGCTGCCCAAGGGCCAGGTGATGGGCGTCCCCGGCGACCTCGACGCGCTCGCCGCCTCCGGGGTCCTCTCGCCGGACGGCCTGGCCGCCGCCGCCCGCGAGGCGGAGCTGCCGCCCACCGAACCGGGCGAGGACGTCGCCGTGGGCGCCTACGTCGCCGAGCGGTTCGGCCCCGAGGTCGTCGACCGGCTCGTCGAACCGCTGCTCGGCGGCGTCTACGCGGGCAACGCCTACCGCACCTCGATGCGCGCCGCCGTCCCCACCCTCTTCGAGGCCGCCCGCGGCCGGCGCTCGCTCACCGAGGGCGTCCGCGCGCTGATCGCCGCCGCCCCGCCGAACCCCGGCCCGGTCTTCGCCGGCATCGACGGCGGCATCGGGCAGCTGCCGCTCGCCGCCGCCGACGCCGTCCGCGCGGCCGGCGGCGAGATCCGCACCGGCAGCCCGGTCGCCGGCCTGCACCGGACGGCCGACGGCTGGCGGCTCGACCTCGGCGACGCCCACCTGGCCGCCGACGGCGTCGTCCTCGCCACGCCCGCGCCCGCCACCGCCCGGCTGCTCGCCGGCACCGCGGACTCCGCCGCGGCCGACCTGGCCGAGGTCGAGTACGCCTCCATGGCCCTGGTCACCCTGGCCTTCCGCCGCCCCGACGTCGCCGGGCTCCCGGCGGGCAGCGGCTTCCTCGTGCCGCCCGGCGACGGCCGGCGGATCAAGGCGTCCACCTTCGCGAGCAACAAGTGGGGCTGGATCGCCGCCGCCGACCCCGACGTCTTCGTCCTGCGCACCTCCCTCGGCCGCCATGGCGACGAGGACGACCTGCACCGCGACGACGCCGACCTGGTCAAGCTGTCGCTGGCCGACCTCCACGAGGCCGTCGGCCTGGACGCCACGCCGATCGCCGGCCGCGTCACCCGCTGGGACCGCGGCCTCCCGCAGTACCCCGTCGGCCACCTCGACCGGGTGGCGCGGGTCCGCGAGCGGGTCGCGGTCCTGCCCCGGCTGCGGGTCTGCGGCGCGGCCTACGACGGCGTCGGCATCCCGGCCTGCGTCGGCGGCGCCCGCCGCGCGGCCGAGGAGCTGTTGGCCACCCTGCCGCGGGGCGCCCGGGACGCGGGGGGACAATAGGGGGCATGACGACTGACGCCCAGAAGATCCCGAACGCCGGCAAGAAGGCCAAGGACCTCAACGAGGTCATCCGCTACACGCTCTGGTCGGTGTTCAAGCTGCGCGACGTGCTCCCCGAGGACCGCTCCGGCTGGGCGGAGGAGGTCGAGGAGCTGTTCGCGGCCCTCGCCAAGGAGGACGTCACCGTCCGCGGCACGTACGACCTCTCCGGACTCCGGGCCGACGCCGACGTGATGATCTGGTGGCACTCGGAGACCTCGGACGCGCTCCAGAGCGCCTACAGCCGCTTCCGCCGCACCCGCCTCGGGCGCGCCCTGGAGCCGGTGTGGTCGAACATGGCGCTGCACCGCCCCGCCGAGTTCAACAAGTCGCACATCCCGGCGTTCCTCGCGGACGAGACCCCCCGCGAGTACGTCAGCGTCTACCCCTTCGTCCGCTCGTACGACTGGTACCTGCTGCCCGACGAGGACCGCCGCCGCATGCTGGCCGACCACGGGAAGATGGCCCGCGGCTACCCGGACGTCCGGGCCAACACGGTCGCGTCCTTCTCGCTCGGCGACTACGAGTGGATCCTCGCCTTCGAGGCCGACGAGCTGTACCGGATCGTCGACCTGATGCGCCACCTGCGGGCGTCCGAGGCGCGGATGCACGTCCGCGAGGAGGTCCCGTTCTTCACCGGCCGCCGCAAGGCGGTCGCGGACCTGGTGGCCGGGCTGGCCTGAGCCCGGCGACGGAGAACGGCCGCCGGCCGGGCCTTTCGAGCCCGGCCGGCGGCCGTTCGCGTCCTGCCCGGGGTCAGGTGGCCTGCGGCTCCGGGCGCCCCGCGCACGTCGCGTTCCGCACCGGCAGTTCACCCGTGAGCAGGTACTTCTCGAAGTACCCGTTGACGCAGGCGTTCGGCCCGCCGCCGATCCCGTGCGTCCCCGCGTCCCGCTCGGTGACCAGGGCCGCCGAGCCGCGGAACCGGCGCAGCAGCTCCAGCGCGCCCGCGTACGGGGTGGCCGCGTCCCGTTCGGCGGCCAGCAGCAGGACGGGCGGCAGCGCTCTGCGGGCCGTCCCCACCTCGAACGGCCGCTGCCGCGGCGCCTTCCAGTAGGCGCACGGCAGGTTCATGAACGCGTTGCTCCACGTCTCGAACGGCGCCCGCCGGGCGAGGTGGTCGTTGTCGCGGTTCCACCGGGACCAGTCGCGCGGCCAGGACGCGTCGTTGCACTCGACGGCCGTGTAGACGGCGTTGCCGTTCTCGGCGGCCACGCTCCCGGAGGCACCGCCGGCGAGCGCGACCAACTGCCCCTCGTCACCGCGCAGGTACGCGGCGAGCGCCCGCGCCGCCCGGGCCCAGGCGGTGTCGGTGTAGCCGGCCTTGAGGAAGAGGGCCTGGAGCTGCGCCGGTCCGACCTTCCCGCCCGCCGGTCGGCGGCGCAGCCGGTCGGCGGCCTTGTGGTAGGCGGCCAGCACCTCGTGTTCGGTGCGGCCCAGGCGGTACACGTTGTGGTGCCGGGCCGCCCAGCGCCGCCAGTCGTACCAGCGGCGCTCGAAGGCGGCCGACTGGTCGAGGTTGTTCCGGTACCAGATCTTCCGCGGGGACGGGTTGACGACGCTGTCGAAGACCATGCGCCGGACGTGCCCGGGGAAGAGGGTGGCGTAGACGGCGCCGAAGTACGTCCCGTACGACGCCCCGATGAAGTTGAGCCGCCGTTCGCCGAGGGCGGCGCGCAGGACGTCGAGGTCGCGGGCGTTGTTGCGGCTGGTGAAGTGCCTGAGGTCGGGGCCGGCCTTGCGGAGGCAGCCCCGCGCGTACGCCTTGGCCTGGGCGATGCGCTGCCGCTTGTACGCGGCGGAGGGGTGCTCGGGGGCGTCGCTCGGGCCGCGTTCGAAGCGGGCCGGGTCCACGCAGGAGAGCGGCGCGGAGCGGCCGACGCCGCGCGGCGCGTAGCCGATGAAGTCGTACGCCTCGGCGAGCCTCTTCCACGCCGGGAGACCGGCCAGCAGCGGGAAGATCATCCCGGAGCCGCCGGGGCCGCCCGGGTTGAAGACGAGCGCGCCCTGCCGGGCCGAGCGGTCGCCGGTGGCGTGGCCCCTGCTGACGGTGAGACTGATGTGCTTGCCGTTGGGGTGGGCGTAGTCCACCGGGACGGAGAACGTGCCGCACTCCACGGGCGCGGGCAGGCCCTCGGCGGCCGGGCAGGCCCCGAACGTGATGCCCTTGGCCGCGGCCCGCTCGGCCGCGAGCACCACGCCGCGGGCCTCGGCGGGGCTGTCGGCGGCGGAGGGGGCCGTGGGGGCCGTGGGAGAGAGGAGCGCTTCGGTGCCGTGGGCGGCCGGAGCGGAGGTGACGGCGGTGAGGCCGGTGAGGAGGAGGGATCCGACGGTTCCGTAGAGGGCGACTGCGCGCACGGGCGTCCCTTCATATCTAATTGCGACAAAAGGGATATTCGATACACGGATCGGCGAAGTAAAGCACCGGGGGGAGATGTCGGGGGAGTTGGGCCCGATGGGCCCCGCCCCCGCCCCCGCCCCGGCCCCGGGTGGGGCCCGCGGGTGGTTCGCGCGTCAGTAGCGGTGGGCCGCCAGCGTCTCCGCCAGCGCGGCGCGCAGCTCCGGGTCGCGGAGGGCGCGGCGGCCGTGCACGGCCAGTGAGGTGAGCAGGCCGACATCGTCCTGTCCGGTGCCGTCGGCCGGGCGGACCACCGGCGCCCGGTCGAGCAGCGCCCGGCCGGCGGTGGAGGCCCAGAGGGTGTCGGGGTTCACCTCGTACCGCGCGATGGCCAGGCAGCCGGCCGTCAGCGCCAGCGGCACGGCCAGCCAGCCGGCGGTCCGCCCGAACGCGGCGCCGTCGGGCAGCGTCAGCAGCGTCGCCACCCCGGTGAGCAGGGACAGCGCACAGGCCGCCCGGACCTGCCGGACGGCGCCCGTCACCTCCTGGCGGACCCGCGCGGGCACCGCCAGGCCGGCCGCCGTCAGCCGGTCGGCGAGCGCGCGCACCGCGTCGGCCGTGCCGTGCGCGGCCCGTATCCGCGGGACGGGGGACTGTCCTTCGGGGCCCATCGCGCTGATCACCGAGCGCTCGACCTCGTCCCGGCCCACCGGGTCGACGACGGTCGCCCACCCCGTGTGCGCCAGCAGCAGCCGCCGCTGCCGGGCCATCGCGACCAGCGTGAGGTCGGTGACCCGGTCCGGGCCGCCGTTCAGGAACGCCGTCTCGTACAGCGTCAGGGTGTCGAACCCGGCGACGGCCGGGCCGGGCGCGGGGCCCGCCGCCGCCATCGCGGCGTGGCAGAGACGGGCGCAGGCGGCGACGGCGACCACGCACGTCACGATCAGCAGAACGACCCACATACGGGTGTTCTACTCGACGGCTCGCCTCTCGCGCACCTCCATGTCCGGAATGCGGGCTTTGGTGGTCCGGTGTGCCGGATCCGCGCCCGGCCGGCGAGCGGCGTACGGGTCCGGCGCCGCCGTCCTGCGGCAAGATGGCGGGTGGGGGTGATGGGCGTGCGCGAGCGGCCGGGAACGGGAGCCGGAGCGGGAGCGGGGGCGGGTCCCGGGGCGAAGGGCGGGGCGGTCGGGCGGAGGTACGACCCGGACCGGCTGTTCCTGCCCCCCGACGACGACCTGGCGCCCAACCGCCCCGGCGAGACCCTCCGCGCCCGCCTCGACGCGTCCCGCGCCGGCCGCGGCACCCTCCTGCTGGCCCGGCTGCTCGGCCGCCGTCCCGCGGAGGACCGCTGGCGCCGGGCCCTGGCCGCCGAACAGCAGGTCGGCGCGGCCCTGGACGGGCTGACCGCGGGCGGCTGGGAGGTGCTGCACTCCGTCGTCCTGCCCGGCGACGCCGTCATCCCGCACCTGCTGATCGGCCCCGGCGGCGTCTTCGCCGTCCTCGTCGAACCCACCCGGCGCGCCCCGGCGCGGGCGGACGACGCCGTGATCCGCGTCCCGCGCGAACGCCATCCGCGCCCCGCCGTCCGCCGCGCCCGCCAGAGCGCGGCCCGCGCCTCCCTGGTCCTCACCCGCGGCTGCGGCTTCCCGGTCCCGGTGGGCCCGGTCGTCGTCCTGCCCGGCGCCACGGAGGTCCACGACGAGTCCGAGCGGGGCGACGTCCGCGTGCTGCTGCTGCGCCAGGTGACGGGCCTGGGGGTGCTCGGCGGCGTTCTCCACCCGGACCGCGTGGACCGCGTCCATACGGTGGCGCGCAACCGGCGGTTGTGGCTGGGCTGTTGAGGGGGGGCGGCCGGGAAGGATCCGGCTGACTGCCCAGGCCGGTCGCCGACCCGGCTCGCGGGCGGGTCCGACGGCTCGGCCGCCGGTACGGGCGTCGCGGCGGACGCCGGCGGCCTGGCCGCCGGGTTCGGCGGGTGGGGTGGTGGAGCCGGAGGCGGAGCGGACGGGCTAGACGGCCGCGTACGCGTACGCGCGCCCGCGGGGTGTCCGGGTGAGGACGCGCTTGCCGTGCAGGCGGCGGAGGATGATCACGACCGTGCAGTAGGTGAGGGCCCCCGGCAGCTCCCGCTGCACCTCGCGCGGGGTCAGCGGGGTGCCGGCCCGGCGCAGTGCCGCGAGGACCTCGCACTCCAGCGCGCCGCTCGCGCGGCGGCGCCCGCGACGTACCGCGGTGGCAGGTGTGCCCGCTCCCATGTCCTCGGTTCCTCCGCTGTACGACGTCTGCGACGTGCACGACGTGATCACGTGCTGCAGGGGTCCGGTCACGGACCCGACAGACGAGTGTAAGGGGCCGCCCGGACATATAGCGGCGAAGCGGTGGGACGGAGGGGCGGGGGCGGGGCCCTGGCGCGGGGGTGCGGCGGTGGGGCGGTTACGCGGTGGGCGCCGTCGTGCCGTCCGTGCCGTCTGTGCCGTCCGTGCCGTCGAGAAAGGAGCGGGTGAGGGACGCCAGCTCGCCCGGGTCGCCGAACCAGTCCATGTGGCCCTGGCCGGGGACCTCCACGAGGCGGCTGCCGGGGATCGCGGCGTGCAGGTCGCGCGATCCGGCGATCGGGATCATCGCGTCGTCCGCGAACCCCACGACCAGGGTCGGCGCGGTGATGCGCGGCAGCAGGCCGCGGATGTCGACGTGCAATCCGAGTTCTATCTGGCGGAGCACGCCGGCGGGCGGCCAGGGGTCCCAGAGGTACCGCGCCAGCCCGTCGTGGCCGAAGTCGTCGAGGGCCGACGCGCCGTAGCCGGTCAGCGCGGAGAACCGTTTGAACAGTTCGCGGTCCGTGCGGCCGAGCTTGAGCCAGGTCTCGAAGTAGAACCGGTCGCGGGGTCCGGTCGAGTGCGACCAGCCGGCGACCAGGACGAGCCGGCGCACCAGCCCGGGGTACTCGGCGGCGACGGCCGCCGCGGCGACCGCGCCGAGCGAGAAGCCCAGCAGGTCGACCGGGCCGTCGACGGCGGCGCGCGCCGCCCCGGCGACCTGGGCGGCGACGAGATCCAGGGTTAGGGGATCGCCGTTGTCGCCGGTCAGGCCGCTGCCGCTGAGGTTGGGGCGGACGACCGTGTGATCGTCGGCGAAGTACGGCACGACGTTGCCGAAGACCTTCTCGGCGTCCCCGCCGGTGCCGTGCACCAGGACCAGCCCCGGTCCTCGGCCCTCGCTTTCGTAGTGGACGCGGGTGTCGCGAACGGTGGTGAAAGGCATGCGGGCTCCCTGGATCGCAGCACTGAGGAGACCCCGGACGCCGGCCGGCCGCCGGTCCCGGTGATCGTTCGCATCATGTCGGCGGCCGGGAGGCGAGGCCAAGGAGGCGCGGGGTTCTCTGTCACAACGCGCTTGCGGGCAGGGCGACTTCAGGGGGCGGGGGCGGGCCGGTGCGCTCTGCTGCCGGGCGCGGGGCCTCGTCATCGGGGGCGGGGTGCGCTGTCCCCCGGAGGGGGCTCCGTCGAGGTTCCGGCCCCGGCCCCGCCCCCGGTCAGCGTTCTGCGGACGGCCTCGCGGAGCCAGCGGTGGGCTCCGTCGGCGGCGTGGCGCGGGTGCCAGGCCATGCCCATGGTCACGGGCGGGAGCGGCAGGGGGATGTCCAGGAGGTGGAGGCCGAGGGCGGTGGCGGTGCGGGTGAGGGGCGAGGGGGCGGCGCCGGGGAGAGCGGCGGGGACGAGGCAGACGACGTCGCTGTGGGCGACGAGGTGCATCGCGGCCAGGTGGCTGGGGAGGACGGCGGTGACCCGCCGGCGGAGGTCCCGTTCGGCGAGTGCGGCGTCGAGGGGGCCGGTGAACCGGCCGCGGCGGCTGACCGTGACGTGTTCCGCCGCGGCGAGCCGGGCCGGGGTCAGCGGCTCCGCGGCGAGCGGGTGGCCGGGCCGGACGGCCGCGGCCATCCGCAGGGTGACCAGCTCCTCGACGCGGGTCTCGGGATCGACGTGGTCGATCACTCCGACCTCCAGGTCGATCCGGCCGTCGCGGAGGGCCGGACCGGCCTCCAGTTCCTCGGCCCGCAGCCGCAGCGAGACCCCCGGCGCCTCCCGGCGGGCCAGCTCCAGCAGCCCCGGGGCGAGCGCCGCGCCGACCAGGTCGGCGGCCTGGAGGGTGAAGGTGCCGCGCAGGGCGGCCGGGTCGACCTCGGAGCCGGGGCTGAGCAGCGCGCCGAGGCGGCGCACCACCTCGGCGGCCTCGTCGCGCAGCTCCTGGGCGCGGGGGGTGGGCACCATGCCCTGCCCGGCCCGGACGAGGAGGGGGTCCTGGAGGACCCGGCGGAGGCGGGCCAGCGTACGGCTCATGGCGGCGGGCGAGGTGTGCAGGCGAGCGGCGGCGCGGGTGACGCTCCGCTCGTCCAGCAGGGCGTTCAGGGCGACGGCGAGCTGGGCGTCGATCACCGGTTCGGGGCTGTTCACCAGGGTAATTCCATTCTGGGCAATGATTCGTTGCCGATATTCCCATTGTGGCAACGAGGGCTGCTCACCAGGATGAGGGCGTACCGAATCGGCTCGACCTCTGGGGTCCCTCATGATCGTCATCACCGCTCCCACCGGGAAGATCGGCCGCCGGCTGCTGCCGCTGCTCCTGGAATCCGCCCCCGCCCGGGGCGAGCGCCTGCGCGTGGTCGTCCGCGACCCGGCCCGGCTCCCCGACGCGGTACGCGACCGCGTCGAGGTCGTCACCGGCTCGCACGGCGACGCCGAGGTCGTCGACCGGGCCTTCGACGGCGCGGACGCGGTCTTCTGGCTCGTCCCCCCGGATCCGTTCCGGTCCCCGGACGACGGCTACTCCGGCTTCACCCGCCCCGCCGCGAAGGCCCTCGCCGCCCACGGGGTCGGGCACGTCGTCGCCGTCTCCGCGCTGGGCCGCGGCACCCCGGCCGCCGGCCGCGCCGGGCTCGTCACGGCCTCCCTGGCCATGGACGACCTGATCGCGGGCACCGGCGTCGCCTACCGCGCCCTGGCCTGCCCGTCCTTCTTCGAGAACCTGCTGGAGGAGGCCGGCTCCCTGCGGGAGCGGGGCGTCTTCACCGACACCGTCGCCGCCGACCGCAAGGCCCCGCTCGTCGCGGTCGCGGACGTCGCCGCCGTCGCCGCCCGCCTGCTCCTGGACCGGACCTGGACGGGCACGGGCAGCGTCCCCGTCCTCGGCCCCGAGGACGTCTCCCCCGACGACCTCGCCCGCGTCATGAGCGAGCGACTGGGCCGCCCCGTCCGCTACGAGCGGCAGCCGCTCGACGAACTCCGGGCCGGCCTCTCCCGGCACGGTCTGGACGAGGCGTTCGTGCGGGGTGTCGTCGACATGAAGCGGGCCAAGGACGACGGCCTCGACGCCGGCGTCACGCGTACGCCGGACACCGCGACCCCGACGGCCTTCGAGGACTGGTGCGCCCGGGTCCTGAAGCCGGCCGTCCTGTCCTGACGAGGACGCGAGTCCTCGCACCCGTTTCCCCCTCCCAGCCAATGCCCGACCAGTCCCAACCATCCCAACCGAAGGAAGCACTGTGTCCACTCAGGCAACCGAAGCCCCTGTCACCGTCTTCATGCTCGTCAAGACCACGCGCGCATGGCTCGACAAGACCCCCGAGGAGCGGATGCACGCCCTCACCACCGAGATCGTCCCCGTCATCGAGGCCAAGACCACCGGCGTCCGGTCCCGCTTCTTCGACACCGAGTTCTACTCGACGCGCGTCACCGACGTCTGGCTCTGGGAGGCCCGCGACCACCAGGCGTACCAGCTCCTGATCGACGCGCTGCGGGAAACGCCGTTCTGGGACCACTACTTCGAGGTCGTCGACCTCCTCGTCGGCGTCGAGAACGGCTATGCCCGCACCTACGGCTTCGACACCGTGACCACCATCAACACCTGACACACCAGCGAAAGACCGACGCGCCGGTGAACCTGGGCGACTGCGGATAGAGCGGGTTCGGCCCACCGCGACTTCGGACCCGCGTCCGCCGGCGGCGCGGCAGTGGTCAGGAGCGCCCGCGCAGGGCCGGGTGGTCGGCGATCACCGTCGCCGAGCCGGGGGCGATCTCGACCGCGCCGCCGTCGCCGTAGATCCGGCGTTCACTGTGGCAGCGGTCGGTGTCACGACATCCCGGGTTCGACGAGCACCCGGGCGGCTGGCCGGTGCAGACGGCGCCCGGACGAAAGGGCTGGCTTCTTGTCGGCGAGTGGTGGCCGGACCTGGCCCAGGACAAGCGACGAAGCGGCGGCGGTGACGACGCGGTGACGGGCAGACGGAAATGTCTTTCTGCGTGAGGTGCGCGAGGTCGACCAGCGTCCGCACCGGCCCGTCCGTGCACAGCAGCCCGTCGCACAGCTCGAACAAGGCGTCGCCCTGTATGGTCAGAGACGCGTCCAGCCCAGACCGGAAGTGTGCGGCTTCCGGCGAACGTAGCCAGCAGGGCGCCCTGTTGCGCCTTGCTCACGACCGCGGCCTTGGCGCTGATCCACGCTGTGACGGGAGCACAGGATCAGTCGAAGGCCGCCTTCACGTCCCCCGAATACGTGCCCCTTGTACAAGCCGGGCGGTACGCAACCTCCGGGCGGTCTGCTCGTTGTCCCTGTGTCGCGCGGCCGGCGGAAGATGCTCGATCGGGGGCGGAGATGCAGCGACGGTGGGCACCGGTCTGGTTACTCTGCGGCGCCTTCGTGTTAGCCCTCGTCCGGGAACTCCAGCACGGTGAGGGAGGCGAGGGCGTGGCCGTCTCCGTGACGATCGCGGTGGGAGGGCTCTTCGGTGCGCTCGGCATGTGGACGTGGCGTGGTCGGCCGCGGACCGCTCGCTCGACTCACCGGCAAGTCGCGGACGCGGCCGAGGCGTTGGCTATGCTCGTGCACCAGCAGTGGGAACAGGAGGCGATGCTGCGGCAGTTGTTCTCGCCCGCACCGCTGCCCGTTCTCTGGTGGGACGCGGCGCTGCCCGACGCCTGTGACCACCGCCGGCTCATCGGCGACCCCGTCTCGTGCCGGGCGGACGCACCGGAGGACCTGGCCGTCGCGTTCCGGCGCCTGCCGCACCGGCGGCTCGTCGTTCTCGGCCCGGCCGGATCGGGCAAAACCACCTTCGCCGTACTGCTGACGCTCGCGCTGCTGCGCGACCGCGCCCCCGGCGCCCCCGTACCGGTGCTCCTCTCCCTCGCCTCCTTCGACCCGGCACGGCACAGCGCCCACGACTGGCTCGCACGCCAGATCGCGGACGGCTATCCGGCGCTCGGCGACGTCCGGTCGTATGGCACCACCGCCGTAGAGGACCTGCTGGCCGCCCGGTGGGTGATCCCCGTACTGGACGGGCTGGACGAACTGCCTCCGCCCAGCCAGCCCGGCGTACTCGCGGCCCTGAACGCCGCCTTCCCCGCCCACGCGCCGCTCGTCCTCACCTGCCGTACCAGCGCCTACGCCCGGGCGGTCGCTGGGGCGAGTGTGTTGACTGCGGCCGCCGTCATCGAACCGGCTCCCCTGGATGCCGTCGACGCCCTCGCGTCACTGCGGCTCGCCGCGCCGCCCGGCCCGGCGCAGCGGCGCTGGGACCTGCTGGCCCGGCACGTGGCCGACCACCCCGAAGGGCCCGCCGCGCAGGCCTTGCAGAGGCCCCTGCTCACGGCTCTGGCCCGTACGGTGTACGCCGACGCCGGGGGCGACCCCGCCGAACTCGCCGACGTCGGCCGCTTTCCCACGGCGAACGCGGTGGAACAGCATCTGCTCGACGCGCTCGTACCGAGCCTGCTCGAACGGGCCCGCCACTCCAGCGGATCCTCCCGGTCCGGCCGGTCCGTCCAGTCCACCGGGTCCGCCCTGCGCCACCTCGCCTGCCTGGCTCACGGGCTCAGCCGTCAGGGCACGCACGACCTGGCGTGGTGGCAGCTCCACCAGTGGGTTCCCCTGCTCGGCCGTACCTGGAGCCGGGCCGCGGTGTGGAGTCTCGTCGCGGCCCTGGCCGCCCTGTCGGGGTACGCGCTCCACCACGTGGCAGGCCCCCGGCCGCAACTGGATTCGCCCGCGTTCGTGAGGGTGACGTGCGGGGTCGCCCTCGCCCTCTTCGCCATGCAGTGCCTGGCCGCCCGAACCGTTACGCGAGGCGGCGTCCGCCCCCGCCCGCTGCGTACCGCCGCGCTGACGGCGCTGGTGGGGGCGTTGACCAACGCGCTGTGCCAGGTGGTGCTGCGGCGGATGTTCACCCATGTCGGAACGGTGGAGACCGTTCAGCACAATCTCAAGCATCTCACCGTCTACGGCCTGGGCATCTTCCTGGTCCTTCTCGCGTCCGGCCCGCCGGCTCCGCCGCGGGTACCGAGCCGGGGTTCGTTCACGTTGCTGCACTGGCGGGAACGGCTGCCGCGCGCCCTGGCGACCGTCGCCGGGACGGCCGTTCTCATCGGCACGGCGCTTCACCTGTACGTGCTGATCGGCATCTGGCCGTCGGATCCGTGGACGCACAGGACCGCCGTCTCCGCCCTGGCCGTCTGGGCCACCGGCATCGCCGCCGGAGCCCTGTGCGGGGCCGTCCTCGGTGCCGTCCGGTCGGTCCGGACCTCCGCCTCACGGCTGGATGTCACCACTCCGGCCGAATCGATGCGGGCGGACCGGGCCATCACCCTCGTCGGCGTGGCGGCCGCGGCCCTTCTCTTCCACCTGCCGGACGACGTCGCCCTGGCCATGAGCCTTGCCACCGGACACGACCCCTGGCCCCCGGTCTCCGACATCGTGCTGTTCGCCCTGTCCGATCTGCTGCCCGTGGGAATGGTCCTCGCCCTGACCGCCTTCGCCTGGCCGCACTACAGCGTGGCACGGCTGATCCTGGCCGCCCAGGGGCGTCTGCCGTTGCGCTTGCAGACGTTCCTGTCGGAGGCCCACCGGTTGGGCATCCTCCGCCAGGTCGGTTCCGTCTACCAGTTCCGGCACGCGAGCCTGCAACACCGGCTCGCAGCCTCGGCCCACCTACCCCCTCAGCGCGACCGACGCGGCGACAGTCGCACGGCCGTCCGGTCGGCGCTCTGCTCCGGGGCGGGCCCGCCGGGGGAACGGCACGAGAGGCCGCAGGAAGAATGATGCATCCGGCGTCTCGTCCGACGAGGACTCCGGGTCAGGGTCGCCACCGGCGAGGCGTCGCCCTGGAACCTCCCGGTCTGGACCTCACCGGACCCGGTGCCCCTCACCGGTGCCATCGGGCCGGTGACCCGGGCGACCACGACGGTCTTGCCGCGCGGACGGGCGTCTGCCTCACGCCGCGACTTCCAAGTCGGGCGCTGCCCGTGCCTCGCTGCCAGGATGGGCCGGGAGTGGCTACGAAAGAGACGTGTTGTGTTCCCGGGCCGCTCAAAGGGAATTACTACTTCATGAGCTGCCGGTAAAGGGCATACTGCCCGTGTGCACAGACGGGAGGGCGACGGCACGCCCGTGGCAGCTAACGCCACATCACCTGGAAACCACCGGTCCTGGAAGTCACCGGGACCATCAGCCGCCGCATCGATCTCCATCTCGACGGACGCGGGCTGTTGTTGATCCCCTCGTGGTTCGGTCACCGGCTTCCGCTGCTCGATCCCCATGCCGAGCCGCAACCTTTCCTCACGTATCCGGCGCACCGCGAGGCCGTCGGCGCCAGGCCGGACGGGGCGTCGACGGGCGCCTCGGCGGCCGCCCTGGGCGCGTTACTGGGCCGCACCCGCGCCGCGGTACTGCTGACGATCGCCGACAGGACAGGCTGCACCACAACCGAGATCGCCCGCCGAGTCGGCATCTCCGCCGCGAGCGCCAGCGAACACACGTCCGTGTCCGGTCGGCCGAACTCGTCACAACGGCCCGTCACCGCAACACCGCCCTGCACACGGCAACACCCACGGCCCTGGCCCTCCTCGGATCCTGAGGCGAAAGCCCTCGACTACGCCGTACTCCTCACCGAGGCGGTCGCCACGTCGGGTCGAGTTCATCTGCCGGCGCCCGTCCCGAGGGAGTGATCATCGAGATCGCGATCGACCGCGCTATGGGGCAAGCGAAGCTTTCGGCGCACAGGCGGGCTGCTTGCACCGGCTTCGTTCGTCCGCTGAGGGGGTGCTGCCCACGCGGCGCCCCGCCGAATCTGGCTCGGGCGGTCTTGAAGTGGTTTGCTGTCGGGCCTTTCACCGCGAACTCGTGGCTACGGTCGCCGCAGGCGTCCGACCGGGCAGTAGCGCTCGCCGCCCTCAACTGCAAGAGTTAGCCCGGGGGCGATCTCGGTGAGGGCGGGAGTGCGGACGCCATCGGCCGATGGCGCGGCCGGCGCTGGGCGGGACGAACGGTCCGGCGAGGACGTCCCGCAGACGGAGCCGGTCGGTGTAGGTGAGGCTGCCGCGGAGAACGGCGAGCTGGGCCAGGGTGATCAGGCCGGTGCTCTGGTCGTCCCCGTCGCAGAGGACGAGGTGATCGACACGGGCGCCGGCCATGAGGGCCAGAGCCACCTCGACCGTCATGTCGTCACGGACCCGTGGTCCGGAGGCGTCCCTGTCGTCGGCCACGGCCTTGGGGGAGGGATCCACGCCATGCTGATGCTGCGTTCGCGACGGTGTCATACGCGCCTCCTGGCGGACAATGGAGAGGGGTGGGCTGGTGATCACAGTGTGCTACGCGGCCGAATCGAAGCCGGTCCGCCGCCGTGACCCGCGGGACCCCGCTTCACCGACGGGCCGGCCCTGGCCGGCGTGGCCCCGGCACCCCCGGCGGGCCCGGGACGAGGAGGACGGCCCGCGGCGGTGTTCCACGTCCGGCGCGGTGATGACGACCGGGACACCGGAAGGGGTCTGGGCGCCGGTGATGCGGCTCAGCTCCGCCTCGCCCGAACGCACCTGGGCGACCCGCGGGGTGATGCCCGCCGAGACCATCAGCCGGCTCATCCCGCGCCGCTGACCAGGAGTCACCAGGGTGACGACGCTGCCGGACTCGCCGGCGCGGGCCGTGCGGCCGCCGCGGTGCAGGTAGTCCTTGTGGTCGCCGGGCGGATCCACATTGACGACCAGGTCGAGGTCGTCGACGTGGATCCCGCGCGCCGCGACGTTGGTCGCCACCAGGACCTTCACATGCCCGCTCCTGAACTGAGCCAGGGTCCGCGTGCGCTGCGGCTGGGACTTGCCCCCGTGCAGGGCCGCGGCGCGGACACCGCTGCTCAGCAGGTGCTCGGTCAGCCGGTCCACCGCGTGCTTGGTGTCGAGGAACATGATCACCCGGCCGTCCCGCGCCGCGATCTCGGTGGTCGTGCGGTGCTTGTCCGCGTCGTGCACGTGGAGGATGTGGTGCTCCATCGTGGTGACCGCGCCCGCCGACGGGTCGACGGAGTGCACCACCGGGTCCGTCAGGTAGCGGCGGACCAGAAGGTCGACGTTGCGGTCCAGGGTGGCCGAGAAGAGCATCCGCTGCCCGTCGGGACGCACCTGGTCGAGCAGGGCGGTGACCTGCGGCATGAAGCCCATGTCGGTCATCTGGTCGGCCTCGTCGAGGACCGTGACGCCGACGCCGTCCAGCCGGCAGTCGCCCCGGTCGATGAGGTCCTTGAGCCGTCCGGGCGTCGTGACGACCACCTCGGCCCCGGTGCGCAGCGCACCGGCCTGCCGTCCGACGGACATCCCGCCGACGACGGTGGTCAGCCGCAGGCCGCGGAGCGGGCGTACGGGGCGAGCGCGTCGGCGACCTGCTGGGCGAGCTCCCGGGTGGGGACGAGGACGAGGGCGAGCGGTCGCCGCGGCTCGGCACGCCGCCCCGCCGTACGGGCCAGTACGGCTAGGCCGAAGGCGAGGGTCTTGCCCGAGCCGGTGCGGCCCCGGCCGAGCACGTCACGGCCGGCCAGGGAGTTCGGCAGGGTCGCCGCCTGGATCGGGAACGGTACGGTCACGCCTTCGTGGCCGAGCGCGGCCAGCAGCCGCGCGGGCATGGCGAGATCGGCGAACGCCCCGACGGCGGGCAGCGCGGGCGTGACCGTCTTCGGCGGCGCGAACTCGCCCCGCACGGCCGGTCGATTTCCGGGGGCCTTGGAACGGCGCGGACCGCCGGGTCGGTCGAATGTATGGGTGGGGCGGGAACGCTTCATGCGGAACCTTCCTTGACGGGCACGTGGCAAGGAATTCCCGCAGCAGTCGATCCGCGCAGAGAATCTCGAGAGACGAGCCGGATGTGAAATGCCGGGTCGGACCGGTGGAACGTGTCACCGGTCGGATATGCGGCGGAGCGTTCCGCCGCGCGCCCTGAAAAACGGCGAGCCGGGGCCCGCACCCCAATGGTGCGGGCCCCGGCTGCGCAGTACGTCGGTGCCGGTGTCAGGCGATGACGATGTTCTCGGCCGTCGGGCCTTTCTGGCCCTGCGCGATGTCGAACGTCACCTTCTGGCCCTCCAGCAGCTCGCGGAAGCCCTGGGCGCTGATGTTCGAGTAGTGGGCGAAGACGTCGGCGCCGCCGCCGTCCTGCTCGATGAAGCCGAAGCCCTTGAGAGCGGACAGTCCAAGCCCGGCCCCGCCGGCGTCCAGGGTGACGCCGGGCGGGGTCGAGCACGCTCACCACGACGCGCGTCAACGGTCCGCTGGGTCGCCGACGTGTGCCGGCGGCCCGGTGTTCGTCGTCGTTGTCCCCGTTCACGCCGGCGACGCCGCGCCGCAGCATACGGGCGGCGCTTTCACCAGGACAGTGTGAGGGAACCGTCCTGGCCGGCCTGTCCTTGACCGCCTTCGCCGCCAGGGCCGCCCGGGTTGGTTCTGCCCGTAACGGTATTCCCCTTGACGCCGGGGCCGCCGCCGACGCCGTGCTTCCCCCCGTCTCCCCCTCGGCCGGCGTGTGCCCCCGCCGGGCCGGGTCCGCCGCTACCGCCACGGAAATAGGCCGGCCTGCCCGGTTCTCCGGCATGCGTGGATACGCGCTTGACGACTTCCGCCCGCTGCGGATCGCAGGAACCGGTCTCCCCACCCCCGCCTCCGGCACCCGCTCTGGCATTGCCGGAACGGGGCTGTCCGCTTTGCTGTCGTTCTGCTCCGCCGCCTCCGCCCCCTCCCTCACCGCTGCGGCCGGCGGATCCGCCGCGGGCCAGGATCAGTTCGGGGAACCGTTTGGCGCGACGCTCGACGAAGGACGGGCCGCCGGCGGTTCCGTCGGCCCCGTGCCCGCCCGAGCTGCCGGAGCCGGCGGAGGTGGGGTCCCCGTGTCCTCCCTTGCCGCCCCCGCCCCCATTCCGGGGACGGAGACCTCCTTGGCCGACGCGGAGAATGAGCGGCTCTCCCGGTTCGACGCTGACCTCGCACACCAGCAGGGCACCGCCGGCGCCGCCTCCGCCGGGGCCGCCCTTGTGTCCGGCGCTTCCGTTTGCCTGCTGCGTTCCGCCGCCTCCCCCGCCGCCTCCGCCTCCGCCTCCTCCACCGCCGCCCGCCCCGACGGCGGTGATGGTCAACCGGTGGATTCCGTCGGGGACTTGGAATTCGTAGCGGCCGGCCCGCGTGAAGACCCGCTCGGCAGCGGCGGCGGGCGAGGGTGCCACGACCCCAGCGGTGACGAGAGCCAAGACGACGCCGACCAGCGTCCCCGCCCGGCCCGCGCCGGCCGCCGGCCGTGTACGTGCCAGGCACCCGGGCGGGAAAGGGAAGGAGGAGACGGGGAAAGGGCTGCGCATACTGAGCCTCCGTTGTGGATGCTTGACGGGTGCGTCGGACCTTGCGAGGGGATCGAGCCGCGTGTCGGGAGCACGGCGGCCGAGGGCCCGGAGGGCCGCCGGCTCAATCCTCGTTCGCGCGCTTCCGCTGTCTCAGGCCGTCTTCCGGCCCGCCGCGTGCTTGGCCGCCGGCGTCGCCGGTGTCCTCATCGCCAACGGCCTGTCTTCCGAGGGTGCGGGGCTACCAGCTGATGTAGGCGTAGCCGGGCCCGCCGTCCTTGCCGGGGTGCCCCGGGGAACCCGCGTGGCCTGCCAGGCCCGGTGAGCCCGCGCTGCCTCCGGCGGGGGTTCCCCCGCCTTTGCCGCCTCGCCCACCATCGCCGCCTCGCCCACCGTCACCGCCGGCCCCTCCGACCGCCGTGCCGGGAGGCGGGGTGATGGGGTCCGGGGCCTCGACGGCGGCTTGGTGTCCCCCGGCTCCTCCGGCTCCGCCGCCGGCGTCGCGGACGAGGTTGCCCCCCCTGCCGCCTTCGCCCCTGTCTCTGTCGGAGTTCCGGCCGGCCTCGCCATTGGCGCCGTTACCGCCCTTGTGCCCCGGGTTGATGACGGCCGGGACGGAGGCTTCCTGCGTCCCGCCGCATCGGAAACGTGATCGCACCGATGGTGCGGAGACGGCTGTCGCGACTCCGCCCGCCCCGCGCCCCCCGCCGGATTTGGCGTTCCCGGAGGAGAGGCTGCCCCCTCCGTAGTGCCCGCCTCCACCGGGCGCGGCCGCTGCCCCTCCCGGAACACCTTTGAGATCCGGGGAAAACGCGGAGGCATAAGCCACGGCCCCGCGCCGCTCATCTTTCACGACGACACCGATGGCCAGACCGCCTCGGCTGCCGGGCGTACCGGTCTCGCCGGCGTGGCCGTCATAGCCACCGGCGGCTCCGGAGCCGCCTTGACCGCCGGTGCCCTGCCTGCCTGCGGAGCCCGCAGCCCCTCCACGGCTGCCGGGCCGCACCAATACGGACAGTTTGTCTCCGGCGCGCACGGGGACGGCGGCGCAGCGCAAGTACGCACCGCTGTGACCGGAGAATCCGCCGTTGCCACCGCCCCCGCCGCCTCCACCGCCTCCTCCGCCACCGCCACCGGTTCCGAAGGACGCGCCCCCGCCGCCGCCACCCCCGCCGCCGCTCCCACCGGCGCCACCCCCGCCGCCGGCGCCGGCACTCCACAGGTGGAAGGTGACCGACGTCACCCCTTCGGGCACGGTGAAGGTATGCGACCCGAGGCCGAATCCCTGCCCCCCGGCCGCGTGCGCCTGCCCGGGGGCGCCCAGCAGCGCCGCACAGCTCGCCACGCCCACAGCGGCGGCGACAGCCCGGCTGCGCACCCGCTCGTTCAACCGCTTCACTGAATCCCCGTCCTCCCCATTACGTATGCGGTTCGGCGATCAGAGAGCACCGTCCCGCGCTTCCCACCCGCCACGCGCACCGCACAGGCGCGCCGGCTATCCGTCAGCACTGCCTCAAGGCCGCGTTCACCGTGCTTGAGACGCCCGACGTGGTGCTCTGGACCGTCGGGCCGAGCGTGTCCTTGGTACTGCCCACCGGCCCCGCCCCCGGCTGCCCGGCCGAGGACTGTTCGCCGGCGTAACCGCCGGGCGAGGCGGAGCCCATGGGGTCGTACCGGTACGGGTCGGTCACCTCGCGTTCCTGGGTGATCCTGCCTGGGGCCGGCGAGACGATCAGCGCCGGAAACGGAGCACGGTCCACGACCACGACCACGGCCATGGTCGTCGGCCGCCGGCAGGCCCACCGCACGCCCGCGCATCGAAGCCATGCACTCCTCCCTTCGGACAGACCTGTACTGCCGCCACACGGGCACCCTTGAGAGGGGTGCGCCGCAGGGACCCGGCCACGCCGAACCATCGGCACGTGCGCGGGACCGCTTCCGGAGGACCCGACCGTCCTGTGGCTCCAGACAACTACTGGCTCGGCCGCCGGCCGCACAAGGCCCCGCCGGTCCGCGAACGGCACCGGTCTGAATGGCTGTTCAAAGGGGAACGGCAATCCGAGGAGTCGCCATGCCGTAACCCGGACGCAGCGACCCAAATGGCGCCCCCGGCCCATCCCCCCGAACCGCCTACCGTGCCCTCATCACCTACATGGGTGCATTTTCCGGATGTAACCGAAAGTCAACGCCGCAAGCACCCGCGACGGCGCCTGACCCCAGCTGCGACCGCGGCGTCCAGGGCCGGCGAGAGGATCGGTTCGCCGACCGCGCACGGGCAGTCCTGCGGAGAGGGCGGGCCGTCCCAGCTCCCGCGTTCCAACGCGGCGGCAGTCCGCCTACGGCCGTCGCAGGCGGACCGGAGCGGTCAGAGGCGCTCGCGCAGCGCCGGGTGGTCGGCGACCACCGTCGCCGGAGCCGGGGGCGATCTCGAGGTCTGCCGGCGTAGACGACAGCGTGCTTGTCCGGCGCCGGGAACTCGAAGCGGGCGAAGAAGTCGTCCAGAGCACCGGGGTTGACGGCTTGGGTCCCGAGGGATCGCCAGGCAGTGGGGGATCGCCCGCCTGTTCTGGTCGGGTGGGATGCGAGCGAGGGAGCCCTGGCGGGGCCCCGACACGCACAGTGGCCCGGCATGTTGTCAAGCGATGAGGAGTGCTCGTGCTGTCCGCACGACATGGGCGTGCGGACAGCACGGCCGCGTCGGGGCGGCGTCCCCGTCACCGTAGCGTGGTTCGGGACTGTACATGGCCCCCGAAATCCGCTGCGGAGGTGAGGAATTCCCTGGTGGGGATCCCGTGGCGAGGGCCTCCCATGGACTGCGGGGGGCCATGATCCGGCCCGGGGCGGGAGCCTTGGGGGCGGAATTCGATTGCTGACCTCGCGATCAGGAACGTAGCCTGGGGTCGCTCACGGAGCTGTCTGCTCCGCTCGTATATGTCACGAGGTGATGACCTATCTCCCAGGCCTGAGAACCGCTTGCTGTGAGGCTTGACCCCCTGCTCTGTGCAGCAGCGCGCGGTCGTCTCTCAGCAGAGGTCTGCCTTTCGGCCTGGGCGTTGCCATACCCGATTTTCCTGTCGCCGCGCAGTAAGCGGGACGGGCATGCCTGGCCTGCCCCTTTCCCCTTGCTGTCCGCCAGAACAGGAACTGTGTCGTGTCCGCTGACACCAAATCCCTCCCCTCCCGCTCCGCCTCCGCCGGCGGCCGGCCAGGCGGTGGTCGCACCGTCATGCTGGTCGTCGTCTTGGTCGCGGAGCTGATGAACGCTCTCGACGGCTCCGTCGTCTACACGGCCCTGCCCGCCATTCAGCACGACACCGGTGCCTCGGGCGCCGCGGTGCAGTGGATTCACGCCGCCTACGCGCTGACCTTCGCCATTGGGCTGGTCACCGGCGGCCGGCTCGGCGATCTCCACGGCCGCAAGCGGCTCTTCCTCCTGGGGACCGGCGTCTTCACCGCGGCGTCGCTGCTCTGCGGCCTGGCCGGCACACCCGCCGTGCTGATCGCCGCCCGCTTCGTCCAGGGCGGTGCCGCGGCGGTCATGATTCCCCAGGTCCTGGCCACGCTGCACGTGACCTTCGACGAAGGCTCCCGTGCCAAGGCGTTCAGCCTCTACGGCACCGTCATGTCGCTGGGCAGCGTCGCCGGACCGGTCCTGGGCGGCGTGCTCACCAGCGCCGACGTCTCCGGCCTCGGATGGCGCCCGATCTTCCTGATCAATGTGCCCATCGGCCTGGCGGCCGTGCTCCTCGGCCTGCGGCACCTGCCCGAATCCCGCGACCTCGCCGCCCGGCGCCCGGACCTCGCGGGCATGCTCCTGGCCGGCTTGGGCCTGCTGCTGATCGCCTACCCGCTCACCGCCGGCGGGGCACACCAGTGGCCCGTCTGGAGCTTCCTCATGATGGCCGGGGGATTCCTGACCCTGATGGTCTTCGTGGTCCAGCAGCGGGCCAGGACCGCACGGGGCCGCGACCCACTCGTCGTCCTGGCGTTGTTCAAGCGCAGGGCGTTCGCCGCGGGGCTGTCCGCGCAGCTCGTCTTCGGTCTGCTGTCCGGGGTGTTCTTCCTGGCGTGGACTCTGTTCATGCAGGACGGGCTCGGGCTCTCCCCGCGGCAGGCGGCGGCAGGTTTCGTGGTGGCGTCGCTGGGTGAGATGGCCGGGGGGTGGCTGACGATGAGCCTGGCCGGCCGGCACGGCACGCCCTGCTGGCCGCGGCCACCCTGTGCGGATACGCGTGGCTGATCGCAGAGCGGAACACCAGCATGTCCCTGGTGTCGACGGTCGCGCCGATGCTGCCGGTCGGCCCCGGTCTCGGCATGATCGGGGCGGCACTGGCCGACACGACGCTGCGTCAGGTGGACCACGACCACGCCGGCTCCGCGTCCGGGCTGTTCAACACCTCGACCCAGCTCGGCATCGCCCTGGGCACGGCATTGACCTCCGTGGTGTTCTTCGCCCACTCCCCGGCCGGCAGCCATGGCACCACCGTCACTGCCGCGTTCACCGGAACCCTCTGGTACGTCATCGCAGCCCTGCTGGCGATGTGGGCCCTCACGCTCCTGCTGCCCAAGCGCCACGCCACGGATTAGAACCGGCCCTCCGGGGTCCGGACGGCAACGACCGGGCCCCGGGTGCCTCAGGGCGGCCGCCCGGACGTCTGGGTCCGCGCCAACCGGTCCGGACCGCTGCTCTCGCCTGCCGACACATCTGTCAACGAGGAACAACCGATCCCCATGATTCGCGTGTTGATCACCGATGGCCTGCGCCTCACGCGCGAAGCGCTGTCCGTCGTGGTCGCGTCCGAACCCGGCATGCAAGTGGTCGCGCAGGTGCCACGAGGCGACGAGATCGCGCCGCAGGCCCTGCGCACCCGCCCGACCGTGGCGCTGCTCGACGCCCAGCTCCCCGGCCTGGACGGGATCCCGGCCGCGGAACGGCTCAAAGCCGCTCTGCCCCCCTGCCGCGTCGTCATCCTGACCACCCTGGAACGCCCCGGCACCTTGCGAACCGCCCTGGAACTGGGAGTCGAAGGATTCCTGAGCAAAGCCGTATCGGTCAAAGAACTGACCGACTCCGTCCGCAAGGTCGCCCGGGGTGAACGTGTGCTGGACCCACGGCTCGTCACCGACGCCCTGCACACCCCCGACAACCCGCTCAGCGAACGCGACAGGGAACTTCTCCGCCTGGCCGCACATGGCCACACACCCCCGGAGATTGCCGAGATCCTGCATCTCTCACCCGGGACGGTCCGCAACAATCTGGCCGCCGTCAACCGCAAGGTCGGGGCGCGCAACCGTATCGAGGCGATACGCACCGCCACCGCCCTCGGCTGGATCTGACCGGACCGGCCTTCGCCACCGCGCCCTCGGGTGCAATATGCACAGACGACGCCGGACAGCGATGGTGTGAACACCGTCGCTGTCCTCATAGACGGACTGATACTCCAGCAGGATCCCGGGTCCCGGCCGCATCCCTGGAAGGCGCCGAGTGCGAAGCTGCGGGCCCCGCGTTCGCGCGGCGTAGGGGCTCCACGTCGGTCAGACCTACGTGCCGAGAACGACGCCTCGGTCGTCGCCGCGCGCCCCCCTGCTCCCGCGTTCGAACGCACGGGCAGGCCCTCTACGGATGCCGCAGGCGTCCGACCGGGCAGTAGCGCTCGCCGCCTTCAACTGCAAGAGTCAGCCCAGGGGCGATCTCCGTGAAGCCGGCGTCGCGGACGAGTGGCAGGTCGCTGGAGGTCAGTTCCGTCCAGCGGGTGGGGGTGGCAGTGCGGACGGAGAGGGGGAAACCGTCCTCGCGCCACGCCTTGCGGGCCGTGTCGTCCAGGCGCCACCAGGCGAGCTGGGCGCCGTGTCCGGCCTGGGCCATGGTCTTGCCCGCGGACATCTCCAGGCCGGGGTTCAGCCAGAGCACCGGCCCGTCCGGGTCGGCGGGGCCGGGCGGGGCCGGGTCGTCCAGGTCGGTGCCCGACACCTGGAGCTTCACCAGCTCCGGCGGCCAGCCGTCGAGCGGGACCGGCGGGAAGACCCGTACCTCCGCCGTCCCGCCCGTCACCGTGATGCCGGGCAGGGCCGAGGCCCGGCGCCACTCCGCGCCCCGGGCCCGGCGGACGACCTTGCGGATGCGGGCGTCCTGCCAGTCCCGTACGGCTTCGGCCCACTCGCCGTCACCGGTGGAGCGCTCGTCCGACAGCAGGACGAGCACCGCGCGGGCCGCCGTCTCCAGGGCGTCGGTACGGGCCGGCGGGGCGGCCTTCTCGATCCGCACCACCAGCGGCAGGACGAACTGCGGCGCGGTGTCGCGGGGGTCGCTGGAATCGGCCGGGATGCCGGCTTCGGAGCTGGTCACGGACCCAGTCTGCCAGCCGCCCGGCCGGAGCCCCGGGCCGCTATGGTGATCCGGGGAATCGGGGAGGGGTGGGGATCCTGTGGAACTCCGGGACGTCGGCCGCCGGTACGGCGTGCGCGGCCGGTGGGTGCTCAAGGACGTCGCACTGCGGGTGCCGCGCGGCACGCTGCTGAGGATCGAGGGCGGCAACGGCAGCGGCAAGTCGACGCTGCTGCGGCTGCTGGCCGGCATCGACGCCCCCAGCGCCGGACGGATCACCGGCCGGCCCCGCACCGCGTACGTCCCCGAGCGCTTCCCCGCGGCGCTGCCGCTCACCGCCCTCGGCTACCTCACCCGCCTCGGCCGCGTCCACGGCCTCGGCCGGCGGGCGGCCGACCGCGCCGCCCGGGACTGGCTCGAACGCTTCGACGCCGGGCGGTACGCCCGCACGCCGCTGCGGGAGCTGTCCAAGGGCACGGCCCAGAAGGTCGCCGTCGCGCAGGGCCTGGTCGGCGCGCCCGAGCTGCTCGTCCTCGACGAGGCGTGGACCGGTCTGGACGGCGCGTCCCGGCGCGTCCTCGACCGGGCCGTGCTCGAGCGCGTCGCCGGCGGGGGTGCCGTCGTGTTCGTGGACCACGATCCGCGCCGGCTGGCGGGGGAGTGCGGCGCGGTCCACCGGGTGGAGGGCGGACGGCTCGTGGACGGGTCCGCGGGCCCTCGGGCCCGTACCGAACGGGTCCGCGTCGAGGCGGAGGGCACCGGTCCGCTGCCGGAGCGGCTGCCCGGCGACCCGGCCCGGGAACGGCTCACCGGCGCCGTCCGGCTCACCGTCGCCACCGCCGACTCCGACGCGCTGCTCCACGCCCTGCTCACCACCGCACCGCCCTGGCACATCCGCTCGGTGACCGCCGTGCCCGCCCCGGAGGAACCGCACCGATGACCGCCCTGCTGCGCTACCAGGCCGCGCTGCTCCTCCGCTCCCACCGCTGGCTGCCGCCGGTGCTGCTCTACGCCGCCCTCTTCGCGGTCGGGGTACGGCCCGGGGAGCCGGTCCTCGACTCCTTCGGCCTCGCCGCGGGCCTCCTGCTGCCGGTGGCCGCCTGGCTGGTACGCGTCTGCGTCACCAACGAGCCGGACGCCGCCAGGGACTGCGCCGCCGCGGCGGCGCGGCCGTGGCGCGTCCACCTGGCCGGGCTGCTGACCGGCCTGGGGGCCTCGCTCGTCCTGGCCGCCGCCGGGACCGCCGTCGTGGCGCTGATATCGGATCCGCACAGCTCCCGCGGGCGGGTGGCCGTCCCGCAGGCACCGGCCGTCGGCGCGGGGCTCACGGCCGCCGTGAGCTGCGCCCTGCTCGGCACGGCCGTCGGCGCCCTCTGCAACCGGCCGCTGCTGCGCAGCGCGGCCCGGTCCGTACCGGCCACCGTGCTCGCCGTGTTCCTGGTGCTGCTCCCCGGTGGCTCGCCCGCCAACGCCGCCGTCACCGAGCTGGTCAGCGCCTCGCGCAGCGGCGCGGTGAGCTGGCCGCTGCTGCCGCTGGCCGTCGCGGCGGTGTTCGCGGCGGGGGCGGCGGCGGTGGCCTGCGCGCTGAGCTCGCGGCGGTGACCCGGCCGTTGTGCGGGGCTCCGGGTCAGCCGCCGGCGATCAGGTCGGACACCCGGACGAACTCGTAGCCGCGCTCCCGGAGCCGCGGGACGATCGTCCGGACGGCCGCCTCCGTGGCCGGGGCCGCGCTGCGGGTGCAGTGCATCACCACGACCGAACCCGGCCGCGCCTTCGCCAGCACCTCGTCCGCCACCGGCCCGGGCCGCTTGGCGAACGCGTCGCCGCTTATCACGTCCCACTGCACGGCCGTCACCTTCGCCGGGCCCAACTCCCTGAGCACGGACGGGTTGTGACACCCGCCCGGGAAGCGGAAGTACGGCACCGTCCGCTCGACCCCCGCGCGCCGGAACGCGGCGAACGCCTTCTCCACGTCCGCCCGCGCCCCGCCCTTCACCGGCGGGAGGCCGTAGCACGGTGTGGCGAACGCGTGGTGGCTGTACGAGTGGTTGGCGACCTCGAAGAGCGGATCGGCGCCGATCGACCGGGCCTGGTCCGGGTACTGCTCGGCCCATCTGCCGGTCATGAAGAGCGTGGCGGGCACTTTGAGGCGGCGGAGGGTGGCGATGAGGGCGGGGTTGTCGAAGTGTTCGCCGCGGGCGGCGCGGGGGCCTTGGTCGGACGTCATGTCGGCGTCGAAGGTGAGGGCTATGTGTTTGCCGTGGTCGCGGCGGCCGTGTGAGAAGAGGGGGGCTGCGCCGGCTTTGCCTGGGGGGAGCGTCGGGGCGGATGTGGGTGAGGGTTTTGCCGGTGCGGCTGCGGCGGCCGGCTTGTTGCCGGGGGTGGCGGCCTGCGTCGTGCCTTCACCGCCGCCGCAGGCGGTTGCGCAGCAGAGGAGGGCCAGGGCGGGGGCGAGGGCGCGGGATATGCGGGGCACGGTGGGACGTTACCCCGGTGGGGTGTGCCCCGGTCCCGCCCTTTCACCGTTTCTTGCGGGGGCAAGCCCCCGCACCCCCTGAAACCGCGCTCCGCGCGGTTGTCCTCAAGCGCCGGACGGGCTGATTCAGCCCGTCCGGCGCTTGAGGACGAGCGGCGAAGCCGCGAAAGGGGGGTCTGGGGGCGCAGCCCCCAGGAAACGGTGAAAGGGCGGGACCGGGGCACCCCACCCCCTCAGCCGTCCGCCAAGGACTTCGCGTCGCGCGCCAGCGCCGTGAGGCGGGAGATGGCGCGGAAGTACTTCTTCCGGTAGCCCCCGGCCAGCATCTCCTCGCTGAAGAGCCGGTCGAACGGCCGCCCGGACGCGAGCACCGGTACCTCCCGGTCGTACAGCCGGTCGGCGAGCACGACGAGTCGCAGGGCCGTCGACTGGTCCGGCACCGGTTCGACGCCGGTGAGGCAGACCGCGCGGACGCCGTCGCAGAGGGCGCCGTAGCGGCTCGGGTGGACCTGGGAGAGGTGCCGGAGGAGGGCGGGGAAGTCGTCCAGCGAGGCGCCGTCCACCGAGTAGGCCACCCGCTTGACGGTCTCGTCGTCGAAGGGGGCCGGTGCCTCGGGGAGGCCCCGGTGGCGGTAGTCCTCGCCGTCGATGCGCAGGGCGCGGAAGTGGGCCGAGAGGCCCTGGATCTCGCGGAGGAAGTCGGCGGCGGCGAACCGGCCCTCGCCGAGCTTGCCGGGCAGCGTGTTGGAGGTCGCGGCGAGCGCGACGCCCTGTTCGACGAGCTTGCCGAGCAGGGTGGAGACGAGGACGGTGTCGCCCGGGTCGTCCAGTTCGAACTCGTCGATGCAGAGCAGCTCGTGGCCGCCGAGCGTGCGGACGGTCTGCTGGAAGCCGAGGGCACCGACCAGGTTCGTCAGCTCGACGAAGGTGCCGAACGCCTTCCGTTCCGGGGCGGCCGGTGCCGCGTGCCAGAGGGAGGCCAGCAGGTGCGTCTTGCCGACGCCGTAGCCGCCGTCGAGGTAGACGCCGCGCGGTCCGGCCGGGGCGGGCTTGGCCTCCCGCCGGAACCAGCGCTTCCGGCCGCTGCCGGCGGCCGGGGAGCCGAGCCCGGCCGCGAAGCCGGACAGCACCCGGACGGCCTCGGTCTGGCTGGGCTGGTTCGGGTCCGGTATGTAGGTGTCGAACCGCACCGCGTCGAAGCGCGGCGGCGGCACCATCTCGGCGACCAGGCGCTCGGCCGGGACGTGCGGGGTGCGCGAGGTGAGCGCGACGGGCTGCTCGCCCGTCGGGCGGGGTTCTGGGGATGCTGCGGTGGAGGACGACACAACTCTCCAGGGTAGTTCGCCGCCGCGTGCGGGGTGGCCGGGGGCGGAGCGAGGCATGTCACACCGGGGGCGGCGAGGCGTGTCACACTGCGGCCCATGCGACGCCTGTTCCCCTCGCCCACCGCCCCCGCCGACCTCCAGGACCGCGAATGGGGGCTCGACGAACTGGCCGACCTCTACGCCTACCCCGGGGCCGTCGCGGACGGGCGTCCCTGGCTGCGCGCCAACATGGTCTCGTCCCTCGACGGCGCCGCCCACCACGAGGGCCGCTCACAGCCGCTGTCCTCCGCCGCCGACATGCGGATCTTCGGTACGCTGCGCGCGCTCGCCGACGCCGTCGTGGTCGGCGCCGAGACCGTACGGCAGGAGGGCTACCGCCCGGCGCGCGTCCGCGAGGCGTTCGCCGCCCGGCGCGCCGCGCTCGGCCAGTCCCCGGCGCCGGTGATCGCGGTGGTGAGCGCCGGGCTCGACCTGGACTTCGCGCTGCCGCTGTTCGCCGAGCCGCTGGTGCCGACCCTGGTGCTGACCGGCGAGGCGGCCCCCGCCGAGCGGCGGGACGCGGCCGCCGCGGCGGGCGTGGAGGTCGTCGTGGCCGGCGAGGGGAGGACGGTGGACGTGGCGCGCGTACCGGAGCTGCTGGCCGCCCGCGGGATGACACGGCTGCTGACGGAGGGCGGGCCGCGGCTGCTCGGGCAGTTCACGGCGGCCGGGGTGCTGGACGAGCTGTGCCTCTCGCTCGCCCCGATGGTCGCGGCCGGGGTCGCGCCGCGGATCGCCGGCGGGCCCCCGCTGGAGGTGCCGCGGCGGTTCGCGCTGGCGTCGGTGCTGGAGCAGGACGGGTTCCTGTTCACCCGGTACCGGAGGGGGACGGGTGGGCCGGCGGCGGGTGCCGCGGCGGCCGGGGCCGGAGGAATCGGCATCTGACAATCGGCGGAATCCCCTGTTCCGCTTATCGTCCGACGGGCAGAATTGTGTCGGACGCTCCCCCGGGGGCACGGGTTCGAAACAGCGGGCTCCGAGGGAGCACGCGCAGGATGGTTTCTGTGTGGGCCCGGGGCCCACGGAGGAGAAGGGCGCCGACCGTGTTCACGAGCGTATTGATGATCGAGCAGCCGCTGTCCGCGACGGACGTCGACTTCGTCACCGGCCTGCACGACGAGGAGATGTCCTTCGTCGTCCTGATGCAGCCCAGAGGCGCCGAGGACCGGCTGCTGCGCGCCATCGACGACGTCGCCCTGGGCGAGCTGGAACAGGCCGTCCACGAGGCGGACGAGCCCGAGGGCGAGGCCGCGCTGCGGCCCGCCGCCCTCGCGCTGGAGCACTCCCTGCGCCTCCTGCGGGGGGCCGGCAGCGAGGCGGTCGGCCAGATCATCGACGATCATCCGCTGGACCTGCTCCGTTCCGTCGTCGAGCAGACCCACGCCGACGAGGTGATCGTGCTGACCGCACCCCACCTCGTCGAGGAGTTCTTCCACCGCGACTGGGCCTCGCGCGCCCGCCACAAGGTCGGCGTGCCGGTCCTCAAGCTGTACGCGCACGCCGACGCGGACGAGGAGCGGTCCGCGGCCGACGTGGAGTAGACCCTGGACGTCAAACGGGGCCGCCCGCCCGCGGCCATCCGGACAGGTGAGTTTGCCGCCGGACGGGCTGACCCCTCAGCCCGTGGGGGGGTGCCCGCTCCGGGGGACGGGGGCACCCCACCCGGCCGGAGGCCGCCCCGCCCGCACCGGGTGCGAGAATCGGCGCAGTCAGAAGTCCCCGGACCCCCGGGGACGGAGCAGCAGCCGAGAACGACCCAGGGAGCACCGCACATGGCACCGGCCGTCCCCACGACGATGGACCGCCCGCACTTCATCGGCATCGGCGGCGCCGGCATGTCGGGCATCGCGAAGATCCTCGCCCAGCGCGGCGCCCGGGTGGCGGGCAGCGACGCGAAGGAGTCCGCGACCGCGGCGGCGCTGCGCGCCCTCGGCGTCACGGTCCACATCGGGCACGCGGCCGGGCACCTCGCCGAGGACGCCAGCTGCGTGGTCGTCTCCAGCGCCATCCGGCAGGACAACCCCGAGCTGGCCGCCGCCGCCGAGCGCGGCATCCCGGTGGTGCACCGCTCGGACGCGCTGGCGCGGCTGATGGACGGGCTGCGCCCGATCGCCGTCGCGGGCACCCACGGCAAGACGACCACCACCTCGATGCTGGCGGTGGCGCTGGACGCGCTCGCGCTCGACCCGTCGTACGCCATCGGCGGCGACCTCCACGGCCCCGGCACCAACGCCCGGCACGGCGCCGGCGAGATCTTCGTGGCGGAGGCGGACGAGAGCGACCGCAGCTTCCACAAGTACGCGCCCGAGGTCGCGATCATCCTCAACGCCGAGCTGGACCACCACGCGAACTACGCCTCGATGGAGGAGATCCACGAGTCGTTCGAGATCTTCGTGGGCCGGATCCGCCCGGGCGGCACGCTCGTCGTCTCCGCCGACCAGGAGGGCGCCCGGGAGCTGACCCGCCGCCTCGCCGGGCGCACCGGCGACGTCCGGGTCGTCACCTACGGCGAGTCCGAGGACGCCGACGTGCGGATCCTCGACGTCACCCCGCGCGGCCTGACCAGCGAGGTCACCGTGCTCCTCGACGGCCGCGAGCTGTCCTTCGGCGTCTCCGTGCCCGGCCGGCACTACGCGAACAACGCGGTCGCCGCCCTCGCCGCCGGTGTCGCCCTCGGCGTCCCCGCCGACGACCTGGCCGCCGCCCTCGGCAAGTACACCGGTGTGGGCCGCCGCCTCCAGCTCAAGGGCGAGGCCGCCGGCGCGCAGGTCATCGACTCGTACGCGCACCACCCCACCGAGATGACCGCCGACCTGGAGGCCATGCGCGGCGCCGCGGCCGGCTCCCGCGTCCTGGTGGTGTTCCAGCCCCACCTGTTCAGCCGCACCCAGGAGCTCGGCACGGAGATGGGCCGGGCGCTCGCCCTGGCCGACGCCTCCGTCGTCCTCGACATCTACCCGGCCCGCGAGGATCCGATCCCCGGCGTCACCAGCGCCATGATCATCGACGCGGCCCGTGAGGCCGGTGCCGACGTGCGTGCCGAGCACGACATGGCCGCCGTTCCGGACGTCCTCGCGGGAATGGTCCGCCCCGGCGATCTCGTTCTCACCATGGGCGCGGGGGACGTCACGGACCTCGGTCCGCGGATCCTGGCCCGCCTGGAGAGCTGACCCCCGAGAGGACGTACGGCCGATGCCCTACGAGGTCGAGAAGACGGACGAGCAGTGGCGCGCGGAACTGACGCCGGCGGAGTACCAGGTGCTCCGCCGCGCCGGGACGGAACCGGCGTTCCGCGGCGAGTACACGGACACCACCACGGCCGGCGTCTACTCCTGCCGCGCCTGCGGAGCCGAACTCTTCCGCTCCACCGAGAAGTTCGCGAGCCACTGCGGCTGGCCGAGCTTCTACGACCCCAAGGACTCCGACGCCGTCGAGCTCCTGGAGGACCGCTCGCACGGCATGGTCCGCACCGAGGTCCGCTGCGCCCGCTGCGGCTCCCACCTGGGCCACGTCTTCGAGGGCGAGGGCTACCCGACGCCGACGGACCAGCGCTACTGCATCAACAGCATCGCGCTGCGCCTGGAGCCCGCGGAGGGCTGAGCCCGGCCGGGAGGCCGGGACGGGAAGCGGGCCGGCCGGATCCGGCCGTCGGCGACGGGGGGCGCCGACGGCCGGACGGCCGGCGGACCGACGGAGGGGTGGCGGCCGGGACCGGTCGGCCGGGCGGGTGAGGGATGGCCGGCCGGCCCCGACCGCGACCAGGGACGGAATCCCCCCGGTCGGTCGTCCACCACCTTGCCCTGCCCGCCCGCCGGCGCACGGGGGCCGAACGGGCCGTTCGGGGACCGTTCGGCCCCGGTCCGCTACTCGCTCACCCGCAGGACCGCCGCCGACTCCGCCGGCAGGTGGAGCAGGCCGTTCCGCTCCGGGGGCGGGAGGGGGCGCCAGGCGGCGAGGACGCGGGCGGACGCGGGGACGGGGAGCTCGGCCGGGGTGCGGCCGAGGTTGGCGGCCACGAGGAGGGGGCCGCGGCGGAAGGTGACGCATCGGTCGGGGCCGACCGCCGGGTCCGTGTCGGTCCAGCCGGGGGCGGTCAGGGCCGGTTCCGTGTGCCGGAGGGCGATCAGCCGGCGGTGCCAGGCCAGGAGTTCGGCGTGCGGGGCGCGGCCCGGCTCGTCCCAGTCGAGGCAGGAGCGCAGCCGGGTGGCCGGGTCCTGCGGGTCGGGGATCTCCTCCGCGGGCCAGCCGTGGGCGGCGAACTCGCGGCGCCTGCCGCGGCGTACGGCCTCGGCCAGCTCCGGGTCGGTGTGGTCGGTGAAGTACTGCCACGGCGTCCGGGCGCCCCACTCCTCGCCCATGAAGAGCATCGGCGTGAACGGCGCGCACAGCACCAGCGCGGCGGCGCAGGCGAGCAGGCCGGGGGAGAGGCGGGCGGCGAGGCGGTCGCCGAGCGCACGGTTGCCGATCTGGTCGTGCGTCTGCGCGTAGCCGAGCAGCCGGTGGGCGGGGACGGCCGCCGGGTCCAGGGGGCGGCCGTGCGGGCGGCCGCGGAACGACGAGTGGGTGCCGTCGTGGAAGAAGCCGCCGCGCAGCGTCTTGGTGAGGGCGTATTCGGGGTCCGCCGCGAAGTCGGCGTAGTAGCCCTGGGATTCACCGGTCAGTGCGGTGTGCAGGGCGTGGTGGAAGTCGTCGTTCCACTGGGCGTGCAGGCCCAGGCCGCCGGACGGGCGCGGGGTGATCGTGGCGGGGTCGTTGCGGTCGGACTCGGCGATGAGGAAGAGGGGGCGGCCCAGGCGTTCGGCGAGGCCGTCGACGGCCTCGGACAGGTCCGCGAGGAAGTGGCGGGGGCTGTCGTCCGCGAGGGCGTGGACGGCGTCCAGGCGCAGGCCGTCGAGACGGTAGTCCGTCAGCCAGGCGAGGGCGCTGCCGATGAGGTACGTCCGGACTTCGGCGGAGCCGGGGCCGTCCAGGTTCACCGCCGCGCCCCACGGGGTCTGGTGGCGGTCCGTGAAGTACGGGCCGTAGGCGGGGAGGTGGTTGCCGGACGGGCCCAGGTGGTTGTGCACCACGTCCAGGACGACGCCGAGACCGTGCCCGTGCGCCGCGTCGACGAACCGGCGCAGGCCGTCCGGGCCGCCGTACGGCTCGTGGACGGCCCAGGGCGCCACCCCGTCGTACCCCCAGCCGTGTCGGCCGGGGAACGGGCAGACGGGCATCAGCTCGATGTGGGTGATGCCGAGCGCGGCGAGGTGGGGGAGGCGTCGGGCCGCCGCGTCGAAGGTGCCTTCGCGGGTGAACGTGCCGGTGTGCAGCTCGTAGAGGACCGCGCCGGGGAGGTCGCGGCCCGGCCAGTCGTGCCGCCACTCCCAGCGCGCCGGGTCGATGACGGCCGCCGGGCCGTCGGGGCCTTCGGGGAGGCGGCGGGCCCGGGGGTCGGGGCGGAGGGGGCCGTCGTCCAGGGCGAAGCGGTAGCGGGTGCCTTCGGTGCCCGGTGCTTCGCGCTGCCACCAGCCTTCGTGGGCGTGCGTGCGGTGCATGGGGTGGGTGCCGTCGTCCGTGTGGAGCGTGACGCGTCGCGTGTGCGGGGCCCATACCTCGTACAGCACCGGCGGCTCCTCGGGTCGGAGTGGGGTTGCCCCTGCCCCGCCCTTTCCCGTTTCTCGCGGGGGCAAGCCCCCGCACCCCCGTAACCGCGCTCCGCGCGGTTGTCCTCAAGCGCCGGACGGGCTGATTGGCTCAGACCTGGTGCAGCCCCCGCCCCGCCAGGGAGAGCATCACCTCGCCCACCGCCTCCGACAGCGTCGGGTGCGGATGGATGTGCTGGGCCACGTCCGCCGCCTCCGCGTCCCAGCCGACCATCAGCTGGCCCTCGGCGATCATTTCGGAGACGTGGGGGCCGACGAGGTGGACACCGAGGATGCGGCCGGTGCGGTCGGCGACCGCCTTCACCATGCCGCCCTGGCCGTGGACCATGCCCTTGGCGGTGCCGGTCAGCGGCATGGAGTTGACGGTGACGTCGTGGCCGGCGGCGACGGCCTGTTCCTCGGAGAGGCCGACGGACGCCGTCTGCGGGCTGGAGTAGGTGACGCGGGGCACGGCCGCGTAGTCGACCGGGCGGGGGGCGCGGCCGGCCAGGGTCTCGGCGACGAGCAGGCCCTCGGCGAACGAGGCGTGGGCCAGGCCGAGGGAGGGCGGCGGCAGCAGGTCGCCCACGACGTGGACGCCGGGCACCGCCGTCTCCAGGCGCGTCCAGTCGGCCGGGGCGAGGAAGCCGCGGGCGTCGGTGGACAGTCCGGCCGCCGCCAGGCCCAGGCCGTCCGTGACCGGCACCCGGCCGACGGCCACCAGCAGGCGGTGCACGGTCAGTTCGCGGACCTCGCCGCGGGCGGTGCGGACGGTGGCCCGCACCCCGCCCTCGAAGGGGCGCGCGTCTTCCAGGCGCGCGCCCGTCTGCACGTCGATGCCGCGCTTCTTCAGGCCCCGGGTGAGGTGCCGGCTCACGTCGGCGTCCTCCAGCGGAAGCAGCCGGTCCGCCGCCTCCACCAGCGTCACGCGGGCGCCCATGGAGCGGTGCAGCGAGGCGTACTCGACGCCGATCGCACCGCCGCCCAGCACCAGGACGGACGCCGGGAGCCCCGGCGCGAACAGCGCGTCGTCGCTGGTCACCACGTGCCGGCCGTCCGGTTCCAGGCCCGGGAGGGTGCGCGGGCGCGACCCCGTGGCCAGGACGACGCCGCGCCGGGCGCGCCACTCCGTACCCGCCTCGGCGCCGGAGTCCACCCGGATCGTACGGGCGGAGGTGAGGGAGGCGGAGCCGCGGACGACGCGGACGCCCGCCTGGGACAGGTGGCTCTCGACGCCCTTGTGGTTGCGGCCGACGATGTCGTCGCGGGTGGCGGTCAGCGCGGCCCAGTCGACGGACTCCAGTGTGGCCCGCACGCCCCAGCGCTCGCGCGCCTCCGCGATGCCGTCCACCAGTTCCGCCGCGTGCAGCATCGCCTTGCTCGGTATGCAGCCCCGGTGCAGGCACGTGCCGCCGACGAGGTCGCGTTCGGCGAGCACCACGTCCAGCCCGAGGTGCGCCGCGCGCAGTGCGGTGCTGTAGCCGCCGGTGCCGCCGCCGATGACGATGACGTCTGTCTCATGCATGGCACAACCCTCCGCCCAGCAGTGAATATGAGTCCAACGCAAGGTTTCGATCGGAGCGATGAACGATGTTCATGGGGGAGTCGTGAGTCTGCGGCAGATGGAATATCTGGTGGCGGTGGTCGAGGAGCGGTCCTTCACCCGTGCCGCCGAGACGCTCAACGTCACCCAGTCCGCCCTGTCCCACCAGATCAAGGCGCTCGAACGGGAGGTGGGCGGCGCCCTGCTGGAGCGGCTGCCGCGCGGGGTCGGGCTGACGCCCATGGGACGGGCCTTCCTGCCGCACGCCGAACTCGCCGTCCGCAGCGCGGGGCTGGCCCGGCGGGCGGCCAAGGCGGCGGCCGGGGCCGAGGGCGGCGAGCTGCACATCGCGACGCTGCACGCGCTGGCGATCGGCGCGCTGCCGCCGGTCCTCGCCCGCTGGCGGCGCGTGTTCCCCGACGTCCGGCTGCACCTGCGCGAGTACCTGACCACGGACGAGCTGCGCGACCACGTGGACCGGGGCGTCGCCGACATCGCGATCGGCCCCCGGCCCGAGCGATGGGCGGGGCCGGTGGTCTCCCTGGGGACCGAGGAGATCATGATCGTCGTCTCCCGGGACGATCCCCTGGCGGGGCGTACGCGCCCGGTCCACCTCGCCGAACTCGCGGACCGGGCCTGGGTGCGCTGCGTCCTGGAACCGGTGATCGGCGGCCGGCGGTGGCTCGACCGCGAGTGCGAGCGGTACGGGTTCCGCCCGGTGACCGCCATGGAGGTGCAGCACGCGTCCACGGCGGTCCGGCTGGCCGTGGCGGGCGTCGGCATCCTCGCCTGCTCGGTGGAGGTGGCGCGGGCGACGGCGGGGGCGGTCGCCGTTCCGGTGGAACCGGCGTGGCGGCAGGAGCTCACGGCGTACGCGCGCGTCGAACTCACGGGCGCCGCGCTGCGGTTCGTCGAGGCGTGCCGCGAGGACCGGCGGGCGACGGGCGCGCCGGCGCCGCACGTCGGCGGACCGGCCGCTGCCCATCCGGCGCCGCGCGTCAGCGGACCGGCCGTCGCCCTCGCGGCGCCGGCACGGTGAACAGGACGCGGAAGTACGACGCGTCGGCCCGCTCCTCGACCATCCGGCCCTCCGCCTCCACCCAGGCGTGCGCGCCGAACGGCGGGCGGGCCCGGACGCCCACCGCCCAGGCGGGCCACTGACCCCGCGCCCGGCACAGCAGCACCGTCGCCAGGGAGCGCGGGAGGCAGCCCTCATCCGAGGCGCAGCGCAGGCTGACCGCCTCGACGGCCGCCCGCGCGGCGCGCGCCTCGGCGTAGGTGGCCGGGCGGGCGCCGCGCGCGAGGCGGGTGAGGAGGGCCCGGATCCTGGCCGGGGGCCGGCGGGCCAGGCGGCCGGCGAGCGCGACGGCGGCCAGGGCGAGCAGCCGCCGGCCGGGGGAGAGCCGTACCGGGGCCCGCCGGGGGACGACCGCGCTCATCCGCGGACCACCTTCGCTGCGCGCATGCCGGTCAGCAGCCGTTCCACGTCGGCGCGGGCCCGCTCCGCGTCCACCGCGTAGCCCTCGGTCAGGGCGTCCGCCGCCTGGTCGACCGTTCCGCCCGCCAGGAGGGTGCGGAGCGCCAGCGACGCGGTGGCGTTGAGCTGCCAGTAGCGTCCGGTTGCTTCGTCGAGCAGCACCGTGCCGTACTCGGTGTCGGTGGTCGAGGCGTCGGGACGCAGGTGCAGGGCCATCGTTCGTTCTCTCCGTGACGGTGTCGGACGCGGACAGGGCGGGGCGGGTCAGCCGGCGGACCGCACCCACAGCTCGCAGGCGAGCGCGGTGGCGAAGGCCCCCTCGTGCGAGCGGGGCGCGTACGGGCGCTCGCAGAGCGCGCGGAGCGGTCCGGGGTCGGCCAGGCCCAGGGCGGCGAGCCGGGAGGAGTCCCACAGCGCGGCGAGTTCCCGGCGGTGCGCGGCGAAGCCCTCGGCGGCGATCGTCGTGCCGTCCGACTTCGTCCGCCGCTCCAGCACTTCGGAGGGTGTGATCCCGCGCATCGCGGCCTTGGCCAGCGGCTTGAACTCCCATGGGGTGACGCGGTCCTGGGGCCTGGTGGCGAGGCACGCCTCGACCACCCGGTCGTCCAGGAACGGCGAGGCCGACAGGATGTCGTCGGTGCTCGTGAGCTGGTGGAAGCCACGGACCTGCCGCCCGGCGTCCTGGATCCCCAGCAGGTCGGCGTGGGCGCCGCGGGCCGGCGCGAGCGGTACGGCCGTCCGGACGGTCTCCCGCAGGGCCACGGTCACCAGGTGCCGCGCCTCGGGGGTGGCCCACGGGGGCAGCCGCAGTTCGCCGCCCCAGTCGAAGGCCCGGTCGCGGGCGCGGCGGGCGCGACCCCGGACCAGGGCGGCGGCCTCCGCGGTGAGCCAGCGGCGGTAGGAGTCGCCGTCCAGCAGCGTCCGGGCCGCGTCGGCCAGGGGGAATCCGGCGAGCCGCCGGTAGGCGTACAGGGACCGGGCGGCGGTCAGCGGACGGCTGCGCAGCAGGTCGTGGTAGCGGGCCGGGTGACCGGACAGGCTCTGGTCCCCGCCGAGTCCGTCGAGGTGCAGCCGGGAGCCGTGTCCGATGGCGAGGGCGCGCAGGGCCCGCAGCCTGGGGGCGCTCAGCAGGGCGGTGGACGGCTCGTCCGGCGGGCCGGTGAGGTCGGTGAGACCGCTGAAGAAGGACGGCAGGTCCCGTTGGGGGAAGACGATGTGCTTCACCCCCGGCAGCCGGGCCGCGGCCAGCCGGGCCCAGTACACGTCGTCGTCGGCGCTGTCGTCGTTCTCCACGGTGAAGGCGGTCAGCGCGACGGGCTCCCGGGCGGCCAGCACGGTCATGGTGGTGGAGTCCATGCCGCCGGAGAGGTCGCTGGTCAGCGTGGAGGAGTCCCGGGTACGGACGCGGACCGCCTCCTCCAGGGCCCGCCGCAGCGGTGCTGCCGCCTCCGCCAGCGGACGGACCGCCTCCGGGAGGTGCCACCAGCGGTCGACGCGGTGCCGCCGGCCGTCGGGGGAGAGGGTCAGCCGGGAGCCGGGCGGGACGGCGGCCACGCCCCGCCACGCCGGACGGTCGCTCAGCGGGTGCGGAAGGGAGCCGAGCAGACGCAGCGCCAGCACGGTCCGGTCGAGGGACGCGCCGGTGAGGGCGGCCAGGACGTCGGCGCGGTCGCCGGCGACGGCCAGGCCGTCGAGGCTGCCGTGGAAGACGCGGCGCAGGCCGGAGGCGCTGCCCCGGATCTGGGTCCGGCCGCCGACGGAGGCGATGAGGTGGTGGCTGCCGGCCCAGCGGGAGGCCGGCCCGTCGAGCTGCGCCGGATCGGTGGTGCGGGCGGCGAGGGCCGTCAGCTCGGACCGGCTCGCCGAGCAGTGGCCGACGACGACGAGCCGCGCCGTGCCCGCCTCGACGGAGACGACGGGTTCGGCGCCCGTCCGGCCGACCACCCAGGGCCGGCCGGACGGGTGCGTCATGATCCGCGTATGGCCCGGAGGAAGCCGGCCGGCGGCGGCCGCCGCCGTCTCATGGTCCGGCAGGACCACGAAGAACCGCTCTTCTTGACCGGTCACCTCAACCTCCATATCGGGACCGCCGGATCACGACGGATTTACCGGACTTCGAACGGGATCACCAGAACTTCGAGAAGCTGTGCGTGATCGGTTCGGAGCCCTCGAGGCCGATGTATCCGGTGTCCTCCTGGAAAGAGCCGACCTCGAACATTTGCGGAGCCTCGTACGGTGCGAGCGCACGCGGCTCGGTTGCCTCATCGTTCTTCATCGCACATTCACCTTCTTCCTTGTGAATACGGTGGACAAGGTGGTTTCCCGGCAGGGAACGGCGCGAGTCCGCTGCTCATGGGCATGATCGAGCAGTGCGTCCGCGGTCCCTCCGGAAAACCGGGTGTTCTTCCGGGAAGACGATCAACCGTAACCACGGTGGATCACCGCGGGCAACCCCGAACCGGCCCGGAACACGGGGGAGTTGCGGAATGGCGCCCACTGTTTCCCGAGATCCGACATTTGTCATTCCGATGAAGTGAACTCCGGGAAAATGCCGCGAAATTCAGGCATTACGTCGCCGGAACGCCTCATTCCCGGGCCAGCAGCGCCACCGGGTACCGGTGCAACAACCGGCCCAGCAGCACCCGTTCGTCGCACGCCCGGCCCGTCAGCAGCTCCCGCCACCCACCGCCTCCGCCGCCGTCTCCCGGCAGCGTCAGCGCCGTGTCGCCCCAGCCGCCCGCCGCCTCCAGCCCCCGTGCCAGCCGCGTCGCCACCGTCACCACCTCGCCCGAGCGGGCGAAGGCGACGCAGTGGTCGGCGGCGGGCCCCTCGGCGGTCAGCGGGGCGTACGTGGCGTCCGGGCCGAACCAGGCGGGGTGGGCGCGGCGCAGGCGCAGCGCGGTACGGGTGAGGTGGAGCTTCTCCGCCCCCAAGCCGGCGGGCTCCCCGGCCGCGAAGTCCGGCGGGCGGCGGTTGTCGGGGTCGACGAGGGTGCGGGAGACGCGTTCGGTGCCCATGTAGACGTCGGGGACGCCGGGCATGGTGAGGTGGAGCAGTGCCGCGCCGAGCGTGTTGGCCCGGATCGACGCGGCGGCGGTCGCCGCGAAGGCGGTGAGCTCCTCGTGGGCCGGGCCGCACGGCCCGGCGACGACGAAGCGCTCGACCGCCTCCTCGTACGCCGCGTCGGGCTCGGTCCACGTCGTCCGCAGCGCCGCCTCGCGGACGCCCTTGAGGACGGCGGGGACGAGCCGCAGGGCGTCCGGTTCGCCCAGGCCGAAGGCGGTCTGCCAGGCCGTCCAGGCCACGTGCGGCTCGGGCGCGGGCGTCCGTTCCGCCAGCCGGGCGAGCAGCCGCGCCCACGCGTCCGGGTACTCGGTGAGCACCGCTATCCGCGCCCGGACGTCGGCGCCGCGCTTGGTGTCGTGGGTGGACAGGACCGTGCCGGTGGTGGGCCGGTCGCGCTGCGAACGGGCGCAGAAGGCGTGGAACTCGGCGGGCGCGACGGCCGGCCGGCCGGGGGAGCCGCCGACCTCGGTGGCGGACAGCAGGGGCGCGTAGCGGTAGAAGGCGGTGTCCTCCACGGACTTGGCGTGCAGGGCGGCGGCGGTCTGGGCGAACCGGGCGCAGAAGTCCCGATGGTCCGGCCCGTCGCCGAGCCGTCCCAGGGCCGCGTCCCGCACCACGTCCACCGCGTCCGCCTCCGCCGGCACGGCGAACGCCGTCCGCGCCTCCCGCGCCGCCTCCTCCAGCAGGGCGGCGTCGGCGGGGGCCACGGGTGCGCCGGGCCGGGCGTAGGGGCGGTAGACGGGCAGCCGGACGAGGATCTCGCAGAGGGCCGTGCGCAGCGCCCAGGGGGCGTGGTCGCGCAGCGGCAGCGCGCCGTCGCAGATCCGGCCGGCGACGCGGACGAGGCGTTCGACCTCCGTCACCAGCTCGTGGGAGACCATCCGCCAGGCGGCCCGGCGGGCCGTGGCCGGCCAGTCGCCGCCGCGGTCGGGCGGCGGCGCGGCGAACGTCCGGTAGGCGGCGGTGAGCCGCTCGGCGCCGGCCGGGTCGGTGAACAGGCCGTCGACGCGGTGGAGGGCGTCGTAGCCGGTGGTGCCGGCCACCGGCCAGTCGGCGGGGAGCGTCTCGTCGCGGGCGAGGATCTTCTCGACGACCGTCCAGCGGCCCCCGGTGGCCTCGTGCAGCCGCCGCAGGTAGCCGGCCGGGTCGGCGAGCCCGTCCGGATGGTCGATCCGCAGTCCGTCGGCCACCTCTTCGCGGAGCAGCTGGAGCACCTTGGCGTGGGTGGCGTCGAAGACCTCGGGGTCCTCGACGCGGACGGCGATCAGCTCGGAGACGGTGAAGAAGCGGCGGTGGTTGAGCTCGGTGCGGGCCAGCCGCCACCAGGCCGGCCGGTACCACTGGGCGTCCAGCAGCTCGGGCAGCGGCAGCTTCTCGGTGCCGGGGCGCAGGGGGAGGACGTGGTCGTAGTAGCGCAGGGTGCCGTCGTGGACGGTGAAGCGGTCGAGTTCGTCGCCGAGCCGGCCGGCCAGCAGGGGAAGCAGCACCCGGCCGCCGTGCTCGGCCCAGTCGATGTCGAACCAGCGGGCGTAGCGGGAGACCGGCCCGTCCCGCAGCACCTCCCACAGCGGCCCGTTGAGGTGCTCGGGCGCGGGGACGGCCATGTGGTTGGGCACGATGTCGAGGATCAGGCCGAGCCCGTGGGCGCGGGCGGCGCGGGACAGCGCGCGCAGCCCGTCCTCGCCGCCGAGTTCGGCCCGGACCGCCGTGTGGTCCGTCACGTCGTACCCGTGCGAGGAGCCGGGGACGGCCTCCAGGACGGGGGAGAGGTGCAGGTGGGAGACGCCGAGGGCGGCGAGGGCGGGCACGGCCCGCTCGGCCGCGGCGAACGGGAAGGAGGGCTGGAGCTGGAGGCGGTAGGTCGCCGTCGGAGGCGCCGGGCTGTCGCGCTTCATGGGAACATCCGTACCCAGTCGAAGGGCTGTGTGCTCGTCCTACAGTGGGCGTTGCAGGACGGCCAGGCTCCGGTCGGTCAGGGTGAGCCGGTCGCCGGCGGCGAGCTTCCGGCCGTCGTCCGTCACCCCGTCCGGGAGCGCGGTGTCGACCACGACCTGCCAGAGCCGCCCGTGGTCCGGGGGGATGACGAAGTCCAGCGGTCCGTGGTGGGCGTTGAACAGCAGCAGGAACGAGTCGTCGACCACCCGTTCCCCGCGCGGGCCCGGCTCGGAGATGGCGCCGCCGTTGAGGAAGACCGCCAGGGACTTGGCGTACGCGGCCTGCCAGTCGGCGTCCCGCATCTCCTCCCCTTCCGGGGTGAACCAGGCGATGTCGGACAGTTCGTTGAAGGTGCCCTGCTCGGGGCGGCCGTGGAAGAAGCGGCGGCGGCGGAAGACCGGGTGGTCGCGGCGGAGCCAGACCATGGCGCGGGTGAACGCCAGCATCCGCCGCGCCCGCTCGGCCGCCGTGCCGTCCGGACCCGGCCAGTGCACCCAGGACAGCTCGCTGTCCTGACAGTAGGCGTTGTTGTTGCCGCGCTGGGTGCGGGCGAACTCGTCGCCGTGGCTGATCATCGGCACGCCCTGGCTGAGCAGCAGGGTGGCGATGAGGTTGCGCATCTGCCGCTCGCGCAGGGCGAGCACCGCCGGGTCCTCGGTCTCGCCCTCGGTGCCGCAGTTCCACGACCGGTTGTGGCTCTCGCCGTCCCGGTTGTCCTCGCCGTTGGCCTCGTTGTGCTTCTCGTTGTACGAGACCAGGTCGTGCAGGGTGAAGCCGTCGTGGCAGGTCACGAAGTTGACGGAGGCGAGCGGGCGGCGGCCGTCGTCCTGGTAGAGGTCGGAGGAGCCGGTCAGCCGGGATCCGAAGTCGGCCAGGGTGGCCGGCTCGCCGCGCCACAGGTCCCGGCAGGTGTCCCGGAACTTTCCGTTCCACTCGGTCCACAGCGGCGGGAAGTTCCCGACCTGGTAGCCCCCCTCCCCGACGTCCCACGGCTCCGCGATCAGCTTCACCTGGCTCACCACCGGATCCTGCTGCACCAGGTCGAAGAACGACGACAACCGGTCCACCTCGTGGAACTGCCGGGCGAGCGTCGCCGCCAGATCGAAGCGGAACCCGTCCACCCGCATCTCCGTCACCCAGTACCGCAGCGAGTCCATGATGAGCTGGAGCACATGGGGACTGCGCATCAGCAGTGAGTTCCCGGTGCCGGTGGTGTCCATGTAGAACCGCGGGTCGTCCGCCAGCCGGTAGTACGAGGCGTTGTCCAGACCGCGGAACGAGAGCGTCGGCCCCAGGTGGTTCCCCTCGGCCGTGTGGTTGTAGACGACGTCCAGGATCACCTCGATGCCGGCCTCGTGCAGCGCCCGCACCGCCGACTTGAACTCCAGGACCTGCTGCCCCCGGTCGCCCCACGAGGCGTAGGCGTTGTGCGGGGCGAAGAAGCCGATGGTGTTGTAACCCCAGTAATTGGCCAGGCCGAGATCCACCAGGCGGTGGTCGTTGACGAACTGGTGCACCGGCATCAGCTCGATCGCCGTCACCCCCAGGTCCTTGAGGTGGTTGACGATCGCCGGGTGCGCCAGCGCCGCGTAGCTGCCCCGGACGTCCTCCGGCAGCTCCGGGTGAAGCATCGTCAGACCCTTGACGTGCGCCTCGTAGATGACCGTGCGGTGGTAGTCGGTGCGCGGCGGCCGGTCGTCGCCCCAGTCGAAGTACGGATTGACGACGACGGACGTCATCATGTGCGGAGCGGAGTCCAGATCATTGCGGGCGTCCGGATCGTCGAAGTGATAGCCGTAGACCGCCTCACACCAGTCGACGGCGCCGCTCACCGCTCGTGCGTACGGATCCAGGAGCAGCTTGGCGGAGTTGCACCGCTGCCCCCGCTCGGGGGCGTACGGGCCGTGGGCCCGGAAGCCGTACCGCTGGCCCGGCATCACCCCCGGCAGATAGGCGTGGCGCACGAACGCGTCGCTCTCCCGCAGCTCGACCGCCGTCTCCGAACCGTCGTCGTGCAGCAGGCACAACTCGACCCGCTCCGCCGCCTCGGAGAAGACCGCGAAATTGGTGCCCGCACCGTCATAGGTGGCACCGAGGGGATACGCCTGTCCCGGCCAGACCTGCATAGGCTCGACTCTTTCGCTTCTCCGGGCTCTCCCGGGCACCGTTGCCCTGGACCGTCGAGATACAGATCTTCCCCAAAAGCGGCGCCCCCACCGCTCGCCGGGCCACGTCCACCCGGGTGACGGGCGGGATTTCCCCTCGGAGGCCCGCCTTCCGCAAGCGGGTTTCGGCCTTTCTCCGTGCTCCGCGCCGGATATCACTATGAATCAGCTCACTCCCGCACCGGTGCCCCCGGACAACCGCCACACCCGGCAGGCGAGTTCACCGGGCGGCCGACCGGGGCGTGTGCGCCGGCTCCCGCGGGCGCAGTAGTCTGCCTTGATCATTGAACGGGGGGCGGAAGGCGGTGGACTGGTGAGCTCGGGCGGGCTGGAGCTGCCCCCTGCGGACGGCGACGCGGGGGAGGAAGCGCCCGGCGGTACACCCCTCGGCGCCGTCTCGCTGGTGCGCCCCGGCGAGATCGGGGCGGAGCTGGACTGGGACGCCGCCGCGTGGAGCGAGGTGCGCACCCGCGCCCGCCGCGCCGGCCGCGCCTACATCTGGCTGAATCTGGTGGAGCAGCGGCTGCGCGCCGTCGTCGCCGCCGTGCTGCGGCCGGTGTACGAGCCGGTGCACGGCGAGGACGAGTGGGTCGTCGCCGCGGCCGGCCCCGCCGGCCAGGAGTGGGTGCAGCGGGCCGTCGCCGTCCGCGAGGTCAGCCGCCGCAAGGGCTACCTCCTCGACCCCGCCGACGACAACGTCCTCAGCTTCCTCACCCTGCCCCAGCTGCGGGAGCTCCTGGTCCAGCACTGGCCGTGCTTCGAGCCGTACCTCGACGACCGGCGCGAGCTCGAACTGGCCCTCGACGAGCTGGAAGTCACCCGGAACGTCGTCTCCCGCAACCGCGCCCTCTCCCGGACCGTCCTCGACCAGGCGGAACGGGCGTCCGCCCGGCTCCTGGACATCCTCGGCAGCGGACCCGGCGGGCACTCCGTGGACCGGCTGCCCGTCGACGCGGTCGAGGATCTGGTCGGCGACCGGTACGCGGACGTCGTCGGCGTCCACCCGGACCGGGTGCGGCTCCAGCGGCAGCTGCCCGTCGAGGACCTGTTCGGCAGCGCCCGCCGCCTCGACGCGGTGGGCATCGGCCTGAACCTGCTGGTGCAGAACTACTCGGGGCGCCGGCTGGTGCGGCTCGCCGAGCACGGCTGCCGGGCGCGGCTCCTCTTCCTCAACCCGGCGAGCAGCGCGGTCCGCCGCCGGGAGCGCGAGCTCGGCCTGAAGAAGGGCGAGATGAGCCGGTCCGTGGAGATGAACATCATGCACATGCGGCGGGTGCGCGACCGGCTGTCCGACCCGACCGCGTTCGAGATCCGCGTCTTCGACGAGACCCCGCGCTTCACGGCCTACCTCGTCAACGGCGACGGGCCTGACGGGCTCGCCGTGGTCCAGCCCTATCTGCGCAAGGCGCGCGGGATGGAGGCGCCGGTGCTGGTGCTGCGCGGCGGCCGGCGCGCCGAGGTACGGGCGCAGGCACCGGACGAGCACGGGCTGTTCGACACCTATCGCGAGGAGTTCGAAGGGGTCTGGCAGGACTCGCGGCCGGTCTCCTGACGGTTCGCCGCGCCGGGGCCCCGCTGTGCGGAACCCCTCGCCTGGAGCCTCGCGCTCGGCGCTCCCTTGTCCGCCGGCCGGTATGACGCGGTCTCAGCCCGTTGTCAGTGCCTCGTGCGAGGCTGTTCTTCCAACGGGGAAAGCACCACCGAGGGGGGATGTGCCATGGGCTGGCACGGGGAGCTGCTGGTCGGGTTCGACCTGGAGACGACGGGGACGGATCCGGCGGAGGCCCGGATCGTCACGGCGGCCGTCGTGGAGACCAAGGCCGGTGAGCCGGTGGGCCGGAGGAGCTGGCTCGCCGATCCCGGCGTACCGATCCCGGCCGAGGCTGCCGCCATCCACGGCATCACCGGGGAACGGGCGGCGGCGGAGGGCCGGCCCGCCTACGAGGTGGTCGCGGAGATAGGGCGGACCCTGGCCGCGCACTGGGCGGCGGGCACCCCGGTCGTCGTCTACAACGCCGCCTTCGACCTCAGCCTGCTCGCCGCCGAGCTCCGCCGGTACGGCCTGCCGCCGCTGCTGCCGGAGGGCCTCGGCCCGGTCGTCGACCCCCTCACCATCGACCGCGCCGTCGACCGTTACCGCAAGGGGCGCCGCACTCTCGGCGCGGTCTGCGCCGAGTACGGGGTCGTCCTGGACGCCGCCCACGAGGCGGGCGCCGACGCCCTGGCGGCGGTACGGGTCGCCCGCGCGATAGCCGAGCGGCACCCGGGCATAGCGGAGGCCGACCTGGCGGACCTGCACCGCAGCCAGGTGCGCTGGTACGGCGAGTGGGCCGCGGGCTACCAGGCGTGGCTGCGGAGGCAGGGGCAGGAGGGGGCCGTGGTGGACGGGAAGTGGCCGCTGCGGTAGGGCGGGGGAGCGGGGCAGCCCCCGCCGGGCGGCTGCCGGCTACCGGCTGTGGCTGCCGGGCGCGTCGTCGGGCTCGGCCGGGAGGTCCTGCTCCCGGGCCGGTCGCGGCTTCGTGTGGAGCACCTCCCGGGCCTGCTCGGCGGCGCGGAAGGTGCTCTCGGAGACGAAGTCGAGGAAGCGCGCGATGTTCTCCATGCGGATGCCGGCCGGGGTGTCGGAGCCGAGGACGCCGACGCCCTCCCGCGCGGTCCCGACGAGCCCGGCGAGCGCGCGGGCGCTGGCCGTCATCGACTGGTACCAGACGTCGTCGTCGACGGTGTAGCGCTCCCGGCGGCCCTGGTCGCGCTCCCGGCGGATGAGGCCCTGGCTCTCCAGGAACGCGGCCGCCTTGGAGACGGAAGCCGGGCTCACCTGGAGGCGGCGGACGAGTTCGGCGGCGGTGAGGCTGCCGGAGTCGGTGAGGGTGAGGCAGGCCAGCACCCGGGCCATCATCCTGGGTACGCCCGACGCCATGAGGACGGTGGTGAAGGTCTCCTCGTACGCGCGCACGGCCTCGGCGTCGCGTCCGTGGAGCTGCGGGGGCGCCTCCGCGGCCCGCGGCGCGGCCGGTCCGCGCCGCCGGGCGCGGTGTTCGGTGGCACGGTGGGCCAGGTCGGCGCGGTAGGCGGTGGGGCCGCCGTTGCGCATCACCTCGCGGGTGACCGTCGAGGTCGGACGGTCGAGACGGCGGGCGATCTCCGCGTAGGCGAGGCCGTCGGCCAGGCCCAGCGCGATCTGCCGGCGTTCTTGCTGGGTGAGCCTGCCTCCCGGCATCTCGTCCTCCTTCGCGGTCCTGGTCCCGGGGAAGCCGCCACCATAGCGTTCGCCTTCATCTCATTGCAACGAGAGGAGGGCTGACGTTGCGTTACCTGTCAGGATCGTTGCAATGATTTACCCCGATTGACCTGCGTAAATGAGGAGTTGCTGCAACAATGTCGTTGTGAGGTTCGTAAATGCAACGTAGCGTTTCCTTCGTCGGAAAGAGATCGAGCAAGGAGACCACCGTGCAGAAGTTCGCCACCCCCGCCCCCATCTCCGCCGTCCTCGCCATCCCCGCGGGCCGCGTCCGGTTCATCGCCGCCGACCGGGCCGACACCGTGGTCGAGGTGCTGCCCGCGGACGCCTCCAAGGCCCGGGACGTCAAGGCCGCGGAGCGGATCGCGGTCACCTACGACGACGGAGTCCTGCGGATCACGGCCGAGCCGGCGAAGAGCCCGGTCCTGGGCAGCTCCGGATCGGCCGAGGTGACCGTCCGACTGCCCGCCGGTTCCCGGGTCGACGCCAAGACCGCCGACGGTGAACTCCGGGGCGTCGGACGGCTCGGCGACGTCGCCTTCGAGAGCGCGCGGGGCGAGGTCAAGCTCGACGAGGCCGCGAGCGCCCGCCTCGTCCTCCAGGCCGGTGACGTCACGGTCGGACGCCTGGGCGGCGACGCGGAGATCAGCACCCGGAAGGGCGACCTCCGAGTCGCCGAGGCGGTGCGCGGCACGGTCGTGCTGCACACCGAAGCCGGCGAGGTGTCGGTCGGCGCGGCCCGCGGCGTCTCCGCGTCGCTGGACGCGGGCACCGCCTACGGCCGGATCCACAACGCGCTCAAGAACAGCGAGGGCGCGGACGCCGCCCTGAGGATCCGCGCGACCACCTCCTACGGTGACATCACCGCGCGCAGTGTCTGACGCCGTGTCCGGCGGAGCGCGCGCCTGCCGCCGGCCGTCAGAAGGGCCGCCAGCGCACCGCGGGGTCGCCGTCGCGCAGCGACGCGACCCTGCGCCGGAACTCGGCCAGCGCGGCCGGATTGCCCGGCGCGTGCTGGGCGACCCAGGCGCAACTGGCCGTCTCACGCGCCCCGCGCAGCACCGCGCAGCCGTCCCACTCGCGGACGTCCCAGCCGTAGGCGCGGACGAAGGTGTCGTAGGCCCGCGGGTCGAGGCCGTAGCGGTCGCGGCTGAGCGCCATCACGACCAGGTCGTGCTCGCGCAGGTCGGCGGCGAAGGTCTCCAGGTCGACCAGGACGGGCCCGTCCGGCCCGACGTGGACGTTGCGGGGGAGCGCGTCGCCGTGCACCGGGCCCGGCGGGAGGTGCGGGACGAGCGCGGCGGCGGCCCCGGCGAAACCGTCGCGCCGCTCGCGCAGGTACGCCGCGTCCGCCGGGTCGATCGCCTCGCCGGCCAGCAGCAGCCAGCGCTCGACACCGTCGAGCAGTTCGCGCGGCGGCAGGCCGAAGTCCGGGGCGGGCAGGGCGTGGACGAGCCGGAGGAGCCCGGCCAGGTCCTCGGGGGCCGCGGGGCGGACGGCGTCGGGGAGGCGGTGCCAGAACGTCACCGGGTGCCCGTCCGCCAGTGCCACCTCCGCCTCGGCGGGCCGCACGGCCGGGACGCCGCTCTCCGCCAGCCACGTGGCGACGCGCAGTTCACGGCGCGCGCGGTCGGCGAGCGAGGCGTGCCGCCCGACCTTCACCACCAGCCCGCCGGTCGCGAACACCGCGTTCTCGCCCAGGGCGAGCAGCGTCGCGTCGCGCGCCGTGGGCGCCGCCACCCCGGCCCGCGCCAGGAGGGCGCGCGCCCGCCGCTCCGTGAATGCCGCCTCCGACACGTCGGCCACCGTCCGCACCCTCGCTCTCGTTCCGTCCCCTCTGGTCCGTGGGGCGGGCGTTCGGCGCCCGGCGTTCCGGCGAGGGGTGTCCCCGGGCATTCTGCCGCCTGCCGGTGCCGGGGCCCGCACCGGCAACCGCCCGCCGGGGCGGTCGGCCGTCGAACGTCCGTCCCCGCGGACGGATCGCCGAGGCGGGCACGCGGCGCGCAGGAGGCCGTATGAGGTGTGGACGCGGCGGAATGGCCACCGTTGCCCGCGTCGGACGCGCCCGCGACCGGCGGACGCCCCGGCCGGCCGCCGGCGATCGGACGCGCGGGGTACCGACCGCCTGGTACGGTCCCCTCGGCCGCCGTGCCTCACCCCCACGGGGCACGGCGGCCACCTCCGTCACCGGCGGCACCCGCGGAGAATTGCCGGCGCCCGCGGAGAATTGCCGGCGCCCGTCCGCCCGGCCCGCATTAGGCTCCGATCACCGACGTGTGTGACTGGAGCGCTGCATGACGACCGCGATACTCGGCTTCGCCCTCTTCTCCCTCCTGGTGACGGTCTCTCCCGGCCCCGACCTCGTGCTCGTCCTGCGCAACTGCCTGCGCGGCGGCCGTCGGGCGGGTGCCGCCACCGGCCTCGGGGCGGCCGTGGGGTCGCTCGGCTGGGGGGTGGCCGCCGCGTTCGGTCTGGCGGCGGCGCTCCAGCGGTGGGACGCGGCGTTCACGTTCGTCAAACTCGCCGGCGCCGCCTATCTCGTCTTCCTCGGCGCCCAGGCGCTCTGGGCGCAGCGCCGTGCCGTCGCCCTGTCCAAGGAGCCGCCGCCCGCCCTGCTGCGCGAGGGCGACGCGCCCGGGGCGCTCGGCGCCGGCGCGGCCTTCCGGCAGGGCGTCCTGAGCTGCCTGCTCAACCCCAAGGTCGGCGTCTTCTTCGTCGCCGTCGCCCCGCAGTTCCTGCCGGACGGCGCGTCCCCGCTCGCCACGACCCTCCTCTTCGGGGCGATCGACGCGGTCATCGCCGCCGCCTGGCTGCTGCTCGTGACCTTCGGCGCCACCCGCTTCATGGCCTGGCTGCGCCGGCCGCGCGTCCACCGCAACCTGGAACGCGCCACGGGCGGCGTGCTGTTGGTGCTGGGCATCGGGACGGCCGTCGAGTCGGCCTGACGGGCGTCCCGGCGGGGCGAAGCCTGCGCCCGGATGCCCGGATGCCCGGAGGCGGGGAGCCAAGAGGCCCGGCCGCCCGGGGTGCCCGTGCTGAGAGCGCCCGCCCGCCCGACGCGGGATAGGGCGCCCCTGTCCCGTCGGGCGCCGTTCCCGCTCAGGCGGTGAAGTCCGCCGCGTGCTCCTCGGCCCAGGTCGCGAACGTACGGGCCGGACGCCCGGTCAGCAGCTCGACGCCGGGCGCGACCGCGTCAGGAACACCGTCCGTGGCCCGCCACGCGTCAAGCAGCGTGTCCGCGTACTCCTCCGGGATGAAGGCGGAGACCGACCGCTTCCACTCCTCCGGGCTCACGGTCTCGACGGTCAGGGTCCGGCCCACGGCGCGCCCGATGTGCTCCACCTGCTCGCGGAAGGTGAGCGATTCCGGGCCGGAGAGCGTGTGCCCGGTGCCGCGATGCGCCGCGGAGGTGAGCACCGCGTGGGCGGCCTCGGCGATGTCCCGCTCGTGGATGGAGGCGGAGTGCGCCTCGGGGTAGGGGAGGCGGACGACGCCCTCGGAGCGGATGGCGTGGGCCCACCCGAGCGCATTGGTGGCGAAACCTCCCGGCCGCAGCGCGGTGGAGAGGATGGGGGACGCCGCCAGCGCCCGCTCGGCGTCCCGGTGCATGTCGGCGATCGGGTTCCGGACGTCGTCCGGCACCAGTGCGGCGGTCGACGACAGCAGGACGATGTGCTCCACTCCGGCGCGTTCCGCCTCCGCGAGGAAGGCGTCGGCGTGCGACGCCTGCGCGTAGAGGAACACCGACGTCACCCCGTCGAGGGCGGCGGGGAACGTCTCCGGCTCCCCGAGCGAGCACCGCACGGTGGGCGTGCCGTCCGGGAGTTCGAGCCGCTCGGGGGCGTTCGAGGCGACGCGGACCGGACGGCCGTCGGCGCACAGGAGGTCGACGAGGGCCCGGGCCACGCGCCCGCGGCCGCCGGTGACGAGTGTGGTCATGGTGGAGGAGAGCCTTCCGTAGCATGGTGAGGCACATGAAATATGCGCCGCACAAAGATTGTGTCGCGCAAAGATCGACCAACGCAAGGGGATTTCCATGGCGGACGAAGGCCGCGCGCCGGAGCGCGCCGAGCTGCTCGCGCGGATCGAGGCGGAGAGCCGCGGCCATTACGCGGTGTGGACCCTCTTCAACCAGGCGCTGGCGGACCACCTGGGCCTGCACCCCACCGACCTCCAGTGCCTCGGCGTCCTGGACGAGCAGGACGGCCCGCTGTGCACCGGAGAGATCGCCCGCCTCACCGGCCTGACCCCCGGCTCCGCCACCCGCCTCGTCGACCGCCTCGTCAAGGCCGGCCTCGCCGAACGCCACACCGACCCCACCGACCGCCGCCGCGCCCTCGTCTCCCTCGCCCCCGGGTCCCTCGCCACCGTCCGCGCCGCGTGGGACGAGCCGAGCCGGGCCTTCGGCGAAGTGCTGGCCGGCTACACCGACGACCAGCTCGCCGTCATCGGCGACTATCTCCGCCGCGCCTCGGAGGTGGGCCGCGCCCAGGCCGAACGGCTGCGGGGGGAGGCGGCGGGCCGGGCCTGAGCGCCGCTCGCCTCCCGGAACCGGCCGACACGCCCTCCGCCCCGGCTAAGCCGCCGCGCGTACGCCCGTCGCCACCCCGGCGGCCGTGCCGGCCACCCCCGCCTCGTACCGCCGCACCAGCAGTGCCACCACCTCCCGCGCCGCGCCCAGCGGTTCCGTGACCGCGTCGGCGCCCGCCGTGGCGGCGCTCGCGGCGACGCGGTCCGGGAGGCGGCCGGGGGCCAGCATGTAGCGGGCCACGGCGACGCGTCGGCAGCCTCCGGCGCGGAGGGCGCGGACGGCGTCTTCCGTGCGGGGGCCGGTGGCGGAGGCGTACGCGGGGTGGACGGTGTGCCAGCCGGTGGCCTGCCAGGTGCGGGCCAGGGCTTCGACGGTGGCGGTGGCCGCCGGGTCGGAGGAGCCGGCGGCGGCCAGGACGACGCCCGTGGTGCGACGGGCGTGCGCGGGGACGCCCGCCTCGCGCAGACGACTTTCCAGGGCCGAGAGGAGGAGGCGGGACGGGCCCAGCACCGGCGCCTGATGGACCGTCAGCTCACGTGGTGTGGCGGTGCGGAGTACGTCCGGGATGTCCGTCGACGCGTGGAAGGCGTGCGTCAGCAGCAGCGGTACGGCCACCGCCGTCCGTACCCCGTCCTCCGCCAGACGGGCGAGGGCCGTCGGGACGTCGGGCGTGCGCAGGTCCAGGAAGCCGGCCGCGACGCGTACGCCCGGGAGGCGGGCCGCGACCCGGGAGCGCAGGGCGGCGACGGTCGCCGCGTGGCGCGGGTCGCGGCTGCCGTGGGCGACCAGGAGCAGCGCGGGGGGCGTGCCGGTCATTTCGCCGCCAGCCCGCGCGTGCGGAGCACCCGGCGTTCCAGGGGGCTGAAGACCGCCAGGTCGATGGCGATGCCGACGAAGAGGATCAGCAGGATGCCGAGCAGCACCCCGGGCATGTCCGAGTCGGTGCGGGCGTTCTCCAGGTACTGGCCCAGCCCCAGGCCGAGATCCGGTGAGGATGCGATGAGTTCGGCCGCCATCAGGGAGCGCCAGGCGAACGCCCAGCCCTGTTTGAGGCCGGCGATGTAGCCGGGGAGTGCCGCCGGCAGCAGGACGTGGCGTGCGCCCCGGGCCCCCGTCGCGCCCAGGGTGCGGCCGGCCCGCAGGTACAGCGGCGGCACTTGGTCGATGCCGGACACCAGCCCGTTGGCGATGGACGGGACGGCGCCCAGCAGGATCACCGCGTACATCGCCGCGTCCGTGATCCCCAGCCAGATGACCGCCGCCGGCACCCACGCCACCGAGGGCAGCGACTGGAGGCCGGAGAGGATGGGGCCGAGGGCCGCCCGGACGAAGGGCACGCGCGCCACCAGCAGGCCCAGCGGGGTGCCCAGGGCGAGGGCGGCGAGGAAGCCGAGCAGGCCGCGCGAGACGCTGGTCCAGATGATGTCGAACAGCGTCCCCTGGAGCCAGAGTTCGCGCAGGCTGTGCCAGACGGCGGAGGGGTCGGGCAGCTTGTAGTCCGCGGTGACCCCGGCGACGACCAGCAGCTTCCAGACGGCGAGGACGAGCACGACGGCCGTGACCGGCGGCAGCACCTTGTGCAGCAGCACCCGCCGCAGCGGCGGCCGTTCGACCGGGACGGCGTCCAGGGCGTCGAGCCCGGCCTCCAGCCCGGCCAGGTCGGAGGAGGCGGTCCCGGAGACGGCGGTCCCGGAGGAGGCGGTCTCAGTGCTTGCCATGGCGGCGGATCTCCCCACGCAGTTCCTCGGTGATCTCCACGGACAGGTCGGCGACCGCCGCGTCCTCGATGCGGCGCGGCTGCGGGATGCCGATCGTCCACTCCCGCGCCACCCGGCCCGGCCGGGACGACAGCAGGACGACCCGCTGCCCCAGCCGGACCGCCTCGCGCACGTTGTGCGTGACGAACAGCACCGACAGCGCGGACCCCGACGCCGGCGCCTCCGACCAGATCCGGGTGAGTTCGTGGTGCAGCACGTCCCGGGTGATGGCGTCGAGCGCGGCGAACGGCTCGTCCATCAGCAGCAGCCGGCTGTCCTGCGCCAGCGCCCGGGCGAGGGCGACGCGCTGCCGCATGCCGCCGGACAGCTCGTGCACCCGCTTGCGGTGCGCGCCGCCCAGGCGGACGAGGTCGAGCAGCCGCTCGGCCTCCGCCCGCCGGTCGGCCCGGGGCACGCCGCGCAGCCGCAGCGCCAGCTCGATGTTGCGGCCCGCCGTCAGCCAGGGGAACAGGGCGTGCTCCTGGAACATCAACGCCGGCCGGCCGCCGGGCACGTCGATGGTGCCCGCGGTGGGCCGGTCCAGCCCGGCGACCAGGTTCAGCAGCGTGGACTTCCCGCAGCCGCTGGCCCCCAGCAGGCAGACGAACTCCCCGGGGCGGACGTCGAGCGTGATGTCCTCCAGGACCGGCCGCCCGTCGCCGGACCGGCCGAAGTTCTTGTGGACGCGGTCGATCCGGACGGCCGGCGGCGCGTCGCCGGCCGGTGCGGGCGGGGTGCCGGCCGTGCCGGTGCTCGTGGTGGTCGTGGGGGTCGTGGTCGGGGCCATCCGGACCTCCTGGTGTGCGGTCGGGTGGTGCGGGGACGTGGCGTTCCGCCTACTGCCGGCCGAGCCCCGCCGCGTCGACGGGTGGCCGGCCCTCGGCCTTGAGGACCTTGTTGAGCGGAGCGAGGTCGTAGATGCCCGACAGATCGGGCTTGTCCAGCAGGCCGGCGGCGACCGCGTGGTCGGCCTCGGCCCGCAGCGTGGCCGCCAGCGGGTCGTCGGTGGTCCGGATGGACGCCCACGCCGGGTCGAGGACGTCGGCCGGCAGCGCCTTGCCGGACAGCTTCTTCAGCGCCGCGTTGGCGGACGCCTTCGCCTTCGCCGGGTTGGCCGCGATCCAGGCGTTGGTGCGCACCGAGCCGCGCAGCACGGCCTCGACGACGTCCGGGTGCCGATCGAGGAACTTCCTCGACACGATGACGTTGGTGATCACGAACTTCCCGCCGGGCCACAGGGACGACTCGTCCAGCAGCACCTTCCCGCCCTCGGACACCAGCTTCGACGCCGTCGGCTCCGGCACCCACGCGCCGTCCACCGAACCGGACTTGAACGCGTCCGGCGTGACCTTGTTGTCCGTCCGCACCACCGACACGTCGCCCTTGCCGCTCCCCGGGTCGACCTTCCAGCCCTTGCCCGCGACCCAGTTGAGGAAGGCGACGTCCTGGGTGTTGCCCTTCTGCGGGGTGGCGATCCGCTTGCCCTTGACGTCGTCGAGCGTGCGGACCTTCTTGGGATCGACGACGAGCTTGACGCCGCCGGAGGCCGAGCCGGAGACGATCCGCAGGTTCTCGCCCTTGGCCTTGACGTAGCCGTTGATCGCCGGCGAGGGGCCGATCCAGCCGATGTCGATCGAACCGGCGTTGAGCGCCTCGATCTCGGAGGGGCCCGCGTTGAACGTGGTCGACTTGAGCTTGGTGCCGCCGAGTTCCTTCCGGAGGATGCCCTCCTGTTCGCCGACCAGCGGGGTCGCGTGCGTGATGTTGGGGAAGTAGCCGATGGTCACGGAGTCGGCCGACAGCTTCGCCGCGCCCTCGCCGGCCTGCCCGGCGGGGCGCGTGTCGTCCTTCGCGGAGCCGTAGCCGCAGGACGCCAGGGTGAGGGAGAGGGCCAGTGCCAGGAGGGGGACGGCGGTGAGGGAGGCCGCGCGTGGTCGGCGGCGGGCGGAGGCGGGCATGCGGGTGGTTCCTCTCGGCGGGGCGGTGGGGGAGGAGTGGGGGCGCGGCGGGGGCTTGAACAGGAGGTTCCGGCAGGGGCGTTGCGGGGACGTTGCACCGGCGTTGCACGGCGGTGCGGGGTGTGGAGGTTCACGGGGCACGCGTGGTGCCCGGGGTGCGGCGACGACGGGTGGAGGCCGTCGTCGCCACACCCCGAGCACCCTCCGGGGCGGCGCCGGGTGACGGACGAGCCCCCGCCACGCCCGCCACCCGGCTGCGATCGGAGCGGCCCCCGCCGTACCGCCCGCCGTCACCCGGCGTGCGGTGCGGGCCGCCCGCCCGCACATCGCGCGACGCCGCCCCGGCCGCTGCCCAGCGTCCCGCCGCCGACCCGGCCGCCCAGGCGTCCGAAGGTCGCGAAGACGCCCGGGGCGCCACCCCCGCCGCCTGTCGCCATCAGAAGTCCCAGCCGTCGTCCGGAGCCGGGACGGAAGCGTCCGCCTCCGGTCGTCCGGACCCCCCGGACGCCGCCGTGAACGCCGGGCCCGCCATGCCGGCGGTCAGGGTCGTTCCGTCGGCCGGGTCGATCAGCAGGAAGGCGCCGGTGCTCCGGGAGACCGCGTAGTCGTCCAGGGCCAGCGGCTCGGCGGTGCGCAGGACCACCCGGCCGATGTCGTTGGCGGCCAGGGCGCCGGGGGACGGGCGCAGGGCGAGGTCCGCCGGGTCGAGGCGCGACGGCAGCGCCTTGACGACGGCCTTCACCGTGCGCGTGGTGTGCTTCAGGAGCACCCGGTCGCCCTCCCGCAGCGGCCGGTCGGCGACGTGGCAGACGGTCGCCTCGACGTCCCGGACCGGCTCCGGCGCGCCCGCCGCCGGGGCGATGAGGTCGCCGCGCGCGACGTCGAGGTCGTCGGCGAGCCGCACGGTCACCGACTGCGGCGCCCACGCCACGTCCACCGGCGTGCCGAGCGCGTCGATCGCGGTGATCGTGCTCGTCCGGCCGGACGGCAGGACGGTCACCCGCTCCCCGACGCGCAGCACGCCGGAGGCGATGCGTCCGGCGTAGCCGCGGTAGTCGGGGTGGCCGGCGGTCCGCGGGCGGATCACGTACTGGACGGGGAACCGGGCCGGGTCGCCGGTGGGGTCGGCGATCACCGGGACGGTCTCCAGGTGCTCCAGGACGGTCGGACCGCCGTACCAGTCCAGGTGGGCCGAGGGCGTCACCACATTGTCGCCCGCGAGCGCCGACACCGGGATCGCGGTCACGTCGGGGACGCCGAGCGAGCCCGCGTAGGCGGTGAACTCCTCGGCGATCCGGGCGAAGACGGCCTCGGACCAGTCCACCAGGTCCATCTTGTTCACCGCGAGCACCAGGTGCGGGACCCGCAGCAGCGCGGCCACCGCGGCGTGCCGGCGGGTCTGCTCGACGACGCCGTGCCGGGCGTCGACCAGGACCAGGGCCAGCTCGGCGGTGGACGCGCCGGTGACCATGTTGCGCGTGTACTGCACGTGCCCGGGGGTGTCCGCGAGGACGAACCGGCGGCGGGCGGTGGCGAAGTAGCGGTAGGCGACGTCGATGGTGATGCCCTGCTCGCGCTCGGCCCGCAGCCCGTCGGTCAGCAGCGCCAGGTCGGGCGCGTCGTGGCCGCGGTCGCGGGAGGCGTGTTCGACGGCCTCCAGCTGGTCGGCCAGGACCGACTTGGAGTCGTGCAGCAGCCGTCCGACCAGGGTGGACTTGCCGTCGTCGACCGAACCGGCGGTGGCGAAGCGGAGCAGCGAGGTCGCGGCCGCCGGCTCCGTGGCGATACTGGCGATGCTCATGATCAGAAGTACCCCTCGCGCTTGCGGTCTTCCATCGCGGCCTCCGACAGCTTGTCGTCGGCGCGCGTCGCGCCCCGCTCGGTGAGCCGGGAGGCGGCGATCTCCTCGATGACCCGGTCGACGGTCGCGGCGTCCGACTCCACGGCGCCCGTGCAGGACATGTCACCGACCGTCCGGTAGCGCACCACGCGTCTCTCCACCCGCTCCCCGTCCCGGGGGCCGCCCCACTCGCCGGGGGTCAGCCACATCCCGGACCGGGCGAAGACCTCGCGCTCGTGGGCGTAGTAGATGGAGGGGAGTTCGATCCCCTCGCGGGCTATGTACTGCCAGACGTCCAGCTCGGTCCAGTTGGACAGCGGGAAGACGCGGACGTGCTCGCCGGGCGAGTGCCGCCCGTTGTACAGGTCCCACAGCTCCGGCCGCTGGCGGCGCGGGTCCCAGCCGCCGAACTCGTCGCGCAGCGAGAACACCCGCTCCTTCGCCCGCGCCTTCTCCTCGTCCCGTCGGCCGCCGCCGAACACCGCGTCGAAGCGGTGCCGTTCGATGGCGTCCAGCAGCGGCACGGTCTGCAGTGGGTTGCGGGTGCCGTCGGGGCGCTCGCGCAGCCGTCCGTCGTCGATGAACTCCTGGACGGACGCGATGTGCAGCCGCAGCCCGTGCCGGGCGACGACGCGGTCGCGGTAGGCCAGCACCTCCGGGAAGTTGTGCCCGGTGTCCACGTGCAGCAGCGCGAACGGCAGCGGGGCCGGGGCGAACGCCTTCAGCGCCGTGTGCAGCATGACGACGGAGTCCTTGCCGCCGGAGAACAGCAGCACCGGCCGTTCGAACTCGCCCGCCACCTCCCGGAAGACGTGCACGGCCTCCGACTCCAGCGCGTCGAGGTGCGTCAGGGCGTACGGACTGTCGCCGCGAGCCGTCACAGCACTCCCCTCCCCGCCAGCAGCGCGTGCACCGCGTCCGCCGACTCCGCCACCGTCCGCTCGTGGGCGTCGATGCGCAGGTCGGGGTCGTCCGGTACCTCGTACGGGTCGTCCACGCCGGTCAGTCCGGTGAGTTCGCCGGCGGCCTGGCGGGCGTACAGGCCCTTGACGTCCCGGGCCGAGCAGACCTCGACGGGCGTCGCCACGTGCACCTCCAAGTAGCCGGTGCCCAGCGCCTGGTGGCGTTTGCGCACCGCCTCGCGGGTGTCGGCGTACGGCGCGATGACGGGGACGAGGACCGTGACGCCGTGGGCGGCGAGCAACTGGGCGACGAAGCCGATGCGCCGCACGTTGACGTCGCGGTCGGCGCGGGAGAAGCCCAGGCCGGCGGAGAGGAACTCGCGGATCTCGTCGCCGTCCAGCACCTCCACCGGGCGGCCCTCGGCCCGCAGCCGGTCCGCGAGCGCGCGGGCGATCGTCGTCTTGCCCGCGCTCGGCAGGCCGGTGAGCCACACCGTGGCACCCGTCATCCTGTTCTCCCAGGGGGTCGGTCGGTTCGGTTCGTGCGGTGGGTACGCCGTGTGCGGCGCGTGGCTTCCCGCGGTCATCCGTGCAGCCCGCACTCGGTCTTGGTCCGGCCCGCCCAGCGGCCGGCCCGGGCGTCCTCGCCCTCCCGCACCCGGCGGGTGCAGGGTGCGCAGCCGATGGACGCGTACCCGTCCATGAGCAGCGGGTTGGTGAGCACCCCGTGCTCGGCGACGTACGCGTCCACGTCGTCCCGCGTCCAGCGGGCGATCGGCGCGACCTTGACCTTGCCGCGCCGGGCGTCCCAGCCGACGACGGGCGTCGCGGCCCGGGTCGGGGACTCGTCGCGGCGCAGCCCGGTCGCCCACGCGTCGTACCCCGCCAGCCCCTCCCGCAACGGCTCCACCTTGCGCAGCGCGCAGCACAGGTCCGGGTCGCGGTCGTGCAGCGCCGGACCGTACGCGGCGTCCTGCTCGGCGACGCTCTGCGGCGGGGCGAGGGTGATGACGTTGACGTCCATCACCGCCGCCACCGCGTCGCGCGTCCCGATGGTCTCCGGGAAGTGGTAGCCGGTGTCGAGGAAGACGACGTCGACGCCGGGCCGGACGCGGGAGGCGAGGTGGGCGACGACGGCGTCCTCCATGGAGGAGGTGACGCAGAAGCGGTCGCCGAAGGTGTCCGCGGCCCAGCGGAGGATCTCCTCGGCGGGGGCGTCTTCCAGGTCGCGGCCGGCGCTGAGGGCGAGCCGTTCGAGATCGGCCTGCTCACGACGGGTCATCCGGTCCTCCGTTCCTCCGGCCGTCCGTTCCTCCGGAGATCCCTCGGGACAGCAGCCCCAGGAACCTCAGCTGGAACGCGCGGTTGCAGGCGGCGCACTCCCAGGCGCCATGGCCCGCCTCGTGGGGCCGCAGGTCCTCGTCGCCGCAGTACGGGCAGTGGAAGGGGGCGGCGCGCTCGCTCACGACAGCTCCTCCTCGCCGGCCCGGGCCGCCCACGCGGCGAAGCGCTCGCCGTCCGCGCGGCCGGCGAGGTAGCGCCGGAGCACCCGCTCGATGTAGTCGGGGAGTTCGTCCGCCGTCACCTTGAGGCCGCGTACCTTGCGGCCGAACCCGGCCTCCAGGCCCAGCGCCCCGCCCAGGTGCACCTGGTACCCCTCGGCCTGGCGCCCCCGCGCGTCCGTGACCAACTGCCCCTTGAGACCGATGTCCGCCACCTGGATACGGGCGCAGGCGTTGGGGCAGCCGTTGAGGTTGATGGTGAGCGGCTCGTCGAACTCCGGGAGCCGCCGCTCCAGTTCGTCGATGAGGGACGCGCCGCGCGCCTTGGTCTCGACGATCGCCAGCTTGCAGAACTCGATGCCGGTGCAGGCCATCGTGCCGCGCCGGAACGGGGACGGGGCGACCCGGAGGTCCAGTGCCTCCAGACCGGCGGTCAGCGACGCGACCCGGTCCTCCGGCACGTCGAGGACGATCATCTTCTGCTCGGCGGTGGTCCGCAGCCGGCCCGAGCCATGGGCCTCGGCCAGCTCGGCGATCTTCGTCAGGGTGCTGCCGTCCACCCGCCCGACGCGCGGCGCGAAGCCGACGTAGTACCGGCCGTCGCGCTGCCGGTGGACGCCGACGTGGTCGCGCCAGCGCTCCGCCGGGCGCTCGGGCGCGGGCCCGTCGAGCAGCGGGCGGCCGAGGTACTCCCGTTCCAGCACCTCGCGGAACCGTTCCGGCCCCCAGTCGGCGACGAGGAACTTCAGCCGGGCCCGGTTGCGCAGCCGCCGGTAACCGTAGTCGCGGAAGATGCCGATGACGCCGCCGAAGACGTCCGGCACGTCCTCCAGCGGCACCCACGCGCCGAGCCGGACGCCGATCTTGGGGTTGGTGGACAGTCCGCCACCCACCCACAGGTCGAAGCCCGGGCCGTGTTCGGGGTGGCGCACGCCGACGAACGCCACGTCGTTGATCTCGTGGACGACGTCGAGCAGCGGGGATCCCGAGATCGCCGTCTTGAACTTGCGGGGGAGGTTGGAGAAGTCCTTGTTGCCGATGAAGCGGCGCTGGATCTCCTCGATGGCCGGGGTGCCGTCGACGATCTCGTCCTCGGCGATGCCGGCGACCGGCGAACCGAGGACGACACGCGGGGTGTCGCCGCACGCCTCGGTGGTGGAGAGGCCCACCGCCTCCAGCCGTCGCCAGATCTCGGGGACGTCCTCGATGCGGATCCAGTGGTACTGGATGTTCTGGCGGTCGGTGATGTCGGCGGTGCCGCGCGCGAACTCCTGTGACACCTCGCCGATCACGCGCAGTTGGGCGGTGGTCAGCCGGCCGCCGTCGATCCGCACCCGCAGCATGAAGTACTCGTCGTCCAGCTCCTCCGGCGCCAGGACCGCGGTCTTCCCGCCGTCGATGCCGGGCCGGCGCTGGGTGTACAGCCCCCACCAGCGCATCCGGCCGCGCAGGTCGGCGGGGTCGATGGAGGCGAAGCCCGCCTTGGCGTAGATCGTCTCAATACGTGTCCGTACGTTGAGACCGTCGTCGTCCTTCTTCACCTGCTCGTTGGCGTTGAGCGGGGTGAAGTGCCCGACGGCCCACTGGCCTTCGCCGCGGTGGCGGCCGGCCTTGCGGCGGGGTGTCGCCGGTGCGGCGGCTGCGGGGGGTTGCGCGGTGGCGGCCATGGCGTTCTGTCCTTCGGGAGGTCCGCCCGCCGGGCCGGCGCCGCACACCCGGGACGCACACCTGCGCCGCGGGCCGGCCGCCGCAGCCGCTGTATGGCGGCATGGCGGTGCTGACCTGCGGGTATGGCGAGCGGCAGGGTGGGGAGGGTGCGGCTGACGACCCGATAGCGGACGGAATCGGGTGGGGCCCGCCGGTCCGCGCCTTCGGGGACGGCGGTCAGGGAAGCGGTGGTGCTGAGCCTGTCAGCCCGCTGGACAGATGGCGCTGGACACGCGGCCGAGGTCGACGTGACGCCGACTCACCAAGGCAACTCCAGCTCGTGACATGAGGGCAGCGTGGCACGGGCTTTTGGGGGGAGTCCACTGTTCGCCATATGGTGAGACGGCTTGTCTTGATATATGAGATATTGATGATGGTCAGGCGGGACTGTCAGGACTGTCAGGGCTGTCGGTGGCGGCCGGGTGCGCGCCGGGCCAGGGGCCGGGGGTCGGAACGTCCGGCTCGTCCTCCGTCTTCGTCGCGAAGACGGTGAAGCCCCGGCGCTCGTAGTTGGCCATGGCGTGCTCGCCGTCCCTGGAACAGGTGTGCAGCCAGACGCGTCGGGTCGGCGGCAGCTCCGGCCACCGTTCGGCCAGGTCCCAGGCGCGCCGGACGCCGTGGGTCAGCAGATGGCCGCCGATGCGCCGGCCCCGGAAGGCGGGCAGCAGCCCGAAGTAGACGATCTCGACGGAGGCCGCGCGTCCGGTGTCCTCGTGGCCGGCGCCCCCGAACCCGTCGTCGGCGCCCCCGAACTCGGGGCCGGGGTCCCCGGGCGCCAGCTCCGCATAACCGGCCGGCGTCCCCCGGTCGTACGCGACCCACGTCTCCACGCCGGGCCGGTCCAGGTACGCGCGCCACCGCGCGTACGGCCAGTCCAGCCGGTCCGTCCACGTGTGGTCGCCGCCCACGGCCGTGTAGAGGAACCGGCTGAACTCGGGCGACGGCACCTCGGAGCGGACGAAGCGGACATCGGGGCCCGGGCCGGGAGCGCCGGCGGGGACGAGGGCGTCCGGTGCGGTCATGTGGAGTGACCAGGTGGTCACCGGGGTCGTTCTGTTGTCCATGACCTCACCCAACCACGCGTGCCGCGGGGGTTCCGGGTGGCCCCCGCACGGCCGTCCGGCGGATGAACGGACCGGTCGGAGACGGATACGGTTAGGGCGTGCAGGCAGCAACAAATGAACCACCGGGGCAGCGGAAGGGCCGGCTCCACCGAGCCCGGGCCCTGTACCGAAATGTGTCGAAGCGGAGGATGGCGTGGCTGCTCCTCAAGGACACGATCAATTCCTGCATGGAGTACCGCGTCACCGGCCTCGCCGCCGAGGCCGCGTTCTTCACCCTGTTGTCGCTGCCGCCGTTGCTCCTGGGCTTCATGAGCCTGCTGGGGTACCTGGACGACTGGACCGGCACCCACACCATCAGGAGCCTCCAGGACAACATCATCAAGGCGTCCTCGGCCGTCCTGTCGGACCGCGGCGTCAACCAGATCACCGTACCCCTGCTGAACGACGTACAGAACGGCGCCCGCCGGCCCGAGATCGTCTCCGTCGGCTTCGCCATCGCCCTGTGGTCGGGGTCGCGGGCCGTCAACGTCTTCGTCGACACCATCACCATCATGTACGGGCTGGAGGGCCGGCGCGGCATCGTCCGCACCAGGCTGCTGGCCTTCCTGCTCTACATCGTCGCCCTGCTGATCGGGGCGGTGGTGATGCCGCTGATGGTGGTGGGGCCGGAGGCGGTGGAGAACATCGTTCCGTGGAGCGCCGGCGTCGTCCAGGTGCTCTACTGGCCCGTCGTCCTGGTGCTGTCCGTCGCCTTCCTGACGACGCTGTACCACGTGTCGGTGCCCGTGCGGTCGCCGTGGCGCGAGGACATCCCCGGTGCGCTCGTCGCGCTCACGATGTGGGTGATCGGCAGCTTCCTACTGCGCATCTACCTCACCCACACGGTGGAAGGTCTGACGATCTACGGCTCGCTCGCGGCGCCGGTCGCCGTCCTGCTGTGGATCGGCGTCTCCGCCTTCGCGGTGCTCGTGGGCGCGGCGGTCAACGCGGCCATGGACCGCGTCTGGCCGTCGGTGACCACCGCCGCCGCCCGCGCCGAGGCGGACCGCCGCAAGGCCGCCGCGGCGGCGGTGGCGGCCGAGCGGGCGGCGCTGGCGATGGTCCACGAGTACGAGGACGATCCCGAGGGCTACTCGGAGGACGGGCTGCGGGACCGGGAGCCGCCGTCGGAGTTCCCGGAGCGGTGGGCGCAGTTCCTGCCGCCCGAGGACGTGCGGACGCGGCTCCAGCACGTGCGGTCGGACAAGTCGGACAAGGTGGGGAAGGCGGCCAAGGGGGCCAAGGGGGAGCCCCGACACGCCAAGCACCGGAGGCGGTAGAGGGGCGCGTCGGCGGCTCGGGGGAGCGCCGGCGCGGTCGGATAAATCGCTCGCGAGCGCGGCCCGCCGCGCCCTAGAGTCCCCCCGACGGCCGCGGCAGAGCGGCAGGAGGACGCGGCAGCGATGCCGCGCGCGGAATCAGGAGGTGAGCCCGGGATGACTGTCACCACGGCGGCCACGACGGCCCGTACCCGGCGATCGACCACTCTCACCTCCCTCCTTCCGAAGGAACACCGCGTTGTCCTCCAAGTCGTCCACGCATTCCCCGCAGCACCCCCTCGCCCGCTACGGCTGGGACGAGGGCTTCGCTGACGCCTTCGCCCCCTACGCCGCCGAGGGTTGCGCCCCCGGCCGGATCGTCCGCGTCGACCGGGGCCGCTGCGACCTCGTCGTCGCCGACGGGACCGCCGACGACGGCGTCCGCACCGTCCACGGCGACACCTCGCTCGTCACCACGGGCGACCCGCTCCGCATCATGTGCACCGGCGACTGGGCGGCCGTCGACCTGACGACCGGTCATGTACGGGCGCTGCTGCCGCGCCGCACGGCGTTCGTGCGGTCCACGTCCTCCCAGCGGTCCGAGGGCCAGATCCTGGCCGCCAACGTGGAACTGGCCCTGATCGCCGTCCCGCTCTCCACCGACCCCGACCTCGGCCGGGTGGAACGCTTCCTGGCGCTCGCCTGGGAGTCCGGGGCCGAGCCGGTCGTGGTCCTGACCAAGGCGGACCTGGTGCCTGACCCGGCCGCGCTCGGCCACCTCCTCGCCGACACGGAGACGGCCGCGCCGGGCGCCCAGGTGTTCGCCGTCAGCGCGGCCACGGGAGAGGGCGTCGACGTGCTCGGCGCCGTGCTGTCCGGGGGCACGTCGGTGCTCCTCGGCCCGTCCGGCGCCGGCAAGTCCACCCTCGCCAACGCCCTGGTGGGCACCGACGTCCAGGACGTCCAGGCGATCCGCGACCGCGACGGCAAGGGCCGCCACACGACCACCACCCGCAACCTGCTGCCCCTGCCGGGCGGCGGCGTTCTCATCGACACCCCCGGGCTGCGGGGCGTCGGCCTCTGGGACGCCGAGGGCGGCGTCTCCCGCACCTTCTCCGAGATCGAGGCCCTCGCCGCGGAGTGCCGCTTCCACGACTGCGGCCACGACAGCGAGCCCGGGTGCGCGGTGACGGCGGCGATCTCGGACGGGAGCCTGAGCCCCCGCCGCCTCGACAGCTACCGCAAGCTCCTCCGCGAGAACCAGCGCCTCGCGGCCCGCACGGACGCGCGCCTGCGGGCGGAGCTGCGGCGGGAGTGGAAGCTTCGGCGGGCGGAGGGGGCGTACATGGTCGAGCGCAAGCGGGGGCGCTCGCGCTAGGCGGTTTCGGTGGGGGTGCCCCGGTCCCTCCCCCAGAGGGGGCACCCCCATTCACCGATTCTTGCGGGGGCAAGCCCCCGCACCCCCGAAACCGCGCTCCGCGCGGTTGTCCTCAAACGCCGGACGGGCTGAGTGTCGCGCCCGGGCGCACTGATCAGCCCGTCCGGCGTTTGAGGACGAGCGGCGAAGCCGCGACAAGGGGGTCTGGGGCGCAGCCCCAGGAAGCGGCGAAGGGGCGGGACCGGGGCAACCCTCCCCGGAGGGGCAACCCCGCGTCCGATTTCCGCCAGTCCCCCCACCTCCCCTCCCGCACACTGGAACACGTGACAACGACCGCACCCCACCCCGACGACCTCCGGTACCAAGCCGTGAGCAGCAGAGACGCCCGCTTCGACGGCGAGTTCTTCTTCGCCGTCGCGACGACCGGAATCTACTGCCGGCCGAGCTGTCCGGCGGTGACGCCGAAGCGGGCCAACGTCCGGTTCTACCCGTCGGCGGCGGCCGCGCAGGGCGCCGGGTTCCGGGCCTGCCGGCGGTGCCGGCCCGACGCGGCGCCCGGGTCGGCGGAGTGGAACATCCGGGCCGACCTGGTGGGCCGGGCGGTGCGGCTGATCGCGGACGGGGTGGTGGACCGGGAGGGCGTCGCGGGGCTCGCCGCGCGGCTCGGGTACAGCGAGCGGCAGGTGCACCGGCAGCTCACCGAGGAGCTGGGCGCCGGGCCGGTCGCCCTCGCCCGGGCGCAGCGCGCGCACACCGCCCGCGTCCTGCTGCAGACCACGGACCTGCCGGTCACGGAGACCGCCTTCGCGGCCGGTTTCGCGAGTGTGCGGCAGTTCAACGACACCATCCGCGAGATCTACGCGCAGACGCCGAGCGAGCTCCGGGCGCAGGCCAGGACCGGCAAGCCGCTCCGCGCGGGCAAGGGCACCACCCCGGCGGGCGTGCCGCTGCGGCTCGCCCACCGGGGCCCGTACGCCGCGCGGGAAGTCTTCGACTTCCTGGAGCGCCGGGTGATCACCGGGGTCGAGGAGGTGACGGGCACCCCGGGTGCCCGCGTCTACCGGCGCACCCTGCGCCTGCCCTACGGCACCGGCATCGCCGAGGTCCAGGAACCGCCCGCCGGGCACGGCCGCGCGGGCGGCCGGAGCGGCCGGGGCTCTCAGGGCTCCCAGGGCACCCGGGGCAGCTGGCTCGCCTGCCGGCTGCACCTCACCGACCTGCGCGACCTCGCCAACGCCGTCCAGCGGATGCGCCGTCTCTTCGACCTGGACGCCGATCCCGACGCGGTGGCGGAGCGCCTCGGCGCCGACCCTCGGCTCCGTCCGCTCGTCGCCGCCCGGCCCGGCCTCCGGTCACCGGGGGCGGCGGACGCGGAGGAACTGGCCGTCCGGGCGGTGCTCGGGCAGCAGGTCTCGGTCGCCGCGGCGGCCCGCCTCGCGGCTCGGCTCGTCGCCGCCCACGGCACCCCGCTCCCCGTACCCGACGGCACGCTCACCCACGTCTTCCCGGAACCCGGCGTCCTCGCCGAGGCCGGTCTCGACGGCCCCGACGACCCGGGCATGCCGGAGTCCCGCAGGCGCGCCCTGCGGACGGCGGCGGCGGCCCTCGCCGACGGTACCGTCCGGCTCGACCCGGGTGTCGACCGCGACGACGCCGAACGGCGGCTGCTCGCCCTGACCGGCGTCGGCCCGTGGACCGCGGGCTACATCCGGATGCGGGCGCTCGGCGACCCCGACGTCTTCCTCCCCGGCGACGCCGGGGCGCGCCACGGACTCGCCGCCCTCGGCGTGGGTCCGGATGCCGCCGACGACTGGCGGCCCTGGCGTTCGTACGCACTGCACCACCTCTGGAACCACACGCCCGCTGCTGCGGGGAAGTAAGGACGGCACCCGATGCTTCCGACGCTGTACACCGAGATCGACAGCCCCCTCGGCACCCTGCTGCTCACCGGCCGCCCCTCCGTGACCGCCCCGGGCGGCACCGCCCTCGTGTCCCTTTCCGTCCCGGGCCAGCCCAACGGGGCCACCGTCCGTCCCGACTGGCACCGCGCACCCGACGCCTTCGCCGAGGCCCGGCGCCAGCTCGCCGCCTACTTCGCGGGCGGGGCCAAGGAGTTCGCACTCGAGTACGCCGTCGAGGGGACGGAGTTCCGCCGCCGGGTGTGGGACGCGCTCGACGCCGTCCCGTACGGCGCGACCACCAGCTACGGCGAACTCGCCGCCCGCGTCGGCGCGCCCCGCGCGGCCGTCCGCGCGGTCGGCGGGGCCATCGGCGCCAACCCGCTGCTGGTCCTGCGCCCGTGCCACCGCGTCATCGGCGCGGACGGGTCGCTGACCGGTTACGCGGGCGGGCTGGACCGCAAGCGCCTGCTGCTCGCGCTGGAGGCGGGGGAGCGGCCGGTGCAGGACGGGCTGCCCGGCATGTGAGGCGGGTTGTGCGGGCGCACAGGGGGGGGCGCCCGCTCAGCTCCGTGCCACCGACGGCCGTCGGCATGCCGCTCCCGACGGCCCCGGGCCCCCCGCCGTCCAGCCTCGCTCCGCCGCCTTCCAGCCGAGTTGGAGCCGCGTCGTCACCCCGGCCAGTTCCATCAGCCGCTTCACTCGCCGCTGTACCGTCCGCAACCCGAGCCCCAGTTGTTTGGCGACGCTCGCGTCGGTCAGGCCCGACAGGAGCAGCGACAGGACCGCCAGGTCCGTGGCGTCCGGGACGTCGGAGACGGGCGGTAAAGGAGCGTCCTCGACGGGCGGCAGCGGGCGGGCTTCGTGCCAGACGGTCTCGAAGAGAGCGGTCAGCGAGTCCAGCAGTTCCCCCGCGCCGACGACGAGCGCCGCGGGGCCCGCGCTGCCGGAGGGGAGGACAAGGAGCGCCTCCCTCCGGTCCGCGAGGAAGAGGTCGGCCGGTACGCGGTCGGCGATCCGGACCTGGTGCGGAGCGCCGGCCGCGGGGGCGGGGACGCGGAAGGGGCTCCCCGCGCGGTCCACGACCGTGCGGTGACGGACGGGATGCCCGTGTCGGACGGGGTGTCCGGTGCCCGTGTCAACCCAGGGGCGGCCGATGTCAACCCAGGGACGGTCCTTCACCAGTGCGCACACTTCTTCGACGGCTCGCCGCCGCAGCCCCGTCAGACGGTCGGCGACGGCCGCCGCGCCGGTCACCGCCTCGACGGCCGCGCCGGGGCCGCCCGACGGGTCCTCCGACCGCTCCTGCCTGCGCTGTCCTGCGGCTCTTCCGCCTTCCAGGTCCCCGACGGCGGCCGGACCTATGGCACCGGGCACGTGACACCCCTCCCCACGACCGTGTTGCGACTCCCGCCATCATCGCCGCGTGGGGCCCCGCGTGCACTCTTCCCGTATGCCCAGCAGTGTGGACAATAAGGGCATGAGTCAGCTGGGGGATCAGGGACAAGAGGACGCCTGGTGGGCGGAGTTGTACGGCCGGACCACGGACGGTCCGGGCGCCGCCGCCGAGGAGGACAGCCTCGACGACCGGTTCGCTTCCGCCGCGGCCGTCGTCGGCGGCGACCCGCCGCCCCAGGGCTCCCCCCGTCCGCCGGGCCGTCCGTCCCGCGGCGCGCCCCCGCCCAGCGGGCTGCCCGCCCGCGCGGCCTGGTCGGTCTCCCGCGCCGGCGGACTACCGGACCCCTCCCGGCTGCCCCCGCTCCCCGACCTCGCCGGCCCGCTCCGCGGCACCCCGCCACCCCCGCCTCCTCCACCACCACCGCCCCCACCGCCCCCGCCCCCACCGCCGTCCGCGGCCTCCCGCTGGGACCTCAACACACCGCCGCCGTCCGGCCCCGCGCCGCGCGGCTCCCGGCCGGGGCCCGCGGCGCCGGGCCGAAGGCCCGCCTCCCCGCCCCCGAACGGCGCGTGTCCGACGCCGGCGGGCACCCCCGAGACCCCGGACCGCGCGGACGGCCGCGCCGACCGGCCGCGGGGGAGGGAGGAACGGTCGGGAGGAAGCGGCCGACTCACGGCCGGCGAGCGGCCCGGAGCGGGCGATCCACGAGAGGCCGGCGAGCGGCGCGAGGCGGGCGACCGGCCCGACGCGCCGCGCGGCTCCCGTCGTACGGCCCCCGTGGAACGCCCCGGTCGCTCGGGCCGATCCGACCGCCCCGATCGCCCCGACCGGCCGGGGCCGGTGATCCGTCCGCCGCTGTCCGTCAACCGGCCTGACCCGACGGGCCGTTCGGGTCGCGCGCACGAGCCCGAACGGCTGGCCGACCGCGACGGCCGGCCGGCGGGGGGCGGACACCGGCCGGAAGCACCCGTCGGCCCGACGAGCGCCGACCGCCTGGACGCCGGCCCGCCCGGATCCCCCGGGCCCACCCGGGCCCGCACGCCGGACGCCCGCGCATCGACGAGCGCCGGAACCGGACCCGCCTCCCGCGAAAGCACCGGACGACGTGACGACGCGGGGCGACGCGATGGCGCCGGACAACGCGACGGCGTCGGACAACGCGATGGCGCCGGACAACGCGACGGCGTCGGGCGACGTGACGACGCCGGACGACGCTCCACCAGCGGCAGGCGACCGGCACCGCTCCCCGACCCGAACGAAACCCCGACCCGCCCCGACAACGGACCGGGCGCCCCCGGCACAGTGCCCGCCCCCCGGCCCCCGGCAGCCTCCGCCGGGCGGGCTGTCCCCGCCGCCCGACTGGAAGACTTCGCCCAGCCGGAGGCTCCCACCCGACGGGATGCCTCCGCCGGTCGGGCCGCCCCGGACCGATCGGACGCCTTCGCCGGGCCGGAAGCCCGCGCCCAGCGGGAGACTTCCGCCCGGCGGGGTGCCCCGTCCGGGCCGGGTGCTCCTGATCGACCGGAGGCGCCGACCGGGCCGGACACCTCGGAACGGCCGGAAGCCCGCGGTGGACCGGACACCTCCGCCAGTTCGGATGCTGCGCATCGCTCGGACGCTTCCGCCGGACCGGAAGCTCTCGACGGGCGGGACCGCTTCGTCGAGCGGCCCGCCACCGGGCCGGCAGCCTCCCCGGACGCCGTGCACCGCACGGACGCTTTCGCCGGTTCGGAGGCTTCCGGTGGGCGGGACCGCTTCGTCGGGCGGTCCGTCACCGGCGGGCCGGAAGTCTCCCCGGATGCCTTGGCCGGTTCGGATGCCGTGAATCCGTCCGGTGCCTTCGCCCGGTCGGAGGAGACCCCCGGCGGGTCGGAGGTCTCCGCCGGACCGGGAGATTCCCCTCGGTGGGACGCCTCCGCCGGTTCGGACGCCGTGCAGCGCTCCGACGCCTTCGCCCGGTCGGAAGGCTCCGTCGGGCCGGAAGACCGCGCTTGGGGAGAGGGTCCCGGCCGGCCGGACGGCGCCGCTGAAGCGGGAGTGCCCGATCAGTCGGGGGGCTCTCCTCGGCCCGGCGGTCCCGCTCGGCCGGGAGCCGTGGCGAGGTTCGGCGCGTCCGGGGAGGGCAACGCACCCGCGCTGCCGGAATCCTCCGGGGCGCCCGAAGCGACCTCCCACCCCCGCATCACCCCCCGTCCCCAACTCCCCACCCTGCCCGACCTCTCCGCGCTCATCGGTGCTCCCAGGGTTCCCGAAGTCCACACCTTTCCCGATGTCCCCGCACCGCACATCACCGGCGGCCCGCCGCGGGCGCCGCAAGCGTCGGAGACGTCGGGGTTGTCGGACGTCTCCGATCCTCCCGCGACCCCCGACGCCTCCGGCGCGTTCGGCGCCTTCGCGTCCGGTCCCGCGGCGGCGTGCGAGTCCGCCGCGTCGCTGGAGGCCGCCGTGGTGCCGCAGGTGCCCCGGCCGCGGCGCCGGGAAGGCGTCCGGTCCCGGGCGCAGGAGTACGTCGGGCAGGGGCCGCCGACCTACGAGGCGGAGCCGACCGCCTGGCCCGCCGCCGACCCGGGCGGGCTGGAGGACCTCGTCCCCGACACCGTCCTCGACGGCGCCCGGTACGGCGCCATGACGCTGCGGGCCGTCTCCCTGCGCGGCGACTCCGCCCGCTACCGCGGCGAGCCGCGCCGGGACGCGCTGCTGACCGCGCGGTTCGGGAGCGGGGACGGCGCCGTGCTGCTGGTCGCCGTGGCGAGCGGCGCCCGCGCGGCCGAGGGCGCGCACCGGGCGGCGCGGGACATCTGCGCCTGGCTGGGCAGCGCGGTCGGGCGCAGCCACGCTCGGCTGGGTGAGGACATCCGGGCCGGGCGGCGCGGTGAACTGCGCTCCGGGCTGCACCGGCTCACCGACCGCTCGTACGGACGCCTGCGCTCCCGCGCCGCCGAACTCGGCCTGCCGCCCGCCGAGTACACCGCCGCCCTGCGCTGCCTGCTGCTGCCGGCCGACCCCCGGTGCCGTACCCGCGTCTTCTTCGGCGTGGGCGGCGGCGGGCTGTTCCGGCTCCGCGAGGGCGCCTGGCAGGACCTCGACCCGGCGCCGCGCCCGGCCGCGGCCGACCAGGGTGCCGACGGCCCCGGGGGCGACGCGCTGTGCGACGACCGGATCACCGTCGACCTGGGCATCCCGACCCCCGGCACCACCCCCGTGATCGACCCGGAGGAGGTGCCGACCGAACCCTTCCGGTTCCGGGCCGCGGTCGCCCGGCCCGGTGACGCCCTGCTGCTCTGCAGCGCCGGGCTCGCCGAACCGCTGCGCGGCGAACCGGCGTTGGCCGACGCCCTCGCCGAACGGTGGGGCACGCGCGCGCAGCCGCCGGGGCTGGCCGAGTTCCTGTCCGACGCGCAACTGCGCGTCAAGGGGTACGCGGACGACCGGACGGCCGCCGCGATCTGGGAGGCGTAGGGGAGCGCGGGCGGGAAGGCCTTTCCCTTCGATCTCCGCATATGACGACCGGAGATCGAAGGCCGGCGCGTGCCACCGGCGCCGCGCGTAAGACCCGTGCGCGTAAGGGCCATACGCGCAAGAGGTTCTCGCATTTCCGCCGCATCATCATGTTGATGACTCAACAGGAGTCGTCTCTCCGCAGGCGGGGCATGCATTTGCCGTGAGCCTGTTCGATGCCGGGGCGCCGGGGAGGGGTCGGGGCGAACGGAAATGAAGCGGCGGACTGCACACTGGTTGGGCGCGGGGAACCGCGAAGGTCGGGAAGGGTCCGCGGGCGTCACGGCTGGAAACGAGGTGAACGGCGGGGAATGCGAGCCCTACTGGGAAAGACGGCTCGGCCGCGACGACCTGGCGGCGGTCGCGGGGGTTCGGGCGGGACTGCGCCGGTTCCTGGTCCACTGGGGCGCGCCCGGCCGGGCGGAGACCGCCGAGCTGCTGACGAGTGAGCTGGTGACCAACGCCCTGGTGCACACCGACGGCGGCGCGGTGGTGACGGCCGTGCTCGGCGGTGGCCCGTCGGCCGTCGTCAAGGGGCTGCTGCGCGTGGAGGTGCGGGACACCCTGCCCCGGCGCCCGGTGCTCCGCGCGTCCGACGTGGGGCCACCGGCCCGGGAGAGCGGTTCGGGGACGGACGACGACCGGTGCTCCGGTGACGGGGACCGGTGGGCCGGCGAGAGCGTGGCGACCTCCGGGCGCGGTCTGCTGCTCGTCCAGGCCCTGGCCGACGCCTGGGGGGTGCGGACGCACGGCACGGGCAAGGCGGTGTGGTTCGAACTGGCGGCGGAGGGGCGCTGACGAGGGGGCGGTGGGGGGACGGCCCGCGGGAACGGGCGGAAAGGACGTCGCGATGCCGCCCGTCCGCTCCGAGCCGGTGGACGCGCCCGGAGCGAACGGGTCAGCCGAACTGCCGCTCGATGCGTGCCAGTTTCTCCTCCAGGGAGTCGAGTCGCCGGATGGGCTGGGTGTCGTCCTCTGCCGTGAGGTCGATGGGGCCGGTGTGGCCTGTCGTGTTGCTCGTGGTGCTCGCCGTCACCGAAGTGCCCGCCGCAGTGGCCGTACCGGCTGTGTTCACCGCCTGGAGTGGGCGGCCGCGGGCGGGGAGTTGCTCCTGCTCGGTTATGGAAGGCTCCGCCCCGGACTGCGAGCCGATCTGCGCCGGCTGGGGTGCCGCCGGCACCGCCGTCACCTCCACCTGCCGCCCGCCGCGGGCGCGCCCCCACAGCACGCGGTGCTGCCGGTTGTACGCCTTCAGCCGGGCGCGCTCCAGCTTGCCGGCCTCGCGACGGCGCAGCCGGTGCTGGCGGCGCTGCCGCTTGTCCTCGCGGACCTCGTCCACGGCCTCGTCCAGCGTCCGTACGCCCTCCAGCAGCATCAGCGACCAGGCGCCGAACGTCTCGCGCGGCGCCCGCAGCCACCGCACCATGCGGATCTGCGGCAGCGGCCGGGGGACCAGGCCCTGTTCGCGCAGGGCGGCCCGGCGGGTCTGCTTGAGCGCGCGGTCGAAGAGGACCGCGGCCGACAGCGACATGCCGGCGAAGAACTGCGGGGCTCCCGCGTGGTCCATGCCGCGCGGCGCGTGCACCCAGTTGAACCAGGCGGCGGCGCCCGCGAACGTCCACACGAGCATGCGGGAGCCGAGCGCCGCGTCGCCGTGGCTGGCCTCGCGCACGGCCAGGACCGAGCAGAACATGGCGGCGCCGTCGAGTCCGAAGGGCACCAGGTACTCCCAGCCGTCCGTCAGGCCCAGGTTCTGCCGTCCGAAGCCGACCAGGCCGTGGAAGGAGAGGGCGGCGGCCACCGCCGCGCAGCAGAAGAGGAGGACGTAGGACGCGCTGCCGTACAGCGCCTCCTTGCGCCTCCTTCGTTCCTCGGTGCGTTCCCAGGAATCCGTGGCCGTCGCGTCCTCAGGGGCGCCGTGGCGGCCCCGGGAGAACACCGTCACCGCCACCACGGCTCCGGCGAGGGCCACGGCACTGGGCAGAACCCAATTCAGCGGTATGTCGGTCACTCTCATCTTGCGTCCCTTGCATCGCGGTACCGGCCTTTCGCGCGCCATCCTGACGGAATCGGCCAGAGCGCCAAGCGGTTTCCGGGCAACTCGCCGCCAATGGACGCCAAGGACATACGGATAGGTGTGTATTGCTTCGAACAACCTGCTGCGGTACGGGAATTGGGTTCTAATCAATCCACCCGTTCGAGTGGATTGGAGATGATCAGCTTGTGCTCGGTCGGGTGATACGAAGGGTGTCGTGTGGTGCTCGTGTCGGCCGGAGTGCCGCCGACCGGTCCGCCGCGGGACGGACCCGGACATCCCCTGTTCCCGGACGGTCGCTCCCCGCTCCGTGACGATCGGGGTTTGAGCCGCCGGATCCTCCGCCTATGGTTCGAATGGAGACATAGGAGGACCTCTCATGGAGCAGGGCAGACCCCACCCGGCGCTGCCGTACCCGCGCACCGGCGCGCCCGCGCCCGCGTGCGCGCCGCTCGCCGAGGGTGCCGGGGCGCGCGGCGAGCACGTGCACGGCGACCGTTGCGGGCACGCCGAGCACGCCGAGCGCGTCGAGCACGGGCAGTACGTCGAGCAGGGTGAGTACGGTCGTGGCGCCCCCGGCCATGGAGGGCACGCGCACGTGTGCGGGAGCGCCGGTGCGCCGGCGGCCGGTGCCGGGATGGTGGCCCGGCGCATGCCGACCCGCTACTCCGTGCGCGGCCAGGTCCTCGAGGCGCTGCGCAAGGCCCTGGTGAGCGGTGAGCTCATACCCGGTGAGGTCTACTCGGGCCCCGCGCTGGCCGAGCGGTTCGGCGTCTCGGCGACGCCGGTCCGGGAGGCCATGCAGCAACTGGTCGCCGAGGGCGCGGTCGAGGCCGTGCCCAACCGGGGCTTCCGGGTGACCAGCCGGTCCGCCCGCGACCTGGCGGAACTCGCCGAGGTCCGGGGCCTGCTGGAGGTGCCCGTACTGCTCCGGCTGGCCCGTACGCTGCCCGCGGCCCGCTGGCGGGAGCTGCTGCCGCTGGCCGAGACGGCGGCGGCCGTCGCCCGGGGCGGGGACCGCGCCGCCTACGCCGAGGCCGACCGCGACTTCCACCGCGCCCTGCTCGGGCTCGGGGGGAACCGCCAGCTCGTCACCGTCGCCGACGAGCTCCACCGGCGTGCGCAGTGGCCGACCCCCGACGGCCCGGTCCGGCACACGGAGGACCTCGTCGCCGACGCGGCCGAGCACGTCGCCCTCCTCGACGCGCTCGCCGCCCGCGACCTGCCCGCCGTCGAGACGCTCGTCCGCCGCCACTACACGGGGGCCGCGCGCTAGCCGGCGGGTCGGGAACGCTCAGCCGCCCACGGGGGGCGACGCTCGGCCGCCTCCGCCGGGGGCGTCGCCCAGCCCTCCCGCCGGGGGCGACGCTCAGCCGCCCGCCGCGCCTTCCTGCGTGCCGGCCGTGTCCGCCACCGCCGTGGTGTCCGCCGCCGCCGCCGGGCCCGGGGTCAGTCGGTCCGCCAGCCAGGACGGGACCCCGCCCAGCAGCCGCACCAGCCGGCCCGCCTCCGCGCGCAGCCGGGTCGCCTCGGCCGGGTCCGGGAGGACGGCGGCGAGCGAGACGAGGGCCGGCGCGATCCCCACCAGGTAGCCCAGTTCCTCGCGGATGCGCAGCGATTCGGTGTAACCGTGCCGGGCGTCGGCGGTGCGGCCGTCGTGCTCGGCCATGGCCGCCAAGTGCCGCCAGGTGAACGAGAGCAGCAGCCGGTGGCCGTGCGCGGTCGCCCCCGTATGGGCCCGCCGGAAGGCGGCCGTGGCGTCGGACGGGTTGTCCGAGAGGTGCTGGGCGATCAGGCCGCGGCGGAAGTCGAGCAGGGGGCGGCCGGGGGAGTGGGGCGCGAGCAGTGCCGCCGCGCGCCCCAGGGCGGAACGCGCTTCGTCCGCCCGGTCGCGTACCCCCAAAAGGGTGGAGAGGTAGGCGAGATGCCCACGTTCGCATGCCGCCGCGCCGCGCTCCTCGTCGTCCGCGGCCAGCGCCTCCGCGGCGCGCAGCGCGTCCTCGGCGGCGCTCCATCCCTCCGCGGTGAACACACAGCGCTCGATCAGCACGGCCGTGCGCCACCGCGCGGCACCCGGGTCCGTCGCCGCGCGTGGGGCGATCAATTCGGCGGCGTCCTCCCAGCAGGCCCGCGAACGGAGTCGCCACACCGCGCGCTCCAGCGGTCCGTCCTGCGGGCTCGGCCCCTGTGGTCCCCATGGTTCCGTCAAGCCAGATTTCCGCATGGCGGTATCCGCCACAGTGCCCTCCCCAAGCGCGCCGTCGAGCTGGAAGCCAAGCCTGCTCCGATCACAGCACGCGGAACCGGGCCCGGCCAAGAGGCCGGTGTGAAGCAATTCACAAAGCCGGGGGTGGACTTCGGCCGGAAGTGCTGCGAAGATCACCGCCCCCGTCCCTCGCCCACCCGTTGACCAGGCCGTTCCGGCCCGCGACGGTGGCAGCCGTCCGGGCGGCGGGGCGGGAAAATCCCTCGCGCGCCACGCCTGCCTCTGACACCATGGCCCGCGCGCACCACATCGCGCGCACCACATCGCGCGCACCACATCGCGCGCACCACATCGCGCGCATCGCATCGCGCGCACTGCATCGCTACATCGCAACAGCCCAAGCCGCACAAGGGAGACGACCGGACGATGCGCCAGGCCCTCGGAAACATCCAGCGCCCTGACCGGACGACCGTTCCCGAGGACTTCTCCCCTTATGCGCACCTCCAGTCCGGCCCCGACCACCCGGGGCTTCCTGAACATCGGCATCCTGGCGCACGTCGACGCCGGTAAGACCAGCCTCACCGAGCGCCTGCTGTTCGACACCGGCGTCATCGACCGGCTCGGCAGCGTCGACGCCGGCACCACCCGCACCGACTCCGGTGAGATCGAGCGCCGGCGCGGCATCACCATCCGCTCCGCCGTGGCCTCGTTCACCGTCGACGGCCTGCACGTCAACCTCATCGACACCCCCGGCCACAGCGACTTCATCGCCGAGGTGGAACGCGCCCTCGGCGTACTCGACGGGGCGGTGCTCGTGCTGTCCGCCGTCGAAGGGGTGCAGGCGCAGACCCGGGTACTGATGAAGACCCTGCGCCGGCTCGGACTGCCCACCCTGATCTTCGTCAACAAGATCGACCGGACGGGGGCGCGCGAGGCCGAGACGCTGTCCGCGATCCGGGCACGTCTCACGCCGCGCATCATCCCCATGAACACCGTCCACGCCATCGGCACCCGGGACGCCCGGACGCTGCCCGGCTCCTTCGACGACCCCGCCTTCCGCGAACGTGTCGCCGAAGCGCTGGCGGAGGACGACGACGCGCTGCTCACCGACCTCGTCGAGGACCGTGTCCCCGACGCCGGCCGGCTCCGGTCCGGCCTCGCCGACCACACGGCGCGCGGCCTGCTGCACCCCCTCTACTTCGGCTCCGCCCACTCGGGGCAGGGCGTGGCGGACCTCCTGGACGGCATCGCGCGCTGGCTCCCTGACCGGTCCGCCCCGGAGCGGAGTGCCGGGCCCGGCACGTTCGCGGATTCAGCCCCGTCCGCCCCGTCCGCCCCGTCCGCCCCGTCCACCGAGTCCGCCGTGCCCGTCGGCACCGTGTTCGCGGTCGAGCGGGGCGCGAACGGGGAGAAGACCGCCTACCTCCGCCTCTTCTCCGGCTCCCTGCGCCGCCGCGACCGCGTCACCCTGCACCGGCACGGCCCCGACGGCAGCGTCGGCGACATCACCGGCCGCATCACGGCACTCGAGGTCGTCGGAGCGCCGCCCGGCGCCGACCACCGGCTGACCCCCGGCGGCATCGCCCGGCTCCGCGGCCTGCCCGGCGTCCGCGTCGGCGACCGGCTCGGCCCCGTGCCTGCGCCCGGGTCGGCCTTCGGTGGCGGTAACGGCAAGCGGGACGGCAACGGGGACGGGACCGAGGGCGGAAGCGGGGACCCGCTGCCGCGGTTCGCCCCGCCGAGCCTGGAGACGGTCGTCCGGCCCCGGCACCCGGAGGACGCCCCACGCCTCTACGCCGCGCTGGCCGCGCTCGCCGACCAGGACCCGCTGATCGGCACCCGCCCCCTGCCGGACGGCGCCGGCACCTCCCTCCTGCTCTACGGCGAGGTCCAGAAAGAGATCATCGCGGCCACTCTCGGCGAGGAGTTCGGGGTCGAGGCCGTCTTCGAGGAGAGCCGGACCGTCTTCCGGGAACGCCCCACCGGGAGCGGCGCCGCCTACGAGGGCATCGACCGCCACCACACGCCCGCCTTCTGGGCGACGATCGGGCTCCGGGTGGATCCCGGCGCGCCCGGCTCCGGCGTCGTCTTCCGCCGGGAGACGGAACTCGGCGCGATCCCGCTCGGTTTCGACCGCGCCATCGAGGAGACCGCGCGCCGCACCCTCCAACAGGGCCTGTACGGCTGGCCCGTCACCGACTGCGTCGTCACCCTCACCCACTCCGGCTACGCCAGTCCGGTGAGCACCGGTACGGACTTCCGGTCGCTGACCCCCCTCGTCCTGATGCGCGCCCTCGACGAGGCCGGCACCCGGGTGTACGAGCCGTGCCACGCCTACGAGGCGGAGGTGCCCGCCGACGCGCTGAACGCCGTGACCGGGCTCCTCGCCGAGCAGGGGGCCAGGATCCGGGACACCGTGCCCGGCCAGGGGACGTGGCTGGTCAAGGGCGTCATCCCGGTGCGGCGGGTGGCGGCGGTGGAGCGGCGGCTTCCGGCGTTGTCCCGGGGCGAGGGGCTCTGGTGGTCGGCCCCCACCGACGACCTGCCCTGCCCCGGGACCCCGCCGGTCCGGGCCCGGACGGACGGCGATCCGCTCAACCGCGCCGCCTACCTGCGGCACTTGGGACGCGGCTGAGCGGCCCCGGCCCAAGTGCCCCGGTGGCCATGCCCCGGTGGTCACGCGGCGGTGGCCGGTGGCGGGGCGGCGCCGGCGTTCCCCTCCTGATGTACGTCGGCGCCGCCCGCTCCCCCCGGTTCGTGGGGCTCAGTAGCCGCTCCGGTCCTGGTACCAGCCGGAGTCGCCTATCTTCTCCTTGGCCGCGAAGGGCGCGGACGCCTTGCCCGTGACCAGGATGTCCGGCTGCTTGGCCTCGCCCGGGTTCCCCGGCGAGAAGAACGTGTCGTACTCGCCCCAGCCGGACGCGCCCTGGCGCTGTACCGACTCCAGCGGGAAGCGCGGCGCGTCACCGGGCCGTACCCGAGTCGGCTCCTGACGAGCCGTCATGGCGACCGCCCCGGCCCGTCATCGGCCACGACCGCACCCGCGGCGATCGCGACGAGCGCGGCGGCGACCGCCGCGGCGAGGCGAGGGAGTCGGTTCACGTCTCGATCTCCTTGTCGGGCGGTGAACAGGGATGGCGACACATGCGACTGACAGGCCGTCACCCGCTGCTGCGTATGCACATCATTTCACAGTCTCGATGACTGTCAACCGAGTTCACACTCCCGTGTCGTCCTGCGCCGTGCGGCGGCGGACGTCGGTGGTCAGTTTGGCCAGGAGGGCGGCGAGCGTGGCGCGTTCGGGGTCCGAGAGGCCCTCGACGAGCATGGCCTCGCGACTGAGGACCGTGTCGACGGAGCGTTCGATGAGGGCGTGGCCCTCGGGGGTGAGGGTGACCAGCACGGTCCGCCGGCCCGTGGCGCCCGGTGCGCGTTCGACGAGCCCCTCGCGCTCGGCCCGGGCGACGCGCTGCGAGATCGCTCCGGCGGTCACGAGGGTGCGGCGGGTGAGTTCGCGGGTGGTGAGGGCGTAGGGAGGCCCGGAACGGCGGATGACGGACAGGAGGTCGAGGGTGGCCGCGTCGATCCCCGCCCGCCGGAGGGCCCGGTTGCGGTCGTCCGCGAAGAGCTTGGCCAACTGCCAGATGGGGGTGACGATCTCGATCGACCCGGTCGGGGTGCCCGGCCGTTCCCGGCGCCAGGCCGCGGCGATCTCGGCGGCGGAATGGGCGGGTCGGAGCGGTCCGGATGCCGGGACCGCGGAGACGGCCGAGGCGGCGTCGGTCGCGGCGTGGTCCCTCGGGCTGGCGTCCACTGGTGATCCCTCGGCTTGACGTCCACTGCTACGTTTAGACCTAAACGTAGCAGTGGACAGGAGGATTCCGTGCCCCGCACCGTTCTCGTCACCGGCGGCACCAGCGGCATCGGCCGGGCCGTCGCCGCGGCGTTCGCCGCCGACCGGGCCGAGGTCTTCGTCACCGGACGCACCCCTGACACCGTCGAACGCACCGCCCGGGACCTCGGGGTGCGCGGCGTCGTCTGCGATGCCGCCGACCCCCGGCAGGCCGAGGCGCTCGCCGCCCGGCTCGACGACCTGGACGTCCTGGTCAACGCCGCCGGCGGACTGGCCCGGCCGGGCACCGAAGCGGAACCCGGCCTCGACGCCCTCCTCGCCCAGTGGCGGGAGAACCTGGCGCAGAACCTGCTGACCGCCGTGCTCACCACGGCGTCCGTGCGGGACAAGTTCACCGCCGGCGGCTCCGTCGTCAGCATCGGGTCGATCGGCGCCGAGCGCCGGGGCGGCGCGTACGGAGCGGCCAAGGCCGCGCTGGCCGCCTGGAACGCCTCCCTGTCCGCCGAGCTCGCCCCTCAGGGCGTCACCTGCAACGTCGTCGCCGCGGGGTACGTCGCCGGCACCAACTTCTTCCACGGCGGGCTGAGCGCGGAACGCGAACGCGCGCTGGTGGAGGAGACGCACGTCAAGCGCCCGGGGACGGTCGAGGACATCGCCCGGACCGTGCACTTCCTCGCCTCGCCGGGAGCCCGGCACATCACCGGGCAGACGATGCACGTCAACGGGGGCGCCTTCACCACCCGGTAGGGAACCGCCGCCGGGCCCAGGGCCCTTACCGCCCCCGGCCCCCGCTCACTCCGGCGGCTTCCCCTTCAGTCCGTTGCCGCACAGCGGCACCACGGCGAACGGACGGTCGCCCTCCACCGCGTGCTCCGGCACCAGCCCCTCCTGAAGCGCCGCCCAGCAGACGGCGGACGTCGGTTCCACGTACAGCCCGTGCCGGGCGAGTTCGCGGTGGGCCGCGACGATCCGGTCCTCCGGGACGGTCACGAACGTGCCGCCCGTCTCCCGTACCGCCTGCAGGACCTGGGAGCCGCGGGCCGGCCGGGCGATGGCGATGCCCTCGGCGACGGTCGGTTCGGCGGTGACGCGTTCCGGTACCTCGCCGCCCAGCGCGGCGGCGCGCGCGAGGGGCGCGCAACCGGCCGCCTGCACCGCCGTGATGGCGGGCAGGCGGTCGATCAGCCGCTGGTCGAGGAGCTCCTGGCAGCCGAGGCGGGCGCCGAGCACCAGGGTGCCGTTCCCGGCCGGGAGGACGAGCGTGCCGGGCAGCCGGCCGCCCAACTGCTCCCACAGTTCGAACACATAGGTCTTCGTGCCGTGCGGGAAGAACGGGTGGTGGACGTGGCTGGCGTAGAACGTCCCCGGTTCCTCCGCCGCGCGGGCCGCCTCGGCGGCGGTGTCCTCGCGGGAGCCCTCGATCCGGCGCACCTCGGCGCCGTACGCGCGGAGTTGGGCCACCTTGCCCTCGGAGGTGGCCGCCGGCACGTAGACCTCGCAGGCGAGGCCCGCGCGCGCCGCGTAGGCGGCGACCGCCGTCCCCGTGTTGCCGCTGCTGTCCGCCATGACCTTCCGCACGCCCAGCCGGGCGGCCAGCGCCACCAGCAGGACCGCGCCGCGGTCCTTGAACGAGCCGGTGGGCATCAGGTGGTCCGCCTTCAGCAGGACGTCCGGCCGGCCGGGCGCGCTGATCAGCGGGGTCATGCCCTCGCCGAGGCTGATCCGGGGCGGGCGCGGCAGCGGCAGCGCCTCGGCGTACCGCCACAGGGTGGGCGGGCGCCGTCCGAGTTCGACGGCGTTGGGCATGGCCGGCGTGAAGCCGTGGAGGTCGAGCAGGCCGTGGCAGTCGGCGCACCGCCAGGCCGGCTCGGCGAGGGCGTGCAGGCGCCCGCAGGTGCCGCACCGCAGCCGTATTGTGCCGCACGGGGCGTCCGGGTCGTACGCGTCGGCGGACGCCGAGGGGCCGTACGGGGTGTGGGGGTGGAACGGGCCGGAGGGCCCATCGGCCGGAAAACGCATCGTGCCTCTCCTCCTCGTGTCCACCTCATGCGTCACGGGGCGGGGGAACGGAAGCGCCGTTCCGCTGTGCGCCTGCGGTCATGGGCCGGCCCTCGCTCCCGAGCCGCCGACGCGTTTCCGCACGCCTTCCGCTGTCCGGACCCTTGGAGCCATGGAAAGGACAGGCCAGGGACAGCCCACGAACAGACCATGTGCACCACAAGGGCCTTGACAACCATGGTCAACTCCCCACCCAGGCAGAGTGTCCAGTGATCTGGACAGTTCGTCAAGAGTTGAAGCGCGTATCCCCGATGACGTACTTCTAGTCTCGTTCCGGACGCGCGGGACGGGATCGGACGGTCCGGCGAAGCCGATGGGCGTGCGGAGGCAGGGATGACATCACCGGCATCAGCGGGATCAGGGGCATCGGCGGGATCAGAGGCGGCGGTGGCAGAGGCGGCACCGGCGGGACCGGAGGCGTCGTCGGGGGCGGCGGCAAGCACCGCCGATGCCGTGCTCCAGGCCCTGCGCCCGGTCGTCGACGGCCTCGCCGCCACCTTCGGCACCCAGTGCGAGGTGGTGCTGCACGACTACCGGACCCCGGACGCCAGCGTCGTCGCCCTCGCCGGATCCGTCACCTCGCGGTCCGTCGGCGGGGCCATGAGCGAGATCGGCCTGGAGATGCTGGCGCGCGGCGACACCGCGCGCGACAAGCTCAACTACGTCACCAAGACGCCCGACGGGCGCACGGTGAAGTCGTCCACCCTGCTGCTGCGCGACGGCTCCGGGCACGTCTTCGGGTCGCTCTGCGTCAACCTCGACATCACCGAACTCCGGCTCGCCGCCAAGGCGATGGCCGCCCTGGTCGGCACGGCGGACGCCGCGCCGGCGGCCACGACGGTGTTCTCGGACGACATCGGCGAGGTCGTCACCGCCGTGATCGAGCAGGAGGAGGAACGCCTCGGCCGGCCGCTGGCCCACGACTCGCGCCAGGGCCGGCTCCGGGTGATCGAGGCACTGGACGCCCGCGGGGTGTTCCGGCTCAGCCGCTCGGCGCTGGTCGTCGCCGAACGGCTCGGGGTGTCGCGGGCGACGGTCTACGCCGACCTCGGACTGGTACGAGGGGAGCGGCGGGCGCCGGACTGAGAAGTCCGGGAGGCCCACCGCACCGCCTCAACTCATCCGCAGCGCCAGGAAGAAGTCCAGCTTGTCCTCCAGCCGCGACAGGTCGCGCCCGGTCAACTGCTCGATGCGGCCCACCCGGTAACGCAGCGTGTTGACGTGCAGGTGCAGTCGCGTCGCACAGCGCGTCCACGAACCGTCGGAGTCGAGGAACGCCTCCAGGGTCGGGATCAGCTCGGCGCGGTGCCGGTTGTCGTACTCGCGCAGCGGGTCCAGCAGCCGGGCGGTGAACGCGCGGCGCACGTCGTCGGGGACGAACGGCAGCAGCAGGACGTGCGAGGCCAGTTCCTGGTGGCCGGCCGCGCAGACGCGCCCGGGCCGGGCGGCGGCGACGCGGCGGGCGTGCCGGGCCTCCTCCAGGGCGCCGCGCAGCCCCTCCGCCGAGTGGACGGCGGCGCTGACGCCGAAGGTGAGGCGGCCGTCGCCGTCGAGCCCCCGGGAGAGCGGGGCGCGGACGGCGGCCAGCAGCGCGTCGGCGTGCAGGGCGGCGTCGGCGCCGGCCGGCCGGTCCTCGTCAGGGGCGGCCGGGGCCGCGGGGAGCGGCACCAGGGCGACGGCCTCGTCGTCGGTGTGGGCGACGGCGATCCGCTCGGACGGCTCGGTGCCCGTCGCGTCCGGGGCGACCAGCGCCTCCTCCAGCAGGCTCTGGGCGATCGGCCCGGACGGGAGGGCGGCGGCCGTCTCGCCGTCGGTCCACTCCACGCGGGCCACGACGACCTGCCAGTGCGGGGCGGCGCCCGTCCCCGGCGCCAGCACGGGCGCGGCGACCCGCAGCCGGGCGGCGATCTCGGCCGGCGCGGCGTTCGACTGGACGAGCTCCAGCACCTCCTGCGCCAGCCGGCGGCGGACCGTCCGGGCGGCCTCGCGCCGCTCGCGCTCGACGGCGATCAACTGGGTGACGCCGTGCAGCAGGTCGAGGCGTTCGGCCGGCCAGTCGCCGGCGTCGGCCTCCACGGCGAGCAGCCAGTCCGAGAGGACGGTCTCGCGCGGGTCGGCCGGGCCGGCGGACGTGCCGTGGATGGGGAACAGGGAGTACGTGGCCCCGCCCGCCGTCACCCGGTGCGGGCCCCGGCGGCCCGAGCGGGCCGCGGCCAGGTGCTCGCCCGCCAGTACGGCGCTGACCTCGGACGACAGCGCCGGGCCCGCTCCCGCCAGCGAGGAACCGGCGATCGGGCGGCCGGTGGGGGACAGCACCCAGGCGCGCAGGTCCAGGTCCGAGCCGAGCAGGTCCAGGACGACCTCCGGGCCGCCGCCCGCCGGGCCCGAGGTCATCAGCCGGCGGTGCCGGTCCACGACCGCGGCCAGGTCGCCGGCGCGCTCGCCGGAGACCTGCCGGACGACGTGCTCGGTGATGGACGCGAACGACACCGTCTCGTCCACGGAGAACAGCGGCAGCCGGTGCCGGGCGCACGCCTCGATCAGGTCGTCCGGGGTGGAGCTGATCTCCGCCTCGCCCGCCGCGAGCCCGGCCACCCCGGCGGTGGCCAGGATGCGGACGAAGCGCTCGGAGTCGGCCGGTTCCCGGCGCCAGGCCAGGCCGGTGAGGACCAGTTCGCCGCCCGAGAGGTAGCGGCTCGGGTCGCGCAGATCGGTCGTCATCACGCCGCGCACGGTGCGGTCGAGCTCGTCCTCGCCACCGAGCAGTCGAAGGCCCAGCGCGTCGGTCTCCAGCAGTGCGCGCAGCCGCATGGGGGGTCGCCGCCGATCTTTCTCGTGTGTTGGTCGTGTTACCGGTGCGAAGCCGTGAGGTTTCCGCGCTCCGCCTTTCGTTCGAATCTACAAGACGGTGTGCGTGACCAGCCAACCGCTTCATGGTTTCGGTGACTGCTCCCCCCACGTGAAGCCTCTGTGTACTGGCTGCACGCGGCACCGACCCGGCACCGGCCCCCACCCGGAGCTCCCCCACGACCGACCCGCCCGGAGCCGTCCGAACGGCCCAAGCACGGTCCCCGCACCGCCCCCCGTACGGCCGTACCGCCCCCGCCGGGCGGCGGGCGGCGTTCGGCGGCGGGCGGTACGGCCGTACGGCGGCGGGACCAGAGCGAGAAGAGAACGCCCATGGACTTCCTGCGCCCCGACCGCTGGGAGGACGCGCTGGCCGCCAAGGCCGAGCACCCTACGGCGGTGCCCCTGGCGGGCGGCACGGATGTGATGGTCGAGATCAACTTCGACCACCGCCGCCCCAGCCACCTCCTCGACCTCACCCGCATCGGCGACCTGTACGCCTGGGAGGCCGACGGACCCGACGTCCGCCTCGGCGCCGCCGTCCCGTACGCCCGCGTCATCGCGGAGCTGTCCGGCCCGCTCCCCGGCTTCGCCCTGGCCGCCCGCACCGTCGGCTCGCCGCAGATCCGCAACCGCGGCAGCGTCGGCGGCAACCTCGGAGCCGCCTCCCCGGCCGGCGACTCCCACCCCGCGCTGCTCGCGGCGGGTGCCGTGGTCGAGGCCGAGTCGGTGCGCGGCACCCGGCTCGTACCGATCGACGACTTCTACACCGGCGTCAAGCGCAACGCCCTCGCCCCGGACGAACTGATCCGCGCCGTACGCGTCCGGAAGGCCGCCGGGCCGCAGCAGTTCGCCAAGGTCGGCACGCGCAACGCGATGGTCATCGCCGTGTGCGCCTTCGGCCTCGCCCTGCACCCCGACACCCGGACCGTCCGCACCGGCATCGGCTCGGCGGCGCCGACGCCCGTCCGGGCGCGGGCGGCGGAGGACTTCCTGGCCGCCGCCCTCGGCGAGGCCCGCTGCTGGGACACCGGCCGGCCCGTACCGGCAGCCGTCGCCGAGGAGTTCGCGGCCCTCGCGTCGGCCGCCTGCAACCCCATCGACGACGTGCGCGGCAGCGCGGCCTACCGCCGCCGCGCGGTGGGCGTCATGGCCCGGCGCACGCTCGGCTGGGCGTGGCGGGAGTACACAGACGGGACGACGGGGGAGAGGGGCGAGCTGTGCGCGTGAACATGACGGTCAACGGCCGGCCGCAGCGGGCCGACGACGTGTGGGAGGGCGAGAGCCTCCTCTACGTCCTGCGCGAGCGCCTGGGCCTGCCGGGCTCCAAGAACGCCTGCGAGCAGGGCGAGTGCGGCTCGTGCACGGTCCGCCTCGACGGCGTCCCGGTCTGCGCCTGCCTGGTCGCCGCCGGCCAGGCGGAGGGGCGCGACATCGTCACCGTCGAGGGCCTGGCCGCCCGCGCGGGCGTACCGGACGGCCGACTCTCCCCGGTGCAGCGGGCGTTCGTCGACGCGGGCGCCGTCCAGTGCGGCTTCTGCACCCCGGGCCTGCTCGTCGCCGCCGACGACCTGCTCGCCCGCGACCCCGACCCGTCCGACGCGGACATCCGCGAGGCCCTCTCCGGCAACCTCTGCCGCTGCACGGGCTACGAGAAGATCCTCGACGCCGTACGCCTGGCGGCGGCGCGGGGCGGGGGCGGCGTGGGGGACGAGGCCGGCCGCGACGGACAGGAGGGCTGAGACGTGAGGGAACGAACCCCGGCCGGCGGGCCGATGACCGGAGGGCCGGCGGCCGGCGGGCGGACCCCCAGCGGGGCACCCGCCGGGCTCACGCAGGGCAGCCGAACCCGTGGCGGCATCGGCGAGTCCACCCTCCGCCCGGACGGCACGCTCAAGGTCACCGGCGAGTTCGCCTACGCCTCCGACCTCTGGCACGAGGACATGCTCTGGGGCCACACCCTGCGCAGCCCGCACGCCCACGCCCGGATCCGCTCCGTCGACGTCGCCGAGGCCCTCGCCACCCCCGGCGTGTACGCCGTCCTGACCCACGACGACCTCCCGGCCGCCACCCGCTACGGGCTGGAGCTCCAGGACACCCCCGTCCTCGCCGACGGCGTCGTCCGGCACCACGGCGAACCGGTCGCGCTCGTCGCCGCCGACCACCCGGAGACCGCGCGCCGCGCCGCCGCGAAGATCCGGGTGGCGTACGAGGAACTGCCGGTCGTCACCGACGAGGCGAGCGCCACGGCGCCCGGCGCGCCCGTCCTCCACCCCGGCCGTACGGACGGCCACGCGGCCCACGTCCCGCACCCCAACATCGTCCACCGCCAGCCCGTCCGGCGCGGCGACGTCGCCGCCGCGAAGGCCCGGGCGGCGGCCGTCGTCACCGGCGAGTACGAGGTGGGGATGCAGGACCAGGCGTTCCTGGGGCCGGAGTCGGGCCTCGCCGTGCCCGCCGAGGACGGCGGCGTCGACCTGTACATCGCCACCCAGTGGCTGCACGCCGACCTCCGGCAGATCGCGCCCGTCCTCGGCCTGCCGGAGGACAAGGTGCGGATGACGCTGTCCGGCGTCGGCGGCGCCTTCGGCGGCCGGGAGGACCTGTCCATGCAGGCCCACGCCTGCCTGCTCGCGCTGCGGACCGGCCGGCCGGTCAAGATGGTCTACAACCGGTTCGAATCCTTCTTCGGCCACGTCCACCGGCACCCGGCCCGGCTCCGCTACGAGCACGGCGCCGACCGCGACGGCCGGCTCCTCTACGTCACGGCCCGCATCGTCCTGGACGGCGGCGCGTACGCCTCGTCGTCCCCGGCCGTCGTCGGCAACGCCGCCTCGCTCTCCGTCGGACCGTACGAGTGCCCGAACGTCGACGTCGAGGCGCTCGCCCTCTACACCAACAACCCGCCGTGCGGCGCGATGCGCGGCTTCGGCGCCGTCCAGGCGTGCTTCGCCTACGAGGCGCAGATGGACCGGCTGGCCGCCGAACTCGGCCTCGACCCGGTCGAGTTCCGGCGCCGCAACGCGATGTCCCAGGGCTCGGTCATGCCGACCGGGCAGGTCGTCGACTCGCCGGCCCCCGTCGCCGAACTGCTGCGCCGCGTCAAGGCGATGCCGATGCCGCCCGAGCGGCAGTGGGAGACCGCCGGCGGCGGCCCCGACCTGCGGGCGCTGCCCGGCGGGGTCGCCAACACCACGCACGGCGAGGGGGTCGTGCGGGGCGTCGGCTACGCGGTCGGCATCAAGAACGTCGGCTTCTCGGAGGGATTCGACGACTACTCCACGGCACGGGTGCGGCTGGAGTACGCCGGAGGGGAGGCCGTGGCCACCGTGCACACGGCGATGGCCGAGGTCGGGCAGGGCGGCGTCACCGTCCACGCCCAGATCGCCCGGACCGAGCTGGGCGTCTCCCGGGTGACCATCCACCCGGCCGACACCCGCGTCGGATCGGCCGGTTCCACGTCCGCGTCCCGCCAGACGTACGTCACCGGCGGCGCCGTCCGGCACGCCTGCGCGACCGTCCGCGAGCGCGTCCTGGCACTCGGCCGGACGAAGTTCGGGACGTACCACCCGGCCTGGGCCACCGCCGAACTCCTCCTGGAGGACGGCAAAGTCGTCACCGACGGGGGCGAGGTCCTGGCGGCCCTCGCGGACGTCCTGGAGGGCGAGGAGCCGGTCGAGGCCGAGGCGGAGTGGCGGCACCGGCCCACCGAACCGTTCGACCTGCGCACCGGCCAGGGCACCGGGCACGTCCAGTACTCCTTCGCCGCGCACCGCGCGGTGGTGGAGGTGGACACCGAACTGGGCCTGGTCAAGGTCGTCGAACTGGCCTGCGCCCAGGACGTCGGCAAGGCCCTCAACCCGCTCTCCGTCACCGGCCAGATCCAGGGCGGGAGCACCCAGGGGCTGGGGCTGGCCGTCATGGAGGAGATCGCGGTGGACCCGGGCACGGGGAAGGTGCGCAACCCCTCCTTCACCGACTACCTCATCCCCACCATCCTCGACACCCCGGCCATGCCGGTCGACGTCCTCGAACTCGCCGACCCCCACGCGCCGTACGGGCTGCGGGGCGTGGGGGAGGCGCCGACGCTCTCCTCCACCCCCGCCGTCGTGGCCGCCATCAGGCAGGCGACGGGACTGGCGCTGCGGAGGGTGCCGGTGCGGCCGGAGCATCTGACGGGAGGCTGAGAGCGGCCGAGGTGGATGTCCCCCCACACCCCCCATAGATCCCCATATCCCCCCACCCCCACCGGTATCGCACGCTCGGCATCCAAGGAGCAGGCAGACACCATGACGCAGCCATCCGTGGAGCCGGCGGCCACGGCCGCGGGCGCGAGCGCGGGCTCGTGTCCCCCGGCCGGCAGGTCCCGGCTCGACCGGCTCGACCGGTTCTTCCAGATCTCGGCACGCGGTTCCACCCCCGCCCGCGAGGTGCGCGGCGGCGTCACCACGTTCATGGCGATGTCCTACATCGTGCTGCTCAACCCGCTGATCCTGTCCGGCAAGGACGCGTCCGGGCACACGCTCGGCCACGCCGCCCTCATCACGGCGACCGCGCTGGCCGCGGCCGTCTGCACCCTGCTCATGGGCCTCGTCGGCAAGGTCCCGCTCGCGCTCGCCGCCGGGCTCGGCGTCTCCGGGGTGCTGGCCGGCCAGGTGGTCCCGCACATGACCTGGCCGCAGGCGATGGGCATGTGCGTGCTGTACGGGGGCGTCATCGTCCTGCTGGTCCTCACCGGGCTGCGCGAACTCGTCATGAACGCCATCCCGTTGGCGCTCAAACACGCGATCACCATCGGCATCGGGATGTTCATCGCCCTCATCGGCCTGGTGAAGGCCGGCTTCGTGCACGCGGCCAAGGCCGGCGGACCGGTGACCCTCGGCCCGGCGGGCGAGCTGGCCGGCTGGCCGGTGCTGGTCTTCTGCGTGACGCTCCTGACCGTCTTCATGCTCCAGGCGCGGAACGTCCCGGGCGCCATCCTCATCGGCATCGTGACCGGCACCGTCCTCGCCGTCGCGGTCAACGCCGTCGCGGACCCGGGCCCCGGCACCTGGCAGGCCGGCGCCCCCGAACTCCACGGGAGCGCCGTCTCCCTGCCCGACTTCTCCCTCCTCGGCGACGTCTCCTTCGGCGGCTGGGGCTCGCTCGGCGCGCTGAGCGTCGGGGTGATCGTCTTCACCCTGGTCCTGGCCGGTTTCTTCGACGCGATGGCCACGATCATCGGCGTCGGCACGGAGGCCGGACTCGCCGACGACCGCGGCCGGATGCCCGGGCTCAGCCGGGCGCTGCTCGTCGACGGCGCGGGCGGGGCGATCGGCGGGGTCACGGGCGCGTCGGGCCAGACGGTCTTCATCGAGTCCGCCACCGGCGTCGGCGAGGGGGCCCGTACCGGGCTGTCGTCCGTCGTCACCGGCCTCCTCTTCACCGCCTGCCTCTTCGTCACCCCGCTCACCCGAATGGTCCCGGGGGAGGTCGCGGCGGCGGCGCTGGTGGTCATCGGCGCGATGATGATGAGCCATGCGCGGCACATCGACTGGAACGACCGGGCGGTCGCCGTCCCCGCGTTCCTCACGGTCGTCCTCATGCCGTTCACCTACTCGATCACGGCGGGTGTCGGCGCGGGCGTCATCGCCTACACCGCGATCAGAACGGCCGAAGGGAAGTGGCGGGAGCCGGGGACCTTCATGTGGGTGCTGACGGCGGTCTTCACGGTGTATTTCGCGCTGCACCCCATCGAGAACTGGCTGGGCGTCAGGTAGGGATGAGGAGAGGAAGGAGGTTCCCGACATGCTGGACCTCGCGGAAGAGCTGCGCCGCTGGTGCGCGGAGGGCCGCGACTTCGCCGTCGCCACCGTCGCCTCCGTCCACGGCAGCGCTCCGAGACAGCCGGGTGCCGCCCTCGCCGTGGACGCGGCCGGAACGGCGATCGGCTCGGTCTCCGGCGGCTGCGTCGAGGGCGCCGTCTACGAGCTGTGCCGCGAGGCGCTGGAGACCGGCACCGCCCGGCGCGAGCGCTTCGGATACTCGGACGAGGACGCGTTCGCGGTGGGCCTGACGTGCGGCGGCGCGATCGAGGTCCTGATCGCGCCGGTACGGGCGGCGGACCCCTGGCGGGGCGGGTACGAGGCGGCGCTGTCGGCGGCGGCGGACGGGGAGCCCGTGGCGCTGGTCCGCTCCCTGTCCGACGGGGAGCCGGGCGCCCTCCTGGTCCGCCCGGACGGCGCTTTCTCAGGCACGCTCGGAGGGGTGGGGGCCGGGGCTGAGGCGGGGCTTTCGGTCTCGGGGTCGGTGGTGACGGGGGCGTCGCCGGGGCTTTCGGCGGCGGGGGCGGCGGTGGCCGGATCGGCGCTTGAGCCGGTGGCGGGGGCTGCGCCTGGGGCGGCGGTGGCCGGGCCGGTGGTGGCCGGGTCGGCGTCGGCCCCGGCGTCCGTGAGCGACCGGCGGGCGGCCGACGAGGCCGCCGCCTTCCTCGCCGTCGGCCGCACGGGCGTCCTGACGCCGGTCGCCGACGGCGCGTACCGCGGCCGGCCGGCCGAGCTGCTGATCGAGTCCAGCGTCCCGCCGCCCCGCCTGATCGTCTTCGGGGCGATCGATTTCGCGGCGGCGCTGGCGCGCGTCGGGAAGTTCCTCGGCCACCACGTCACGGTGTGCGACGCCCGCCCGGTGTTCGCCACCCGCGCCCGCTTCCCGGACGCGGACGAGATCGTCGTCGACTGGCCGCACCGCTACCTGGACGGTCAGCGGCTCGACCCGCGCACGGCCGTCTGCGTCCTGACGCACGACGAGAAGTTCGATATCCCCCTCCTGGTCCGCGCCCTCCGCCTCCCCCTCGCCTACGTCGGCGCCATGGGCTCCCACCGCACCCACCACGCCCGCCTCGCCCGCCTCCGCGCGGCGGGGCTGGGGGAGGAGGAGCTGTCCGGCCTCCGCTCGCCCATCGGCCTCGACCTGGGCGGCCGGACGCCGGAGGAGACGGCCCTGTCGATCGCGGCGGAGATCGTCGCGGTGCGCAGGGGCGGCTCGGGGATGCCGCTGCGCGGGGCCGGTGTGCCGATTCACCGTGAGGCGGTGGGGGCGGGGTGCTGACGCGGGAGCCGGAACGCGCGGGCGAAGCACGCCAGGCCAGGCATCTCGGGCGAGACGGCTCGGACCTTACGGCTCAGACGAAGAAGGCGTTCATCCCGTCGACATCCGACAGGTACGTCTCGATGGCCGCTATCTCGCCGTCGCGCAGACGGCAGACGGTGGACAGGTGTTCGTCCAGTCGCGCGTCGCCCCGGCGGGCGGTGTTGTGCAGGGACAGGGCCATGTTCTCGCGGCTGACGAGGATGTGCAGCAGCTCGAAGTGGACGCCGTAGGAGGCGATCTTCTCGGCCCGCTCCACCACCGCGTCTGCCCCCTCCGCCGTACCGGAGATCGCGTTGTCGCCGGGCAGTGTCCAGGTGGCGTCGTCGGTGAGCAGTGTGCGGATGCCGGCCCAGTCGCCGGCGCTGAGGAAGGCGTGGAAACGGACGCCGAGCCGGTGGGCGGCCTCGTACTGGGACATGGTTCCTCCACGGGGGTGCGGAAAGGGAGTTGAGGTTAAGGCGATGAACTTCGCTTTAATCCACTCAAGCAGGCGAGGCGCTAAAGCGCAACGCTTTGCTTTAAGGTGTAGGGATGACCGCCAAAAGCAAAGACAGCCGCCCCGGTGGCCGGAGCGCCCGCGTCCGCTCCGCCGTCCACCAGGCGGTGGTGGACCTCGTCGCGGAAATCGGCGCCGACAAGGTGACCGTCCCGGCGGTGGCGCGCCGCGCCGGCGTCCACCCCAGTTCGGTGTACCGGCGCTGGGGGACGACCGCGGCCCTGCTCGCGGACGTGGCGGACAGCCGCCAGGAAGAGGAGGCGCCGGAACTGCTCGGCGACCTCCGCCAGGACCTGGAGCGGGCGGCGGTGTGGACGCTCGCCGACCTCTCCCGGCCGGGAGGCGTGGCGTTCTTCCGCGCCGAGGTGGCACCGGACGTGGACGACCGCAGGGCGGGCCTCCGCGCCTGCCTGGAACGGGTCAGCGCCCGCTTCCGGGCCCCCTTGGAGGCGGCCGCCGGCCGCGGCGGGACGCCGCCCTCCCTGGAGCGGGTGCTCGACCGCGTCGTCGCACCCCTCTACTTCCGCGTGGTCTTCTCCGTCCCCGGGACGGACGAGCGCTACGCCCGGGGCCTCGCCGCCGAGCTGTGCGCCGAGCACCCGGCCGGCTCCTCCGGCTGACGGCCGCCGGCCGCGGAGTGGTCCCGTCCGGGCGGCCGGTAGAATCGACGCCCGTGGCGGACACCCAGTACGAAGACCTGTTGCGGCTAGTGCTCACCTCCGGAACGGCCAAGGCCGACCGGACGGGCACCGGCACCCGAAGTGTCTTCGGGCACCAGCTGCGGTACGACCTCTCCCAGGGATTCCCCCTGGTCACCACCAAAAAGGTGCACCTCAAGTCCATCGTGTACGAGCTGCTGTGGTTCCTCCGCGGCGACTCGAACGTCGGCTGGCTGCGCGAGCACGGCGTCACCATCTGGGACGAGTGGGCCGACGAGAACGGCGACCTCGGTCCCGTCTACGGCGCCCAGTGGCGCTCCTGGCCCGCCCCGGACGGCCGGCACATCGACCAGATCGGCGAGGTCCTCGACACGCTGCGCCGGGACCCGGACTCCCGCCGGATGATCGTCTCCGCCTGGAACGTCGCCGAGCTGGACAAGATGGCCCTGGCACCGTGCCACGCCTTCTTCCAGTTCTACGTGGCCGACGGCAAGCTCTCGTGCCAGCTCTACCAGCGCAGCGCGGACCTGTTCCTGGGCGTGCCGTTCAACATCGCCAGCTACGCCCTGCTCACGCACATGGTGGCGCAGCAGGTCGGCCTCGAACCGGGTGACTTCATCTGGACCGGCGGCGACTGCCACATCTACGACAACCACGTCGAGCAGGTGACCGAGCAGCTCTCGCGCACCCCGTTCGAGTTCCCCGCGCTGCGGCTGCGGAAGGCCGACTCGCTCTTCTCCTACGCGTACTCCGACGTCGAGGTGGTCGACTACCGGCACCACCCGGCGATCAAGGCCCCGGTCGCGGTATGAACGACGCGTCGGCGGACGGCGAGCGGTCGGGCGGCGGACTGACGGACCGCGGGCTGTCGGACGGCGGCCCGGTGGACGGCGGCCGGGTGAAGGTCGGGCTGATCTGGGCGCAGGCCCGTGACGGTGTGATCGGCGCGGGCAACGCGATCCCGTGGCACCTGCCCGAGGACCTGGCCCACTTCAAGGCCGTCACCCTCGGCCACCCGGTTGTGATGGGCCGCAGGACGTGGGATTCGCTGCCCCCGCGGTTCCGCCCCCTCCCGGGCCGGCGCAACATCGTGGTCACCCGCGATCCGCACTGGGCGGCGGACGGCGCGGAACGCGCCGGTTCCGTCGCCGAGGCGCTGCGGCGCGCGGCGGCCGAGCCGCGGGACGCGTCCGCGCCCGCCGAGGTGTGGGTGATCGGTGGCGGCGAGATCTACCGGGCGGCCCTGGAGCACGCCACGGCGCTCGCGGTGACCGAGGTCGACGTGGCGGTGGACGGCGACACGTACGCCCCGGCCGTCAACGGGTCGTGGACGCTCACCGAGGACACCGGCTGGCGGACCTCCGCGTCCGCCTCCGGACTGCGTTATCGCATGCGCGGATACGCCCGTTGACGGCGTTCGTCCCCTGTCCGCGCGGCACCCGGTGAGTTCCCGAACGCTTTCGGCGGCGTAATCCGTCACCGGCGGCTCGCGCGGCATCGGCCGGGCGGTGGCCCTGCGCCCGGCCGCCCGCCGACGGAGGCGAGCGGCCCCGGCCGAGACGGGGACCCCTCATCCCCCCGTCCGCACCACCGCCTGATCCCCCCGGGGCCCGGACAGGTGCAGGATCTCGACCGCCTCCGCGCCCGCCGGTCCGAACCAGTGCGGCTCGCTGGTGTCGAATTCCGTCGCCTCGCCCACCCGGAGGGTGAAGTCGCGCTCACCCACCATGACCCGCAGGTCGCCCGCGAGGACGTAAAGCCACTCGTAACCCTCGTGCGCGACCGGCTTCGGCTCGCGCGGCGCGAGCACCTGCTTGAAGACCTGGACGCGCCCCGGGTACTGGGTGAGCGGGACGAGCACGCTCCCGGGCTTCCGCAGGTGCGGGCGCAGATGGACGCGGGGGTCGCCGGTGGCCGGCGGGGCGACCAACTGGTCCAGGGCGACGCGGTGCGTACGCGCGAGCGGTATGAGCAGATCGAGCGTGGGACGCCGTTTGCCCGATTCCAGGCGGGACAGCGTGCTCACGGAGATCCCGGTCTCGTCGGCGAGCGCTTCCAGGGTGAGGCCGCGGTCGCGCCGCAGGGTCCGTAGCCGCGGGCCGATGGCCGCCAGGGTCTCGGCGAGTTCGGCGTCCGTGGCGTCCGTGGCGTCAGTGGGGTGCATGGACCCCATTTTGCGGTCTTCGCAAAGTCCCTGGTCCGCCGCGGGTGCCCGGCCCGACCATGGCCGGGCAGGCGAAACCGGACGGAAGGCGGGCTCAGGTGACCACGACGACTCCTCCCCTACGACCGGAGCGGCCGGACCGGCCGACTCCGTCCACGGCCCCCACCCCGCCCCCGTTTCCGCTGAGCGCCCGCCGCCGCTGGACGATCCTCGTCATCTGCGCGTTCAGCATGTTCCTCGTCGGCCTGGACACCACCATCGTCAACGTGGGCCTGCCCGCGATCGGCCGCGGCCTCGGCGTGGGGACCCGCGGGCTGGAGTGGGTCGTGGACGCGTACACCGTGGCCCTGGCCGGCCTCCTCATCGCCTCCGGGGCGCTCGCGGACCGCTTCGGCCGCCGCCGCGTCTTCCGGATCGGACTGAGCGTCTTCGGCATCGCCTCCCTCGCCTGCGCGCTGGCCCCGACGCCCGGCCTGCTCGTCGCCGCCCGGACGCTCCAGGGCGTCGGCGCGTCGATGCTGAGCCCGGTCGCCCTGGCGATCGTGGTGAACGCGATGCCCGATCCGCGCGAGCGGGCCCGGGCGATCGGCGTGTGGGGTTCCGTCTTCGGGCTGAGCATGGCGGCCGGCCCGGTCACCGGCGGCGGGCTCATCGCCGCGTTCGGCTGGCGGGCGGTGTTCTGGATCAACGCGCCGGTGATCGCCGCGGCGCTGCTGCTGGTCACGGCGTTCGTACCGGAGTCCCGCGGTCCGCGCGCCCGACGGGTCGACGTTCCGGGTCAACTCCTCCTCACCGTGACGCTCTTCCTGTCGGTCGGCCTCCTGATCGAGGGCCCCCGCGTCGGCTGGGCCTCGCCCTGGGCCGCGGCCGCGTACGCGGGGATCGCCGGGTCCGCGTCCGCGTTCGTCCTGGTCGAGCGCCGACGGCCCGAACCCCTCATGGACCTGGGCCTCTTCCGGCGACCGCCGTTCGCCACGGCCGTGCTCGGCGCGGTGGCGGTGTTCCTCGCGCTGAATGTGACGCTGCTGCTCAACACCCTCTACCTCCAGCACACCCGCGGCTGGTCGCCGCTCGCGACGGGCGCGGCGACGCTGCCCATGGCGCTCGGGGCCACCGTCTGCGCGCCATGGTCCGGGACCCTGGTGGCGCGCCTCGGCCCCCGCCGTCCGCTGCTCGCCGCGGGCGGTTTCCTCGCCGCGGGCGGCCTGTGCCTGACCGGCCTCGGCCGGGACACCGGCGTCCCGCCGCTCCTCGTCGCCTACCTGCTGATCGGCGCCGGGTTCGGCTTCGCCAACGCGCCGATCACCAACACCGCCGTCAGCGGCCTCCCGCCGTCCCGGGCGGGGGTGGCCGGGGCGATCACCTCCACGGCGCGGCAGGTCGGTTCGGCGGTGGGCATCGCGGTCGCGGGCGGCCTGGTCGCGGGCGTCGCCCCGGCGGACCTCGCGCACGCCGCGCGTCCCGGCTGGGTGCTCGTGACGGCGTGCGGCCTCTTCCTCCTCGTCGTGGCCCGGGCGTCCCGGACGACGCCGGGGCCGGCCGAACGGCGCCTGCCGCCCGCCCGCGGCCGCTAACCTGGCAGGTCCGCCGCCCACGTTGAGCCGGGAGCGCCGCACATGATCCGACGCCGTCACGGGAACGCGTTCGTCTGCTGCGACCTGTGCCCGGGGCGTCCCGTCCTCCCCACCCCGAACGACGAGGTCAACCCGGCCAAGTGCATCCGCTGCCAGGGTGATTACCGCTGGCTGCCGGTGCCGCACCCGGAGGACCACCTGTGCGACGTCTGCCGGCGGGAGTGCCCGGACTGCCGGGCGCCCTCCCCGGCGGGCGGCCGGTGCCTGACCTGCCAGGGCAAGTGCCGCGTCTGCCAGGGTCCGTTGCCGGAGCGCGACCTCACCGTCCACGCGGTGGAGCCGGAGGCCCGCAAGGACCGCAAACGCCGCTGGCGCCGCCACTTCTACCCGCACACCGCCGCCCGCGACCGCTGCGACCGCTGCCTGGAACAGGCCGGTTCCCGCGACCCGCTGCGGGCGGTCCTGGCGGCCGTCCCGGACCGGCTCCTGCGCGCCTGCGGCGGCGCGTACCCGCCGGAGGCGATGCGGACGATCTGGGCGCAACTGGACCACCGTACGGCCCGCCAGCTCGTCGAGCGCGTCGAACGCCGCTGGTGGACGAGCTGGTCGAACCGCCCCCTGCGGCGGGACGCCGACGAGCGGCGGGACGGCTACGGACCCGACGACGTCGTCCTGTGGCTCCTGGCCCCCGCCGGCTGCTACGCCGACTGCGAGGACGGCTTCCGCCCGGACGACCCGGACCGCCCCTGCCCCGCCTGCCGCGGCCACGCTCCCCTCCCCGGCCCGCCCACGACCCGCGACGAGGCCGACGAGGAACCACCCCGCACCGCGGACCGCACCCCGGCCGAGGCCGTGGCCCACCGCCCGCCCCAGACCGAATGCACCGGCAGAGACGGCGCCTGCGGCGTCCCCGTCACCGCCCCCTACGACCAGTGCCCCACCTGCCTGGACTGGCCGGTGTGCACCTGCGGTTACCGCCGCTACGACCCGGCTCGCGCCACGGCGTGCCCGGCCTGCTCGTCCGCCTCCGACAGGGGCTGATGGCGCTGTCGTTGCGTCCGGTGGTGCACCGGACGCAACCGGCCCTAGCATTCCTCCCGTGATCAGAGCTGTGGTCTTCGACGTCGGTGAATGCCTCGTGGACGAGACGAGGGAGTACGGGACTTGGGCGGACTGGCTGGGCGTACCGCGACATACGTTCGCCGCCACGTTCGGAGCGGTCATCGCCCAAGGCCGGGACTATCGCGAGACGTTCCAGGCCTTCCGCCCTGGGTTCGACCTTCACGCGGAGCGGGAGAGGCGCGCGGCGGCCGGGAAGCCGGAATGGTTCGGTGAGGCCGACCTCTATCCGGACGTACGGCCCGCTCTGCGGGAACTGCGTGCCGCCGGTCTGTGGCTGGCCATCGCGGGCAACCAGACCGTCCGAGCGGGGAGCCTGCTGCGTGAGCTGTTCCAGGAGGACGTGGATCTCATCGGCACCTCTGACGACTGGGGTGCGAGCAAGCCCGATCCCGAGTTCTTCGCCCGCGTCGCGAAGGCGGTGCCTTTCGAGGCCGAGGAAATCCTGTATGTGGGCGACCGATTGGACAACGACATCCGCCCGGCCGTCGCGGCGGGCATGCGAGCGGCTCTCGTTCGCCGCGGCCCGTGGGGCGTCATCCAGCAACACGATCCGCTCGCCTCGGAACTGCCGACCTTCCGCATCGACCACCTCACCGAGCTGAGCGCGCTCGTCGACACCTTCAATCGCGGAGAGCGCTGACCTCCATTCTTCCTCAGCTCTGCTGGGCCGATCCCGACACGCGTTGCTCATAGCGGCGCAGCATCTACAGGGGCTCCGCCCCGTGCGCCACCGCGATCGCGTCGATCCGGCGCGCCAGGTCGAAGTCAGCCTCGGTGAGCCGGTATCCGGCATCGTGCGTCGTGATAGTGAACCGCACATGATCCCAGCGGAGATCGATGTCCGCATGGTGGCCGATGAGCCGCTCGACGTCCGCCACATGCACGATCAGGGCCACACCCCCGTGGTAGCGGATCCGGAAGCCACGGCTGATCGCCTCGCTCTCGTCCGCCCGCCGCCACCCGGAAAGGGAGAGCAGCCGGTCGCTGATCTCCTGCTCGGAGAGTGGTTCCTTGGCTTCCGTCATGTCATGTCCCTTCGGTCCGCTCACCCTGCGTGCCGTCCCTGGCGCGCCAATGGGCCCGCGCTGACAAGGCTGGATCGGACCCGTCCGGTAGTGTTACCGGGCTGAGGCCCCGGGCTCCGCCGAACCAGCGGGGCGTACCTCCTACAAGTCGTCGAACTCCCCTTTCGCCATGCCGTCCGCGAAGGCGGCCCACTCGCCGGCGGTGAAGAACAGGACGGGTCCTTCGCGATCCCGACTGTCCCGTATGGCTCGCCCTCCGTCAGCTGTCCGGGCGACTTCCACGCATTCCTGGTACGGGCCCTGCGAGGCGGATGCCTTCTTGAACTCCGTTACGATGTGCCGATTCTTCGTCATTCAGCTTTCTCGCTTTCCGGGATGTCCTTCATCGCGGTCCGGATGAATTCCACGCTCTGATCGGGAGCCAGAGCGGACGAGCGCAACGCTTCAAAGATGCGGACGTGCTTGGCGACGTCCTCCGGTTCCTCCTGGATGACAGTGTTCGTGGGGGTGTCGAAGGCTACGGCTTCCGGTGCGGGCTCCGGGCCGAAGCTGTAGACCACGAAGTGACTTGCCATGTGTGCGGCTTTCCACTCGCTCACCGGAAGGACTTGAACCGTCACATTCGGCTGCTGCGCCATCTCTACGATGTAGCGCAGCTGTTCGTGGTGGACTTCGGCGGACGGCATGGGTGCCGTAAGGGCTGGCTCCCAGATCACCGCCGCGAAGTGCGCACCCTTCTCGCTGATCGCGCGGCGCCGTTCTTCCTTGACCTTCAGGAAGGCTTCTTCGGCTTCCGCTGTGTAGACATTGAGGCTGGAGTGCCGCGTCAGCGTGCGCACGTAGTCCGGGGTTTGGAGCAAGCCGGGGATGAACAGCGGCTGCCAGGTGCGAATGTATGAGGCGTCGCCTTCGAGGGTGACGAGGTCGGTGAACTGGTCCGGGAGCCGGTGGTCCATCCACCAGCCGCGTCGATTGCTGACCCGGGCAAGTTGCTCAAGGTGTTCACTGACGACGGGGTCGGTGACTCCGTACAGTTCGAGCATGAGGCGCACATCGCCCGGCTTGGCGGTGACTTGCCCCGCTTCGATGCGGCTCACCTTGGACTTGGAGCCGGCGATCTTTTCTGCCGCATGCTCCTGGTCCAGCTTGGCCGCCTCGCGGTAGCGCCGCAGTGTCGCGCCAAGTCGCCTGCTGCGAACCGTAGGTCGCCCACCTGCGGGCATGGCCCCTCCTTGACTGTCTGTGTCCAGTCTGCACGCGTGGTGACGCTACACGCTAGCGAGTAACCCCTACGAGGTGAAATGCAACTTTGCATTGACGTTGAGTTGCAGTTCGTGTGAGTTGCGCTCTAGCGTGAGGTGCGCCACAAGCGCCGGCCGTGAGTGGCGCTCGTGGCCCAGGTTCCGTCTGCCTGCCCTGGGGGCTGCATGTCCGGACGCACGACCCGACGCGAGTTCCGAGCTGATCGGAGAGCTGTTTTCGGTGCTCGGAGGTATGTCGAATCGGTGTGCCAGGACTGGAAGATTCGAGCCGAGCTGACCGCGTCGGCTGTCCTTCTGGTCAGTGAACTGGCGACCAATGCTGTGCTGCACGCCAAAGGGGGCGAGGGCGTGTTCGAGCTCTGTCTGCGCCGCAGACGCGGAGTGCTTGTTGTCGAAGTGACCGACTCGTCTGGCTTGAGCGTTCCTGAACCGGCCTCGAACGTGCCTGAGTTCGTTGTCGAGGTGCCATACGCAGGTTGCGATAAGGGGTTTGACCTCGATTGCGTCAGCCAATCGGGCCGAGGTCTCCTGATCGTCGCCTGCCTTGCGGCGAAGTGGGGAGTTCGGCAGCGGCTGGACGGTCCCGGTAAGACCGTGTGGGCCCACCTCAAAGTGGAATAGGCGAAGTGTCGGTAACCGTCGGGCGAGCGGCCTCTTTGATTGGCCGCGTTGCGCCGAGTGTTCTTCTTGAAGCCCGCGTGCCAGCCCAGGGAGCAGCGAAACGTTGTGGGAGCAGTCCCACCCGGTGTTCGGCCTGCCCGTCAATACCATCAATCGATCGGGGTCGACCGTGATCAGGTACAACGCCGACTGGCTCGTATCCCGCGACCCCCGCCCCCGCGAGATCCGCGAGACGTGGATGCGCGACGCGCCGGCCATGCTCCGGACCGGACTGCACTTCGAGGCCGTCCGGCTGGCCGTCAGTGTGGTCGGTGTCGTGGCGGACAGCGGTGAGCGGGATGCGATCGAGGACGCTTTCAGGGCAGCCGGTATCGAGAACGCCGTGATCGCCGATCCCTACGGCCGCTGGTTCTACGTCCTCGTGCCGAACGGGACGGCCGGGGAATGGGACGTCCCCGGCATCCACGTCCTGGCCGCCGACCACTACCTCGGCGTCCCGGCGCCGCACCGGGCCGACCCGCCCGGCACGCACTGGCTCCTCTGCCCGCCTCAAGGGGAGGAAGACCTCGCCGACCCGGCGGCCCTGCGGCGGCTGATTGCGGCGGCGTGCGCTCGGGTGGCCGCCGGGCCGGCGGGTACGCCGGGTGGCGTCAACCGGGCGGAAGGTCGAACCGTTGGAGCGGAGGGCGTGAACCTCCGTGCCCACCCCGCCACTTGGCCGGTCCGGACCCCGCGCGACGGGATCCCGTCCCCCCTTCCCGGCGGTACCCTCCTCCCGTCGGGCTCCGTGGCCGGAGGGAGTGGAGCGCATGGCGCGCGAGATGCGACAGCGGCGGTCGGACAGGGAGTTGAGCGGGCGGGAGGTGGGCGAGGATCCGTTCACCTTGGGGGTCGCCTCCGGCGATCCGCTGCCGGACGGCGTCGTGCTCTGGACGAGACTGGCGCCCCGGCCGCTGGAGGCGGACGGCGGGTTACCGCCGGAGTGCCGGATTCCGGTGGAGTGGGCGGTCGCGGCCGACGAGGAGCTGCGGGAGATCGTCCAAGGCGGGACCGCGGTGGCCGACGGGGCGGACGCGCACAGCGTGCACGTCGAGGTGGGCGGGCTGGACCCCGCGCGGACGTACTGGTACCGCTTCCGTTGCGGGCGCTGGACCAGCCCGGTGGGGCGGACGCGGACCGCGCCCGCGCCCGGGGCCGACGTCCGTCAGGTGAGGGTGGGGCTGACGTCCTGCCAGCAGTACGACGAGGGCTACTACACGGCCCTCGCGCACCTCGCGCGGGAGGACGACCTGGACGCCGTCCTCTTCGTCGGCGACTACATCTACGAGAACGAGATCAACGCCCAGGCGGGGGCACGTGGTTACACCGGCGAGCAGCGGCTGCCGGAGGTGTTCGACCACTGGCTGACCACCCTCGACGGCTACCGGCTGCGCTACGCGCTCGGCAAGACCGACGCCGACCTCCGGGCCGCGCACGCCGCGCACCCCTGGATCGTCACCTGGGACGACCACGAGGTCGAGAACAACTACGCCGCCGCCGTCTCCCAGCACAACCTGCCCACCGACGAGTTCCTGCGCCGCCGCGCCGCCGCCTACCGCGCGTACTGGGAGCACATGCCGCTGCGCGAGGCGCAGCGCCCGTGCGGGCCGGACGCGCTGCTGTACCGGCGGTTCGGGTACGGGGACCTGGTGCGGTTCGACGTCCTCGACACCCGGCAGTACCGCTCCGACCAGGCGTACGGGGACGGCTGGCAGTACCCCGGGCCCGAGTCCGAGGACCCGGCGCGCACGCTCACCGGGGCCGAGCAGGAGGCGTGGCTGCTGGACGGTTTCCGGGAGTCGTCCGCGCTCTGGAACGTCGTCGTCCAGCAGGTGGCCTTCTGCCAGCGGAAGGGGAACGTCGGGCGGGCCAAGGTCTCGATGGACGCTTGGGACGGGTACCCGGCCTCGCGCCACCGGATCCTCCAGGGCGCGCGGGACGCGGGCGTCGCCAACCTCGTCGTCCTCTCCGGCGACGTCCACGTCCACTACGCGATGGACATCAAGGAGGACTTCGACGACCCCGCCTCCGCCACCCTGGGCGTCGAGATCGTCGGCACGTCCGTGTCCAGCGGGTTCGACGGGGTCGAGCGGCCGGATGACTGGGAGAACGTGATGCGGGTCAATCCGCACATCAAGTACTACGCGGAGCGCCGGGGTTACGTCGTCGTCACCTTCACCCCGGACGCCGTCCGGGCCGACTACCGCGTCCTGCCGTACGCCACGCGGCCGGGGGCGCCCGTGGGGACCGACGCGAGCTTCGTGTCCCGGGCGGGGCGGCCGGGGTTCGTCCCCGCGTGAACCGGCGGAGCCGGCGGGCGTCGGCCTGACCACCCCGGCGGCTCCACGAACGCTGCACTGTGCAAATATTCGATCGAATATTTGTCCTCTGTTCCCTAGTGCAGTGAGTCGCCTTGACACCTCACAGATGGTCCCGGAGCCTCGCCACCGTCCTCGCCATGGCGGCCTGTGGCGTCTCCGCCACCGCCGCCGTGGCGGCCCCCGGGCCTACGGGCTCCGGCACCGCGCCGAAACCCGTACCCTCCGCGTCGGCCCCGGCCCACCGCGCGACCCCGTCCGCCGTCGAGAAGTTCTGGACGGCCGACCGCCTCGCCGCGGCCGTGCCGCTGGACGCCGGCCGGGGCGCGCCCGGCGCGTTGCCGCGCCCCGGAGTCTCCCGGCTGGCTCCGCCCGGACCCGTGGGCACCGCCCCCAAGGGCATACCCAAGGGCGTGTACGGCGACGGCATCCCCGCCGTCGGCACGTTCTTCTTCGACACCAAGGCCACGGGCGCCACGTACTGCTCCGCGAGCATCGTCCGCAGCGCGCACCGGAATCTCGTCCTCACCGCCGGGCACTGCGCCAAGCACGCGGCCGAGAAGGGCATCTTCATCCCGCAGTTCCGCAAGGGCAAGGCGGTGAAGGACCAGCCCTTCGGCGGCTACCCGGTCCAGAAGGCGTTCACGTACGCCAACTACCAGCCCAACAGCATGCGGGCCGACTCCGACCTCGACTTCGCGTTCCTGCGCGTCGGCCCGGAGTACCAGCGCAAGAAGCAGGTGGAGGAGGTCACCGGCGCCGGACTGCGGCTCCGCGACACCCCGCGCCTCGCCAACCAGGTCACCGTCCACGGCTACCCGCACCTCAGCGGCAACGGCCAGCGGGCGATCAGCTGCACCGTGCCGACCGAGCGCCTCGCCGGCTTCCGCCAGATGCTGATGCGGTGCTCCGGGTTCTACGGCGGCGTCTCCGGCGGGCCGTGGGTCACCGGCTACAACGCCAAGACGCGCACCGGCGACGTCATCGGCAACGTCGGCGGCTACTACGGCGGAGGCCCGCCGCGCAGCTCCGGCCACGACGACTGGATGAGCTACTCGCCCGTCTACGGGCAGGAGATCCAGGACCTCTACCGCGCCGCCGTCGCGGACCGCGCCCCCGGCACCGCCCCGCTGCGCGGCCTCTACGAGGGCAAGCTGGCCGGTCCCGCGAGCGACTGGAAGTACGCCACCCACGTCATGGCCGCCGACGTCGACGCCGACGGCCGCGACGACCTGCTGGTCATCTGGAAGGACGGCGAGGCCACGCTCTACCCGGGCGACGGCCGCGGCGGCTTCGGCACCCCGCGCACCCTCGCCAAGCAGCAGAGCTTCTGGAAGAACGCCCGCTCGGTCACCACGGGCGACTTCACCGGCGACGGCCGCCCCGACCTGATGGTCCTGTGGGCCAAGGACGACAAGAAGGACACCTCCACCGGCAAGGTGAGCGTGTACTCCGACATCAGCGCGGCGCGGCTGACCGGCACCAAGGAGTACGTCGTCCAGCAGGCCGGCTCCGAGTGGAAGTACGCCACCGCGATCACCGCCGGCGCCTACGACCCGGGCAAGGCCGACGACGTCGTCGTCCGCTGGAAGGACGGTGACGTCACCCTGCACAGCGGCGTCACCGGCGGCGGCACCGGCCGCGAGCGGACGCTGGTGAGCAAGGACGCCGCCTGGAAGGACGCCGTCTCCCTCACCACCGCGCAGCTCTCCGGCAAGGGCGCCGACCTGCTCGTCCGCCGCGCGGACGGCAAGCTGGAGGCGTTCTCCGGCATCACCGCGACGTCCGGCCGCCTCGGCGCGTCCGCCGTCCTCCAGCCCGCCCACCCCTCGTACACCCGCAACTCCGCCATGGCGGCCGGCGACTTCACCACCTCCGGCCGGCGCGCCGACCTGCTGGTCCGCTGGACCGAGGGCGAAACCTCCCTCTACGAGGGCACCGGCCCGAAGCGGATCGGCACGTGGAAGACCATGGTGTCCCCGTGACCTGACGCACCCGCGGCGTCCACCGCGGCCCGCCCACGGCGACACCGCGACCCGAACGGGGCGGCACCGGCAACCGACCGGGGCCGCCCCGCTCCCATTCTCCACGTTCGCCGATCCAATGGGGACGGACCCGCGCGGGCCCGTCCTGGGTGACTGCGGATAGCGGCCTGTGCGCCTGTCCGTCCCGTGCTCGTGATTCCCGGCGTCGCCGGTCATGAAAGTGATCAATCGGGGCAGGCGCCCGCCGGGTCCCGGCGGGGACGGGGGTGGCTCCTGCGGCGGGGCGTGAGCGGAGCCGTGCCGATGGCCGGCCGATTCAACAGCCGGCCGGGTCCCGCCGATATCAAAGCGACGCGGAGACCGTGGAGAAGGAGGCGGATGATGGTGCAGGAGTGGCACATGGCGGCCAATATCGGGGCCGGGCTGGGGCTGGGCTCGGTGATCGGGCTGGAGCGTCAGTGGCGGGCCCGGATGGCGGGGCTGCGGACGAACGCCCTCGTCGCCGCCGGGTCCGCGCTCTTCGTGCTCCTCTCCACGTACGGCTTCTCCGACGCCACCAGCACCACGGGCTACGACGGTTCCCGGGTGGCGGCGCAGATCGTCTCGGGCATCGGTTTCCTCGGCGCGGGCGTCATCATGCGCGACGGCCTGCGGGTGCGCGGGCTGAACACGGCCGCCACCCTGTGGTGTTCGGCCGCCGTCGGCGCGCTCGCCGGCACCGGGCTGTACGTGATCGCGATCCTCGGCACGGCCGGCGTCGTCGCCGCCAACACCCTGCTGCGGCCGCTCGCCCGGCGGCTGGACCGGGAGCCGCGCGGCGGGGCGGAGGTGGCGACCGACTACCACTTCGAGGTCGTCTGCACCGAACCCGAGGAGGCGCACGTCCGCACCCTCGTCGTCCAGGCCGTCGGCCGCCCCGGCTTCCGGCTGCGCTCGGTGCACAGCCGCGACGCGGAGGACGTCGGGAAGGTCACCGTCTCCGCCGAACTGACCACCGAGCGCCGCGACGACAGCCTCCTGGAGGAGGCCGTCAGCCGGCTCTCCCTCGAACCGGCGGTCTCGGCGGTCAGCTGGACCGTCCTGAACGCCTCCGACGAGGAGTCGGAGGGCGACGGGGACGACGACGACTACAGCCCGGCCGGACGGGCCCGGCGGCGGGTGCGGAACCTGTTCACGGGCCGGTGACCCGCTTCACGGACCCGCTTCACGGACCCGCTTCACGGGGCGGTGACCCGCGGCGGGTCCTCCCGGCCGGTCGTGCGGCGGAACGTGAACGGGCAGTGCGGGCCGCCGTGCCCGATGGTCGTCGGCCGCTCGAAGGCGAAGCCGTGCCGCTCCGGGTCGACGGCGTCGCTCCAGTTGGCGTCGAAGGCGCAGAGCACCGGCGTCAGCCGCCCGGCGCCGTTCGCCTCCAGCACCTGGTGGTAGAAGCAGCGGTCCACCTGGGCGATGTGCTCCCGGTCGTCGTCCCGGGGGTGGCTGAAGGCGAAGGCGGGCCCGAAGTAGTCGCGTTCGCGCCGCCGGCTGAACTCCACCATCAGCGCGAACGGGTCCGGCGCGGCGTCGAGCGCGGCGGCGACCCCGGCCAGCATCTCCGCCCGGAGCGGTTCGACGAACGCCCGCTCCAGGAGCGGCAGCAGCTCCGCGTCGGGGAGCCCGGGGGAAAGTTCCCGGTACGCGGCCAGGACGGCGAGGGAGACGGCCAGGTTGTGCCGGGACGGCTCGTCCTCGGCCAGGTGCCGCTGGTCGGTGCGGAGGCGCTCGTACCGGTCGCGGAGGCGGGAGGTGAGGCCGTCCGGGACGGAGTGGTGTTCCGCGAGCGCGGTGAAGAACGCCTCGATGGCGAGGTGGGTCTGGTCCACCGGATCGGTGGTGGTGGTCTCGGAGGAGTGATCAGTCACGGGGACTCCCGGTGGTCGGGCCTCTCCCGGACCGGCGGCACACGACCGTGCGGTACGCGTGACGGCCGGACCCGGCGCGAGGCGGGCCGGCCGGCGCACCCACCAACCACCATGGCGCCGGCTTGACGTGTTCAGTTGACGGCTCATGATGGTGGATCGCGGGACGGGCGTCAAACGGTTCGACTCACGGGTTCGACTCAAGGGTTCGGCTTAACGGTTCGACGTGCCGGGCCCCGCCCACCACACTGTTCCCATGCGCATACGCCCTCCCCACCCCGCCGAACTCCCGCTCCTCCAGGACGTCGAACGGGCCGCGGGCGAGCGGTTCCGCGAGGTCGGCATGGCGGAGATCGCCGCGGACGAGCCGCTTCCGCTCGACGAACTGGAGGAGTACCGCCGGGCCGGGCGGGCTTGGGTCGCCACGGCGGAGGCCGGGGGACGGGACGTGGCCGGAAGCCCGCCGGCCGTCGTCGCGTACCTGCTCGCCGACCGGGTCGACGGCAACCTCCACGTCGAGCAGGTCTCCGTCCACCCCGCCGCCGCCCGCCGGGGCGTCGGACGGGCCCTGCTGGAGCACCTCGCGTCCGCCGCCCGCGCGGCGGGGGTCCCCGCGCTGACCCTGACCACGTTCGCGGACGTCCCCTGGAACGCGCCCTACTACGAGCGCTGCGGCTTCCGCCGGCTGGCCGACGACGAGATCACCCCGGAACTCCGGGCGGTCCGGGAGCGGGAGGCCGCGCACGGGCTGGACCGGTGGCCGCGGGTGTGCATGCGCCGGGAGGTGTGACAGGTACGACACCGCCGTCCCGCGTCGTCACCGGTGCGACGCGTACGCCGGGCGCGCGGGCCGCCCGGCGCGCCCCCTGCGGCGGGGCACCTGTGCCACCTCGTCGGTGGCTCGTGCCTCCATCGGGTGAACGGGCGGCCGTACCGCGCCGGGCGGCCCCGCAAGCCAGTAGGAAAGGCACATGCCGCCCAGAACGACACCCACCGAGCGCCAGAAGAGGCTGGGGAGCGAGCTGCGCAAAATGCGCACCGCGGCCGGGGTTTCCACCGACTACGCAGCCCGCCTGCTCGGCGTCGACCGTACGAAGATCTCCCACATGGAGTCCGGGACGCGCGTCGTCTCACCGGAGAGGCTGCGCATCCTCGCCTGCAACTACGCGTGTTCCGACGAGCGGTACATCGAGGCCCTCGCCGACATGGCCACCGACCGCAAACAGGGCTGGTGGGAGCGGTACCGGGCGGACCTGCCGCCCGGCATGCTCGACATCGCGGAACTGGAGTGGCACGCGGAACGGGTCCTGACCTCCCAGGTCATGCACCTCCCCGGGCTCCTCCAGACCGAGGACTACGCCCGCTCGATCTTCGCGGCGGTGCTGCCGCCGCCGAGCCGGCTGGAGGTGGAGCTCCGGGTGGCCTTCCGGATGGAACGGGCCCGCGTCCTGCGCGGCGACCGGCCGCTGGACTACGTCGGGTACATCCACGAGACCGCGCTGCGCACCCGCTTCGGCGGCCGGGACGTGACCCGGCGCCAACTGGAGTACCTGGCCGAGGTGTCCGAACTGGACCACGTCGTCCTCCGGGTCGTCCCGGTCTCCAGCGGCGCCTTCCCGGGCGCCGGGCACTCGCTGCTCTACGCGGAGGGGCCGGTCCGGCAACTGGACACGGCGCAGCTGGATTCCGAACTGGGGCCGCTCTTCTGGCACGCGGAGCTGCAGTTGACGAAGTGCCGGGCGCAGCTCGCGTGGATGGAGAACGCGGCTCTGGACCGGGAGGAGTCCCGGGCTCTGATCCGCGCGGTGGCGCGGGAGCTTTGAGGGTCCCCGGCCCCTCCCCTTCTCCGCCGGACGGGCTGTTCTTCCGCCCGACCGGCGTCTCACCCCCTACACCCCGACGTCGCGGCTCCGCAGATCCTCGAGCGTCTCCCGGCGGACGACGAGCCGCGCCCGCCCTCCCGACACCGCCGCCACGGGCGGGCGGCCGACGTGGTTGTAGGCGGAGGCCATGGACAGGTGGTAGGCGCCCGCCGCCGGGACCGCCAGGAGGTCGCCCGGGCGCAGATCGGCGGGGAGGGCGACGTCCTCGGCCAGCACGTCACCGGCCTCGCAGTGCCGCCCGACCACCGTCACGGCACGGGCCGGTGCCAAGGAGGAACGGTTCGCCAAGTGGACGGTGTAGCGGGCACCGTAGAGGGCGGGCCGGGGGTTGTCGCTCATCCCGCCGTCGACGGCGACGAAGGTGCGCCCGCCCGTCGTCTTGACGGCCAGCACCCGGTAGAGCGCGACCCCGGCGGGTCCCGCGATCCAGCGGCCCGGCTCGACCGTCAGCCGGGGGACGGGGAGTTCGGCGTGGGCGCAGCGCAGGGCGAGTTCCGCGGTGACGCGGTCGGCGTACGCGGCGGGGTCCACGGCTGGGTCGCCGGGGCGGTAGGCGATGCCGAAGCCGCCGCCCAGGTCCAGCTCGGGAAGGGTGACGCCGTGCCGGTCGCGCAGCCGGGCGAGCAACTCGACGAGCTTCCGGACGGCGGTCGTGTACGGGTCGGTGGAGGTGATCTGCGAACCGAGGTGGCAGTGCAGGCCGACGAGTTCGAGCCGGGGCTGGCCGAGGACGCGCACCACCGCCTCCTCGGCCTCGCCGCCCGCGATCGGCAGCCCGAACTTCTGCCCCTCCACCCCCGTCCGTACCGCCGCGTGCGCCCCCGCCGCCACTCCGGGGACGACCCGCAGCAGCACCCGCTGCCTCGTCCCGGCGGGTATGAGCGCGGCCAGCCGGGCGATCTCGCCCGCGCTGTCCAGGACGATCCGGCCGACACCGAACCGGAGCGCGGCGCGCAGGTCGGCGGGGCTCTTGGCGTTGCCGTGCAGGACGACGCGCTCGGCCGGGAAACCGGCGTGCACGGCGAGGTCCAGCTCCCCGGCGGAGCAGACGTCGAGGTCCAGCCCCTCCTCGTCGATCCAGCGGACCATGGCGCGGCAGAGGAACGCCTTGCCGGCGTAGGCGATCCCGGCGCCGGGGAGCGCGGCGCGCCAGGCGCGCGCCCGGGCGCGGACCTCGTCCTCGTCGAGGACGTACGCCGGGGTGCCGAAACGGTCGGCCAGTTCGGCCAGCGGGACCCCGCCGAGCGCCACCTCGCCGGAGGGCAGGGTACGCGCGGAGGCCGGCCACAGGGGGGCCGGGCCGACGGCTTCCGGGGCGCTGGGGGCCGCCGGGGGTGTGGACGCTGCGGGGGTCGCTGCAGTCGCGGGGGTCGCGGGGCTTGCGGGGGCGATGGGCACGGGAGTTCCTTCGACGGGATGGCGGGTTGGGTGGGGAGGCGGGGACGGGGTACCGGGACGGTGCTCGGTTTGGGTCCCTGGCCGTGCCTGGCCGGGCCCGGCCGTATATGGCCCGGCCGGGCCCGGCCGTACGCGGGGTGAGCCGCGCCCGAGCCGGACCGCTCACGCCGCGTACTCACCGGGTCCGGACCCGGCCCCGCGCCCGCCGTTCGCGAACGACCGGGCTCAGCCCGGGAGCGTGGGCAGCAAAGCCGTCGGCGACGGGCCGTCAGGTGAGCGGATGACCGCCGGGGCGGTGAGTTGCGGGTCCACGGAGACGAGGGTGACGCCGAGGGGCGCGGCGAGCGACCGTACGGCCGGCAGGGCCAGCCGGACGGTCGGCTGGTGCGGGCCGAGGCACGCGGTGAGCCGGGCGCGGGTGGTGAAGGCGACGGCCGTCCGGCCCCCGAGCGGCGTACGGAAGACGCGGAGCGCGAAGCCGACGGGACAGGGCCGGACGGGCACGTACAGCACCGGGACCGCGGGCGGGGGCGCCGGGAGGACGGACGTGGAGGTGTGACCGGCGGGGGTGGGAGCGGGGGAGGGGGCGGGAGTGGTGGAGGCCGGGAGCGGCGCTCCGCCGGGATGGGAGGGGTCGTCGGAGGACTCCCCGCCGTCGGCCACCGGGCTGTGGGCGGCCGTCACGGCGGCCACCACGGCCGCTACCGCGGCGGCTTCGGCGGGAGTTCGGTTTACACGCATGACAGTCCTCGGGAAGGATGAGAGGAAAGTGAACCGGGGGTGAGCGAGGTGGGGCAGGGACAGTGCGCCCGAGCCGGCGGCCGGGGCGCCGCGCTGCCCACGGTATGCCCGGCCGGACGCCGGACGACCGTTTCCTTGACAGCCTGTTGACCCGCCACACGGGAGCCTTGACGGCCCGTTGACGCAAAAGACGCGAGACCGGCGCGTTCACCGGGCCCGGGACGGCCTCCGACGTCGGATCACCCGGCGCGCGACCGACCGCCGTGAACCCGTGCGCCGGGTGTGCGCCCCTCCCGTGCGCCGGGTCCCACTACCACTCTGCCATGAGCGGGCAAAGAATTCGGAAGGACTAGTGCGGGGACGGCCGTCCCCCGCGAACCCCGGCGGGAACCCCCTGTTCGCGCGGCGCGGACAGTCCCGCCCGGGGCTGGCGGGTCTTCGATCACCGACGCACGATGCTCACCTGCGGATCGACGGCTCGCGCGGCAACTGGAGGAACACGTGGCGGCAGAGAAGGCGGCAGAGGACAGGGCGGGAACCCCGGCCGGAGCGGCGACGGGTCCGTCGTCGGGAGCACCGACCGGTACGCCGGCCGGATCGGCGACCGGCTTCGAAACCTTCCGGGCGGCGCGGGACTTCCTGCTCGCCCACCGGGAGGACTACCGCGCCGCGTACGACGGCTTCGTCTGGCCCCGGCCCGCGGAGTTCAACTGGGCGCTCGACTGGTTCGACCCGCTCGCCCGGGGGAACGACGCGACCGCCCTGTGGATCGTGGAGGAGGACGGCGGCGAGACCAAGCTGTCCTTCGACGCCCTGCGCCGCCGCTCCGACCGCACCGCCCGCCGGCTGCGCGCCCGCGGTGTCCGCGCCGGCGACCGGATCGTCGTCATGCTCGGCAACCAGGCAGAGCTGTGGGAGACCATGCTCGCCGCGATGAAGCTGCGCGCCGTCGTCATCCCCGCCACCCCGCTGCTCGGCCCCGCCGATCTCGCCGACCGGATCGGCCGCGGCCGGGCCCGGCACGTCGTCGTCCGGACCGCCGACACCGGCAAGTTCGCCGAGGTGCCGGGCGACTACACCCGGATCGCCGTCGGCGGCACCCCGCCGCCCGGCTGGCTCCCGTACGAGGACGGAACGGCGGAGGGGAGCGACGAGCGCGACGGGAGCGACGAGCGCTTCGTCCCCGACGGGCCCACCCCCGCCGACGCCCCCCTCCTCCTGTACTTCACCTCCGGCACCACCGCCCGCCCCAAGCTCGTCGAGCACACCCACGCCTCTTACCCCATCGGCCACTTGTCCACGATGTACTGGATCGGGCTGCGCCCCGGCGACGTGCACCTCAACATCTCCTCGCCCGGCTGGGCCAAACACGCCTGGTCCAACTTCTTCGCGCCCTGGAACGCCGGAGCGACCGTCTTCGTCGTCAACTACACCCGCTTCGACCCGGCCCGCCTGATGGCCGAGATGGACCGCTGCGGGGTGACGAGCTTCTGCGCCCCGCCCACCGTGTGGCGCATGCTCATCCAGGCCGACCTGAGCGCCCTGCGCACCCCGCCGCGTGAGGTGGTGGCGGCGGGCGAGCCGCTCAACCCGGAGGTCATCGAGGCCGTCCGGCGCGCCTGGGGCGTCACGATCCGGGACGGGTTCGGGCAGACGGAGACGTCCGTGCAGGTCGCCAACCCACCCGGGCAGCCGCTGAAAACGGGTTCCATGGGCCGTCCGAGCCCCGGCTTCACCGTCGTCCTGCTCGACCCGGTCACCGGTGAGCCGGCCGACGAGGGGGAGATCTGCCTCGATCTCACGGGCGACCCCGCCAGTCGGCCCGTCGGCCTGATGACCGGCTACGCCGGCGACCCCGAGCGCACCGCCGGGGCGATGGCCGGCGGCTACTACCGCACCGGCGACATCGGCTCCCGGGACGAAGACGGATACATCACCTACATCGGGCGCGCGGACGACGTGTTCAAGTCCAGCGACTACAAGATCTCGCCGTTCGAGCTGGAGAGCGCGCTGCTGGAGCACGAGGCCGTCGCGGAGGCCGCCGTCGTGCCCGCGCCCGATCCGCTGCGGCTCTCCGTGCCCAAGGCGTACGTCGTCCTCGCCGAGGGCTGGGAGCCGGGGCCGGACACCGCGAAGGCGCTGTTCGCCCACTCGCGCGCCGTCCTCGCGCCGTACAAACGCATCCGCCGGCTGGAGTTCGCCGAGCTGCCCAAGACCGTGTCCGGCAAGATCCGCCGCATCGAGCTGCGCGAACGCACCGCGCAGGGCGGCGGTACCGAATTCAGAGAGGAAGACCACCGGTGAGCACACCCTCGTACGCGGGCGGCCCCGTCGACACCCCCCTGCTTCGAGAGACCATCGGCACCAGCCTCACCCGTTCCGTCGCCCTCTTCGGCGACCGGGAGGCGCTCGTCGACGTCCAGGGCGGACGGCGGTGGACCTACGCGGCGTTCGGGCGCGCCGTGGAGGAGGTCGCGCTGGGGCTGCTCGCCAAGGGGGTGGCCCAGGGCGACCGGGTCGGCATCTGGGCCGTCAACTGCCCGGAGTGGATGATCGTCCAGTACGCGACCGCCCGCATCGGCGCGATCATGGTCAACATCAACCCGGCCTACCGGGTGCACGAACTCTCCTACGTCCTGCGGCAGTCCGGGGTGTCGGTGCTGGTCTCGGCCACCGCCTACAAGACGAGCGACTACCGGCGCATGGTCGAGCAGGTCCGCGGGGACTGCCCGGCGCTGCGCGACGTCGTCTACCTGGACGACTCGACGTGGACGGGCCTGGTCCGGCTCGGCGCCGGGACGCCCCGCGAGCGGCTCGCCGAACGCGAGGCCGCGCTGCGCCCCGAGGACCCCGTCAACATCCAGTACACCTCGGGCACCACCGGCTTCGCCAAGGGCGCCACCCTCTCCCACCGCAACATCCTCAACAACGGCTATTTCGTGGGCGAGACGCTGGGCTACACGGAAGAGGACCGGATCGCCCTGCCGGTCCCCTTCTACCACTGCTTCGGCATGGTCATGGGCAACCTCGCGGCCACCACCCACGGCGCCTGCGTCGTCATCCCCGCGCCCGTCTTCGACCCCACCGCCACCCTGCACGCCGTCGAACGCGAGCGGTGCACCTCGCTGTACGGCGTCCCCACGATGTTCATCGCCGAACTCGACCTGCCGGACTTCGCCACCTACGACCTGTCCTCGCTGCGCACCGGCATCATGGCGGGCTCGCCGTGCCCCGCCGAGGTGATGAAGCGGGTCGTCGCCGAGATGCACATGGAGGAGGTCACGATCTGCTACGGCATGACCGAGACCTCCCCGGTCTCCACCCAGACCCGGCGCGAGGACGACCTGGACCGCCGGACGGGCACGGTCGGCCGGGTGCTCCCGCACATCGAGGTGAAGATCGTCGATCCCGAGACCGGCGCCACCGTCCCCCGCGGGGAGCACGGCGAGTTGTGCACCCGCGGCTACTCGGTGATGCTCGGTTACTGGAACGAGCCCGAGCGGACGGCCGAGGCGATCGACGCCGACCGCTGGATGCACACCGGCGACCTCGCGGTGATGGACGAGGAGGGGTACGTCCGGATCGTCGGCCGCAGCAAGGACATGATCATCCGGGGCGGGGAGAACGTCTACCCGCGCGAGATCGAGGAGTTCCTGCACACCCACCCCAAGATCGCCGACGTCCAGGTCATCGGGGTGCCCGACGACCGGATGGGCGAGGAGATCATGGCCTGCGTCATCCTCCACGACGACGCGGGCGGCCTCAGCCGCGACGAACTGGCCCGCTACTGCCGCGGCCGGCTCGCCCACTACAAGGTGCCCCGCTATCTGCGGGTCATGGAGAGCTTCCCGATGACGGTGAGCGGGAAGGTGCGGAAGGTGGAGCTGAGGGAAGAGGCGGTGGCGCTGCTGGAGGGAGCGGGGGTGCGGTAAGGGGCCCCGGTCCCGCCCTTTCACCGTTTCTTGCGGGGGCAAGCCCCCCCGCACCCCCTGAAACCGCGCTCCGCGCGGTTGTCCTCAAACTCCCCCAGAGGGGGTGCCCCCAACGGGCTGATATTCAGCCCGTTGGGGGTGCCCCCTCTGGGGGAGTTTGAGGACGAGCGGCGAAGCCGCGAAAGGGGGGTCTGGGGGCGCAGCCCCCAGGAAACGGTGAAAGGGCGGGACCGGGGCACCCCTACGCGGCGGCCGTGCGCACGAGCATCTTGCCCGTGTTCCGGCCCGCCAGCATGCCGAGGAACGCCTCCACGACCCCGTCGAACCCCTCCACGACCGTCTCGTCCCGCACCACCCGCCCGGCCGCGATGTGCGGGACGAGGAACTCCTCCCACTCCGCCTGCGCGTCCCCGTGCTCGCGGACGAGGAAGCCCTCCAGGCGGATGCTCTTCTCGACGATGTCGTAGAGGTTGCGGGGCGCGGCCGGCGGCTCGGCGCTGTTGTACTGGGCCACCGCCCCGCACCAGGCGATCCGTCCGTGGGGGCGCATCGAGGCGATGGCCGCCTCCAGGTGGTCGCCCCCGACGTTGTCCAGGTAGACGTCGATGCCGTCCGGGGCCGCCTTCGCCAACTGCTCGGCCACGGGCCCGTCGTGGTAGTCGAAGGCGGCGTCGAACCCCAGGACGTCCACGAGATGGGCGACCTTGGCGGCCGAACCCGCGCTGCCGATCACGCGGCCGGCCCCCAGGAGCCGGGCCAGTTGCCCCGCGGTGCTGCCCACCCCGCCGGCCGCCGCGGAGATGAACACGGTGTCCCCCGGCCGCACCCCCGCCACCCGCGTCAGTCCGACGTACGCGCTGAGGCCCGTCCCGCCCAGCAGCCCGAGCCAGGCGCTCAGCGGCACGTCCTCGTGGTGCGGCAGCGCCCGGGCGCCCTCCGCCGTGCTCACCAGCGCGTGCGTCCGCCAGCCCTTGCGGTGGAAGACCAGGTCGCCGACGGCCAGCGCCGGATCGCGGGACTCCACCACCCGCCCGACCGCCCGGCCCTCCAGCGGCGCGTTCAGCTCCCACACGGAGTCCATCGCCTCCCGCATGTACGGATCGACGGACAGCAGGAGGTTCTCCACCAGCGCCGAGCCGGGCTCCACCGCGGGGAGCGGCTCCTCGACGAAGGCGAAGTGCTCGGCGGTGGGCATGCCCTGCGGACGGGCGGTCTGGTGGACGGCGCGGAAGGTGCGGGTGCCGCTGGTAAGCGTGTCGGTGCTGGTCATGGGAGGACCGTAGGCCGGAGGTCGGTGCGGGACCCAGCCCCTGGCGTCGATGGACCGGGGGCTTCCATGAATCCGGTTCATGGACGTAGATTTCCCCGATGCCGCAGAACGAGACCGCCGTCCCGGGGACCGCCTCCTCGAGGACCGCCTCCCCGGGGAAGCCCCCCGAGATCACCTTCCCCGAGCTCCGCGTCCTCGCCGCCGTGGACGCGGCGGGCAGCTTCACCGCCGCCGGAGCCCGGCTGGGGCTGACCCAGTCCGCGGTCTCGCACGCCGTGCGCACCTGTGAACGCAAGCTCGGCGCCGTCCTCTTCGACCGCGGCCGGCACGGCGCACGCCCCACGGAGGCCGGGGCGCGGGCCGTGGCCCGGGCCCGGCGCATCCTGCGGCTGCTGGAGACCATGGGCGCCGAGACCCGCGGGCCGGGCCCGGAAGGGCTCGCCGGACCGCTGCGGATCGCCGCGTTCCGCAGCGCGGCCGCCCAGTTGCTGCCCGGCGCGCTGGCCCGGCTCGCGGTACGGCACCCGGGGCTCGCGCCGGAGGTGCGCATCGTGCGGGAGATCGGGCGCGGTACGGCGGGCGAGGTCGCCGACGGCCGCGCCGACCTGGGCATCGCCACCCTGGACGGCACCCAGCCGCTGCCGCCCGGCCTGGTGGCGGTGCCGCTGATCACCGAGCCCTACTCCCTCGTCCACCCGGCCGGCCATCCGGCGCCGCGCTCCCTGCCGTTGGTCGACTGGGCGGAGAACTGCGGTTCGTACACCCGCGACTGGTGGGCCGGGCAGGACTGGATCCCGCCCGCCACGATCAACGCGGAGGACGACAGCGTCGTCCTCTCGATGGTCGCCCAGGGCCTCGGCATGGCCATCATGCCGTCCCTCGCCCTGGCCATGGCCCCCGCCGGGGTCACCGTCGTGGACCTGGGCCCGACGGGTCCGCGGCGGATCGTCGGCTACGTCACGACCCCGGAGCTGGCGTGCAGCGCGGCGGTCCGCGAGCTGATCCGCGCGCTACGGTCGTGAGCGGGGGGCGCGCCCGCGGGGGTCGCGACCCCGCGCCCGCCGGTACCGCGCCCCCAGCCGGGCCCGCGCCCGTTGACGTTCCGTCCGTCCCGAATGCGCTGACATGACCGGCAATTCCCTCCGTGGGGTGAAGTGCCGGGCGGATCGCTTTGCGCGGTCCGGCGGGTGGGGAGGCTCGGCGCGACGACGAGCGCCCGGGCCGGGCGGCGATCCGAACTCCCGGTCGGGGGAACGTTTCGGTGCTTTGCCGGTCACCTCGTGAGGGTGATGCGCGGCATGGTGCGGCGGGGCCCAGGGCAGTCGTGATGTGTCTCACCCGATGAGCGGATTAGAGGTACTTCATGCGCAGCTTCGCCGTAATGACCCTCCGTGCCGCCGCGTTCCTGGGTGTGCTCTCCGGCCCCGCGCGGGGCACCGCGCCGTCCGCCGCCGCCGGCTCGCCCGCCGCCGGGGCGGGCTTCTTCGACGGCGTCGTGAACTCGGGAAAGGACGCCCTGGAGGCGTGGAAGCTGGAGGCCGCCGAGACGGTCGGCAGCGTCATGGCCCTGCGAAAGCCGGCCGGGCAGCAGGGCTGACCCTCGGCGGATCGCCCGGCGCGCGACGGACCGTCCGCTTCGCGTCGGCGAAGTGCTCAGCGTCGCCCGACCAGTTCCTCCGCGCAGGCGTTGAGCGCGCGCGGTGCGCCCGTGAGGTCCATGACGAACAGCGGGAGCCGGCAGTCGTCCGCCCGGGAGCGGGCCTCGGTCGTGTAGCCGGCGAGGGAGAAGCAGACCCCGGTCGCGTCCTCGGCCAGGGCGTGCAGCCAGAGGCATTCGACGTCCCGCGTGGTGGTGGGCAGCGTCGTGGGATCCACCCGTACGACGAGGCCGTTGGCGAGCAGGTCGACCAGACCCGTCCCCGCCGGCCCGGTCGGCCGGTCCGGCCGGCGGACCTGGGCGAAGCCGAGCCAGCGCAGATAGCGCTGGGCGGCGGTGACGGCGTCGCGCTCGGTGCGGATGGCGACGGGCCGGAAGTCCGGCCGGGTCGTCCGCCGGGCCCCGGCGAGCCCCTCGGTTCCGGCGCCGCCGGCCGGCGCGGCGGAGTCCACGGGCAGCTGGACCACGGCCCCGCACGAGCAGTCGAACTCCGGTCTGGGCCACTGGCCCTGGCGCCCGCAGCCGCCGCAGCGGACGGCGACCCAGCCGTTGCGCCAGGTGCGGTGGGCGACCGGACGCGGAACGGAGCCGGGGGAGACGGGCAGGGTGAGGGGAGCGCCGCAGGCGCAGGGATAGGTGGGCGGAGTGTACGGGTGCTCCCGGCCGCACGTCGGGCAGTGCACCGGAACGCTCTTGGCCATGGTCGGCTCCAGCGAACGGGTCCGTAGGACTGAGGCACTCCATAGTCCACGAAGCGGACGCCGCGAGGGGCGCGAATGGCCGAAGCGGGGACCCGGACGGCGGCGCCGCGGCGCGACCCGGCGGTTGGGACGCCACCGTCCGGGGGTTTAGGGGGCGGGCAGCGGCTCGTACTCGCGGACGGCGTCGATGTCGGCGCCGTGCGGGGTGTTGGCCTCCCGCTCGATCATGATCTCCACCAGCACGGGACGCGAGGTGGCGACGGCTTTCTCGCGCGCCCACTCGATGGCGGGCCGGATGTCGGCGGGCCGGACCACCCGCCGTCCTGAACAGCCGTACGCCTCCATGATCTTGACGTGATCGGTGCCGGTCTCGTCGTAATGGATGTCGACCTGGTAGTTCATGGCGTAGGGGAGGGACGCCTGTCGGATGAGGCCCAGGTACTCGTTGTTGAGCATGATCAGTACGAAGGGGATGGCGTACTGCGCGGCCACCGCCAGTTCCTCGACCGTGTACTGGAACCCGTAGTCCCCCACGACGCCCACGACTTCCGTACCGCCCCGGCCCATGCCCTCCAGCGCCTTCTTGACGCCGATCGCGGCCGGCACTTCCCAGCCGAGCGGACCGGCCTGACCGCAGACCTGGTAATGCCGGGGCCGGTGGGCCTTCTGATGCTGGCCGCCCCAGATCTGGTAGAGGCCGATGGCGGTGACGAAGTACGTGTCCGCGCCGAAGACCTCGTTGATCTCCCGGTAGACCCGGGGCGCCTTGACGGGCACGGTGTCGAAGTCCTCGCGGCGGACGAGGGTCCGTTTCAGCTCGGCGCACCGGGCCCGCCAGGGACCGATGCGCGGCCGGGCGGACCGGGCCCGGGCGGCGGCCAGTAGCGCGGCGAGGAAGGCCCGGGCGTCCGAGACGATCCCCAGCTCCGGTGCGACGACCCGCCCCAGCTGGGTCGGTTCGACGTCCACCTGCACGAACCTGCGCGCGCCGCGGTAGACGGAGAGGTCCGCTCCGGTGTGGCGGTCGCCGAAGCGGGCGCCGACGGCGAGCACGAAGTCGGCCTCCAGGAACGAGGCGTTGGCGTACCGCTGGGACGTCTGGATGCCGGTGGTGCCCATGTTGAGCTCGTGGTCGTCCTCGATGACGCCCTTGCCCATCAGCGTCACCTGGAACGGCAGCCGCAGCTCCTCGACCAGCGCCCGGAGTTCCGCCGCCGCCCCGGCGGTGACGACCCCGCCCCCGGCCAGCACGAGCGGCCGTTCCGCGGCGAGCAGCAGGTCCAAGGCAGCCTCTACGGACGGGCCGTGCGGCGGGCAGGGCCGGACGGGCAGCCGGGCGTCGGTCCCGGGCGCGTACGCGATCTCGTGCCGGGCCACGTCCAGCGGGATGTCGACGAGCACCGGCCCCGGCCGTCCCTCGCGCGCCGTGCGGAACGCCTCCCGGAACACCCACGGCAACTGTGCCGCCTCCTTGACCTGCACGGCCCACTTGGTGACCGGCCGGGCCACCGCCACGATGTCCACCGCCTGGAACGCCTCCTGGTGCAGCTTGCCGGAGACCGCCTGGCCGGTGACGCAGACCATCGGGACCGAGTCCGCGTGCGCCGTGTAGAGGCCGGTGACCAGGTTGGTGGCGCCCGGCCCGGAGGTCGCCAGGGCCACGCCGACCCGCCCGTTGGTCCGGGCCCAGCCGTCGGCCATGTGCGCCGCGGCCTCCTCGTGCCGGACGACGAGGTGCTCGACGCCGCCGTCCGCCTCCAGCGCCTGGTACAGCGGGAGGATGGCGGCGCCGGGGCAGCCGAAGACGATGTCGACGCCCTCGTCCTTGAGGATGTGCACCACCGCGCGCATGGCGGGGATCCGGGGCACGCTGATTCCGCTCATGCGGCCGACATCCTCTCCACGCCGCGCAGCAGGACCGAGTGGTCGAGCCCGCCGTCGCCCTGCGCCCGGACCGCCGCGACCAGTTGGGCGACCAGCCCGCAGAGGGGCAGCGCGACGCCGGCCTCGCGGGCGGCGGCGGTGACGATGCCCATGTCCTTGTGGTGCAGGTCGATCCGGAAGCCCGGGGTGAAGTCCCGGGTGAGGAAGGCGTGCTTCTTCCGGTCGAGGACCGCCGAGCCGGCGAGGCCGCCGTTCAGCACGTCCAGCGCGACGGCCGGGTCCACGCCGGAGCGTTCCAGGAAGACGACGGCCTCGGCGCAGGCTTGCAGCGTGGCCGCGACGATCAGCTGGTTGGCCGCCTTGACGGTCTGGCCGGCGCCGTGCGGTCCGCACAGTGCGGCGGTCGAGCCGAGGACGTCGAACAGCGGCCGGGCCGCCTCGAAGTCCGCGCGCTCCCCGCCCGCCATGATCGACAGGGTGCCCTCGACGGCGCCCGCCTCGCCGCCGGATACGGGGGCGTCCAGGACGCGGAGGCCGCGTTCCGCGCCTGCTTGGGCCAGGGTGACGGCCGTGCGGGGAGTGACCGTCGACATGTCGATGAACAGGGTGCCTGGGCGGGCGTGTTCGAGGACGCCTTCCTCGCCGAGCGCGACGGCCGTCACCTCGGCGTCCGCCGGGAGCATCGTGATGACGACGTCCGCGTCCTGGACGGCTTCCCCTACGGAGGGGGCGGGGGTGCCGCCGTGGGCGGCGAGGTGGTCGAGTTTGTGTTGTTCGAGGGTGTGGGCGGTGAGGGGGTAGTTGGCTTTGAGGAGGTTGTGGGCCATGGGGGAGCCCATGATTCCGAGGCCGATCCAGGCTATGCGCATGGGTTTCCTTTCGGTGGGTGGTGGGTGTGCCCCGGACCCGCCCCTTCGCCGTTTCCTGGGGCTGCGCCCCAGACCCCCTGATCGCGGCTTCGCCGCTCGTCCTCAAGCGCCGGACGGGCTGGATAGCGCGCCCGGGCGCACACTTCAGCCCGTTGGGGGTGCCCCCTCTGGGGGAGTTTGAGGACAACCGCGCGAAGCGCGGTTTCGGGGGTGCGGGGGCTCACCCCCGCAAGAAACGGGAAGGGGCGGGACCAGGGCACACCTCCTACGGCCGATGCTCCAGCGCGACCCACCCGCCGTACCCCACCTTGCGCAACCGCGCGACCAGCGCGCCGAAGTCCAGACGACCCGTCCCGGGCGCCCCGCGCCCCGGGCAGTCGGCGAACTGCACATGCCCGGCAACCGACCCGTACCGGTCGATGACGGCGTCCAGGTCCGCCCCGCCCATCGCCAGGTGGTACAGGTCCATCAGGAACTTCGCGTTCCCCAGCCCGGTCACGGCGTTCACCCGCTCGGCGACGGCGACGGCCGCCTCCGCCGTCACGAGCGGATAGTCCGGCGACTCGGCCGAGTTGAGCGTCTCGATCAGCAGGTCGGCACCGACCCGGTGCGCCGCGCGCGCCGCGAGGACGAGGTTGTCGAGGGCGAGCGCGTCCTGGACGGCGGGATCCACGTCCGGCAGCCGGTTGCCGTAGAGGGCGTTGAGGCCCGTACAGCCCAGCGACCCGGCGAAGTCGGCGGCGACGTCGATGTTGGCGCGGAACCGCTCCGCCTCCCGCCCCGGCAGGGACAGCGCCCCCCGGTCGGGCCCGGGCAGTCGGCCCGCGTAGAAGTTGAGCCCGACGAGCCGGGTGCCGGCGGATGTCAACGCGGCGCTCAGGGCGTCGAGTTCGGAGCGCGGCGGGCACGGTTCGTCCGGCCACGGCCACCACAGCTCGACGGCGGTGAACCCGGCGGCGGCCGCGGCGGCGGGGCGTTCGAGGAGGGGGAGGTCGGCGTAGAGGAGGGAGAGGTTGGCGGCCAGACGCTGTTCGGCGGGCTCGGGAGCCACCATAGGGCCACCTGCTTCCGTATCGTGGAATGAAGAATCCGTTCAACGGAAAAGAAGGTGCCGGAGACTCGTCGGCCTGTCAAGAAGCTCCGGGGCAGCCCCCGGAAAGGAGGGCTGCCCCGGAGCGGTACCGCCGACGGCCGTTACGGCTGCTTGCCCTGCAGGGTCTTCTCAAGGGCGTTCGCGTACAGGCGGGCGCCCCCGATCTTCGGGTGGAAGGACTGGGCCGACAGCCCCCGGGACAGAGGCAGCCAGGACGCCAGCGGGTCATCGGATTTCGTGAGCTTGGTGACGATGGCGTGGATCTGCTCCGGGTCCCCGCACACCGCCTTGCCCGCGAAGTCCTCCGTCGGGTCGGAGAACACCACCTGGGCGCCTTGCTCGCCCGCGTCGGCGGCCGCCTTCTTCATCGCCGCCGTCAAGGTGGGGGCGACACCGTTGAGCCAGGCGGCGGACGCCTCGGAGAGACCGACACCGGGCAGGCCGGGGATGCCCTTGTTCAGGCACGAAGCGCTGCCGGAGAACAGCGGGGGGTACCCCATGAGGACGATCTTCGCATGGGGAGCCCTGTCGTGGATCTCCAGCAGGACCTTTTCGATGTCCGGGCGGACGATCTGGTCGATGATGCCCGGCACTGCCTTCTCCATCGGCTTCCCTATGAAGTCCGAGTCCCGGCTGCCGATGCGGTCCTTGTCCTGGGAACCGAGCTTCTTGTTCGTCTCGTCGTCCCTGTCCAGTACGTCGAAATCCTTGTCCTTGCAGTTGCCGTCGCCGAACGCGAGCAGGCACTTCTTGACGATGTAGGCGAACCGCGAGTCATTGCCGCCGATGGAGATCGTGACCAGGGTCGTGTTGTTGTCCAGGTACCCCTTGTCCATCTGCGGCATCTCACCCCCGTCCTCGTTGTACACGCCACCGTGCTTCACGTTGTACGTACGCGCCCCCGAGCACGCGACCATCTGGTAATCCATGTCCGAATTCCACGTGTCGTCCAGCTCGCCGACCGACTTCGACGTCCCGGGCAGCGTCGCCTGACGGGACCACGCCTTGCGCGACCGGTGGCAGGCATTGCGCTGCTTCGGGTCGCCGTTGCGGTAGTTGGTCTCCGGGTAGTAGTCCGCGTCGCCGTCCGACGCCCCCTCGCCCGAGGAGAACGAATCGCCCATCGCGACCACGGAGTTCTTGGGCTTGCCCGGGAGTTCCTGGAACTGGATCGTGTCCCAGGCGATGTCCTCGTCCGCCGTACCGTCCTCAGTGGCGTTGGACAGTTCCACCGTCGGCTGCCCGGTGAAGTGGAACACGCCCAGGCTCACCCACCGTCCGGCACGCTGTGCCACGAACCGGTCGGGGCTGGTGCTGTCCGTGTTGTGGACCCGGTACAGCGCGTGCTTCGTGTGGGCGCCCGTATCGGGCAGGAGGACCAGGACCCGGGCCCAACTCAGCTTCTGGGGCAGGGTCCAGACTCCGGTGATGGTCATCGGGCCGTCGTTGCCGCCGCCGTGGGCCGCGTTGCGGGTGTGCGCGAACCAGAAGATCCCCGGGTGCCCGCCGCCGTTCGTGTGGAGGTCCCCCTTGCCCTCGTACAGCTTCTCTCCGTCGTGGTGCCCCACGCCGCCCTTGGGGACGCCGTTGAAATGGAAGGTGAAGCTCCCCTCCGAACGCGCCTTGCCGCACGCGGACCACGTCTCCGTCCCGTCCGGCACGGAGGTCACGAGGTGCCCGCCCGGCACGGCGCCGGTGCACACCGGATTGCCGTTCAGCAGATCACGGCCGCGGCCCGGCTCCGGGACCGCCGTCGCGTACTTGATGTCCTCGAACCCGCACGTGTCGGCGCAGTCGGGCTTCCACGTCACGTTGGGCTGGTTCCACCAGAACTGCCGGTAGCAGTCCTCGTCGGGGCACTTCGGCGGGGTCTTCGGGTCGCAGCCGTTGGTGGGGTTGCAGAACGCCTCCAGCGGCGGGGTGACCTGGCTGCGGTACTCCTTCTTCTTCCACCACGCGGGCCGGTAGCCGGCCGAGGAGAACCCCGACTCGCCCGCCCGCTGCTGACGGCCGTCGGTGTTGTAGGAGAAGCCGGTGTCGATGGACCAGGCGGCCCAGCCCATCACCTTCTCCTCGTACGGCCAGTCCTGCGGGTGGGCGGCGTCCTTGACGGCCCCGGGGCCGTCCACGTCGGTGTCCATGAACGGGTGGCCCCAGCTCTTGGCGTAGAGCGGGTTGGCCGGGTTGTTGTACCAGCCCAGCCCCCAGTGCCCGCCGTTCTTGCCCGCCTCCGACGGCGGGTTGAAGCCGAGGTTGTAGTTCCAGACCGCGGTGAACCAGTTCTCCACCCGGGACGGGTCGTCGTTGTTGACGGTGATCTTCTGCCCGTCGGTGTGCACCTCGTTCCACTTGTCGGCGAGGATCTTCATCGAGGCGGCGACGTTGGTGGCGTAGTCGATCGCGACGAGCTTCTGCAGGGCCGGGGACAGGCTCTTCTCGTTGTCCTTCTCATGGCCCGCCAGGCGCATGCCGTCGGTGACCTGCCCGACGCCGTACCCGCAGTCGGACTTCTCCCAGTGGATCCGCCAGAAGGAGTCCGGGTCGTCCTTGACGGGCTTGCGGCCGTAGTAGCCGTCCATCGCGGCCAGCGGATTGCCCATCTGGCCGGGGATCGAACCGCCTTCGGCCTGCCACAGGTTGGATTCCTGCGCCATGATGCCGAGCATCACGTTCGCCGGGATGCGCCCGCCCCCGTTCAGCGTCGGCGGCGGGAACAGGCCCTGCGGGTCGATCGTGCCCAGCCCGGCCTGGTCGCGGTATCCGCCCTGCCGGAGGTACTGGCCGCGCAGCTGGCCGCGGACGGCCATGTCGACGGCCCACTCGACCTGGTTGGGCGTCGGCTGCAGCGCCTGGGCGTTCAGGTCGTTGCGGGAGACGGCGCAGACGCGGTCGGTGTCCCGCGGATCCGTCTCGATGTCGGTGCCGTCGCCGGCCGCGAACGACCGTGCGGCCGGCTTGGCGTCGCGGACGGGAAGGGCGGGGGAGGGCGCCTTGCCGCCCGGCGCCTTCCCGTTCGGCGCCGTCGCGTCCGCGACCGTCTGGCTGAGCTTCTTCCCCGTGGCGGTGGCCGTGCTGGTGACCGTCACCGGCGCCGTCGGGGCCGTGGTCTCGGGGGACGGCGCGGTGCTCCGCCCGGGATCGGGCTCCGCCTTGGTGAAGCCCTTGCCCGCGTCCTTGATGCGGGTCAGCCCGGCCCGGACGCCGGGCGTGAGCACCGGGTCCACGGCGAGCCTGCCGCGGGTCGAGACGTCCTTGCCGGCGGGGGCGTCGATCCGGGTGACGCCGGTGCCCGCCACCTTCGGCGCGCCCTGGGGGCGGCCGGTGAGGAACACCCGGCCCTGGTCGCCCTGCGCGAGGCCGAGGTCCCCGAGCTTCCCGGAGGCGACGACGGCCGGCTTGCCGCGCCCGTGCCACACCTTCGCCTGGGCGGTCCTGGCGTCCTTGCGGTCGACGAAGCCGATCGTGCCGTCCCGCGCGGGCCGGATGTCGAACGGGACGCTGTCGCCGGTGGCGAGGGCCTTCACCTTCCCCGTGCGGTCGAGGTGGACCAGGTCGCGCCCGCTCGCGGCCACGGCCCCGTCCGCGACCGGGACGGCACTGGTCAGCTCGCCCTGCGCGGCCGCCTCGCCCACGGTCTTCCCGGACGCGTCGACGGTCACCACCCGGGTGCGCGTCTTGCGCGGATCGTTCATGTCACGGAAGGCGGTGAACGCGGCCGTGTGCGTCTGGGTGTTGCAGGACGGGTCGAACGAGGCGAGGGAGACGGTGAACGGCAGCTTCTTCACCGCGCCGGTCGTGACGTCGACGATCGCGGCGAACGCGCCGCCCTGCATCAGGTCGGGCTTGTTGGTGAAGGTGCGCGGCGCGTAGACGGCGGCGACGTGGTCCGGGTCCATGACGCACTGGTTGCCGATCCAGGTGTCCTGGGACAGGCCCGGCTCGGCGAGGACGGCGGCGGCCCGCCACTCGTACGCCTTGCCGCTGTCGGCGACCAGGATCTTCAGCCCGCCGGTGTCGGCGGCCGCGGTCACGGCCCGGTCCCCGCTGCTCTTCCAGTCCTTGCCGAGGGTGCCGTCGGGATCGGTGACGCGCCCGGGCGGCGCCGGTTCGGCGGGAGCGGCGCCGCCGGGGCCGGCGGCCGGCCGTGGTGCCGCGGCGGCGGGCGCCGCCTGGGCGAGCCCGCCGGCCAGGGCGGCGCAGGCCAGGACGACGGCCAGCGGCGCGCGTGTTCGTCTTCTTCTGTATGTCAAGGGAGGGGTTCCTGTTTCGTGCTTGTCGTTCTGGTTCGGTTCTGGTTCGGTTCTGATTCCGTTGGGGTTTCGCGGAGTGCACTCGTGCCCATGCCGGGGCACGGCTCGGCCCGCCGCGTCCTCGAGGACGGGCGGTCGACAGGTGGTTTCGTCGGCGGCGCCGGGCGGGCGGCGACCGGACACACGCGGGGCGGTGACCGCCCCCGTACGGCCACCGCCCCGCGTGGAGGGCGGTCGTCGACGGCGCCCCCACGCCGTCCTCCGCCATCCGGGGCGGAGCTCCGCCCGCGCGCCGCGGCCGGGGGTCCGCTTCCCGGCCGGCCGCTGCCCAGAAAGCTAGGGCAACAACCCGGGGGCACCTAGGTTCCGTGTGCACAGTGAACCGGCCGTTCCGGTGCGCCCTCGCACAGTGACGAGGCGACGCCGGGGCGGCGCGCCGGACGGTGTCCCCGCCGGGGTCCGCTCCTGTCGCCGCGCCGGTGTACGGCGTCGGCGCGGGCGCCGCCGTTCACTGTGCACGACGGCACCGGAAGCACCGCTTCACTGTGCAGGCAGGGCCTGGGTGCGGCCCGGCCGGTGCCGTAGCTTTCCGGTCGGCGGGCGCGAGGACCGTGACCGCACCGGCAGCCGGTCTCTCGCCCGGCGTCTCCCGACGTCCCGCCGCTTGCCTCTACTTCGCCTTACTTCGCCTTACTTCCCCCTACTTGCCCCTACTTGCCCCTACTCCCCTTTCCCGCCGCTTCCTTGACGAGGAGAACCACGCATGTCCGCCTCCACCCCCGCACCCCGCCGCCGGCTCCGCGCGATGGCGTTCGCCGGCGTCCTCGCCGCCGCGGCCCTCGGCTCCGTCGGCACCGCCGGCGCCGAGGGCAACCCCACCGGCAGGAGCGAGTACGACTACAGCACCTACCAGAACCCCGAGAGGTGCGCCGACCAGTCGGAGGAGTTCCGCTTCCGCTTCTACTTCAACTCCAATTCCGGCGGAGCCTGGACCAACATCGGCCACCCGATGCACGACCTGACCGTGATGCACATCGGCGGCAGCGGCGGCGGGGACGTCCCCCTGAGGTACTGCGACAAGGGCAAGGGCGCCGGCCAGGTCGTGGGCAACAACTCGGCGTCGGCGTACAACTGGTACCGCGGCTACTGCGCCACCGTCTTCTACAACTCCTGGTACCGGGGCGCCAGCGACCGGATCGCCCCCAACAGCGGCATGAACCTCTCCGCCACGTACAACAACAACAAGTCCATCGACTTCAACGCCTGCTGACGACGGCGTCCGGTACCCACCATGCGACCGAGCCACCGCGGAGCCCTGCCGGCCACCCTCGCGGCCCTGATCCTGTCCGTCCTGGCCGGCTGCTCCGGCACGCACCACGGGTCCGCGGTGGCCCCCGCGGCCCCCGCCGCCGCTCCCGGATCCCCCGACCGGCCGCCGGCGGACGACCCCGCCACCTGGACCCTGCCGCTGATGCGCTACCTGCCCACCGACGCCCAGGCACGCACCATCGGCCGGGCGCGCGAGACCCTCACCCGGGACTGCGCCCGCCGCTACGGCATCACCCTCACCCCCGAGCCCGAACTGCCGCCGCTCGGGCCGAAGAACGTCATGGACTGGCGCTACGGCATCCACGACCGCGGACTCACCGCCCGCCGCGGCTACCAGGTCGACGACGCCCAGCAGGCCCGCTACGACGCCGCGCTGCGGGCCCGGGGCAAGCTGCCGCGACCGTCCCCGGACACCCCCGTCGTCGTGTCCGGCACCCGCCTGCCCCCGGACGTGCTGGCCGCCGCCGGCCCCGAGGCCCGGAAGGGCGTGGTCGCCGGCAAGCCGGTGCCCGACGGCGGCTGCGCCGGCGAGGCGCAGCGCACGCTGGGCACCGCCACCCAGGGGGTGTCCCCCTTCGTGGCCCGGCTCATGACGGCCTCCTACCCCCGGTCCATGGAGGAACCCGACGTCCGGCGGGTCTTCGCCCGGTGGTCCGGCTGCATGCGCGAGCGCGGCTTCCGCTACGCCGCGCCGATGGACGCCAACGACGACCCCGCCTTCCGTCCCGGCCCCCGGGGCGTCACCCGCGAGGAGATCGCCACCGCCGTCGCCGATCTCGACTGCCGCGCGGCACACCGTGTCGCCGAGGTCTGGCACACCGCCGAGACCCGCCTCCAGAACGACGTCGTCGCCCGGGAGGCGGCCACCCTCGCCGCCGAACGGCGCGCCCTCGACCGCACGCTGGCCACCGCCCGGCGGGTGGTGGAGGGGAAGTCCTGAGGATGCGTCCGGAAAAACCGTTAGTGATCTCTATTCGGCGTTCGATGTACCCTTTGCCACCGGGGGTGGCATGGACATGCGGGCGACGGTCGACGAGGGAGCGGTCCGGCGCGCACAGCGCGCGGAGGACGTGCTGGCCATGCAGCGCGCGGCCCGCAAGGGCGGCACCCGGTCGCTCCTGCGCTGGCTGGCCGACCGGACCGGCGCCCGGGTGCGGCTGGTCACCGGCGGGGCCCCGGCGCCGACCGCCGATCCGGCCGGTGCGGCCGACGAGGCCGACCGGCTCCTCCGGTGCGGCCTGGGCGAACTCGCCTCCAGAAACCTCCGTTCCATGGCCATCGACGGCGACGGGCACACGGTGCTGCTCGTCCTCCTGGACGGCCCGCGCGGCATCCGCCCGCCGGTCCTCGCCGCCGTCGCCCCCCGGCCGGTACCGGACCGCCTGCCCGCGCTGCTCGCCGACGCCGCGTCGGTCATGAGCCTGTGCTGGCAGGCCGAGCACGCCGAGCGGATGCGCCGCCGGCTCGCCTGCACCGAGGCGTTCAACCGGGAGGCGGTGCTGCACCTGCTGATGAACGGTCACATCACGGTCGCCCGGCAGGTCGCCGGGGCGCTCTCCCCGCAACTGCCCGCCACGATCCGCTTCTACGTGGTCGAATGCCCGCCCGGGGTCCGCGACGACCTCGCGCCGCGCTGCGCCGAGGCGGCCGAGAGCGCCTGGGTCGTCCGCTGCCCGGTCTACTCGGACCACATCCTCGTCATCGCGCCGGCCGCCGTTCCGGCGCTGGAGGAGACCTTCGCCGCGCTCCGGGACGACTGCCGGGTGGGCGCGAGCGAGGACCTGCCACTGAGCGACACCGCCACCGGCTACGCCCAGGCGTTCCACGCCCTCGCGGCCTCCCGCGACCAGCCCGCCCGGCACGCCCGGTTCGCCGGCCGGCCGGACCTGGCGCTGGCCATCGGCGCGACGGCGACGGCCTGGGCGCGGGAGGTGCTGGCGCCGCTGCACGCCTACTCGGCGAAGCGCGCCCAGGACCCCGACGGCGGGGCCCTGGTGGCGACGGCGGCGTCCTGGCTGGCCTTCTCCTCGCAGGCGATCGCCCACCTGAAGATCCACCGGAACACGCTGTCCGCTCGCCTCAAGCACATCGGAGAGCTGCTGGACCTGGACCTCGACCGGCTGGCCGACCAGTCCCTCCTGGCCCTCGCCCTCCGCGCGGACGCCCTGCCCTTCGACCACCGGGACGCCGGTGCCGCGCACTCCCTCGACGACCTCCTGGCGCGTCCGGCCGCGGTGGCCTGGGCCCACCAGCAGCTCCACCCGATCCGGACGAGACCCGCGGCGGACGAACTCGACCGGACCCTGGCCGCCTACCTGTGCAACGACGGACGGCTCGGCCCGACCGCCACCACGCTCTCCCTCTCCACCACCGCCACCCGCAAACGGCTCGCCCGCATCGAGACGGTCCTCGGGCGGTCCCTGCTCCGCTCGCCCAGCGCGCGGTACGACCTGTGGCTGGCACGCCGGGCGGTGACGCTCGCGGGCGGGGGGTGAACGGGGCTTGGGCCTGGACGGGGCTTGGGTCTGAACGGCCTTGGCCTTGAACGGCCTTGGCCTTGAACGGCCTTGGCCTTGAACGGCCTTGGCCTTGAACGGCCTTGGCCTTGAACGGCCTTGGGTCTGAACGTCCGTGGGCTCAACGGGCCGGCCCGTCCGGCCGCCCGGGGGCGTACGACGTCCGGAAGCGGGAACGCACGTCGTCCGGCCCGTGTACGACGTCGAGTCGCACACGGACCGGACGTGTCACGTCCGTACCGCCCTCCCGCCCGCCCGCGGGCGCGGGGCGGAGCGCCCTACGCCGCGGGCGCGGCCGCCGTCTCGTCCGCGCCCAACTGCCCGGACACGTACGCCGCGAGGCCACCCGCCGTCGGGTGGTTCCACAGCACCGTCACCGGCAGCCGGATCCCGAGCAGCTTCTCCAACTGCCCGCAGACGACCATGGACATCACCGAGTCCAGCCCGAGGTCGGTCAGCGGCCGGTCGCGGTCCAGCTCCGCCGCCGGGATCTTCATCTCGCGGGCCAGCCGTCCGCAGACCTCCTCGTCGATCCGGGCGGCCAGGACGTCGGCGGGCAGCGCGCGCCAGTCGACGGGGGCGGCGGCCTCGGGGGCCCCGGCGTCCGCCTCGGCCTCCGCCGCGCGCCCGGCCGGCGCCTCCGAGCGCAGGGCGCCGAACCGCGTCCCTGGCAGCCAGGCGCACAGCCGCCCGCTCTCGTCGCTGATGACGATGTCGACGGTGTCCGTCTCGGGATCCACGAGCCGGATGTCCACCACACCCGTCTCGGGCGCCTCGCCCACCACGCGCACCTCGCGTATATGGGCGGGCATCCGGACGGTGGGCGGCCCGCCGTAGATGACGGGGACGACGCCGAGGGCCGCGTCCAGCAGCGGCGCCCAGGTGACCTGGTCGCCGGGCACGGCGGGAGCGTGGATCACGGCCCGCAGGACGTTCTCGCCCTTGAGGAGTTCGCGCACCTCCCACGGCCAGGCGATGCCCTCGACGCCGATCGCGTCCAGCCGGCCGATCACCACCGACGGGTCGGCGGTCTCCAGGTCCTCCGGGGCCCGTACGGTCAGGAAGGCGTCCGGGAACGGTACGGCGCTGTCCGCCATGGTCGAACCGGACGTGTGCGTCAGCCAGTTGCCGGGGCCGCCCTTCGCGCCCACGGCCCGGGTGCTGAGCCGCAGATTCAGCCCCTCCCGTACCACCTGCACCTCACGTGCCGAGGCGAGGGCGATGGGGAAGCGCAGCGAGAGGTCGAACAGCGCCTTGCTGCCGCCGACGCCCGGGGCGGCCTCCAGGAAGGTGTGGATGATCGAGGAGGCGGGGACGATCGAGGCGCCGTGCAGGGAGTGCCCGCCCGGGAAGGGCCGGCTGGCCTCGTCCAGGACGGTGTTCCACACCCGCAGCGCGGTGCCGTTGGCGGTGGCGAGGTCCACGGGGGCGCCGAGGAGCGTGTGGCCGCTGATGTCGTGCTGGTGGGAGACGACCGCGGCGGCCGGCAGCACGGCGTCGAGCCAGTGCCTGCGGTGCTGCCAGACGACCGGCGGCAGCTCCGCCGGGGGCGCGGCCGGGTGGTGGAGCGACCAGTCGATCTCCGCGCCGTGGGCGTGCAGCCCGCCCAACCCCGCCAGCAGCGTGCGCAGTTCGGGCTTGTCGCGGCGGAGACTGTGCCCGATGTGCGCGCCGGTGACGTCCAGGTGCGCCAGCGTCTCGCCGATCGAGTGGGAGACCACCGGGTGCGGCGAGACCTCCAGGAAGCGGCGGTACCCGTCCTCGACGGCGGCGGTCACCGCCTGTGCGAGCCGGACCGGTTCGCGCAGGTTGGCCACCCAGTACGCGGCGTCGTGCGGGGCGTCGGAGCGGGGGTCGGCGAGGGCCGTGGTGTAGAGCGGCACCTCGGGGATACGCGGCGCGAGTTCGCGCAGGGCGTCGCGCAGGCCGTCCGTGAGCTCCAGCATGTGGCGGCTGTGGAAGGCGACGTCGGAGTTGACGTTGCGTACCGGCAGGCCCTCGGCCTGCCAGTCGCGGACCAGCGCCGCCACGGCCTCCGCGTCGCCGGAGACCACCGACGACAGCGGCGAGGACGCGATGGCCGCGGAGATCCGTTCGTCGCCGGCCAGCCGCGCCGCCACCTCGTCGAAGGGCAGTCCGACCATGGCCATCGCGCCCCTGCCCGCCACCCGGCGCAGCAGCGCCGAGCGACGGCCGCTGAGCCGGGCGCCGTCCTCCAGGCTCAGCGCCCCGGCCACCACGGCCGCGGCGATCTCGCCCACCGAGTGCCCGATGACGGCCGACGGCCGGTGCCCGTGCGCCCGCCAGACCTCGGCGAGGCCCACCTGCATCGCGAAGATCATGGACTGGGCGCGGTCGACCGCGTCGAAGTCGCCGTCCAGCAGCGCCTGCCGGGCCGAGAAGCCCAGCTCCTCCCGGAACACCGGTTCCAGAGCGTCGATGACGGCCGCGAACTCGGGCCGTTCGGCAAGCAGTTCGGCCCCCATGCCCGACCAGTGCGAGCCGTGCCCCGAGAACACCCAGACCGTCCCGGCGTCCGCCCCGCCGCCGGGTCGTACGGCGCCGGTGACGACGCCGTCCACCTGCCGTTCCGCACTGTCGTCGGCGGCCAGCTCCCGCAGCCGCGCGACGAGTTCGGCGCGGCCGTCGGCGACCACGGTCGCCCGGTGCTCCAGGTGGCTGCGGCGCGTGGCCAGGGTGTAACCGACGGCGGACAGCGGGGTGCCGGGGTGCTGTTCCAGCCAGTCGGCCAGGCGGCCCGCGTAGGCGGTGATCCCGGCGCGGGAGCGGTATGAGAGGGGGTACGCGCGGACGGCACCGCCCTCCGGTTCCGCGGCCGGCTCCTCGGCGGCGGGCGCCTCCTCCAGGACGATGTGCCCGATGGTGCCGCCGTACCCGTACCCGGAGACGCCGGCCCGGCGCGGGGTGTCGCCCTTCGGCCACGGCTGGTGCTCGGTGACCAGCCGCAGCCCCCAGTCGTCCCAGGGGATGTCGGGGCTCGGCTCGCTGGTCAGGACCGTCGCCGCCAGCTCCGCCTCGCGCAGCATCAGGGTGGCCTTGATGATCCCGGCGACGCCGGAAGCGGGTTCGGCGTGGCCGATGTTGGACTTCACCGAGCCGATCCAGCACGGCTTGCCGTCCGGCCGCCCGGCGCCGAACACCGCGTGCAGACCGGACGCCTCGACCGGATCGCCGAGCCGGGTGCCGGTGCCGTGGGCCTCGATGTAGCCGGCGGTGGCCGGGTCCAGGCCGGACCGTTCCCAGGCGAGGCGGAGCAGGTCGCGCTGGGCGTCGGGGTTGGGGGCCATGATGCCGTTGGTCGCGCCGTCCTGCGCGACGGCCGAGCCGCGGATCACGGCGAGGATCCGGTCGCCGTCCCGCTCGGCGTCCGCCAGCCGTTTGAGCACCAGGACGCCGCAGCCCTCGGCGCGCCCGTACCCGTCGCCCTCCGCGTCGAACGGCTTGCTGCGGCCGTCGGGGGAGAGGGCGCCGGCCGCCTCCAGGGTGAGCGTGTACGCGGGCGAGAGGATGATGTTGACGCCGCCGGCCAGGGCGAGGGACGTCTCGCCGGTGAGCAGCGACTGGCAGGCCAGGTGCACCGCCACCAGCGACGCCGAGCAGGCCGAGTCCAGGACGAAGCTGGGGCCGTGCAGGTCGAGGACGTGCGAGACGCGGTTGGCGATGCCGGTGAGCTGGGCGCCGATGCCCGTCCACGGCTCGATCCGGGGCAGGTCCTCCAGCAGCCGCCGCCCGTAGTCGTCGGAGCAGGTGCCGATGTAGACGCCGGCGTCGGAGCCCGCCACGGAGCGCGGCGCCATGCCGGCGTGCTCCAGCGCCTCCCACGCCACTTCGAGGACGAGGCGCTGCTGCGGGTCCATGAACTCCGCCTCGCGCGGCGTGATTCCGAAGAACTCGGCGTCGAAACCGTCGACGTCACCGATGAAGTTGCCCGGCCGGTCGGCACGGCGCAAAGCCTCGGAGAACTCCGGGCTGATCTTCGTGTAGGGACGCCAGCGGTCCTCGGGAGTGGGTTCGACGGCCACCTGGCCGCCGGAGAGGAAATTCCAGAACGATTCCGGGGAGTCGATGCCGCCGGGGAACCGGCAGCCGATTCCGATGAGCGCGACCGATTCTCGCTGCTGAAGCATGCGCGTCATTCCGTTCGTTTGGAAGGGCAAAGGGTGGGTGGGTGATGGGGGAGCGGGGCCGGAAACGGCACAGGTGTTTCCGGCGAGGGGGTTCGGCCCGAGTTCGGTCCGAGGGGGAACGGCTCAGCGGGCCGCGACGCCGACGGTGACGGGCACGCGCCGGAGGGCGTCCGGTGAGGGGCCGTCGGCAGGACGGACGGCCGGGCTCGCGGAAGCGGAGGAGACCCACGAGCTGGAGGAGCCGGGTGATCCGGGTGGTATGGGCGATCCGGAGGCGGCGGAGGAGGCGGCGCGGGCGCGGATGCGGCGGCAGACGGTGAGCGTCCAGTCGGTGCGCGCCCCGGCGGCGCGGTGTTCGGCGGCGGCGCACAGCAGGTCCCAGAGACCGGCAGCGCTCCATTCGGTGAACCGGCGGTGCACGGTCTGCCAGGAGGCGCCGAACACCGGGGGCAGCCGGCGCCAACTGCAGCCGGATCCCGCCACGAACACGATGGCGGCCAGCACCTCGCGGTCGTCGACCCGGCGCTGCCCGCCACCCTGTGGCCGTTTCGGCGTGGGCGGTATCGCCTCCTTCGCCAGGTGCCAGAGGTCGTCCGGGACGAGGCGTCCGGTGAGGACGGTCGGCGCGGGCGCGGGCAGGGAGAGGGCGAGGGGGCTCCGGAAGTCCGGCGCCGACGGGCGGGTGGATAACGCGGGTGAGCTCACTTCGTTTTCTCCGTAATCACGTGTGCACGCGGTAGGGGAAACGGGGGGTGCGCGTCGTTCTCCGGCCGGTGTCCACGGCGATGGGGACCGGGCCGGCGTCTTTCGGCAACTGCCTTTTGCCTGCCGGGCATTCGGGACGTGTGGCCCGAGATCCCGAAAGAGTGCCCTTTAATCGTTGGCCAACACAATGATGGATGTACCATCACAGAAGCGGCAATGTGATCCACGTCACCAAATGTTTTTCATGTCTCACTTGGTGGCACGTCCGCCAGGGAGGTCGTGGAAACCGACGGGGAACTCCCACGCCCCGCCGTCCGACCCCGTCACCGAGCGTGGCGCCTGCGGCCGGTCGCCGCCGACGCAGAGTGAACCCTCTTCCGAACGTACAAACTTGGACGGCGGCCAAGTGAGACGCCGGGCCGGATACCGTGGCGGCATGGTGCGACTGAGAGTGGAATTCACCACGGAACCGTTCGACCTCGACCGCCCGCCCCCGCACGCCGTCGTCGCCCGCGACGTGGTCCAGACGGCCGGCCTCGACCACGTGGACGTCGGCCCCTTCGGCAACACGGCCGAGGGCGGCGCGGAAGCGGTCCTCGCCGCCGTGGGCGAGCTGCTGCGCCGCTCGATCAGCGCGGGCGCGACGCGCGTCTCGCTCCAGGTGAACGTCCTGGACGCACCCGACGCCACCCCGGGGACCGGCCGGTGACGACCCCTCCCCCCGGCCCCTCCCCGGACGCCGACCGCTTCCGCGCCGCGGTGACCCCCCTGGTGGAGGCGATGGGCGGCCTCCTCCTCGACCCGGCCGAGGCCCTACCGGACGACGTGGTCCTCAGCTGGGAAGGCCACGAGGTCCTCGCCGTCCGCCTCCCCCACCTCGCCGACTCCCTCGACCGCATCCTCACCGACCTCGAACGCCGCCACGGCGCCCCCCTCGCCCGACTCGACCGCAAAACCAAGCAGTCCATCGTCCGCAACCTCGAAACCCGCGGCGCCTTCACCCTCCGCCACGGCGTGGAAAAGGTCGCGGCGGCGCTGGGGGTGAGCCGGTTCACCGTCTACAACTACCTGAATTCCCAAGACGAGCGACGCGCCATGGAGCGCGGGGAGCAGCGCTGAAGGTGGGTCCTTGAACCGCCCGGGCGCTCCGCGCGCGTCGTGGCGCGGCATGCTGCACCACGTTCACGGATAGATGAGGTGTGCAGAGCGCTCGGCCGGCAAACAGTCGGGGCGCTCGCGCCTCCTATCGGTTTGCTAAGGAGACGGGCAAGCTCCAGACATGCCCGTCTCGGAGGTAGACGGCCGGCCCACGGTGATCGACCTGTCGCCGATGGCCGTCCGAGCCGTCAGTAGTCTCCGCTTCGGCAGGTCGGGGCCGAACGCAGGATGACGCCCCGGTATGAGCCGGGGCTTCAGTGCCTCACCGCCTGGCTCAGGAGACCCCTCGGTGTGCTGCCCACGCCTGGGCTGCGTCCGCGAGTGCCTGCAACCACTTCTCCTGGGGGTGCTGGGCGGCGATGGCCCGGTGCATGCGCAGGTCGGCTGCGGCAAACGCGTCAATCGCCTTCGTATCCGCGTGAGCGAACGCGGTGCAGCGGGCCGCCCATCCCTCCGCCGACCGCGGGCTGTGGCCGGCGGAGACCAGTTGCACGACGAAACAGGCCGGGTCGATAAACGGGGCCCCGCGAGTGGGCCATGACCAGTCGATCAGCCACGAACCAGCATCCCCGACCATCACGTTGGACGGGTTGATGTCGGTGTGCAGTAGAGCGTCACCGCGGAAGAACGCCAACTCGTCTTCGCTTCTCACGTAGGCGTCCCATCGTTCTTCCTTCCAGTTCCGCGCTGCGCTGGGTGGCGCCAGGCTCGCCGCACGGTTGAGGAGGTCCACGGCGATGGGTAGGTCCGCCGAACCGGGTTCGAAGTCCGCGTCACGTCCCTCGATGACTTCGAACCCAAGAATGATCCACCCGGCGTCATCCCCTACGACACTCCACAGCACCCGGGGTGAGAGGGATTGTACGTACGGGTTGACCGCCCACTCCCGGAGAATGGAGTCTCGTCGCCCTCCTGGCCTATTGATCATGGCCTTGACGAAGAACGGCCCCATCTCGCTGTCGATGACCGCAGCGAAGTCGGTGGTGAAACCCTGCTTCGGGACATGGACTCGCCCGACTTCACCCGTGTATGGGTGGATGAGTTGCCGGAAATGCCCGTCGGGCAGCTCAGTCAAAACGACCCCTTTTCGACCAGGTCAGAACCTAGGCCGGCATGTAGTCGGCGTTCCCAAGCGGCACGCCGAGTTTGGTTCGCACCTCGGGTCGCACGGGTTCTTCGGGACGCAGTCCGGTCGGCACTCCTGGTTGTCCTTGTCCTTGTCCTTGTTCCCCCACCCCCAGACCTCACGGAGGGAGGAAACGGCCTCGGACAGTTCGGGGCTGTTCAGGATAGAGGTCAGCGGGGCGTCGTGGACGTTGCCGACACCCATCCAGGTCGAGAAGACGCAAGGGGCGACGGTGCCGGACGGGTCGACCACAGCCCGCCCGTCACCGCAACCGCCGCACAGGTTGGCTGCGTCCGGCTCCTGCTCCCCGCAGGCCCGTCCGAACTCGCGGATGCGGTCGGCTCCGATCCGGCTGACGCCGATCGACCTCAGGTCGGCCTTGGCCTCTTCGATGGCCTCCGAGTCGATTCCGACGATGCCCACTCGGATCGGGATGCCCAGGGCGAGCGCCTTGACGATGTTCGCGCGCGTCCTGGCGTGACTCGGGCGACCGGTGACCTTGTCGTGGTCCGGCGCCTTGCGCGAGTAGTAGGACGTTGCGAGGGACAGCCTTTCGCGCTGGAACAGGCGCCAGTGGACCGGCGAGACGTGGACGAGGTTGCTGTACACCTCGACGGCCAGACCGATGGTCAGGGCGTGGTCCACCAGCTCCGCGAAGTGCGGGTGCATGGACGGCTCGCCGCCGATGAACTGGACGTCGCGGACGCCGCCGGCAGAGGCCTGGTCAAGGACGCCGAGCCAGTCTTCACGGGACATGTCCCCGTGCGAACCGTCCGGCCCCGACGCGTTGTAACAGTGCAAACAAGAGAGCTGGCACTTACGCGTCAGATCCAGCCACAGAAATTCTACGTTGGTTTGTTCGATCGCTAACGCTTCGGTGGTCACTGACCTGCCCTTCCGCTCGTTGGTGTTTACGGCGCAGCCCTGGTTTTCTGCGCCGTTGCGCGATTGGACGGTGCACCGGTCGGGTTGGAGTTCAGCCACGAGCCAGCCGGACGGGCAACGTGGCCCGCTCACGACGACGCCACGGCATTGCGCACCGTCAGTGCCGCCGTAGAGGCCATCGCGCCACCCCTTCCGCAGCCATCCGATCTCGTCCCGCTCCCGGAGGGAGCGGTGGCTTGTGCGGGCCCACACGATCGCCGCGACCAGTTTGAGCAAAACGGGAGGGCCCTTCCCGTTTCGGCAAGCCTGAGCTCTCGACGAAGCGGGGCCCCGCCTGCCGGGCGATCTCCAGCGGAGTGAGGAGACCGCTGGCGCTACCCGCGGCAGCCGGGAGCTCAAGGACTTAGCGGCTCGTCAAGCCGCTCGGCCGGCAGTGGCTCCCCAGGCCCCGCAACAGCTCGTCGTGCTCGTTTCTGAGCGCCGAGAGGTGGAAGTTGTCCTCTGCCTTCTCGACCGCGCACAACTCCACCTGCAACTCCCTGAGTTCGCTCCGTTTGAGGTCACAGGGGATGCAGGCGGAGCTGGGCGACGTCCAGGGGCCGCTGCTGTGCGGCATCGAACAGCTCATGCGTCCTTCTGCCGACCGGTGGGGCAGGAACAGGGCGGGAGCCGCAGAGGCGAGTCAGCCGGCCGGTCCATGCGGGGGACGTGCGTCACCGCCGGACCGTACGACCGCCCGCTGTCCCGCGAGACCCGCAGCGTCAGGCGGGAACGCGGTTTCGGGTCAGCGCTCACGAACCCTCCGGGAGTAGGCCGGCGGCCCTCAACTCCGGTTTGGTGGCGATCCGGTGCTCGTCCTCCGGGCACGTCCACTCGACGCCGTCCGTCGAACACAGGATGACCTCACCCCACTTCCGGCGAACCACCTGGCCCAGGCGGTTGCGGCCGGTGTCCATGGCCCAGTTGCCGTATCTGACCACTACGCCCCGCCCCCCGACCGATCGCCGTGCTCGTCGCGTGCCATTTAGCCGCCTCCTCACCACTGCCGAGGACGCGGACGGCGGACCCGTCCCAGTCGATCAACAAGCCCCAATTCAGGCGCTCGATGAGGTGTGCCAGGCCGGGCGCCGACGGCGCCAGCTCGACCATGGAGTCGTACAGATCACGGCGTCGCCGGCGGTCCCCGGCGCTACGGTTCTCCGTCATAGCGCCCCCGGAGTCGTCCTCACGGTTTGTCGTCCATGACGGTAGGTGTGCGGTGTGACACTAACCATGGGCGTAAGAAGGGAGTTTGGAACGCGGCTGCATCGAGCTCCCATGTTCCATGGGAGTTACCCGGAAACGCCCAGGTGAGCGGCAACCTCCCGCATGTCCGCCGTGAGGGTGCGGCTACGTGTCTTCAGAATGTCGCCCATGACCTTGCGGGCCAGCGGCTGATGCCGCATCCATTCACCCCGTGTACGCCGTACGCGGATCAGCTCGTCCATCGCGTCTTGGTGAGCACCCAGCAGCGTGTGAGCGCTCGCCACAACAAGGCGATGCCGAACCCAGTTCGAGCCACTGGGCATTCCGATCTGCCTCCGGGCCCTGGCTGACAGGACGCCTTCGTCGGCTCGGTCCAGGACCTCCCGTGCGTCCGCGGAGTTTCGACTGACGAGGAGGATGTCCTCGACGCGCTTCAGCTCGGCCGTGATGGGGCCGACGCCGCCCCAGCTCCCCGGCCAGCTGTCGTCTTCACTTTCCATGCCGGCGACGGCCCTTGAGACCATCTTCCGAGCGTGCTTTGCTTCGTCGGGGCGGTTGTCGCGGACAGCCGCCGCGGCGGCGCGCATCCACAGTTCCGCCCAAACAGCCATTCGGGTCCGGCTCGCTTCAGAGATCTTGGGCTCTACCCGCTCGGCCGTGGCCACCGCCAGTGCGTAGCACTCTCCGAAACGATTTTGACGCAGCAGGAGCCACCCCATGCCCACGACGCCGATCGTCGCGAGATGCTGATGGCCGGCGGTCCTGGCCACCCGAATGCCCTCGGCTATGGCCATGTACGCGAGGTCGTACTGGCGCACCTGAGTGAGGTACTTGCCCGCGACGTACAGGGCTTCTGCGTGGATGGTCGCGGCTTGCCGCGCTTCCTCCCCCTCCGCTGTGGTCACAGCGGTCTGCGTCCGTTGGAGCAGCCCCGGGAGTGCTCGGGCAACCGAATCGAGTTCGCTGGCCCTGTAGAGGGACAGGGCGTGGGCGACCTGTTGACGCGCTCCGGCCGCCCCTCCATCCCCCGCAGGTGTCCCCACGGGCCCATCCAGGCCCAGCGGAGGCATCAGGATCGAGCGGAAGGCGACCAGGTTTCGGCGCGTAGCCTCATCACCCACGACCGGGGCCGGGCTGCCTGCGGCGAACAGCTCCGAGGTCGTTACCTTCAGCGCGCGGGCGAGGGTGTGCAGGGTCTCCGTCCGGGCGTCCCCGCCCTGCTCGACCTTCTGCACTGTCTTGACCGACAGCCCCGCCGCCTCCGCCAATGACTCCTGGCTGAAGCCGGCTGCGAGCCGGTATCGCTTTACGTTCGAGGCCAGTTCACTGGACATACGCTCACCTACTCTCTGAGCAGCCACGGTAGTACGAGGCCGCGGGCACTCCGGCGTCCTCACTCGAACATCTACCCAACTGGGGGGAGGCGATCAGCGGGCGGAGTGAGCCGGGTGGTCGGCGGTGTCGAGGTCGTCGGGGCGACCGTCGTCGCGTCCGGGTTCTCCCGGAGGACGGTGCCGGCCTACGCCGCCCGCCGCCCGCCGCCCGCGGACCCGGGGTGTCGGGGCGGCCTCGGCATCGGCCCCGTCCGGCTCCCGCCCCCGTGTCATCGCGCCGCCTCGCCCAGGGCGCGGCCCGGGCCGGCCGCCGCTCTCGGGGCTCCGATCCGCTCGCGGTGGAAGGCGATGTCGGCCATTCGCCGTTCCGGGCCCCGGCGGCGCAGGAGCAGATGGCCGGCGAAGGCCGCCGGGCCGAAGAACACCTGGGCGGGGATCAGCGCCGCGGCGTGCCCGGTGACCGCGCCGACGATGTGCAGGGCGGCCACCGGGGCCACGCCGCCGAAGAGGGCGACCAGCACGAGCCCGGTGCGCAGTCCCGCCTTCCCGTACGCCTTGTAGGCGGCGGTGGTGAAGAGGGCGTAGGCCAGCAGGTCGCCCATGCCGAGCACGGCGCCGAGGCCCTCCCCGACGCGCAGCCCGGCCGCGGGGGCGAAGGGGTAGCCCTGGACCGCGTCGGACAGTTCCTCGGTCAGGGGGACGACCCAGGCGAAGAACGCGTCGTAGGCGGTGAGCGCGAGGAGGAACCACGCGACGTTCCTCAGCCGCATCCCGCCCTGGACGTTGATGTTGGTGGCGGAGATGACGACCAGGCCGACGACGCAGCTGTTGGCGATCCAGTACGGCGCGGCGGTGTCGCCGAAGGCGAGGTGGGCGCCGAGCACGGCCGCGATCAGCGCGGCGATCAGTGCCCAGCGCAGCCTTCCGTCGCCGATGACGGGCTGGTAGCCGACGGACAGCCCGCCCGCGAAGGCCGCCGCGAGCACCGCCGGCAGGACCGGGCCGGGCAGCGTCAGGTAGAGGTACGGCAGCGCCAGGACGAAGCCCATCATCAGGAAGATGTCGGTGCCGTTGAAGACGCCGATCGGCGGCCTGGGGGTGCGGACGGTGCGGAAGTAGCCGACGGCGCCGACGCACACCGCGCATGCCAGGGCGCAGCTGACCGCGAGTTGGAAGAAGACCGTCATGCGTGGCTCCGGGTGAAGGTGTGCTCCAGCAGGTCGCAGCGGAGCGGAAAGCGCAGCGCCGCTTTCGTGTCGGCCAGCGGCAGGACGGTGACGTCGGCGTCGATGCCCTCGGCCCGCAGCCGTTCGGTCACGTCGGCCGCGCCGATTTCCCTGGAGGCGACCTCCACGCGCAGCCGGCCTTGGGCGGTGACCTCGGCCCGGTGGCGCAGCGGCCAGGGCAGGCCGGGGGTGCCGTCCAGCGCCTCCACGATGTCGCGCGGGGTGACGACGGCGTCGGCGGTGCGGTACAGCTGTCCGGCCTTGCCGAGGATGTGGGAGACCGCGGGGACCGAGGCGAGTTCGCAGGCGGGTTCGCCGTCCAGGGTGCGGACCACGTCACCGGTGTTGTACCGCAGGACGGGCATGCACTCCCGGTAGGGGAAGTACGGGGTGACCGTCAGCTCGCCGAGGCGGCCGGGCCCGGCGGGCTCGCCCGTCTCCAGGTCGAGGACCTCGGTGTACCCCATGTTGGGGTCGATGTGCAGGTGACGGTGGCTACAGGTCCGGCCGCTGACGGGCAGCAGCTCGGTCATCCCGAAGGAGTCACCGACGGTGCGTGCGCCGAAGGTCTCGCGGAAGGCGGCCTCCAGGTTGCGCGACAGCATCTCCCCTCCCGCGTAGACCGCGCGCAGCCCGAAGTCCCGTGGCCCGTAACCGCGTTCGCGGACGACGGTCACCATGCGGGCGAGGTAGCTGGGATTGCCGGTGAGCACCGTCGGCCGGGGGCCGGAGCGGCCGAGCAGGTGCTCGACGGACTCCTCGGGCGGGACCTGTCCCACGACGTGACAGGCGGCGTTGGCGAGGCGGCACACCTCGACGTCCTCCTGCACGGCGGCGGTCGCCCGCGAGCTGAGGTTGATCTGCATCCGGTCGCCGGGCCCGAGGTCGCCGCGGAGTACCAGGGACAGCGCGATCAGAGCGGGCCACAGCTCCATCTCGTAGCGGGAGAGCCAGACCTGGACCGGCGCGCCGGTGGTCCCGGTGGTCTGTGTCACCAGGTACGGGGCGCTGCAGAGGAAGTCGGCGGGGCGGGCGATCAGATCGGCCTTGCGCGTCACCGGGATGCGGGTGAGCGTCTCGGTCGTGATACCGGCCGGGTCCGTCCCGGCGAGCCGTTCCCGGTAGAAGGGCGAGCGCGTGGCGAGCCTGCGCACGGTGCGCTGGAGCGCCCGGTTCTGCAGGTCGCGGCGCTCGGCCGGATCGGTGAACGGTCCGTCGGCCAGCTCGTCGACGTCGTCGCCGAGCGAGCCGAACTCCTCCAGCGTGACGAGCGCGTCGGCGACCAGCCGTTCCACGGCCCGTACGTTCAGCCGCCGGCCGAACACCATGGCCATGGCCACCCGCACCTGCCGGACAGCCGTCTCCAGCACTGATGCCTCCCTCGCACCTCGAACAGGACGAAGGGGTGGGGGCGGCGGACCGCCCCCACCCCCGTGATGTACGTCAGCTGGCGGAACAAGTGCTGAAGAAGACGGCCGTCATCGCGCCCACGACGTACTTGAACTGCTTCGCGCTCGACTTGATGGCGCTCATAAGTGCCTCCCCTGTTTGCTGCGAGTGGACGTCCGCTCGACTCCCGCGGGAGTACCGGCGTTCCGCCCCTTGACGACAGACACAGTGGCGCGACCACCGCGCACGGGCAATGATCGGGTCCATTCAGCGGACCGCGGACCGAGGGGGAAACGCGACCGGGGGAGGGCCGTGGGCCTGCTGTGCACTTCGTCACCGGCGGAGGGCGTCACTGTGCAGACGTTTACTGTTCATCGAGCGGAGGCTGAAGTAGGTTCACCGCTGCCGGTGTTCGAGAACAAGGCGACGCAGCGCTGGCATTGGGCCCGTTCGCCGAGCCGGACGGGCGGCGTGCCGCGTCGACGACCACCAGGCGAAGGGTTCGAACGGGGGAGTTGTGGGGCCGTCCGATCGACGGCCCGGCATGAGAGGGGGACCCTCATGGCGAGATCCGGCGCTGAGGGACGCGGCGTGCTGGAAGGCGCGTTCGCACTCATGGAGGTACTCGCGCACGACGACGAGGTGGGGCTGACCCGGCTGGCGAGCGACGCCGCGCTGCCGAAGGCCACCGCCCACCGGCTGCTCGGGCAGTTGGTCGCGCTGGGCGCGGTGCAGAGTCACGAAGGCCGCTACCGGCTGGGCCCGCGGACGTTTCGGCTCGGGCAGTCCTGGCATCCGGCGCGCGCGCTGCGCGCCGCCTCGGCCCGGCCGTTGCGGGAACTCGCGGCGCTCAACGGTGAGGTGAGCCTGAGCCTGTCGGTGCCCGAAGGCGGACACATCATCGTCGTCGGGGGCATGCGGGGCGAGGTGGGCGAGGTCTTCCCGCTGCGCTCCGGGGCCGTCCTGCCGCCCGGCAGCGCGGCCGAACTGGTCCTGGCGGCGGCCGGCCCGGTGCCGGGGCGGCCCGCGGGGTGGACGGAGGCCGCCTGGGCGCGTGAGGTCGCGCGGATTCGGGAGCGGGGGCTCGCGTTCGACTACGAGCAGTGCGTGGAGTCGCTGTCGTGCGTGGCGGCTCCGGTGCACTCGGCGTCCGGCCAGGTGGTGGCCGCCGTCGCGGTGACCGCCCTGGACGCGAAGCTGATCCCTCCGCTGTGCGACGCCGTGAGCCGTGCGGCGTCGGTGATCAGCGGCAGGCTGGCCCGCCTGCCGGAGCCCGCACCCAGGCCCCGCAGGGCCGGGCCGGCCCCGAACCGGGCCGTGAAGAGCTTAGCGGGCGCGGCCGGTCGAGGCCGCTGAGCCGGCGGCCGGACTGTCCCGTGTGCGGTCGCCCCCGGGGTCCGCACCTCCACATCGCTCAAGTCGACTGCGAAAGCTCCCGCGGTGGCTGGGCCGCGGTGCCCGCCAGCAGTGCGTGGACGCGCCGCCACGCGTCGGCGGACGTGGTGCGATCGGTGCGGAGGAAGCCGTGTCCGACGCCGGGGTAGACGACCGTCTCGTGCGGTGTGCCGGCCTCGCGCAGTGCGTCCGCGATCTCGCGTCGCTGTGCGGGCGGGATGAGGTGGTCCTCCTCGCCGACGAGGAAGAGGACGCGTCCGGTGATCTTCGGGGTGAGCGACAGCGTCGGTTCGGGGCGGCTGATCGGGATGTCGGTGGTCGGCAGCCAGCCGCCGTAGAAGACGGCCACCGCGGCGAGGTCGAACTCGGTGGCCGCGAGGTAGGCGATGTGACCGCCCACGCTCAGCCCGACCATGCCGACGCGCTCGCTGCCGGTCGCGCGCAGGTGGTCGACGGCGGCGCCGACGTCACTGAGCACCTGGGCGCGCGTCATCAGCTCCAGCAGTTCGAAGCCCCGCTTCCGGCCCTCGGGGTCGCGGGGCAGTTCGCTTCCGGGAGCGGTCCTGTGGTGGAAGTCCGGCGCGAGGGCCACGAACCCGAGTGCCGCGAGCCGGTCGCAGACCTCGCGGACACCGGCGTCGACACCGAAGAGCTCCATGCCCACCAGGACGCCCGGGAACGGGCCGGGAGCCGACGGCCGGGCGACGTAGGCCCCCATCGCGGGACCGTCGCCCACCGGGATGTCCCGGCGTTCCGTACGGATGGGGTAGGACCCGGTCGTGCCGGAGTCCGTACTCGTGACGTTCATGCTGTTCATGGCGCCAACGTAGCCACGCCCTAGACTGGTATCCACAGGACGTTTTTCCTAGTAACGGAAGTACCAGGATGCCTCAGTCCACCTCCCGTGCAAGGGAGTTGGGAGAGCTGCTCCGCTCCCGCCGCGAGCGGCTCCGGCCGGCCGACGTCGGTCTGCCCGCAGGGACTCGACGCCGGACCCGCGGCCTGCGCCGTGAGGAGGTGGCCCAGCTCGCGGCTATCTCCTCGACGTACTACACCTACCTGGAGCAGGGCCGCGAGGTACGTCCCTCCCGGCAGGTGCTCGACGCGCTCTCGGCGGCCCTACGGCTCGACGCCGCCGAGCGGAGGCATGTCCACGAACTCGTCCACGGTGCCCCACCCGCCGAGACCCCCGCCGTCGCCGAAGCGCCGCCACCCGCCCTGGCCTCCCTCGTCGACCGGCTCGACCCCTGCCCGGCCTATGTCACCGGCCGGTGCTGGGACGTGCTGGCCTCCAACCGGGCCGCCCGAACCCTGTGGACCGACTGGCCGGCCCGGCCGCCGGAAGCCCGCAACCTGCTCTGGTGGATGTTCTCCGACCCCGCCGCCCGCCAGGTGATGGTGGATTGGCCCGCCGAAGCGTCCGCGCTGCTCGGCCGGTTCCGCACCGCCGCCGCTCGGCACCCGGGCGACCCCGGCTTCGGATCGCTGCTCGAACGCCTCCACGCGGTGAGCCCCGAGGTCAGGGAATGGTGGCCACAGCACCGGGTCATGCCGCTGAGCTCCGGCACCAAACGGCTGCGCCACCCTGCCCTCGGCGAGATCGAGTTGGAGCACGTCGTGCTCCGACTCGCCGACGACCCCGAGCAGAAACTGGTCACCTTCACCGCCTCGGACCGGGTCCAGGCCCGGATCTCCCGGCTGCTGGAGACGGACCGGGCCGAAGGCCCCTGACGACGCGCGGAGCCAGTAGGCCGGAGGCGAAGCCGCGCCGAGGTCCGTCCCCCTGGGTGGGTGCGGCAGGGCCACCCTCTTCACGGTGCCGGACCGTACGTTGGACGGCATGGACGACAACCGGTTGAGCGAATTCCTCCGCGCCCGTCGCGCGTTGGTGCGCCCTGAGGACCACGGGATGCCCGCGGGCGCGCGTCGTACCCCCGGTCTGCGCCGGGAGGAGGTGGCCGTTCTCGCCGGGGTGAGCACCGACTACTACGTGCGGTTGGAACAGGGACGCGAACGCAATCCCTCGTCCCAGGTCCTGCGGGCCCTGGCGGCGGCGCTCCTGCTGAAGGACGAGGAGGCCGCCTACCTGCGCGCCACGGTCGATCCGCCGCCGCGCCCACGCCCCCGGCCCGCCCGGGAGTGCGCCGGTCCGCAACTGGTGTCCTTGCTGGACGCCTGGGCGGGCACCCCGGCCCTGGTCTACGGCCGGTACCTCGACCTGCTGGCCGTCAACCCCCTCGGCGAAGCGCTGTTCTCCTGGCTCGGCGGCGAGAACAGCCTGATCACCGCCATGTTCCTGAACCCGGCCGCGCGGGACTTCTACCGTGACTGGTCCGTGGTGGCGCAGGGGTGCGTGGCCGCGCTGCGAGCCGCCAACCCCACCCAGGACGATCGGCGGCTGCGCGAACTCGTCGGCGAACTGTCCGTGTGCAGCGACGATTTCGCCCGCATGTGGGCGCGCCACGAGGTACGGGCCAAGACGGCCTCCGCCAAGCGGTTCCGGCACCCGACGGTCGGCGACCTCACCCTGGACTTCGAGACCTTCTCCGTCAACAGCGCCCCCGGCCAGCACCTGGTGGTCTACCGGGCCGAGCCCGGCAGCACCGCCGAGCGGTCGCTGACCCTGCTGGGCGACCTCACCGCCATCGATCCCCAGAGCGTTCGAATCACTCCCCAAAACGAAGGACACATCCCACATGAGCACCTCTGACACGTCCATCGACCGTCCCGTGTGGTTCATCACCGGCTGCTCCTCCGGCCTGGGCCGGGCCCTCGCCCATGCGGTGCTGGAACGGGGCTGGCGCGCCGTGGTCACCGCTCGGGACCCCGGCACGGTCGCCGACCTGGTCGCCGGGCACGGGGAACGCGCCCTCGCCCTGCCGCTGGACGTCACCGACGCGGACCGGATCGCGCAGGCGGTCGCCCGGGCGGAGGCGGCCTTCGGGCGGATCGACGTCCTGGTCAACAACGCCGGTTACGGGTACCTCGCCGCCGTCGAGGAGGGCGAGGACGACGAGGTGCGCGCCCTGTTCGACACCAACGTCTTCGGTCTGATCGACACCACCAAGGCCGTCCTGCCCGGCATGCGAGCCCGTCGCTCGGGCCACATCGTCAACATGTCGTCCCTCGGCGGCCTCGCCGGCTTCGGCGCCACCGGCTACTACCACGCCACGAAGTTCGCGGTGGAAGGTCTCTCCGAGTCCCTCGCCGCCGAGGTCGCCCCCCTGGGCATCAACGTGACGATCGTCGAACCCGCCGCGTTCCGCACCAACTGGTCCGGACCCTCCATGCGCCAGTCCGCCGTGGTCATCGACGACTACGCCCCCACCGCCGGCACCCGGCGCACCAGCACCTTCGCCACCTACGGCCACCAGCCCGGGGACCCCGCACGCGCCGCCCGGGCCGTCCTCGACGCCGTCACGGCCGAACGGCCGCCGCTGCGCCTGCTGCTCGGCAAGGCGGCGTACGACATCGCCACCGCCAGGCTCGACTCCCTCCGGACGGCCTTCGACGGCTGGCGCGAGGTGACGCTCGGCGCCGACTTTCCCGCGGAACGCGCGGCCGGCTGACCGCTCAGGGCGCGGCCCGTCGCGCGTGACCGTCGCGGTGGCGGCGCAGGGCTTCGAGCCGCTCGTCGTGCTCGTGCCGCAGGAGCGCGACACGGCTGCCGTCCTCTCGGCGCTCGGCGGCCCGCAACTCCACTTCCAGGGCGCGGAGCTCGCCCTCGTGGATCTCGCAGGGCGGGCACGGCGTCGGTGTGCGCGACGCGCGGGGTCCGCCGCTGTGCGGCAAGAGGATCGGGAGTGAGGGGTGGTTCATCGGGTCCTCGGGTGACAGGTGGGACAGGAACACGGCGGAAAGCGGAGCGGCGAGTCCGGCGGGCGGTCGGCGCGGGGGAGGTGCGTGACCGTGCTCCCGTACGTCCGGCCGCCGTCCCTGGAGACGCGCAGCGTCAGCCGGGAACGCGGCTCCTTCCGCCCGGCGCTCACCGCCGCTCCCAGAGCCCGGCGTCCTTGAGCTCCCGCACGGTCGCGATGCGGTGGTCGTCGAACGGGCAGTCCCATTCACTTCGGCCGTCCGGTGCGCGCAGCACGATGTGCGTGTACTTCTGGCGCACCACCTGGCCGAGCCGGCCGTCCCGGGTGTCGGTGGCCCAGTTTCCGTATCTCACCATCGGACACACCCCCCTGCCGTGGCCCGACTCGGAGTTCGCCTGCAGAGTTCCATGTGAACCACGGGCGTATCCGGGTGGAGCCGAGACACCTGGATCCAGTCCGATGTGATCGACGGCTCTCTGAGTCCTCGCACCGTCCACCTCCATCTGTCGTTGGGGGATGAGGAAACCGTTGCAGGGGCTCGACGGGCCAGGCGTCATGCGGACAGGGCATACGGGTATGCGCCCAACGCATACGGCGGCTCGCGGGTGCGGTCACTCGCAGTTACCGTGAGGGGAGCAGGCGCAAATGCAGTGGTCCGACGCCAGGTTGCGGGAAGCGGCCGCGGAAGGCGACTACGGACGAGTCATCAAACTGGCGCGTGAAAACGCCCGTATGACTCAGGGCCAACTCGGTGACGCCTGCGGACTCTCTCAGTCCGCTGTCTCACGCCTGGAGAAGCGCGGCAGAGGCGAGTACCACATGGCAATGCTCGCGAGGGCGGCAAGTCATCTCGGCATCCCACCGCATTTGGTCGGACTGGCCGACAGCGGTGCGAGCCCGCCCGGGGATGGGAATGATCCAATGGAACGGCGTAAATTTCTGACCGGCGTGGCGATAACCGCCTCCGTGCCAGTCCTCGGTGTGCCGACTCCCGCCCCGCAAGAGAGGGAGACCGGGCAAGCAGCCGTCTTGCGTATGGCTACGACCGCATATCGCCGAATGGACGCCACCGCCCCGGCCCGCGTGCTCGCCGAGGCGGTGCAGGGACATATGCGTCTCATCCAAGCAGTGACGTCGCAGGCGCGGGATCGTTCGACGCGGTCCAGGCTGGCGTCGGTGGGGAGCGAAGTGGCCGGCCTGGCCGGCTGGTTGAGCTGGGACATGGGCGATCACGGCTCGGCGCGAACATGGTACGGAGCCGCGATCAAGGCTGCCCGCCAGTCGGCCGACCCCCTGCTGCTCGCCTACCAGCAGGGCAGCTTGGCAAGTTTCGAAGTGGACGCGGGCAATGTGGCGCAGGGCCTGAGTCTCATCCACGGCGCACGCCGACTGCTGGGCCGTGACAGGCCCGCCATCGCCGCGGCATGGCTCTCTTCGTTGGAAGCGGTCGCGCACGCGACAGCAGGCGATGAACGTGCGGCCGAGCGCGCGCTCGTGGCGAGTGCTTCGGAGGTAGAGCGGCTGCACAGCGCGGATCCGCCGCCGTGGCCGTGGGTGTTCGTATTCGATGAGCGCAAGGTCGCCGCGGCTCGCATTACGTGTGGCGCCCGGCTGGCACGTCCGCGGTGGGTGCATTCGTCTGTGGAAGACGCCTCCGCGGCCCTATCATCGGGGCATGAGAAACAGCGGGCCCTCCTAGCGCTGGACGTGGCCAGTGGACATATGGCCTCCGGGCACTTGGACGCGGCGTTCACCCTCGCGACACAAGCATTGGACGTCGGCTTGAAGTTGCGCTCGGGACGCGTGGTCGAGCGGGCGCGCCAGTTCCGACGAGGTCTCTCCACGGGGAACCCGCCTGTCATCGTCCGCGACTTCGATGAGCGAATGCACGATGTATACCTGTGACGAGAGGGTCGCATGAGGATTGGTATCACGGGCCATCGCGGACTTTCGTCCGAAGTCGAGAGGCGTGTTCGCTTGGAGCTGGCCGCTCTTGTCGCGTCGCTGGAGGCGGCGGACCTGGTCGTCGTGAGCTGCATCGCGGACGGGCCGGATGCGTGGTTGGCGCAGGAAGTTCTCGCCCGGGGCGGGCGGCTTGAAGTCGTGGTTCCTGCCGAGAGCTACCGAGAGGGGCTGCCGCTCTCGCATCACGCGGAGTACGACGAGCTCATGCGCCGAGCTGTCGACGTGCACGCGACGGGACTGCGGCACTCCGACTCACACGCTCACATGGCGGGCAGCGAGCTGATGGTGGGGCTCGTCGACCGGCTGGTCGCCGTTTGGGATGGTGAGCCGGCGCGCGGCTATGGCGGCACCGCCGACGTCGTGGCCTACGCCGAGCGTAACGGCGTTCCCACTCAGGTTGTCTGGCCCGACGGAGCCTCCCGGTAGCAGGTCGCGACGGCCTCGGTCCGGCCCGCACGTCACCTCTTCAGCGCGCGCCGCGCGCGCGACCGCAGCGCGTGGGCCGTGTCGATGGCGGCGGTGCGCGATCGGTGGGCGGCCTCGCGCAGGGGGCCGAGGGCGCGCTTGCCCGGGCCGCGGCTCAGCAACTCCTCGTACAGCGCGAGGTGTTGGGCGGCGATGTGGGACGGGGTGAAGCGGGCCGAGTTCCGGTGGGCCGCTTCGCCCATGCGCCGGCGCGTCGCGTCGTCGCGGATCAGGTCGCACAGCGCGGCGGTGACGCCCGCCGTGTCGCCCGGGCGGACCAGGCGGCCGTCGACGCCGTCGGTGATGATCTCGCGCGGGCCGTTCGGGCAGTCGGTCGCGACGACCGGGAGGCCGCAGCGCATGGCCTCCACGATGGTCATGCCGAAGGACTCCCGGTCGGAGGTGGAGACGGCTATGGACGCCTTCGCCAGTTCCGCCTCCAGGTTGTCCACGTGGTCGTCGAGGGAGACGTGGTCGTGCAGGCCGAGGGCGTCGATGAGGGCGGTCAGGGCGCGGCGCTCGTCGCCGGTGGTGTCGCCCCTGCCGAAGATCCGCAGCCGCCAGTCCGGGTGGGAGGCGACGACGCCGGCGAAGGCCCTGATGAGGAGGTCGTAGCGCTTCACCGGGATGAGGCGCCCGGCGGCCACGACGACCTTGCGGTCGGGGTGCTCGGCCGGGCCGGCGGCCGGAGCCGCGGCGGGGACACTGTTCGCGATCGCCCGTATCCGTACGCCCGGCAGGGCGAGCCCCCGGTAGGCGTGCGCGTCGGCCTCGGTCACGGTGGTGAGCGCGTCCAGCAGGGGGTAGCGGTGGCGTATCTCGTGCCGCAGGCGCAGGCCGTGGCCGGAGAGGGTGAGGTGTTCCTGGCCCACTCGGATGGCGTCGGGGTGGGCCTGCCGGGCGATGTGCACGTTCAGGCCCGGCCGGGTGCCGACGATCACGTCCGTCTCCAACCCGGACAGATACCGGCCGATGCGCTCGTCCGTGAGGCGGCTGTACTGCCGGTGCCGGCCGTCCGCGCGGGGGAAGACGCGGGCGGGCCGGGCGTGGCGGGGGTCGTCGCCGTCGTAGTGCGGGGAGTCGCGGCACAGGTCCACCAGATGGGTCAGCCGGACGCCCGGCGGGGCGCCCATGACCGGCGTCTCGCGGTAGCGGATGGCCGAGATGATCTCCACGTCGTGCTGGGCGGCGGCCAGCGCGGCGGCGAGGTTGAACGTCGACCTGATCGTGCCGCCGACGGTGTAGGCGTTGTGGAGGAGGAAGGAAATACGCATGGGTGCACGCCTCCGGCCGGCGGCTGGTGGGGTCGGTCACGGTGTGGGACACAGCATGCGGCGATCCACCCAAAGATGATCTAAAGAACCCAAAGGCCGTCTTAAGGGAGGAGTCTGCCGACATGGCAGGCTTCATCCCGTGACAGGCATCCTGGTCGTCGAGGACGACCCGCAGCTCGGCCCCGCCCTCCGGCGCGGCCTGACGGCGGAGGGCTACCGCGTCGAACTCGTCCGCGACGGCACCACCGGGCTGGAGCGGGCCCTGACCGGCGGCCACGCGGTCATCGTGCTGGACATCATGCTCCCCGGTCTGAACGGTTACCGCATCTGCTCCGCGCTCCGCGCCGCGGGCCTCACCACGCCCGTGCTGATGCTCACCGCGAAAGGCGGCGAGTACGACGAGGCGGAGGGCCTGGACACCGGCGCCGACGACTACCTCGTCAAGCCGTTCTCCTCGGTCGTCCTCCTCGCCCGGCTGCGGGCCCTGCTGCGCCGGAGCGCCACCGGCACGGCCGACCGGTCCGTGCTGCGGGTCGGCGACCTGTGGGCGGACGTGACCTCCCGCCGCGCGGGCCGGGGCGACGTGGAGTTCGCGCTGACGCCGAAGGAGTTCGCGATCCTCACCTGCCTGCTGCGCACACCGGACCGCCCGGTGCCGAAGGAGGAGATCCTCGACGAGGTCTGGGACCCGGCCTATACCGGCGGCACCGCCATCGTGGAGGTCTACATCTCGACGCTCCGCAAGAAGGCCGACGCCCCCTTCGCCACCCACAGCATCGAGACCGTCCGCGGGTACGGGTACCGCCTCACGCCCCGCGAACGGCCGTGACGACCGCCCGCCGGAGGCCGTGGCGCCGCCGTACGCCCGCTCCGCCGGCCCTGCTCCGCCGGCTGTCCGGACTGCCCGGACACGTCCGCATCGCGCTCGTGGCGGGGATCACCGCCCTCGTGCTGTCCGGCACCGGGGCGTGGTGGTTGTTCCAGCACGTGCGGGAGAACGCCTACCGGGCGACGGACAACCGGGCGTTCGAACTGTCCATCCAGCTCGCCGCCCAGGCGGCAGCGGGCGGGGAGGGGCTCAGCGACCCCCTGCGCGGCTGGCCCCTCATCCAGATCGACCGGGCCGGCCGTACCGTCGCCGCGGCCGGCGGCACCGAGGACCTCACCGGTCTGGCCGGCCGGCTCCCGCCGCCGCCCGAAGGGCCTCCCCGCCGGGCGACCGGCGGCCCGCAGCGGGGCACGGTCCGCGTCGGCGGGGTCGACGAACGCGACCACGACCGTTTCCACCGTCCCGACGGAACGCTGAAGCCGCCGCCCGTCACCAACACCTCCGCCGAGCAGAAGGCGCTCCTCGACCACCGGCAGGCGCACGTCCTCGCCCACCGCACCATGACCGTCTTCGCCACCGCCGTGCACACCCCCGCGCACGCGTGCCGCCGGCCCACCGAGGCCGACGGCTCATGCCGCTCCACCCTCTACGTCCTCGTGCCCCCCGACGACTCCGAGCGGGCCGCCGACCCTCTGCGCGTCCCGCTCCTGGCGGGCGTCCCACTGGCCGCGCTGCTGGTCGCCGCCCTCGCCTGGACGGCCGCGCGCCGCTCGCTGCGTCCGGTCGAGGCGATCAGGCGGGAGGTCGCCGAGATCACCGACACCAGCCTCGACCGCCGCGTCCCCGTCCCGGACGCCCGCGACCCCGTCCGCCGCCTGGCCCTGACCACCAACACCACGCTGGACCGGCTGGAGGCCGCCGTGGAAGCCCGGCGCCGCTTCGTCGCGGACGCCTCGCACGAACTGCGTTCCCCCGTCGCCGCGTTGCGCTACGAACTAGAGACCGCCCTCGCCCACCCCGACACCGTCGACGCGCACGAGACGCTGCGGCACGCCCTCACGGCCACGCGGCGCGTCCACGCCCTCACCGAGGACCTGCTCCTGCTGGCCCGCCCCGACCGGCCCGCTGCCCGTTCCCTGGTCGACCTGGCGGGCCTCGCCGCGGAGCTCGTCCACGAGTACCGCCACCGCGGCCACCCCGTCTCGCTGCGCGCCGGCCCCGACCGGGCACCCGTCCGCGGCGACGGCGCGCAACTCCACCGCCTGCTGCGCAACCTCCTCGACAACGCCGTACGGCACGCGCGTACCGCCGTCGTCCTGGACGTCACCACCGACGGCCGGACGCACACGGTCACCGTCCACAACGACGGCACGCCCCTGGCCCCGGACGAGTACGAGCTGGTCTTCGAGCGGTTCACCCGGCTCGACGAGGCCCGCGCCCGCGACGCGGGCGGCAGCGGCCTCGGGCTCGCCATCGCCCGCGACATCGCCGAGCGCCACGGCGGCACCCTCACCGCCGGCTCCGACCACCCGCGCCCCGGGACCACCTTCACCCTCGTCCTGCCCGGGTCGGCGTGAACTACCAGGGCACGGCCTTCCCCTCGTAGTCGACGAAGTGCAGGCCCCGCTTCCCCCGATGCGCTTCCATCGTCTCCACCACCCCCGGAACGCTCTCCTCCACGCTGAGGTCCGCCTCCGGGCCGCCGAGTCCGGTGCGGACCCAGCCGGGGTCCATCAGGAGCAGGGTCCGGGTGTCCGAGGCGTGCCGGGCGGCGTGGCAGCGCATCAGCTGGTTGAGGGCGGACTTGCTCGCCCGGTAGAGGTCCTGGCCGCCCCGCGTGTTCAGCGAGACGCTGCCCTGGTCGGAGGACATGACGCCGATGGTGCCGGCCGGGGCGACCAGCGGGCGGAGGGTCTCCACGACGCGCATCGGGCTCAGCGCGTTGGTGACCATGACCTCCGTGAACATGTCCGTCGGCACCTCGCCGATCGGGAGATCGCCGCGCGTTATCGCGGCGTTGACGAAGAGGAGGTCGAGCGTCCGCGACGCCAGCCGGTCGCGGAGCGCCGCGATCCGGTACGGGTCTGTCATCTCCAGTGACTCGACGGTCAGTCGGCCCCCGGAGGTGTCGGTGTCGGACGTGAGGGTGGCGGCCAGGTCGTGCAGGCCCGTACGTCCGGTGCCGCGGACGGTGCCGATGACGTCCCAGCCGCGCCGGAGGTACTCGGCGGCGATCCCGAGGCCCAGGGTCCGGGAGGCCCCGACGATGAGAGCGGTTCTACGGGTCTCGGACATGCTGATTCCTGTTCTGGATACGGGCCGGCGGCGGGCGGATTCCGCGGACACGGGCCGGCGGGCAGGGCCCCAGTCTCCGAGCGGGCCCCGCCGGGCGTCCAATACCCTTCCCTCCGCATTGATACCGTTCGGGCATGGATCTGGACCTGCGCAAGCTCCGCTACTTCGTCGCGGTCGCCGAGCACCGGCACTTCGGCCGGGCGGCCCAGGCCCTGTTCATCGCCCAGCCGGTCCTCAGCCGGCAGATCCGGGCCTTCGAGGACGAGTTGGGGTACCGGCTGCTCGACCGCACCACCCGCAGCGTCGAACTCACCGCCGCCGGACGGCAGCTGTACGACGAGGCGCGCCGGATCACCGCCGTCGTCGACGCCGCGCTGCGGCGGGTGCGCGAGGCCGACCGCGGCGAGCAGCGGCTCGTCGTCGCCTTCTCGCCCGGCCTCCAGGTGTCCGACGCCATCCGGGAGTTCACGGCGCGCCACCCCGAGGTCGCGGTCGACGTGTTCCCGTTGCGCTGGTGGGAGCAGGACGCGCCGCTGCGCGACGGCCGCGCCCACGTCGGCTTCCTCCGGCGCCCCTTCGACGACGCCGGGCTGCGCACCGTCCCCATCGGCCGCGAGCGCAAGGTCCTCTGCCTGCCCGCCGCCCACCCGCTGGCCGGTCGTCCCGCTCTCACGGTCGCCGACCTCGACGCCGAGCCGATCCTCGACGTCAGGACGCGGCGGACGTCCTCACTGGAAGAGAAGTTCGAGCTCATCGCCTCCGGGCAGGGTGTCGCCCTCGTCCCGCTCAGCGTCGCGGGCAGGTACTCCCGCCCCGACCTGGTCTACCTCCCCGTCACCGACGCCCTGCCTGTCGAGACCTGCCTCGCCGTCCCGGAGGGCGACTCCTCCGGGCCCGCGTCCGCCTTCCTCGACATCGCCACCGCGACGCTGCGGCGGCGCTCCGGACACGGTGATGGCGAGGCCGGCGGTGAGGGCAAGGCTCACGGCGAGGGTGAGGCCCGCGGCGAGGGTGAGGCCGACGGTGGCCGCGGCTGGTTCGACGAGGTCCACGACCGCCGCCGGTCGGCGTCGCGGGGGCGATCCTGATCGGCGGCGGCGGGCCCGCATGAGCGCGGTCGCGCCCGGGTATCCCGCCAAGCGTGGTTTTTCAACAAAGTGTTGACGCCGAGGTGTCCAGGGCGTTAGCTGTGCGCAGCGCGTCCGAGTGCGGCGAGAAGCGCCACGGAGGTTCCCGTGACTTCGAGTTCGGTGCCGGGGCTCACCCGGTTCAACGCGGCGGACGACGGTGCGGCCCGCGCCGCGCTGTCGGAGGTGTGCGCGAGTACGGCGTGGGTCGAGGAGCTGCTGCGCGGCCGTCCGTACCCCGACGTCCGGGCGCTGCTCGCCGCCTCCGACGCGGCGGTGGCGCGGCTGGACGCGGCGGGGCTCGACGAGGCGCTCGCCGGGCACCCGCCCATCGGGCGGCCCACCCCGGGGGACGCCGTCTCGGCCGGTGAACAGCGCGGCATGACCGGCGCGCCGCCCGCGCTCGCCGCCGAGGTACGCGAACTGAACCTCGCCTACCGGGAGCGGTTCGGCCACGTCTTCCTCGTCTGCGCCACCGGCCTGACCGCCGAGGAGCTGCGCGACGCCCTCCGGCGCCGGATCGGCAACCCGCCCGACCGCGAACGCGAGGTCACCAGAGCCGAGTTGGGGCGCATCAACCGGCTGCGGCTGACCCGGCTCACGGAATCCACCCCCACGGAAACCGCCACCGTCTCCACCCACGTCCTCGACACCGCCGCCGGGCGCCCCGCCGCCGGGGTGACCGTGGCCCTCACCGCCCGTACCCGGGGCGCCTGGTCGGCGGTCGGCACCGCCGAGACCGACGGCGACGGCCGGTGCGGCGGCCTTCCGGCGCTGCCCGGGGAAGCGACCCACGCGCGGCTGCGGTTCGACGTCGGGCCCCACCTGTCCCGTGAACGAGCCGGGGGCGCAGCGTTCTTCCCCGAGGTCACCGCGGTCTTCGCCGTGGCGCCGGGGGAGCACTACCACGTACCGCTGCTGCTCAGCCCCTTCGGCTACTCCGTCTACCGAGGGAGCTAGCACGCGATGACCGAAGCCCCCATGACCGAAGGCCCCACGACCGAAGCCTCCAGCCGTCCCGCCGCCACCCGTCCCGTCCTCGGCCAGAACCAGTACGGCAAGGCCGAGTGCCACGTCGTCCGCGTCACCCGCGACGGCGCGACCCACCACATCAAGGACCTCGTCGTCTCCGTCGCCCTCTCCGGTGACATGGAGGACGTCCACCTCTCCGGCTCCAACGCCAACGTCCTCACCACCGACGCCACCAAGAACACCGTCTTCGCCTTCGCCAAGGAGCGCGGCATCGCCTCGGCCGAGGAGTTCGGCATCCACCTCGCCCGGCACTTCGTCACCAGTCAGCGGGCCATCCACCGGGCGCGCATCCGGATCGAGGAGCACGCCTGGGACCGGATCGACGCGCCCGGCGGCGACGCCCGGCACTCCTTCGTCCGGGCCGGCCGCGAGACCCGTACCGCGCAGATCACCTACGACGGGACGGCCTGGGAGGTGATCTCCGGCCTCAAGGACCTCGTGGTCCTCAACTCCACCGGCTCCGAGTTCCGCGGCTTCGTCAAGGACCACTACACCACCCTTGAGGAGACCGACGACCGCGTCCTCGCCACCGAGGTCAACTCCCGCTGGCGGTACGGCTGGACGGACGACGCCCGGCCCGCGCCGGACTGGGACGGGTCCTGGGCCGCCGTCCGCGGCCACCTGCTGCACGCCTTCGCGGACACGTACTCGTACTCCCTCCAGCAGACGCTGCACGCGATGGGCGGCCGGGTCGTCGAGCACCGTCCCGAGATCGAGGAGATCCGCCTCTCCCTCCCCAACAAGCACCACTTCCTCGTGGACCTGGCGCCCTTCGGCCTCAAGAACGACCACGAGGTCTACTACGCCGCCGACCGCCCGTACGGCCTGATCGAGGCCACCGTCCTGCGCCCGGGGGCGGAACCCGGCATCCCCGTGGACCTCACCTGTCTCTAGGGCTCCGCCCGCGGTACTTCCGGAGGAACAGCACTGTGACAGCAGCACAACCGCGGCGCACCGTCATCGAGAACTGCGCCCTCGCGACCGTGGACGCGCACGACACCGAACACCCCACCGGCCACCTCGTCATCGCGGACGAGCGGATCGAGTCCGTCGGCCCCGGGCCCGCCCCCGCCGGGCTCACCGGCGTCGTCCGCCGGGTGGAGGCCGGCGGCCACCTGGCGACCCCCGGGCTGGTCAACACCCACCACCACTTCTACCAGTGGCTCACCCGCGGCCTCGCCCAGGAGGCCGTCCTCTTCGACTGGCTGAAGGCGCTCTACCCGATATGGGCGCGCATCGACGAGCCCATGGTGTACGAGGCGGCCCGCGCCTCGCTCGCCATGATGGTGCGCGGCGGGGTGACCACCGCCGCCGACCACCACTACGTCTTCCCGCGCGGCAGCGGCGACCTGCTCGGCGCCGAGATCCGCGCCGCCCGCGAGCTGGGGGTGCGGTTCCACCCCACCCGCGGCTCGATGGACCTCGGCGAGTCCGCCGGCGGGCTGCCGCCGGACTTCGCCGTCGAGACGATCGACGCCGCGCTCGCCGCCACCGAGGAGGCGATCGACACCCACCACGATCCGTCCCCCGGCTCGATGCTGCGCGTCGGCGTCGCGCCCTGCTCGCCGTTCTCCGTCACCACCGACCTGCTGCGGGAGGCCGCCGCGCTCGCCCGCCGCAAGGGCGTCCGGCTGCACACGCACGGCTCGGAGACGGTCGAGGAGGAGCGGTTCTGCAAGGAGCGGTTCGGGATGGGCCCGACCGACTACCTGGACTCCACCGGCTGGCTCGGCGACGACGTGTGGATGGCCCACTGCGTGCACATGAACGACGCCGACATCGCCGCCTTCGCCCGCACCGGCACCGGCGTCGCCCACTGCCCGTCCTCCAACGCCCGCCTCGCCGCCGGCACCGCCCCCGTCCCCGCCCTCCTCGCGGCCGGCGTCCCGGTCGGGCTCGGCGTGGACGGCACCGCCTCCAACGAGTCCGGCGAACTCCACACCGAGCTGCGCAACTCCCTCCTCGTCCACCGGCTTTCCTCCGGCGCAGGTGCGTTGACGGCCCGTCAGTCCCTGCGCATGGCGACGTACGGTGGCGCGCGGGTGCTCGGGCGGGCGGACGAACTGGGCTCGCTCGAACCCGGCAAGCTCGCCGACCTCGTCCTCTGGCGCCTCGACGGGCTCGGCCACTCCACCGTCGCCGACCCGGTGGCCGCCCTCGTCCTGGGCCCGCCGGCGCCCGTCACCCTCTCCCTCGTCCACGGGCGGCCGGTCGTCGAGAACGGCCGGCTGGTCACCGCCGACGAGGACGGGATCGCCCGCGCCGCCCGCACCGAATCCCGCCGCCTGGCCCGCATCGCGGCGGGGGAGTGAGGGAACTCCCCATCCCGCGACGCCTCCGGAAACCGTGCTGCCCCATCGGCGGTACGCACAACGACAGGAGGAACGCCCCCGTGACCGTGCCCAGCCCGTCCGCCGACGCCGCCGCCGAACCACCCGAATCGGGGCCGCCCCCGGCGGGCGGCGGGCAGATCCCCGGCCCGGAGGCGTCGTCACCACCGGACGCACCCCCACCCGCGGACGCGCCCCCGCCACCGGAGCCATCCCCGCCACCGAAGTCGTCCCCGCCGCCGGAGGCACCCCCGTCCGTCCACCCCGTCGACGAACTCCCGCGCCCCGCCCGCCTGCTGGCGACCGGACTGCAACACGTCGCCGCCAGCTACGCCGGTGTCGTCGCCCCGCCGCTCGTGATCGGGGCCGCCGTCGGGCTGTCCACGCGGGAGGTCACCTTCCTCGTCGGGGCCGCCCTGTTCACGGCCGGGCTGGCCACGCTGCTCCAGACCATCGGGTTCCGCGGTGTCGGGGCGCGGCTGCCGTTCGTCAACGGCGTCTCGTTCGCGGGCGTCGCGCCCGTCCTCGCCATCGCCGACGGGCAGGCGGACCGGCGGGACGCGCTGCCGGTGGTCTTCGGGGCCGTGATGGTCGCCGGGGCGCTGGGTTTCGTCCTGGCCCCCTACTTCTGCCGACTGGTCCGCTTCTTCCCGCCGGTCGTCAGCGGCACGGTCATCACCCTCATCGGCCTCACCCTGCTCCCCGTCGCCTTCGGCTGGATCCAGGACGGCCACCCGGAGCGGCCCGCGACCGGGACCGGCCTCGGGCTGGCCGGGGCGACGCTGCTCATCGTGCTGGTGCTGCGCCGGCTGCTCCAGGGGTTCCTGCGGCAGATCGCCGTGCTGCTCGGCCTGGTCGCCGGAACGCTGCTGGCCGTGCCCCTGGGGGCGGTGGACGGCTCCGCCACCCGGCACGCGGCGCTCGTCGGCTTCCCCGAGCCGTTCCACTTCGGCACCCCGCACGTCCAGGTGTCGGCCGTGGTGAGCATGTCCATCCTGATGCTGGTGTGCATGACGGAGAGCACGGCGGACATGCTCGCGCTCGGCGAGATCGTCGGGCGGCCGGCGGACGAGACGACGATCGCGGCCGGGCTGCGGGCAGATACCCTCGGCAGCGCCGTCGCACCCGTGTTCAACGGCTTCACCAACAGCGCGTTCGCGCAGAACATCGGACTCGTCGCCATCACCGGCGTGCGCAGCCGCTTCACCGTCGCCGTGTGCGGGCTGGTCTTCGTCGTCCTCGGGCTCAGTCCGGCGTTCGCCTCGCTGGTCGCGCTGGTGCCGCGGCCGGTGCTGGGCGGGGCCGGCCTGGTGCTGTTCGGGACGGTCGCGGCGAGCGGCATCGGCGTCCTGGTCAAGGCGGGGCTCGACCGGGGCGACAACGTGCTCGTCGCCGCCGTCTCGCTTGGCATGGGCATGATCCCCGTCGTCTCCAAGACCTTCTACGCCGGGCATGCCGTCCCGGAGGCGGTGCGGACCGTCCTCGGTTCGGGCGTCAGTGCCGGCTGCCTGACGGCCGTCCTGCTCAACCTCGCCTTCCGGGGAGTGGGGCGCGCCCGGCGGGCCGCCGGACCACCCCGCGTGGCGGAAGGGGAGAAACCGCTGATCTAGTGATAATCGGGGCACACCGACTGCATCCGCCGTGCGGAGAGGGGCCCCATGGACGACCGGCCGCCGCCAGACGACGACGCCTCCGGCGCCTCCGAGACCTCCGAGAGCGAGCCCGGCCGCCGCCGCTTCGTCTTCCCCAGCGCCCTCACCGTGCTCGTCGCCGTCACCGTCGTCGTCTGGGCCCTCGCCTTCGTCATCCCCTCCGGCAGCTACCGGCGGACCCCGGACGGCAACCCCGTCCAGGGCACGTACCACCGCGAGGCGGCGCCCGGCGACTTCGTCCACCGGCTGGGCGAGCTGTTCCTCGCCCCCGTCAACGGCCTCTACGGCATCCGGGACCCGCGCACCGGCCAGGTCGCCCCCGACGCCGCCGGCACCCTCTACGGCAGCGCCGGCGTCTTCCTGTTCGTCCTCGCCATCGGCGCGTTCATCACCGTCGTCTTCGCCACCGGCGCCCTCGACCGCGGCATCGAACGCCTCGCCCACCGGCTGCGCGCCCGCGGCGCCCTGCTGATCGCCGGCGTGATGACCGTCTTCTCGCTGCTCGGCACGGTGGAGGGCTTCGCCGAGGAGACGCTCGGCTTCTACGGTTTGATCGTCCCGCTGATGCTCGCCCTGGGGTACGACCGGATGGTCGCCACCGGCGCCATCATCCTGGGCGCGGGCGTCGGCGTGCTCGCCTCCACCGTCAATCCCTTCGCGACGGGCGTCGCGTCGTCCGCCGCCGACGTCTCGCTCGGCGACGGGATCGCGCTGCGCTTCGCGATGTGGCTGGTCCTCACCGGCGTCACCATCGCCTACGTCCTCTGGTACGCCCACCGGGTGCGCGCCCACCCCGACCGGTCCCTCGTCGGCTTCCTGCCCGGCGACCGGGAACTGGCCGCCGCCTCCGCCGAACCGCCCGCCCTCACCGGGCTGCACCGGACCGTGCTCGCCCTGGTCACCGCCGTCTTCCTCTTCATGATCTTCTCGGTGATCCCCTGGGCGAGCGCCCTCACCGGGCGCGCCGACGCGAAGCCCTACGGCTGGGAACTCGGCTGGTCCTTCGCCCAGTTGGCGGCCCTCTTCCTCACGGCCGCGCTGCTGGTGGGGATCGTGGCGCGGCTGGGGGAGCGGCGGCTGAGCGCGGTCGTCGTCCAGGGCGCGGCCGACTTCCTCGCGCCCGCCCTGACGATCGTCCTCGCCCGCGGTGTCACGGTCATCATGAACAACGCCCGCATCACGGACACCGTGCTGCACTCGATCGAGAGCGCCGTCACCGGCACCGCCGCCTCCGTCTTCGGCGTGATGGTCTTCGTCGTCAACCTCCCCCTCGCCTTCCTCATCCCCTCCACCTCCGGCCACGCCACCCTCGCCATGCCCATCCTCGCCCCGCTCGCCGACTTCGCGGGCGTCTCGCGGGCCGTGGTGGTGACGGCCTGGCAGGCGGCCAGCGGCTGGATGAACCTGTGGGTGCCGACGACGGCCGTGGTGGTCGGCGGGGTGTCGCTGGCGAAGGTGGGCTACGACCGGTACCTGCGCTTCGTCTGGCCGCTGCTGGCCGTGCTGGCGGTGCTGATCTGCGGGTTCGTGGCGTTCGGGGCGGTCGCTACCTGAGGCGGGCGGCTCGGGCCGTGTGGGGACGGGCCCGCCCCGGCGGCCGTCGCGTCCCCGCCGCCCGTCCGGTCCCTTACGGCGCCGCGACCTCCGGCGTCGGCAGCCCCCGCTCGTCGTCCCGGGCGGCCTCGGCCGGTCCTGCCCCTCCGTTCACGGCCGCGAACTGCGTGCGGTACAGCTCCGCGTACCGCCCGCCGAGCGTGAGGAGCTCGTCGTGCGTGCCGCGTTCGACGACCCGGCCGGCCTCGACGACGAGGATCCGGTCGGCGGCCCGGACCGTCGACAGCCGGTGGGCGATCACCACCGCCGTGCGGCCCTCCAGCGCCTCCGCCAGGGCCTCCTGCACGGCGGCCTCGGAGGTGTTGTCGAGGTGGGCGGTGGCCTCGTCCAGGATGACGACGCGCTGCCGGGCCAGCAGCAGCCGGGCGATGGTCATCCGCTGCCGCTCGCCGCCGGAGAGCCGGTAGCCGCGCTCGCCGACGACCGTGTCGAGCCCGTCCGGCAGCGCGCGCACCAGGTCGTCGAGGCGGGCCCGGCGCAGCGCGTCCCACAGCTCGTCGTCCGTCGCGCCCGGCCGGGCGAGGGCGAGGTTGGCGCGGACGGTGTCGTGGAAGAGGTGGCCGTCCTGGGTGACCATGCCGAGCGTGGCCCGCAGCGAAGCGGCCGTCAGGTCGCGGACGTCGACACCGCCGAGGCGCACGCTGCCCGCGTCCACGTCGTACAGCCGGGGCAGCAGCTGCGCGATGGTGGACTTGCCGGCGCCCGACGAGCCGACGAGGGCGATGGTCTGCCCGGGCTCGGCGCGGAACGAGACGCCGTGCAGCACCTCGGCGCCGCCGCGCGTGTCCAGCGCGGCGACCTCCTCCAGGGAGGCGAGGGAGACCTTGTCGGCCGACGGGTAGCCGAAGCGGACGTCCTCGAACTCGACCGAGACCGGCCCGTCCGGCACCGGCCGGGCGTCCGGCCGCTCCGCGATCAGCGGCTTGAGGTCCAGCACCTCGAAGACCCGCTCGAAGGAGACGAGGGCGCTCATGATCTCGACACGGGCACCGGCCAGCGCGGTCAGCGGCGCGTACAGCCGGGTGAGCAGCAGCGCGAGGGAGACGATGGCGCCCGGTTCGAGGGAGCCGCGCAGCGCGAACCAGCCGCCGAGGCCGTACACCAGGGCCAGCGCGAGGGCCGAGACGAGGGTGAGGGCGGTGATGAACGCCGACTGGGCCATCGCCGTCCGCACCCCGATGTCCCGCACCCGGCGCGCCCGGGCGGCGAACTCCGCCGACTCGTCGTCCGGCCGCCCGAACAGCTTCACCAGCGTGGCGCCCGGCGCCGAGAACCGCTCGGTCATCCGGGTGCCCATCGCGGCGTTGAGGTCGGCGGCCTCCCGCTGGAGCCGGGCCATCCGGGCGCCCACCCGGCGGGCGGGCACCACGAACACCGGCAGCAGCACCAGCGCGAGCAGGGTGATCCGCCAGGACAGGGTCAGCATCACGGCGAGGGTGAGCAGCAGCGTCACCAGGTTTCCGACGACGCCCGACAGCGAGTTGCTGAACGCCCGCTGCGCGCCGATCACGTCGTTGTTCAGCCGGCTGACCAGCGCGCCGGTGCGGGTGCGGGTGAAGAACGCGACCGGCATCCGCTGGACGTGGTCGAAGACCGCCGTCCGCAGGTCGAGGATCAGCCCCTCGCCGAGCGTCGCCGACAGCCAGCGGTTGAGCAGGCCGAGCGCCGCCTCGCCCAGGGCGATGGCGGCGATCAGCAGCGCGAGCCGGACGACCGTGCCCGGCTCGTCGCCGTGCACGATCGCGTTCACGACCCGCCCGGCGAGCACCGGCGTCGCCACGGCGAGCAGCGCGCCCGCGACGCTCAGCAGGACGAAGAGGACGATGTGGCGGCGGTGCGGCCGGGCGAAGGCGGCGACGCGGCGCAGGGTGGCCCGGGCGAAGGGGCGCCGGTCGCGCTGCGCGTTGATCAGCCCGTGCAGCTGCATCCAGGCGGTGGTCTCCATGCTCATGGGAGGAACCGTAGAACCTCAACCTCCGTCGAGGTAAAGCGGCGATCGCACCGGAGCGCGCACCACCGCCCGGATCGCGGCCCCGGCCATGGCCCGGAGCGCCGCTCGGTCCGGCCGCCGGAATCCGCCGGCCGGACCAGAGGAGGGACGAGACGGCGTGGACGACCGGGCTCAACGCAGTGGCGAGGGCGCCCAGCGCGAGGGCGAGTGCGGGGGTGACGAGCAGCATGGCGTCTCCTTACCGGGGGCGGGTTCCGGTTCCGGCGAGAACTGCCCGGAGCCCCGTCGTCCCAGTCGCGGTCTCCCCCGTGTGGGCTGCGCTGTATCGATCCCTCGCCGCCTTGTTCGGGGGCGGCGCGGTCTCAGTCGAGGAGTTCGTACGCCGGCAGGGTGAGGAACTCCGCGTAGTCGTCGTCCAGGGCGACCCGCAGCAGCAGGTCGTGGGCCTCGCGCCAGCGGCCCGCCGCGAAGCCCGTCTCGCCCAGCTCGGCGCGGACCGCCTCGAGTTCGGCCGCCGCCACCTCGCGGACGAGGGCGGGCGTCGCCTTCTCGCCGCCGTCCAGGACGACGCCGGTGTGCACCCACTGCCAGATCTGGGAGCGGGAGATCTCCGCCGTCGCCGCGTCCTCCATCAGGTTGAAGATGGCCACCGCGCCCTGCCCCCGCAGCCACGCCTCGATGTAGCGGATGCCGACCTGGACGGCGTTCCGCAGGCCCTCGAAGGTCGGCTTCGCCTCCGTCGTGCCGAGCGCGAGGAGCTGCCCGGCGGTGACGTGGACGTCCTCGCGCAGGCGGTGCTTCTGGTGCGGGCGGTCGCCGAGGACGGCGTCGAAGGCGGCGCGGGCGACCGGGACGAGGTCCGGGTGGGCGACCCAGGAGCCGTCGAAGCCGTCGCCCGCCTCCCGTTCCTTGTCGGCCCTGACCTTCGCCAGGGCCGCCTCGTTGACCTCCGGGTCGCGGCGGGACGGGATGAAGGCCGCCATGCCGCCGATGGCGTGCGCGCCGCGCTGGTGGCAGGTGCGGACGAGGAGTTCGGTGTAGGCGCGCATGAAGGGCACGGTCATGGTGACGGCGTTGCGGTCGGGCAGCACGAACTCCGCGCCCGCGGCACGGAAGTTCTTGATGAGGGAGAAGAGGTAGTCCCAGCGGCCCGCGTTGAGCCCGGAGGCGTGGTCGCGCAGCTCGTAGAGGATCTCCTCCATCTCGAACGCCGCCGTGATCGTCTCGATCAGCACGGTGGCGCGGACCGTACCGTGCGGCAGGCCCAGTCGCTCCTGCGCGAACACGAACACGTCGTTCCACAGCCGCGCCTCGCGGTGCGACTCCAGTTTGGGGAGGTAGAAGAACGGCCCCTTGCCGCGCTCGGCGAGGCGGCGCGCGTTGTGGAAGAAGAAGAGGCCGAAGTCGACCAGCGCGCCGGGTACGGGCCGGCCGGCGACGGTGAGGTGGCGCTCGTCGAGGTGCCAGCCGCGCGGGCGGACGACGACGGTCGCCAGCTCCTCGTCGGGGCGCAGGGCGTACGTCTTCCCCTCCGCGGTGGTGAAGTCGATGCGGCGCTCGAACGCGTCGATCAGGTTGAGCTGGCCCTGGACGACGTTCCGCCAGGTGGGGGCGGAGGCGTCCTCGAAGTCCGCGAGCCAGACGCGGGCGCCGGAGTTGAGGGCGTTGACCGTCATCTTGCGGTCGGTCGGCCCGGTGATCTCGACCCGCCGGTCGTCGAGCGCGGCCGGGGCGGGGGCCACCCGCCACGTCGGGTCCTCGCGGACGCGCGCGGTCTCCGGGAGGAAGTCCAGCGTCCCGGTACGGGCGATCTCGGCGCGCCGCTCGGCCCGGCGGGCCAGCAGGTCGTCACGGCGCGGGGTGAACCGCTCGTGCAGAGCGGCCACGAACTCCAGGGCCGGGCCGGTCAGTACCTCCTCCTGGCGCGTCACGGTCGCGGTCCCGGCGGCGACGGACGGGGTCGGCGCTGCTGCGGGCATGGGCGGTCACTCCTCGCTCGGGGGGATCGGGGGGTGCGGGGGGTGCGGCGGTGCGGGGCCGTGCGGCACGGGGTGCCGCACGGTGACGATCTCTTTGGAGGTTAGTTTCCGCATGCTGGAAATTCAATCCGGTGAGATGGGGGAAGGGCGCTTTCCGGCCGCCGGACGGGCGGTCGCCCATGGCCCGAAGTGCCATCCCGGGGCGGTGACGCGAGGCCGGTGGGTGGGGGACGCCCCCCATCCACCGGCCTCGGCGAGCGGGACTCAGCGCACCGTGAGCGGATCCGCGGCGGTGACCCACACGGGCCCGTCGGCGCACTCGACCCGGCGCCCGACGCCATGGCCGGGTGCGGTCAGAGAGGTGCGGCGGACCTTCCAGGGACGGCCCTCGATGACGCCGACCGGGCCGTCGAGACGCGGGTGGTGACCCGCGATGTTCCAGGCCCGGACCTGGTCGTGGACCTGGTGCGCGGGGCGGGTCCAGTCGATGGTGGCGTAATCGGCCTCGAAGAAGCCGGCCCAGCTCGGCGGTCCGCCCGTCTGGGCGTCACCGGGATCGTCCGCGGCCAGCCGGTCGAGCACGGTGGGGAGCAGGGGCAGGGCCACGCTCAGGACGCGGTCGTTGACGTGGGTGAACGACCAGTCCTCGGAGAGCAGGGGCATGCCGGCCGCGGCCAGGACGGTTCCGTTGTCGAGTTCCTCGTCCATGCGGTGCCAGGTCACGCCGATCGCCTCGCGCCCGTCCCGGACGGCCCAGCCCACGGGGTTGGGGCCCCGGTAGGCGGGCAGCGCGGAGGGGTGGCAGTTGGCGATGCCGTGCCGGGGCGCGTGCACGGCGTCGGCCGGCAGCCGGCGCGGATAGCCGTAGCTGACGGCCATGTCCACGGCGTACGCCCGCAGGAGGCCGCCCACCGCGGCGGTGGTGTGGGGCAGGACGAGATCGACGCCGGAGGGGAGGTCGTGTTCGCCGAGGAGGTGGCCGGGCCAGGCGCGGGGGCGGCGCCACCCGATCACCACGGGCACGGTGTGTCCCAGCCGGCGCACTGCTTCGACCAGGGGCGGGGCCGTCTGCGGCAGGGCCGCCACGACGGCCACGCGCCAGGCGGGTGCGGGACTCATGACGCCACCGTCGCCGGGCCGGCCGGCTCCTGGGCCGGCGTGCCGGTGGCGGCCCGCAGGCTCGCGGGACGCAGGTCCGTCCAGACCCGGTCGATGTGGTCGAGGCAGGTCTGCCGGGGCGCGGCCGGGTGCTCGACCGTCCAGCCGGCGGGGACGGCGATGTGCGCGGGCCACAGGCTGCGCTGCTCCTCGGCGTTGACGAGGACGAGGAAGTCGGTGTCGGCGCGGTCGAAGGGGTTGTCGCTCACGGGGTCTTCTCCAGGGCGTCGGCCGGGGTGTCGGTCGGGGCGTCGGGCGTCGGGGCGTCGGACAGGGCGTCGGTCAGCGCGGCCGGGGTCGGCAGGCTGCGGATCAGGTTGAGGTCGAGGACGTCGGCGAGGCGGGCGTCGAGAGCGGACCGCAGCCGGTGCAGGAGGCGGGCGGCCAGCAGGGAGTGCCCGCCGAGCAGGAAGAAGTCGTCGTCCGGCCCCACCGCCGGCTGCCCCAGGATCTCCGCGAAGACCCCGGTGACCAGCGCCTCGGTGGCGCCGCGCGGAGCACGGGCGGCGCCGGGCCGGGGCGCGGGCGGGGCGGGGAGGGCGCGGCGGTCGACCTTTCCGTTGGTGGTCAGCGGGAGTTCGTCGAGGACGACGAACGCACCGGGAAGCATGTGGTCGGGCAACCGCCGCGCGAGCAGTTCCCGGAGCCGGGCGGGGGCGGTGTCGGGGCTGAGGGCCGCCGGGGCGTGGTCTGTCGTGTCGAGGTCCGTCGGCTCGTACCCCGTCGGATCGGATCCCGTCCGGTCGAGAGCGACGTAAGCCGTCAGAGCCGGGCGGCCCCGGGTGTCCTCGCGGGCGATGACCGCGGCCTGCCGGACGCCGGGGAGGGCCGCGACGGCGGCCTGTACCTCGGCGGGTTCGACGCGGTGGCCGCGGATCTTGACCTGGTCGTCGTTGCGGCCCACGAACTCGTAGGAGCCGTCGGCCCGCCGCCGGGCCAGGTCGCCCGTGCGGTAGAGGCGGGTGCCGGGCGGCCCGTAGGGGTCGGCGACGAATCGGGCGGCCGTCGCGGCGGGCCGGCCGAGGTAGCCGCGGGCGAGTTGGTCGCCGGCGATGTACACCTCGCCCGCGATGCCGTCGGGGACGGGGACGAGCCCCTCGTCGAGGAGGCGGACGCGGGTGCCGGGCACGGCGGTGCCGATGGGCGGCAGGGCCGGCCAGTCCCGGGGCGCCCCGGCGAGGGTGGTGGCCGTGGCGACGTGGGTCTCGGCCGGCCCGTAGTGGTTGTGGAGGGTCTTGCCGGTGGCGGCGCACAGGGCGCGCAGCGGGGGAGTGGGCACCAGGGCCTCGCCGGCCTGGACGAGGTGGGCCAGGTCGGGAAGGGTCTCCCCGGCCTCGACGGCGAACTCCGCGAGCGCGGCGAGGACGGGGTCGGGGGCGTACAGCTCGGTGACGCGGTGTTCCTTGAGCCACGCGGTCCACGCGGCGGCGTCGGCGCGGGTGCCGGCGTCGGGTACGGCCAGGAGGCGGCCGTCGGCGAGGGCGGTGAGGATCTCCTGGCTGGCGACGTCGAAGGCGAGGGAGGTGAACTGGGCGGTGACGGAGCCGGGTTGGGCGGGGAAGCGGTCGAGGTGCCAGTCGACGAGCCGGTCGACGGCTCCCGACGGCATGACCACCGCCTTGGGGACGCCCTGGGTGCCGCTGGTGTGGACGACGTAGGCGGGGTGGCCGGGCAGCCGGGGGCCGCCGCGTTCGGCGTCGGTGAGGCCGACGGGCGGGGCGGCGGCGAGGGCGGCCCGCGCGGCGGCTCCGTCCAGCACCAGCAGCGGGGTGTCACCGGCGGGGCCGGTCAGGGCCGGGGCGAACTCCCGGTGGGTCACCAGCAGTTCCGGGCGGACGCCGGTGAGCAGGGTGGCCAGGCGTTCGGCGGGGTGGCGGGGGTCGATGTGCAGGTAGGCGGCGCCGGCTTCGAGGGCGGCGAGCATCCCGGTGATCGCGTCCCGGCCGCGCCGCAGGCAGAGCGCGACCACGGACTCGTGGCCCAGTCCCCGGGCGCGCAGGACCCGGGCCAGCCGGTGGGCGGCAGCGGCCAGTTCGCCTCGGGTCACGGTCCCTTCCGCGTCGGTCAGCGCGGGCGCGTCGGGGTCCCCGGCGGCCCGCGCGGCCACCCGTTCCAGGACCGGACGCGGTCGGCCGGGCCCGTCGGCGGAGGGCGCGGTCGCCTCTTCCGGCACCGGCTCGGCCGTCAGGAAGGGGAGCCGGCAGGGCCGGTCGAGGCCCTCGTCGGCGAGGGCGCGCAGGGCGTCGAGGAAGCGTTCGCCCAGCTCCCCGGCTCCCTTCGCGGTGAGCCAGTCGGGCCGGTACTGGACCGTGAGGGTCAGACCGGTGCCGGCGCCCGTGCCGCCGGGGTTGACCAGGAGGCAGAGCGGATAGTGGGTGCCGTTGCGCACCTCGGCGGAGGTGACGGTCAGCCCGGGCGCCAGGCTGGTGACGAAGGCGTCGGTGTAGCTCTCCAGGACGACGACGGTGTCGAACAGCTCCCGGAGGCCCGTCACACGGGTGATCTCGGCGAGCCCCAGGTGCTGGTGGGGCATCAGCTCGGTGCGCTGGGACTGGAGGGCGTCCAGCACGGATGCCGCGTCGTGGGCGGTGCGCAGGTCGACGCGGACGGCGGCGGCGTTGTTCATGAGCCCGACCGTCGTGTCCACGCCGGGCAGATGGGGTGGCCGGTCGGCGACGACGGTCCCGAACAGGACGTCCGCCCGGCCGGTGAGCTGGGCCAGGGTCAGCCCCCAGGCGCCCAGGACGAGGGTGCCGAGGGACAGCCCGGCGGCCCGGGCCCGGTCGGCCAGGGCCCGGGTGTGCCGTGGCGACAGACCGAGCCGGACGGTGTCCGGCAGGAGCGGACCGCCGGTCCGGGCGGGTGCCAGGAGGGTGGGCTCGTCGACGCCGGCGAGCACCCCGCGCCACGCCGCGCGGGCGTCGGCGGTGTCCTGGCCGGCGAGGTGGCACAGATAGGCCCGCGCGGAGTGCCGGGTCGGGGTGTGGCCGGGGTCGGCGTACAGGGCCGCGAGGTCGTCCAGCATGACCCGCATGGACCAGCCGTCCATGAGGATGTGGTGGTAGCTCAGCAGCAGCCGGTGCCGGGCCGGGGCGAGACGGACCAGGACGGCCCGCAGCAGCGGCGGCCGGCCGAGGTCGAAGGGACGGGCCCGGTCGGCGGCCGTCAGATCGGCCAGGGCGGCCTCCCGGTCGGCCGGGGCGAGGCCGGTGAGATCCTCTTCGCGCCACCGGACCGGAACCCGGTGGGCCACGGTCTGCCGTCCACGGCCGGACGAGTCGTGCGAGAACCCGGCACGCAGGGCCGGGTGCAGGTCGAGCAGCCGGTCGAAGGCCGCGCGGAGGGCGGTCGCGTCGAGGGGACCGTCGAGGTCGAGACGGGTCTGGACGTGGTACGGGTCCTGGCCGCCGCCCTCGTACTGCAGGGCGTGGTAGAGCATGCCCTCCTGAAGCGGCGAGAGCGGCCACTCCTCGGCGCCGTCGCCGGGCCGGGGGCGGGGCGGCGCGGGGGGTTCGGAGGGGACGGCGTCGGTTGTGGGGGTGCGGGCCGGCTGGGTGCCGGTCGTCGCGGTTCCGGACGGCGCGGGGGCGCCGGAGGATGTGGCGCCGGTTGCGGGGGCGCAGGGTGTCGCGGCGATGGCTGTCGTGGTGCGGGCCGGCGGGGTGCCGGTCGCGGAGGTGCCGGTCGTCGAAGTGCCGGTCGTCGAAGCGCTGGTTGCCGGGGCGCCGGCCGTTCGGGTCCGGGCCGTGGTGGTGCCCGTCGTGGTGGTGTCCGCCGCCGCGACGGCCGTCGCGGCGGCGGTCTGCGTGGCGTCTGCCGTGGCGGCCTCTGCCGTCGTGGCGTCGGCCTGCGTGGACGCTGCCACCGTGGCGTCCGCCGTCGTGACGCCGGTACCGGTTGAGCCGTGATGTGCCCCGGCCGGGTGGGGCACCGAGGCCGTCGGGACGTCGGTCAGCAGGGTGGTCAGGGCCCGTTCCCACAGCGCGGCGAGGGTGCGGGTGCCGGGCTCGTCGAGGAGGTCGGCGGCCCAGCGCCACTCGGCGCGGAACCGGGGCGTGCCGGTGCGTTCGTCGACCAGGCCGTTGATCTCCAGCGGGTGGGAGAGGGGCATCTCGGCGGCGCGGTGGATGCCCAGCGGCTCGGCCTCGGCCGCGTGCGGCCAGGAGTCCGGTGCGGGTGCGGCGAACCGGCCGAGGTAGTTGACGAGGACGGGTCGTCCCGGGTACGCGGCGAGGACGCCGGCGGTCTGCGGGTTGAGGTGACGCAGCAGACCCCAGTCGGCCGGGTCCGGGCCGGTGGCGCGCCGGGCGCGGCGGACGGCGGCCAGCAGCTCGCGCAGCCGGGCGGGCGAGACGCAGTCCTCGGGCCGGGCACCGCCCGGAACCGGCAACCGCACGGGGTACATGCTGGTGAACCAGCCGACGGTGCCGGTGACATCCACTCCGGGAGCGTCGGCCGCGTCCCGGCCGGGCCGGGGGGAACGGCCGTGGCTCTCGGTGTCGAGGACGAGGTGGTCCTGACCCCGGTGGGCGGCGACGGCCGCCGCCAGGGCGGTGAGGAGGATCTCCTCGGTGGTGGCGTCGAGCCGGGCGGGCGCGTCGGCCAGCAGCCGGCCGGTGCGTTCGGGGTCCAGCTCGACGCTCAGGGTGCGGGAGGTGGCGATGGTGTCGCGGGCCGGATCGAGGGGGCGGCCGCCCCAGGGGGCCGGGGCGCCGTCGAGGACGCGGGTCCAGTGCGGCAGACCGGCCATGACCTCGGCCGAGCCGGCGCGGGCCACCTGCTCGCCCGCCCACTGGCGGTAGGAGCCGGTCGCCTCCCAGGCGGTGAGGGCCGCCGCGCCGCCGGTGTGGGCGGCGGCGAGGTCGGGCAGCAGGATCCGCCAGGAGACCCCGTCGACGACCAGGTGGTGGAGCAGCAGCAGGAGCCGTCCCGGACGGTCGCGGCCCGCGTCGAAGAAGACGGCGCGGACCATGATCCCGGCCTGGGGCGCGAGTTCGGCCCCGGCCCGCCGGCGGTGGGCCTCGACGGTGTCGGCGAGCCGCGGTGGCGGCAGGTCGGCGGTGGGGACGACGGTGAGCAGCCCGCCGGCGTCGACCTCGCCGGGAGGCGGGATCTCCGGTGTCCAGACCGCTCCGCCCGCGTGCGTGGCGACGCGCATGCGCAGGGCGTCGTGCCGGTCGAGCAGGACCTGGAGGGCGGCGGTCAGGCTGCCCGCGTCGGCTCCGGCCGGGGTCTCCAGCAGGACGCTCTGGTGGAAGGCGTCGGTGCCGGTACGGACCTCCCGCAGCCAGTGCATGATCGGCGGCATCGGCACCGGCCCGGTGGCGTTCGCGTGGAACAGGTCGGCCGCGGGGGCGGCCGTCCGGTCGCAGACGGCGGCGAGGCCGGCGGGGGTGCGGTGCCGGAAGACGTCCTGGGTGGTCAGGGAGAGGCCGTCCCGGCGGGCGCGGCTGACCACGCGCATGGCGGTGATGCTGTCCCCGCCGAGCCGGAAGAAGTCGGCATCGGCGTCGACTTCGGGCGTGCCGAGGATCTCGGCGTAGACGGCCGCGAGGATCCGCTCGGCCCGGGTGGCCGGCCGTCGGCGCACGGGCGTCCCGGCCCGGCGGCCGGGGGCCGATGGCAGACCGGCGGCCGACGGCAGGTCGGGGGCCGGCGGCAGGGCGGCCAGGGCGGTGCGGTCGACCTTCCCGTGTGCGGTGAGGGGCAGTTCGGCCACGAGGGTCACGCCGCTCGGGACCATGTACTCGGGCAGAGCGGCGGCGAGACCGGCGAGGATCGCCTCCCGGACGTCACCGGGCGCCTCGCCGGAGGCGGCGGTTCCGCCCGGCCCGCCCGGCCCGTCCGGCCCGCCCGGCCCGTCCGGCCCGCCCGGCCCGTCCTGGCCGGCGGGACGGGACGGCACCACGTACGCGTGCAGCCGCTTGCGCCCCTGGGCGTCCTCGCCGACGGTGACGGCCGCGCGGGCGACCTGGGGGAGGGCGGCCAGCGCGGCCCGCACCTCGCCCGGTTCGACGCGGTGCCCCCGGATCTTGACCTGGTCGTCACCGCGTCCGACGAACTCCAGCGTGCCGTCGGGACGGCGGCGTACCAGGTCGCCGGTCCGGTACATGCGCGTGCCCGGCGGCCCGTACGGGTCGGCGACGAACCGGGTGCCCGTCAGGCCGGGACGGCCGAGGTAACCGGCCGCCACCTGGTCGCCGGCGACGTACAGCTCCCCGACCCGCCCGTCGGCGACGGCGGCCAGGGAATCGTCGAGGACGTGGGCGCGCAGCCCGGGCAGCGGGACGCCGATGGGCGGCACCGGTCCGGCGAGGTCGGCGGCGGTCACGTCGTGCAGGGTGGTGAAGGTCGTGCACTCGGTGGGTCCGTAGGCGACCACGAGGCGTGTGTCGGGGCACGCCGCCCGTACCCGGGCCAGGGCGCGCGCCGGGACCGCCTCCCCTCCGGTGATGACGGCGCGCAGCCCGGCCAGGGCCTCGGGCTCGTCGGTGGCGATCTGGTCGAACCAGGCGGTGGTCAGGAAGACGGAGGTCACGCCGTGCGCCCGGACCTGGCCGGCCAGGACGTGCGCGTCGAGCCGGTCGACGGCGGGGACGACGACCCGGCCGCCGCGGGTCAGGGCGGGCCACACGTCGTGGGTGAGGGCGTCGAAGCCGAGCGCCGACGTGAGCATCGTCATCCGGTGGGCGGGGTCGTCCCAGCGCTCCTGGCCGACGAACGCGGCGAGGTTCCCGTGCGTGACCAGGACGCCCTTGGGGCGCCCGGTGGAGCCGGAGGTGTGGAACACGCAGGCGGGCCGGTGGGCGCCGGAACCGGGCTGGGACGAGGTCTGGTGAGCGGGGCGCGGGTGGGCGCGGACGGCCAGGTCGGTCGGGTCGCCGCCCGGCTCCCCGCCTGCCCTCGCACGCTCGGCGAGCACGACGGTCGCCGAGCAACCGGCGTCCTGGACAAGGGAGTCGAGCCGGGCCGCGGGCTGCCGGGGATCGAGCGCCAGATAGGCGGCACCGGCGCGCAGGACAGCCAGCAACGCGATGACGAGCGCGGGGGAGCGGGGGACGCGGACCGCCACGAAGTCGCCGTCGGCCACCCCGACTTCGGCCAGCCTGGCGGCCAGTGCCCGCGATGCCGCGTCGACCTGACCGTAGGTCAGCGTCGTACCGTCCGTGATCAGGGCCGGGGCGTCGGGGTCGGCCGCCGCCCGGGCGGCGAACCGCTCGTGCACGGGCCGGAGTACGGGATCGGGGTGGGGGAGCGCTCCGCCGTCCGTCGAGTGCGGCTGGGCCGGAGTGTCCCGTGAGGACAGATCAGTGATCAACACGAGGGTATTAAGTAGCCGTGCCCACCGGGCCCGGTTCCCGCCTGCTCCTCGGGCGGCGCACACACCACACGAAAGAAGGAGGGAGGCCCGGTATTTGGTGAACTGCAATTCGTGCCAATTCGACGGCGAGGCGCCGGAGGCGAACGCGCACCCGGGGAAGCGGAGTTCGTGTGCGGAACGCTCCCGGTGCCACCGGGCCTGTTCCGTCGCCGCCGCGCCCGGCGCGGGTGAGCGGGCGCGACCGCTCCGGACGTTGCCCGCCGGGAGCCCGGCGGAGCCCCCGGCGTCCGTGCCGGTCGCGGGCAGCCCCCCGGCCTCGTCGGCGGGCCGTCGCGCAGCCGGCGGCCGGAGGGGAGGCGGCCGGGCTCGCCCGAGCGGGGTCGGGGGCCACCCGGAGGAGATCGGAAGGCTCGGCCGAGCGGCCGGAGGGGTCCGCCGGTTCGTCGCGGATCTCCGGCGGGCCGTCGCGCAGCCGGTGGCCGAAGAGGAGGCGGCCGGGCTCGCCCGAGTGGGGCCGGGCTCGCCCAGGCGACGCCGGGGGCCGCCCGCAGAAGGCCAGATGCTCAGCCGAGCAGCCGGAGGAGGTCCGCCGGGGTGTCGATGTCGTCCGGGTCGGCGACGTCGTCGCACGCGACGGCGGTCACCGCCGCCGCGTGCGCGCGGAGGTACGCACGCGCGCCCCGGTCGCCCTCGGCCGATGCGGCGACGCCCGCCCAGTGCGGGCGGGCGAAGAGGACCGGGTGGCCGCGCCGGCCCGCGTACGACGCGGCCACCAGGCCGGCCCCCGCGCGGTGCGCCGCCACCACCCGGGCCACCGCCGCCGCGCCGATCCCCGGCTGGTCCACCAGCATCACCAGGACCGCCGACGCGCCGGTCCCGGCGAGCGACGCCAGACCGCTCCGGAGGGACGAGCCCATGCCGTCCGCCCAGCCGGGGTTCTCCACCACCGTGCACCCCGCCCCCGCGAGCCGCCGCCGCACCTCCTCCGCCGCGGCGCCCGCGACGACGTGCACCGGCCCGCAGCCGCCCGCCGTGAGCTCCGCGACCGCGCGCTCGGCCAGGGTGCGGCCCCGGTGCTCCAGCAGCGCCTTGGGCCGCCCGCCGAGCCGGCGTCCCCCGCCCGCCGCCAGCAGCAGCCCGGCGACGGGCGGAAGGCTGTCGTCCTTCGTCAGCGTCATGCCCCTTGCATAGCGCAATCGCGGCTGTCCGCGCGCCGTACGGGAGTTCGCCGGTCGCTCAGGAAGACGCGGCCTGAATTTCGCTTTCCGTGTGGCGCGGCCCGCGGAAAGTGGCGTTAACTGATCGCGCGTGGCGTGGGCAGGGGGAGATTCGTGGCGGAAGGCGCCGTGGTGGTGGAACAGGAGCCGGCGGGCCGGGCCGGCGAGCGGGACCCGAGGGTGGACGAGCTGGGCGCCGCGGTCTCCCGGCTCCGCAGGGCGCTGGCCGCGCACCCCGCCCGGTTACCCGACCGGGACACCGCCGAGGACGAGCTCGCCGCCCTCGACGCGATGACCCGTACGGGCACCCCGGAGGTGTCGCGCCTGCGCAGTTCCCTGCTCCTCGTGGCGGGGGCCGTCGGGTCGGTGAGCGCTCTGGCCCCGGCCCTGAACGACGTGCGCGAGGCGGTCGACCGCTTCGCGGGGTAGGGGCGCCCGGCCCGGCCTCCCACCACCCCTGCGAAGCCCTTGCCACCGGCGTCGCGGGCCGGCGCGCTCGACCCGTCCGGGGTTCGGGGACAACCGCGTGGAGCGTGGTCGGTCCCGGGGCCCGGGGCGGCGTCCCGGACACAGCTGAGGCGGTGTCCCGAAACGCCCGAGCGAGAGGGACCGCGGCGCGGGGCCGTAATCCGCGGTAACCCGCCGCCGGGCGCCGTCCGCCCCGGAACCCGGCCGTCAGGCCGGCGAGGTGTTCGCCAGCGTCGCCGCCAGCTCCGCCGCGACCTGCTTGAGCAGCGGGACGATGCGTTCCGTCGCCTCCTCCGTGACGCGGCCCGCCGGGCCCGAGATGGAGATGGCCGCGGCCGTGGGGGAGTCGGGGACCGGGACGGCCAGGCAGCGGACGCCGATCTCCTGCTCGTTGTCGTCGACGGCGAAGCCGGAGTCCCGCACCCGGGCCAGGGCGTCGACGAAGACGTCGGGGGACGTGATGGTCTTCTCGGTGGCGGCGGGCATGCCCGTGCGGCCGAGGATCGCGCGGACCTCGTCGTCGGGCGCCTGGGCGAGGAGGGCCTTGCCGACGCCGGTGGTGTGCGGCAGGACACGCCGGCCGACCTCGGTGAACATGCGGACCGAGTGGCGCGAGGGCACCTGGGCGACGTAGACGACCTCGTCGCCGTCGAGCAGGGCCATGTTGGCCGTCTCGCCCGTCTCGTCGACCAGCCGGGTCAGGTGCGGCCGGGCCCAGGTGCCGAGCAGGCGGGCGGAGCTCTCGCCGAGGCGGATCAGCCGCGGGCCGAGGGCGTAGCGGCGGTTGGGCTGCTGGCGGACGTAGCCGGTGGCGACGAGGGTGCGCATCAGCCGGTGGATGGTGGGCAGCGGCAGGCCGCTGGCCGTGGCCAGTTCGCTCAGCCCGACCTCGCCGCCGGCGTCGGCCATGCGCTCCAGGAGGACGAAGGCGCGCTCGAGGGACTGCACGCCCCCGGTGGCTGACGGGGTTCTGGGCTCGGACGAGGGCACTGGTCGGGGTCCTTCCGGGGTGGGGTGAGAGCAGCCTACCGGGCCGTGGCCGGTGGCTCACCCTCGGTTCTGGGGCGTGGAAGTGCCATCCCGGTGGGCGGAAACGACCTGGTGGGGGCGGAGGGGTTGACGGGACTCCGTCAGGGCTGAAAACTGCGGGCCAGCGCTGTTCAACAGAACGTTGAAATCCGCCTGTTGACCCTCGGGGGGCCTGGTGTCCGACCGGCAGTTCGTCCTGCGTTCCCGGCGCGTGGTGACGCCCGACGGCACCCGCCCCGCCTCCGTCGTCGTCGAGGACGGCCGCATCACCGCCGTCACCGGCCACGCCGCCCCGCCCGGCCCCGGCGTTCCGGTCGAGGACCTCGGCGACGACGTCCTCCTCCCCGGGCTCGTCGACACGCATGTACACATCAATGATCCGGGCCGAACGGAGTGGGAGGGCTTCGCCACCGCCACCCGCGCCGCCGCGGCCGGCGGCGTCACCACCCTCGTCGACATGCCGCTCAACAGCGTCCCGCCCACCACCACCGTCGAGCACCTGCGGGTCAAGCGGGACACGGCCCGGCCCGCCGTCCACGTCGACGTCGGGTTCTGGGGCGGCGCGGTGCCGGACAACCGGGCCGACCTGCGCCCGCTGCACGACGCCGGCGTCCTCGGCTTCAAGGCGTTCCTCTCGCCGTCCGGTGTCGACGAGTTCCCGCCCCTGGACGCCGCCGCCCTGGAGGCCGTCGCCGCCGAGCTCGCCGCCTTCGACGGGCTGCTGATCGTGCACGCCGAGGACCCGGAGCGGCTGGACGGCGCGCCCGGCCCGGACGGCCCCCGCTACGCCGGTTTCCTCGCCTCCCGTCCGCGCGACGCCGAGAACGCGGCGGTCGAACGGCTCGTCGACGTCGCCCGCCGGCACGGCACCCGCGTCCACGTCCTGCACCTGTCCTCCGCCGACGCGCTCGGCACGCTCGCCGCCGCCCGCGCGGCCGGCGTCCGGATCACCGCCGAGACCTGCCCGCACTTCCTGACCCTCACGGCCGAGGAAGTCCCGGACGGCGCCACCGAGTTCAAGTGCTGTCCGCCCATCCGCGAGGCCGCCAACCGGGACGCGCTGTGGGCCGGACTGGCCGCCGGCACCGTCCAGTGCGTGGTCTCCGACCACTCCCCGTGCACCGCCGACCTCAAGGTCCCCGACTTCGGCCGCGCCTGGGGCGGCATCGCCTCCCTCCAACTCGGCCTGCCCGCCGTCTGGACCGAGGCCCGCCGGCGCGGCCACACCCTGGACGACGTGGCCCGCTGGATGGCCACCGCCCCCGCCGCCCTCGCCGGACTCGCCGCCAAGGGCGCCGTCGAGCCCGGCCGCGACGCGGACTTCGCGGTCCTCGCCCCCGACGAGACGTTCACCGTCGACCCGGCCGCCCTGTACCACCGCAACCCGGTGACCGCCTACGCCGGCCGCACCCTGAGCGGCGTCGTCCGGTCCACCTGGCTGCGCGGCCGGCGGATCCACCACCGCGGCGCCCTCACCGAACCCACCGGCCGACTCCTGGAGCGCGCATGACCACCAGCGGGACAACCAACGGGACCGTCGACGGGATATCCGGCGCCCCTGCCGCCGCCCTCACCACGTTCACCGGGTCCGCGCGGCCCTACCGGGGCGGCGACCCGTACGCCGACTACCGGGCCGCCGCCGAGCCGCCGTTCGGCCACCTGCCCGACCTCGCCGACCGCCGCCTCGGCGGCTCCGTCATCGCCGCCAACGACGAGTTCTTCGCCGAGCGCGAGAACCTCCTCGTCCCCGGCCCCGCCCGGTTCGACCCCGAGCACTTCGGCCACAAGGGCAAGGTCATGGACGGCTGGGAGACCCGCCGCCGGCGCGGCCCGTCCGCCGCCCACCCGTACCCCGCCGACGGCGACCACGACTGGGCACTGGTCCGGCTCGGCGTGCCGGGCGTCGTCCGCGGCCTCGTCGTCGACACCGCGCACTTCCGCGGCAACCACCCGCAGGCTGTCGGCGTCGAGGCCACCGCCGTGCCCGGCACGCCGTCCCCCGAGGAGCTGTCGGCGGACGGCGTCGGGTGGACCGTCCTCGTCCCGCGCACCCCGGTCGGCGGCCACGCCGCCAACGCCTTCGCCGTCGGCCACCCCGGCCGCTGGACCCACCTGCGCCTCAAGCAGTACCCCGACGGCGGCATCGCCCGCTTCCGCGTCCACGGCGAGCCCGTCCCGGACCCGGCCTGGCTCACCGCGCTGGGGACGGTGGACGTGGCCGCGCTGGAGAACGGCGGCCTGGTCGAGGACGCCTCCGACCGCTTCTACTCCGCGCCGTCCGGCACCATCCTGCCGGGCCGCTCCCGGCGCATGGACGACGGCTGGGAGACCCGCCGCCGGCGCGACCGGGGCCACGACTGGGTGCGCTACCGGCTGGCCGGGCAGTCGCTGCTGCGCGCCGTCGAGATCGACACCGGCTGCCTCAAGGGCAACGCGGCGGGCTGGGCCGCGCTCTCGGCGCGCGACGCGGCGGCCGGCGGCGACTGGACGGAGATCCTCCCGCGCACCCGACTCCGGCCCGACTCCGTCCACCGCATCCCGCTGCCCGGCCACCCGGTCGCCACCCACCTGCGGCTCGACATCCACCCCGACGGCGGGATCGCCCGGCTGCGGGTGCACGGGACGCTGACGGGGGACGGGGTGCGGGGGCTGGAGGAACGGTTCGGGGGGTGAGGCCGGGTGCACTGCCGTTCGCGGTTTCGGGGGTCCGTCACGTCTCCGCGAGCGCGTTCCAGAACATCGTCTCGTAGCTCTGGAGCAGCCGGCCGTACCGGTGGGCCAGGCCCTCGGTGAGGAGCCCGTCCGCCAGTCCGGCCGCGACCGCCGCCAGGGCCGCGTCGGCGGCGTCCGGCGCGGGCCGGGCGAACAGGTCGAAGAAGCCGCAGGCCGTGTCGTCGAACCCGTAGTGCGCGCGCAGCGCCCGGCCCAGGGCGGCGCAGTAGCCGCTCCACGTCGCGAAGTTGACGGTCAGGGCCACCGCCACGTCCACCGGCTCGGCCTGCAGCGCCAGCCACGACGTGTACGCGGGGTACGCCTGGCAGCCCGGCGTCGGCTCGTACGCCCGGACCGCCCGCTCGTCCAGGCCGCAGGCCGCCGCGAGCGGTCCCAGCAGCTCCAGGGCGGTGGTCTCGCCGTCGGCGAGCGGCGCGAAGAACGCCTCGACGGCGGGGCGGCCCGCCGAACGTTCCGCCAGATGGCGGTAGGAGGTCCGGTCGGACGCGATGACGTGGTGCTGCTCCAGGGCGAACGCGGCGATCACCGAACGCGGTGCCGAACCGTCGGCGATCAGGGGGACGAGCCGGTTGGCACCGGTGTCCGGGGCCAGCTCGCGCACCGCGTCGGCGAGGACGTCCTGGGCCGTGCGCGCCATCGGCGTTCCGCCTTCCTGGGGGTGGGCCCGGTGCGGGGACGGGCCGCCAGGATAGCGGCCGGGCACCGCCCGGAGCGGTCACTCGCCCGGCCGGAGCGGTCACTTGCCCAGGTAGAAGAGGAGGAAGAAGAAGGCGGAGATGAAGTGGACGGCGACCAGGTAGATGAAGACCCGCACCGCCATGCCCATGGGCGCGCGGTCCTCCACCTGCGCCGCCTCCCTGAGGGGGGCCGGATCCGGGCTCACGGCCCGCGGCGCGGGGGCCGTCGCGGCCTCGTCCGCGGCCGGTCCCGCCGGCCGACGGTGCGCGGTGTCACTCATGGTGTCCCCTCCGGTTGGGTCCGGCGTCGCCGAGGCACAGCCCGGCCGCGCCGCTCTGCATCAGCGTGTGCATGAACAGCAGGTCCGCCCCGCCGGGCGTGGCGGACGCGATGCGGTGCGGGGTGAGCGAGTCGAAGTGGGCCGCGTCGCCCGGCTCCAGCAGGTGCGTCGTCCCGCCGAGGGACAGCCGGAGCCGGCCGCCGGTGACGTACAGCCACTCCTCGCCCGGGTGCACCCGCACCAGGTCCTCCTGGCCCGCCGCGTCGTGGCCGTGCGGCACGTGCAGCCGCAGGGCCTGCATGGCGCGGCCGGAGCCGCCGGCGCGCCAGTACGTCCAGCCGCCCGCGCGCTGGGGTTCCATCCGGTCCCCGCGCACGATCGGATCCGCCGTCTGGGGCACTTCGCCCAGGAGGTCGGATACCGTCGTCCCATAGGTGCGCGCGAGCGCCAGCAGCATGGGGAGGGACGGCGTCCGGCGGCCGGTCTCCAGCCGGGACAGGTGAGCGGGCGACAGTCCGGCCCGGGCCGCCGCCGCCTCCAGCGTCAGCGCGCTGCGCGTGCGCAGCGCGCGCAACTGCGGGGCGACGGCGGGGAGATCCTCGGTCTCGGGGGCGTCCGTGCCGGTGTTTGGGCTCATGCTCCCGGTATAGCCCTGTCATGCCCCAAAGGCAAAAGTTGTTGCCTCAGAGGCAAATCATCCTCTCTTTGGGGACTCCCCGGATTCGGTGAACGGTGAGCAAACATCAGCCGTTTGTCGTTGACATGACATGTGCTACGCGCGTCATCCTGGGCGCATGAACATCCCCCACCGTTTCGCGCGCCTCGGCGTGCCGGCCGCGCTGGCCTCCTTCCTCTTCCTCGGCGCCCCCGCCGCCGCCATGGCGGCTCCCGCCACCTCCACCCCCACCGTCTCCTCCGGCTCCTCGGTCACGGCCGTCTCGCTCGCCGTGAAGGGCGTCGGCCACGTCTGTCAGTCCGCCCTGCCGTCGCAGGCCCACGACACCCTGGACCTGATCGACGAGGGCGGCCCCTTCCCGTACCCCAAGGACGGCACCGTCTTCTCCAACCGCGAGGGCGTGCTGCCCAAGCAGAGCAGCGGCTACTACCACGAGTACACGGTGGTCACGCCGGGCTCGCCCGACCGCGGCGCGCGCCGGATCGTCGCCGGCCGGGCCGACCACGAGGACTACTACAGCGCGGACCACTACCAGTCGTTCGCCCGGATCGACTTCTCCTGCTGAGTCCCGTCGACCCGTACTCCCGCCGGCCGGCGCCGCGTTGACCGCGGCGTCGGCCGGAACCGGGTGTTCCGCCGGTGGTGCGGCCCGGCGGCCCAAGCTGACGGAGCGTCATATCCCGCACACAACCGGGCAGGTGCCGTCACACCCGGCCGCACCCTCGCACGCTCCGGCGGGCCCCGTCGGGCATCCGGGGAACCGCGAGACTGGGTCGGATGTCAGTCCCTGCCGTTACCGTTCTTCTCGTTCCGCGAACCGCGACCACGGGATCCGTGAACGCACGACGAGAAGGGCGGCGAACTGTCGTGTACCGCTGGGAGATCACCCGGGCAGCGCTGGGGCAACGCGTCCTCGCCATGGTGCGCGGTGACAGCTACGACCAGGCGACGCTGACGTCCGGCACGCTGCTCTCGGCCGGCCTCACCAGCCTGGAGATATCCCTCGCCACACCCTTCGCGCTCGACGCCGTCGCCACCCTGGCCCGGGAGGTCGGCGACGAGGCGCTCATCGGGGCCGGCACGGTCCTGGACGCGGCCTCCGCGCGGATGGCCGTCGAGGCCGGCGCCCGCTTCCTGGCCTCGCCGGCCCTCGACCCCGAGGTGCTGCGCACCGGCCACCGCTACGGCGTCCCGGTGTTCGCCGGGGTCTCGACGCCCGCCGAGATCGTCCGCGCCCTGGAGCTGGGCGCCGACGCCCTGAAGCTGTTCCCGGCCGCCGGCCATCACCCCGGGCGCGTCCGCGAGATCCGCTCCGAACTGCCCCAGGCGGCCCTGGTCCCCAGCGGTGGCGTCGGCGTCGACACCGCACCCGAGTGGATCGCGGCCGGAGCTGTCGCCTGCGGCATCGGCGGCGCCCTGGCGGAGGGCGACCGCGACGCGGTGGCCAAGCGGGTGGAGGACCTGATCGCCCGGCTGGCGGAGGCGGACGGGGGCGAGGCCGCAAGTGCCGGGGGCGCCGGGGAAACGGAATAGGCGCGGGCGAGCGCGGACCGGCGGGCGGCGCGCTCCCCTGGCCACGGGCCCGCACGCGGCAACGCCCCGGCGCCCGCCCGCGCCCCGCCGGGGGAATCGTGCCCGCCTGTCGCGGAGGCGCCTGCCGCGGCGCCGCCCGACCGCGCCCCGGCCCGGGGCATCGCCGCGCGCCGCTCCACCGGCTCGTACCCCCGCGCCGGCCCCGCGGCCCCTGGCCTTGGCCCCCGGCCGTCCTCCCGCGTCGGTCTCTCGCCTGGGGCCCCAGGGCGTCCACCCGCGTCGGCTCCTCGCCTTGGGCCCCGCGCGTCGTCCGTCCACGTCCCCCGTCGTCCCCGCGCCAGACCGGGCCTCACCCGAGCGCCCGCGCGCCGAAGCTCGCCAGCAGCAGCGCGGAGGCGGCCAGCAGCAACAGGCCCGACCCGGCGAGCAGCAGCCGGAAGACCCGGGTGTTCATCCGGTGCCGGGTGCGGGCCACGACCAGGGCGAGGAGCGCCTTGCTGCCCACCAGCAGCGCGTAGAAGGCGACGAGGAAGCCGACCGCGCCCCCCGGGCGCTCCCGCCACGCGTCGACGAGGAGGGGCGATCCGGTCGTCAGCCAGAACAGCCACGGGTGCGGGCTGAGGAGGTTGACCACCACGCCCTGCCGGACGGTCCGCCGGCCGGCGGCGGTACGAACGGAGGCGCCCGGCCCCGAGCCGGGACCCGGCTCTGATCCGGCGCCCGGCCCTGAGCCCTGCCCCGGCCCCAAGCCCTGCCCCAGCCCCGAGCCGAGGCCAGACCCCGAGCCCGCGCCCGGCCCGGGCAAGGCGCCCGGCCCGGGCAAGGCGCCCGGCGCGGCCGGGTCCTCCGGCCGTGGCAGTGTGGCCGTCCGCGCGTCCCGGAGCGTGGTGCAGGCCGGCCACAGCAGGAACAGGCCGCCGACGAGGCCGCCCGCCGCGACCGCCCGGTCCGGCAGCGCGGAGAGCACCGTCACCGACAGCACGATCACCGGTAAGTCGGTCAGCAGCGGCACGGCGGCCACCCGCAGCCCGACCCCCAGCCCGCCGCGCAGCGTGCCCGACAGCACCAGTGCCAGCAGCGGCCCGGGGCTGATCCCCGCGCTCAGGCCGAGCGCCACCCCGAGGGCCAGAACCTTCATCACCGCTCCTCTGCCGAGCCGTAGCTGTCGGCGCCCCCGGCGAGGCCATGGGCCCGCACGCCGGAGCGATCCTCGCGCGCTCCCGGGACGCGCGCCAGAGCGCCCGTCCGCTGCCGGCGCCCGCCACCGGCCGCGTAGGTCCGGACCTATATGTCCGGACAACCGGACCTCCGGACTTCCCGTCATCAGGTCCCCCCGCTACCCTCCACGGCGTGGCGAAGCACCGACCCCCGCAGCACCAGGCCCCCCAGTCCGATGCCTCCCAGCCCGATGCCCCCCGGCACCGGCCCCTCCAGTTCTCCCTCGACCGCGGCAGCCCCGTCCCGCTCTACTACCAGCTGGCCCAGCAGCTCGAAGCCGCCATCGAGCAGGGCGGGCTCGCCCCCGGCAGCCTGCTCGGGAACGAGATCGACCTGGCCGCGCGGCTGGGGCTGTCGCGGCCGACCGTGCGGCAGGCGATCCAGTCGCTCGTCGACAAGGGCCTGCTGGTGCGCCGCCGCGGCGTCGGCACCCAGGTCGTGCACAGTCAGGTGAAGCGCCCCCTGGAGCTCAGCAGCCTCTACGACGACCTGGAGGCCGCCGGCCAGCAGCCCGCCACCCTGCTCCTGGGCCGCGCGACCGAGCCGGCCACCGCCCGTGTCGCCGCCGCCCTCGGGGTGCCCGAGGGGGCGGACGTCGTCCGCGTCGAGCGGCTGCGGCTGGCGCACGGCGAGCCGGTGGCCCACCTGTGCAACCACCTCCCCGTCGGCCTGCTCGACCTGGACGGCGACGTCCTGGCCGAGACCGGCCTCTACCGGCTGATGCGCTCCGCCGGCATCACCCTGCACAGCGCCCGGCAGACCATCGGCGCGCGCGCCGCCACCGCGGAGGAGGCCGAGCGGCTCGCGGAGCCGGCCGGGGCACCGCTGCTGACCATGGAGCGGACGACGTTCGACGACACGGGACGGGCCGTGGAGCTCGGTTCGCACCTCTACCGCGCCTCCCGCTACTCCTTCGATTTCCAGCTCCTGGCCCGGCCGTGAGACGGTCCCCTCGGGCCGTCCGCGATCGTTCGGTCGACAGAATGTTCTGACAAAGTATTGACGCGGTGTGGCGCACACCACTAGAACACCTGCACACCCCGTCGGGGTGCCGGGGAAAACCCCGCCGGACGGCCGTGACGGATCGTGACGGATACTTGGGCGGTTGGGCCCGCTGGACCGGGGCCCGGCCGCACCGTGACAGACAGTGGAAGGGCAAGTCCTCGTGGCAAGGGTTCGGACAGGCGTACGTGCGGTGAGCGCCGTGCTGGCAGCGGTGCTCGGCGCCACACTGGCGGGGTGCAGCAGTACGGGCGGCAAGCGCGCCGAGGAGCGGGCCGCCAAGGCCGCCCAGGGGCGTTCCGCGGTCGACACGCCCCGGTGGACCTTCGCGATGGTCACCCACTCGGGCGATGGCGACACCTTCTGGGACATCGTGCAGAGCGGTGCCAAGCAGGCGGCCGTGAAGGACAACATCAAGTTCCTCTACGCGCATGACGTGGAGGGGAACAAGCAGGCCCAGAGCGTCCAGGCGATGATCGACCAGAAGGTCGACGGCCTGATCGTCTCCCTCGCCAAGCCGGACGCGATGAAGGACGTCGTGGCCAAGGCGGTGAAGGCCGGCATTCCGGTGATCACGGTGAACTCGGGCTCGGACAAGTCCAAGGAGTTCGGCGCCCTCACCCACATCGGGCAGGACGAGGTGATCGCGGGCGAGGCCGTCGGCGAGCAGCTCAACCAGCGCGGGAAGAAGAAGGCCGTCTGCGTGCTGCACGAGCAGGGCAACGTCGGCCACGAGCAGCGCTGCGAGGGCGTGAAGAAAGCGTTCAAGGGCGAGGTGGTGAACCTCTACGTCGAGGGCACCAACATGCCCAACGTCCAGTCCTCCATCGAGGCCAAGCTCCAGTCCGACAAGGACGTGGACGCCGTCGTCACGCTCGGCGCCCCCTTCGCGCCGACCGCCGTCAAGGCCGCCCAGCAGGCCGGCAGCAAGGCCGAGGTGGACACCTTCGACCTCAACGCCAAGGTCGCCGACTCCCTCAAGGACGGCTCCCTCGGCTTCGCCGTCGACCAGGACCCGTACCTCCAGGGCTACGAGGCCGTCGACCTGCTCTGGCTCTACCGCTACAACCGCGACATGCTCGGCGGCGGCCGCCCGGTCCTCACCGGCCCGCAGATCGTCACCAAGGACGACGCCAAGGTGCTGGCCGAGTACACCAAGCGGGGGACGCGATGAGCAGCACCACCGCCACCGTCCCCGAGGCGGGCCCGCGGACCAGGAGCCTGCCGCGCCGCCTGCTCGGCCGCCCCGAGCTGGGCTCGGTCGTCGGCGCCGCCGCGGTCTTCGTCTTCTTCGCGATCGTCGCCGACTCCTTCCTGTCCGCGTCGAGCCTCTCCACCGTGCTCTACGCGTCGTCGACCATCGGCATCATGGCCGTCCCGGTGGCGCTGCTGATGATCGGCGGCGAGTTCGACCTGTCGGCCGGTGTGATGGTGACCAGCTCGGCGCTGGTCTCCTCGATGTTCAGCTACCAGATGACGGCCAACGTCTGGGTGGGCGTCGGCGTCTCGCTGCTCGTCACCCTGGCGATCGGCTTCTTCAACGGCTTCGTCCTCACCCGCACCAAGCTGCCCAGCTTCATCATCACGCTCGGCACGTTCCTGATGCTCACGGGCCTCAACCTCGGCTTCACCAAGCTCATCAGCGGCACCGTCTCCACCAAGACCATCGGGGACATGGAGGGCATCGAGTCCGCCCGCGCCCTCTTCGCCTCCCACTTCACCCTGGGTGACGTGGACCTCCAGGTCACCGTCCTGTGGTGGATCGGCCTGGTCGCCGTCGCCACCTGGGTGCTGCTGCGCACCCGCGCCGGCAACTGGGTCTTCGCGGTCGGCGGCGGCGTGGACGCGGCCCGCGCGGTCGGCGTCCCGGTCCGGCGCACCAAGATCGGCCTGTACATGGCGGTCGCGTTCTGCGCCTGGGTCTCCGGCCAGCACCTGCTGATGTCCTACGACGTGGTGCAGTCGGGCGAGGGCGTCGGCAACGAGCTGCTCTACATCATCGCGGCGGTCATCGGCGGCTGCCTGATGACCGGCGGCTACGGGTCGGCCATCGGCTCGGCGGTCGGCGCGTTCATCTTCGGCATGACGAGCAAGGGCATCGTGTACGCGCAGTGGAACCCGGACTGGTTCAAGTTCTTCCTCGGCGCGATGCTGCTGCTGGCGACCCTGCTCAACGCCTGGGTCCGGAAGCGCGCGGAGGCCAGCAAATGACGGCTCTGATCAGGCTGGCCGGCGTCGGCAAGGACTACGGCAACATCCGCGCCCTGGAGGACGTCTCCCTGGAGGTCCACCCGGGCGAGATCACCTGTGTGCTGGGCGACAACGGCGCCGGCAAGTCCACCCTCATCAAGATCATCGCGGGGCTGCACCGGCACGACGCCGGCACCTTCGAGATCGAGGGCGAGGAGGTCCGCCTCGGCTCCCCCCGGGACGCCCTGGACCGGGGCATCGCCACGGTCTACCAGGACCTCGCGGTCGTGCCCCTGATGCCGGTGTGGCGGAACTTCTTCCTGGGCTCGGAGCCGACCAGGGGCCGCGGCCCGTTCAAGCGCCTCGACGTCGCCGCCATGCGCGAGACCACCCGCACCGAGCTGGCCCGGATGGGCATCGAGCTGCACGACGTCGACCAGCCCATCGGCACCCTCTCCGGCGGCCAGCGGCAGTGCGTGGCCATCGCCCGCGCCGTCCACTTCGGCGCGAAGATCCTCGTCCTGGACGAGCCGACGGCCGCGCTCGGCGTCAAGCAGTCCGGCGTCGTCCTCAAGTACGTGGCCGCCGCGCGCGACGCGGGCCTCGGTGTGGTGCTGATCACCCACAACCCGCACCACGCGTACCTGGTCGGCGACCGGTTCGTGCTGCTCAAGCGGGGCGCGATGGCCGGCAGCCACGCCAAGGCCGACATCGGCCTGGACGAGCTCACCCGGCAGATGGCGGGCGGCAGCGAGCTGGAGCAGCTCAGCCACGAGCTGGAGCGGGCCCCCGCCCCCGACCTGGCGGCGCGGGAACCGGACGGCGGCCCGGGAAAGCCGGACGACGACGCATGACCACCCCGCGGGGCCCGGCACCGGAAGCGGTGCGGGCCCCGCCGCCCGTCGTCCGCCCGTTGTGCGGCGGACACCGCCGGTGAGGCACAATCGGCGACGCGGGCAGCACCCGCACCGACCGCATCCGCGAGGCCCAGGGCCTCCCGAGACCACCGCAGGGACGACGACCTCGTGCGAGCACGCCCCCGATCTGCCGCCGGAGCCCACCGAGGCGCGGAGGTGCCGCGATGAGCATCTACCGCGAGCGGGTCCACCGGGGCTCCGCACGGGCCACCGTCCTCCGGACCACCGGATCGCGCGAACGCCGTTCCCACCTCACCGCGCCCCGGGTGCCCACGGTCGGCATCGACATCGGCGGCACCAAGGTCATGGCCGGCGTCGTGGACGCCGACGGCACGATCCTGGAGAAGGTGCGCACCGAGACCCCGGACAAGTCCAAGAGCCCCAAGGTCGTCGAGGACACCATCGTCGAGCTGGTCCTCGACCTCTCCGACCGGCACGACGTGCACGCCGTCGGCATCGGGGCGGCGGGCTGGGTGGACGCCGACCGCAACCGCGTCCTGTTCGCCCCGCACCTGTCCTGGCGCAACGAGCCGCTGCGCGACCGGCTGGCCGGCCGGCTGGCCGTCCCCGTCATGGTCGACAACGACGCCAACACCGCCGCCTGGGCCGAGTGGCGCTTCGGCGCCGGCCGGGGCGAGGACCACCTGGTGATGATCACCCTGGGCACCGGCATCGGCGGCGCCATCCTGGAGGACGGGCAGGTCAAGCGCGGCAAGTACGGCGTCGCCGGCGAGTTCGGGCATATGCAGGTCGTCCCCGGCGGCCACCGCTGCCCGTGCGGCAACCGCGGCTGCTGGGAGCAGTACAGCTCCGGCAACGCCCTCGTCCGCGAGGCCCGCGAGCTGGCCGCCGCCGAGTCCCCGGTGGCGTACGGGATCATCGACCGCGTCGGCGGCAACATCCCCGAGATCACCGGCCCGCTCATCACCGAGCTGGCCCGCGGCGGCGACGCCATGTGCGTCGAGCTGCTCCAGGACATCGGCCAGTGGCTGGGCGTCGGCATCGCCAACCTCGCCGCCGCCCTCGACCCGTCCTGCTTCGTCATCGGCGGTGGCGTCAGCGCCGCCGACGACCTGCTGATCGGCCCCGCCCGGGACGCCTTCCGCCGCCACCTGACCGGCCGCGGCTACCGCCCCGAGGCCCGCATCGTCCGCGCCCAGCTCGGCCCCGAGGCCGGCATGGTCGGCGCCGCCGACCTCGCCCGGCTGGTCGCCCGCCGCTTCCGGCGCGCCAACCGGCGCCGTGTCGAACGGTACGAGCGCTACGCACGGGCCGGCCGCGGGTGATCACCATGGAGCACACGGACCGCCAGGAGGCCGCGGAGACGCCCGGGAGCACCCCGGGCGGCCCCCGCCCGCGCCGCTGGCTCAAACCGCTGGTCGTCTTCCTGCTCGTCGCCATCCCGGCCGGCTACCTCTACATCTCCGCGCTGCAGAGCCGGAACGGCAACGGCGACAAGCAGGAGGAGCACACCATCACCGGCCTGGAGGAGGGCTGGCCCTCCCGGCTCCAGCGGCGCATCTACGAGGTGACCGTCCCGGCGGACGCCGAGGACGTCGCCCATTTCGAGACCAACTCCTGGAAGTCCAGCTCCCTCTTCCTCCAGTTCACCACCACCCAGGACAAGTTCGGCCAGTGGCTGAACGGCCACGGGATGAAGCCCTCCGACCTGGAAGAGGGCGATGTGACCATCGACGAGGGCGAGGCCGACACCGTCGGCTGGAAGTTCACCGGCAAGCACCACTGGGCGGGCACGGTCCGCGAGGAGGACAAGCCCAAGCCCAACATCGAGGTCACGGCGAACCTCGACGACCCGCGCTACCCGCGGGTGTTCGTCGTCTCGACGACGACTCCCTGACGGGCCGTCCCGCAGCTCCGGGGGGTTTCCTTCGGCAAACCCGTGTCCCTGCGGCCCCACCGGTCCTAGGCTCGGCCCATGGCCCGAGCGGCGGGCCGTGGTGGAGGACGTCATGGACCAGATAGCACCCGAACTGCTCATGGCCCTGGCCGGCGGGACCGCCGGTGCGGCGGGGGACCAGATGTGGCAGTCCCTGCGGAACCTCGTCGCGAGGTGGCGGGCGGGCGGGGAGCCGGAGGAGACGGGCGAGCCGGGCGCGTTGACCGCCCTGGACGAGGCGCCCGACGACGCGGAGCGGGCCGCCGAGCTGGCCGTGGCCCTGGACCGCCGGGCCCGGCAGGACCCCGCGTTCGCGCAGGCCCTCGCGGAGTGGCGGCGGCGGGCGGAGGCTCTGGAGGGCACCACCCGGACCGGCTCGGGCAACGTGCACAACTCCGTCTCCGGGGGCACGCAGAACACTGTCATCCAGGCCCGGGACGTGAGCGGCGGCATCCACCCCGGCGGCGGTTGAGGAGGCCGCCCGGTGGGCGGCCTCGGCCCGCTCGGCTGACGCACGACACCCCCAGGGGCTACTGTGGGCGACGTGTCGGAACAAATCGAACTCTGTTCTCTCGCAGCCGAGTTCACCGAGGCCCTCGCCCGCCAGCAGCGGCTCGCCGAGCGCCGTGAGGCCATCGTGACCAGGCTGCACGACGAGGTCGAGCGGCTGCGCCAGGGCGAGATGGAGACGGCGCTCGACCTCGTGCGCCACTCCCTGATCCGGCTCCACGACCAGATCCTCCGCCAGGCCGAGCACGTCACCGGCCCGCTCGGCGTCGACGAACTGCGGGCCCTGCTGACCGCGCTGGCCGACGAGGCGGCGGACACCGTGGCCAGGACCGGCGTCGAGCGGTACGTCCCCCGGCCCGGCGAGGCGTTCGACCGGACGCTGCAGCGCCCGGTGGGCCGCGTCGCCGCCGAGTCGCCCGAGGCGGAACGGACGGTGGCGCGCGTCGTGGCGGCCGGGTTCGTCCAGGGGGAGCGGGTCGTGCGCAAGGCCGACGTCGTGGTGTGCCGGTGGGAACCGGACGCCCCGCCGGTCGCTTCCTCCCCGGCGACCCCTTCTTCCCCGGCAGACACGCAGAGCACGACGACACATCAGGGCAACTGACGGACAACGGACGGGACGGACCCGGACACGGGCCTCCCGGTGGCGGGAGAGAGACCCTATGGCCGTGTACGGCATCGACCTCGGGACCACCTACTCCTGCGTCGCGCGGATCGACGACGTCGGCAGACCGGCCGTGCTGCGCAACCTCGAAGGAGCGGACACCACCCCGTCCGTCGTCTACTTCGAGAGCGCCGACAGCGTCGTCGTCGGACAGAGCGCCAAGGACGCCACCGTCCTCGACCCCGACCACGTCGTCCAGCTCGTCAAGCGGGACATGGGCGAGCCGGTGCCGCGCGAGTTCCACGGCCGCGCCTACTCACCGGAGGAGATCTCCGCCCGCATCCTCCGCAAGCTCGTCGACGACGCGAAGGCCGCCACCGGCGAGGAGGCGCGCGACGTGGTGATCAGCGTGCCCGCCTACTTCGGCCTCGCCGAGCGGGACGCCACCCGCAAGGCCGGCGAGATCGCCGGGCTGCGGGTGCTGGACGTGGTGGCGGAGCCCATCGCCGCCGCCCTCGACTACGGAGCCCTGGAGGACGCCGCGGAGCACGGGGACCGGGCCATCCTCGTGTACGACCTCGGCGGCGGCACCTTCGACACCACCGTGCTCACCCTGCGCGGCCGCGAACTGACCGTGCTCTGCACGGACGGCGCCAAGGAGCTGGGCGGCAGCGACTTCGACGACCGCGTCGTGGCGCACCTGGCCGACCGCTTCCGCGAGCGCTTCCCGGACGCCGACGACCCGCTGTCCGACCCCCAGTCCGAGACGCAGCTCCGCAAGGACGCCGAGGAGGCGAAGAAGGCGCTGTCCTTCCGGGAGCGCTACACCGTGCGCGTCATGCACCAGGGCAGGGTCGAGGCGGTGGAGCTGACCAGGGGGCTGGTCGAGGAGCTGACCCGCGACCTGCTCGACCGCACCGTCGACATCACCCGCCGTACCGTCGAACTGGCCGCCGAGCGCGGCGTATCGGCCTTCGACGAGGTGCTGCTCGTCGGCGGCGCCACCAAGATGCCGGCCGTCGCCGCCACCCTGCGCGCCCAGTTCGGCTTCGAGCCCAGGCTGCACAACCCCGACCTCGCGGTGGCCCGCGGCGCCGCGCTCTACGCCCTCGACCGGGCCGAACGCGACCGGGCGGAAGAAGGGGCCGGCGCGGAGGAGACCGGCCTCACCCACCGCCCCTACGAGATCTCCACCGTCGCCTCGCGCGGCTACGGCATCAAGGTCACGGACATCGACACCGGCCGGGAGTACGTCACCCACCTCGTGCACGCCAACGACGTCCTGCCGGCCTCCGTGACCGACGACTTCCACACCATCCGCGACGACCAGCGGAAGGTCCGGATCGAGGTGATGGAGCAGGCGGGCGCGGTGGAGTCGGACGAGCCGGCGCACAACACCGCCGTCGCCGAGGGGACGTTGAAGATCCCGCCGGGCAAACCGAAGCGCTGGCCGTTCCAGTGCGTCTTCACCCTCGACACCTCCGGGCTGCTCAACGTCGTCGCCACCGAACGGGAGACCGGCGAGCGGATCGAGATCTCCGTGCGGATCGGGGGCCTGTCGCAGGAGGCCGTCGACGAGGCGCGGGTCGCGATGAGCCGCCAGCGGATCGGCTGAGCGCGGGCAGGACGGGGGTACGCTCGTGGGTTTCGACGAGGCACGGTACCGGCGCGAGGTGCTCGACGCCGGGCTGCCCGTGACCGAGGACCTGCGCACCCGCTACCAACTGCCGCCGGACGCCGACGGGGACGCGGTCGCCGAGGCGGTCGCCGCCGTCCGCGCCTGCTGGCGCCGCAGCCGCGCCCGGCTCCGCTACCGCCCGGTGATCGAACAGCTGGAGGCCGGATACCTGGCCCACCGGCCGCTGTTCGACGCGGCCGCCGCCGGCGATCCCGGCCCCCTGCGGGCCGCCCTCCAGGAGCACGGCCGGCGCGCCGCGTCCCAACGGGCCCGGCTGCGCGCGGCCCTGGAGGAGGCCGCGGGCGGGCTCGGCCTGCTCGCCGAGAGCACGGTCGCGCACCTCGCCGCCGCCCACCGGGTGCCCGAGGACGAGGTACGGGCGGCGCTGTCCTCCGCCGGGCTGCGGACCGCCGAACCGGACGCGCTGCCGCGCTCGGTGCCGCACCCCGCGTACGCGCGCTGCGCCGGCCACCTGGAGGTCCTGGGCCTGCGCCACCTCGCCGACTTCCTCGCCACGGGCACCCCCGGGGGCCGGACCGGCCGGCCGGTGCGGATCTTCGGCCCGCCGCCCGCCGACCCGCCGGCCGTCGAGGCGGCGGCGCGCCGCTGGGGCCGGCTGCCGCACGGCGCCGCGCACACGGCGGCCCAGGCCGTGATCGCCGCCGTCCGCGGCGTCCTGGCCGAGCAGGGCCCGGAGGGACTCGCCCGGATCCTGCGCCACGAACTGGCGGCCCCGCTGCGGACGCGCCACGCCGCCCGCGCGGCCCCGGCCACGCTCCTCGCCCACGCCGTGGGGGAGTTGGGCGTCGCCGAGGACGACGCGCGGCGCCTGGTGTTCGCGGTGCTGCACGAGCCGGCCGGGGACCCGGTGGCCGAGCGGCTGCGCCGGCTGGCCGCCGACGGCCGGCTCGCCGAGGCGGTGGCCGTGGCGGACCGGCTGCCGCCGGACGCGCTCCCCGACGACGTCCGCGCCCTGGCCGAGCGCCTGCGCGGCAGACTCGCCGACGCCCGCGCGGTACTGGAGCAGGCGCGCCGGCTGCCGCCGGCGGAGGCGGACCGGGCCTGGGACCTGCTGGAACAGGCGGAGGCGGCGGTACGCGACCTGCCCGGGACCGACGCCGTACGCCGCGGTCTCGCCGTTCAGCCGGTGCCGGAGCTCACCGCCGTCCGGGACGGCGCGGGCGTCGCGCTCCGCTGGCGGCCCTCGCCGTCCACCGCCGGCGAACCCGAGTACGTCCTGCTGCGCGCCGAGCGGCGCGCGCCGCGCGACGCGGCCGACGGCACGGTGCTGCCGCTGCCGTCGCCGCGCGCCACCTCGTACACGGACGGCGCTCCCCCGCCCTGCGTCCCGCTGTACTACGCGGTCGCCGTCCGCCGCGCCGCCGAACCGGCGAGCGGGTTCTCGCCGCTCGCGGTGAGCGGCCCCCTCGTGCACTGGCCCGAGGTCACCGGCGTCCGCGTGGAGCCCGGGGACGGCCGGATCACCGTCGCGTGGACGTGCCCGGACCAGGCCCGGTCCGTCGAGGTCGTCCGCGTCCCGCCGGACGCGGCGGAGACGCGCGTCGCCGCCCGCCGCGACGGCTTCACGGACGGCGGGCTCGCCAACGGCACCACGTACGGCTACCGCGTGGGCGTCGTCTACCGCACCGACTACGGAACGACCGTGCGCACGCCGGGCGTCCGGCTCACCGCCACCCCGCTCCCGCCGCCCGAACCGGTCGCGGCCCTGGAGATCCGCCCGCTGGACGGCCACCCCGACGGCCGGCTCCTGGCGCGTCTCGACCCGCCCGCCGGCGGGGAGGTACGGCTGTACGGCTTCGCCGGCGCACCCCCGTGGCCGGCCGGCACCCGGCTGCGCACGGCCGACCTGCCCGGGCCGCCGCTCGCGGTCCAACACGCTTCCGACGGGCTGGTGTTCGCGACACCGGACCGGCCCACCGCGGTCCTCGCGGTGACGGTCGCCGGCGACCACGCCGTCGTCGGCGCCCACGACGCGACCGGCGGGCCCGCGCTCGGCACCCCCACGCTCGTCCGGCACGGCGGCGCGGACGTGGTCGTCCTCTTCGACTGGCCGCCGGACGGCGGCGACGAGGCCGAGGTCGTCTGGCGGACCCCCGGCGAGGCGGCGGGACGGCGGCGTACGGTCACCCGCGCCGCCTATCGGCGGGAGGCGGGCGTCCGGCTGCCGGTCGCGGACGGCGCCGGGGTGGAGGTGCGGGTACGGGCGGTGGCCCGGCTCGGCGGGCGGCCCGTGTACGGCCGGCCGGGCACGGCGGCGCTGCCGGCGCGCACCGAGGCCCGCTACCGGCTGGAGCGGCACGGCCTGCCCGGACGCCGCACGGTCACCGCCGTGTTCACCGCCCGCGCCGCCGTACGCGCCGAACGTCTGCTGCTCGTACGGTCGCACGGCCCGTTCTGGCCGCTGGACCCCGCCGACGGGGACGTCCTCGCGGAGGCGGCCGACGTGACGCTCGGCCCCGGGAAGGACGTGCGGCTGTCCGCGCGTCTCACCCGTGGCCCGGGCACCCGGCTGCGCTGCTTCGCCGTCGGCGCGGCGCTGGTACTGCGCGACCCGCCGCAGCACACGCTCGGCGTCACCCGAAGGGAACGCGGGTGAGAACGCCGTGGCGGCGCCGCACCCGGGTGTGCCCGCACTGCCTCCGTACCCTCTCGCGCGAGCGGCTCGCCTACGTCTGCGCGGGCCGCCCGGCCTGCGCGGACGACCGGGCCCTGGCGTCCGCCGACCCTTGGGCCGGGTCCGCGGTGTGCGGCACCTGCGGCCGTACCACCACCCGGCTGCGCTGCACCGCGTGCGACGGGCGGCTGCCGGAGGGCTATCTGCGCACTCCCGGCAGACTGGTCGCGCTCGTCGGGCCGGCCGGCTCCGGCAAGAGCACCTTCATCGGCGTCCTGCTGCACGAGTTGCTGCACGGCCTCGGCGCCGAACTCGACGCCGCGCTGCTCCCCTGCGACGACACCACCGTCCTCGCCTACCACGAGCGGTACGCACGCCACCTGTACGAGGAGCGGCACACCGTCCCCGAGACCGCCGGGCACGACACCGGCCGGCCCCTCGTCCACCGGCTCGGCCGCGTCCGCCGGGGCCGCTTCGGACGGGCGCGCGAGCGGGTGCTGACGCTGGTCTTCCTCGACACCGCCGGCGGGCACTTCGCCTCGCGAGAACACCTGGAGACCCGGCTGCGCTACCTGGCCGCGGCCGACGCCGTCATCGTCCTCCTCGACCCGCGGGACCTGCCCGGGGCACCGGCGCCGGGCGGCGCCGGGGTGCCGGGTCGGTCGGGCGAGGTGCTCGCCCGGGTCCTGGCCCACCTGGGCGGCGGCGGGAAGGTGACCGTCCCGGTCGCGGTCGCCCTCACCAAGGCCGACCTCCTGTGGCCGCACCTCCCGGAGCACTCCCCGCTGCACCGCGCCCGCCGCCCCGGACCCGTCTTCGACGCCGACGACCGGGCCGCCGTCCACGCCGAGCTGCGCGCCCTGCTGCGGCGCTGGCAGGAGCACCAACTCGACGCCCGGCTGGCCCGGTTCTGCACCGACTACCAGTTGTTCGCGGTGTCCATGCTCGGCGCCGCGCCCCGGCGGGACGGCGGCCTCGGACTCGGCGGCGTCGTACGCCCGCACCGCGTCGAGGACCCCCTGATGTGGCTGCTGCACCGCTTCGGCGCCCTCGACCGGGAGCGGAAAGGGAGCGGGGACGCGCGGCTGCCGTGGCGCCGGGGGAGGGGGTGAGCCGTGACCAACCCCGTGCTGCTGCTCATCGTGATCGTCCTGCTGGTCCTCCTGGTCGTCGGGCACGGCGTCTGCGTCACCCTTCCCAGGCTGGTGTGGGCCCAATGGCGCACGGTCTGGCGGACGTTCGGCCGGGCGGCGCCCGTCCCGCCCGATCCGCGCGGCGAACCGGCCGTCCCCGCGTACCCGCGCGTCACCGCCTCCCGCGACCTCCGGGCGGCCTGGTGGGACGGGCTCGAACAGCACGAACGGCTGATGGACGACGCCGAACGGTTCCTGGCCGACCGGGTCGGCGACGGGTTCCGGCGGCCGGGACGGAGCGGGACCGGCGGCCCAGGCTGCCTGATGGTCTTCCTGCGCCCGGCCTTCCTGCTCACGGCCGTCGCCGTCGTGCTGACCGCGACCGCGCTCAACGTCCTTCCGCTGCTGTTCACGCTGACGCTGTGGGCGCTGTGCCGGGCCCTGTGGGGCCTGTGGTGGGCGGTGGGGGCGGGGGTCGCGCGGGCGGAGGGCGCACTGCGCCGGGGACGGGCGCCGTGCCCGTACGCGGACTGCGGACGCGTCATCGAGCGACCGGTCCGGCTGTGCCCGACGTGCCGGGCCCGGCACCGGCGGTTGGTGCCGGACCGGTACGGCGTCTTCCGGCGCCGCTGCCGCTGCGGTGCCCGCCTGCCCGTCGTCCTGCGCGCACACCGCCTGGACGCGTGCTGCCCGCACTGCGGAAAGGGGCTGCCTCCCGGGTACGAACGGGCGCGCGTCGTCGTGCTCGTCGGCGGCTCGGCCGCGCAGCGCGCGGGGGCGCACCGGCAGGGGCTGACCGACCTGGGCGTCCCGCCCGGCACCGAGCCGCCGCTCGTGCGCGCGGCGGGGACGCCCGTCCTGTGGTACGACCCGGCCGGTGACGCTTACGGCAGTCAGGAGTCGGCGGCGGCGCTGGACGTCCTGCGCCGGGCCCACGGGGTGATGCTGGTCGTGGACGACCCCGCCGTCCACGGCGACGCCGTGCGTGCCGCCACCCGGGTCCTGCACGTCCTCTTCGCCCTGCCCCGGCGTTCCCGCCCGCGCCGGCTCGCGCTGCTGTACAGCAGGGCCGTGCGCGGCGACGACACCGCCGTGCGCGCGCGGTTGCGGGCGGCGGGCGGCGGCCATCTGCTGCGGGCGCTGGACGGTACGGGCATCCCGGTCCGCTGCGTCCCGGCCGCGGCGCTCGGGGGGACGGTGCGGTGGCTGGCCGGTACGGCCGATGCGGCGGGCACGGGCGCGAGCATGGCGCCGCCGCTCGCGCGCCCGCCGGTGAACGACGCGTTCCGCTTCCCCCGGCACCGCGTCCCCCGCCACGCACTCCTCCTCGCCCACCTGGCCGGATACCTGGTCGTCCCGCTCGTGCTGACGCTCCTGGAGACGAGCGCGCTGCCGCCGGGCTCCCTCGCGGGCCTGCCGCAGCGGTACGACAAGTGGCGCCACCCGTTGGCGGATACGGTCCACCAGGTCGACCTGGCCGCGGCCGCCACCCCCGACTGGCCGAAGCTCAGGGCGAGTTACTCGGCGCCCGGCCACCCGCCGTCCGCGGCGCTGCCGGGCCACGAGGGCTACTGGTCGGTCCGGGGATCCCCGCGGCAGAGCGGCTGGCTGCGGGCGGACTTCGGGATGCCGCTGCCGCTGGACGAGGTGTCGGTGGACTTCGACCCGGACAGCGTCACGTCGTTCGCGGCGCCGGCCGACGTGGAGGCCCAGGTCGGCGCCCGTACGATCGTGCTTTCGGAGAAGCGGTCGCGCGGCGAGAAGTCGGGCCCCGTCCTCACGAAGACGTACGGCTACGACGTCAGGGTCCCGGAGCCCGTCGACTCGGTCCGCGTCGGCCTCAGTTCCCTCTTCGACAAGAGCGGCAGGGAGGCGCGGAAGCTCCGCCTGCGCGAGGTCAACCTCCGCTGGTCCAGCTCCGACGCCCTGCGCCTGCGCCCGATGGACGGCGGGGGGCTCGCCGTGCGGAACACCACCGCGCGCGACCTCGCCGTCGCGGTCCGCCCACCCCTGCTGCCCGCGGGCTGGCGCGCCACCCCGGTCGGGCGCCCGCCCCGGATCCTGCGGGCGCACGCCGCGTTCGAGGCGCGCTGGCGGATCACGGCCCCGGACGGGATCACCGGCCGCGCGCCCGTCGCCTACGCCGTCGACATCACCGAGGACGGCCGCACCGTGACGGCACGCTGCCTGGCCCTCCTCACCGCCGCGCTGCGGGCCGAGCCGCTCTGCTGAAGGCCGGGAGGCCGCTGATGGCACCGGAGGCTTCAACCGCCGCCGGACGGCGGGGTCCACCGGGGCCCGGCGAAGTCGGCGAGCGCCGCGGCGAGCCCGGGATCCACGTGCGGCGACGGGCCGGTCGAGAGGACGAAGTACCACCCCTCACCCATGCGGGAGCGGCGGGGCGGACGCGGGGCGTCGGCGAGGAGCCGGACCTGGAGCGCGTGGAAGCGCGCGTCCCGGCCCCGGACGATCGCGCGGCGCACGGTGATCTCCTCGACGTGCCGCCACGCGTAGGAGCGCCGCCTGCGCCCGAACACGGAGGTGACCCCGTCCCGGGTCAGCTCCAGTTCCAGCGGCCGTCGCGGCTTGAGGAAGCCCACCGCGGTGATCAGCGCACCGAGGAAGGGCCAGAAGACCAGGCTCAGCCACGCCATCGGCTGGTGCCACTGCCCGCTCACGCTCATCCGGACGACGAAGGTGCCCATGATCACCCCGACCACGGCCCAGTGGGCCAGCGGAAGCGTCCGCGACCGGCCGCGCAGGCGGTAGTGGTCCGCCGTGCGTTCCACCGTGGACTCGCGGGGGTCCGAGAGCTTGGGGAAGGGGACCGCCCAGGGGGCGGACCCGGCCGTTCCGCGGGCCTCGGCCCGCCGCCCGGCCAGATGCTCCTGGAGCCTGCGGTTGCGGAAGCGGTAGGTGCCGCCCGACACCTGCAACAGGCCCGCCGCGCGCGCGTCCCGCAGGAACGCCATCAGCGACCAGGGCACCCGGCCCGCCACCGCGAGGGAGCACTTGGCCAGCAGCCAGCGGCTCCACGGGCTGAGCAGCACCAGCATGGCCGAGGCACCCGCGCAGGAGCCGATCACCGCCTTCCAGCCGCCGCTCCCGCCGTCGAGCCAGAGGAACGCGCTGGTGCCCACCCCGATCAGCGGGGCCACCAGCGTCAGCGTCGTGACGAGCGCGCTCCGCTCGCCGCGCAGGAGTTCGTCGGGGGTCGCGGCGTCCACGGTGTCGGCGGGGGCCGCGTACACGATCATCAGCAGGACGGGCAGGACGCCGCCGACGGACAGCGACACCAGTAGGGGGTCCCCCGCCACGGCGTACAGGGCCAGGAGGAGGACGACGAGGACGGGACCGCCCGTGAGCACCGCGAGGCGGACCAACGGGCCCACGCGCGCGTGCCGGTCGAGAGAGCGCAGGGCCCGGACGAACAGCAGCGGATTGGCGCTGCGGCGCGGTTCGGCCAGGCGCTCGCCGAACCACGCGGTGGTCACGGTCCGGGCGAGGGCCGCGGTGACGACCCCGATCGCCACCTCGGTCGAGCCGAGGAAGTCGGTCGACGGCGAACCGCCCGCCGCGCCGGACATGCCCGCCTTGACGGCGAAGGACAGCAGGATCCCGGTCACCAGCAGCGCCGGCAGGGCCAGCAGCCGGGGCAGCGGCGCCGTGTGCAGCCGCCACCAGGCCAGTTCGGACTCGCCGCGCCGGTTCAGCAGCAGCGCCAGGTACGACAGCCAGGCGTGGGCCCGTTCGGCGTCCCAGGTGCGCGGCGCGTGCAGCCGGCCGGGGTGCGCGGGCACCGGGGGGAACGCGGCGGGCACGATCCGGTCGAGCAGGTGCGCCTCGACGGCATCCCGGGTCGGGAAGCGCTCGCGGTCCGCCAGCGTGCCCGGGTCGGCGGGGCCCTGCTCGTACGCCCGGCGCGCCAGCCACACCATCAGCGGGCTGCTCAGGGCCCAGGCGGCCGGCGCGGCGGGTTCTTCGCGCAGGGTTTTCAGCAGCGGTGCCCACGCGGCGGCGCGGGACCGGGGCCGGGCCTTGCGGAGGTACTCCGCCACCTCGCCGGGGCGCAGCGGCAGCGACTCGATCACCGTGGAGTGCCGCAGCCCCTTGCCCTGCCGGTCGAGGTGGGCGTACTCGGCCGTCCGGGAGACCAGGACCACGTCGCCCCCGCCGCCGAGGCCCGTGTCGAGCGCGTCGAGGACCTCGGCGCGGCGGTGCTCGGGCAGTTCGTCGAGGCCGTCGAGGACGGGCAGTACGCGGCGTTCGAGGACGAGCCGGCGGGCCGGGTGGACGCCGTCCACGGACGGCAGGCCGGGGTGGTCCCGGCGCAGCCGGTCGACCAGCCACTCGGCGAGCGACTGCCGCCGGGCGTCCCAGGACTCCAGCGACAGCATGAGCGGGACCGGCACGTCGTCCTCGCCCTGGGTGAGCCGGCGGGCGAGGAGTTCGAGGGTGAGCAGGACGGACAGCACGGTCTTGCCGGACCCGGCGGTGCCCAGGACGACCAGCCGCCGCCGGGGCCCGAGCCCGAGGAACGTCCCGGCGATGGTGTCGGTCCCGGAGCCGGCGGGCGGGTGCTTCCCGGCGGACGCCACGCGCCGGCTGGGCGTCCAGCGCACGGGCAGCGGCTCGGGGTCCGTCATGTCCCAGGCGTCGGCCTCGGCCCGCCACCGGTGGAGGAGGCTGCGGGCGAGTCGTCGCTCGGCCGCGGCGAGCGGGGCGTCGTCGTCGGGCGGCGGGTGCTCCATCCGCAGCGTCACGTTGAGGTCGCCCCGGAGGATCCCGATCTGGATCAGGTACTCGGCCGTGCAGTCGACCGCGGTGTTGATGATGTCCGGCTCGCCGCCGGTGCCCGTCCGCCTCACCATGTCCGTCCGCCCCCGTCGTCACGCTGTCCGTTGCCGCGAAGCCTCAGCCCTTCTTCGGCGTTCCGTGGAGGCGCACCGTGCCGAGGATCCGCATGACCGTCGAGTCCGGCAGCTCGTCCCGTACGCCCGTGGCGCCGTAGAGGACCCAGGCGACGTAGCCGCCCGCGGAGTTCCTGAACCCGAAGGCGACGGCCTTGCCGTCGGTCGAGCACCTGTTCTTCCGGGGCGCGTTCCTGGACCGGGCCCAGGCGATGCTGCCCTTGACGCCGGACTTGGTGGTGTACGGCCTGGCCGTCCTGTCGGAGATGATGCTCTTCTTGTCCGGCTGTGTGTAGCCGCCGTACACCCACACGGCGGCCTCGTTGACGGCGACGCGGTCGGTGTCCGGCGCCCCCTTGGCTCCCTTGGTGCCGGCCCCCGCCAGCTCGGTGCCCACCACGCGGCCGTTCGTGTCGATGTCGGGCACGCACCACTCGTCCCGGAGGGACGCGAATCCGCTCGCCAGAACGATGAACTTGCCCCAGTTCGCGGGGACGTCGGGGTCGATCGCGCTGTCCCGGAAGCCGTAGTGCGCGGCCGGATCCTTGACGTCCCACTCCGGCGGCACGTCGAAAGCGGTGCCGAACTCGGGGTTGACGACGACCTTCCAGCCCGGGACGGTCGGCCGTTCGGCCGCACCGGCGCGCGGAGTGGTGCTCGGCGACGCGGACGCGGACGCCGACGCTCTCGGGCCGGGCGAAGCGCCCGCCGCCTCCTCCGCCGTCCCGCCGCCGCCCAGCAGCGGGGCTCCGGCGACGCCGACGGCCGCGAGCACGGTCACGACGGCGGCGACCGCGACGGCCTTCGCCCGGCGCCCGGTCCCCGTGGACGGCTCTCGTAACGGCATGGTCAGTACGATAGCGCCTGCTCTTACGAGGGAGCCGTTGCCGGGAGAAGCGCTACGAGGCGGGCCAAGGCGGCCGGGAACCGCCCGGGTTCGCCCTCACGGCCGGGTACGAGGTGATCGCCGGCCCCGGCCCGTTTCCGGTCCTGTCGGAGCGGTCCGCCGCCTGGCCGGTCGCCGCCAGCAGGTCGAGCCCGAGCGGGGTGCACCAGTGCCAGGCGACGTTGCCGTCCCGCTGGGTGCAGATCAGCCGGGCGGCACGCAGGGCTTTGGCGTGTTCCGAGGCGGAGGACTTGCCGATGCGCAGTTCCCTGGCTATCTCGGTGGTGGTGCGCTGCCGCACGAGCAGGTGGAGCACGGCGGCCCGGGTCCGTCCGAGCAGGGCGGCGAGACCGGTGGGCGAGGCGCTGTCGGGTCCCGGGCCGAGCAGGGGGAGGGTGGCCGTCGAGGCGTAGAGCAGGACGCTGGGGCCGTCGTCCCGCAGCGCCACCAGCGGCCGTCCCTGCCAGAGGACGGAGGGGAGCAGGACGACGCCGTGCCCGGACAGGTGCCCTTCCGCGTCCTCGGGGCAGTCGTAGATCAGCGTGGTGCCCTCCCACCGGCCTCCGGGACCCAGACCCGCGAGCGTCGTGAGGAGGCCGTGGTCGGCCAACAGCCGGGTACGCCAGGCCCGTTCGGTGTCGAACGCGGACCGCACATGGTTCCAGGAGCCGGCCAGGACGGTGTCGTAGGCGTCCCGCAGGGCGTCCTCGAGCAACTGCCAGGCTTCCCGGTCCTGGCAGGCCAGCCGCCGTACCCACGGCGTCCGCGGACGGACGGCCGGGCAGACGTGGTCCAGATCCGACCGGACGCGCGCGGCCGGGCTGCGGAGCACGGTGTCCAGCCCGTCCTCCAGCCCCCGGCTGAGGGGATCGAGGAACATGGGGCCGCGCGCCGAGGGCGGGACGAGGGACGTCAGGATCCCGGCCCGGACGGGAAGCGCCCGCCGCGTCCGGCGCTGCCATCCGCTCAATACCGGCGGTAAGGAACGGCGTTGCAGCAGGGCCATGGCGGTGACCAGTTCCGTCAACGGCGCCGGTTCCGCCGCGAAGGACACGCGCAGCAGGTCCTCCGCGGTGAAGTGGAGACGCAGCATCCCGTACCTCTCTCTTCCGCGGGCACCTGCCCGCGCCCCGCGCGACCGGTGCGCGCCGGCCGCGGTTCGGCCAGGACCGAACCGCTCGTACCACAGGGGTCCCGCCACGATTATGAGAAGCACGGTCAGCCGACCGGAAGCGGTAATCGGACGATGTGGCGGAGCCGCGCCCGGTGCTCGTGCGCCGGGCTCGGGCTCCCCCGGGGGACGGAGCTCCCGTCCGGCCGGGGCCCGGGTCCCGGCCGCGCCGCTCTCGGCGGGGCCGCCCGGCGGTCACGGGGGTGCCGCCGGGCCCTCGCCGGGACCACCGACGACGACCCGGCCCGCGTCACCCTCGTCACGGACGCGGGCTCCGGCTACCCGGGGGTGCCCTGTCGTCGGGAGTCCGCCCGGACGGGCGGGGCGCCGCCCGTCCGGGCGGACGGTACGGCGCATAGAATCCGATTCCATGCCGAAGCCTGATGAGCTGATCGTCCGGATCGCCGCCCGCGTGGAGTCCGGGCAGAACAGTCGGATGTCCCTGACCGTCGTCACTGGTGGTGCCGTCATCACCGGCCGACTGGCCCCTGAGGCCATGTGGCGGCGGAGGGTGTCGGAGGTGCTGGGGGACTCCGCCGAACTGGGCGAGTTCGCCGACGTCTTCGACGCCCCCGCGAAGAAGGAAGGGCCGCCCACGCACCTGCACTTTCACGTCGCCCGGATTCTGCAGGGCACGGTGGGCATCCCGGAGACGGGTGGGATGTACCGCGTGGCGATCGAGGACGTCAGTGCCTGGACCATGGGCGACTTCAGCTATTCCGATCAGTGACCGCCCCTTCCGCCCCTTCCGTCTCTTCCGGCTCTCCCGACTCTTCCGACCGGTGATCCGTCGTCCCGTCGTCTGACCCGTCGTCGGCGGCCCGCCGGTGACGAGCGGCCCGCCGGTGACGAGGGGCCCGCCGGGACGCGCCGGCGGGCCCCTCGGCCCTTCGAACGGTCTTCCGGGGCCGCCCGGACGGGTTGCCCCGGGCCGCACCGTCGTGCCCGAGGGGCGCGAGCGGCCGGGCCCGTCCGGTCAGCGGTCCTCGCCGGCCTGACGCTCGCGTACCGCCCGCTCGACGAACTCCACCAGGTCCGCGTGCGAGCTCGACAGCCGGCCCGTGCCGGTGATGTCGCCGGAGTGCAGCGCGATGAGGTAGCGCAGCCGCAGGGCGATCTCGTCGACGATCTCCTCCCTGCTCCGCTGGAGGAAGAGCGGGTCGACCCCGAAGTATTCGGCGAGCGCGGCCAACCGGGCGTCGGTGGTGGCCACTTGTTCGCCCTTGCGGAGCTTGCCGAGCGTCACGTGAGAGACGACCGTCTCGCCCGCCGCCTTGTTGACGGCGTCGGCGATGTGGCGGTCCGACGGCGGTTCCGCGCCGTCGGGGCCGCCTCGCGCCCGCAGGTAGTCCAGCTTCTGCGCGAGGGGCAACGAGGCTGCGGCGCAAGCTGAGTTCACGTCTCTCATGACCACTTTTTTACTCGGTTGCCGCCGGTTACCCATAGGTATGGTCCAAAGCTGTGGGGATGGTCACCGGAGATTGCCGACAAATCATCCCTGGAAGGTGACGTTCCGGTTACCGGGTGTGTGTCATGCGATGGGCTGCACATGAACGGATGGCTGCATTCCACTTGCAGAACAACGCAGTTGACGTACCGTCAGGCACCTGACGGTGCGTCGGCGCGCGGGGCTCCGGGCGGGTTCGCCGGTCTCTCGGCCGGGGTGTCGCCGCCTCCCGCGAGCGGGTGCCCGAAATAGTTACTGACCAGTCGGTTCAACGGCATTGAGACGATCTTGCATTCTCGGCCGGATCTGCCTAAGCTCACCGGCGTTAAGTGGGGTTAACAGCTCGACGCACCGCCTTCCGGAGTCATGGAAGTGTGCGGGGGTCGGGCATACGGGGGAGAGTTTTGAAAGGTATCGGGCCGGAATCCGTCCGTACGGGGATTCCAGGGGGACGTGTCTCGATCGACGAACGGCCGAACGGAGCCGACCGGTGGTGTGCCCCGGTCGTGGAAACCGTCCGTTCTTCACGGGTTCACCGCTTTCACGGGCTGCCGTCAACGCGTCCGTCGCACGCTGATCTCCGCGCGCCCGGCGCGCGGGACTGACTGACTCACCTTCACTTCCGGGTCCGCCGGGCTGCCTGACGCCGCCCTGTCGTGCCCGGGAATCGACCAAGCCTTTTTCATTCGGCCGTGCCGTGGCGGTCCGGGCTACCCGGATCCGGTCGCGCCGCCGTTTCTTCCGACGTCGATCCGTGCTGCCCGCAGGCCGGCCGGCGTCCCGTGTTCACGACGTCATGCGGTCATTCGCCGCGCCAAGGGGGAACCTTTCGCATGCTCGCGCAAGCGATGCCGAGTCGAGGGATCGGGGGAGTGCTCGACACAATCGGCGGCACTCCTCTGATAGAACTCGACAGGATCTTTCCGGACCGGTTGTTCCGCGTCTTCGCCAAGCTCGAGAAGTTCAACCCGGGCGGCAGCGTCAAGGACCGCGTCGCGCTCAACATGCTGCTGCACAAGGTGAGTTCGGGCGAGCTGGTGCCCGGGAGGTCCACGGTCGTGGAGTCCAGTTCGGGTAATCTGGCGATCGGGCTCGCCCAGGTCTGCCGGTATTTCGGGCTGCGGTTCGTCTGCGTCGTGGACGCCAAGACGACGGAACAGAACATCGCCATCATCCGCTCCTACGGGGCGGAGGTGGAGGTCATCACCGAACCGGATGCCGAGACCGGGGAATACCTCCCGAGCCGCATTCGCCGGGTACGGGAACTGGTACGGTCCCTGCCGGACGCCTACTGGCCCAACCAGTACGGCAATCCACTCAACGCGGCGGCGCACGAACAGACGATGCGGGAGATCGTCACGGCCCTGGACGGGCGTGTGGACTACCTTTTCTGCGCGACGAGTTCATGTGGCACACTGCGTGGCTGCGCCGACTTCGCGAGGGAGTCGGGGCTTTCCACGAAAATCGTCGCGGTCGACGCCGTCGGCAGCGCGATATTCGGCGGACAGCCGCCCACCACACGGTTGTTGCCGGGACACGGCGCCGCTCTCCGGCCCGCTCTGTTCGATCCCCGGGCGGCGGACCACGTGGTGCACGTGTCGGACCTCGAATGCGTGAGCATGTGCCGGCGCCTGGTGGACCGCGAGGCCATTCTGGCCGGCGGTTCGTCGGGAGCGGTCGTCGCGGCTGTTCACCGGATGCGCGACGAGATTCCGGACGGCTCCCGCGTCGCGGTCATCTTCCCGGACAGCGGCGAGCGTTATCTGGAGACCATCTATTCGGATTCCTGGGTCGCCCGGAAATTCGGTGACGTCTCCCATCTGTGGCAAGAGAACCCGGGCCCGGTGCCCGAGACCGTAGGAGCAATTCCGTGCTGATCGCCAGACACGCCGACGTCCACGAGGTGCTCGCCGGACGCGAGGAGGAGATCCTCGCCCTCGTCCAGGAGACCTACGGGACCCACGAGGACGGCCGGACCGCCGTCCCGCACTCGACCTTCCTCCGCTTCCCGGGCGACGACCGCAACCGCGTCATCGGGCTCCCCGCGTTCGCCGGCGGCGACAGCCCGGTCGCCGGGATGAAGTGGATCGCCTCCTTCCCGGGGAACATCGACGAGGGCCTGCCGCGCGCCAGCGCCGCCATCGTCCTGAACTCCCTGGAGAACGGCTTCCCCGTGGCCCTCCTGGAGGGCTCGCAGATCTCCGCCAAGCGCACCGCCGCGAGCGCCGCCCTCGCCGCCCGCCTGCTCACCGAGGGCGACGAGCCCACCGGCGTCACCCTCGTCGGCGGCGGCGTCATCAACACCGAGGTGCTGCGCTTCCTCCTGGTGGCCCTGCCCTCGCTCCGCGAGGTCACCGTCTTCGACCTCGACGCCGGGCGCGCCGAGGCGTTCGCCGCGCGCTGCCGCGCGCTGGGCCCGGACCTGACCGTCGAGGTCGTCGCCGACCGCCCCACCGCACTCGCGCGGCACCGCCTGGTCGCCCTGGCCACCACCAGCGGCACCCCCCACCTCGGCTCCGACGAGCTCCGCCCCGGCACCGTCGTGCTGCACGTCTCGCTGCGCGACCTGCACCCCGAGGTGATCCTCGGCGCGCAGAACATCGTCGACGACGCCGACCACGTCTGCCGCGAGCGCACCTCGCTGCACCTCGCCGAACAGCAGGCCGGCAACCGGGACTTCATCGACGCGAGCATCGGCGCGCTCGTCCGCGGCACCGTGCCGTTCACCCGCGACCCCGGGCGGATCACCGTCTTCTCGCCGTTCGGCCTGGGCATCCTTGACATGGCGCTGGCCGAGTACGTCCGCGCGCGGGCCGCCGAGCGCGGGCTGGGTGTGCGCGTCGACGGCTTCCTCGGCCACGACGCGGCGAAGGCCGAAGCGGCGGAGTCCGCCCGATGAGCACCGGCCCCCGCGTCCTCGCCCTTTTCCCCGGCCAGGGCAGCCAGACCCCCGGCATGGGCCGCGCCTTCGCCACGGCCCGCCCGGAGGCGGCGGCCGTCTTCGACGCCGCCTCGGACGCGCTCGGCATCGACATGCGCGCCCTGTGCTGGGACGCCCCCGCACCGGAACTCGCGTCGACGGACAACGCCCAACCGGCCCTGCTGACCGCCTCCATCGCGGCCTGGCGGGTGCTGGAGCACCACGGCGTGACCGCTGCCGCCGCCGCGGGCCACAGCGTCGGCGCCGTGGCCGCGCTGGTCGCCACCGGGCGGCTGGAGTTCACGGACGCCGTGCGCCTGGTCCGGCTGCGCGGCGAGCTGATGGCCGCCGCGCCCGGCGAGGGCGGCATGTGCGCCGTCCTCGCCACCGGCGACGAGCGGGAGAAGGCGCTGGCCGAGGCGGCCGAGCGCGGCCTGGACATCGCCGCCGACAACAGCCCGCGCCAGTTCGTCGCCTCCGGAGACCTGGCCGCGATCGGGGAGTTCGCGGCGGCCGTCGGCGCCCGGGCCAAGCCGCTGGAGGTCTCGCACGCCTTCCACAGCCGGCTGATGGCGCCCGCCGCCGCCGACTGGGAGGCCGCCGTCGCCGAGGTCCGGCTGCGGCCCGCCACCGCCCCCGTCGGGCTGATCACCACCGGCGCCTTCGGCACCGACGACGCGGACCTGCGCCGGGACCTCGCCGACGCGCTCTGCGCGCCGGTCCGCTGGCGGGAGCTGATGGAGGCGGCGGGCGAACGGCCCGAACCCGCCGCCCCGACGGCGGCCGTCGGCCCCGCCAAGGCCCTCGTCGGCCTGGCCAAGCACTTCCCCGCCAAACCGCAGGTGTCCCTGGTGGACACGCCGACCTCCCTCACCGCGCTGCTGCGCCGCCTGGGGGCCTGACAACAGTGAGTACAGCCATGCAGTTCGAACCGTCCACCGTGGCCCTGGTCACCGGCGCCTCCCGGGGCATCGGCCGGGCCTGCGCCCTGGCCCTGGCCGAGGCCGGCTGCGACGTGGTCGTGCACTACGTCTCCCGCACCGAGGCCGCCGAGGAAGTGGCCGAGCGCATCCGGGAGATGGGGCGCAAGGCACTGGTGGTACGCGCGGACATCGGCGTCGAGGCCGAGGTCAAGGCGATGTTCAAGACCATCCGCGCCGAGTGGAAGCGGCTCGACGTCGTCGTCGCCAACGGCGGCATCACGGCCGACGGCTTCCTCGCCACCATGAGCCTCGACAAGTGGCAGCGGGTCATCGACACCAACCTCACCGGCGCGTTCCTCACCTGCCGCGAGTCCGTCAAGATGATGCACCGCACCGGCGGTTCGATCGTCCTGATGGGCTCCACCAGCGGCGTCACCGGCCAGCCCGGCCAGGCCAACTACAGCGCCAGCAAGGGCGGCCTGATCAGCCTCGGCAAGGGCCTCGCCCGCGAGGTCGCCGAGCGCGGCATCCGCGTCAACATCGTCGCCCCCGGGTTCACGGACACCGACATGGTGCGCGACATGCCGCCCGCGGTGCGCGAGCGGCTGATCGGCACGGTGCCCATGAAGCGCGCCGGCACCCCCGAGGAGGTGGCCTCGGCGGTCACCTTCCTGGCCTCGCCGGCCGCGAGCTACATCACGGGGAAGGTCCTCGTCGTCGACGGCGGACTCGTCCCGTAACTCCCGGCAAGCCACCCACCACTAGACACAGGAGTACCGCCATGACCGCCACCTACGAGGAACTGCTGGCGACCGCCGAGGCGCGCACCGCCCTGAACAACCACGTCAAGGCCCAGCTCGTGGAGAGCCTCGGCCTGGAGATCCGCCCCGAGCTGATCGGCGACGACCAGCCGCTGTTCGGCCGGGGCCTGGAGCTGGACTCGCTCGACACCCTGGAGATCGTCGTCATGGTCGAGGAGCAGCTCGACGTCACGATCAGCGACGACGACCGCTCCGCGTTCGGCTCGATCAACCGCCTCATCGACTTCGTCGTCGCCGACCGCGGCGAGATCCCGCAGGTGGAGGCGGCGTGACCACCCCTGCCACTCCCACTTCCGCCCCGCTGAGCTTCGACGCCAACGCGATCCGCGCGCTGCTGCCGCACCGCTGGCCGATGCTGCTCGTCGACCGCGCGTACGACGTCATCCCGGGCAAGTCCGGCTACGGCATCAAGAACGTCACCATCTCGGAGCCGTATTTCGCCGGTCACTACCCCGACCAGTCGATCATGCCGGGCGTCCTCATCGTCGAGGCGATGGCCCAGCTGACCGCCGTCGTCTACGCCTCCGCGTGGCTGGCCGAGGCCGGGCAGAGCGGCGAGGCCGAGGTCGCGGCCCGGGTCGGCTACCTCGGGGCGATCCGGCAGATGAAGTTCAGCCGCCTCGTCGTCCCCGGCGACCGGCTCACCATGAAGGTCGAACTCGGCCGCCCCTTCGACCGGCTGACGCCCGTCACCGTCCAGGCCAGCGTCGACGGCGAGCTGGCCGCCAAGGGCTCGCTGACCGTCAGCGAGCGCACCGCGGGGGACCCGAGTGGACTCCAGTGAGCTGGTGATCCGGCCCTACGAGGAGTCGGACGCGGCGGCGATCGCCGAGCTCTACAACCGGTACGCCGACGTCCCCAACCCGGTGGACCGGAAGCTCGACGCGGAACTCGTCCGCGGCGAGCTGGCGGAACGCGGCACCCGGCTGTTCCTCGTGGTCGAGGCGGACGGGGAGATCCACGGCACCATCGGCTTCTTCCAGGGCCACGTCCGGCGGGCGTACGCCCCGGGCGAGGTGTTCGGGGACATGTTCTTCCTGAGCCCCGCGCTGCGTGGCGGTTCGGTGGCCGGCCGGATCTTCTCGCAGGCCATCCGCACCCTGCGGCTGGCCGGCGTCGAGGTCATCCGGCTCACCGCCAACCCCGGCAACAAGCTGGCCTTCCCGCTCTACCGCCAGGTCGGGTGCAGCGTCACCGGGCCGGTGGAGGCCACCGAGGACGGCAACATCGAGCTGGTCAGCTACATGCCGCGGGTCATGGCCCGGCTGCGCCGGGACTACGCCCACCTCATCCCGCAGTCCCTCCAGCTGAACGCCAGTTGGCGGTACATGGTCGGCGGCGGGGAGCGCGCCCTCGGTGACGACACCGAGGAGCTGGGCGGCCGGACCGTCCTGCGCACCGAACTCGCCATCGAGGGCACGGTGTTCACCGTCCTGCTCGACCCCGAGGACGGCGAGCTGCTGCACGTCGGCACGGACGCGGAGGAGGCGCCCGCCCTGGCGCCGAAGCCCGTGCCCGCGCCGCCGGCCGTCAGCACCGTCGAGGCGGACGGCCTCCGCCTCGAACTGCACCACGGCGACGGCCGGATCGAGCTGCACGGCGCCGGCCACCTCGGCCCGCTGCTGCGCGAGACCTGGCCGGTCTTCGGACCGCCCTTCGTCACCGGCTTCCGCCGCGCCCTGCGGCGGGAGGACGCCCTCACGGTCACCCCGCGCGCCGACGGCTGGCTGGTCGCGGAACGGCACCCGGACGGTGTGCTGTACCGCGAGACGACGCTGGTCGGCGGCGTCCTGGAGAACCGTTTCCGCTGGGAGGGCGGCGAGCCGCCCGCGGACACCCTGCGGACGATCGTCGAAGGCGGCCTGCGCAAGGGGCTGCTGCTCACGGAGGACGGCCATGTGCCGGCCGGCCGCGGGCTGCACCCCGTCGACGCCACCGAGTTCGCCACCGCCGGTGCCGAACTCGGCCGGGACGCGCGGATCGGCTGGTGGGACGAGGCGGCCTCGGTCGGCCTCGACGTCCTGGGCGGCGACGCCCGGGCCCGGCTGGTCACCGACGCGCTGGTGCTGCTGGACTTCGCCCCCGGCGCGTCCGGTACTCCGGGACACGCTCACTCCGTCACCGTCCGCACCGAGTGGTCCGGCGGCGCCCCCATGGCCGCCGACGGGATGGAGCCGCTCGCCGCGCAGGCGGCGGAGCCCGTCGTGGCCCCTCCCCCCGTGCTCCCCGTGGCCGACCGCGCGGCGTGGACGGCGGACACCGTGGCCCGCCGCCCGGTCCACCGGGCGGCCGTCGGCGCGGACACGCTGCTGGTCAGCGCCGAGGCGGGCGGGATCGCCGCCTGGCGGTCGGCGGGGAAGTCCGTGCTCGCCACCCCGTTCCCCAAGGAACGGGTGCTGGGCAGCAACCCGCGCTGGCGGGCCGGCCTCTGGGCCGTCCGCCAGGGGCCGCGCGAGGACCCCGACCGCGGCCTCGGCTGGGGCGCCGAGCGGCACGAGTGGCGCTTCGACGAGGCGACGGGCCGACTGCGCGCGGACGGTCTGGACTGGTCCGTCGCGGCCCCCGCCGACGGCCCGGCCGACCGGCTCGACCTGGACCTGCGGGCCGAGGCGCGCGACGACGAGAGCGAGGTCGTCGTCTGGCTGACCCCGGCCGCGCCCCGGCAGCCCGAGGCCCTGGTGCCCGGCAGGCCCGGCGAGCTCTGGCGGATCCGGAAGCCCGGCGCGTGGCAGCGCTGGAGCGACCGGCTCGCCCTCCGGCTCGCCGACGGCCGTTGGCTGTCCGTCGCGCCGGGAGAAGGGCACGGCACCGAGGTCTTCCTCCGCACCACCAAGGCGGGACCGCTGGTCGGCCTGGTCGCCCGGCAGCCGCGCGGCACGGCCCTCGCGGCCCGCTGGTCGCTCGCGGTCCTGCCCGGCCCCGCCGTCGACGCGCCGCCGCGCGCCGGCGCCGCTGAGACCGCCGCGGGCCGCTGAGACCGCCGCCCCGGGCCGAACCCCCGGGCCCGGGGCGGCACCCGGCTCCGTACCACCCGACCCCGCACCACCCCACCGAACTTCGCACCACCCCACAGAACCGACACACCGGACACCCCAAGGAGACGACATGACCAGCGCCACCCCGGCCACCGTCGCCGAGCAGTACGCGTACCTGCGCACCACCGTCGGCGTCTACACCCCGGGCGCCGCCCTGGCGACCCTCGGCGGCCTGGAGCGCGGTGAGGTCCTCTCCCGCGCCCTGGCCCGCGACAGCGAGTACGTCGAGCCCGACACCGCCCGCGAGAGCCTGATCCTCGACGAGGACGCCACCGTCTGGGACGCCGTCACCCACATCGAGCTGGACGACACCAGCTGGCTGCTCGCCCACTCCCGCGACGACCTGGCCGGCCTGCTGGAGAAGACCGTCGCCGACGCCGGCGTCCAGGACGTCGAGATCACCGGCGCCACCGACCACGTCGCCATCGCCTTCGAGGGCCCCAAGTCCTGGCGGATCGCCGCCGACCTGCTGGACTTCGAGATCTCCAGCCTGGTGCTGCACGGCGCCACCACCGTCACCCTGCCGGGCGACGGCGGCGCCGAGGGCGTCCTCGCCCGCATCGGCACCACCGGCGAGTACGGCTACCTCCTGATCGCCCCGGCCGGCTCCGGCGCCGCCGAGTGGGTCGCCGCCCGCGCCGCCGAGCTGGACGGCGGCCCCGCCGGCGCCGAGGCGCTGCTGCGCGCCCGCACCGAGGTCCGCCACCCGCAGATCCCCGCCCAGTCCGAGGGCCTGACCGTGCGCGAGGCCGGCCTGGAGTGGCTGGTGAGCTGGGGCCGCGAGGACGAGTTCCGCGGCGGCGAGGCGCTGGCCGCCGCCGAGGAGGCCGGGCGCGGCCTGATCACCGTCCTCGCCGAGGCCGGCCAGGCGCCCGCCGCCGGCAGCACCGTCGAGGCCGGCGACCGCGCGATCGGCACCGTCCACCTCGTCGCCCCGCTCGCCGGCACCGACCAGGAGATCGCCCTGGCCCTGCTCGACAAGCCCTTCGACGTCCCCGGCCTGGAGCTCACCGGCCGCACCGCGGACGGCACCGCCGTCACGCTGCGCACCGCCGCCTCCCCGGTCGTCATCCCGCAGTCCTGGAACGAGCGGCTCGGAGCCTGACCATGCGCATCGTCATCACCGGCCTGGGCATGATCTCGGCCGTCGGCTCCACCGCCGACGAGTGCTGGACCGCCATCCGGGCCGCCCGGAGCGGCATCGGCACGGTCACCGAGGTCGACACCACGGGCCTGATCACCACCCAGGGCGGCCAGTCGCCCGTCAAGGAGGTGCCCGGCGTCGACCGCTGTCTGACGCTGGCCCTCACCGCCGCCACCGAGGCCGTCGAGCACGGCCGCCTCGCCGAGGCCGGCTACGCCCCCGAGCGGGTCGGCGTCGTCATCGGCAGCAGCCTCGGCACCAGCCGCAGCGTCGGCACGTTCCACCAGCAGTGGCTCCGCGAGGGCCTGCGGAAGGCGGACGTCCGGCTGCTCAAGGGCTACGCCCTGCACAGCGTCGCCGACGCCGTCGCGGAGAAGCTCGGCCTGGGCGGCCCCCGTTCGCTGCTCTCCAACGCCTGCGCCGCCGGCGCGGTGGCCATCGGCTACGCGCTGGAGCTCATGTGGAGCGGCGAGGCCGACGCCGTGCTCGTCGGCGGCGTGGACCCGCTGGCCGAGCTGTCCTTCAACGGCTTCAACTCGCTGGGCGCGCTGGACTCCGGCGGCTGTTCCCCGTACACCCGCTCCGAGGGCCTCAACCTCGGCGAGGGCGCGGGCTTCCTGCTGCTGGAGAAGGCGGACACCGCCGCGGCCCGCGGCATGTCCGCGGTCGCCGAGGTGGCCGGCTACGGCCTGTCCGCCGACGCCTACCACCAGACCGCCCCGGACCCCGGCGGCGAGGGCGCCCAGCGCGCCATGGCCGCCGCCCTGCACAGCGCCGGGCACACGGTCGAGGACGTCGACTACATCAATGGCCACGGCACGGGCACCCCGACCAACGACAAGGTCGAACCCAAGGCGATCAAGACGCTGTTCAAGACGCCGCCGCCGGTCAGCTCCACCAAGTCGATGATCGGCCACACCCTGGGCGCGGCCGGCGCGGTCGAGGCCGTGGTCTGCGCCCTGGCCGTGCGCGACGGCGTCCTGCCGCCCACCGCCAACACCGGTGGCGCCGAGGCCCCGAGCGGCCTCGACATCGTCCCGGAGGCCGCGCGCGAGCAGGACGTCGACGTCGTCGTCTCCAACTCCTTCGCCTTCGGCGGCAACAACGCCGCCCTGGTGATCCGGCACCCCGAGCGCGTCACCACCGAGCCGCCGGCCGCCGCCGCGGCCGCGGCCGGCCGGGACGTCGTCATCACCGGCGTCGCGGGCATCGCGGGCGCCGCCACCGGCAACGACGAGCTGTTCGCCGCGCTCGCCGAGGGCACGCCCGTCTACCAGGGCGAGGTCGAACTCGACGGCTTCGGCACCCGCCGGGCCGGCACGGTCGACTTCAAGGCCATCGCCGCCGGCATCAACCCCGCCGTGCTCCGCCGGATGGACCCCACCAGCCGGCTGGCCGCGGCCGTGGTCGCCGAACTGCACCGCGCGTACGGCAAGCCGAGCCGCCAGGAGGCCGCGGGGACCGGGCTCATCTTCGCGACCGGACTGGCCCCGATCACCCCGGTCCAGGAGTTCGACAGCGGCGTCGTGCTCGCCGGCGGACCCACCGGCGCCAACCCGAAGTTCTTCCCGAACACCGTGGTCAACGCCGCCGCCGGACACGTCGCCATCCTGCACCGGTTCAAGGGCATCACCGCCACCGTGTGCAGCGGCGGCACCAGCGCCCTGAGCGCGCTGCACTACGCCTACCGGCTGATCGCCCGCGGCGCCGCCGAGCGCATCGTCGTGGTCGTCGCGGACGAGTGCCCCGACGCGCTGGTCGCCGGGCACGTCAAGGTCCCCGGTTTCCTGGGGAGTTCGGACGTCCGTCCGTTCGCGGGCGGCGGCACGGTGCTGTCCGCCGGCGCGGTCGCCATCGCGCTGGAGTCCACGGACGCGGCCCGCGCGTCCGGCCGCCGGGTCCTGGGCCGCGTCGCCGGCTTCGGTCTCACCGGCGACGACAGCGGTATCGCCGGGCTCCGCCCGGACGGCGCCGCCTGGGCCCGCTCGATGACCGAGGCGCTGCGCGCCGCGGACCTCTCGCCCGAGGACATCGGCCTGGTCGCCTCGGCGGCCATGGGCCGCCCGGCCGTCGACGACGCCGAGATCGCCGCGCTCCGCGCCGGCGGCCTGGCGGAACGTCCCGTCACCGCCACCAAGTCGGTGTTCGGCGAGACCTACGGCTCCGCCCCGGGCCTGGCCCTCGCCGCCGCGCTGCGCGCGATGGCCGACGGCGTGCTCCCGGGCACGGCCGGTGTCCCGGACGCGCCGGAGGAACTGCCCGGCCTGGTCCCGCAGGGCGGCCGTCAGGGCGGCGTCGACCACGCATTGATCTCCAGCTTCGCCTACGGCGGCAGTTACGTGTCGCTGGTCGTCTCGAAGGGGGACGTGTGATGACCGCCACCACGACGGCGGCCCGGACCGGCACACGGACGGACGACGTCCTCACCGCCACCGGCCTGGTCAAGAAGTTCGGCGACCGCGCCGTGGTCGACGGCGTCTCGCTGCGCGTCGGCACCGGCGAGATCCTCGGCTTCCTCGGCCCCAACGGCGCCGGCAAGTCGACGACCATCGCCATGCTGACCGGCGCCCTCAAGCCCGACGGCGGCACCATCCAGGTGGACGGCGCCGACTTCGCGGCCGGACCGATGCGCGCCAAGGCCCTCATCGGCGTCGTCCCGCAGGAGATCGCGCTCTACCCGACGCTCAGCGCCCGGCAGAACCTGACCTTCTTCGCGGGCGCCTACAAGCTGTCCCGCGGCGAGCGCCGCGAGCGCATCGACTGGGCGCTCGACGTGGTCGGGCTCGCCGACCGGGCCGGCGACAAGGTCGCGTCCTACTCCGGCGGCATGCAGCGCCGCGTCAACATCGCGGCGGCCCTGCTGCACATGCCGCGGCTGCTCTTCCTGGACGAGCCCACCGTGGGCGTGGACGCGCAGAGCCGCAACCAGATCTTCGAGACGGTGCTGCGGCTGCGCGCCGAGTTCGGCATGTCGGTGGTCTACACGAGCCACTACATGCCCGAGGTCGAGCAGCTCTGCGACCGCATCGTCATCGTCGACCACGGCAAGGTGCTCGCCGAGGGCACCCAGGAGGAACTGCTCCGGCCGCTCGGCGAGGGGCTGCTCGAATGGGCGCCCACCGCCGAGGAGCTGGGGAAGCTCCCCGGCGGCATGTCCTGGCTGGAGGCGCGGTTCGCGGGCCACGGGCAGATCTCCGTGGCCGCGTCCGGCGACGGCTCGTCCGTCCTGCGCATCCGGGTCAACGACATGCCGGCCACCCTGCGCGAGGTCTCCGAGATCGCGGCCGGGACCGGCCTCGGCCTGGGCGGCATCCGCCTCGGCCGCCCCGACCTCGAATCCCTCTTCCTCGACCTGACCGGCCGCCAGATCAGGGACGGTGCCTGATGTTTGCCATGATCCGTAAGGAGCTGCTGGTCCTGTTGCGGGACCGCGCCTCCCTGATCACGCTGTTCGTCTCGCCGATGCTCTTCATCACGGTGATGAGCCTCGCCCTGTCGAACTCCTTCGACACGCTCGGCTCCGCGCCGAAGATGAGCATCTCGATCGTCGACCAGGACGGCGGCGCCGCCGCCAGGAACGTCGCCAAGGCGCTGAAGAGCAGCGACGAACTGGACGTCACCACCGGGCTGAAGAGCGACGCCGCGGACAAGCGGGTGCGGGACGGCAAGGACTCGTTCGCCGTCGTCATCCCGGCCGGCTTCGAGAAGGAGGTGGAGAGCGGCCGGAAGCCGCACTTCTCCTTCGTGGTGGACCCCTCGTCCTCCCGCCAGGTCGTCGACCCGCTCCAGGCCGCCATCCGCAGCGCGGTGCTGACGGTCACCTCCAGCACCCGCACGGCCGTCTCGCTGGAGAAGCAGCGCGCGGCCGAGCGCGACCCGGTCCGCCGGGCCGAGCTGAAGAAGCAGATCGACAAGATCGACGAGACGTGGAGCGGGGTGACCTCGACCAGCACCTTCCCCAAGGGCATGACGGGGGTGAAGTACCCCTCGGTGTACCAGCAGAACGTCCCCGGCTACACCGTGATGTACGTCTTCTTCATCGTCACCGTCATGGCGGGCTCGATCATGGTCGAGCGCCGTGAGGGAACGTTCCGACGGCTGCTCTCCGCGCCCGTACCGCGCTGGCAGTTGCTGCTGGGCAAGGTGCTGCCGTACCTGTTCGTCGCGGTGGCGCAGGTGGGCGTGCTGATGGCCTTCGGCAAGCTCGTCTTCGGCATGGACCTCGGCGTCCACCCGCTCGCCCTGGTGCCGATCACCGTGGCGCTGGGCTGCTGCGCGGTGGCGCTCGGCCTGCTGCTGGCCTCGTTCGCCAAGAGCGAGTCCCAGGTCAACGGCATGGGCACCATCGTCATCCTGGTGCTGGCCGCGCTCGGCGGCTGCATGGTGCCCGGCGTCTTCATGCCGGAATTCATGCGGAACATCGCCGAGTTCACCCCGCACGGCAAGGCGCTCAACGCCTTCCAGGAGGTCATGGTCAAGGGCGCCGACCTCGGGACGGTGCTGCCGGCCAGCGGCTTCCTGCTGGGCCTGGCCGCGCTGTTCTTCGTCCTGGCCGTGCCGCGGTTCCGGTTCGTCAAGTGATCCCCGCCGAGGAGCGGACCGGGACGCTGTACGTCCGCCTCACCGCCGCCCCTCGGCTCCCACGCGACGCCTTCGGCCGCCGCTCCAGCCCGCCCGGGCGGGTGCTGCTCCGCGCGGCGGCAGGGGCGGCGGCCGGACTCCACCAGCCGCCGGAGCGGCTGCCGGACGGCCGCTGGCACTGGCCGGACTCCGGCTGGCGCGGCTCCGTCTCGCACACCGGGGCCCTCGGCCTGGTGGCCCTCGCCCGGGGCGTCTGGGTCGGGGCGGACGTCCAGGAGCACCGGGAACGGCCCGCCGCGCTGCGGTGGCTGGCCCGCGTGCTGGGCCGGCCGCCCGGGGCCGTGGCCACGGTCCGCGAGTGGACCGAGGTCGAGGCCCTGCTCAAGGCCCGGGGCACGGCGGGCGTCCGGCCGGAGCGGCTGGACCCGCTGCCCGGGTGGCGGCCGGGGTGGCGGGACGCGGGCGGGGGGTGGTGGCTGTGGAGCGGGACGCTGGCGGGGGCGGGCTTCGACTGCCACTCCGGTCCCGGTCCCGGTCCCGGTCCTGACTCCGGCTCTGGTCCGGGCCTTGGCTCCGGCCTCGGTCCTGGTCTCGGTCGTGGCCCCGGTCCTGACTCCGGCTCCGGTCCGGGCCTCGGCTCCGGCCTCGGCCCTGGCCCCCGTCCCGGCCCCGGCCCCGGTCCCTGCCCCGAGACGTACGTCGCGCTGGCGGCCCGGGCACCGCTGGCCGTCCGCCCGCTGCCGCCGTACGACGGCGACGGGCACCCCGCCTTCCCCGCGGTGCCATCCGGGGCCGACGGCCCTGGTGACCCCGCCGGCCCCGCCAGTCTCACCGGCCCTGCCGGCCCCCGCAGTCCCAGCAGAACGAAAGGAACGCAGAGATGACCGCCGTCAGCCGCGCACGCCGCGCCGACGCCGGCTACAGCCGGCCGATCTCGCCCACCGAACGGGGCTACCTCGCCGGCGCCCTGGTGACACCGCCGATGGCCATCCAGATCTTCGTCGAGGGCGAGGGCGCCGTCACCGCCGACGAGCTCCGGCGCGCCGTCGCCGTGGCGTCGGAGGCATGCCCCGGCGCCCGTCTGGTCAAGCGGGGCAACCGCTGGGCGGACAGCGGGATCACCCCGCCCGTCCTGGAGGTGGACGGCGCCGCGCTCGACCGCCGGACCTTCGACACGGCCGGCAGCGAGGTGCTGCGCCGGCCGTTCAGCCCGGTCAAGGGCCCCAACTGCGAGGTGCTGCTGCTCTCCGGCGAGCCCGCCACGATCGTCTTCCGCGCCTTCCACGCTGTCATGGACGGCAAGGGCGTGATGACCTGGGCGCAGGAGGTCTTCCGCGCCCTGCGCGGCGAGGAGCCGGTGGGCGCGCCCTCGACGGAGACCGAGTCGGGCGTCGTCAAGCGCTTCGGCACCGGTGCTCCCGCCCCGGGCCCGGCCCCCGAGTGCCCCAACCCCTTCGACCGGCTGCCGGCCGGCCGGGACACCGGGGACGTCTCCGACGTGCCCTGGCTGTGGCGCCGCAGGACCGTCGAGGGCAACCACAACGCCGTGGTGGCCAGGACGGCCGCCGCGCTGTGCGCGCTGCTGCCGGACGAGGACTGCCGCTTCATGGTCCCGGTCAACATCCGCCGCCACGACCCGTCCCTCGCCTCCACGGCCAACCTCAGCCTCCCGCTGTTCGTCGACGTCCCCGCGGGCGCCGACCGGGCGCAGATCCAGGGGCGGCTGCTGCGGGCCATGTTCGAGCGGCAGGAGCTGTCGTCGATCGGCGCGTTCCCCGTCACGTCGTCCGGCATGGCGCCCACCCTCGGCGCGGCCCGCGCGACCCGGGAGCACCGCGAGACGTACCCCTGCACGCTCGTCGTCTCCGACCTGGGCAAGGTCGACCTGGACGCGCTCTCCGGCGGCGGTTTCACGGCCGCGACCGCGTACTCGCTGCCCATGCACGTGCCGTACGCCCCGGCCTTCCTCACCGTCTACCAGCCGCCGGGCCGCACCGAGATCGGCCTCTCGTGCCGTAACGAGCCGGGCATGGCCGCCCGGGCGGACGCCCTGCTCGACCTGATCGCAGAAGAACTGACCGGTCTGCCGGCCCGGACCGGCTGACGAAGGAGTGACCACCATGGGGGACAACGGGCACCTGCCCGGTGAGCAGTGGGACGCGGTCGTCGTCGGCAGCGGCTTCGGCGGCCTGGTCTGCGCCGGCTACCTGGCGGCCTGCGGGCGCCGGGTGCTCGTGCTGGAACAGCACGACGTGGCCGGCGGCAACGCCCACGCCTTCCGGCGCCGCCGCGCCTACGAGTTCGACGTCGGCCTGCACTACGTCGGCGACTGCGGACCCGGCGGCATCCTGCCCGCCATCCTCTCCGGCCTCGGCCTCGCCGACCGGGTCGCCTTCCGCTCCCTGGACCCGGACGGCTTCGACGAACTCGCCCTCCCCGGCCTCGACGTCCGCGTCCCGGCCGGCTGGGACCGCTACCGGGACCGGCTGAAGCGGGCCCTGCCCGGGGACGCCGAGGGCATCGACGCCTTCGCCGCGATCTGCGAGGCCATCGGCAAGGAGAAGCACGAGGCCCTCCTCGCCGACATGGACCTCGACGACCCGCGGATGCTCAAGCTGATGCCGCTCACCGGGCGGTGGGGCCGCCGGACGCTGCACGACCTGTTCGAGCACTGCGGGCTGTCGGCCCGGGCCCGCGCGGTGCTGGCCGCGCAGTCGGCCAACTACGGTTCGCCGCCCAGCGCCACCACGGTCTTCACGCACGTCTCGGTGCTCGACCACTATCTGCGCGGCGCGTACTACCCGATGGGCGGCGCGCAGGGGCTCGTCGCGGCGCTCGTCGAGGCGCTGGAGGCGCGCGGCGGCGAACTGCGCACCCGCAGCCGCGTAGAGCGCATCCTCGTCGAGCGCGGTACCGCGCGCGGCGTCCGGCTCGCGGACGGTACGGAGATCGAGGCGCCGCTCGTCGTCTCGAACGCCGACTACCCGCGCACCATCCTGGAGCTGACCGGCGCCGAGCACTTCCCGCCCGCGCTGGTCAAGCGCACGCGCGGCGCGACCATGCGGCTGCCGGTGGCGGTCCTGTACGCGGGCCTGGACCGCGACTTCTCCGACCGCCCCAACGCCAACGTGTGGTGGCACCGCGGCTGGGACGTCGAGGCCGCCTACCGCGAGGTCGCCGAGGGCTGCCCGTCCGGCGAACTGCCCTTCGCCTTCCTCTCCTTCGCCTCCCTGAAGGACCCCGAGTCGCCGCACGTCTGCCCGCCCGGGCACACCAACCTGCAGGTCATGGCACCGCTGGCGCTGCGCTACGGTGGTCCCGAGCAGGGCGGTTACCGGCGCGACCCCGCCTACGCGGCGGAGAAGGAACGGGTCACCGAGCTGCTGCTGACGGCCGCCGAGCGGGCGCTCGGACCGATCCGCGACAGCGTGGTGCACCTGGAGACGGCCACCGCGCTCACCCACCAGCGGTACATCTCCTCGACCGGCGGCACCCCGTACGGGCTCGCCACCTGGGGGCCGTTCGGCATGCGGCCGGAGGCGCGCACCAGCGTCAAGGGCCTGTACGTCGTCGGCCAGAGCAGCCGCTACGGCAGCGGCATCGTGGGCGTGGCGATCAGCGGCATCCTGTGCGCGGCCCGCGTCACCGGCCGCCGGCTGCTCGCGGAGGCGCACGCGGGCGCGGTCTTCACCGACCCCGCGCTGCTGCCCGAACGCCCCGCCGACTGGGACCCGATGGCGGTGTCCCGCGGCGCGGCCCGACGGGACCGCTCCGTGGCCCGCACCGGGCGGGGGACGCGTGGCGGCGGCGAGCCCGCCGTTCGCGCCGAGGGAGCCGACCGGACCGGGGGAGCGGCCCGCATCGAGGGGGCGGCCCGCGACGCGAGCGCCCCCGCCGGGCGCGCGCCCCGCACCCGTACCGACGCCGCCACCCGCCCCGACCCCGCCACCCGCCCCGACCGGGTGGCCCGCACCCGTACCGACAACGCACCGGCCACCGTGGGGGACCAGCCGACATGAGCCACACACCCGTCTACGACCTCCTGACCCGCGCGGCCGGCGAGCACCCCGACCGCCCGGCCGTCCGCGACGCCGCCGGCCGCTGGAGCTACGCGCAGCTCGCCGCGCACAGCCGCAGGACCGCCGCCTGGCTCGCCGGGCGCGGCGTCGGCCACGGCGACCGCGTCATGGTCCGCCTGGCGAGCGGCCGCGAGTACCTGGCGCTGCTCTACGGCACGCTGGCCCTCGGAGCCGTCCTCGTCCCGGTCAACCCGGCGATGCGGGACTTCCAGCTCCGCGGCGTGATCGAGGACGCCGAGCCCGCGCTCGTCGTCACCGACCCGGCGCACACCGACGCCGTCCGCGCCCTCACCGGCCGGCCCGTGCTCGGCCTCGACGAGGCGTGGGCGGAGATCGCCGAGCAGGAGCCGGCCCCCGTCACCACCACGGCCATCTCCCGTGACGTGGCACTCCTGATGTACACCTCCGGCACCACCTCCCGCCCGAAGGCCGTCGTCTCCGAGCACGCCCAGGTGCTGGCCGCGACCCGGGCCGTCGCCGCCCGGCTGCGCTACCGCGCCGACGACGTGGTGTACTGCCGGCTGCCGCTCTCCTTCGACTACGGTCTCTACCAGGTCTTCCTCGCCGCGCTGGCCGGCGCGGAGATCGTGGTGCCGGGCGAGGTCCCGGACGTGATGCTGCTGCGCGGCATCCGGGAGACGGCGGCGACCGTCGTGCCCCTCGTGCCGTCCCTCTCGGAGATGCTGGTACGGCTGGCCGCCCGGGACCCGGAGCCCACCTCCGTCCGGCTGTTCACCAACACCGGCGCCGCCCTGCCGCCGCCCTCCGTGGCGGCGCTCCGCGCGGCCTTCCCGGGCGCCTCGGTCTCGCTGATGTACGGCATCACCGAGTGCAAGCGCGTCTCGATCCTGGAGCCCGACGAGGACCTGGACCGTCCGGGCTCCGTCGGCCGGCCGCTGCCGGACACCGAGGTCCTGGTGGTGGACGACGAGGGCCGGCCGCTGCCGCCCGGCGAGACCGGGGAGTTCGTCGTCCGGGGACCGCACGTGATGTCCGGCTACTGGCGGGCCCCCGAGCAGACGGCGCGGCGCTTCCGGCGCTGCGAACGGACCGGCGAGGTACGGCTGTTCACCGGCGACTACGGCCACCGGGACGCCGAGGGACACCTCTACTTCTCCGGCCGGCGCGACGACATCTTCAAGCGCCTCGGCATGCGGGTGAGCACCCTGGAGGTCGAGGCCGCCGCGCTGGACGTCCCGGGCGTCCGGGAGGCCGTGGCCCTCGCGCCCGACGGCAGCCGGGACCTCACCCTCTTCGTCGTCGGCGGTCCGGAACCGGCCGAGGTCCGGCGCGAGTTGCGCGCCCGGCTGGAGGCCGCCAAGGTCCCGGCCGCCGTCCTGACCGTGCCCGCCATCCCGCTCACCGGAAACGGCAAGCCGGACCGGAAGGCGCTCGCCGCGGGCCTGGCCTGACGGCGTCACGACCAACAGGCCGCAAAAAGGCGGCGCAAGCAGGCAACAGCAGTCACAGAACGACAGGAGCCGCACATGAGCACCCAGTGGGACGACCGTTTCGAGCAGGTCCTCCGCCGCAACCTCCCCGACCTCCCCGCCGAGGACGCCCTCCTGCCCGAGGCCGACCTCATGGACCTCGGCCTGGACTCCATGGGCATGATCAGCCTGCTGATGGACCTGGAGACCGAGTACGGGGTGCGCATCCCCGAGTCCGAGCTGACCTTCGAGGCGTTCGCCTCGGTCGCCGGCCTGTGGGCCGTCGTCGGCTCCGTCACCTCGGCCGCGTAGGGGGAGCCCGCATGACCACGACCACCCCGCCGCGCCCGGGCGAGCGGCACCTCGCCCGGATGGCCCGCGGCGCCGAGGGCATCAAGCCCTCGGAGATCCCCACCCTCTTCGCCGTGCGCGGCCGCACCGACGTGGTGTCGCTCGCCGGCGGCATGCCCAACCTGGAGGGCCTGCCGCAGCGCGCGATCGCCGACGAGACGGCCGGCCTGGTCGCCCTCGGCGGCAAGGTCGTGCTCCAGTACGGCTCCGCCCAGGGCCTGCCCAAACTGCGCGAGCAGATCTGCGAGGTGATGTCCCTGGAGGGCATCGCCGCCGACCCGGACGACGTCGTCGTCACCGTCGGCTCGCAGATGGCCCTGGACTTCGTCACCCGCATCTTCTGCGACCCGGGCGACCTCGTCCTCACCGAGGCCCCCAGCTACATCGGCGCCCTCGGCGTCTTCGCCTCGTACCGGGCCGACGTCGTCCAGGTGCCGGTGGACGACCGGGGCCTCGTCCCGGACGCACTGCGCGTCGCGCTGGAGGACGCCGAACGCGCCGGACGGCGGCCCAAGTTCCTCTACACCGTGCCGAACTTCCACAACCCCGCCGGCGTGACGCTCGCCGTCGAACGGCGCGCCGAGGTGCTGGAGATCTGCGCCGCGCACGACGTCCTCGTCGTCGAGGACAACCCGTACGGCATGCTGGCGCTCGACGGACGGACGTTCCCCGCGCTCCGCTCGATGGACGCCGAGAACGTCGTCTACCTGGGCTCCTTCTCCAAGACCATCGCGCCGGGCCTGCGCATCGGCTGGGTCACCGCCCCGGCCGCCGTCCGCGAGAAGCTGGTGCAGGCCGCCGAGTCCACGACCCTCTGCCCGCCCGCCTTCACCCAGGCCGTCCTCTCGCGCTACCTGGCCCGGCACGACTGGCGCGCGCAGATCGACACCTACCGGGACAGCTACCGCGTCCGCCGCGACGCCATGCTCGCCGCGCTGGCGGAGCACCTGCCCGAGGGCAGCCGCTGGACCCGGCCCGAGGGCGGCTTCTTCGTCTGGGTCACCGTCCCGGACGGCGTCGACACCGACGCGCTCATGCCCTACGCCGACCGGCACAAGGTCGCCTACGTCCCCGGCAGTGCCTTCTACGCGGAGGGCAGCGGACGCGGCCGGAGCGAACTGCGGCTCTCCTTCAGCTACCCCACCCCGGAACGCATCGCGGAAGGGGTCCGCCGCCTGGGCCTCGCGATCACCGACTACCAGTCGGCGCACTAAGCCGCCGGCACCGCCGAACGACCATCACGACCCCAGGATTGGGTGAAGAAAAACCATGTGCGGAATTGCAGGCTGGCTCTCCTACGGCCGCGACCTCGAGCGCGAGCGCCCCACCGTCGAGGCGATGACCGCCACCATGGCGCTGCGCGGCCCCGACGCCTTCGGCGTCTGGACCGACCGCCACATCGCGCTCGGCCACCGGCGGCTGTCCATCATCGACCTGGAGGGCGGCAAGCAGCCCATGGTCGAGGAGACGCCCGCCGGCACCGTCGCCCTCACCTACAGCGGTGAGGCGTACAACTTCACCGAGCTGCGGGACGAACTGGTGCGGCGCGGCCACCGGTTCCGCACCACCAGCGACACCGAGGTCGTGCTCCACGCCTATCTGGAGTGGGGCGAGCGGGTCGCCGAGCACCTCAACGGCATGTACGCCTTCGCCGTCTGGGACGGCCGCACCGAGAAGCTGGTCCTCGTCCGGGACCGGCTCGGCATCAAGCCGCTCTACTTCTACCCGACCGCCGACGGCGTGCTGTTCGGCTCCGAGCCCAAGGCGATCCTCGCCAACCCGCTGGCCGAGCGCGTCGTCGACGTCGCGGGCCTGCGCGAGCTGCTGACCTTCACCAAGGACCCGGGCCAGGCCGTGTGGGCCGGCATGTCCGAGGTCAAGCCGGGCACGATCGTCACGGTCGACCGCAACGGCCACCGGGAGCACACGTACTGGCGCCTGGAGGCCAACCGCCACACGGACGACACCGACAAGACCGTCGCCCGCGTCGGCGAGCTGCTGGAGGACGCCGTCGCCCGCCAGCTCGTCGCCGACGTCCCGCGCTGCGTCCTGCTCTCCGGCGGCCTGGACTCCAGCAGCATCACCGCCCTCGCGGCCGGGCACCTGAGCGCCCAGGGCGAGCGGCTGCGCAGCTTCGCCGTGGACTTCACCAGCCACGACGAGAGCTTCACCCCCGACCAACTGCGCGTCGCCCGGGACACCCCGTTCGCGCACGACGTGGCCGGGCACGTGGACTCCGACCACACCGACATCCTCATCGACCACCGCCAGCTCGCCGACCCGGAGCTGCGCCGCGCCGTCGTCGCCGCCCGCGACCTGCCGGCCGGCATGGGCGACATCGACATGTCGCTGCTGCTCCTCTTCCGCGCCGTGCGCGAGCGCTCCACGGTCGCCCTCTCCGGCGAGTCCGCCGACGAACTGTTCGGCGGCTACCGCTGGTTCCACGACCCGGCGGCCCAGCAGGCGGACTTCTTCCCCTGGCTGATCAACCTCGGCGAGAACGGCGACTACAGCCCCCTCGGCGTCGTCCGCCCCGAGGTCCTCGGCGCCCTGGACCTGGGCGGCCACCTGCACGAGAGCTTCGCGCGCGTCACCGCCGAGGTCGGCACGGTCGAGGGCGAGAGCGACTTCGAGTACCGGATGCGCCGCAGCTCCTACGTCCACCTGACCCGCTTCGTCCGCACCATGCTCGACCGCAAGGACCGCATGAGCATGGCCGCCGGCCTGGAGGTCCGGGTGCCGTTCTGCGACCACCGCCTGGTCGAGTACGTCTACAACACCCCCTGGTCGATGAAGACCTTCGACGGCCGCGAGAAGAGCCTGCTGCGCGCCGCCACCCGTGACCGCCTGCCGCGCTCGGTGGTCGAGCGGGCGAAGAACTTCTACCCCTCCACCCAGGACCCGGACTACGTCGCGGCCCTCCAGAAGCAGGCCCGCGACCTGCTCGCCGACTCCGACCACCCGGCCTTCCAGCTCGTCAACGAGGGCTGGCTGCGCCAGGTGCTCGCCATCGACGCCACGGAGATGCCGCTGGGCGCCCGCAACGGCATCGAGCGCGCGCTGGACGTCGCGGTCTGGTTCGACCTCTACAACCCGGAACTGCGCCTGGCCTGACGACGCAGGGGGCGCGCCGCGACGCGGGCGACGCGCCCCCTCCCTCCCCCTTTCCGTCCCTCTCCTCCCTACCCTCCGTCCGGCACATCCGGATCGCCCAGTTCCGCCTGACGATAGGATCAAGCGCGTGACCAAGCTCGACAGAACCCAGCTCCGCATCGGCGACGACGAGCGCGAGGCAGCCCTCGATGCTTTGACCACGCACAGCCGCGAGGGCCGGCTGACCATCGACGAGTACGGCGAGCGCGCCGAGGCCCTCCAAGAGGCCCGCACCCAGGCGGACATCCTGGCCCTCTTCAAGGACCTCCCCGAACCCCGCCCGACCCTCGCCCCCACCACCCCGGACACCTCCCTCACCCCGGCCGCCGGCCGCCCCGCCACCCCGGAGACCCGCCGCGGCCCCCTCGGCCTCCCCGACCGCACCGACCGCCCGACCCGCGCCACCGACCGCTTCGCCGGCACCCTCCTCGGCGTCCCCGTCGGCGCCGTCGCCGCCGCGGGCGTCAGCTACGCCACGGGCAGTTGGCTCTTCATGTTCCTGGCCCCGCCGATCGCCTACGCGGCGGACCGCCTGTCCCGCCGGGGGCGGAAGGACTGACAGCGGGGAGCGGGGCGCGAACGGCGGGAGTGGCGCGACGCGTTGACACACGCCGGCCCGGCGAGGCGTGTCCGGCCACGCGAGGCCCGCGAGAAGCGGTGGCGAGGCCATTTCTTCGCCGCTTCTTCCCGGCACGGGACGCGGTTTCAGCCGCGGCGTCTACGAGGGCGGGGCCCACCCCTGAATCCCGCCAGCCCTGACACCCTGAGCACCGCGTGGGCCGTCACCGCGTCCAGCGCGCGGGTCAGCTGCTCCAGGTCGGCGGAGCCGATGCGCAGGGTGCCGTGGGTGCGGGAGTGACGGAGGGCGGTGTCGAGGCGGTGCCAGAGCGCCGGGTTGGCGGCGAGGACCTGGAGGTCGAGCTCCAGCCGGTTGCCGGCGGCGTCGCGCAGGACGAGCCGCTGGGCGAACGCGCCGCCCCAGTGCACGGCGACCAGCCGGCCGGTGAGCACGCGGCGTCGGCGCAGCAGCCCGCGCGAGGCGAGCCAGCCGTCCCCGGCCGTCACATGTGGCGGTAGCAGGATCGCCAGCAGCACCACGGCGAGGGCCGCCCACAGCAGCGTACGCGGGCCGGTCAGCCCCAGTGTGCCCGCGTCCAGCGCGATCAGCACCGCGAAGAGCAGGGCGGCGCAGCACGCCGCGCCCCGGGCCCTGGCCGGCCAGCCGGTGTCCGCTACGGGTCCCATACCGCCTACCGTAGGCGCCGCCCGGCGGCGCTGCCCAGGACGAAGGCGCCGACGGGGATCTCGGTGTGGGGCCGCAGGCCGAGGGCCCGGGCGGGGATCTCGCCGTCACCGCCGCCCAGGATGCAGCCGGACAGGCCCATGGCCGTGGCCACCAGGTGGAGCGTCTGGAGCAGCACCCCGGTGTTCTTCAGGGTGAGGGCGTAGGCGTGCGCCGCGTACTTCCACGACAGGCGCTTGAAGCGCGACGCCACGGTGACGTGCACGTCCGGCGGCGGCCCACCGGTCGCGGCCGTTCCCTCCCGCACCAGCGCGTCCACCTCCGCCGGGCCGCCCGGCAGGACGGTCAGCGCGTGGGCGAGCGCGTCGTAGTGGTACAGGCCGCGGCCGAGCCCGGCACAGCGGTGCACGGCCACGTACAGTTCCAGCTCGTACGCCGAGCCGGCGCTGGGGTACGGGCGGCTGGTGACCGCGTACGGCCGGTCGTGCCCGGGCCGGGCGTCCAGCACCGTACGGACACGGGCGGCGCGGTACAGCCACCCCGCCAACTCGTCCACGTCCAGCGGGCTTTCACCGTAGGCGCGGACCGATGCGCGGGACTCCAGGACGTCGGTGAACGTGCGGTCCTCGCGCCGCGCCTCGTCCGGGTCGGGACGGCGCAGGGGGATGGTGCGGCCCGGACGGGCGGGTGCGACGGGCGGGGCCGGCGCCTCGGTGGCGCGCAGGGGGAAGACGGGGCCGTAGAGGCGGTCGCGGAGGCCGGCCCGGCTGCCGTCGTGGGCCAGCAGCTCGTGGAACGACCAGCCCGGCGGGAGCGCGGCCGTGCCGGGACCGTCGCCGTGCACCGGGTGCAGAAAGCCGGCGACGTGCAGCAAGGACAGGACCTCGGTGAGCTCGTCCTCCGTCAAGTCCGGTAGCGCCGACAGGAGTTCCTGACGCGTCGTGGGCCCGGCCAAGGGGGCGAACACCGCTGCCGCCCGCGCGTCGTCGAGGCGGATCCGGAACCGGGACCGCGGTGACTCGGCCACGAGCGTGCCGTCCAGCGGGCGCAGATGAGCGGCCTGGTCGAGCGTCACCGCGCCCGGTGGCGGGGGGCCGGGGCGTGGGGCCGCCTCCGGCGCCAGCGGTACGGCGGTGGCCAGTGGGCGCGTTCCGGCAGCGGTGGCGTGATGGCACAGCGAGTGGCCGAGGTGGTCCAGGCAGTACCGGAGCAGGGCGACTCCGGTGTCCGGAAACCGGCCGGTGAGGTCATCCAGAGCCACCGGGCCCCGCGTGAGCGCCGTCAGCATCTCCGCCAGCGGCCGGCCACCCGGGCCGGCCGGCGTGCTGCCCCAGCGGTGGCGCACGGTCACGAGCCCCTGATCGTCACCGTCGTGGTGCACCGTCGTGCCGGGTGCCAGGGACAGGAAGAGCGCACTCACGGGCGGCTGTCCCCCAGGGCGGCGGCGGCCCGTGCCGCGAAGTGGCGCAGCATGGCCTCCTGAGCGGCATCCAGGCCGAGCCGATTGCACATCAGGTGGGCGCACCGGTTGGCGGTGAGGGCCGTGCGGGGGCTGGGCAGGGCGAGCAGCGAGGGGTCGTCGCGCAGGGCGGCGAGGTCGGGGGCGAAGGCACCGGCGCGCTCCAGGCCCGCGAGGCTCGCGTGGAGCCGCGCGACGCTGTGGTGCCACGCGGCGAGCGGCCCGTCGCCCGGCGCCGCGGGGACCGGTGTGGCCAGCAGCCCCGCCGCGCGCCGCAGCAGACCGGGGCGCGCGCGCTCGTACGCCCGGTCGAAGCCCTCCGTGTCGTACGCGGCCCCGAGCATGCGGCGCCACGACTCCGCCCCGGCCCGCAACGCTGCCAGGCGCTGCCCGGCGTCCGACGCCGTCACGGTCCACGTCAGCAGCAGGACCGCGAAAGCGGCCGACAACCGCTCGGCGGGGGAGGGGCGGCGGGCGAGCAGGGCCCGGGCGCAGTCGCTCGCCTCGACGAAATGCCGCTCGACGGCGGCGAGGGAGGCGCCGGTGCCGTAGCGGTCGTGCTCGGGCCGGTACGGGCGGATCTGCGCGGTGTCGTGCAGGCCGCGCCACGGCTCGTGGGCCGGCAGGTGCTCCTGCTGCGCCGCCGCCGTGGCGAAGCGGTGGTAGGCCGCCTCGTCGACCGTGCACGGCGAGGGGTGGCGGGCCAGCCAGTCGTTCCACCGCTCCACGAGGTGGCCGGCGGCATCCCCGAGGGGTTTCGCGGACCGGACGCGGACCCGCAGATGGGGGCCGCCCTCCCAGTAGCGGAGGAAGAAGTGGCCGCCGACGGTCCCGGTCCGGGCGAGCCGGCCGAGTTCGGGTACGACGGCGTCGAGCAGCAGGACGTCGAGGTCGCCCTGGTGGAAGAGGTGCACGGCCGTCCAGTGGCCGGACGGCGGTGAGATGTCGGGTGAGGCGTCAGGCGCCGGCACGGTGCTCCCCGGGGAGGCCGGACGGGGGTCCGGCGGGCAGTTCGATGACGAGTTCGGTGGTGTACGGGCCCGTACCGGGGCCCTGGTCGGCGGCCGGGTCGGGCAGCGCTTCCTCGATGTGGACGACGGTGTCGGGCGCGGTGAGCGCGCGCGTGAAGGCGGCGGTCAGCAGGGGCGAGGCGAAGTCGACGTAGGCGGGCTTGTAGCCCTTGTCCGCGAACGGGTCCGGTGCCGGCCCCCCGGCCGGGCGGGTCCGCGCGAAGCAGCGCTGCGGAAGGCCCACCGCGCGCTGCCAGGCGAGCAGCCGCAGCAGGTGGTCGTGGCCGTGCTCGCCGGGCCGCGGCAGCGGTACGGACGCGGCCCGGGTGAGCCAGCCGCGGCGGCGCAGGACCACGTTCCCGGCGCGGAGGCGGGGCAGGTGGCGGATGCCGTCGGCCGGCACGTCGTCCGTGAAGGGGCCCGGCTGGAGGGGGTGCCCGGTACGAAAGAGGGTGTGCGGGTCGCCGAACAGCCGCAGCACGGTGGCGAGCGGGGGTGGCAGCAGCTGCGGGCTCATCAGCCCGAGGTGCACGGGGACGAGGTCGACTGCTGGGCGCGGCGCGTGGAGGGCGGGCAGGCCGGTGGCCGTGTCGACGTGCACCGTCACCTCGCCCAGCGCGATGCGCTGGTGGGCGGGGCGGCTGTCGCGGGTGAAGGGGTGGTCGAAGACGTGCGGCACGGTGGGGCGGCGCAGGTTGGTGTTGGAGGCGTACAGCCCGCCGAGGTCGACCGGGAGCGGGTCGCATACGGAGGCGGGGGCGGCGGGGCCCGGCGGCACCGGGCGGCCCGTGGCGCGCGCGTGGATGCGGTCGAGGCGGCCCTGCCAGTGGCCGTGCCCGGCGGTGACGGCGTTGAGGACGGCGTACGGCCGCCCGTCCGGGCCGGCCAGCGGCTGCACGTAGTGGGCGAGGGACAGCGGCGGACGCGGGAGGGCGAGGCCGGTGGGCAGGTCACCGGCGTGCAGGGCGGCCGTCACGCGGCGCCGCTCGCCGGCGAGCCGGCGCAGGACGGGCAGGGGGCTCGCGGCCAGCAGCTCGTCGTCCGTGCCGAATCCGGGGTCGAGCAGGTCGCGTACGCGCTGCGCGGCGGGGGACTGCTCGTCCTGGAGCTGGTGCAGGACGAGCAGCAGCGGCACCCGGGCGGCCGGGCCGTGGCGTTCGGTGAGCCACGCCGCGGCGGCGTGCCGGGCGGGCAGGTCGCGGTCGAGGACCGCCAGGGCGCGGCCCGTGGCGGTGAGATCGGCCAGCAGGGGCCGCCAGTGCGGATGACCGAGCGTGGCGGCGTCACCGCCGAGCACGCTGTCCTCGTGGAACGGCCGGCGCTCGTAGCTCTCGCGCGGGGCGGGAAGGCCCAGGGTGTCCTCGACGGACCGCAACCGCTCGCGGACGGCACGGTCACGGCGGCGACGCTCACTGTGGGTGGACGCGGACTGATGCCGCGTCAGTTCCATGCGCAGGCCGTGCAATGCGGCGCCTACGGGCGCGAGTTCCGGCGCCGCCTCCTCCAGCCAGGCGGTCAGCGCCGTCAGGTGGCAGGGCGCCGCGTCGTCCAGCGGCAGATCCTCCTGGAGGATGCCGGCGGCCAGGAAGCGCCCTACCGCGGGCCCGGCCTCGGCGGCGGTGAGCCCGTCGACCTGCCGCACGGCCTCCATCAGCCGGGACAGCTGTCCCGGTGCCGGCAGGGCGGTGATCCTCGCCCCGGCGGTGGGCGGGATCAGGCGTATCGCCTCCGGGGAGGCGTGCAGGGCCGGATTGGAGCGCAGGCGCAGGGTGGCGCGCAGTTCGGGGCGGGTGCGCAGCAGGGCGTCGGCGATGCGGCGCAGGCGCGCCAGGTTGATCTCCGCCTGCACCGGTCGCCGAGTCATGTCCCCGAAGTCCAGCCAGGGCCCGGACGGGCGCCACCGGGCCTGCCCGGTGGCGGTGAAGGTGCTGTACGGGCTGGTCTTCGCGGCCGCACGGGACAGGTAACGGGCCAGGCTCACCAGGACCTTGGTGCCCGGCGCTCGGCCGTGGGGGGTATCGAGCCAGCGTTCCAGGACGTCGTCGAGGCCCCGGCTGCCGTGCAGCAGCCCCTGCCGGAAGGAGGGGTCGGTCAGCGGACCGCGCAGCGCCCCGAGCACGGCCTCGGTCTCGCGCGCGAGCGTGTCCGCCAGCGCCGCGCGGCGCTGTTCCTGGCGGGCCCGTGCCGCGAGCCAGCCCTCGACACGGGCGGCGAGCGGCGCCGGCAGCGCGGCCTGTACGGCGGCGTCCCACTCGGTGGTACGGGGAGTACGGCCCTGGTGGGCGGCGCGGCGCAGGCCGATGACGCGGGGGCGCGGCGCCGGGTCGGGCAGCGCCCCGATGACGGCATGCAGCGCGTCGGCGACGGCCCGGCCCTCGGCGTCGATCCGTTCCTGCTCGGCGAGGACGGTCTCGGCCAGGGCGTGGCTTTCGGGGGTGTTGAGGGCGGCCAGCACGGACCGGGGGACGCCGGCGACGCGTAGCACCGGGTCGGGCGGCATGGCGGCAGCGGTGTTCACGACAGGGCTCCGGGGACGAGGACGGGAACGCGGAGGCGTGGTTCGGGCGCCGCGTGGCCGAGGGTGACGTGACAGGCCACCGCGCCCTCGCCGGGCTCCACCCGCAGCAGGGCTGCCGCCGCGGGTGTCGGGCGGTCGTCGCACCAAGCCGTCAGCCCCGTCTCGTGCGCGGCGACCCGCAGACGCAGTGCCTCGGCCGCGCGCAGCGGCAGTTCGCCCAGCAGATGCACGGTGACGGGCGCGTCGGCGAGGGCCGCGACGGCGGCGGGGCCACTGCGCGTGAGGACGTACGCCAGGGAGGCGGTGTCGCCCGGCCGCACGGGCTCCGGACCGTCTGTCACCGGCCCGTACAGACCGGCCTCCAGGCCCGCGACGTCCCGTACGGTCACCCGGTACGGTGCCCGTACGCCGGCCGCGGCCAGTACCCGGACCAGCTTCTCGCGGGTGACCGCCGCACCGGTACGCAGGTGCGCCGGGGGGCCGGTGGGCAGGTCCGCCAGCACGGCGTCGAGCCCGGCGCCCGCGGCGGCGGGCGGTGGGGCGGCCGGCCCCCCGTGCAGAAGCAGCGTGCCGGGCCCGGCGCCCGACTGCCGCGTACACAGTCCGCAGGCCGCCGCCACCAGGGCGGCCCGGGCGGCCCGTTCGCCCGTGTCGTCACCGGGCAGGTGCAGCACGAGGCCCGCCCCGCTCTCCGGGAGGGCGCCGGCGCCGGGTACGAGAGCGTGGGCGACCGGGTCGTAGGCGTACCTGCCCCGGGGCACAGGGGCGTCATCCCCTGCGGCGAGCAGCGGCCGTGGGACGTGGGCGTGGGCGAGCCCCGGGGACGTACCGGGGCGGGCTTCGAAGGGGCCCGGTCCACAGGCGTGCCCCAGGACGGCGGCCAGGTGGTGCGGCGTCACCGGGCCGGACGCCGGGGGACAGCCGCACGTCCGGGCGGCGCGCAGCGCGTCACCGGCCGTGCCCAGTGGCGGGAGCGGCGGTAGGGACAGCGGGAGGCCGGGCGGGGGCGTCATGAGCGTCACGGACCTCGTCACGGGAACGGGTGCGGGTCGGTGGACAGCTCGCCGGTGAGCCGGGGCAGGCCCTCGGTGCGCCGCATCAGGTGCCCGTACGTCACCGGGGCGGTGCCGGGGACGACGACCTTGACCGCCGTCAGGTCCAGCGCCGTGAGCTCGGCGGTCGTCTGGTCCACGGCGAGCACGTCGAACCCCGTGTCGAGGTAGCGGCGGACCAGGTCGCGCAGGTCGTCCGTCAGGTCGTCGTGGTGCCGGGGCAGCCGCCGGCCGCGGTGCACCTCGGCGAAGCCGCGGGGCGGCCGGCCCTCCAGGAGGAACGCCAGCCGCCCGGAGAACTCGGGCGCGGCGGCCACGAGGGCGTGGTCGGCGGGGTGGGTGATGCCGGAGGGGTCGAGGGCCAGCTGCCGGGCGCGTTCCTGCCGGGCCGGGTAACGGGCGGCGAGCAGGGACAGGTGCGGGCCGAGCTCCATCAGCGCGCGCACCGCGGCCTGTTCGGGGTCGGGGTGGGCGCCCGCGGCGAGGGCCGCGCGCGGCGTGCCCGGCCGTTGGTCCTCGTCGACGGCGAGCGCCACGACGCACGGGATCTCCTGCTCCAGGGTGGCGTCGAGGAGGTGGACGCGGTGCCCGGTCAGCTGGGCCAGGTGCTCCACGAGGAGCGGCACGGTGCGGTCGCGCGCGCTGCCCGGGTCGATGGCGTCGAGCGGGGCGCGCCGGTACCACGCCGTGAAGAAGGCGTCCCGCTCGGCGACTTCGAGCAGGCCGTGCAGTTGCGCCTCCTCGGCACAGCTGCCGAGCGCGCAGCCGTTGGAGACCTCGAAGACGAATCCCCGGTCGCCCGGGTCCCGCTCGTCCGCGGAGAGGAAGTACGCGTACGAGCGGGGCAGCAGCACCGGCCGCGCCCGCCCGTGGGACCACGCCCACACCCACTCCGTCACCCGGTCCTCCGCGAACCGGCGGAACGGGAAGCCCGGCACGTCGTAGTGGCTGTCGGGGTGCAGACCCAGCGTGCGCGGGTCGACGGCGTCGTCGCGTACGTCGGCGTACGCGGCCCGGACCACGGTGCGGCGGGCCCGCGGCCGGACACTCGCGTAGCGTTCGGCCCCTTCGAGGAGCGCGGCGGCCGTCGCCGTGTCCCGGTCGGGGCCGGCGCCCAGGCCCGCCTCGGCCTCGCCGCCGTCCGGCAGCGCGAGCGGTGCCCGGGCCAGCGGGACCGCCGCCGTCGCCTGCGTCACACCGCGCACCAGCCCCGTCTCCGGGTCGGCCAGGAGCGCGCGGAGCAGCGCGGTGTCCGGCCGCCGCAGCCGCAGGCCGGGGCGCGGCTTGGGCCGGGGCACGAGCGCGCGCGGCACGGCGGTGGGCGCGTCGTCGGGGAGCCCACCGCACACCGGACAGCACGGGTCGGGGAGGAAGGCGTGCGTGCTCACGTCGAGGGCACGCAGGCCGACCACCGTCATGGAGCGGGCCGCGCGGGCGTCGGGGGCGGTGAGGCGCTCGGCCACGAGGCGGGCGGTGAGGGTGACGGCGGGCGCGGTGAGCAGGGGCGAGGGCAGCGCGTACAGGTCGGGGGCGTGGCCGAGCACGGCCCGGGCGACGGCCCGGTCCGGTGCGTGTGCGCGCCGCATGCCGAGGCAGCGGTGGCAGCCGGGCACGCCGGGCCGTACGACCGGCCCGACCACCGCGCGGTCGCCCTCGGTCCACACCGGCAGGAAGGGCACGCCGAGCGCGGTCGCCCGCCGCAGGGCGCCGTCGTGCTCGTCGTCGGTGGCGCGGGCGTCGGTGACCGTTACGACGGCGGCCACCGCGGGCCGCCCGCCGAGGACCTCGTCGACCGCGTGGTGCAGCACGCCGCCGTCACCCGACACGAGAACGTCAGTGCGCGCCAAGGAGCACCACCCGGGCCACGAACGGGGCGTGCGCCGCGAACGCGCTGTCGTGGTCCAGCGGCACCGCGTACGCGGTCCAGCCCCGCGCCGCCAGCCGGTCGGCGAGGAGCCGGCACCGGCCGGCCGGGTCCAGGCCGGGCAGGGCGGCGGGCACCGGTGCCGGCGCGCCGGTCCGCACGGCCGGCGTCGTACCGGCGGGCGGGCACGCGCCCTGTCGGCGGGCGAGCAGGGCCCGCGCCGCCTCGGCGAACGCCTCGGCGGCCGGCGCGGCGCACCCGACGGCGACCCCGTCCTCCGCGACCAGCGCGACGACGGGCGCGCCCAGGCCCCCGGAGACGTCCAGGACGGGGGGAAGGGGGCCGAGGGCGTCCACCAACCGCCAGTGCCGGGCCGCCTCACTGTGGTGCGGCAGCACGGCCGGGTCGAGCACGGGGTACGGCCCGGCGTCCGGCGCCGCCATGCGCCGCAGGGCCAGCTGCCGCACGGCACCGAACAGCGCCGCCTCGACGGCGGCGTCCCAGCTCTCGGCACAGGCGGTGCCGGCGGGGGCGGGCGTGGCGTGGGCGGCGGGGGCCCGCTCGTCGAGCGGGAGAACGACGGAGGCGGGCAGGGGCTCCGTACGGCCGTCGGCCAGTCGTTCGGCGAGGAGGTGGTCCGTCGCCGTCCGCTCCACCGCCGCCGCCAGCGCGTGGGCGGCGGCCGCACGGCGCAGTGCCTCGTCGTGGGCGGCGCGCGGGTCGAGGGCGGCGCCGGTGACCGTGCCGCCGCCGGGCAGGTCGCAGCGGGCCACCGTCAGGGGGATCTGTGTGCCGTACGCCGTGGTGGGCGGCCCGTAGGGGCCCGTCAGTCCGTCGGCACAGGCCGACAGGCGCCGGGTCAGGTCGTCGGGGGCGAGGGCCGGCGCTTCGCGCAGTTCCTTCAGGCGTACGGCGAAGTCCTTGTCCGCCGCTCCGGCCGGGGGTGCTGCCAGGACGCGGTGCCGGTGGGAGGCGAGCGTTTGCCAGTCGATGCGCAGGACGCCGGTGTCGTCCTCTTCGGGTATGCCCGTCAGCAGCCGGAACACCGCCAGGGCCACGCGCCCGCCCACCAGAGCCGTCGCGGCCGCCGTGGGCTCCGGGGCCTGCGCGGGCGCGGGACGGTGCCGCAGGCGGTGCAGGACGTCGGCCCAGCGCTGGGCACCGTCGTACGGCAGCAGCCAGCAGCCGTCGTACCGGGCCAGGGCGCGGAACAACGGCGTACCCGTGGCCCGGCACGCGTCCTCGATCGCGGCGACCGCCCGTACGCCGTCGGGCCCTTCGCCGTCGCCCGCGTAGACGACGGCGTCCACCCGCCCGGCCGCTTCCCGCGGGTCCGCGGCGTGCACGCGGCGCAGCCCGCACGCGAGCAGGGCGTGCCGGGCGGCGTCGGCGAGGGGGCCGTCGCCGGCCGACAGGACACGCGCGGCGCGGTAGCGCTCGAAGTGGTGCTCGGGGGAGTCGAGCCAGTTCCCGACGTACGCGATCTCGGGTGCGTGGACCCGCAGTTCGTCGTCGGTCAGGCCGTGCGGCAGCGGATCGGCTGCCTCGCGGACGAAGCCGTGTGCCCGGAGCGTGTCGAGCAGGCGCAGCGCGACCGTCCGGTGGCCGTCGGGGAGGGGCGCCAGCGCGGCGTCCACGTCCTGCCGGCCGTCGAGCAGGGGCCGTAGCCGCTCCAGCCACGCGTGGACGGTCGCGCCGCGGAGGGCCACGGCGGACGACGGGCCCAGGACCGCGGCACCGTCGGCGGTCGGCGCGTACCGCACCTGCGGTGCCAGTGTCAGTCGGCGGCCCACGGTCGGCTTCCTCCCCCAGATCTGTGGGCGGTTCGGGAGTGCGAGGCCGGGCCCCGGCGGCGCGTCCTCCGCACCGCCGGGGACCGGCCCGGTATTACGACAGCGCGCAGGAGCTGCTGGCGCTGCGACAGCAGGCGTACGCCCAGGCGGCGTTGTCGTCGCTCTCGACGGCGTCGTCCTGCACGACCTCGAACATCTCGTCGCCGAGCTGCTCCAGGTCGAGGAGGGCTGCGTTCGCTGCGTTCTCCATGGACCGCTCCTTTCGTCCGATCAACGATGAACAGCGCATTGATAACCCGGGACGCGCGACAGCAGCCACCCATGCCGCATACTCGCGCGCCCCACCCCGCACTCGCCGCCGCACCCCGTCCGACCTGCGTATTCACCGACGTCAACCTCCCTGCTTTCCCTCCGTCTTCGATTCCTCTCACCTTCGCCTCCCGCATTTTTTCGGCAGTCTTCATGGCCCTCTTCCCGTCGCCTTCCATCGCGTTGCGGTGCCGCGTCCGATGCTGGAGGCGGACCACCGAGCGGAGGAGGGCCGGGTGAGGAAGGTTCATTTCGACGGCACGCACCGGGTGCGGCGCCCCGAGGAGACGTGGGCCGTCATCGACGGCCGGCGAAGCGCCTTCGGCGTCACCCGGGTCGCCGACGTGACGGGGCTGGACCGGCTGGGCGTACCGGTGGTGATGGCGGTCCGCCCGGCGGCGAAGACGCTCACCGTCTCGCAGGGCAAGGGCACGTCTCTGCTGCTGGCCCGGATCTCCGCCGTCATGGAGAGCGTGGAGCTGTGGCACGCCGAGTACGCCTGCCCGGCCGCCGAGGTGACGCGCGTTCCCGCCCGCGAGCTGGAGCTGCCGTACGACGTCACGGACCTCCAGCAGCACCACGGGAGCCTGCTGGGTGAGCACACCCCGCTGGACTGGCTGACCGGCAAGAACGCCGTGACCGGCGCGCGGACCTTCGTCCCCCGGTCGTACGTCGCCATGGACTACCAGGTGTCCGACGCCTGGGAGCCCCCGCTGCTGCACGGCTCGACCAACGGGCTGGCCGGCGGCAACAGTTACGACGAGGCCGTCACGCACGCGCTGTACGAGGTCGTCGAGCGCGACTGCACGGCGGCGATCGGCTCGGTGCCCGTCACCGAGCGGCGGCACGTCGACCCGGCGAGCGTCGACGACCCGATGTGCGCCGGCGTCCTGGAGCGGATGGCCGACGCGGGGGCGTGGGTGGAGATCGTGGACGTGCCCAACCGCTGGGGGCTGCCCTGCTTCGTCACCTACGTGTGGTCCGAGGACTTCCCCGCGCTGGCCGTCGGTTCGGGCGTGCACAGTTCCGCCGCGGTGGCCCTCAGCCGGGCGGTCACGGAGTCGGCGCAGAGCCGGCTCACCGCCATCGCCGGCAGCCGCGACGACCTGGCCGACGCGCTGTTCCCGCACGAGCCGTCCGTCCCCGGTGAACCGCCCGTCACGGCGGGGGAGGTCGTGCCGTGGAAGGACGTCTCCGCTGCCGGGCCCGACTTCGCCGAGGACACCGAGGAGACGCGGTGGCTGGCCGAGCGGGTGCTGGAGGTGACCGGTCGGCCGCCGGTGGTGGTCGACCTCAGCACCGAGGAGGACTTCAGCGTGGTCAAGGTGGTCGCCGCCGGGCTGGAGTTCGACGGCCGGCACGAGATCACCCGGCCCCTGTCCGCCCCCGCGCCGCTCCTGAAGGAGGCATCGTGACGATCCACGTGTTCCTCGGCCCCACGCTGTCCCCGGAGGAGGCCCGGCAGGCGGTCCCCGGTGCGGTCGTGCACCCGCCGATCCGCCACGGCGACCTGCTCGCCCTGCACCTGGGCCCCGGCGACACCGTCGTCGTCATCGACGGGGTGTTCCACCAGACCGCTCCCGTGCGGCACAAGGAGATCACCGACGCCCTGCGCCGCGGCGCGCGGGTGATCGGCGCCTCCAGCATGGGCGCGCTGCGCGCCGCCGAGCTGTGGCAGTGCGGCATGGAGGGCGTCGGCCTGGTCTTCGGCATGTACGCCCGGGGCGACCTGGACGCCGACGACGAGGTCGCCGTCGGCCACCTTCCGTCCGGCGACTACCGGGCGCTGACGGTACCGCTGGTCAACATCCGCTGGACGATCGCCAACGCGGTCGCCGAGGACGCGCTGACCGCCGGCGCCGGCGACGTGCTGCTGGAGGTGGCGCGTTCCCTGCACTACACCCAGCGGTCCTGGGGCGCGCTCGTGCACACCGCGAGCCGGACGCACCCGGAGGCGGCCGAAGCCGCCGTCGCCCTGCGCGCGTTCGCCGAACGCCGGCCCGACCTGTCCGACCTCAAGCACAGGGACGCCCTGCTGGCCCTGGCGCACGCCCGCGAGCCGCGCCCCGGCGGACCGGTCCCGGCCGACATCCCGGCCCCGCTGGTGCCCCGGACGATGTACCTCGAACGGTGGCGCGCCCTGCACCGCCCGGCCACCGCCGCCCCCGGCGGGCAGGTCGCGGACGTGGGCGAACTGGATCAACTGCGCTTCCAGCAGTTGTACGCGCCGGACTTCCCGGGGCGCTACCGGCGGTTGGCGCTGCGCCGCATCGCCGGCGGCGGGGCGGGGCGTGCCGACGTCGCGTCGACGGACGACTCCGCGCTGGCCGACGCCGCGCTCAAGGCGGCGGAGGAGCGCGGTCTCACCGCCGACCGCCTGCCGGACGGCGCCTGGGCCTCCTGGCTGACGGAGGAGGAACGGGCCTCCGGCGACGCCCGGAGCCGGCTGCTCACCCTCCTCGTCCGGTCGTTCCGCGTCGGGCCCGGAGCCGCACCGTTCAACGACGTGCCCGCCGAGCTGCGGGACGAGGACGGGGAGTGGGTGCTCAGCGCCGGCGCGGTGGCCGCCGCCGACCGGCTCAACACGCAGATGGCCCGCACCGGCAGACGGCGCACCCCGCGGCACCTGCCCGGCGCCCTGGTACGGCGCCACCTCGCGGACGTCTGGCGTGCCACCGGCCCGGACGGGCTCGCGGCCGCCGCCCACGACCGGGGCTTCTTCTCCCTGGAGGAGGCCGAGGAGGCCGCACGGCGCTTCGTCCTGCTGCACCGCGTCGGGGCCGCGCCCCGCACGGCCGCCGGCTGAGGGCCAGGGGGTCAGGTCCCGTCTCTCCGGGGCGACGGGATGAGGGAGGAGGCCACGGCCTTGTTCACCGCGTCCATGCGCGAGACCGCGCTCAGCTTGCCGTAGATGCTGCGCAGATGGCGCTTCACAGTGCCCTCGGCGATCGACAGGCGGCGCGCGATCTGGGCGTTGCTCAGCGCCTCCGCGGCCAGGGCGAGCACCTCGCGCTCCCGGGCCGACAGACTCTCGCCGGGCGCCCGGTCGAGGCGGTCGAGCCCCTGCCGTGACACCGACAGGATCACGTGGCCGGGGCCCCGCTCGACCTGGACGCTGTGGATGGCGGCGATCAGTTCGTGCCGCGTCGACCCCTTCACCAGGTACGCCCCGGCGCCCAGGCCGAGCAGCTCCCGGGCCAGCGCGACGTCGTCGTGCATGGTGAGCACGACGACTCGGCAGCCCGGCACGACGGCGCGCAGCTGCGCCAGCGTCTCGCGGACGCCCTGGCCCGGCATCTCGACGTCGAGGAGGACCACGTCGGGGCGCAGCTCGGCGGCCTTCTCGCACGCGTCCTTGCCGTCGTGGGCCTCGCCGGCGACCTCCAGGCCGGGCGACGCGGCGAGGATCTCGGCGACGCCCTCGCGGAACAGCGTGTGGTCGTCGGCCAGCAGGATCCGGACGGGCCTAGCCGCGCTCGCCACTGGCGTTCCCGTGGGGCCTGTCGAGCGGTACGCGGAGCCGGACACGGGTGCCGTGCCCGGGGCGGCTGTCCACGGTCAGGCTGCCGCCGAGAAGCGCGGCACGCTCGCGCATGCCGAGGAGACCGCCGTGCCGGCCGGACGCGGCGGGATCCAGGTCCGTGAAGCCGCGGCCGTCGTCCTCCACGGTGGCGCGCACCTCGGCCGGGGTCACCTCCACGGTGACGGTGATGCGGCCGGCGTGGGCGTGGCGCAAGGCGTTGCGCTGGGCCTCGCGGAGTACGAGGCGGACCTCGCGGGCGGTGCGGGACTGCATCAGGGACTCGTCGCCGGTGACCAGGACGCGTACGGTGCCGGGGACTCGGCCCGTGGTGCCGAGGTCGCGGGCCGGATCGGACGCGAGGGGGAGGGCGTCGGGGGTGCCGGCTGTCGTGCCGGCGCCGGCCGTATCGGTCTTGTCGGCCGTGTCGGTCTTGTCGGCTGTGCCGGCGGTCCGTGTGGTCCCGGTGGGTTCGGCAGGGGCGCGTAATCCGGCCATGACGGTGCGCAGGTTCTCCAGCGAGGCGCGGACGGCGTCCCGGGCCGCCGCGAGCTTGCGTTGTGCCAGCTCCGGGCGGGTGTCGCGGTACATGTCGTACAGCTCGAAGGAGGTGAGGGCCGAGCCGAGGCCGGCGGCGACCTCGTCGTGCAGGTCCCGGGCGATGCGACGGCGTTCGCCGGCCAGGGTCCCGGCCTCCGCCGCGGCGTCCGGGGAACGGTCCACGGGGCGCTCCGTCACCATGCCCGGCACCCCCGCCACTCCGTACGCCTGCAGCTTCCCGGCCTGAACCTTTGTTCGATCCGTGCAGCGTACCCCGATGTTGCTGAGGGCGCGTCAGGAAGCGGTCAACATCACGCCGTTGTGGTGGCGGCCTGACCGGGGGGCCGGTGTGCGCCGAAAGAGGCACGTCCCGTTGTTCCCTTCGGTGCCGTCGCAATGCCCCGCGTTGAGCCCCGCCCGCCGGCTTGATAGACAGCGCTCCGGAAACAATCGGGAAGCGTGGGGCGGGAGTTCCGGTGCGCCACGGGGTGTCCGGGGTAGCGGCGGGGTGGTCCGTCAGCGGGGGAGGCTGATCGATGAACGTGCTGATCGTCGAGGACGACGACGGAGTGGCCGAGGCGCTGGAACGCACGCTGGTGGCGCACGGCTACGGGACGCACCGCGTCGGCACCGGCGCAGAGGCCCTGGACCGGCTCGGTGAGGAGCAGTTGGTCCTGCTCGACCTGGGCCTGCCCGACCTGGACGGCTTCGAGGTGTGCCGGCGGATGCGGAAGGCGTCCTGCGTACCGGTGATCGCCCTCAGCGGCCGGAGCCGGGAACTCGACCGGGTGCTGGCCCTGCACCTGGGAGCCGACGACTTCGTCGCCAAGCCCTTCAGCCGCTACGAGTTGGTGGCCCGCATCGAGGCCGTCCTCCGCCGGGCCGCGGGCTGCGTCCGGCACGGCACCGCGCCCGCCGCGGAGACGGTCCCGGACGCCACCGCGCCGTCGGCCACGTCGCCGGGATGCGGGTCCGGGCCGGGGGCGCGCCGGGCCGGGCCCGACCCGCTGGAGGCCGGCCCTCTGCGGGTCGACCCGCGCACACGGAAGGTATTCGTCCGCGGTCAAGAGGTACGGATCACGCGCAAGGAGTTCGACCTGCTGCTCCTGCTGATGCGGGAGCCCGGCACGGTGATGGAGCGCCAGGAGATCATGTCCCGGGTGTGGGACGAGAACTGGTTCGGCTCCAGCCGCACCCTCGACGTCCACGTGCGCTCCCTGCGCGGCAAGCTCGGCGACCGGCAGTGGATCGAGACGATCCGCGGCGTCGGCTACCGGCTGGCCGTGCCGGCGACCGCCCAGGCGTGAGATGGGGCGCACGGGACGGACGGCGCGGTGTGCGGAGGCGCCGCCGGGCGTACGCCTCGCCCGGCCCTCGCCCGGGTCTCCACCCGGGGCCTTGACCGGGTGCCGCCCCGGGCCGGCGGCACCGACGGCACGGAACCGGCCACGGAGGCCGTCGGCGCCCGGCCGGCCACCGGCCGCGCCCGCGACGTACGGCTCGGCCCGGACGGGAGCGCTGCCGTGGCCACGCAGGCCACGCGGGTCGACGTCCTGCTGCACAGCACCGCCCGAGCCACGCCGGCCGGCCATGAATCCTCCTCGCCGTGCGGACCGCCGAACCGCGGGTACACGTGGCCATGTGCGACCAGAGGCCCCGCACGACCGCCGCGGAGACCGCCCGCGCCCGCGCACCGTCACGGCGCGGCAGTGCCGCGGCCGGCCGGCCGGGCTCGGGTCCCGGCCCGGGCGTCGCGGTGGCTCTCCCGGCTTTCTCCGGCCTCTAGTTGGGGCTGGCCCGCGCCGCGGCCGGAAGGCCGCGGGCGGTCGCGGTGATGCCGCTCCTGCGGCCGGCCCGCGCCGCCCGCACGATGACCGGAAACGAAGCCGACCGGGCGTCGAGCCCGGTTCCGGCATGGTGAATACTCGCTCCTCATTGCCTCCCCACAGCGCGAAGAACGGCAGGGAAAGAGCCATGACTGTCACGCCGGTGAAACCCGCTCATACCGAGCCGGAGCGGCCGGTCCGCCGCCGCTGGCGCGCCTGGTTACTGGAGGGTCTGAGCGAGCAGTCGGCACGTCATCCGGGCCCCCATGGCACACCGCCGGAGGAGCACGAGGGACACAGCTGGTGGCGCGTCATGTGCCTGACCGGTGTCGACTACTTCTCCACCCTCGGGTACCAGCCGGGCATCGCCGCGCTCGCCGCCGGCCTGCTCTCGCCGCTGGCGACCCTCGTCCTCATCGCCCTCACGCTGCTGGGCGCGCTCCCCGTCTACCGCCGGGTGGCCAGGGAGAGTCCGCACGGCGAGGGCTCCATCGCCATGCTGGAACGGCTGCTGCCCTGGTGGGCGGGGAAGCTCTTCGTCCTCGTCCTGCTCGGCTTCGCCGCCACCGACTTCATGATCACCATCACGCTGTCGGCGGCCGACGCCTCCGCCCACGTGGTGGAGAATCCTTTCGCCCCGTCGTGGATGCGGCACGCCAACGTGTGGATCACGCTGCTGCTCCTCGCCGGCCTCGGTGCCGTGTTCCTCAAGGGCTTCCGCGAGGCGATCCGGGTCGCCGTCCTCCTCGTCGGCGTCTACCTCGTGCTCAACCTGGTGGTCCTGGCCACCGCGGTGTGGCACGTGGCGGCCGGGCCCGAGGTGGTCGGCGACTGGTGGCGCTCCCTGACCACCGACTACTCGTCGCCGTTCGCCATGATCGGCGTGGCGCTCCTCGTCTTCCCACGGCTCGCGCTCGGCATGTCGGGCTTCGAGACGGGCGTCGCCGTCATGCCGCAGATCCGCGGCGGCACCGGCGACACCTACGACAACCCCGCCGGCCGCGTCCGGGACACGCGCCGGCTGCTCACCACCGCCGCCCTGTTCATGAGCTGCTTCCTCCTGGTGAGCAGCCTGGCCACCACGTTCCTCATCCCCGCCGAGGAGTTCGAGAAGGGCGGCGAGGCCAACGGCCGCGCGCTCGCCTACCTCGCGCACCGGTACCTCGGCGAGGTCTTCGGCACGGTCTACGACGTCTCGACCATCGCCATCCTCTGGTTCGCCGGCGCGTCCGCGCTCGCCGGCCTGCTCAACCTCGTACCGCGGTTCCTGCCGCGCTACGGCATGGCCCCCGAGTGGACTCGGGCGGTGCGGCCTCTGGTGCTGCTCTTCATGGCCGTCTCGGTCACGATCACCATCCTGTTCGACGCCGACGTCGACGCGCAGGGCGGCGCCTACGCCACGGGAGTGCTCGTCCTCATCCTCTCGGCGTCCTTCTCGGCGACCATCGCGGCCCGCCACCGAGGGCACAGGGCGGCCACCGCCGGCTTCGCCGTGATCAGTGCGGTCTTCGCGTACACCCTGGTCACCAACGTCATCGAGCGGCCCGACGGCCTGAAGATCGCCTCGTTCTTCATCGCCGGCATCCTGCTGTCCTCCCTGGGCTCGCGGATCAGCCGCTCCTTCGAACTACGGGCCGTGAACGTGACGTTCGACGAGGGGGCCGAGCGCCTCATCGACGAGGTGGCCTCCACCGGCCCGCTGCGGATCATCGCCAACGAGCCGGACGAACGCGACGAGGCCGCGTACCGCGAGAAGGAGTACAGCCAGCGCGAGGAGACCCACATACCCGACGGCTCGCCCGTCCTGTTCCTGGAGGTGACGGTCCAGGACTCCTCCGACTTCACCGCCGACCTCAACGTCACCGGCGAACACCGCCACGGCGCGCGCATCCTGCGCGTCGAGGGGCCCGGCGTGCCCAACACGATCGCGGCCGTCCTGATGGAACTGCGCAACCGCACCGACCGGGTGCCGCACGCGTACTTCAACTGGACCGAGGGCCACCCGCTCAGCCACCTGCTGCGCTTCCTGGTCTTCGGCGACGGTGAGGTGGCCCCGGTCACCCGCGAGGTACTGCGCCGCGCGGAACCGGACCTGTCCCGGCGCCCGCGGATCCACGTGGGGTGACACGTGGCGCGACGAGATCCGGTCAGTGGGCGTGGCGGCCCGGGTTACGGTCGGGGCGTCGGTTCCGGTGGCCTCGGAGCCAGTGTGGCCCACAGGAAGCGCGGCGGCGGAAACGAACGCGTGGTGTCACGGCTCCGACGGCGTGAGCCGCACCTACGGCGAACGGCGGACCCCGCACCCGCTGCACCTCGATGTGGCGGCCGGGGCGTGCACGGCACTCTTCGGGCGCAACCGCTCCGGAAAGTCGACGCTCCTGCGCATCGCCGACGACCGCGACCGGCCGACGTGACTCGTCGTCTGGTTGCGGTGAACGTTGCGCAAGAGGTCACGATTCCACGGAGAGTACGCAAGGCGGAACGGAAGACAAGGCATCCATGCTCCCCTGGGCCTGGGCCCCTGGTGAAGTCCAGGCGTTCCTCGCGGCGGCCGGAGGGGAAGGCCACAGGCGGTTCTTCGCGGCCCTGCTGCTCTCGCTCATGGGGCTCCGTCCTGCCGAGGTGTGCGGCCTGCGCCGGGAGGACGCAGACCTGGAAGCGGAGACGTCGAACGTTGCCAACGCGCGGACGCTGTCCGGGAACAGGCGGGGGAGCGGCTGATACCCCTCCCGCCGATGGCGTGCGACGCCAGAGTGGTCCCCGTCGCGTACGCCTGTACGATGCCCGCGCCGCGGGCCTCACGTACTTGGCGAACAAGGGCGTGCTGGGTCACATCCTCGCCCGGTGGGCCGGCCACGCGAACGTCAAGACGACGGAGAAGTGGTACGTGAAGCCCGGCGTGGATGACCTCCGTCCTGCGGCGGAAGCCTGGGGCGGCGTGGTGGAGGCCGGCACCCCCGTCCGTGAGATTTTGTGAGGTGTGGGAGCGTGAGCGGGTGAGCGAGAGTACGCCGAACACCCTGCAATACCGCTTCGACGGGCCGGAAGACGCCCCGGTCCTGATCCTGGGTCCCGCCCTGGGTACCACATGGCACAGGTCGTCGGAAGCGCCTTCTGGCGTCCACGTGGTCTACGTCGCTGCTGTTCATGCAGGTGGGGCCTCTGTGGTCCGGGTGCATCGATGATGTTGGTGACAGCAACGTGACGCGTGATGGTTCCACTGAGGCCCCCTGCCGGGCAGGTGCTGGCAGAGGCCTGCGGGAGCGGGTGAGGACGGATTGTGGCGGTATGCAGCGTTCGGTGACGGTGCCGTTGTATTCCGGCTCTCGGCAGTGCGTCGGGACTTGCACGATCTCTCAGATGCGACCCGACGTGGTGACGGGGGAAATCGTGACTCGCGCCGCCGAGTCGGGGCGCAGCCATCTGTGCGCCGCCTGGTGGAGCTGGTCAGGAGTGACCGCCTGCAGGGTTCGAGGCCATTCCCATAGCCAGGTGTGGGCCAGGCCAAGTGACTGGATATGGGTCAGCATGGCTGCCAGTCCACTCTGTGGGGCGAGGGACGCTGCCAGAGTGCCACAAGCGTGGCCTACCGCGCGGGTCAGCTCATCGAGCGGAACCTGATGGGTTCGTAGCTGCTCGACTTCCTCGAGGAGGATGCGCTGAGCAGCGGATCGGTGGGCGGCCGGGACGTCCACGTTGGCTTCGAGCAGGGAGTGGTCGGTGTAATGGTGGAGGCGGCTCCAAGGTGAGTAGCTCCAGCGAAGGGTTTGCCGGAATTTCCGCATGAGGCGGGCGTTGTATCCGCCGCCGAGGACCAGGTGAGCGGCGTAGAGCGCGGGATGATCCGGGGCAGAGCGGCCGGGGACGGTCCAGGCTGCTCTGACGCAGGCGCTTTCCCCTCCGCCTGCCTGGACTTGCTGCCATCCACGGCGTGGATTCTGCACAGAGGATTGGCTGGGGGATGTCGCAGGAGCAGCGTCGGTCGGCCCCAAGCCTCCAATGAAGTCCGTCAGGACGGAAATAGCCTCATGAGGGTCTATCGAACCTACTGCGGTGAAGCAGGATCGACCAGCATCCAGCGATGCTGTCAGCGGTTCACCGCTCAGGAGTTGTACGGCGAGGTCAATGTCAGCATCGGCCAGTGAGGCCAGGTCGACGTCTGCTGTGTGCCTGCTGTGGAGCATCCGGCGGACTGCGGCGCCCGCGAGGGCGTCGTGGTCGCCTTTCTCCTCGTCCGCGCGGGCTTTGAGGACCGCGGCGTGGCCGGCGAGCTCGTCAGGGGCGCCGGTTGCCTGGGCGAAAGCGCTGGCGAGTTGATGTAGCAGGGTGGTCCAGTTGTGCGCAAGGCAGGTGAGTGACCAGAGCAGGCCCTGGTTGTGTGTGGCAACGGTGAGGCGTCCGCCGTGGTGGGCCACGGCAGGGGCCAGCCCAGCAATTGGGCCGTCGGGGGACGGGAGGGACTCTGCTAACAAGCTGGCGCGTGCGGAGGCCACCTCGGGCGTATTCGGCGTGAGGCGTAGAGGTGTGAAGCCGGTGATCTCGACAAGAGGTACGTCCCCGTAACGGACGGCGGTGACGCTTTGCTGAGGTGTCGGCCTATGAGTAACGAGAGATGCCAGGGGAAGGACAGGTGCACCGGTGATCACTGGGCTGCCTCCAAGGAGAGTACCGCGACGTGTTGCTGGGCGAGGAAGGGAGCAACTGCGCCCACTTCTTCGGGTGTGACGGTGAGGATCTGCAGGGGAAGTTCCTGGACTGCCTCGGCTGCACCGTGCAGCAGCTCCATCGAGCCCACGAGCAGGAGGCGTCCCAATGGCTGGTCCTGGGAGCGCCACATCTGGGAGGCAAGACGCCGGGCCGTACGTGCCACTTCGTCCTGGGACGGACCAGTCCGCGCGATGGTGGCGAGTTCGTCGCGTATCTCGGTGACCAGTTGCTGCGGTGTGATGGTCTCGGCGTGCAGAGCCTCGATGATCCACGGGAGCGGAGCCCGCCCGTCGAAGGGGTTGCCGAACAGGCCGATATAGGTTCCCAGGTCTGTCACTCCCGTCGTGGGGCAGAGTCTGCGGTCCAGTCGGCCTAGCGGGTCATCGACAAGGACGTCGGCGAGTACGACTGCAGCAAGCAGCTCACGTGTGGGACGAGCCGCCTCGGGAGCGCGGAAGGCGATGGCCGTCGCTGGATGAGGGGCGTGAGGGTCGGACCGGCGCAAGAAGCGGTCTTCGGCGAGGGGCGGATCGGCCACGGGAGAGTCCTCGGAGCGCTCAAAGCGTTTGCTGATGGCTCCGAAGGCTTCGTGGATCTGGTCAGCGATGGATGCCTGGTCAAATGATCCACTGACCGTGAGTACAGCATTCGCCGGAGCGTAGAACTTCTGCAAGAAATGATCTAGCTGCTGGGGGGTGAGGGTCTCCACCCGGTCGACACCGTATCCGTTATGGGTGTTTTCTGGTGCGTTGAAGGCAATTTCCGAGATCCACATCCAGGGGAACCCGCCGAACGGTTGGCCGTCAATATTGGCCCGGATTTCGTCTTTGACTATCTGGACCTCTCTGCGCATCACGGCAGGTGACGTCTCCTCGACCGACATTCGCTGTGCTTCGAGCCTCAGCAGTGCTCCGACTTCCGCTTTCGGTAGCACTCCGTAGTAGTCGGTGTGGTCGGCCTGGGTGGTGGCGTTCAGCATGCCACCGCTCTGGAGTATGTGGTTGACCTGCGCCTTCGGAACACCGTCCCATAGCACGTGCTCGCAGAGGTGGGCGATCCCGTTGAGGTCCCTGGGCTCTGTACGGAAGCCGACGTCGTAGTGAACGGCGACGCCGACCAAGCCGTGAGCGTCGTATGGATCAAGAACCACTCGCAGGCCGTTGTCGAGTTTCAGTCGTTCGAAGCCACTGGCCATGGCTGTCACCTCCGGGTGTATCGAGCCAAGTTCCTGTACATGAAACACTCTTGACTCGTTGCTGGCTCCTGCACAAGGTGGCCCAGACATCAAACTGAAAAGCGGAGGGATCACGTGACGAGCGTCCACGAAAAACCGCTGCTTGCGGGTTCATTGAGGGCCAAGGACATCCAGATGGCCGCCACTGCCGATCTGGACCGGCGTGTCGTGCTCATCAGCGGTGCGATCGACGTGAACACGCACGACATCGTCGTGACCTTCGAACTGCCGGAACCCGGCAAGTGGCAGATCATCAAGAGTGAGTCGAACCTGACCGATCTGCCTTGGCTCACCTGGCAGATGACCTGTGACGAACACACCCGCTTCTCTGCCGACAGCGACGCCATGATCGTCTCGCGTCAGTTCGCCAAAACCTTCATGACGCCGGACCAGGACCGCATCACCTTCTATGACGGTGAAGTCAGGCCGGGTGAGGCGGTGTTGAAGATGTTCACGATCGAGGCTGCTCGACGACGGACGACCATCAACCACAACCGGTTCGTTCCCCCGCCCACTGACGTGCCCGGCACGAGTCCTCAACGTCCGGAGCAGCCCACTCAGCCCCGTCCCATCAAACAACAGCTGGAGGAGCAGATCCGGCTGGTGGTGGAGAACGGGATGCCGCCGCGCCCCGCGATCGAGCTCTACATTCCTGTGACGTCGATCAAGGGATGAAGGCTGATGTCCTTCGGGGGGTGCGAGCAGGCACCCCCCGAAGGACTGACCGAGGACGTGAATGAAGACCGCTTACCTTCACCGCTTTGTTGTTGCCCGCACTGTCTCCATGCTCGGCGACCGTGCCGCAGAGAGCGCACTGCCGATCATCCTGCTGCTGGTCACGGACGACCCACTGGTAGCCGGGCTGGTCACCGCCTCCAACATTCTCCCCGCATTGCTCTTTTCCCTTCCGGTGGGCCACCTTGCTGATACCCGGGAACGCCGCGGGCTCTTGATCACGGCTGATGTGTGGCGGGCGGTTCTGGGGCTTGGGCTCGCCCTGGTCCTCCTTGCGCCCGAACCTTCCGTCGCGTTGCTGGTCAGCATCACGTTCCTCATGGGATGCGGTGACGTCCTCTTTTCCGTGGCCTCGCACACCTATCTGCCTGCGCTTGTCCCGTCGACGCGAATCATGCGTGCCAATACCGCTCTGGAGGCCGGGGACGCGGCGGCTACGCTCACCGGCCCGGCGCTCGCCGGCGTTCTCGTCTCCCGGTTCCCGCATCCAGTCGCACTGGTGGTGAACGCCGGTTCCTTCGTCGTTTCCGCGGTATTGCTGGCTCGGCTGCCCACCGCAAGGGCCCCGCATGCCGACGACCACAGGGTAAGCAGCAACTGCCGGACCGCGCGGAGACACGGGGATGTGCTTGCCGGCTTTCGTCTGCTCATCTCCGACCCGCTACAACGGATCCTCCAACTGGCTTGTATCTACATGCACCTGGCCGCCGCCCTGTTCGTCCTGGTGATCGTGGCAGTGTCCGTGCAGACACTGCACATCGGGCCTTTCCGTACCGGTCTCGTTCTCTCCGCGGCGGGGGTGGGGGGCCTCATCGTGACCTTGCTGGTTACCCGATTCGTCGAGCACCTCCCTTGGGGGCTGCTACTCGGCACGGCACTGTGCGGGCTGGCTGCGACCTTTCTGTGGCTGGCCATGGCCCAGGGATTCGTCAGCCTCTTCTTTGCAGCACTGTGCATGGATGCATGTTCCGCTTTCGCCTTCGTCACAGCCGGCTCCGTGCGTCAGGTGTTCACTCCCGCTAAGGCGCTCGGGCGGCTCACGGCCGCTGCGGGCCTCGTCAGCGCAGCCGTGCGTGCCGCGGGCGTCCTGAGCGGCGGTGCTGTCGTGGCTTGGGCGGGTGGCCGTACAGCCGCCGTCGTCCTCGGAGTTATCGGCCTGGTATGTGCCGTGCCCCTGCTGATGGCCCGGACAGCACGCCGTCCGATCGCGGCCGACGCGACACCTGCGTCCTGACCGCACACGTTCTCTCAGTCCAGGAGACCCTTGTGCCCAGCACCTTCTTCCCCGCGCCGGAGGTCCTCGACAGCCCTCGCGGCCGCCAGTTCACCGGGACCATTCGCCAAGCCCTCGCAATTCCACGAACCGCGCTACCGCCCAAAGCCTCCGTCGTCATCATCGGTGGTGGACTGGCAGCCCTCACCCTTGCTGCGCAACTGTGGCACCACGGCATACGCGACTTCCTCCTGCTGGAACGCGAACCACGCCTTACCGGACGCTTCTTCACCCGGGTCGACAACGTCGGCCAACTGGTGCTGCGCAGCCCTTACGAGCACCACCCCGGTGCCGAAGGACACCGGGACTGCGAAATGCTGGATTTCGCCCGGCTGCACTGGTCCCAGTTGACGGAAGTGGAACAACACGAAGTCCGCATGGCGCAGTCGGGACAACGCGGTGTTGCACCCATCGACATCTTCGAGTCCTACTGCTCCCACGTCGCAGCCTCCCACGGCGTGCCTGAGAGGTCACGGCGAGCAGAGGTCCTCGAGGTGGCCGGAGCGGATGGAGGGTGGCAGGTCGTCACCGACCGCGGCACCGTTCAGGCTGCGAACGTCGTGTGGGCAGTAGGCGAACCTCGGCGTCCCGCGCCCCGAACCTGGGACACCAGTTCACCGCGGGTACGCTATTGGGACGAGCCGCAGAACAGTGATGCCCGGAAATCAACACATGCCGTCATCGGTTCAGGGCTCAGCGCCGCCCACATCGTCCATGATCTGTGTGCTCGCGGTGAACATGTGCAATGGATCTTCCGCGGTAAAGAGCACTACCAGTGTGCCGATGTGAACGCCGCTTTCTTCCGCCCGGAAGGCCGGGCGATTTTCACTCAGAGATCACTTGCGTACCGAAGCAGGATGCTCTCGGTGGAGCGTCGTCCGACCGTCATGTTCGAGTTCCGGCCGCGTCTGCAGGCATGGGAGGAGTCCGGCCGCCTCCGGGTTTTCCGGGAGACCGAGATCGAGTACCTCAAAGACCGCGGTACGCACGTCGAGATCGGCCTGGGAGACAGCAGCCCCATAGGAGTGGAGCAAGTCCATCTCGCCCTCGGAACCAAGGCATGCTTCGAGCCCGGACTACGGGACACCGAGGTCCAGTTGTACGGCGGACTGCCTCTGGTCCATGAAGAGACCATGGAGCTCGCCGGCACCACCCGACTGTACGTGATGGGAGCACTGGCGTCCTTGGCGCTGGGCCCGGCGGCACGCAACATCGATGGCCACCGGGTGGCCGCTGCCCGCATCACCACCGCCCTACAGGCTCGAAATGCCGGTGCTGACCAACCAGGATCGAACGGCTGAACAGGACGAGCGAATGATCATCGTGGACTACAAGGGAGCCGAGTCGGCTCTCGAGCCTCAGCTGATCGTGCTGGGAACGGAAAGCGAACGGATCTTTGCAGCACTGGGCATGACCACCCATCTCCGGAGCCTCGGAGAAGTCATGCTCGGCGCGGAACGAGCCGAGCACACCGGCTCATGGTCCCTGAACTGGATGGAGGCGGTAGAGCGCGGCATTCACTTCTGGGAGACCTTCCGCAATCGATTCACCTCTGCCCGCTTGGACGGCATCCGTCGCAACGGAGCACCCAGGGAGAACCTGGCTCGTTGCGGGACGGCTGTTGCCACCGAGCTCGGTCTGCCCGCCGATGACCCACTCGTGGCACTGCTGGCCGTCGCAATGATCCGCCGCGAGGAGTTCGACGACTACGTCCAGAAGAATGCGAAGGGAGCACGCACGTGAGGTACCGGGGAAACCCACCAACACTGGAGCTGTCCGACGCCTTTTACGCACGCTACTGGGAACGCGGCCCAGTGCACGTTCGCAACGCTGCCCCAGGGAGATTCAAGGAGCTCTTCGACACTGCAGCCTTCGAAGAACTCTTGGACTTCGGAGCACTGCGCTCAGGTTTCGTCACCGTCATCCACCAAGGCCGGCCCGTGGCCGCAGAACTGCTCTGCCGTGAACCCCAGGACGTGGGCGGAGTTGAGCACGACGACCTCGTCGACCCGCAGGCGCTGACTCCCTACCGCGAGCAAGGCGCAACGATCATCCTCGCCTGCCTCCAGCTGTACTCCCGGCAAGTGGCGGGACTCGCTCAACGGCTGTCGGATGCCATGAGGTGCGACGTAGAGGCGCACGCATTCCATACACCGGCCAGCACTCACGGCCTGGCTCCGCATTTCGACGGTGAGCCCGGGTTCCTCCTGCAGCTGGAAGGAAGCAAGCACTGGACCCTGCATCCGCCACTCACCGACGGGCTGCCAATTCAAGGCGGCCACCCGCCGATCGACTGGCAGCCAGATGAAACCCTGACCCAGCGGTTCACTGTAGAGCCGGGTGACCTCCTGTACCTTCCTCGAGGCTGGGTCCACTATGCCGATACCACGGAACAGCACTCCCTCCACATAACATTCCAAGCGCTGCTCAACCTCGAACGAGACGTGATCCTTGATCGTGTCGAACGCGAAGTGGACGAGGCTGTACGCAAGGAGGACGTCCTGCCGGTGGTCCCCGAAGACGGACCGTCGGCCTTGGCTGCCCATGTCCGGGTGATATCAGCGAAGTTGGCTGCATGGGCCGATGAACTGGAGGGCGCCGGGCCCGAGTAGCGATCCGGCACGGCCTTTGCTGTGGTCACCACAAGGTGGGGCTGGCCCTTGGGCCAGGAGCAGATCTGAGTTCTGGCGTTACCGACAGCGCCCAACACCGCAGGAATTGAAGAGCCGATACTGTCGATCAGGTTAAGGGGCACACCTGCTGGTGAGAGTCAATCGGCCAGTATTTAGATTGACAGGTAAGTGTTCCGGTGGTCTGCAAGGAATATTGGCCCGATCCCTTTCGGCTGACACCTTGACTATGTGTCGGTATTGCTTAACCCTGGGGTGGGTCGGAGTGCCGTGTCCATGAGCGGAAACGGAATTTTCGTTGCAGCAACGGCGAATCCGGCAAATGGTGAGTCACGTAGGCCACGCTATTCCAACTGCACTAGGAGGAGATTCCATGAGCGAGAAAGGTGTGGAGCGGGACGACTTCGACAGTCTCGTTGCCAGCGTCTCGGCGAAGGTGACTGCCGAGCAGGTTGAGGAAGCCCAACGCGTGTCCCAGGCCCTCTCCGAATCACCGTCGGAGTTCGGCCCAGTCGTCATGTTCGCATTGGACAAGAACTGATTGATCCCCGAGTCGTCCGCCCATCGGGCGGACGACTCGCCGGCCCTCGGGAGCAGTGTTGATCAGCACGCATGGATTGCCAGCAGTTCTCGAAACGCTGTCCGTGCTCGTTGCCTCGGACGGAACTCCCTCGGACGCCGTACCGGCGGGCTCCGCTGCCGGGCGGCTGGCGTGGCTGTGGCAGCAGTACATGCGCCGGCTCGAACCGGCGGTCCCCACGCTCGACACCGACCTCGGCGCACTTCCGGTCCACATCGGCGACACTCCCCAGGGGCAAGCCCTGCTGGACGCCTTCCACCGGGCTTGTGCCGCGGACAGTGTCTCGTACGAACGGCCACGCTACACGGCGGAGGATGCGAACCAGCTGATCCGATCCTCTGAGCAGGTATCGGACGCCCTCGACGGCTTGGCCTCTGCCTGGCCCGAAGTGCGAACGCTGTACGGGCTGCTACTTCCGATCGTGGTGCTCGCCCCATCGCGCAGCCTGGCCGGGGGGACCGCGAGCAGTTTGCCAGGGGTGCTGTGGGCCTCGGTCACACCGGCATGGACCCGGACCGATGTGCAGGAATTCCTTTTGCATGAGCTCGTGCACACCACTCTCTTCCTTGAGGAACGCCGGTACGGCTTCTACCGCAACATGCGTCTGCTGCTCGACGAAGAAAACCTCACACCGAGCGCCATCAGGACAGATCGAAGGCCGTTGGACAAGGTCTTCCACAGTATCGTGGTAGCGACTGAGATCCTTCTGGCCAGAATCCGACTAGGAACGTCCTCTCATTCGGGTGACTCACTGCATCCGGACAGTGAAATCCTCCGGGAGAACGCACTGACCAGCATCAGGGCGGTGCAGAAATTGGACACGAGCAGGCTCCTGACGTCACGGCCGATCGAGATAATGGAAAAATGCCGGACCCATCTTCAGCAGATGGTTCCGTTCCGTTAAGGAGTTTTCATGTACAGCCTGGTGGGCGCTCGCGCGATCACGGAGAACCTGGTGGTGCTCGCGTCGGCCGACGGCACGCCGCCACCTCGCACGCTCAGCGAGCTGCGGACCGCCTTCCGTCGGCGGATGTATTCCTCTCGAAAGGGCTCCCCAGCGTCAATGGCCGCATTGTCGGCAGAACCGGTCGGCAATGGGGAGAGAGAGCCAAGGATCGTCGCCGGTGGAGACGAGCTGCGCAGCCTCGTGCATGGATTCGACTTACCGCGGCACAGCAGTGACGACGTGATACCGGCTCCCGGATGGCGTGTCGAGAAGGTCGTTCTCGGCTGGCGCCAGCTATGCATGCTGGACGACACGCTTGGCGGCCTGGCGGAGGTCGTAGTCGACACTGTGTTCGTGGCCGGTGCTGGTTGGACGGGCTCGATGTCGAACAACAAGCACATTGGGGTCCTTTGGCTCATGCCCGGCCGTGAGTGGCGGAACGAGGAGGTCGTCGAAGCGTTTCTGCATGAGATCACCCACACGACGCTGTTTCTCGACGAACGCCGCTACGGCCACTTTCTGCCTGCGGCCGCTGACGTGCGCGTACGCTCCGCCATCCGGCAAGATGTCCGGGAGTACCCGGCAGTTGTGCACAGCACCCTGGTTGCGGCCGAGCTCCTGGCCTGGCGTGAGCGGCACAGCACTCCGGACATCGCCTGTCGCAGGCTGCACGGACCGACCAGGGAGCTGACGGCACGGGCTCAAGAGGCGCACGCGCAGATTGTGGCAGAAGACCTGCGACGAGGACTGCTTACACCTCGGATGCGTGAACTCGTCGAGGAGGCCGGAGAGCGGATCCGTATCAGCGCCGCATCATCGGCCTGATATGGCGAGCAAGGTCCCACGTTCCCTTGATCCCTGCCACCGATGGTGAGGACGTCATCGTGTACTACACCAGCGGGTTCCACGAGTGTCTGAGTAACCTGGTTGTCCTGGCCAGCACCCGGATGAACGGTGCCGTCCGCACCGAGCAGGACCTCGCCACGGGCCTACGGAACTTCATCGCAGCCACCAACACCACCCAGGCGGCCCCCGGGCCTCTGCACATCGTGGACGACGAGGACCGGCTTCGCACCCTGGCCCGGCAGTTCGGTCGCGAACCTGCAGACAGAAGACGGAAGTTGGCTGCACTCCCCGAGATGGTGGAACTGTTCCAGGACGCTTTGAATATCCTGCCCCCGCAGGCGCAGCGCCTCTTTCGCCTATTGGTGACCGAGGTTGCCCTGTTTGACAGCGAAGTGGTCGTCCCCGGCAGCGGAGCACTGGTAGAGCAGGTGGGTTCCATCTACATCGCCGTAGGGGCTGACTGGACAGCCTCCGACGTGGCCGAGTGTCTTGTCCACGAGATGACTCACCTGTTGTTGCGCTGCGACGAGCATCGCTACGGCCACTACGTCAACCCTGCTGACGCCGTGCGAGAGCAGAAGTTTAGTCGGACCGCCGTATCCTTGACCCAGCGGTCACCCATGGTTGCCTTTCATAGCTTGGTCGTGGCGGCCGAGATCATGGGCCTGCGCTCGCAACTGCGCGGCGGAAATCGCAACTCCCCGGCAGGGGGCGCCCATGGGCCCGACAAACTGCTGGTTCATCGGGCTCTGCAATGCGCGGACGAACTCCTGCAACGGACCGATCGGGACAATCACTACCGTGAGCGCGCCATCGTCCTCATGGAACACGCCGCCACCGGGCTCCGCTCGGCCCTCCCCGAAATGGCTCTCTGATCATGCAGGTATCGCACAAAGGAAGCCGGTTCGTCGTTCTCGACGAGATTCTCGACCCGGCGAGTGAGTCCGCCATGTGGGCCTGGTTCCAGACTCAGTCATTCGGCATCAGCGTACCCGGCAACTGGGGACGTCGCCCGTTCGACGGGGTCGGAGCCTATGCAAGCCCCTCTCTGGTCATCGATGCCTCCGCACCGCCGGCCGAATTGTTGGGACGAACGCTCCTGAAAGCTGCGCAGCTGGCGCAGGACGTGGTCGGTGTGCCAGGAAAGGACTGGCGCGCCGTCAGCCGAACCTGTTGGACGTATCCGGCTGGCGCACAACTGAGTTGGCACAATGACAGTGCTGGTGATCAGACGGGCGCGTACGTCTGGTACGTTCATCCGCAATGGGGCGCCTCCTGGGGAGGCGAGCTGCTCATCGTAGACGAGCCGGCGTCCCAACTGGTCACCAGGGCAATCGAGTCCGGGCTGGTCCGCCCTGGGGAAACCGAGTCCCCACTTGCCTCCGAAGCCGAGTCGAAAGTGCTGTTCAGTGCTCTTGATCCGGTGTGCGTTCAGGCTCGGCCCAACCGTATGGTTTTGCTCATGCGAGACACCTTCCACACGGTGCGACGAGTCGACACTTCCGCAGGAGACCGCTCGCGTTGCTCGGTGGCCGGCTTCTTCCTGACGATGGACGGAGCAAGTCAAGTGGCCAATGAAGAGCAGCAGTCCAGGTCGACGACTGGTACTGCAGGCCTTTCGAGTCAACTGGCAGCACATCAGAGGGCTGAGGGTCGGCCGGTACAGCGTGGCTAACCCCTCCGGCGGTTCCTACCGCGAAGTGTTGAGTCGCCACGCCGCCCGGCACTTGCTCGCGGCGGCAGGGCTGGCACGGCTGTCCATGGGGATGGTGGGACTTGCACTGGTGCTCTCGGTCCGCGAAGCGACGGGGTCGTTCGCCGCGGCCGGCTTCGCGGCGGGCGCCTTCGCCCTGACCGCTGGGGTATTGGCGGCAGTACGTGGACGGTTGATCGATCTCAAGGGCCACCGTCGCGGACTGTGGGTCCTGGGCGCCGGGTACGCCCTCGTGGGCTGTGTCCTCCTGGTACTCGTGATCACGGCGCAGAATCCGGTTGCCCTGATCGCGGCCTCGGGGATGCTGGGAGCCGTTGCCCCTCCGGTATCGGCCGCAACGAGGACTGCATGGGCTGACATGGTTGGCCGTGGACCGCTCCTGTCGACAGCCCTGTCGCTCGACACGGTAACGGAGGAACTGCTCTCCCTCGTAGGACCGGTCATCACCGGGTTCCTCGCCGCGACAGGAAGCCCGGTGATTGCTCTCACCGTAGCGATCGGCCTTGAGGTGCTGGCGGTGGGACTGTTTCCTGGCGGATCGATGCGCACCGCCGCGGCTCCCACCACCACGACTGGGCGCGAGGGGCGGCGGCTGCACAGTTCGCTCCGGGTACTGATCGCTGCGGGCCCGGCACTCGTTCCCCTGCTGGCGGTGGGCATAGGTTTCGGCATACTCGACGTGGCGGTCCCTGCCCTGGCTCTACAGCATGGAGGCACGGCGTCGGCGGGTTGGATGTTGGCGCTCCTGCCGGCCGGTAGCACCCTGGGTGGCCTCTTCTATGGACATCGCACGTGGTCGTCTCCGCTTGCGAAGCGCTACAGATGGCTTTGCCTCATGTTGGCTGTCGGCTTTGCCCCTTTGCCTCTCATGGCCTGGGAACCGTCGGCATTGCCGCTGTTGTTCGTCGCGGGCTTGGTCGTCGCGCCTACGGTCGTTACGTGCTACCTGTTGGTGGACGAGGTGACCCCGGACGGCCGGAAGACGGAAGCAGCCACATGGGTCAGCACTTTCAACAACACAGGGACAGCCGCCGGGTCAGCCCTTTCTGGAGCTCTCGTTGCCGGTTTCCCGCTGGTGGTGGTCTTCACCCTGCCGGCTGTTGCCGTGACCGCCACCACGCTTGGCATGGTGCTGTGGCAGTGGCACCCGGCGCGGAGTGGAGCCGCGAGCGGGTCGGTCGTACGACCGGTGCGGGTGCCCCGCCGTCACTAGCCTCGCTGTTTCGGTTGGGCTCGGTTGAGCGCTGTCCCAGCGATGGCCGGCGAGGGGTGGCCGGTAGGGCGGGCCACTGGGCTGTCCGTCAATGCTGGTCGCGGGTGGACGAGCAGTCAACTCATCGTGATCCTGTCCAGAGCAGGTTCAGTGCCGGTTCGGACGAGGATTTCCGGAAGTGGTCGGGGCATGCGGTTGTGCTGGGGGCGGTGGGACGGTTGCGTGGCACTGTTCCGGGCGGGGGTCTGACTCATGACTTCTTTGACCGAAGTGTCTTGTCACAGACATGTCGACTGTCGTTGCGGGATGGTGCCTGCTGTCACCGAGCCACAGGGCGTGTCCCAATAGGGGCCTTGCCGTCTTTCAGGCGCCGTCACGGTTCAGACCGCCCGGCCAGGCAGGTGCCAGCCACCCAGCACATCACCATGTGGGAGGCGGACCACCATGACGACCAGACAGCGCAGCACTTCCTCCACCAGCACAGGCCCGCCTGCTCGGGACGAGGTCGTCCTGGGTGTGGACACGCATGGCGAGGCTCATGTCGCCGCAGTGGTCTGCCCACTGGGCCAGGTCCTGGGCACCAAGTCCTTTCCGGCCACAGCGGTCGGCTACCGTCAGCTGCTCGCCTGGGCCCGCAAGTTGGGCACGGTGCGCCGGGCCGGGGTGGAGGGCACCGGTACCTTCGGCGCGGGCTTGTCCCGCTACCTGCTGGCGCAGCACGTAGCGGTGTTCGAGGTGAACCGGCCCGACCGCTCGGCCCGCCGTCTGCTCGGGAAGTCAGACCCGCTCGACGCGCAGGCCGCCGCGCGGGCCGTGCTCAGCGGTCGCGCCCGGGCGCGGGCAAAAACTGGCAACGGTCCGGTGCAGAGCGCCCGGATGTTCAAAGTCGCCAAGGATTCCGCGGTCAGGGCCCGTACCCAGGCGATCAACCAGCTCAAGGCCGTCCTGGTCGTAGCCGACCCGGCCCTGCGGGAACGACTGTCCGGCCTGGGCAACCGCGAACTGTTCCGCACCTGCGCACGCCTCGGCCCGCGCGAGGGTGAGGTCGGCGGGGGCGATGAGGGCACCGTAACTGACGCCACCCTCATTGCACTGAGTATGCTGGCTCAGCGCATCGAGCAGCTCACCGGACAGATCGATGAGCTGAATCAGCGACTGACCGGGCTCGTTGAACGCCATGCCCCGCAGCTGCTCGCGCCGGTCGGCATCGGCCCGGACTCCGCTGCCACGCTCCTGATCACCATGGGCGACAATCCCGAGCGGCTGAGCACCGAGGCATCCTTCGCTGCCCTGTGCGGAGTCAGCCCCATCGAGTACTCCTCGGGCGGTCGGAGCTCGCACCGGCTCAACCATGGTGGCGACCGGCAGGCGAACGCCGCTCTGCACCGGATCGTGTTCACCCGGCTGCGCCACGACCCGCGCACCCAGGCGTACTACGAACGCCGCACCCAGGAGGGCAAAACCCGTCGTGAGATCATCCGATGCCTCAAGAGATATGCCGCCCGCGAGGTCTTCAACCTGGTCAGGGCGGTGTCTACCAACCCCCCGTTATAGGGGCGTCCGTGACAGATGAGAGGGTCTGGCGGGTGACTGAGACACCGGCGAACACCCTGCAATACCGCTCTGACGGGCCAGAAGACGCCCCAGTCCTGGTACTGGGGCCGGCGTTGGGTACCACATGGCACATGTGGGACCGGCAGGTGCCGGAACTGACCCGGCAGTGGCGCGTCTTCCGCTACGACCTCCCGGGCCACGGCGGCGCGCCCGCCCGCCCGGCGGCCACGGTCGGCGAGCTCGCCGACCGGCTGCTCGCCACCCTCGACGCCCTCGGCGTCGAGCACTTCGGCTACGCGGGCTGCTGCATCGGCGGTGCGATCGGCGCCGACCTCGCCCTGCGCGGCCCGGAGCGGCTCGGCTCCCTCGCCCTGATCGGGTCGGCCGCCCGCTTCGGCACGGCGGACGGCTGGGGCGTACGGGCCTCCGAGGCGCGCTCCCACGGCCTGGACCCCGCGGCGCGGTCCGCGCCCGAGAACTGGTTCAGCCCCGCCTTCGCCGCGGCCCAGCCCGCCATAGTGGACTGGGCCGTCCACATGGTGCGCACCACCGACGTCCCCTGCTACTCCGCCGCCTGCGAGGCGCTGGCCGCCTTCGACGTCCGCTCCGGCCTCGAACGGGTGGGCGTGCCCACGTTGGTGCTCGTCGGCGCCGAGGACCAGGTGACGCCGCCCGCCGACGCCCGCGTCCTGGTCGCCGGCATCCACGACGCCCGCCTCGCCGTCGTCCCCGGCACCCGCCACCTCGCCCCCGTCGAGCAACCCGCCGCCGTCACCGACCTGCTGGTGAACCACTTCACGGCGGACTGGCACCGGCCGGGGGTCGCTCGGCGGGGACGCGGCCCGGGCCCCGGTACGCCGCCGCCCGCGCCCACCGCTCCGGCAGGGGCGGGCGAGCGTTCCGCCGGTGGTTCGCCCGGCGGTCCCTTTGCGGGTAGTCCTGCCGGTCAGCCGGACGTCAGCGGACCGGGTATGCCGCCCACCGGTGGTGCGTCCGGTGGGGCGGGCGTGCACGCAGGCCCCTCCGTCGGCCCGTCGTCGGGTTCCCCGGCCTCGTCCGGCGGCCCCTTCGCGGGTGGTGCGGGTGGTCCTGCCGGTCTGCCGGAGCCCAGTGGGTCGGGTGTGTCTTCCCCTGGGGGTGCGTCCGGTGGGGCGGGCGTGCACGCCGGCCCGTCTTCGGTTCCTCCGGTCACGCCCAATGGACCGTCGGAGGCCGGCGACGCCGGTCAGTCGAAGCAGAGCGGGTCGGGTGGGCCCTCCGTCGGGGGCGCGCCCGGCGGTTCGGGCGTGCGTGCCGGTCTCTCCTCGGGTGCTTCGGGTGTTTCCACCGGCCCCTCTTCGGTTCCTCCGGTCATGTCCGGCGGCCCCTTCGCGGGCGGTCCTGCCGGTCTGCCGGACCTCAGCGGGTCGGGTGGGCCGTCCGCCGGGGGTGCGCCTGCCGGTCCGGGCCCGGCCGGTCAGGGGGTACGCGGCGGCGGCCCGTCTCCCGCCGGCGCGGGCGCGCCCGCCGGTTCGTCGCCCGCCGGCTCGTCGTCCGGTGCTCCCGCCGGCTCGTTCGCGGCCGCGCCTGCCGCGCCGCCAGGCGTGGTTTCCGGTGACGCGCCGACGGCGCTGTTGCCGCCGATCGTGCTGGAGGACGGGCCGGTGCCGTCCGCCGCCTTCGCCGAAGGGCCGCCGGAGGGCTGGCCTCCGCCGCGGGCCGCCGACGCGCCACAGGGCGTGTTCGGCCCGCCCCCGGCGAACGGAGTACCGGATTCCGCCCCGGATCCGGCTCCGTTCGGCACGGCGCCCGGGCCCTTCGGTCCCGTCGACGGCCGGCGGCCGACCGCGCCCGGGGCGGCCCACGGGCCGGAAGCCATGCTCCGCAACGGCACGTTGCGCGCCGACGTCTTCGGCCCCCCGGCGGGCCCGCCGGTCGACAGCCCGTACGCCGCCCCTGCCCCGACCTCCGTTCCCGGCTGCTCGGCCGAAGGGCCGGCCGACGCGGCTCCTCAGGGCACGCCGACGGCGTACGGCCCGCCTGCGGAAGCCGCCGCTCCGGGGGCGAGTGGCTTCGGACCGTTCCCGGGCCCGTCCCCGGCCCCCGCCACCGACGGTCGTACCGAACGCTTCGGTCCCTCGTCCCTGCCCGGCTTCGGACACGGCGTCACCGGCCCGACGGCCCCGGCTTCCCAGGCGGGCGCGCCGGGTGCCGAAGTCCCGTACGGGACTGTGGGATTCGGCTCTCCGGCCGGCGGCCTCACCTCCCTGGAGGAGGGAGCGCCCTCCACGGCCCGGCCCGCGGCGGGCCCTTCCGCGGGAACCGGTGCCACAGGCGCGGACGCGGCGGCATCCCAGACGGAGCGGCCCGGACAGGACGGCCCCGCCCGGGTGGACGTACCGACGACGGACATGTCCGCGCTGTCCACGCCCACTTCGGCGAGCCACCGCGAGGCCGCTGAGAAGGGGATCGGTGAGGCGGTGGCCGGTTCCGCGCGGGTGGACGTGCCCACGACCGACATGTCCGCGCTGTCCGCGCCGAGTTCGACGCGCCGTCCCGGGGCCCGGACCGGCGGGAACCACAGGACGATGACGGCGGAGACCGGCGATGCGGCACGGGTGGGCTCGGCCGGTGAGACCGGCGTGGACGTGTCCGCCGCTGACCCGTCCCCGGCGGGCGAGCGGACGCCGACGCGCCGTCACGACGGCGTCGGGGCGGGTGCCGACAAGGCGACGGCGCCGGGTTCCGGCCGCGTGGATGTGCCGACGACCGACATGTCGGTGCTTCCCGCTCCTGGCTCGGCGGCGGCTGTCGGCGACGCGCCCGGTGCGGGTGGCTCCGCCTCGGACGCTGCTCGCGTGGATGTGCCCACGACGGACATGTCGGCGCTCGCCGCGCCTGGTTCTGCGGCGGTTGTCGATGGGGCGCCTGGTGCGGGTGGTTCCGCTTCGGGTGCCGCCGGGGTGGATGTGCCGGGGGCGGACATGTCCGCGTTCGCCGCGCCTCGTTCGGTGGCGGCTGCCGGTGACGGGCCCGGTGGTGCGGGTGGTGCGGGTGGTTCCGGCCTGCATGCCGGCCGGGTGGATGCGTCCGCGCCCTCCGTATTCGGTTCGGCGGCTGCCGGTGACGCGCCCGGGGCGGGTGGGTCGGCATCCGGCGTTGCCCGAGCGGGTGGGCCGGGTGCCGAGGTGTCCATGGGGTCCGTATCGGGGGCGCCCGTTCGTTCGGGGGACGGCGCGGCGGATTCGGGACGGGAGGCTGCCGACGTGCCGACCACCGACATGTCCGCCGTTTCCGCGCCGAGTTCAGCCGGTCGCTCCGGGGGCCGGGCCTCGGCCGCCGAACCGGCCCGGACGGCCCCCCAGACCGCCCCCGAGACGTCCCAGAGCGACACCGGCACCGGCCGTCCGAGTGCCCGGCGTACCTCCGGGAGGACCGGCATCGGGGTGGGCGTGGGACGGCAGGCTGCCTTTGGGGCACGGGGGCAGCGGGAGGGGGCGGATGCCCCGGCTGCCGCGACAGCCTCAGCGGCCCCGGCGGCCCCGGCCGTCGCGGCAGAGGAACGGCCCGTCGGTATGGACACCGGCACTCACCCTGGCACCAGCACTCACGCCGGCACCGGCACCCACCACCCCAGTACCGACACCCCGACCGGCCTGGGCGTCGACCCCGGCGTCAGCCCCGACACCCCCACCCCCACCCCCACAACCACCCCCTCCGAAGTCGCCCGCAGAGAAGACGTCCGGCCCGCCGGTTCCGGCACTCTGCCCGTCGCCGCGCCCGGCGCGGATGCCGCCGCGGCCGCCGACGCGCGCGCCCCGCGCGCCCGGCACCGGGCCGGGGACGCGTACTCGGCCGACGCCCTGACCGTCGTCGAACCGGGGGCGGGGGCCGACGCCGGGGGCGCGGGCGCCTCGGCGGGGGCGCTCGACGTGCGGCGGCGGGCGCTGGGGGAGGCGCACGGCGAGGCGCACGGCCAGGCGGCCGGCGCGGATCCGTTCACGCGCGAGTTCGAGGACTTCGCGGCGCGCGTCACCTGGGACGAGAGCTGGTCCCGTCCCGGCCTCGACCCGCGGACGAGGGCGCTGCTCACCCTGACCGCGCTCACCACCGGGGGGCACTTCCAGGAGCTGCCCGGCCACGCCCGGGCCGCGCTCCGGCTGGGGGTCACGCCGGGCGAGATCCAGGAGGCCCTGCGGCACACGGCCCTCTACGCCGGCCTGCCCGCGGCAAGGGCCGCCCTCGCCGCGATCCGGCCGGTCATGGGTGACGGGCAGGGCCGACCGGAACCGTCCCCCGAGGACAGCGCGCCCGGTCGTCCCGACGCGCACCCCTAGCCCCAGCGCCATCATGGAGACATGAAACTCACCAAGTACGGTCACGCCTGCGTCCGTCTGGAGAAGGACGGCCGCGCCCTCGTCATCGACCCCGGCGGGTTCACGGAGGAGGACGCGGCCCTCGGGGCGGACGCCCTGCTGGTCACCCACGAGCACCCGGACCACTTCGACGCGCTCCGGTTGCGGGCCGCCTTGGAGGCCAACCCCGCCGCCGAACTGTGGACGCTGCGGAGCGTCGCCGAGCGGCTCTCCGCAGCGTTCCCGGGACGCGTGCACACCGTCGGCGAGGGGGACGCGTTCACGGCCGCCGGGTTCGACGTCGAGGTGCACGGGCAGTTGCACGCCGTGATCCACCCGGACATCGAACGGATCACCAATGTCGGCTACTTCGTGGACGGCACCCTCTTCCACCCCGGCGACGCCCTCACCGTCCCCGGCCGGCCGGTGGACACGCTGATGGTGCCGGTGATGGCGCCGTGGAGCCGGGTCGGCGACGTCATCGACTACCTCCGCGAGGTCTCGCCGCGCCGGGCGATCGACGTCCACGACGCGCTTCTCACCGACCTGGCGCGGCCCGTCTACGACCGGATGCTCGGCCCGGACGGCCCCGGCGTCGGCGGTGCGGAGCACTCCCGGCTGGCGCCGGGGGAGAGCGTCGAACTCTGACCTCCAAGCCCGTGCAGTCACCCCTCCCACCTGCGAAAACGGGCGTTGTCAGACCCTCCCGTTAGGGTGGCCGCATGCGCATCGCCACCTGGAACGTGAACTCGATCACCGCCCGCCTGCCCCGGCTGCTGGCCTGGCTGGAGAGCAGCCGTCCGGACGTGCTGTGCCTCCAGGAGGTCAAGTGCGCCGCGGACGCGTTCCCCTACGAGGAACTGCGCGGCCTCGGCTACGAGGCCGCGGTCAACGCCACCGGCCGGTGGAACGGTGTGGCCGTGCTCTCCCGCGTCGGCATCGCCGACGTGGTGACCGGCCTCCCGGGCGGTCCGGACTTCGAGGGCGCGCAGGAGCCCCGGGCCATCTCGGCCACCTGCGGGCCCGCCCGCGTCTGGTCGGTCTACGTGCCGAACGGCCGGGACGTCGAGCACGACCACTACGGCTACAAGCTCCGCTGGTTCGAGGCGCTGCGCGACGCCGTGGCCGCCGACGCGGCGGGCGCCCGCCCGTTCGCCGTCCTCGGCGACTACAACGTGGCGCCGACCGACGACGACGTCTACGACCCGGCCGTCTTCGAGGGCGCCACCCACGTGACCCCGGCCGAGCGCGCCGCCCTCGCCGCCCTGCGCGACACCGGCCTGTCCGACGTCGTGCCCCGGCCGCTGAAGTACGACCACCCGTACACCTACTGGGACTACCGGCAGCTGTGCTTCCCGAAGAACCGGGGCATGCGCATCGACCTCGTGTACGGCAACGCGGCGTTCTCGGGCGCGGTCAAGGACGCGTACGTCGACCGCGAGGAGCGCAAGGGCAAGGGCGCCTCGGACCACGCGCCGGTCGTCGTCGACCTGGACGTTTAGACGACCTCGACCAGACGACCTCGACGTCCGCCGTCCCGGGTGCTCGGCCGATCCGGGCACCCGGCCGATCGGGCGCCCGGGCCCTGTCGCCGCGACCACGCCCGAAGCCGGACGGACGGACGACCCGGCTCGCTCAGGCCAGGTTGTCGGTGACGCGCCGGAGCACGGAGACCGCCGTCGCGTACTCCTCCTCCGTGATGTCACCGACCAGCTCCGCGCGCACCCGCGTCATGTGCTTCTTGGCCGCCGCGAGGCCGGCGTGCCCCTGGGCCGTGAGGGTCAGGCGGCCGTCCGCGTCGGCGACGAGCCAGCCCCGGTGCACGAGCACGTCGGCGGCGTTGGCCGTCACCTCGGGGTCCATGCCGTAGGGCACGTGCACGGCGCGGATTTCCTCCCGGGTGAGGCCGTGCTCGGCGCGGACGACGTTGTTGAGTGCCCACCACTGCGGCTGGGTCAGGTCGATGCGCGCCAGGGCGGCCCGCGAGTGCCGCAGGATCGCCTCGACGGCGCGCCAGGCGACGAGGGCGATGGGGGGTTGGGCGGATGTGGCGGTGCCGCTTCGCGAAGTGCTCACGTTCGTCATGATCACGAAGCTAGGACCTCAAGTGCGGTTGAGGGCAAGGCCGGTGTCGACGCCGACGCACCGCGCCACGCACCGCCGCCCGCACCCTCGTCGACGACGGCCGAGTGGGCCGCGCTGCTCTGGGGCGGCCCCCCACCCCGGAGGAGCCGACGGCCGGCGGCGGTGCGGCACTCGCCGGCGCGAGTGCGGCGCCCGGCCCCGCCGCCGGCGCCTCCCGGGACGAGCGCCGCACCGAGCCGACCGCTGTCAGCCCACCAGCCGCCGCAGGTCCACCGCGTCGGCGAACGCCTTCATCCCCGCGTCGTTCGGGTGCAGATGGTCCCCGCCGTCGAAGCGCGGCAGCATGCGTTCCGGGTGCTGCGGGTCGCGGATGGCGGCGTCGAAGTCGAAGACCGCGTCGTACAGGCCGCCGTTCTGCCGGATGTGCCGGTTGATCGCCGTCCGCTGGGCGTCGGCCGTCGCCGTGCAGTCGTAGAAGCCGCCGCAGGGCGCGATGGTCGCCGCGACGACCCGCAGGCCGCGCTCGTGCGCGCGTTCCGCGATCGACCGCAGGGCGGCGATCACCTGGGTGGCGGTGGTGCCGGCCCGGATGTCGTTGACGCCCTCGAAGACGATCACGGTCCGGACCTGGGACTGCGCCAGCACGTCGCGTTCCAGCCGGTGGCCGGCGCTGACGCCGCTGAGCGTGGTGCTCGGGCCGCTGCCCTGGTAGCGGTCGTCGACCACCCGGTTGCCGGAGATCCCGCTGTTGAGCACGCCGTACGCGGGCACCGCGTGCTGGGCGCGCAGCCGCCGGGACAGCAGGTCGGGCCAGCGCCCGTTGGCCTCGGGGGTGGACCGTTCGCCGTCGGTGATCGAGTCGCCGAGCGCGACCACCGACCCGGGGCCGCCGCCGACGTCGACGCCGGTGAGCAGCGGCCAGGTGGCGAGCGTCCCGGTGTACGCGCCCGCGTCCCGGTCGGCGGTGCGGTCGCCGCCGCCGTCGGCGGTCAGGAAGGACCGCTGGTTGGTGTAGTTGTGCACGGGCAACGCCCGTACGGTGCCGGGCAGGTGAATGCTCACCAGGAGGCTGGTGTCCGGCGGCACGGTGAACCCGAGCGGGTCGCTGAACCGCTGCGTCCCGGCCGGCAGCACGACCGCCTGCTTTCCCCCGAACGTGAGCGTCCGGGGCGCGGCCGCGGCCGTCGCGCCCTTCCTCTGTACGGCGACGGTCGCGTGGCCGATCCGCACCGGCTCGGCCGCGAACGTGTTCTCCAGCCGGATCCGGGTGCGCGGCCCGCCCGCGCTCCCGTGCACCACCAGCCGCAGCGTCCGGTCCTTCCACGGTCCGACGGCCGTGTACCCGGACGTGGGAGCCGCCCAACTGCCGGTCCACTCGTTCGTGGGAGCGCGCAGCGCCATGGAGAAGACGTGCAGCCCGGTCGCCGCGCGGGGGGCCTGCGGCAGGACGACCGACTCCACGTCCCGGCCCCGGGCGACCGGCACGGTCACCGCGTGCAGCCGGGTGGTCTCCGTACGCCGCCCGCCGGGGGTGTTGAGGTGCGGGAGGCCGACGGCCTTGGTGGTCAGCGGGCCGCGACGCCAGTCGGGGGCGGTCAGCCGGTACGTGGTGCGGGAACCGTCGCGGTAGCGGACGGTCCCGGTGCCGCTGACGTCACCGCCCGGCCCGGCCGCCGCGCTCCCCGCGACGAGGAAGGTGAGCGCGTCGCCCCGGCCGCGCAGCCGGACCGTCTGGCCGGCCGCCCGGACGTTGTCGGGCGTGCCCGGCGCCGAGCGCGGCCAGCGGAGCGCGGAGCCGTCGATCGGCAGTTCCTTGCCGGGGGTCCAGCCCGCCGCGGCGAGGTCCTGGGCGGAGAAGGAGCCGCCGGCTCCGTCGAAGTCCGCCTCCCGGGGCCGGGCGTCGTCGCTCACCGCCTTGTTGTCGAAGAGCCGCTCCAGAGGGAGCGGCTCCTTCGCCGGTTCGGCCGGTGCGGCGGGGCGGGCGAGCGCCGGGGCGTTCGCGAAGGCGACGGCGCACACCGCCCCCACCACGACGGTTCCCGCCGCCGCCCGCCGTCTGTGCCGCCGTTCCGTGTGTGCCGTGCCGTGCGCTGTCCGGAGCATGCTTCTCATGCCTCCCGTGATTCCCCACGCCGAATGTGGCGGGATGAAGTTAGGGAGACCACGGAACCACGTCAAGGAGGCCGCCAGGCCACGTCGTCCTGCCGCGTGCGGGTGGTGGGGCCATCTGCACGAGTGCGATCCTTGCCGGTATGAACATTCCCTTTTTGGACGGCTGGCGCAGGCGGCACGACGCGGCACGCGGGGGCGCCGCGCACGGCACGGCCGACTGGGACCCGGAGGGCCTGGCCGAGCTGCTGTCGGAGTGCGAACTGCTGCGCGCCCAGGCGGAGTCGGCGGGCGTGGCGCTCGACGACGGGCCGTCCTCCCTGGAGGCCCTCGACCAGCTGCAGCCGCGCTGGCGCGGCGACGAGGAGCTCCAGTCCTGGCTGGGCAACGACGCGGGGCTGTACCTGGGGACGGTGCTGGTCCGCACGGTCGGCGGCGCGGCCTGGCAGATCCGCTCCGACGGCCAGCCGGTGGTCCGGCTCGCCGGCGGGCGCGAGGTGGACGTGGTCGAGACCGGGCACGCCTGGGCGGAGGACGGCGCTCCGGAGCTCTCCCAGGTGTACGCCGAGCTGTCCGAGAACTGACGCCGAAACGCGGCGGGTGCCGGACGCCGGGCCGGACGCCGCGCGTCGGGCACCGGGTCGGGCGCGCCGCCGGACCGACGCACCCGGCCGGCCCGTCGGACCGCCGCAGCGAGCCCGCGCGGCGCGTCGCGGTGGCATGACGAACCCCGGTGCCGGGCCGCACGGCGGTCCCCGCGCCCGGCGCCCGGCTCGCTGGTGGCGGCCGGTGTCGCCACCGCACCCGCCCGCCTCATCTCGCAGCCGCCCAGGGCCGCCCCACCCGAGCCCGTCCTGCCCGCGGCTGTCTCGGTGGCACCCCCGCAGCCGCGGCTGTCTCGGTGCTTCCGCAGCGTTGCCGAGCCCGTCCTGCCCGCGGCTGTCTCGGTGCCACCCGCAGCCGCAGCTGTCCCGGCCCCTCGCAGCCACCCCCCCCCGGGGTACGACCCTCACCCCGTGAACGGAATCACGTACTCCAACCGCCACCGATCCGCCCGCACCACCAGGTCGGACGTCTCCACCGCGCGCCCGTCGCCGTCGAAATGCGTCCGTTCGACGACCGTGACGCACTGCCCGGCCGCGCAGCCCAGTGCCTCCGCCTCCGGTGTGGTGGCCGGTCGGGAGCCGACCAGTTCGCGGGCCCGGACGACCCGTACGCCGATGGCGGCCAGCCGGCCGCGCACGCCCCGGCGGGCGTACGGACCGCGTTCGGGGTGGACGACGTCGGTGCCGGCGGTGACGGCCAGCGGCTCCCAGCTCGTGGCGAGCTGCACCGGGCGGCGGTCGGCCAGGTACTCGTACTCCGTGCACACCACCGGATCGCCCGGGGCGATGCCCAGCCGCTCCGCGATCCGTGCCGGCGCGGGCGCCTCGGCGGAGGTCGCCTCCCAGGTCAGTGAGGTTCCCCCGGACGGGTGACCGCACGGCGGGTGCTGGTCCCGGATCGGGTGGCCGTCCTGGTCCGGCCGCCGGTTCCGCTCCCGCTCGCGCTCCCGATCCTGATCCCCGTCCCGGTCCGGCCGCTGGTCCCGGTCCGGCCGCCAGTCCCCGTTCGGCCGCGGGTCCCGCGTCGGCGGCCGACCCCACGTCAGGTGCGGGGCCCGCACCGGATGCCGGTCCCGGACCGTGCGGATCTCCGCCGCGAACGGTGTGTCGACCGCACCGGTCGTACGCAGCAGCGTGCCCAGCGGCGCCCGGTCGGCGACGAACACCCCGCGGCCGAACTGCCCCTCCGCGTACCCCGCGGCCTTGAGCACCCGGACCGCCCGGTCGACGGTCTGGTCGCTGGCCGCGTAGGCCCGTTTGAGCTCGGAGCGGGAGGGGATCCGGGCGCCGACGGTCAGTGAGCCGTCGTCGATGCGCCGCCGCAGGTCGTCCGCGATGCGCAGGTATACGGGCCTGCTGTCGGCCACTCCGGGCTCCCTTCCCCCTGGTTCCCCGTTCCCCCATTCGGACCCACAGGCTAGGTACCCAGGCTGGGTCTGTGTACCTAGGAAAGCCCAGGTGACCCCCGATGCGGGGTGGGGGAGAGGAGCGGGTGCGCCGGAGGAAATGTCGGCCTGGTGCCGTTCCGTACGCGTGTCGCCGGTGACGTCCCGGAACGCCCCTGGATAGGTTGCTCCGACCGGCCGGTGCGGGCCTCCGGACAAGGGTCAGCCTCCGGACAGGGGCCAGCCTCCGGACAGGGGCCAGCCTCCGGACAGGGGTGACCCTCCAGGCAGGGCGGGCCTCCGGACAGGGCGAGAGTGAGTTGGGCAGAGCATGGCCGTCGATCCGCTGATCGAACTGCGTGGCGTCAACAAGTACTACGGGAAGCTGCACGTCCTCCAGGACATCGACCTCACGGTCGGCCGGGGCGAGGTCGTGGTGATCATCGGCCCGTCGGGCTCCGGGAAGTCCACGCTGTGCCGGACGATCAACCGGCTGGAGCCCATCGACTCCGGCACGATCACTCTGGCCGGGCAGCCGCTCCCGGCGGAGGGCCGGGCCCTCGCCCGGCTCCGGGCCGAGGTGGGGATGGTCTTCCAGTCGTTCAACCTCTTCGCGCACAAGACCGTCCTCGCCAACGTCTCGCTGGCCCAGGTGAAGGTCCGCGGCCGGGGCAGGGAGGAGGCGGACCGCCGCTCGCGCGAACTCCTGGAGCGGGTGGGGCTTCTGGCCCACGCGGAGAAGTACCCGGCCCAGCTCTCCGGCGGCCAGCAGCAGCGCGTGGCCATCGCCCGCGCGCTCGCCATGGACCCCAAGGCGCTCCTCTTCGACGAGCCGACCTCGGCCCTCGACCCGGAGATGATCAACGAGGTGCTGGAGGTGATGCAGCAGCTCGCCCGCGAGGGCATGACGATGGTCGTGGTCACCCACGAGATGGGCTTCGCCCGCTCCGCCGCCAACCGCGTGGTCTTCATGGCCGACGGCCGCGTCGTCGAGGACCGCGTCCCCGAGGAGTTCTTCACGGCCCCCGAGAGCGACCGGGCCAAGGACTTCCTCTCCAAGATCCTCAAGCACTGAGCGGGTGACGCAGCACATGGCACACCGCACCGCCGGCCGGGTCCTGAGCGTCCTCGCCGCCCTTGCCGCCCTCGCCCTGCTCACCGCCGCCTGCGGCAAGGAGGGCAGCCCGCCGATCAAGGGTCCCGCGCCCGGGGAACTCCCCGCGTACCACGTCGCCACCGGCTTCTCGCTGCCCGGCTCGCCCACCTGGCGCGCGGCCAAGGGGCGCGGCCACCTCACCGTCGGCGTCAAGGAGGACCAGCCCTACCTGGGCGAGAAGGACCCCGCCACCGGCGCGTACTCCGGTTTCGACATCGAGATCGCCCGGATGATGTCCGCCTCGCTCGGCTTCGACCCCAAGACCCTCGCCTTCCGCACCATCGCCTCCGCCAACCGCGAGACGGCCCTGCAAAACGGCCAGATCGACTACTACGTCGGTACGTACACCATCAACGACCTGCGCAAACGCCAGGTCGGCTTCGCCGGCCCGTACTACGTCGCCGGGCAGTCGCTGCTCGTCCGGAAGAACGAGAACGACATCCAGGGCCCGCAGGACCTCGACGGCAAGCGGGTCTGCTCGGTCGCCGGGTCCACTCCGCTCCAGCGCCTCCAGCGGGAGTTCCCCAAGGCCCAGGCCGTCGCCTACGACACGTACTCCATCTGCGTCGACAACCTCCTCAGCCTCCAGGTCTCCGCCGTCACCACCGACGACACCATCCTCATGGGCTTCGCCGCCAAGGCCCCGGACGAGCTGAAGATCGCCGGCCAGCCGTTCTCCAAGGAGCCCTACGGCATCGGCGTCCCGCGCGGCGACACCGCGCTGCGGCTGGCCCTCGACGACGCCATCGAGGAGCACGAGCGGAACGGCGACTGGAAGAAGGCGTACGACGCGACGCTCGGCCGGTCCGGCGTCCCCGCGCCGAAGCCGCCGGCCGTCGACCGCTACGGCACCGGGAGGTCCACCCCGTGAACGTTCTGACCGACAACCTCTCCCTCTACGGCGAGGGCCTCCTCGGGACCATCGAACTCACCGTCTACGGCTCGCTGCTGGCCCTCGCCCTCGGCTTCCTGATGGCGTCCTTCCGCGTCGCTCCCGTCGCCTCGCTGCGCGCCTTCGGCACCGTGTGGGTGACGGTCCTGCGGAACACGCCGTTGACGCTGCTGTTCTTCGCGGTGGTGCTGGGCCTGCCGCGGTTCGGCGTGGTGCTGCCGTTCCAGCTCTTCGCGGTGCTCGCGCTCGGCTGCTACACCTCGGCGTTCATCTGCGAGGCCGTCCGCTCGGGCATCAACACCGTGCCCGTCGGCCAGGGCGAGGCCGCCCGCAGCCTCGGCATGACCTTCGGGCAGACGCTCGCCACGGTGATCCTGCCGCAGGCGTTCCGCTCGGTGATCCCGCCGATCGGCTCCACCCTCATCGCCCTCGCCAAGAACTCGGCCATCGCCGGCTCCTTCAGCGTCACCGAGCTCCTGGGCACCTACAAGACGCTCAACGAACTCGGCTACAGCATCATCTGGACGTTCGTCTGGATCGCCGTCGGCTATCTGATCGTGACCCTGACCATCAGCGCGATCTTCAATGTGATGGAGAAGCGGTGGGGAGTGGCCCGGTGACCGGAACCGCCCTGTACGACATCCCCGGCCCGCACGCCCGCCGGCGCCACCGCCTCTACGGCCTGATCGCGAGCGTCGCGATCGCGGCCCTCGTCGGCTGGGTGGTCTACCTCCTCTTCGACACCGGGCAGTTCACCGCGCAGAAGTGGACGCCGTTCGAGTACGTCGGCATCCAGGAGATGCTGCTGCGCGGGCTCGCCAACACCCTCCGCGCCTTCGGCTACGCCGCCGTGTTCTCGCTCGTCCTCGGCGGGCTGCTGGCGGCCGGGCGGCTCTCCGACCACCGGCCGCTGCGCTGGGCGGCCACCGTGATCGTGGAGTTCTTCCGGGCCATGCCCGTGCTGGTGATGATCTTCTTCGTCTTCGTCGCCCTCAAGGTCCAGCCGCTGCCCGCCCTCGTCACCGGCCTCACCCTCTACAACGGGTCGGTGCTCGCGGAGGTCTTCCGCACCGGCGTCGACTCCGTCGAGCGCGGCCAGCGGGAGGCCGCCTACGCGCTGGGGATGCACAAGACGCAGGTCATGACGTACGTCCTGGTGCCGCAGGCGGTCCGGGCGATGCTGCCGACGATCATCAGCCAGCTCGTCGTCGCCCTGAAGGACACCTCGCTCGGCTTCCTGATCACCTACGAGGAGTTCCTGCACGCCGGCAAGCTGATCGCGGGGAACCTGGACTACGGGCTGCCGTTCATCCCCGTCGTCATGATCATCTCGCCGGTGTACATCGGGATGTGCATGCTGCTGTCCTGGCTGGCCACCTGGGTCGCCAAGCGGCAGCGGCGCAGCGTCAAGACGGAGGCGGTGGAGGTGGCGCCGGCCGAGCCGGGGACGCTGCTCCCCGGTCCGGCCGGCCACCCCCCGCCGCACTAGCGCCCGTCAGGCGTCCGCGCCCAGCCACAGGTCGGGGCCGAACACCTCGTAGTGCAGGTCCGCCGCGGCGACGCCCGCCGCCAGCAGCTGCGCCCGCGCCGCCCGCATGAAGGGGAGCGGACCGCACAGGTACACCACCGCGTCGGCCGGGACGTCGATCGCCGACAGATCCGCGTAGCCGGTGCGCTCGGCCGGCCACTCGCCCTCCGGGCGCTCGTACCAGACGTGCGCCTCGGCGTCCGGCAGCTTCTCGACGAGCCGGCGCACGTCCTCGCGGAACGCGTGGTCCGCCTCGCTGCGGTCGGCGTGGACGGCGATCACGCGGCGGGTCGAGCCGGTCGCGGCCAGGTGGGCGAGCATGCCGACCATCGGGGTGCAGCCGATGCCCGCGGAGACGAGCACGACCGGACGGTCGCCGTCCGCCAGCACCACGTCGCCGAAGGGAAGGCTGACCCGGAGCACCGCGCCGACGTCCACGTGGTCGTGGAGGTGGTTCGAGACCTCGCCCGCCGGGTCGCCCGGGACGCGCTTCACGGAGAAGCGGAGGGCGTCGTCCGGCCAACCGGAGAGGCTGTACTGGCGGATCTGCCGGGCGCCGTCGGGCAGTTCGACACGGACGGAGACGTACTGGCCGGGCCGGCCGGCGGGCAGCTCCCGGCCGTCGAGCGGGCGGATCTCGAAGGTGGCGACGTCCGCGGTCTCCCGGTGGCGGGCCACGACGCGGCAGGGCACGAAGACCTCGCCCGCCGGGACGCCCGCGTCCTCGTACAGCCGGGCCTCCAGGGCGATCAGCGCGTTGGCCATCAGCCAGTAGACCTCGTCCCAGGCGGCGGCGACCTCGGGGGTGACGGCCTCGCCCAGCACCTCGGCTATCGCGGCGAACAGGTGCCGCCGCACCAGCTCGTACTGCTCCGCCGTCACGCCGAGCGCGGCGTGCTTGTGCGCGATACGGGACAGCATCGCGTCCGGGCGGACGTCCGGGTGCTCCACCAGCGCGGTGGCGAACGCGGCGATGGCGCCCGCGAGGGCCTGGCGCTGGCTGCCGTTGGCCTGGTTGCCGCGGTTGAAGAGGTCCCGCAGCAGGTCGGGACGCTCGGCGAACATCTTGTCGTAGAAGAGCGGGGTGATCTCGCCGATGGCCCCGCCCACGGCGGGCAGGGTCGCGCGGACGATCTCGGTCGACTTCGGGGACAGCACGGCGGCTCCTTGCGTTTCGCGCCCCGGACGGATAATGCGCATCCAGGACTCGCATTTCAGGGTGTGCGGACGCCGTGTGGCGTGCGGCGCCGGTTGTGATCAGGGGTGTGGGTCGGGTCCGTCCTCGGGCCTGGCGGTCAGGCTCAGCAGGACCGGTCCGGTCGGCTGCCGGACCAGGTCCTGGACGGTGATCGGGTCGAGGGCGGCGAAGAACGCCTCCTGCGCGTCGCGCAACGCCCCCCGCAGTCGGCAGGCCCCGCGCAGCGGGCACGGCGGATCGTCCTCGCAGCCGACGACGTCCCCCGAGCCCTCCAGGGCGCGCACCAGCCGGCCCACCGAGCCCGTCAGCCCCAGGGTGGTGAGCGCCAGCCCGCCGCCCCGGCCCCGCCGGGTCTCCACGACCCCCAGGTGCGTCATGCGGCTGACCACTTTGGCCGCGTGCGTGTACGGCACTCCCACCGCGGCCGCCACCTCGCGGGTGGTGGGCGCGGTGGTCTCGGCACCGCCGGACGTCACGGCCAGGCGCATGGCGATGCGCAGGGCGATGTCCGTGCTCTTGGTCAGTCGCACAGTTGTACTTTACCTAATCGGAGTTTTGGAGTCGCATTAGGGGGGTGGGGTGGGGCTGGGGGTGCTCGGTGTGACTTGCCCCGGGGCCGGGTGCGTGGCGCTGCGTGGCGCTGTGTGGCGCGGATCCTGCCGACGGACGCGGAGCCACTGACCCCGCGTCACCATCACCATGCCGCCCGCCCGCGTACCCCCGGCCCGCGTACGCTCGCCCGCCTACGCCCCACCCGATGTCGCGATCAGCGGAACGGCCGCCCGAGCGGCGCCCGTTCGCTACGTGCGGTCGAGTGACGGCCGGTACCAGTGGTACGGGGAAAGCCTCGTGAGATTGACAGACGGTCAACGCGAGGCGAGTCTGACTGCCGTGTTCGACGGCCCCCGGCGACCTTTCCCGGGGCGCGGTCGGCCTGGAACCATCACCGATTCTCCGGAGGCAGTAGTGGCAGACGCAGGCGCACACGGCGGGCGGTACGGCAAGGTGCTGGCGGCGGTCGGCGCCGCCACGGCCCTGGCGGCGGGGGCCGCCGCCCCCGCCACGGCCGCCACCCCGGCCCACGGCGGCGAGCGCTACGTCGCCCTCGGCGACTCGTACACCTCCGCGCCCGGCGTGCCCACCCAGAGCGGCGGCGACTGCGCCCGCTCCAGCGTCAACTACCCGTCGCTCACCGCGAAGGCGCTGCACCAGAAGTCGTTCAAGGACGTCAGCTGCAGCGGCGCCAAGACCGACGACATGTGGCGCGCGCAGGGCGCCAACGCCCCGCAGCTGAACGCCCTCGGCAAGAAGACCCGTCTGGTCACCCTCGGCATCGGCGGCAACGACATCGGCTTCGGCGAGATCATCGGCACCTGCGCCCAGCTCTCCGTCTCCGACCCGGCCGGCGCCCCTTGCCGCAAGAAGTACACCGCGGCCGACGGCGGCGACCTGCTGAACAAGCGCATCGCCGACGCCGCGCCCAAGGTGGCCCGCGTCCTCAAGGCCGTGCACCAGCGCGCCCCGCACGCCCGCGTCGTCCTCGTCGGCTACCCGTCGATCATGCCGGACAGCGGTGTCGGCTGCTTCCCCGACGTCCCGATCGCGGCCGGGGACACCCCGTACCTGCGGGACACCGAGAAGAAGCTCAACGCCATGCTGAAGCAGCAGGCGCGCAAGGCCCACGTCCGGTACGCCGACACCTACCGCGCGACCGTCGGCCACGACGTCTGCCGCCCGCAGGCCGACCGCTGGATCGAGGGCGCCCAGCCGGCCCGTCCCGCCGCGCCCTTCCACCCGAACGCCGACGGCGAGCGGGCGATGGCCAAGCCGGTGATCACCCAGGCGCGGGGCCGCTGACCGACGGCGGAGCACGGACCGGCCGGCAGCCGGAGCACGGACCGGCCGGCAGCCGGAGCACGGGCCGGCCGGCAGCCGGAAACGCCAAGGCGGTCGACACGCCGGAACGACAAGGCGGCCGACAGCCCGAGCGGATCCCCGGCCGGGTGCCGTGTCGCGCCCTGTCGGCGGAGGAGTCCGGCGAGTAGGGTCCGGGGCCTCTCAGCCGACAGGGAGGTACCCATGGCAAGACCGCCAGCGCGCCGGCGAACGACCGTGCTCTGCGCGACGGCCGCACTCGTGGCCGGACTCGGCATCATGCCGGCCGCCGCTCAGGCCGGCCCCGACACCGCTCAAGGCGCCGGCCGCGCCCCCGCCAAGACCCCGCTGGCCGTGGGCCGCGGCGGTGCCGTGGCCAGTGTCGACGCCGACGCGTCCGCCGCCGGCATCGAGGTGCTCAAGGGCGGCGGCAACGCCGTCGACGCGGCGGTGGCCACGGCCGCCGCCCTCGGCGTCACCGAGCCGTACTCCGGCGGCATCGGCGGCGGCGGCTACTTCGTGTACTACGACGCGAAGGCCCGCAAGGTCTTCACCATCGACGGCCGCGAGCGGGCGCCGCTCAGCGCGGACAAGAACCTGTTCGTCGAGAAGGGCCACGCGATCCCCTTCGAGGAGGCCGTCACCAGCGGACGCGCCGTCGGCGTCCCCGGCGCCCCCGCCACCTGGGACGCGGCCCTGCGGTCCTGGGGCAGCAGGTCGCTCGGCCAGGTGCTGAAGCCCGCCGAGCGGCTGGCCCGCAAGGGCTTCACCGTCGACGAGACCTTCCGGCAGCAGACCGCCGACAACGAGAAGCGCTTCCGCGACTTCCCCGCCACCGCCCGCCTGTTCCTGCCGGGCGGCAGGCTCCCGGCCGTCGGCTCCACCCTCAAGAACCCGGACCTCGCCCGCACTTACGAACTGGTGGGCAAGCGCGGCATCGGCGCGATGTACGGCGGGGACCTGGGCCGCGACGTGGTCCGTACCGTCCGCACACCACCCGTCGCTCCCGGCGCGCACCGCGTCGTACGCGCCGGTGACCTCACCCAACGCGACCTGCGCGCGTACGCGGTCAAGCGTCCCGGTCCCACCCACACCACCTACCGGGGGCTCGACGTCTACGGGATGGCCCCTTCGTCGTCCGGCGGGATCGCCGTCGCCGAGGCGCTGAACATCCTGGAGAAGGGCGACCTCCGCAAGCTCGACGACACCACGTACCTGCACCGCTACCTGGAGGCGAGCCGGATCGCGTTCGCCGACCGCAACCGGTGGATCGGCGACCCCGCGCAGGAGAAGGTGCCCACGGCGGCGCTGACGTCCAAGCGGTTCGCGGCCTCGCGGGCCTGCCTGATCAAGGGCGGCCGGGCGCTGATCAGTCCGCTCGCCCCCGGCGACCCCCGGCACCCCAAGCCCTGCGGCACGACGGGCCGTGCCGCCCCCACCCCGTACGAGGGGCAGCAGACCACCCATATGACGGTGGCCGACAAGTGGGGGAACGTCGTCTCCTACACCTTCACCATCGAGCAGACCGGCGGCAGCGGCATCACCGTGCCCGGCCGCGGCTTCCTGCTCAACAACGAGCTGACCGACTTCTCGTTCACCCCGGTCAGCCCGGGCGTCCACGACCCGAACCTGCCCGGCCCGGGCAAGCGCCCGCGCTCGTCGATCTCGCCGACGATCGTCCTCGACCACGGGAAGCTGAAGTTCGCGCTGGGCTCGCCGGGCGGGGCGACGATCATCACCACCGTCCTCCAGACGCTGCTCAACCACGTCGACCGCGGGATGCCGCTGGTCGACGCCATCGCCGCACCGCGCGCCAGCCAGCGCAACGCCGCGACGACGGACGTGGAGCAGGCGCTGTGGGACGGCTCCGTACGCCACCGGCTGGAGGCGAAGGGGCATGTGTTCAAGCTGAACCCGTCCTTCATCGGCGCCGCGACGGGCGTCGAACAGCTGCCGGACGGGCGGTGGCTGGCCGCCGCCGAGAAGGTCCGGCGCGGTGGCGGGTCCGCGATGGTGGTGCGGCCGGGGCGGTGAGCCGCGGCGGGCCGGTGGGGCGCCTTCCCGGGCGTCCCACCGGGCGTCATACGAGCAGGTGGAGGACCGCCTCCGTCGTATCCGTCTCGCCCAGCAGCGGGAACACCCGCTCGACGGCGTTCCGGTGCCGTTCCGGATCGACGTCCGTGACCGAGTCCGTCACCACCGTCACGTGGTAGCCGTGTTCGTGCGCCGCCCGGGCCGTGGACTCCACGCCCAGGCCGGTGGCGATCCCGGCCAGGACGAGCTGGGTGACGCCGTGCCGGCGCAGCCGCTCGTCTAGGCCGGTGCCGTGGAAGGCGCCCCAGGTGCGCTTGAGGACGACGATGTCGTCGTCCGCGCGGCCGAGTTCGGGGCGCGGGTCCGCGAAGTCGGCGGGGTGTTCGCCGGTGCGGCGCCCGGCCTCCGTACGGCCGGGTGCCGCGCCGACGACGCGGACCAGGACGACGGGGAGGCGGCGGGCACGGAAGGCCGCGGCCAGCCGGGCCGCGCGGGCGACGACCTCGTCGGCGGGGCGCGCGGTCGGCAGGGCGGTGATGCCCTTCTGGAGGTCGACGAGGACGAGGGCGGTCCGCGGGTCGAGCGTGGTGGCAGGCATGTCCTCACCCTAGGCGGTGAACAGCCAAACTGACAAGGTTGGCTGTTTAGTGCTGGCGGCATCGAAAGGGTGGTCCGAAGGTCGCGTCGGTCTTGCCTCGGCGGGTGGCGGGTCATACGGTCGCAGTCCACGCGGATCTTCGCGCGTAGCCCGGCGTCCCGTATGCCGGATCACGCCCCGGCGGAGGAGCAGCTCATGACCACTGTTGTGCGCGCCGCACTGGTCCAGGCCGGCTGGACCGGTGACACCGAATCGATGATCGCCAAACACGAGGAGCACGCCCGCGCCGCCGCCGCGCAGGGCGCCCGGGTGATCGGCTTCCAGGAAGTCTTCAACGCCCCCTACTTCTGCCAGGTCCAGGACAGCGAGCACTACCGCTGGGCCGAACCGGTCCCCGACGGGCCGACCGTCCGCCGGATGCGCGAACTCGCCCGGGAGACGGGCATGGTGATCGTCGTCCCGGTCTTCGAGATCGAGCAGTCCGGCTTCTACTACAACACCGCCGCCGTCATCGACGCCGACGGCAGCTACCTCGGCAAGTACCGCAAGCACCACATCCCGCAGGTCAAGGGCTTCTGGGAGAAGTACTACTTCAAGCCCGGCAACCTCGGCTGGCCGGTCTTCGACACCGCCGCCGGCCGGATCGGCGTCTACATCTGCTACGACCGCCACTTCCCGGAGGGCTGGCGGCAACTCGGCCTGGCCGGCGCCCAGCTCGTCTACAACCCCTCGGCCACCTCCCGCGGCCTCTCCGCGTACCTCTGGAAGCTCGAACAGCCCGCCGCCGCCGTCGCCAACGAGTACTTCGTCGCCGCGATCAACCGCGTCGGGCGGGAGGAGTACGGCGACAACGACTTCTACGGCACGTCGTACTTCGTCGACCCGCGCGGGCAGTTCGTCGGCGACGTCGCCAGCGACACCAAGGAGGAACTGGTCGTCCGGGACCTGGACTTCTCGCTGATCGACGAGGTGCGGCAGCAGTGGGCCTTCTACCGCGACCGGCGCCCCGACGCGTACGAGGGGCTGGTGCGGCCGTGAGCGCCCCCGGCCCGGCCGTCACCCCGGGCCTCCACGCCCGCCACCGTGCCGTCCTCCCCTCCTGGCTGTCCCTCTACTACGCCGAGCCCATCGAACTCACCCACGGCGAGGGCCGCTACGTCCGGGACGCCGAAGGCCGCCGCTACCTCGACTTCTTCGGCGGCATCCTCACCACCATGACCGCCCACGCGCTGCCCGAGGTCACCAAGGCGGTCGCCGAACAGGCCGGCCGGATCCTCCACACGTCCACCCTCTACCTCGACCGGCACATGGTCGAACTGGCCGAGCGCATCGCCGCCTTGAGCGGCATCCCCGACGCCCGCGTCTTCTTCACCACCTCCGGCACCGAGGCCAACGACGCCGCGCTGCTGCTGGCCACGACGTACCGGCGCTCCAACCAGATCCTGGCCATGCGCAACAGCTACCACGGCCGTTCCTTCTCCACCGTGGGCATCACCGGGAACACCGCCTGGTCGCCCACCAGCCTCTCGCCGCTCCAGACGCTCTACGTGCACGGCGCCGTCCGCTCCCAGGGCCCCTACGCGCACCTCTCCGACGCGGCGTTCACCGCCGCCTGCGTCCGCGACCTGGAGGACATGCTCGGCCAGGCGCACGGGACGGTGGCCGCGCTGATCGCCGAACCGGTGCAGGGCGTCGGCGGGTTCACCGCGCCGCCCGACGGGCTCTACGCGGCCTTCCGTGAGGTGCTGAACCGGCACGGCATCCTCTGGATCAGCGACGAGGTGCAGACCGGCTGGGGCCGCACCGGCGACCACTTCTGGGGCTGGCAGGCCCACGCCGAGAACGGCCCGCCCGACCTGCTCACCTTCGCCAAGGGCATCGGCAACGGCATGTCCGTCGGCGGCGTCGTCGCCCGCGCCGAGGTGATGGACTGCCTGGAGGCCAACTCCATCTCCACCTTCGGCGGCAGCCCGGTCACCATGGCCGCCGGCCTCGCCAACCTCACCTACCTCCTCGAACACGACCTCCAGGGCAACGCCCGGCGCGTCGGCGGCCTGCTGATCGAACGGCTCCGGGCCGTCGCCGCCGGCCTGCCCGTCGTCCGGGAGGTACGCGGCCGGGGCCTGATGATCGGCGTCGAGCTCACCTCGTCCGACGCCGCGGCGGCTGCCCTCGAACGGGCTCGCGAGGAGGGCCTGTTGATCGGCAAGGGCGGCCGGGACGGCTCCGTCCTGCGCATCGCCCCGCCGCTGACCCTCACCGTCGCGGAGGCGGAGGAGGGCGCGGCGGCGCTGGAACGGGCGCTGCGGCGGGTGTGGGACGCGTCGGGGAAGGAGGAACACCGGTGACCAGGACCCTCGTCCAGGGCGGCCTCGTCGTCACCGCCGCCGAGGAGACGTACGCCGATGTCCTCGTCGAGGACGGGAAGGTGGCCGCGCTGGCGGCGGCCGGCAGCTCGGTCGCCCGGGGCTGGACGGCCGACCGGGTGATCGACGCGACCGGCAGGTACGTCGTACCGGGCGGCGTGGACGCCCATACCCACTTCGACTTCCCCTTCGGCGGCACGTCGTCCTCCGACACCTTCGAGACCGGCACCCGGGCCGCGGCCTGGGGCGGCACCACGACCGTCGTCGACTTCGCGGTGCAGACGCGCGGCCGGGCGCTGCGCGAGGGGCTCGACGCGTGGCACGCCAAGGCGGAGGGGAAGTGCGCGGTCGACTACGCCTTCCACATGATCCTCTCCGACGTGAACGAGGACACTCTGAAGGAGATGGATCTCCTCGTGGGCGAGGGGCTGACCTCGTTCAAGCTCTTCATGGCCTACCCGGGGGTCTTCTACAGCGACGACGGGCAGATCCTGCGGGCCATGCAGCGCGCCGCCGGCAACGGCGGGCTGGTCATGATGCACGCGGAGAACGGCATCGCGATCGACGTCCTCGTCCAACAGGCCCTGGCGGCGGGCAGGACGGCCCCCCGGTACCACGGCGAGGTCCGCAGGGCCCTGCTGGAGGCCGAGGCCACCCACCGCGCGATCCAGCTCGCGCGGGTCGCCGGCAGCCCGCTGTACGTCGTCCACGTCTCGGCGGAGGAGGCGGTCGCGGAGCTGGCGGCGGCCCGGGACAAGGGACTCCCGGTCTTCGGCGAGACCTGCCCCCAGTACCTCTTCCTGTCGACCGACAACCTGGCGGAACCCGGCTTCGAGGGCGCGAAGTACGTGTGCTCGACGCCGCTGCGCCCGCGCGAGCACCAGGCGGCCCTCTGGCGCGGGCTGCGCACGGACGACCTCCAGGTCGTCTCCACCGACCACTGCCCGTTCTGCTTCTCCGGCCAGAAGGAGCTGGGCCGCGGCGACTTCTCGAAGATCCCCAACGGCCTGCCGGGCGTGGAGCACCGGATGGACCTCCTCCACCAGGCGGTCGTCGACGGCCACATCACCCGCCGCCGCTGGATCGAGCTCGCGTGCGCCGCCCCGGCCCGGATGTTCGGCCTGGCGCCGCACAAGGGCACCATCGCCCCCGGCGCCGACGCCGACCTCGTCGTCTACGACCCGCGGGCCACACAGGTCCTCTCCGCCACCACGCACCACATGAACGTCGACTACTCGGCGTACGAGGGGAAGGAGATCACCGGCCGCGTCGAGACGGTCCTGTCCCGCGGCGAGATCGTCATCGACGAACGGCGGTTCACGGGCCGGACGGGCCACGGCCGCTACGTACCGCGGACCACCTGCCAGTACCTCGCGTAACTCGCCGTACCTCGCGTCGTCTTAAGGAGCACAGCTTTGGACTTCGGCCTCGTCCTGCAAACCGACCCGCCCGCCACCGCCGTCGTCGAGCTGATGCGCCGCGCCGAGCGCCGCGGCTTCCGGTACGGCTGGACGTTCGACTCCGCCGTGCTGTGGCAGGAGCCGTTCGTCATCCACAGCCGCATCCTGGAGCACACCGAACGGCTCATCGTGGGGCCGATGGTCACCAACCCCTCCACCCGCACCCCGGAAGTCACGGCCTCCACGTTCGCCACGCTCAACGACATGTACGGCAACCGCACGGTCTGCGGCATCGGGCGCGGCGACTCGGCGATGCGGGTGGCCGGCCGCCGCCCCAACACCCTGGCCGCGCTGAGCGAATCGATGCGGATCATCCGCGACCTCGCCGAGGGCCGCGAAACGGACGCCGGCGGCACGCCGCTGCGGCTGCCCTGGGTACGGGACGGCCGGCTCCCGGTCTGGATGGCGGCCTACGGCCCCAAGGCCCTCGCCCTGGCCGGCCGCGAGGCCGACGGCTTCATCCTCCAGCTCGCCGACCCCTTCCTCACCGAGTGGATGGTCAAGGCGGTACGCGGCGCGGCGGAGGAGGCCGGCCGCGACCCGTCGTCCGTCACGGTCTGCGTCGCGGCCCCCGCCTACGTCGGCGACGACCTCGCCCACGCCCGCGAACAGTGCCGCTGGTTCGGCGGCATGGTGGGCAACCACGTCGCCGACCTCGTCACCCGCTACGGCGCCCACTCGGGCCTCGTCCCCGAGGCCCTCACCGCGTACATCGAGCGGCGCCAGGGCTACGACTACAGCCACCACGGCCGCGCGGGCAACCCGTCGACGGACTTCGTCCCGGACGAGATCGTCGACCGCTTCTGCCTCCTCGGCCCGGCGGAGGCGCACGTGGCACGCCTGGAGGAGCTACGGGCGCTGGGCGTCGACCAGTTCGCGGTGTACGCGATGCACGACGCGAAGGAGACGACGATCGACACGTACGGGGAACGGGTGATCCCGGCCCTGACGGAGGCGGCCTGACTCGTTGCTACCCGACCCGCCGCCGCCCCACCTCCCCATACGCCTCCCGCGCGTCGAGCAGCTCCTCCCAGTGCTCACCGGCCCAGGCGCAGGCGACCTCCAACGGCCCGAGCAGACCGCGCCCGAGCGGGGTCAACGCGTACTCGACGCGCGGCAGGGAACCGGGATACACCGCCCGCTCGACGAACCCGTCCCGCTCCAGCGCCCGCAGCGAGGCGGTGAGCACCTTGGGCATGACGCGCCGCAGGGGAACCCGCAACTCGGAGAACCGGCGCGGCGCGCCCTCAAGACACCGAATGATCAAAGGCGACCATTTGTCCCCGAACCGGATCGGATTGAGCGAGGAAGGGCACAACTAATCGAACATGTCGGCAGGCAGGGGTTCCCTCATAGCGTCACGATAGCCGCCCGCGGACCGGTATCCGGGAGGTAACCGGTGCGGTGGCTACGGTCACGGCACCGGCCGGGGCGAAGGGCTCCGGCCCCGCTGAGAGGCATCCCCATGAAGATCGTGATCTTCGGCGCGGGCGGCAGGACGGGCCGTCACCTGGTGGCGGAGGCGACCCGCCGGGGCCACACCGTCACCGCCGTGGTCCGCGACCCGTCCCGCCACCGCGACCTGCCACCACAGGCCCGGGTGGAGGCGGGTGACGTCACCGACGAGGCGGCCGTGGAACGCCTGGCCGCGGGCCATGATGCCGCTATCTCGGCGGCCGTCGACCTGTCCGGTTCCCCGCACGACTTCTTCACGACGTCGACCCGAGCCCTGACCGAGGGCCTACGGAAGGCCGGCGTCCGCCGCCTGATCGTCGTCGGCCTCGCCTCCGTCCTCCGCGGCCCGTCCGGCACCCTGCGCGTGCGAGGACGACGACCACTCCAAGCCCGGAGCCTGGCCGCTGTACGAGCTACCCCCGCGCGTGCGGGGACGACGCGGTGGCCGACGGCGCGAAGTCCTGGGCACCGGAGCTACCCCCGCGCGTGCGGGGACGACCTGGAGCGGCTGCGCGGCACGATGGAGGCCGGGGAGCTACCCCCGCGCGTGCGGGGACGACCTGCATGTCTCCGGTCTCGATACGCGCACGCCAGAGCTACCCCCGCGCGTGCGGGGACGACGGTAGCGGGTGTGTCCGCCGGGGTGGACTGGACGAGCTACCCCCGCGCGTGCGGGGACGACGCCGCACCGAAGCGGCGGGTGCGGCGCTCGGCCGAGCTACCCCCGCGCGTGCGGGGACGACACTTCCTGACCTGCGGCGTTCTCAGGCGCTGGGCCGTTTTTCCTTCACCTCCTTCCCAGGTCGCCACGGCTCACCCGCGCCCCCGCGCGGCCGGGCCATAAGGGTGAGGCCGTCGAAGTCCGTGGGGGTCCAGCGTTCGCGGCCGCACGTGCGGGCCGACCAGCCCTGTTCGGTTGCCGCGGGCTCGATCATCACAGCTTGGCCGTCGCGGATGCGGTCGGAGAGGAGGGACCAGAGGCGGTCGCGGATGCGGGCGTTGGGAGATCCCACGTAGACGCCCGGAGCGGCCTCGATGAACCAGCGGGTGAGGTGGCCGCGGAGTCCCGGGGGCGCGGCGATGAGGACGACCACCGTTGTGCCGGCGCTCATCCGCTCGTTTCCGAGGTCGGGCCGGTGTCCGGAGCGGGCGGAGGTGGCGGGATGACGTCCAAGTGGGTGTCGGAGGCGAAGGGGTCACCCCAGTTGCGCCCCCCGGTGACGACCGTGTCGCCATCATCCCAGAGGCCGTTCAGCTCCTCGGCAGGAAGGCCCGCGTTGCCGGGGGAGAGAAGGTGCTTGACGTCGGTGACGATCCGAGGGAGGAGCTTGCCCTGTACGACGGCGTCGCGGAGGGCGGTTCGAGCGTCCCGTTCCGACGTCAGACCCTTTGCGGCGAGGTCGAAGGCGAGGGGGATGGTGAATTCGGCCTTGTACAGGTCGGCGACGTCCAGGACGAACGACAGGGCGGAACCCGTGTGAACGAAGCCGAGCGCGGGACTGACGCCGAGGCCGGTGACGACGGCGTGGCAGATGCCGTAGAGCGCCGCGTTGGCCGCTGAAAGCAGTCGGTTGACGTCGTCGCCTGCAGCGAAGGCGTCGCCCGCTTTGTAGTCGCGTTTGACCCAGGGCACCCCGGTGCGGCGGGAATGCTCCACGTACAGCCTCCGGACACGGGTGCCTTCTCGGCCGCGTAGCTGCTGAAGGGTCAGCCGTGCCGTGTCCTCACCCGGGAAACGGAGGTCGTACATGCGGCGGGCGACCGCCGTACGCTCCTTGGGCCGGGTGACGAGCCACGCCTGCCGCAGTTGGAGCCCGGCACCGCGGGCCGTGCTCAGGCCGGCGGCGTACAGGCGCACCCCGTGTTCGCCGACCCAGCAAACGGAGGTGGCCGAGTCGGCGAGCAGGGCCACGGCGGCGTGGGTGATGCGGCTGCCGGGGCCGATAAGGAGTACGGCGAGGTACGCGGCGGGGACGTGAACCACCGGGCCCTGTTGACCAACACGATCGCGTTGTCGTCCCGGTCGATGTGGCATCGCTCGACGTAAAGGCTGGAGACACGGTCCTCGACGCGGTGAACGTCCTGTGGCCCCGCCTTCCACCAGGGCTCAGGCACGCGGCACCGCCGCGGGCACCGGGGCCAGGGTGAGCAGGCCCTGGCCGTACCCCTTGGCGGGGCCGATGCCGTTCAGGAGGGCCGTACGCAGCGCTTCCGCGTCGGTGACGCGCAGACGGCCCTGGAAGGTGGCGGTGGAGATGGTGACGCGTGGCCCGTTCTGCTTTTTGCGGAAGCGCAGGATGTCGCGGGACACGAGGGAGACGGCGGGGGCGGGAACGGGCGGGGTGTCGGGTTCGAGGCCCGGAGCAGGGGCGGCCGCGGGGTCCACGGGCGGAATGGTGAAGCCGTGGCGCTTGGCCTGGCGGAACAGCCAGTCGAGCTGCTGGGCGGTGGTGCGGTGGGCGACGCGGACACCGCGGGGCCATCGCCGGCCGTCCGCCGGGGCTGCGAGGCGGCGATTCTGTTCCGGGCTGGGCTTCGAGGGCTGCAGAACGGACTGCACCGGGTTGGCGGTCAGTCGAAAGGCAAACTCCTGCTCTTCCACGACACGGTGGAGCAGCGGCGAGTAATCGGCGATCAGGGGCTCGCCCCCGTCCGCTCCCGGCCAGCCGGCATCTTCCACCAAGCCTTGCCAGGAGGGGCGGCTCTGGGTGAGTACCAGGATCTCGGCGCGATGAGGGGTGTTCGTCTCCAGGCGCCACAGGACGCGTTCCGTCACGGGCTGGTGGGCGAGACCGTTCATGACGGCGGCGTGCAGGCAGTGCGGATTGGCCAGCAGGGCCACCGCGCCCCGGCGGCGCGGGTTGAGAGCGATCTTCGACAGGTATGGCATCGGGTCACCAGCCCAGGAGGGCGAAGGGGTCGTGGCCGGGGTCGGCCCCGGCGGCAGGGATGTCGGAGGCGGGGGAGGCGGGGGAGTCGCCAGAGTTGGCGGCGTCATGGCCCGTGGGAATGCGGACCCACAGATGACGCACGGCTCGTTGGCCGAACGCGGTACCGGTCTTGAGGTCGTAGGTGTCCGGTACGTCGGCGGCGAGCACCTCTCCCGCGGGATCCTCGACTGTGGCCTCCAGAGTGACTTCGGAACCGCGGATACGTCGGCGATGGTGTTCGGCCGCTTCCCAGGGAACCGTCCCGAGGACGGCCGTCAGGTCGGCGTCGTGATGCAGTCCGAGGCTCACACGGCCGGTCGGCGGACAGGAGCGACGCCCGAGCGAGAGAGGGAAGGCCGGGTGACGGACAGCGCGTTCCAGACCGGCCAGCAAGGGAGCGGAGCCGCGCAGGGCGACGACGAACACCGCGTCCTGGAGGTAGTAGCGCTGCGTAACCCCCGTGTACTTGGCGGGAGTCGTCCTCTTCTGCACCCTCTTGCCGTCGACCTTTGCGGAGGGCAGGGCCAGGCCCCGGTGATCACTCACGGTGTGGTAGTCGCGCAGCAGGGTGCCCGGCTGGTCGACGCGAACGCCCATGTCCAGGTCGACGAGGTCGGCGATGGACGCCTCGCGGGGGCGGCCCTCGGCGGCCGCCAGCAGGCCGAGGACTCCCGACTTGGTGGGCTGCGGAAGGGTCTCCCGGCGGTTGTAGCGGGAGGGCCCGCCCCAGGACTGCAGGGGAGCGGCCAGCCGCAGCACGAGAATGGCCTGGTCGGTCATCGCCCGTCGTCCTCTGCGGCGATCGGCAGGAGGGGCTTCCCGGCGAGCCACGTTTCGAGGAGGTCGTCCACCTCGTCCAGAAGCTCGGGGAAGAGGCGCGACGGCCCGAATGCCGCCTCGAGCTCCTTCTCTCCCAGGGCATAGGTCGCCAGAGTGCGCAGCGGGACGGTACCCCAGGACGTGCCGACGGCACGCAGTTCCTCCGCCAGCCTCACCGCGGACTCGGAGGCCAGTCCGGAGGTTCCGGTGACGGGCTTCTCGAAGGCCGAGACGAGGTTGACCGGCTGGTCCGCCCGCAGGGTGACGAGCACCAGGTGCGGGAGCGTGCGGTGGGCGAAGGAGTTCTGGTGCCCGGTGGGCATCGAGCGGGTGAAGGCGTCGAGGAAGCGCTTCGCCGCGTCGCGGGTGGCTTCGGGGGAGGAGAGGTTGTCGCGCAGCTGGTGCACCCCGAGAACGGCGTACCGGTAGAGGGTGGAGGAGTTGAACTCCACGGTACCGATCATGCCGGCGCCGCTGTCCTCGACGTTCTCGTCGTCCACGGCGGTGTAGTAGTCGAACTCCGTGCGCACCGCGTGGGTCGAGAGGGCGTGGGCGACCTGGACGGCAGCATCCACATTCAGCTTCGGCAGGTCGGCGACCATGCGGCCGAAGAGGGCCACTTCGGCAGGGTGTCCGGTGGCCAGGGCCTCCACCACGGGCAGCTTCTTGACCTCGTTCTTCAGATCGGCGTCCGGAAGGGCGGCAAGTTGCGCGCCGCGCCCGTCAAGGGAGGCGACGAGGGTGTCGAGCTGGCGCTTTCCGAAGAACAGCAGGTAGGCGGACTGCTCGTCCTTCTTGGTGGACTTGGCGATGCCGAGCTCACCGACCAGTGCGGTGGCCAGTCGCTCGGACTGAGCGGTGTCCAGGCCCGCACCGCCGTCGGTGGCGGGCCGAGCGAGCCGCTCGGTCAGCAGGGCCGCGATCCGCTTCGTGCGGGTCGCCTGGTCCCCGGCCGGCTGGTCTTTGGCGAACTCGATACGCGTCGCACGCTTCCACGCCTGGGAGGAGACCCGGGCCCGGCGTGCGCCACCGTACAGCGCCTGCTTCGGGGTGCCCGAATCATCCCGGTTGATATTGGAAGGCGGCAGGCTCTGGAGGATGTGGATCTCGACGAAGAGGTTGGGCTGGTGGGGCATGGCAGGGCTCCTTCGGTATGAGCGCCGCAGAGCGGTACGAAGAGGAAAAGAAGAGAGGGTGGCCCAGGCTTGGGGTGCAGGGGGTACATGAGGGCACGAGCGCCCGCGAGCCGATCGCGGGGCGTGCCACTTCCCCCGGAGACCGTCGGCGCACCGGCTGACGGGTGGTTCAGACCTTGGATGACTCGCGATGGAAGTCGCGTTCCCACTTGGCGCGCCACCGCGACTGCGCGTCCGGCCGGTACGGATCGTCCCAGTCGCGCACGGCCTGGCGGACACCGTCGTAGTCGAGACCGATATCGGCCTTCCTCAGCAGGGGAACCAGGCCGCGGAGGTGGTGGGCCAGCTCATCGGCGCTGAGCGAAGTGAGCAGGGTGCCCAGCCGGCGTTCCACCGCGACGCGGTCGGGGCCTCCGTCCTGCGCGAGAAGACGCCGGCAGGCGGCCCCGGGAGTGGCCCCGGGCGTGTGCAACGAGCGCTTCCTGCCCTGCTGGTGAAGGCCGAAGAGGGTGAGAGCGGTGTGCTCGGCGGTGAGATCTCGGGTGAGCGCGCCGCGGTCCCGCAGCTCGTTGCTCATTCGGAGGCGGTGGAACGCCCACATGGCAGGGACTGTGCCCGGCTCCTCGCTCAGACCGGACCGCAGCGCGGCCAGTTCGGCGGCGGCGTGGGGCCGGTCGGGGTCGAAGCCTGCCCAGTACGCGGGCGGGGAGCCGGATTTCCCCTTCGCGCCCTCTGCTCCCTCGGGGGCGGGGGCGTTGTACTGGAGGCCCCAGGCGCGCAGGACCCGGCCGTGCCGAGGGGTCTGCCAGTCACACAGGTCGCAGTGGAGCCGGGTGTAGTCCAGCCCGACGCCCGCTTGGCGCATCAGGGGAAGGAGAGACCGGAGATGGTGCACCAGCTCGTCGAGATCCAGGGCGGTCGACACGGCGAACAGGCGGCGGCCGACAGTGTCCTTGAAGAGCAGGGATTGTGACCCGTTGGTCCCCCCTTCCTGATCGGACCGCCGGCGCTCGACCTCCTCCATCTCCTTTGTTTCCCGCAGGAGATGGAGACGCAGGGAGTGGCAGGCCGTGCCGATGCCGATGCCCGGCCGGTGCACGGGCTCGGCAGCCCCGTGCTGATGGAGGCCGAAGAGGGTCAGCGCAGCGTGCTCGGCCTCATAGGACCGGGGTAGGCGTTCCGCGTTCCGCTTCTCGTCCGTCAGCTCCACCCGGTGCAGATACCGCATGCCGGCCACGCTGCCGGGCTCCCGGCCGAGCCCTTCCCGCACGGCTCGGAGGCCGTGTTCGGCCCAGGCGGGGAGGCCGCGCCTGCCCTGCTCGGCCGGGCCGGACGGCCAACCGGAACACACTTCCTCCCAGAAGTACGGCCGACGGCGTTTGCCACCGGTGGTGGCTGCGGAACTCATGCCGCTCCCCCCTCTGCCAGGCGCGCCTCCGCAGTGCGCCACAGCGTCTCGTTCAGCCGGTTGTAGAAGAGGCCGGCGGCCTTGCCGCTCCGAAAAGTGACCTCCTTGCCGTTCACTTTCTCCGTGCGGCCGATCATGGCACGGGGCGGGACGGCGGACAGCAGACTGCTTGCCTCCTCCCTGGCGGCCCGTCGCAGCGTCAACTCCCAGCATTCCAGCGCTTTGTCCAGCAAGTCGTAGTCATCCCCGACGGTGCGCAAGCCTGCGAGGAGGCGTCGCATCCTGCCGTCCACGGCGTGCAGGAAGCGGGCCGAGGGCCGTTCGCCCTTGTCCCGGGGCAGTGGTTCGCCGCCGGAGGCCCGGCGGAGATCGGCGTGGAGGCCGTCCAGCGCGCGGGCCACCCGGTCGGCCTGTTCGGCGCACTGCAGAATTTCCTGACGGAGTCCGTTCTCCCCGGACAGCAGCGAGGCGACGGGCAACGGCAAACTGTCGGCGATGGCGTTTTCCACGACGGCTGACTGGTTGCCGTACTCCAGGCCGCTGATCTGCACGTTCAGGGGGTAAGTGGCGGAAAGACCGTCGTCGTTGAGCAGGCCGTCCACTTGACGCAGCAGCAAGGAAGTGTACGGGCCGTCACCGTCCTCGGGGACCGCGAGCGCGAGCAGTGAACCCAGCCCTTGCCAGGCCGCACGGCCGGAGGCGTGGCGACGGGGACGTTGGTGCGGCTGACCGGCCTTGGGCTTGGCCGTGTGATTCCAAGCGGTGTGCGGCTCTTCCTGGGGAGTGGAGGTGAGCCGGTCACCGGCGCAGACGATCACCTGTCGCACTCGGAGGCCATGGTCGGTCTCGGTCGGGATCAGGCGGATCCGGCGGGCCTGGAAGGTGAGGAGGTCGAGCAGGCCGCCTGCGGGGCGGGTGGACCACTCGGGGCCGGCCGGGGACTTCCAGGCGAGGGAGCTCGGCCGCTCGTCCCAGGCCCACTGTGGGAGATCGTCGGGATCCAGGCCGCTCGGGTAGATCGGCGTGTTGAGCAGCAGCGTCTCGTACAGGGTGCGGCCGGTTGGGACGATGACGCCGAGCTGGCCCAGCGGGGAGGTCGGGTTACCCGTCGTCTTCCCTGCCTTCGCCTGCAGATCGCCCACGGCGCCTGTCTTGATGGCGGCGGTGTCCCAGCAGTGTGCGTGCAACAGCCACAACGCCGCGTCCGCCGGTGTGAGATCCAGGTGGTCGGCATCGGTGAGGGTACTGAACAAGGGGACGTTGTTGCCCGACGCGATGGAAGGGACGAGCAGGGTGGACGGCTTGGTATCACCGCTGAGCGCCGTCAGGCCGGCGGCTTGCGCGAACGGTCGTTCCGTGGAGGAGAACAGATGGAATCGCTTGCCGTATCGGGGACCGAGGTAGTCGGCAATCTCCTGTGCTTCGGCGTCGGAGAACTGACCTCGTTCGAACCGCTCGGCCCACTCCTTGGGCGTCCGTGGCACACCGAGGGCGTGCAACATGATCGGCATCAGGAGCTGGCGCAGGACGGCGGGCAGCATGGTCGGGGCCGGCAGGTCCAGCCGCAGGATGGTGTGGGCCCGCGTGAGCGCTTCGAGAAGCCCGACCTCGGACTTCTCACACTCGCCCTTGGGCTTATCGCACCTGAGAACGGGTAACCAGCCGTCCCGGACGAGATCTCCTGTTACTTCCATCGGTCCTCTCGCTTCGTGGCGCATGTTCTTCGGAATATGCGGGGGTGACAGCTCAACGCCGTTGATCGGAGCAGGGGTTGGTGGATCGAACCGTGTGGAGAAGATTTTCACACAAGGCTTGTCATTTACAAGCGGTTTCGGCTTCTCTACCGCTTCCTACGCGACGAACTACGCGATGAACATCACGGAGTCGCTCCGGCGGTCGGCGGGTACGCTGCCGATGTCGCGGCGTCCCCGCCTCCCCGTGGTGGTGCGGGGGTGTTCCGGCTTGTCACTTGATGTCGTCCCCGCACGGGCGGGGAGCAGATCCGGCTCGGGGCGCCGCTTCGGATCTTCTCAGTCTCGCGCGACCAGCAGGCCGATTTCGGGTTCGTACGAGAGCCGGTTGGTACCCAGGATGGCCGCGCCGTCGTCCAGGACCAGCGCGCGGGCGTAGCGGAGCCAAGGGTCGCCGGCCCAGCCCGGCAGCGCGCCCAAAGTCTTCTCGGCTTCCTCCGACAGCCGGCCGGGCAGCCGGACGCTGCCGCCCAGCAGGCGTTCGACCACCGATTCGTCCGGTGCCTCGCCGTGCGCGCCGAGGCGCGTTCCGTCAAGTGCCGTGTATCCGTTGGCAAGGCGGTGTACGAGAACGACTTCGACGCCGAGCTCCCCGTCCCGCACTACGGCGTCGAGGTCCTCCTCCTTGGGCGTCGCGGCACCGGCGTAGTGCAGGCCCTCCAGGGTGGGCGCCGCCCAGTTCCGGGGGCGCGTGAGGACGTATTTACCTGCGGCCTCCTGGCGATTCGCCTCCTCGGCCCGCCAGGCCTCCAGTGCGGATGGCTCCTGCCACTCCGGAGGGCACACGTCGGCCTCCCCGTACGCGCGAGCGACCAGGGTCGGCACGTCCGACGGAATGCTCCAGGGAACTCCGCCCGCCCTGTCGGCTGTACCGTTGGCCAGCAGCGGACCTGCCGCTTCGGCCACCAGGGCTGTCGCGCGGAGCAGCGGCCACTGTCCGTAAACCTTCTGGGAGGCCGGGAGGAAACGGGGGCGTCCCTGTTCGGAACCGGCAGCTACACCGGTCACGATCACCCTCGGTGTTGTGTGTGCCCGTGGCCTGGCCGTTCCGGCGTGCCGGTGCAGTCGGCCGATGCGCTGCAACAAGAGGTCCACCGGGGCCAAGTCGGTGATCAGGAGATCCGCGTCGACGTCGAACGACTGTTCTGCGAGCTGCGTGGCGATCAGCACCATGCGCTTGGGCCGGGAACCGCCTGCTGCCGGGCCCAGGAGACGCAGGCACTCCTCCGTCCGGTCGGCCCGGTCCTTGGCGCACAACTGTCCGTGGAGAAGGTGGACTGTGCCTTCGACGCCCTCCCTGCGCAGTGCCTCGTAGATCGCCTGTGCGCGAGCCACCTGGTTGACGACCACGAGAACGACCCCGCCGTCCGCCACCTCCTCCCGCACCTTCGCGGCGACCGCCGACCCGTCGCTTTCGACGTCCGGGAGCCACGAGAGCCGCACGGGCGTGGACGAACGCCAGGACGGTGTGGGCAGCCGCGAACTTTCCGCCACCGGCTGCCCCGACACCGCATAAGCAGCGGTCACACACGGGTATCCGGCGGGTTGGGGTACCGGCTGCCGCACGTCCTCGTCGGCGAGGGCTCCCGAGAGGTACGCGTCGACGAAAGCCTGCCGCTGAGCCGGCGGCAGCGTTGCCGACAGGAGCACCACCGGCACCCCGGCCTGCCCCAGCCACCGCAGGGCCTCCAACAGGAACTGCCTCATGTAGACGTCGGCCGCGTGCACCTCGTCCACGATCACGACCTTGCCCGCCAGCCCGGCGAATCTGAGCATTACGTGGCGGGTGCGTGTCGCGGCGTAGAGCAGGTGGTCTACGGTGCCGACGGCGAAGGGGGTGAGCAAGCCGCGCTTGCCGCCCAGGAGCCACTGGGGAGGTCCGGTGCGATCGATGTCGTCCGCGCCCGCCGGACCGCTGGGGCCGCCGAACTCGTCGTCCTCATCGATCGCCCCATAGACCTCCCAGGGGTCGGCCAACGTCCCGTCGCTGCCGTCGGTTCCGGTCGGCCGGATCCCTTCCCAGATCTCACGCCATAGTGCGTTGTAGCGTCGCTTGCCGTGCAGTAGTGCGACATGCTGTTCCAAGATTGGGTCGAACGACCCAACCCACGACACTACTTGGGCATACATGGGATCGCATGTCGCCTGCGTAGGCATGGCCACGAAAACACCGTCGCAGCCGAAACGCGCCGCGAGCACCTCTGCCGCGGCCAGCGCCGCCTTGGTCTTGCCCTCACCCATGGGGGCCTCGGCGATGAGCAACCCGGGCGCCGGTATCGACCAGGCCCGTTCCACCAGCTCCCGTTGCGAGGCACGGGGGCGCACGCCCAGCCGTTCCGTCAGCGGAGCCATGGGACTCTTCGGCAGGGCGAGCTGCCTCCAACCGCCCCGCAGCCCCAGAGCTTTCCAGGCGGTCGCCGCTCTCCGGCACGCCTGGGCAGGCGAGACGCCCTGGGCGTCCGCAATACCCGCGAAGTGCCGGTGGTCGCTGGCGATCCAGTCCGCCATCACGACCAGCCCCGACAACGTCAGCTGCTCGGCTTTCCGTAAGGCCGAGACCGGCCTGGCCGCTGCCACGCTCTCGAATCCCACCGCGCGTGTGAACACGTCGACGAGCACTCGCTGGGTCTCGGCCCAAGCAGGTCCCGTACCTTGTGCGTCCTGGGACGGCGGCTTCTTCTTCGAGGGGAACTTCCCATGATGCCCGGCCACCAGGGGCAGCACCCACGCGACGGCTTCGTCTCTCTGCCACTCCTCCCGCAGTCGGGGCAGAAGCATCGCCGCTCCTGCCACGTCGTGACGCCACTTGACGCTCCTGGGCAAGCGGCGCCACGTCAAACCGGCCGCCCGCACCGGGGATGCCTCTGCCGGGTCCAATCCCTGGAAGGACGGACTTGCCTTGCCGCAGTCGTGAATGCCGCACATCCACATGAACCAGGTGCGTCCCCGCCCGTTGCTGATCTCGTCCAACCGCTTGCGGATCGAGGGCGCCAGGTACTCGTCCCACATCACCCCCGCCACAGCGGCGGTATCCAGCAGATGCCCGATCAGCAGATGAGTCCGCCCGCCGTTCCGCGCGGCGGACTTACCCCACAGCCGCGCCACTCGGGTCACGGTCTCCTGCGGTACCCCCATCGACCGCATCAGGCTGACGACGGACTCCTCGCTACGCACGATGCAACCCCTCCCCGAGTCACTTCTGTCTGCTGACGAGCTGACGAGGTGAAGGGTAGGGGGACCCACTGACAACGCCGGTCGGGGCAGGAAGCCGGTGGTGAACGAGGTAAAGGAAAACGGGCAATCGTGCTAGCGTCACCGCAGGTCAGGAAGTGTCGTCCCCGCACGCGCGGGGGTAGCTCACGGACTTTCGTTCCCGGCCGGGGGGCGTTGATGTCGTCCCCGCACGCGCGGGGGTAGCTCGACCGTCTGACGCTTCAGGTCGTAGAACCCCTCGTCGTCCCCGCACGCGCGGGGGTAGCTCGTGCGCGCTGCGGGTGAGCGCGCCCGTGTAGGCGTCGTCCCCGCACGCGCGGGGGTAGCTCGGAGCCCCGCCATGACCGCTGACGACCCGTGGAGTCGTCCCCGCACGCGCGGGGGTAGCTCCGACGCCTTCAACACCTACTTAGAGTGGTCGTCCCCGCACGTGCGGGGTAGCTCCCCGATACAGGCCTTGCTGATGCTGAGCAGCCAGTCGTACCGCACGTGCCGGTGCGTCCCTCCCTACGGCACCCGCGCCGTCCACCCCTCCGACGCGAACTTCGTCTCCGCCAGTTCGACCGCGCGGGTCATCTCCTCCTCCGTCGCCGCGCCCGTTGTCAGGCCGTAGCGGGTGCGGAAGGAGGTGATCATGCGGTCGATGACGGTGGCGCGGGGAAGGCCGGTTTGGCGGCGGAGGGGGTCTACTCGCTTTTTGGCGCTCTTGGTGCCCTTGTCGGAGAGCTTTTCGCGGCCGATGCGGAGGACGTCGAGCATTTTGTCGGCGTCGATGTCGTAGGCCATGGTCACGTGGTGCAGGACGGCGCCGTCGCCGGAGACCACGCGCTTCTGGGCGGCGCCGGCGATTTTGCCGGCCTCGGTGGCGATGTCGTTGAGGGGCTGGTACCAGGCCTTGATGCCCATGTCCCCGAGGGCGCCGAGGACCCAGTCGTCGAGGTAGGCGTAGCTGTCCGCGAAGGACAGTCCCTGCACGAGGGAGTCCGGTACGTAGAGGGAGTAAGTGATCGTACTTTGGGGTTCTACGAACATAGCCCCACCGCCACTGATGCGCCGGACCACCGTCATGCCGTGGCGTGCAGCCGATTCCGTGTCCACCTCGTTGCGGAGGGACTGGAAGCTGCCGATGATCACGGCCGGGGACGCCCATTCCCAGACGCGCAGCGTGGGCGGGCGGCGGCCGGCGGCCACTTCGGTGGTGAGGACCTCGTCCAGGGCCATGTGCAGGGCGGGCGACTGGGGGCCGTCGTGGATCAGCTGCCAGTCGTAGTGGTGCCAGTCCGTCGCGTTCGCGAGGGCCCGGCGGACCGCCACGCCCACGGCCTCCGAGGTGAGGCCGAACATCACCGTGCCCCGCGGGAGCGCCGCGTCGACGCGGGTGGCGAGTTCCTGCGCGGACAGGTCGGCGCTCGCGCCTTCCAGCGCTCGGTTGATGTCGAACAGCGCCTCGTCGGGTTCGAGGAAGAAGTCACCGGCGACGCGGACGTCGCGCAGCACCCCGTCCCGTTCCTCCAGGTCCACGACGACGAGCTTGCCGCCCGGCACCTTGTACTCACCGTGCACGACGCACCCTCCTGAAACATCCCGCCGGGCCGGTCCCGGTGGCGGACACCGTCACGTTACGTGCTGGGGGCACCCAGTGTCCCCACGGGTGGTCCTGCTCCTGCTGTGTGGTGTGGGGCTTTCGGGGGTGAACCGGTCTCGAATTCCTCGCCTTTCACTCGGGTTCCGGCGTGGCAATCTCCGGCGGCACATGGGACATGGCGCTTTTTCACCTCACCATGTGCGGGATTCGGCGGATAAGTTCCCAGCCGTGCCGAGAACGCGTCGCCGGGTATCCGGGGCGCTCATCACGTCTGAAAGGGGTTTCAGAGGTGGATGAAACGACGTACCTCACCGACGAGCTGCGCCCGGTCGCCGAATGGGTCGGAGAAGACGTCTCCGACCTCGTGAAGAAGTACGAGGCCGCCGTCGCGGAGCACCCCGAACCTCGGTTCGTGGAGGTCGCCAGGGCCGAGCCCGACACCCGGGTCGCGGCCGACTTCCACAAGGAGTACAACCTCACCATCGTCCCGCGCGTCCTCGTCCTGAAGGTCTCGGTGGACGCGCAGACCGGTGCGGACTGGCACGCGAAGGTGGAGGTCACGCCCACGGTCTTCGGCTACAAGCTGAAGAGCTCGGGCTTCGAACTCTCCCGCCTCAACAGCAGCATCACGATCCACCCGGCCATATCGGTGGCCGGCGCAGATCTGACGCTCGGTTTCTACGGACCGAAGCTCTGCTTCGGGGTGAGCGGCGACGTCTGGTACTGGGCCCTGAAGAAGCACAAGAAACCGATCGACGCATCGAACCTCTTCTGCCTCATGTGATCTGCCTCATGTGAGTTCTCGTGCGGTTACCGCGCGGTTCTCGCAGGGGTTCTCATGGAGTTCTCATGGGGTTCTCACACGGGTTTTCGCGCACGTTCCCGTGTGAGTTCTTCCGGTATTCGAAGGAAGCCGGAAGAGGTCGGGTGATCCGCCCTGCCGGTGCCGACCGCAGGGTGGATCGCCCGTTTTCGGGTGCCGTCCCGGCCGTGCGGCTTCGGCCGGGACGGCACCCGGGTCGAGTAGGCCCCGCACCGCCGTTCACCTGCCCGTCTCCGCCCGGCCACCTCCCCGGCCCCGGTTGTCGGTGGGGCATGATTCGATGGGCGTATGATCGATGACTTTCTCGCAGGGGACCTGACCGACGTCGAGGAGGCGGTGCGCAAGGCCGCCGCAGCCGAGATCATGCCGCGCTTCCGGCAGCTCGCCGCCCACGAGGTCGTCGAGAAGAAGGGGCCGCACGATCTGGTGACGGTCGCCGACCGGCTGGCCGAGGAGCACCTGACGGCGTCGCTCACCGCGCTGCTGCCCGGGTCGCGGGTGGTCGGGGAGGAGGGCGTGCACGCGAATCCGGCCGCCCTGGACGCGCTGCACGGGGACGACCCGGTGTGGATCGTGGACCCGGTCGACGGCACCCGGCAGTTCGTCCACGGCGACCCCGGCTTCGCCACGCTCGTCTGCCTCGCGCACCGCGGCGAGCTGCTCGCCTCCTGGACGTACGCGCCCGCGCTGGACGAGATGGCGACCGCCCGCCGGGGAGCGGGGGCCTTCCTCGACGGGAAGCCGCTGCGTCCCGGGGCCGCCGCGCCCGACGCCGAGCTCCGGGTGGCGATATCCCACTACGACTTCACCGACGACCACGAGAAGCGCGTGCTCGCGCGGCTCGACACGCCCGGCGTCGTGCCGCGGCCGTGCGGCTCGGCGGGCCTGGAGTACCTGAACGTGGCGCGGGGGGCGGCCGACGCGATCGCCTTCACGTGGCCCAACGCCTGGGACCATGCCGCCGGGCTGCTGCTGGTCGCCGAGGCGGGCGGGGCGAGTGCGACGGTGGCGGGCGAACCGTTCCGGATCGGCGGGGGCAACACGATGCCGTTCTCCGCCGCGCGGGACGCCGGCACGCTCGCCCGTATTCTGGGGCTCCTGGCGGCCTGAACAGCAGTCACAGGAGAGCCGCCGCGCCCCGGTCCACGCGCTCAGAGGGGAGTCCGCCGGTGCCCACCATGCTCGACGCCGTCGTCGTAGGGGCCGGCCCCAACGGGCTGACCGCCGCCGTGGAACTGGCCCGCCGCGGCCTGTCCGTCGAGGTCTTCGAGGCGGCCGACGGCATCGGCGGCGGCGCCCGGACCGAGGAGCTGACCCTCCCCGGCTTCCGCCACGACCCGTGCTCCGCCGTGCACCCGCTCGGCGTCGGTTCGCCCGCGTTCGCGGACATGCCGCTGGCCCGGCACGGCCTGGAGTGGCTCCACCCCGAGCTGCCGATGGCGCACCCGTTCCCCGACGGGTCCGCCGCCGTCCTCTCCCGGCGCGTGGGCGAGACGGCCGCCTCCCTCGGCGAGCACGACGCGGGCGCGTACCGCCGGGCGGTCGAGCCCTTCCACGGGAAGTGGGACACCCTCGCCCGGGACTTCCTGCGCACCCAGTGGGACGGGCTGCCCGGCGACCCGGTGGGCTACGCCCGGTTCGGGCTGTCGGCGGCCCTGCCCGCGGCCGTGTACGTGCGCCGGTTCCGCGACGCCAAGGCGCGGGCGCTGTTCGCCGGGCTCGCCGCGCACGGCATCGCGCCGCTCACCGGCCTCGGCACGGCCGGCATGGCCCTGATCTTCGCCCTCGCCGCGCACGAACGCGGCTGGCCCGTGCCGCGCGGCGGCTCCCAGGCCATCGCCGACGCGCTCGCCTCGTACCTGCGTGAGCGCGGCGGCGCGGTCCACACCGGCTTCGAGGTGCGACGGCTCGACGACCTGCCGCCCGCCCGCGCCTACGTCTTCGACACCTCGCCGACCGCCCTCGCCCGGATCGCCGGGCTCGGCGACGCCTACCGGGGCTTCCGCTACGGGCCGTCCGTCTTCAAGATCGACTACGCGCTGTCCGGGCCGGTGCCGTGGCGCGCCGAGGCCGCGCGCCGGGCCGGGACGGTGCACGTCGGCCCGACGTACGGGGAGATCCGCGAGGCGCTGAGCGCCGCCATGCATGGACGGGACCCCTCCGTTCCCTTTCTCATCACCGCCCAGCCCAGCATCGTCGATCCCAGTCGGGCGCCCGAGGGGAAGCACACGTTCTGGGTGTACGGGCATGTGCCCAACGGCTGGCGCGGTGACGCGACGGAGGTGATCGAGCGTCAGATCGAACGGTTCGCGCCCGGCTTCCGCGACCTGGTGCTGGCCCGGGCCGTCGCCGGGCCGCCGGCGCTCGCCGCCCGCAACGCCAACTATGTCGGCGGCGATATCGCTTGTGGCTCGGTGGCCGGGTTGCGGCTGCTCGTTCGGCCCAAGCTCGCCCGGGTGCCGTACGCGACCGCCCATCCCGCCGTCTTCCTCTGCTCGTCGGCGACGCCGCCGGGGCCGGGGGTGCACGGGATGTCGGGGCATCATGCGGCTCGGGCGGTGTGGCGGAGGTTGCGGGGCGGACGGTACGGAGCCGCGGGCCGTCCGGCGGAGGGGTGACCGCGCCCGCCGGACGTCGGTGGCCTGATCCTTCCGATCGCCCGGGAAGCGTGAGCGGCGCGTTGCCGCCAGTACGCCCGCGACCTGAGTGATCTCGGGGCTCCCGGGCAAGGCTGCGGCGGGTGGTGCCGCGTGCCCTCCGCTTGCCGGCGGGGCCGTGGAGCCGCCCGGGGGAGCCGCCACCCGGCGCTCCCTCCGGGGAACGCGAGAGAAACGGGTCCGTGATGAGACGAGCACTCGTGGCGGGGACACTGGCGCTGGGGCTGGCCGCGGCCGTGCCGGTCCTGGCCGCCACCCCCGCTTCGGCCCTGGACGCCTTCGAGATCCGCAACGACCGCAGCGGCAAGTGCCTGACCGTGAACGGCGACAACGTCGAGATCCGCACCTGCGGCAACGGTTCGTCGCAGTGGTGGATGTGGGACGGCAAGAAGCTCCGCAGCCTCGCGAACATGCACTGCCTCGACGTCCGCAACGGCGGCATCAACGAGGCCGTCCAGGCGGTCGGGGACTGTCACGGCAACGCCAACCAGCGCTGGTTCTTCTGGAACCGCGAGCTCCACACCGATCTGAACGGACAGATCGCCCAGGTCCAGCGGGCGGACGACACCTGGGACGGTGCGGGGATCAACATGCACGACCCCAACGGCGGCTCCTGGCAGCACTGGTACACCACCCAGGTCTGATCACGAGGGCGTGACCACGAGGGCACGACCACAAGGGGCTGCCCGCGCCGGGCGCGCCCGGACGGGCCGCCCCGCTCCCGCCCGCGGGGCCGCCGGCCGGTCCCTCGCCCGGTCGGCGGCCCGCCGTCGTACGGACGCCGTCACGCCGCCGGCCGCAGGTGGGCGAGCAGGTCGGCGCGGAGCGCCTCCGGGGCGGTGCCCAGGGCCCGGAGCACCTTCACCGTCGACGGGTGGTCGAGGGTCAGGACGCCGAGGACGATGTGCTAGGTGCCGATCCAGTTCTCCTTGCGGGCGAGCGCCTCCCTCAGGGACTGTTCCAGCGCCCGCTTGGCCTCCGCGGCGAACGGGACGTGCGGCCGGGACCCCTTCGGGGAGCGGAACGGCCACCACCGGGACGCCGTCTCGTCGGCCCCACCCGCCCCACTCGTGCCGCTCACCCCACGGTCCAGCGCCCCCGGCCCGAAGGCCCGCTCGGCGCGGGCCCGTACGGCCGACAGGTCGATGCCCAGCGAGCGCAGCGCCTCCGCGTCGTCCTCGTCCAGGGATCCCGTCGACCGGATCGCCTCCCGGCACGCCTCGGGGGTGATGCCGAGACGGAAGAGGGCGGCGCCGCCCAGGGACTGCGGGCGGCCGGCGACGGCGGCGAGCAGGTGCTCGGCGCCGATTCGGGAGTGGCGGAGGAGGCGCGCCTCCTCCTGGGCGCCGATCACCGCGAACCGGGCTTCCTTGGTGAACCTTTCGAACATCGCCGTCTACCTCCGGGCGTGCTTCTTGTGGACTGCCTGCCTGCTCACACCGAGTTGGGCGCCGATCTCCTCCCACGACCAGCCCAGCCTGCGGGCGTTGTCGACCTGGAGTGCCTCGAGTCGTTCGACCAGCCGCCGCAGCGCGGCGACGGCGCGCAGCCCCACGCGGGGGTCGGTGTCCATGGCGGCCTCGGTGGTGCCGACCGCGTCTTTCGCGTCTGTTCCGGCCATATGTCAACCATGGATGACGCGACCGCCGCCTGTCAGCCATCATTGACACGCTCCCGCGGTCGACGCCCATGTCGGATTTCCGCCAGCCCCGGGCGCCGCCGGCACCGATGCTTGACCGCATGCACACCGACTTCGACCGTTGCGTACGGGCCGCGCGGTCCAAGGACCCCCGCTTCGACGGCTGGTTCTTCACCGCCGTCCTCACCACCCGTATCTACTGCCGTCCCAGCTGCCCCGCGGTCCTGCCCAAGGACCGGAACATGAGCTTCTACCCGAGCGCCGCCGCCGCGCAGCAGGCCGGGTTCCGGGCCTGCAAGCGCTGCCGGCCCGACGCGAGCCCCGGCTCGCCGCGCTGGAACGAGCGGGCCGACGTCGTCGCCCGCGCCATGCGGCTGATCGCCGACGGGACGGTCGACCGCGAGGGCGTGCCCGGCCTCGCGGCCCGCCTCGGCTACAGCGCCCGCCAGATCGAACGCCAGCTCCTCGCCGAACTCGGCGCCGGGCCGCTCGCCCTCGCCCGCGCCCAGCGTGCGCAGACCGCCCGCGTCCTCATCGAGACCAGTGAACTCCCCATGGCGGACGTCGCGTTCGCCGCCGGCTTCGCGTCGGTCCGCGCCTTCAACGAGACCGTGCGGGCCGTCTTCGCCCTGACGCCCACCGCGCTCCGGGCCCGCGCCGGACGCGGCCGGCCGGCCGCCGCGCCGGGCACGCTCACCCTCCGCCTGCCGTTCCGGGCCCCGTTCACCCCCGACAACCTCTTCGGCCACCTCGCCGCCACCGCCGTCCCCGGCGTGGAGGAGTGGCGCGACGGCGCGTACCACCGCACCCTGCGCCTGCCCTACGGCCACGGCACCGTCAGCCTCCGCCCGCTGCCCGACCACATCGCCTGCCGCCTCGCCCTCTCCGACCAGCGCGACCTCGCCGGGGCCATCAGCCGCTGCCGGCGCCTGCTCGACCTGGACGCCGACCCGGAGGCCGTCGACGCGCTGCTGGGCACCGACCCGCACCTCGCGCCGCTGATCGACAAGGCGCCGGGACGCAGGGTGCCGCGCACGGTCGACGCCGAGGAACTGGCCCTGCGGGCCGTCCTCGGACAGCAGGTCTCCACGGCCGCGGCCCGCACCCTGGCCGCCCGGCTGGTCACCGCCCACGGCACACCCGTCGAGACGTCCGCCCCGGCCGGCGGGCGGCCCCCGGGCGGGCTCACCCACCTGTTCCCGACCACCGAGGCCCTCGCCGCCCTCGACCCCGCGTCCCTGGCCATGCCGGCCGGCCGCCGCGCCGCCTTCACCCGCCTGGTCACCGCCCTCGCCACCGGCGACCTCGACCTCGGCGTCGGCAGCGACTGGAACCGCGCCCGCGCCCGGCTTGCCGGGATACCCGGCATCGGCCCCTGGACCGCCGACATCATCGCCATGCGCGGCCTCGGCGACCCCGACGCCTTCCTGCCGACGGACCTGGGCGTCCGCCGGGCGGCGGCCGGCCTCGGCCTGCCGGCCACCCCCGGCGCCCTCACCCGCCACGCGGCGGCCTGGCGGCCTTGGCGTGCCTACGCCGTCCAGTACCTGTGGTCGACGGACGACCACCCGGCGGCCCGGATGCCGGGGCGCCCCCGAGAGGGGCGCGTGTGACGGGGGTGGGGTGCTGGGGGTGTGTGGTGTGCCCCGGTCCCTCCCTTTCACCGTTTCTTCCAGGGCTCCGCCCCGGACCCCGGCGCCACGGGCTTCCGCGCCGCGGCATCCGGGCGGGCGGGCCCGCGCCTGCGACGGCCCGGCTCCGCCGAGGGCCGTACGTACCGGAACCGGCTCCGCCGAGGGCTGTACGTACCGGAACCGGCTCCGCCGAGGGCTGTACGTACCGGAACCGGGTCCGCTGCCCTGCCGCGTCCCCGGCAGCAGGGCCTTCCTCCGAAGCCGTCGGCCGCCCGCCGGAACGCGACGCGGGGCCGGGGCCCGGCGCCCGGCCCGACGGCGTACCCTCCGGCAGTACGAGCCCCAGCCGCCCGCCCCGGGAGTCACCCCCACCCACCCATCGAAACGGAAGCGAACGGATCACTCCATGTCCGCCGTAGACACCGTCGCCGTACACACCGTCATCGACAGCCCCTACGGGCCCCTCACCCTGGTGGCCGCCGACGGCGCCACGCTCTCCGGGCTCTACGTCCTCGACCAGCGGCACCGGCCGGGGGACGAGGGGTTCGGGCATCCCGACCCCGCGCCGTTCACCGAGGTCGCGCGCCAGATCGCGGCGTACTTCGAGGGGCGGCTCACCCGCTTCGACGTGCCGCTGGACCTGCGCGGAACCCCGTTCCAGCGCCGGGTCTGGGCCGGGCTCCTGGAGATCCCCTACGGGGAGACGATGTCCTACGGGGAGCTGGCGCGGCACATCGGCGCGCCCAGCGCCTCCCGCGCGGTCGGACTGGCGAACGGGAAGAACCCCGTGTCGATCATCGTGCCCTGCCACCGGGTGATCGGCGCCGACGGCAGCCTCACCGGCTACGGCGGCGGGCTGGAGCGGAAGCGGCGCCTGCTGGAACTGGAGGGGGCGCTGCCGTCAGGGGCGGGGGACCGGCAGGACGCGCTGTTCTGAGGCCGGGACGCGCGGGTCCGCGACCGCGCGACGGCGGGCGTCACCGCGCCGGGAGCGGTATCAGATCGTCGACGACGAGGTCCGGGCTCTCCGCCGGGCCGGTGTCCGCCCTGATCAGGCGGTCCAGGAAGGCGACGACCCCCGCCGTCCCGGTGGCGAAGTCGGCGCTCTCGCGGAGCGCCTGCTCCCCGGGGAAGCCCGTGCCCTCCGCGCTGTCCACCCGGAAGAGGAGGACGCCCTCCGCCACCTTCCAGGCCGCTTCCCGGTAGCGCGGCTCGCCGGTGAACCGCCACACGTCGAGCAGCGCGTTGCCCATCCCCGACAGCCCGTGGAAGAACTGCGGCAGGACGGCGTACTTGTGGTGGACGTTCTCGACGAGGGGGGCGAGCCACCGCTCGAGTTCGTCGTCGGGCCGCACGGCCAGGTAGCGGACCAGTGTGGTGAGGACGCCCGCCGAGCCGAAGTCCCAGTAGCACCGCGCCACGATGGAGGCGTCCGCTTCCGTCTCCAGGGGCACCATGGCCGGGAAGCCCTCGAACTCCGTCCCGTGCCGGACCGCGTACGCCAGGTCGTGCCCGAGGGCGGAGCGGCCGAGGGCGAAGGCGCGTTCGTCGTGCGCCGCCTGCGACAGGCAGAGGAGGAACAGCGCGATCCCGCTGCCGCCGCTCGCGTAGCCCAGCGGTACATTCCCTTCCGCGTCCGGCCAGTACGGGCCCCGGGGGCCGTGGAGGCGGGTCTCGGCGAGCCGTTCGCCGGCCCGGACGGCGGCGTCGAGGAAGTCGTCGCCGTACCCGTCGCGCCAGAACCGGAGGCAGGCGGTCCCGTACCCCGCCAGGCCGTGCAGCACGTCGGCCGAGGCGTCGAGCAGCGGGTGCCGCCCGGCCCGTCGCAGGAGTTCGGCGGCGGCCTCGGGCCGGCCCAGCTCGCGCAGGACCCAGGCGATGCCGGCCTGCCCGAGGTAGAGGCCCGGCGGGTACGCGTCGTCGGTGATGCTCCGGTCGGCCATCCAGGCGGTCAGTCGCGCCGGGACCGCGTCCGCGCCCCCGGCGTGGTGCAGCGTGTGCAGGACGCCCGCGGCACCGTAGGCGACGGAGAGGGGATTGGTCTCGAAGACGGCGGGGTCCGCGGGGAACAGTCGGTCGTCGCGCTCCGGCGTGGCGGTGCGTTCGAGGTAGCGGAGGGCGGAGTTCCGCGTCTCCCGGGCGAGTTCGCGCGTGCCGCGTCGCGGTGGCTCCGGTGACCCCGGTGATCCCGGTGGCTCCGATGGTCCCGGCGACGCCGGTGATGCCGGGGACGGGTGGGGCGCGGGGCGACCGGCCGCCGGGTCCGGAGCGGGGGTTCGGACCGGAGCCGACACCGAACCGGAAGCCGCAGCCGGGCCGGAGGCCGTGGCCTGAGCCGACTCCGGGCCGGAGGCTGGAACCGGGCCGGAGGCCGCAATCGGAGCCTGAACCGGTGCCGTGACGGGCAAGGTGGCCAAGGCCGCGGCGACGTCGTCGATGTCGGGCGCGCGCCCGGACCCCGGCTGCTCCATGAGCGTGTCCAGCAGCTCGACGAAGGGACCGGACAGCCCCAGTTCCGCGGTGAGGTCGTCGAGGAACCGGCGGCGCGACGGCGCGTACAGCTCGGTCATCGCGTTCGCCAGCATGACGCTCCCGAACACCACCGCACCCAGCGCGTAAAGGTCGTTGGCCCGGTCGGCGCCCCCCGACCGCACCGCCTCGGGCATCGCCATGCCCGGCGTGTGAAGGCCGACGGGCGGGTCCACTCCTTCCTCGACGGCGCATTCGAGGTCGATGACGCGGATTCCGCCCTCGTTCGGGACGATGACGTTGTTGAAGGAGAGGTCCCCCAGGACGATGCCATGGCGGTGGGCTGCCCCGATCGCCCGGGCCAGCCGCACCCAGTGGGGGCGGAGGCCGGAGAAGTAGTCGTCCAGAGCGGTCCGGGTGGTCCCCGCCCGGTAGAGCGGATTCGTCCGGATGGTGTGGCGGCCCAGGTGCTCGCCCGGCAGATATTCCTCGACGAGGAAGGTGTGTCCGCCCTCCTCGAAGATCTCGACCGGACGCACGAAGAAGCCGCAGTCGAAGAGGGCGCGCAGGATGCGGTACTCCTTCTCCAGCAGCTCTACGGCGTCGAGGCGGCCGGATCCCACCTCGATGTGCGGCCGGGCTTCCTTCAGCACGACGGGCCGGCCGGTGGACCGGTCGTCGGCGAGGTAGACCCCGCCGCGATTGGAGAAGCCGAATGCCGACGTCACGCGGAACCGCCCGTCGCGGAGTGCCGGCGCCGTCCCGGTCCCCGCCGCAGGCGGTCCGTCCGGGGCGAGCGGGTCGGTCAGCCACTCCGGGAGGTGCCAGTACGGGAGCCGGACGTCGGAGACGTACGATCCGTCGCGGTCGGCGATGACGTACCGGCGGCTGCCGTCCGGCCGCAGCAGCGTCCGTGGGCTGAAGCCGCCGTACCGGTAGTAGACGCACGAGGAACGCGGCCACCTCCGGTCCGAGAGGACGTACGGGCCCTGGAAACCGTCGAGTTCGGCCGCCAGGACGTCTCCGAGACGGAGGAACGCCCGGTCGTCGGGCGGGTAGAAGGTCATGAACTTCCCGCCGGAAGCCCGGGGCCACAGCTTGCCGTTGACCTCGGCCACCGTCCGGGCGTCCAGCAGGAACTTGAACGGCACGGCGGCGTCCACGGCGCATCCGGCCGCTCGCTCCAGGCACGCGGGGGAATCCTGGGAGCGCACCGCCACGTGGATCTTCCAGCCCTGCTCGGGGGCCGTCGCCGACGTGGCGCGCGGCGACTCGGCGACGTACCAGAGGCCGCTGCGGCGGAGCGTCCAGCCGGGGGGCGCGAGGGCCTCGAACACCCCGGCGTGCTCCGGGCCCGGCGTGTACGCGTCCGCGCTCTCGAACCACCTGGGGTGGTACTGCGCGTAGGCGTTGAGGACTGCCCAGTCGTGCATGACACCGCCTCGCGGTCGGCCAGGGGCGAACGTGCGTCGTGGTGCCGGTCGCGGTCGGGCGGCGCCGCTCGCGTGGGACGGCACCGGGACCGGGAACGCCGCGTTCGCGACGGCGGTCGGGGACGCCGTCCCATGGTGGGCACGGTCACTTCAGGGTGGGTCCGGCGCAGCTGTTCTGGTAGCAGGAGGTGAGGCTCACGTAGCCCCTGATCTCCTGGGCGTCACGGCCGCCTCCCGCGTGCGCGAGAAGTACCCTCTGCAGTTCGAGAACCGAGGGCATCACCTGCTGGGCGAGTTCGCCCGCCGTCGTTCCCGACGTGGTCGGTTCCGTCATGTCGTCCACTTCCCGACATCCGACGAATCTCTTGAATGGTGCACCGATGTTGGTCGGTCCGGTGGCACACGGCCCTTCCGGCGGTCGGCGGCTCACCGGCCTCCTGGCCGAGCGCTCGACAGGTACGGATCACCGCATAGAGCGCGGCATCATTTCCAGCGTGCGCCGTGTCGTCCGCGCCCGCAATTCGCGCCACGCGCGCTCCCTCAACTCTCCGGGCTCCCCTCCCACCGCCGCAGCAGCGCCGGCAGCGCCGTCCCGATCGGCTCCCGGATCACCTCGTCCGCCCGTTCGTCGTACGGCGTCGGCTCGGCGTTGACGATGACCAGCCGGGCGCCGTGGTCGGCCGCCACCCCGGCGAGCGCCGCCGCCGGGTTGACCATCAGGCTCGTCCCGACGGCGAGGAAGACGTCGCACGCCTTGGTCACCGTCAGGGCGTCGCCGAGCACGGCGGGGTCCAGCGGCTGCCCGAACATGACCGTCGCCGACTTCAGGATGCCGCCGCACTCCTCGCACGCCGGGTCCGGTTCACCCGCCGCGACGCGCTCCAGCGCGGCCTCCATCGCCGACCGCGCGCCGCACTCCGTGCAGACCACCGACCGGGCGGAGCCGTGCAGTTCGAGCACCTTGCGGTCGGGCAGACCGGCCGCCTGGTGGAGGCCGTCCACGTTCTGGGTGATGACGCGGACGGGGGTCCCCGAGCGTTCCAGCCGCACGATCGCCTCGTGGGCGGCGTTCGGGCGGGCCCGGAGGGTGGGGGCGTCGCGGCGCATCAGCCAGGAGCGGCGGCGGATCTCCGGATCGTTCATGTAGTACTCGTAGGTGACGAGCTTCTCCGCCTCCGGGTCCCGGCGCCAGAGGCCGTCGGGGCCGCGGTAGTCGGGGATGCCGGAGTCCGTGGAGACGCCTGCGCCGGTGAGGATCGCCACCAGGGGGTTCTTCGCCATGCGGCGAGGGTACGCAGTGGTGCCGCGCGGGGCGAGCGGAATTCGTCCGGCCGCCCCCGCGCCCCCGGAGCGCCCGGCGGGCGCCGCCCTCAAGCGCCCGCGGGCCCGGAGTCGTCCGCCGGCAGGCTGTCCATGAACGAACTCACCGAGAACACCGCCCGCCCCGGCCCCGCCGGTCCGTACCCGGGCGGCGACGTCAGGCCGAACTCGTCCATCGTCGCCCGGTAGGTCTGCAGCAGCCGGATGTGGTACTCGAGCGGCGCGCCCTGCGGGTTGGAGCGGCCGAGCGGGGTCGTGGGCTCCGGGCACCAGGTGGTGAAGCGCGGGGTGATGCCACGCGACATGAAGAACCGCAGCCCCTCCGCCGTCGAGTCGACGGCCTCGCCGACCGTCGCGAACCCGGCCGGTGCCGCCATCTCCACGCCCGCCACGAAGTTGGGGATGACGTTCCGCGGGCCGAAGACCTCGGCCGAGTCCAGGATGCGGCGGTGCCACTCGTCCCGGCCGACGTAGCGCTCCTTGCCCGGGCAGTACAGCTCGAACAACCGCCGGTCCCACACCTCGTAGTTGGGGTGGTAGATGCGGATCCCGTAGTCGTGGAACCGCTGGACGTCCGCCTTCGGCAGCGCCTGGGCGACGACCTTCCCGGTCCAGCGCCCGGGGAAGCGCTCCTCGATCGCCTGCGCGTAACGGCCGTAGAAGTCCGCCTCGGTGAGCCCGTCCACCCGCGAGGTGATGGAACCTCCGGTGAGGGTGTACGCGCGCGAGGCGCCGGCCGTGTCGTGCTTGTCGATGATCTCCAGCGCCTCCAGTACCTCCTCCACCGACTTCACGCCCGTGTACGGGCGGCCGGCCGCCTTGTGCTGGCGCCAGTTGTGGTTGATGTCGCAGTACTGGCACTCCTCCTTGGCACCGAAGTACTGGCAGACCCGGAAGACCGTCAGGTAGATGAGGTAGCCCCACTGGATGGTCGGGGCGACCTCCATCACCGACTTCCCGTTGGCGAGCGTGTGGCGGTAGTAGTCCGGCATCGGCGGCAGGCCCACGTCCGCGATGTGCCGGCCGTCCAGCATCAGGCCGAGCGCACCCTCAGGGGTGACCCCGACGCGGTACGGGGACTGGGGATTGACCCGTACGGAGACGACGGTGCGCCGCAGCCCGTAGGGGCCGCCGGTCAGCACGATCTCCTCCGGCGGCCGGCGCAGCGCGGCGGCGCCCAGCTCGGGGAGGGTGCGGTGGTCGAAGGAGAAGATGAAGTAGGACTTCGGTTTGACGTCGCCGCCCTCCTCCCCGGCGAGCGCGGACTCGTCGAAGGCGATCCCGCCGCGCAGCAGGTCCTCCTTGATGACGGCTTCCCGCGGCACCCCGGGGAAGCGGTCCATCAGGTCCTCGACCTCTTCCGTACGGCTGCGTCCCATGACCGCTCCCTCTCCGCGTCCGTCCCTCGTGTCCCGCACCGCCCCGGCCGACCGGTTTCCCTGGCCGGATCGAGCCGGATCGAGCCGGATCGAGCCGGATCGAGCCGGATCGATCCGGTTCAGGCCGGGAAGTCACCGCCCCGGCGCGGGCAACGACGCGCAACGGAGTGCGCCGGGGCGGCACTTGCGCCGCCCGGAACGGCCTCGCGGCATCCCTCGGAAGCCCCGGCGCCGACCGGGCAGCACCCCGCCGATGCTAGCGCGCGGGCACGGGACGCCCGGGTCCTAGGTCTTTCGGCCGGCATGGCCGGCATGGCCGACACGGCGGACACGGCGGACACGACGGACGGGACGGACAGGACGGGTAGGACAAGGCACTACGAGCGCGGCGGGCACCGGCCCATCCGTCACCGAACCGCGCTCCCGGTCCCCGGCACCGGCACCTCGCCCCCCGCCGGGGCCCCCTCCCGCAGGGGACGGTGGTGCAGCCAGTCCAGTACCTGCTCCGCGTGGCGGTCCGGCGGGAACACCGGGTAGAAGACGTGCTCCACCCGCCCGTCCAGTACCACCAGCGTCAGCCGGGTGAACAGCCGTTGCCCGCCCGCCTCGAAGGTGGGCAGCCGCAGTTCGTCCGCCAGCCGCAGCGCCGGGTCGGAGAGGACGGCGAACGGCAGGCGCAGCCGCTCGACGACTTCCCGCTGGTAGGCGGTGTCCTGGCCGGACAGGCCGTAGACCCGCGCCGCGCCGGCGGCCGTGAGTTCCTGGTGGTGGTCGCGGAAGCCGCAGGCTTCCGGGGTGCAGCCGCGGGCTCCCGGGATGGCGTTCCAGCCCTCGGGGAGGTCGGTGCCGGGCCGTCCGGTGAGCGGGTACACGTAGATCACGGTACGGCCGGGGCCCAGCGCGTCCAGGCGGACGGACCGGCCGTCCGTGTCCGGGAGTTCGAGGGGCGGCAGGGCCTGGCCGGGCAGGGTGTCGCAGGCGCCGTCGTCCTCGGGGACGGGCAGTCCGGCGGGCAGGCGGGTGATGTCGTGCATGGCGTCTCCCTCAGTCGTGGTGGGTCCGGGGTGCTCCTGTGGGTCGGGAGCGCAGCTGTCGCGGTGGGCGGCCTCGTGCAGCCGGGCGGCCAGCGCCGCGCGGCGGGCGGCGAGGGCGTCGATGCGGCGGGTCAGGTCGTCGATCGCCGCCCGGTAACCGGCCAGTGAGGCCGGGCAGTCGTCGGCGTGCGGGCGCCCGGCCGCCAGGCAGTCGAGGAAGGGACGGGTGTGCTCGACGGCGATGCCGAGCCCGTTGAGGTCGCGGATCTCGCGGATGACCCGCACGTCGTGCTCGTCGTAGTCCCGGTAGCCGTTCGCCAGCCGGGCGGGGGTGACCAGGCCCAGTGCCTCGTAGTACCGCACCGCCTTGACCGTCGCGCCCGCCCGCCGCGCGGCGTCCCCGATCCTCACGACCCCGTCCTCATATTCCCCATGACCGCCTCCGCTCTCGTCCCCCGGAGGCTAAACCCTGCCCCCGGGGGCAGGGTCAACCCGTCACGACGACCGGCCGTCGTCCCCGTCCCCCCGCTCCCGCGCGCTCTCCGCCACCCGCCGCAGCCGCGGGTGGCGGACCGGCCCCTGCTCGGTCATCGCCTCCCCGATTATCGTCCGCAGGGCGTCCCGCAGCCCGTGCAGCGCGTGGTGCCGGGCCGGGCCGGCACCCGGGTCCGCGCGCAGCTCGGTCAGCAGCGACCAGCACAGCGCCAGCATCACCAGGACGAACGGCAGCGCGACGAGGATCGTCGCGGACTGCAGCGACTTCAGCCCCCCGGCCACCAGCAGCACCGCCGCCACGGCGGCCATCAGCACGCCCCACGTGACCACCAGCCAGTTCCGGGGGTGCAGGGCGCCGCGGCTGGTCAGGGAGCCCATCACCAGGGACGCGGAGTCGGCGCTGGTGATGAAGTACGTCATCACCAGCAGCATGGCGATCCACGAGACCAGGGTGGCCAGCGGCAGCGTGTCGAGCAGGGCGAACAGCGACGCCTCCGCGCCCTCGGCGACGGTCCCCGCCATGTCGGCGGCGCCGGTCATGTCCAGGCGGAGGGCGCTGCCGCCCATGACGCAGAACCAGACGATCGTCGCGCCGCTGGGCACGAGCAGCACGCCGATCAGGAACTCGCGGATGGTCCGGCCGTGCGAGATCCGGGCGATGAACGTGCCGACGAACGGTGCCCAGGACAGCCACCACGCCCAGTAGAACACCGTCCAGGCGCCCAGCCAGGCGGAGTCGGTGAAGGCCCCGGTGCGGGTGGCGAGGGTGACCAGGTTGTGCAGGTACGAACCGGTGGCGGCGGGGACGGCGTTGAGGATGAAGACGGTGGGGCCGAGGAGGAAGACGAACAGCATCAGGCAGGCGGCCAGCGCGATGTTGAGCGTGCTCAGCCACTTCACGCCCTTGTGCAGGCCGGAGAAGGCGGAGAGCACGAACGCGGCGGAGAGGGCGCCGATGACGACGAGTTCGACGGACGTGGAGTCCTTGACGCCGGTGGTGATGTTCAGTCCCTTGGCCACCTGGAGGGCGCCCAGCCCCAGGCTGGTGGCGGTGCCGAAGACCGTCGCGAACACGGCCAGCAGGTCGATGATCCGGCCCGGCCAGCCGTCCGCCCGCTCCTCGCCCAGCAGCGGGACGAAGACGGAGCTCAGCCGGTTGCCGCGGCCCTTGCGGAAGCCCGCGTAGGCGAGGGCGAGCCCGGCCATGCCGTAGATGGCCCAGGGGTGCAGCGTCCAGTGGAAGAACGAGTACTCCAGCGCGGTGCGGGCGGCGCCCGGCGAGTCCGGGGAGACGCCGCTGCCCGGCGGGGGCGCGACGAAGTGCTGGAGCGGTTCGCCGACGCCGTAGAACATCAGGCCGATGCCCATCCCGGCGCTGAACATCATCGCGATCCAGGCGAGGTTGCCGAACTCCGGCCGGTCGTCGTCCGCGCCGAGCCGGATCCGGCCGAAGCGGCTGAGCGCGATGACCACGCACAGCACGAGGAACACGTCGGCGGCGATGACGAACAGCCACGCGAAGTTCGACAGCACCCAGCCGAGGGCGGTGGTGGAGACCCGGTCGAAGGAGCGTTTGCCGAGCGCCGCCCAGGCGACCACCGCCAGGACGGCGACGGCGCCGACGGCGACCAGGGGCGGGTCCGGGCGGTCGTCCCGCGACGAGGGGGGCGAGGGGGACGCGTCGGTGGTCTCGGTGCTCATGACGCCCCACTATGGCCGGATTGAGGGGATTCCCGGGGCTGGCACGCCGCCCGGGGGCGATGGGCACCGCCCGAGGGGATGGGCACCGCCCCGGCCGCCCGGATAGGGTGCGCGGGCGCGGCGCGGCGCGGCACCGGACGACACCTGGAGACAGAGGGGCAGCGGATGACCGACGCACATGTGCTCATCGCCGCGGACAAGTTCAAGGGCTCGCTGACGGCCGTCGAGGTCGCCGCCCACCTCACGGCGGGACTGCGCCGGGCGGCGCCCGGCCTGGACGTGACGGCACTGCCGGTCGCCGACGGGGGCGACGGGACGGTGGACGCGGTCGTCGCGGCCGGGTTCACCCGCCGGACGGCCCGGGTGACCGGGCCGCTCGGCGAGCCCGTCGAGGCGGCGTGGGCGCTCGCCGGTGACACGGCCGTCGTCGAGATGGCCGAGGCGTCCGGCCTCCGGCACGTACCGCCGGGGCGCCGAGCGCCCCTGACCGCCACCACGTACGGCACCGGCGAGCTGCTGCGGGCGGCCCTCGACGCGGGCGCCCGGCGGATCGTGCTCGGCGTGGGCGGCAGCGCCACGACCGACGGCGGGGCCGGCATGCTCGCCGCGCTGGGCGCGCGGTTCCTCGACGGCTCGGGGCGGCCCCTGGGGCCCGGGGGCGGCGCGCTCGCCGCTCTCGCCCGGGCGGATCTGTCCGGGCTGGACGGGCGGCTCGCGCGGACGGACGTCGTCCTCGCCTCCGATGTCGACAATCCGCTGACCGGCCCGTCGGGGGCGGCGGCGGTCTACGGCCCGCAGAAGGGGGCCTCCCCGGCCGACGTGACGCTCCTGGACCGCGCCCTCGGCCGCCTCGCCGACGTCCTCGACCCCTCCCGGGCCGCCGCTCCCGGCGCCGGCGCCGCCGGAGGGCTGGGGTACGGCGCCCTCGTCGGGCTCGGGGCGGTCTTCCGGCCCGGGATCGAGGTGCTGCTCGACGTCGTCGGGTTCGAGGAGGCGCTGGCCCGTGCGGACGTGGTGATCACGGGGGAGGGGTCGCTGGACGCGCAGACGCTTTATGGCAAGGCGGTCCAAGGAGTCGCCACGGCGGCGCGGGCGCGGGGGGTGCGGGTGGTGGCCGTGTGCGGGCGGCTGGAGCTGGGGTGGGGGGATCTCGTGGTGCTCGGGGTCGGGCGGGCGTACGCGCTGTCCGAGCTCGAACCGGACCCGGAGCGGTCCATGGCGGAGGCCGGGCCCTTGCTGGAGCGGGTGGGGGAGCGGATCGCTCGCGAGGCGCTCGACTGAGTGCCGGGGGAGGGGGCCCCAGACCCGCCCTTTCACCGTTTCCTGGGGGCTGCGCCCCCAGACCCCCCCTTTTCGCGGCTTCGCCGCTCGTCCTCAAACGCCGGACGGGCTGTATCCAGCCCGTCCGGCGTTTGAGGACTGGGGGTACCCCCTCTGGGGGAGCCCGCAGCGCGCTTCGGGAGTGCGGGGGCTTGCCCCCGCAAGAAACGGTGAATGGGGGTGCCCCCTCTGGGGGAGGGACCGGGGCGCGAAAAAGGCCCCGGACTTCCGCCCGGGGCCTCAAGCCAAAAACTACGGCAGCTGCGCTGCCCGCGCTTCCCGCCGATTATCGCGGAACGTATTCACCCGCCGCGCAGTGGCGAACAGCGGAATCACCGCGCCAAGCACGACCTGAAGCGCACACCCCGTCTGAAGCAGCAGCTCCCCACCCGGCGCGTCGAACGCCCAAGCGGCCAGCAGCCCCATGCTGAGCACGATCCAGCTGAGCATGGCGACGGCCAGTCGCCCGCGCGGCTTCGGGTACTCGACGCGGCTCACCATCAGCCACGCGACACCCACGATCGCGAGGAGCGTCGGCACGAAGGGCAGCTCCAGCAGCACCACGGAGACGACCGTCAGCGCGCCGAACGGGCTCGGCATGCCCTGGAAGATCCCGTCGCGCAGCGTGACGCACGAGAAGCGGGCGAGCCGTAGGACGACCGCCAGCAGCACCACCACCGCCGCGACGGCGGACACCTTCTGGTGCGCGCCCTGGGCGACGACGCCCCACACCACCACGAAGTACGCGGGGGCGAGGCCGAAGCTGATCAGGTCGGAGAGGTTGTCCAGCTCCGCGCCCATCGCCGAGCTGCGCAGCTTCCGCGCCACCAGGCCGTCGAACAGGTCGAAGACGGAGGCGAGCAGCATCAGCATCACCGCGGTGGCGGCGTTGTTGCGCGCCATGCCGCCGTCCTCGTTGTTGGTGAGGTGCGGGATGAGGATGCCGGTGGTGGTGAAGTACACCGCCATGAAGCCGCAGATGGCGTTGCCCAGGGTGAGGGTGTCCGCTATCGACAGCCGCGTGGACAGCGGCATGTCGTCGACGTCGTCCTCGGGCTCGGCCTCCGGGACCCAGGTCGCCTGTGTGTCGGGATCAATCACGGTCAAGGCGGGTCACTCCTGCTGTCGTGGCCTGTCCCACCTCGACGGCCGCCTCGACGCCCTCCGGCAGGTAGACGTCGACGCGCGAGCCGAAGCGGATCAGACCGATGCGCTCGCCCTGCTCCACCTTGGTGCCCTGCGGCACGTAGGGGACGATCCGCCGGGCGACGGCGCCGGCGATCTGCACCATCTCGATGTCGCCGAGCTCGGTGTCGAAGTGCCAGACGACGCGCTCGTTGTTCTCGCTCTCCTTGTTGAACGCCGGAACGAACCCGCCGGGGATGTGCTCGACCGACGTCACGGTGCCGGCCAGCGGCGCGCGGTTGACGTGGACGTTGAGCGGGCTCATGAAGATCGCGACGCGGGTGCGGCCGTCCTTCCAGGGCATGATGCTCTGCACCACGCCGTCGGCCGGGGAGATCACCCGGCCCTGGGCGATCTCGCGTTCCGGGTCGCGGAAGAACCACAGCATGCCGGCGGCCAGCGCGGTCGTCGGCACGGCGAGCGCGGCCCAGCGCCCGGAGCGGCGGGCGCGGGTGAGGCTGACCGCCGCCGTGGCGACGGTGGGGAGGAGCCACGGCGATGCTCCGCGCGCGAGGCGTACACCGAGGAGGCTGTCGCGTGGTGCAGAGGTAGAGCTGTGGGGCATGGGTGACCTTCGTAGCGGAGGGTGCCGCATAGCGATCGGGGGACGGCGGCTTTCCGGCGATGCTATCGGTTGCGACCGACAACTGGCTAAGCGCCAGGGCCAGTAGATGGCCGGACATCGATGACAGAGTGTGATCTACTTCTCGACAAATCCTCTACGAAAGCCCCTCATTTCGGACAATTCCTACTGCTTCACCCCTGAATTCGGTACTCCTCCAGGAGTCGCCGACCGATGATCATTTTCTGGATCTCGGCCGTTCCCTCCCCGATCAGGAGCATCGGGGCCTCCCGGTAGAGGCGCTCGATCTCGTACTCCTTGGAGAAGCCGTAGCCCCCGTGGATGCGGAAGGCGTCCTCCACGACCTCCTTGCAGTACTCGGAGGCGAGGTATTTGGCCATCCCGGCCTCCAGGTCGTTGCGCTGACCGGAGTCCTTGGTGCGGGCGGCCCTCACCATCATCGCATGAGCGGCTTCGACCTTTGTCCCCATTTCAGCCAACTTGAACTGAATCGCCTGGTGCTGGGCGATGGCCTTCCCGAACGTGTGACGCTGCTGCGCGTAGGCGACGCCCAGTTCGAACGCACGCTGTGCGACGCCGCAGCCACGCGCGGCGACGTTCACGCGGCCGACCTCGACGCCGTCCATCATTTGGTAAAAGCCGCGTCCGGTGGTGCCGCCGAGTACGCGATCGGCCGGCACCCGCAGGCCGTCCATGATCAACTCGGTGGTGTCGACGCCCTTGTAGCCCATCTTGTCGATCTTGCCGGGAATGGTGAGCCCCGGCCTGACCTGCCCGAACCCGGGCTCCTTCTCGACGAGGAAGGTGGTCATCGACTTGTGCGGGGCCGAGCCCTCCGGCAGCCCCTCGTCCGTCCGGCACAACACCGCGACCAGCGTCGACGAGCCGCCGTTGGTCAGCCACATCTTCTGGCCGGTGAGGACGTACTCGTCCCCGTCCCGGACGCCCTTCGAGGTGATGGCCGACACATCGGAGCCCAGCCCCGGCTCGGACATCGAGAACGCGCCCCGCACCTCGCCGGTGGCCATCCGCGGCAGGAAGTGCTCCCGCTGCTCGGCCGTCCCGTGCTGCTTGAGCATGTAGGCGACGATGAAGTGGGTGTTGATGATCCCCGACACGCTCATCCAGCCGCGGGCGATCTCCTCCACACAGAGCGCGTATGTGAGAAGGGACTCACCGAGCCCGCCGTACTCCTCCGGGATCATCAGCCCGAACAGGCCGAGTTCCTTGAGGCCCTCGACTATCTCCGTCGGATATTCGTCGCGGTGTTCCAGGTCCGTCGCGACCGGAATGATCTCCTTGTCGACGAAGTCCCGGACCGTGGCGAGGATCTCCCGCTGGACGTCCGTCAGTCCCTCGGTCTGTGCGAGGCGGCCCATCTCACTTCTCCCGGACGATCGGCTCGGGGCGGCCCGGCTGCTCGCCGCCGCGCTCCTTGATGTACGTGGCGGTGGGCACCATCACCTTGCGCCGGAAGACGCAGACGAGCGTGCCGTCCTGCTTGTGACCGCGGGTCTCGACGTAGACGACCCCGCGGTCGCTCTTCGACTTCGACGGCGTCTTGTCCAGCACGGTCGTCTCGCCGTAAATGGTGTCGCCGTGGAACGTCGGCGCCACGTGCTTCAGGGACTCGACCTCCAGATTGGCGATCGCCTTCCCCGAGACATCCGGTACCGACATTCCCAGCAGCAGTGAATAGACGTAATTGCCGACGACGACGTTCTTCCCGAAATCCGTCGTCCGCTCCGCGTAGTTGCTGTCCATGTGCAGCGGGTGGTGATTCATGGTGAGCAGACAGAAGAGGTGGTCGTCGTATTCGGTGACCGTCTTCCCGGGCCAGTGCTTGTAGACGTCGCCGACAGTGAACTCTTCGTAGGTCCGGCCGAACTGCATGACGGTCACGCCTCCGGGATCTCGAACTTGGACGTACGGGACATGCCGGCCGCCCGGCCCTTGCCCGCGATCACCAGCGCCATCTTCCGGCTGGCCTCGTCGATCATCTCGTCGCCGAGCATCGCCGAGCCCTTGGCGCCGCCCGCCTCCGAGGTGTAGTACGCGTAGGCGTCCAGGATCAGCTCGGCGTGGTCGTAGTCCTCCTGCGACGGCGAGAAGATCTCGTTGGCGAGCGCCACCTGGTCCGGGTGGAGCACCCACTTGCCGTCGAAGCCCAGCGCCGCCGAGCGCCCGGCGACCTCGCGGTAGCCGTCGGCGTTGCGGATCTGGAGGTACGGGCCGTCGATCGCCTGGAGGTCGTGGGCGCGGGCCGCCATCAGGATGCGCATCAGGATGTAGTGGTAGGCGTCGGCGCCGTAGCCGGGCGGCTGCTCGCCGACGACCAGGGACTTCATGTTGATCGACGCCATGAAGTCGGCCGGCCCGAAGACGATGGTCTCCATGCGCGGCGACGCGGCGGCGATGGCGTCCACGTTCACCAGGCCCTTGGCGTTCTCGATCTGCGCCTCGATGCCGATCCGGCCGACCTCGAAGCCCATGGTCTTCTCGATCTGCGTCAGCAGCAGGTCCAGGGCGGCGATCTGCTGGGCGTCCTGCACCTTGGGCAGCATGATGCAGTCCAGGTTCGGGCCCGCGCCCTCGACGACCGTGACCACGTCCCGGTACGTCCAGTGGGTGGTCCAGTCATTGACGCGCACGACCCGGGTCTTGCCCGTCCAGTCGCCGTTGTTGAGCGCGTCCACGATCGTGTGGCGGGCGCCCTCCTTGGCGATCGGCGCGCAGGCGTCCTCCAGGTCCAGGAAGACCTGGTCCGCCGGGAGGCCCTGGGCCTTCTCCAGGAAGCGGGGGTTGCTGCCGGGGACGGCGAGGCAGGAGCGGCGGGGGCGGAGCCGGTTGACAGCAGGGGTGCCGGTCATGCGGAGACCTCCAGGGGGTCGAGCGCGTTCGCTGTGCGGATCTCATCGACGATACGGCCGATGATCTCGGTGATACCGAAGTCCTTCGGGGTGAAAACCGCCGCCACCCCGGCCTCCCGGAGCACGGCGGCGTCGGCGGACGGGATGATCCCGCCCACGATCACGGGCACCTCGCCCGCCCCCGCCGCCCGCATCCGGGCCAGCACGTCGGGGACGAGCTCGGCGTGCGAGCCGGAGAGGATGGACAGGCCGACGCAGTGCACGTCCTCCGCGACGGCCGCCGCGACGATCTGCTCGGGGGTCAGCCGGATCCCCTGGTAGACCACCTCGAACCCGGCGTCGCGGGCGCGTACGGCGATCTGCTCGGCGCCGTTGGAGTGCCCGTCCAGGCCGGGCTTGCCGACGAGCAGCCGCAGCCGGCCGGTGCCCAGGTCCGACGCCGTCCGGGCGACCTTCTCCCGGACGGCCGCGAGCGGCGTGCCCGCCTCCGCGGTGACGGCCAGCGGCGCGCCGCTCACGCCCGTCGGGGCGCGGAACTCGCCGAAGACGTCGCGCAGCGCCCAGGCCCACTCCCCGGTCGTCACCCCGGCGCGGACGCACTCCAGGGTCGCGGGCATCAGGTTCTCGGAGCCGGCCGCGGTCTTCTTCAGCACCGACAGCGCCTCCTGGGCGCGGAACTCGTCCCGGTCGTCCCGCCACCGGTGCAGCGCCGCGACCACCCGCGCCTCGTCGGCCGGGTCCACCGTCATGATGGCGGTGTCGAGGTCGGCGGTGAGCGGGTTGGGCTCGGTGGTCTCGAAGCAGTTGACCCCGACGATCTTCTCCTCGCCCGACTCGATCCGCGCCCGCCGCTCGGCGTGCGAGGAGACGAGCCGGGCCTTGAGGTAGCCGGACTCGACGGCGGCCATCGCGCCGCCCATCTCCTGGATGCGGTCGATCTCGGCGAGGCTGTCGGCGACCAGCCCGGCCACCTTCTCCTCGATCACGTGCGACCCGGCGAAGATGTCCTCGTACTCCAGCAGGTCGCTCTCGTGCGCCAGCACCTGCTGGATGCGCAGCGACCACTGCTGGTCCCAGGGGCGCGGCAGGCCCAGCGCCTCGTTCCAGGCGGGCAGCTGGACGGCGCGGGCGCGGGCGTCCTTGGAGAGGGTGACGGCCAGCATCTCCAGCACGATCCGCTGGACGTTGTTCTCCGGCTGCGCCTCGGTCAGGCCCAGGGAGTTGACCTGGACGCCGTAGCGGAAGCGGCGCTGCTTGGCGTTCTCGATGCCGTACCGGTCCCGGGTGATCCGGTCCCAGATGCGGCCGAACGCCCGCATCTTGCACATCTCCTCGACGAAGCGGACGCCCGCGTTCACGAAGAACGAGATCCGGGCGACGACGTCCCCGAACCGCTCGGCCGGCACCTGCCCGGAGTCGCGCACCGCGTCCAGCACCGCGATGGCGGTGGACATGGCGTACGCGATCTCCTGGACGGGCGTGGCCCCGGCCTCCTGGAGGTGGTAGCTGCAGATGTTGATCGGGTTCCACTTGGGGATGTGCGCCACCGTGTACGCGATCATGTCGGTGGTCAGCCGGAGCGACGGACCCGGCGGGAAGACGTGCGTCCCGCGCGACAGGTACTCCTTCACGATGTCGTTCTGCGTCGTCCCCTGGAGCGTGGTGACGTCCGCGCCCTGTTCCTCCGCGACCACCTGGTACATCGCCAGCAGCCACATGGCGGTGGCGTTGATGGTCATGGAGGTGTTCATCCGCTCCAGCGGGATGTCCTGGAACAGCCGCCGCATGTCGCCCAGTTGCGAGACCGGGACGCCGACCCGGCCGACCTCGCCGCGGGCGAGGACGTGGTCCGGGTCGTAGCCGGTCTGCGTCGGCAGGTCGAACGCGACGGACAGGCCCGTCTGGCCCTTGGCGAGGTTGCGCCGGTAGAGCGCGTTGGACGCCTCGGCGGTGGAGTGGCCGGCGTACGTCCGCATCAGCCAGGGGCGGTCCTTCCGCCGCGCGCTCGTCTCGTCGCCGCCCATCAGGCGTCCCGGAAGCGGTTGATGGCCCCGATGTGCCGGGCCCGCATCTCCTCGTCGCGGACGCCCATGCCCTCCTCGGGGGCCAGCGCCAGCACGCCGACCTTGCCCTGGTGGAGGTTGCGGTGCACGTCGTACGCGGCCTGGCCGGTCTCCTCCAGCCGGTACGTCTTCGACAGCGTCGGGTGGATCTTCCCCTTGGCGATCAGCCGGTTGGCCTCCCACGCCTCGCGGTAGTTGGCGAAGTGCGAGCCGACGATCCGCTTCAGCGACATCCACAGGTAGCGGTTGTCGTACTGGTGGTCGTAGCCGGAGGTGGAGGCGCAGGTGACGATCGTGCCGCCCTTGCGGGTGACGTAGACCGAGGCGCCGAACGTCTCGCGGCCCGGGTGCTCGAAGACGATGTCCACGTCCTCGCCGCCGGTCAGTTCGCGGATGCGCTTGCCGAACCGCTTCCACTCGCGCGGGTCCTGGCTGTGCTCGTCCTTCCAGAACCGGTACCCCTCGGCGTTCCGGTCGATGATCGCCTCGGCGCCCATCCGCCGGCAGATCTCCGCCTTCTGCTCGCTGGAGACGACGCAGATCGGGTTGGCGCCGCCGGCGAGCGCGAACTGCGTGGCGTACGAGCCGAGTCCGCCGCTCGCGCCCCAGATCAGCACGTTGTCGCCCTGCTTCATCCCCGCGCCGTTGCGCGAGACGAGCTGCCGGTACGCGGTGGAGTTGACCAGGCCGGGGGCCGCGGCCTCCTCCCAGCTGAGGTGGTCGGGCTTGGGCATCAGCTGGTTGGACTTGACCAGCGCGATCTCCGCCAGGCCGCCGAAGTTGGTCTCGAAGCCCCAGATCCGCTGCTGCGGGTCAAGCATCGTGTCGTTGTGCCCGTCGGCCGACTCCAGTTCGACGGAGAGGCAGTGCGCGACGACCTCGTCGCCCGGCTTCCACGCGTTGACGCCGGGGCCGGTGCGCAGCACGACGCCCGCGAGGTCGGAGCCGATGACGTGGTACGGCAGGTCGTGGCGGGCGGCGAGCGGCGAGAGCCGGCCGTAGCGCTCCAGGAAGGAGAAGGTGGAGACGGGCTCGAAGATCGAGGTCCACACGGAGTTGTAGTTCACCGAGCTGGCCATCACGGCCACCAGCGCCTCGCCGGGCCCGAGTTCGGGCACCGGCACCTCCTCGACGTGCAGGGACTTGCGCGGGTCCTTCTCCCGGGTCGTCAGCCCGGCGAACATGTCCGCCTCGTCCTTGTGCACGGTCACCGCGCGGTACGACTCGGGGATCGGCAGGGCTGCGAAGTCCTCGCTGGTGGTGTCGGGGGCGAGGATGGCGTCGAGTATCTGGTTCACGGTAGTGCCTCCGGCGAAGCGCGTTCTCGGGGAAACGGCTTGAGGGAACGTCGGGGGATGGTGCCGTCGGTTCGGTGGGGTGGCGCGGGAGCGCGCGGGGTGAGCGCGCAGGCGGTACGTGTGCTGTGCCTGGTGACGCAGGCGGTCCGGGCGCACAGATGGTGCTTGTGGGGACAGCCGGCACACGACGCCTGTTGTCTGTGCGCCGGCCGCCCGGACGCCATCAAGGTATGGCACGGCGTGCCACTCGACAAGACACTCGGTGCCAGGAATTTGAGACATCTGTCACCGGGGGTTCACATATGAGCGGACGTCTCCGGCGGAAGGGACGGATCCGCCGGGTCGCGGGCGAACGGCCCGGCCGGTTCGTCGGTCGATGTCCGAGGTCCCGCCTAGGTTGACGGGGGACGAAATCGTGCACAGGAGGAACACATGGCTCAGCTGCTGAGAGTGCAGAACTTCAATGTCTCGAGTGACGGCATCGGCGCCGGCGAGGACCAGAGCCTGGAGCGCCCGTTCGGCCACGTCGAGCCCGAGAGGCTGTTCGCCTGGGCCGGTGCCACGGCGAGCTGGCCCATGCGCACCGACCCCGGCGGGAGCCGGGGCCTCGACGACTACTTCACACGGGACTTCTCCCGCAACATCGGTGCCGAGATCATGGGCCGCAACAAGTTCGGCCCCCAGCGCGGCCCCTGGCGGGACCACGAGTGGCGCGGCTGGTGGGGTGACGAGCCGCCCTTCCACACTCCGGTGTTCGTCATGACCCACCACAAGCGTCCTTCGTTCACGCTCTCCGACACCACGTTCCACTTCGTCGACGGCGACCCGGCCTCGGTCCTGGAGCGGGCGCGCGAGGCGGCCCGGGGCAAGGACGTCCGGCTCGGCGGCGGGGTCACCACCATCCGGCAGTTCCTCGACGCCGACCTCGTCGACACCCTGCACGTGGCGGTCTCACCGGTGAAGCTCGGATCCGGGCTCCGGCTCTGGGAGTCCCCCGACGAGCTGCTCGACCGGTTCCACCTCGATGTCGTGCCCAGCCCGAGCGGCGTGACGCACCACTTGTTCTGGCGCAAGTGACACCCTTCGGCACCTTCAGTCCTCGCCCGACGAGACACCGAGGTCGCGCCGCATCGCGGTGCGCAGGGTACGGAGCAGGTCCCAGACGGCGTGCTGGGCGCGGGACGCGGAGTCGAGGGTCTCGCCCGCTTCGGGCTCGTCGCGTTCGAGGCGTTTGACCTGGCCGTAGACGTCGCTCAGGGCCCGGTTGACGGTCTGCGCCGGGCCGAGGACGTGCTCGGGGGCGATCATCTGCGCCTCGGAGTAGCGGTCGCGGAAGGCGGCCTTCGCCTCGTCGAGGGCCGCCTTGTCGGTGTCGTCCGCTGTGCCGCGTTCGCGGAGTATGTGCAGGTGGCGGTTGAGGGCGGTGGTGAACTGGCGGGCGTCCCGGTTGAGTTCCGTGTAGCACGTGCGGCGGAGGGCGAGGTTCTCGCGCTCCTCGTCGTGCGCGCGGACGAGCCGTATCTCGCGGCGTCTGGCGCGTTCGGCGCGGCGTTGGGTGAGCAGGGACCCTCCCAGGGTGCCCGCCATGCCGGCCACGGCGATGATCACTGAGCTGAGATCCATGCTGTCCTCCGTCGCGCACCGGAGAGCCCCGTCCGCCGGCGCGGGGGACGGGGCTCTTGTCGGCGGCTTGCTGTGCCGCCTGGTACTCCAGTGTGCTGGGTGGACGTTCGGCCGACCCCGTCGTCAGACGCGGTCGGCCGCGATGAGGACGTACTGGAAGGATCCGTCCCGGTACGACTCGATGAACGCCTTCTCGATGCCGGTGACCAGCGAGGACGTGGCCCGCAGCTCCCAGTACGGCAGGGTGTCGGGGGTCAGGTCGATCACGGTCTGCGGCACCAGCCGGTTGTCGGCCATGGCCCGCAGGTACTCGCGGCGGGAGTGGATGTTGCACTCGAAGTGGGCGTTGATCTGGGAGACCCACTTCGACGGCTGGCCGTAACGCGGGTTCCAGCAGCCGGTGATGGTCACGTACCGGCCGCCCACCTTGAGGAAGCGGGAGTGCTCGGCGAACAGGTCGTGCAGGTCCACGTACATGGTCGACTCGTTGTTCCACGAGGCGGCCACGCTGCCCTTCTCGAACGGGGTGTCGAGCATGTTGCACACGCGGGAGCGCACGTGGTCCTGGATGCGCAGGTCCCGTGCCCGCCCGTTGCCGAAGTCGGCCTGGGTGGCGGACAGGGTGACGCCCTCGACCCTGCAGCCGAAGCGCCGGTGCGCCATGATCATGCACCCGCCGCGCCCGCAGCCCGCGTCGACGAGGAGGTCGTCGGTCCCGATGGGGCCGAGGTGGTCCAGGAGGAAGTCGGCTTGGGCGGATTCGAGCCGGTGCAGCTCGGCGATCAGCTTCTTCTCGTACTCGCTGTGCTCCGGGTCGCCCAGGGCCTCCTGGCTGACGGCACCGATGCCGTAGTGGTGGTGGTAGAGGCCGTCCACGTCACCGAGGCGCAGGTTCACCGGCCTCGCCTCGTTGTTCCAGTACCGGGCGATGTCCTCCTGGTAGGGGGTCGCCGGAGCCGGGATCGTCGCGGCGGCGGTGGGGATGATTTCCGTGGTCATAGAGAGACGTCCGTTCCTTACCAGAAGTCGGGCAGGCTGTAGCGGTAGGTGTTGGTGCGGTGCCAGTCGTGGTTGCCGTCGACCCAGGCGGCCACGCCCTTGAGGAAGCGCACCACGCTGGGCAGGGGGCAGTGCGCGGCGAGCTCGGCCGCCGCCGCCTCGAAGGAGTGCATGAGTTCGTTGTGGATCTCGACCGCCTTGAGATAGGCGTCGCGCTCCGAGAGCTGCCGGCGTTCCGCCAGGACCACGGGCAGGTTCAAGTGCTTGCCGGGACTGGCGAGTTCCTTGGTGTACGAGTAAAGGTCGTTGACGATGGTGGTCGCGTTCCCGGCCAGCGCGATGACCCGCTGCATCTCCGGGCGTGCGTGCAGGTCCGCCGGCAGCTCGTAGCCTCCGACGGTGTCGGTGATGGTGGGACAGGGGCGGAAGTTGTTGAACTGGCGCATGGCCAGGTACTCCCACACCTCCGGGTCGTGGTCGGTCTCGGCCCAGGCGGCCTCGGCCAGGTAACCCAGGTGCAGCCGTGCCATGTCGTGGCGGAAGCGGTCGGCCTGGGAGGGCGTGGCCATGCGCACGAAGTAGTCCATCGCGCTGCGGTAGGCCCGCCGCGGGGGGTCCGAGCCGAGTGACTCCTCCCACGCCGGCGCGTACTCCTGGGTCGTGTGGAGCGGGTCGAGCGCGGTGTGTGCCAAGAGGAGGCGTCCGCCGAGGCCGACGGGCGAGCCGCCGTGGTCCTCGCAGTAGCAGTCGTCGACGGCGTTCTCCGCGACCATCAGCCGGGCGGCGATCATCAAGTGATCGACCGTGGGGGCGTCGGGGTGGCAGCCGACCATGTACCGCCCGATGGAGAAGCCGTCGAACTGGCCTTCCCACTCCTCGGGGTAGAGCCGGACCTCGTCCTCGGCCCAGCGCTTGATCCGGCGGCTCACCTCCTCCACCCGGACCGGGTCGGGCTCCGGGACGGGATGGTGGTAGAGGCCGGGTACGGCCTGTCCTTCTGCGGGCGGGGCCGGGGCGGGCTCCGGCGGTGGCCGGTGCGACGTGAGGGCCAGGGACGCCAGGGACAGCGCGGCGGTGCCGAGGCCGCTCGGCCCGCCGAGGACCCGTTGGGGATCCGGGGCGATCGCCGGTGCGGAGACGATCACCGGTTCGGAGACGCTTGCCGGTTCGGAGACGCCCGCTGGTTCGGAGACGCTTGCCGGTTCGGATGGTGCGACCGCTCCCGCGCCGGCCAGGGACAGCGCGGTCGTGCCCAGCCCGGTGGGTCCTCCCAGGACCCGTGCCGCGGTGGGTACGGCGGCGGGTTCCGAGGGCGGGGCGGGCGGCGTGCCGGTGCTCGGCGGGAAGGGATGAGCGACCGGCGGACGCGGCATCGCGGCGAGGGCGAAGGCCGCCGCCGGGATCGGCAGGTCGGGCGCCGACGGAGTGGGGACGTCCGGCACCGTGCCGGCCGGCTCCGACGGCGGCGCGGGGACGGACGGTCCACGGGCCCCGGGATCGGGCATCTGCTACTCCTCGTTGCGGTGGGGTGTGCGCTCGTGCGGTGTGGGCGGGCGAGCCGGCCCGCTTCGCGCGGCGTGCGTGCCCTCAGTCGCGTCGGCGGGCGATCTGCACGTTCTCCATGACCCCGAGTGCGTCGGGTACCAGCACCGCGGCGGAGTAGTACGTGCTGACGAGGTACGAGACGATCGCCTGCTCGTTGATGCCCATGAAGCGCGCCGAGAGGCCCGGTTCGACCTCGTCCGGCAGCCCTGTCTGCCACAGGCCGATGACCCCTTGGTTCTTCTCGCCCGTGCGCATGGCGATGATGGAGCTGGTCTGCTCCTTGGTGATCGGGATCTTGTTGCAGGGCAGGATCGGGACCCCGCGCCAGGCCGGGACGGACTGTCCGCCGAGATCGACGTGGTCCGGATAGAGCCCGTACGCGTTGAAGCCGCGTCCGATCGCGGCGATCGTCCTCGGGTGGGCCAGGAACAGCTTGGTGCCACGGCGGCGACAGAGCAGGTCGTCCATGTCGTCCGGGGTCGGCGGGCCGGAGTGGGTCTGGATGCGCTGCTTGAAGTCGGCGTTGTGCAGCAGCCCGAACTCGCGGTTGTTGACCAGCTCGTACTCCTGGCGCTCGCGCAACGCCTCGATCGTCAGCCGGAGCTGCTCCTCCAGCTGGTTCATCGGCCCGTTGTAGAGGTCGGAGACCCGTGTGTGGACCCGCAGGATGGTCTGGGCGACCGACAGTTCGTACTCACGCGGTTCGAGCTCGTAGTCGACGAAGGCACCCGGCAGGTCGGCCTCGCCGACATGCCCGGCCGACATGGCGATCTCGGCCTCACCGTGCTTGTTCTGCCGTCGCTGTGCGGCGGCGGCGAACTCGGCGACATGGGCTTGGAGGCCGGGTACGGAGTCCCGCACGGTGGCGAAGTCGGCGCGGGAGAGGGTGAGGAGGGTGCCGGAGGTCTCGGCGGTGGCCGTGTAGTCGTAGCGGGCGTCGGGGTCCAGAAGGGCGTTCTCCCCGAAGTGGCCGCCGTCCGCGAGCACCGCGAGGGAGGCCTCCCCGCCGTACTTGCCCTCACCGATCTGGCGGATACGCCCGTGGGCGATCAGATGGATCCGGTCCGCCGGGCTGCCGCGCTCGACGATGACCTCACCGGCGGTGAAGTCCCGCTGTTCACAGCGGGCGGCGAGAGCGGTGAGGGCGCTCACGTCGTCGAAGCCCCGCAGCAGGGCCAGTTCGCCGAGTTCCCGGGGGATCACACGGACCGTGGCACCCTCCTGCACGAACTCGATGCACCCGTCGCCGACGGTATGCCGCAGCCGCCGGTTGACCCGGTAGACGCCGCCCTTGGTCTCGACCCAGGGGAGCATCCGCAGCAACCAGCGGGAGGTGATCTCCTGCATCTGCGGCGCGGACTTGGTGGTGGTGGTGAGATTGCGCGCGGCCGAGGTGCTCAGCGACTGCTGCGGCGCGGCCGGTGCGGCCTCGGGTCCCGGGCTGCTGTCCACGGTCATCGGGTGGCTACTCCTTGCCTGGCCGGGCGGCCGACGCACGAGTGTGCGCCGATACGAGACGCGGAGGATCCGGCAAGTCAGGGAGGGGTGATTGCAGTGATCCTTCCAACAGCGGGACGGTAACGGCCAGTTGAGCCGGTCGGCCCGGAAAGCCGGTCGCTTCCTTCGAAGCGGTGATATTCTTTCGAATCCGGTTTATCTGATCAATGAGTGATATAGCGTCACTTCGTCGGTCGGCGAGGGGGCGCGGTACGCCGCGTGCGTCGCCGCCTTCGAACACGGAAAGTGCCTCCCAGCCGGGTGAGTCGAGACTTTCGGGCAAGTCTCGTCATCCCGGTCCGGAAGGCACTTTCTTCACCGAAGCGTTCAGGTTAGACGCTGAAGGCTCCGCCCTTGATGGCGGATACGAGGCCCGCGAAGGCGGCCGCGGGGACACGCAGTATGGGGCCGGTGGGGCGCTTGCTGTCGCGGATGGGGATCGCGCCGGATGGCGCGGAGGCGGGGGCCCATTCGACGCAGTCTGTGCCGTCCCGGTCGCTGTAGCTGCTCTTGACCCATGTGTTCATTTCGGTGCCCTCCCGTCAGGGATTGAGGCTTTCGCCCTTGAGGGAGGATATGAACCCCGCGAAGGCGGCTGAGGGGAATCGCAGGACGGGGCCGTCCGGCGTTTTACTGTCCCGGACGGGGGTGGAGTCGGGGATATCTAGGCCGATTTCCACGCAGTTGGTACCGTCGGGGTGGCTGTGGCTGCTCTTCACCCAGCGCGCGACGCTTGTAGCTACTTTCACGACCCCTCCCATACTCTTCCAGTGCGTCTCTGATGAAGGCGACTGATTCGCTCGCTGACAGGCAGTCGGCTCTGAGCACATCGTACGTGCGGGTGTGTCGGGCGACGACTGCCGGATCGTCACTGAAGTGCCCCCTTTCCAGAGACTCGAAGTACACCCACTCTTCTCCGTCGATAAGTTTGAGGATCGTCATCGACGTTCTCGGGCGCAGGAGTTGGCTGTTACTTGCCGGAGCGATCTGAATGCGGATGTTGGGGAGCTTTCCTACGTCCAGCAGATGGCGGCACTGTGCCGCCATCACCTTCGGGGACCCGACCACGTTGCGGAGAGCGCTCTCGTCCACGACGACCATCAAGAGCGGACCGTCTGCACAAAGGAACCGCTCTTGCCTGGAAAGGCGAATACGGATGCGCTGCTCCCTCCTCGCCGGGTCCGTGTCATGGGCGAACAGTGCTTGTACGTACTCCTCGCTTTGCAGTAGCCCGGGCATCACATTGGCTTGAAACGCGAGGAGGCGTGTCGCCTTGGCCTCGAAGTTGATCCGGCGCTGAAACCAGTCTGGGTACGCCTGGTCGGGATACCAATCGGTCTCCCGCCATAGCTTGTACAGTGCACCGCCGGTGCGCAGCTTTGCGTCACACCGCTTTACGAGCGGTTCGCTCGGTACCCTGTCGCCCGTCTCGATGCGGCTCAGTACCGACCGCTCGCAGAGGATCTGCGGGGCCAGTGATTCCTGTGTTTCTCCTGCTGCCCGTCGGTAATGGGCGAGCAGTTGACCAAACGCGCGGCGCCCTCCCGGGGCGGAACTGGCGGCGTTGCGGGCGGACATGCCCCCTCCAACCCATGATCACGTGTCGTGTCAGTGCGTCACTGGCACGCCACGAAGTGTTGCGTGTCACTCATGGCGCGCGCAACTCTCCTGGTGGGGCGTGAAGTTGCGCTCCGTGGCACATGGGAAGGCGCACAGATGATCGAGTCCACGTACCGCCGTGCCGCCGGCGCGAGACCGTCGCACCGCACGCCGCCGAAGGCGTGCCCGGGCCGGGTGGAGGGTGCCGCGTGACGCACATGTCGTTCGGGCACGTGCTCGTCCCCAACCCCCAGGCGCCGTGCGCCGCGTGCACGCGCATCACCGAGGCGCGGCGCGCCGCCGAGCGCGCGGGCGACTGGCCCCGCGCGGAGCGGCTGCGCCGCGAGAGCCTGCGGCACGCGGAGGCGCACCGTGGCTGACTGGATCCCCCAGCCGCTCGAACTGATCCTGGACATCGAACGCGACCGGTTCGGCGTCGTCGTCGGCTGGGACCACGACACCCGCCGGATCACCCTCCGCCCGCCGGAGGGCGGACGGACCTGGCACCCGACGCGGTACCGCCGCGCCACCGCCACCGACAAGCTGCGCGCCCGCGTCAACAAGCTGAACAGGGAGGGACGTCCATGGTGACGCCGTGCGAGGCGTGCCAGTGGTGGGACACCGTGATCGGCCGGACCGAGGCGCGGGTGCGCACCGCGCCAGACCGCTGGGAGCGGGCCACCGCGGAGGAGCACCGGGCCCAGTACATCGCCAACCGGGCGGAGCACGTCCGCCGGGACCACGCGTGAACGTCACGGGTTCAGGCGGTCCCCACGCCGCGGTCCTTCGCGTGGCCGGTGGAGCTGGGGGTTGGAGCGGTCATGTCCTGTAGGCCGGTGACGGTCAGGAGCCGGAGTTTGCCGGCGGCTTCGCTGTCGGCAGCGGCGGTGAAGACGATGATGCGCAGGTCTGCGCCGTGGAGGGAGAGCACGTCGCAGTCGAGCTCGATCGGGCCGACTTGGGGGTGGTCGATGGTCTTGCGTCCGCTGGCGTGGTGCGCGACGGCGGAGCCGTCCCAGAGGCGGGCGAAGTCCGTGTTCGATCGGCGCAGGTCGCCGATCATGGCGGCCAGCCGGCGGTCGGCCGGGTAGCGCGAGGCGACGCCGCGCAGGTCGGCGACCAGGGCGGCCCGGTGCCCCTCTGGGGAAGGGTGCCGGACCCGGCCGGGGTCGTTGTGGAAGGTGCGCCAGACCAGGTTCGTCTCGCGGCCGGCGCGGCGTCGTGTCTCGCCGTGCAGGGCCGCCCACAGGTCGTTGTGTTCCAGCAGGGTCCAGGCCGCGTCGAAGACGGCGATCGGCACGTTGCCCAGACGGTTGAGCAGCCGTTGCACGTTGGGGCCGATCAGCTGGGGGACGGTTCCGTCGAGCTCGGCGGCGTGGCCGGCGAGCCGGCAGGCCAGCTTGAATTCGGCGTCGGTGAGTCGCAGGGCGCGGGACAGCGCCCGCAGGACGTCGGCGCTGGGGTGCGCGCGGCCCTGTTCGAGGCGTTTTGCCTGGCCCGACCCGGGCCAGGCAACCCCGGTTCCCGCAGGGCCAGACTCGGTCTAAGGCCCAGGGAAAGGGCCGAGGGGAAGGGAAGCCAGGGATGAGCACTCCGACCACGGACGCACCGGTCGCACTGCCGCTGCCCGAACGCGGCACGAACCCCCGCAGCGTCGCCTGCGCCCCGGACGGGCCGGCGGAAGCGACCGGGACCTTGCGCGAGCGCGACGGCGACCTGCCCAGGTGGCCGGGCCCCTTCCCCCTCGTCAATCGCTCCACCACTCATCGATCCCGAAAGGATCCGTGATGTCGTCCTTCCTCGTCATCGGAGCCACCGGAAACGTCGGCGGCGCCCTGGTCATCCAGCTCCACGAGCAGGGCCACCACGTGCGGGCCCTGGTCCGCAGTGCCTCGCGGGCCGAACTGATTCCGGCCGGCATCGACATCGCCGTCGGCGACCTGGACGACGCCGAGAGCCTGACCCAGGCCGCCCGTGGTGTCGACGGCGTCTTCTTCATGCAACTCGCCCCGCTGCCCGCACAGGCCGAGAACATGATCAAGGCCGCCCGTACCGCCGGAGTACGCAAGATCGTGGTGCTGTCCTCCATCGGTACCGTCCTGGAACCGCTGCCGCTGATCGGAGCCAGGATCGCCGCCCGCGACCAGGTCTTCCGTGGCTCCGGGCTCGACGTCACCTACCTGCGCGCCAACACCTTGATGACGAACGCGACATGGTGGTGGCCCACGATCCGCGACGAAGGCCGCGTCTACGACGCGAGCGACCCCGGCAGGACCGTGCCCGTCGACCCCTTCGACATCGCCCGTGTCGCCGCCCTCGCCCTCACCCAGGATGGCCACGCCGGCCGCGCCTACATCCTCAACGGCCCGCAGGCGCTCACCGCCCGCGAGCAGGTGGAGATCCTCGCCGACGTCCTGGGACGGCCGATCGAGTTCGTGCCGCTGCCCCCCGAGCAGTTCGCCCAGCGGAGCATCGAGCGGGGTACTCCGCCCGAGATGGCCGCCGCAGTGCGGAACCTCAACGAGCTGTTCCGCGCCGGACGCGCCGGAGTCATCAGCGACGACATCACCAACCTCACCGGCTCCGCCCCGCAGACCTTCCGCCAGTGGTGCGAGGAGCATGCGGGCGAATTCCACTAAGACCATGTCGCACGTGGCAGTTGGCCGTTGTTGCGGTCACAGGGGGGAGTGGGCGGCGAGCCTTTGCCGCCTGTGGCCGGACCTTCGACGGTGGGACCGTCTTCAAGCTCAGGTCAGGTCGTTCATAACGCCTATCAGAAGGGCGAGCGCCAGTGTTCCGTGGACGACTATTCCCACAGTCGCCGGGATCCTGACTCCCTTGCTCAGGCGGCCGCTGCGTCGGGCGACGGCCGAACACGACAGCCACAGCCCCAGCACCGGCAGGACGAGGAACCCGATGAATCCCAGCAGTCTGATGCCGTACGTCTCGCTCTGCATTGGGAAGAGACACAGCAGCCATGTCAGGGGGATGAGCAAAAGGGCGAGGAGTAGCCGGACAGCGCGGGACACCGGTCCTCGGAGAGCCCGGCTCAGCGGGGGCCGAGGAGGTCGCGGCGGCACGAACGCGGTGTGCGTCGGCGGACGGAAACCGGGCTCCTGCGGTGGGCTGGAGACAGGTTGTCGCGGCGGTGTCGTCGGCGCCTCGGGCTGCGGCATTCCGAAGGGTCCCGCGGGCTCGGCGGCGTTGCGGGCGAGAATGAAACGGCCGGCGTCATGCCGGGAAGAGCAAGTCGGCGCTGGTCTGCGGTCGCGCGCGAGGGCGTCTGCGGTGCGGGCGTAGACGAGGTTCAACGGGAGGCCCCCGGGATGGCCGGGCACGCCTTGTTCGACCACGTCGACGAAGTACTTCGTGAAGTACGTCTGGGGGCGGGGTGCCACGCGGTCCGGTTCGAATCCGGCTTTGTTGTAGGCGCCGCTGGCGGCCAGGGTGATGGCGCCCGTGCCGGCCGTCATGTCGATCAGCCGCTCAGTGGCATGGCCGTCGCCGAGGCAGTGCCGCGGCTGGGTGGCGACACCGGCGAAGCAGCAGTCCAGGATGAGGATCTTCGTCTGGGCCTCGCATGCCCGCAGGGCGGCACGCACATCGGCGAACGGAAGCCCGATGGTCGTTCGCCGGTAGCCTTCCTCAGGGGACTCACACAGTGCCAGGCACAGTTCGTCTTCCACGGAGTGGCCGTGGCCCACAAAATAGAAAAGGGCGACATCCGTGACGTCCTCATATGCGGTCATGAGAGTGTCCGGCAGACCTCCGCGGCGACGTGGGTCGCGCTCGATGTGCACCCGGTGAGCAGGCCAGTCGCACAGGGGGCCGGTGAGCAGCCCCGCCATCCGATCCAGGCTGTTGCCGGCGGGCGGTACAGGCGGCAGAAACCTGTAGTCCGACACCCCGATCAGGACTGCTCGTGAACGCGAGTAGTCCCGCAAGGGACTGTCACTCATCGAGCAATCGCTCCAGAATCGGCATCACCTCATCCACGTTGGTAGCCTCCAGGACAAGTCGCTCCCCACGAACGGTCATCTCGATCCGTAGGCCCGACCGCCGCGAGCGAAAGAACTCCGGCAGCGTCCTGAACGCCTCCACCACACCCGCGCTGCTGGCGAGCACGACCAGCACGTCGAACGTGCCCAACTCCCCGTGCCCCGGCCGGCCGGGTGCCATGGCCACGTCCGTGCCCGGCTGGCCGCGCAGCCAATCCCGCAGCGGAAGCATCTGCGAGGGATCGGAAACGGTCAGCTCGATGTTGTCCCCCATGCCGGTCCCCCGTTACCCCACTCGGCTCGGCGCCCGTTCGATCCGGATCCGGATATCGTGCCGGGTCGGTCATCCTGCCACGGGAATGGACCCTCACGTACGAGAATCAGCACATCGGACGTGCCGGCTCCCGGGAGACGGTTCCCGCGTGCGCAACGCCGCTTTGACGTCGGTACGGCCCAGGGTTTCACCGAATGCCTTCAGGGCGCGGTCAAGACCGGCCGTCGTCTCGTCGGGGTGGTTCACCAGGGCACCGTCCGCCCCTCGCGGTCCAGGTACGCCAGGCCGGGGGTGCCCAGCCGGGACAGCAGGACGTCCACGAGGAGCGGCGCGCTCTCCTCGACGGTGAAGGGCGCGTCGGGGCCCCCGAGTTCGGTGCGGATCCAGCCCGGCGCCAGGAGGACGCAGCCGCGCCCGGCGTGGGCCTGGGCCTGCCGGACCGCGAAGGAGCGCAGGAACATGTTCAACGCCGCCTTGCTGCCCCGGTAGAGCTCGCGGCCCGCGGTCGTGTTGTTCGTGATGCTGCCCTGTCCGGACGACATCGCTCCGATGAGGCCCGTGGGGGACACCAGGTCTTCGAGTGCCTCGATCGCGCGCAGGGGGCCGAGGGCGTTGGTGGTCATCACCTCGACGAAGGCGTCCGTCGTCACCTCGCCGATGGGGGTCCACTCGTCGCTGGTGGTGCCGGCGTTGACGAAGAGGAGGTCGAGCCGGTCGCGTTCCGCCAGGCGCTCGTGCAGGCGCTCGTGCAGGGGCGGCAGGTGGCCGGGCTCGTTGACGTCGAGGTGGTCGATGGTGACGCGCCCGTCGGCACGTTCCGCGAGATCGTGCAGGGGGGTGCGCGCGGAGGGGTCGCGGACCGTGCCGATGACGTTCCAGCCCCGCCGGACGAACTCGGCCGCCATCGCGTGGCCGAGGCCGCGCGAGGCTCCGATGACGAGGGCGGTCGGTGTTCGCCGCCCTGTGCTGCTGGTCGATGGCATACGACGGTCGTCTCCGTTTCGTCGGTGGTTCGGTGGTTCGGTCGTACGGGGGGAGTCTGCTCGCCGTGCCGTCCCGGGGCGATCCGGGCGGGCCGGTTCGTAGGATTCCCGCTGTGACAGGTGCCTCCGCGTCCGGATCCTTCGAGATCCAGCCCGACGACGTCCGAATCATCCGCGCGTTGCAGGTCGCGCCCCGCGCGTCCTTCGCCTCGATGGCGGCCGCGCTCGGCCTCACCGAGAGCGCCGTCAACCGCCGGTACCGGCGCCTGTGCGCCGAGGGCGTCCTCCGCGTCGTCGGGGTGGTGAACCCGGGAGCGCTGGGGCAGAGCAGGTGGCTGGTGCGGCTGCGCTGCCGGCCCGGCAGCGTCGAGGCGATCGCGAACGCGCTCGCCCGGCGGGACGACGTCAACTGGGTGGCCGTGGGGGCGGCGGGCTCCGAGGTCACGTGCGCGACGCAGTCGCGGGACCGGGCGCAGCGCGAGGAACTGCTCGGCCGGCGGCTCCCGCGCACCGCCGCGGTGCTCGACATCGACGCGTTCGCCATGCTCCGCCAGTTCATGGGAGGCCGCGGCCACTACTGGGCCGCGCTGCGCGGCACGCTGTCCCCCGAGCAGGAGGCGATGCTCGCCGGGGAGGAACAGCCGTTCACGGAGTCCCCGGTGGTCGCCGGCGACCCCGTACGTCTCACCCCCGAGGACGAGCGGCTTCTCGACGCGCTCGCCGCGGACGGCCGGGCCGGTCTCGTCGCCCTCGCCGCGGCGACGGACTCCACGCCGGGCCGGGCGTCCCGCCGCCTCCGCGCCCTGCTGCGGCGACGCGTCGTGTACTTCGACGTCGAGATCGCCCCGGCGGCCCTGGGCTTTCACGCACGGGCCAACCTGTGGCTGCGGGTGCACCCGTCGGAGGTGAAGAACGTCGGCCGCGCGCTCGCGCGGGAACCCGAGATCGCCTTCGCGGCGGCCATCTCCGGCCCGTACAACATCCATGCCGTCGCCCACTGCCGGGACTTCGACGAGCTCTTCGAGTTCACCTCCGACCGGATCGGTGCCCTGCCCGGTTTGCAGAGCATGGAGGTGTCGCCCGTTCTGCGGCACGTCAAGCAGGCGGGCACGCTCGTATCGGGTGATCGCCTCGTCGGGGCAGCGGATCCCCGGCGGCTTCCGTCCGCTCCGGCCTGATCGTGAGCCGCGTCGCCTGATCGTGAGCCGCGTCGCCGGGACGTGAGTCGCGTCGCCGGGACGTGAGCCGTGTCGGCCGGAAGGTGATCTGCGTCGCCCGGCAGGTGATCCGCGCCGGCGCGAGCGTGATCGGCGTCGGCCGGAAGGTGATGCGCGACGCTCCGGACGTGATGCGCGCCGCCCGTAACGTGATCGCGCCGCCCGGAACGTGATCTGCGTCGCGATTCGGCCACCCGCCGTTTCCCGGGGCCGCCCAGTGTGAAGGCGAGCCGCGAAAACGGGCCAGGGTGGGGAACGCCCGCCGGGCCCGCGCTCCGCAGGAAAGGAAACCGAGCCTTGCCAAAAGGCAGCAGCGCCGCGGTCCGGCGCGACGGCAGCGATGCGAGGGCCGCGGCCGACAGCCGGCACCCGGCGCTCTCCCGGGCGGCCGAACGCCGTCGCGCCTCCCGCTCGCGGCGCACGGACGTCACGGTCACGGACGAGCGGCTGGTGAGACGCGCGGTGAAGGCGGCGGCGCTCGGCAACGCCATGGAGTGGTTCGACTTCGGCGTCTACAGCTACCTCGCCGTGACGATCGGCGACGTCTTCTTCCCGTCCGGCGACGGCGCGGTGCGGCTGCTGTCGTCCCTGGCCACCTTCGCCGTGGCCTTCCTCGTACGACCGCTCGGCGGGCTGTTCTTCGGGCCGCTCGGCGACCGCGTCGGCCGCAAGCGGGTGCTGGCGCTGACGATGGTGCTGATGGCCGCCGGCACGTTCGCCATCGGCCTGATCCCCTCCTACGCGGCCATCGGATTCTGGTCCCCGGTCCTGCTGATCCTGCTCCGGATGCTCCAGGGCTTCTCCACCGGGGGCGAATACGGCGGCGCCTCCACCTTCATCGCCGAGTACGCGCCCGACAAACGCCGTGGGTACTACGGCAGTTTCCTCGAATTCGGCACCCTCGCCGGTTACGTCGGCGCCGCCGGACTCGTCACGCTCATGAGCGCGTGGCTGGGCGGCGACGGGATGCGGGAGTGGGGGTGGCGCGTCCCCTTCCTCGTCGCCGGACCGCTCGGGCTCGTCGGCCTGTACCTGCGGCTGCGGCTGGAGGACACGCCGGCCTTCCGGAAACTGACCGAGGAGCCCGCCGACCGGAGCCGTCACCGGGAGGCGACGGCCGGGCTACGGGAGATCTTCACCACGCAACGATCCCGGCTGGCCCTGTGCGTCGTCCTGGCCGGCGCCTACGGCATCACCGACTACATGCTGCTCTCCTACCTGCCCACCTACCTGACCGACCGGCTGGGGTACGACGACGCGCACGGCGTGGCCGTCCTCGTCGTGACGATGCTGCTGCTGATGTGCGTCATCACGACGGTGGGCCGGCTCAGCGACCGCGTGGGCCGGAAACCGCTGCTGATGGCGGGTATGGGCGGCTTCGTCGTGCTGTCGGTACCGGCGTTTCTGCTGATCGGACAGGGGAGTCTGCTCGCCGTGCTCGGCGGCATGCTCCTGCTCGGCCTTCCCCTGGTCTGCCTGCTCGGCACGATGTCGGCCGCGCTCCCCGCCCTCTTCCCCACCCGCGTCCGCTACGGCTCCCTCTCCATCGGCTACAACCTCTCCACCTCCCTCTTCGGCGGCACCACCCCGCTGATCACCACCGGCCTGATCCACGCCTCCGGCAGCGACCTGGCCCCCGCCTGGTACGCGGCGGGCGCGGCCCTCGTCGGCGTGGCCGCGGTGGCCCGCATGAAGGAGACGGCCGGCCGGCCGCTGGAAGGGTCGCCGCCGTCGGTGGCGACGGAGGAGGAAGCGGCGGGGATCGCGGCCGGCCGGACGCCGGACGACGGCGCCACGGTGTGAGGCGGTCCCGCCGGAGCGGCGGGGAGAACCCGGGAGAGGCGCGCCGGGCGGGGTCCTGGTGCCGCATCGGCGCACGTTCGCCCTGTAGTGCCTCGGTTCGGATGGCGCAGTCTCGACGAACGTCCCGTCCGAAATCCGCCAGCATGTTGGCGGTCGGTCGGGCGAGGATCCGCTCGTGATCGCTGAAACGCAAGGAATCCGCATCCGGCATCGCGGACATGAACCGCAGGTCGATCCCACCGCCTACGTCGCGCCGACGGCCACGCTGGTCGGTGATGTGCGCGTGGGACCGAGGGCGCGCGTGATGTACGGTGCGGTGCTCGACGCCGAGGGGGCTCGGATCGAGGTCGGGGAGGCGGCGGTGATCTGCGAGAACGCGGTGTTGCGCGGGTCTGCGGTCGCCGGCGATCAGCCGGTGCTTGTCGGCGACCACGTCTTCGTGGGGCCGCACGCCACGCTGCTGGGCTGCGAGGTCGGCAGGTGCGTCTATGTGGCGACCGCGGCGACGGTCCTGCAGAGCGCGCGGTTGGGGGCCGGCTCGGTTGTCGCTGTCGGCGCGCTCGTCCATGCGCGCACCGTTCTGCCGGGCGAGTACTTCGTGCCGCCGCACACCGTGGCGCTTGACACGCCGGTGCGGCTGGTGGCCCCGGGCGATCCGGGCCTGGCCGAGGCCGTCGGCCGGGTGGGCTTCGCGCACGTGGCGTTCGGTGTCGACATGGAGTGGACCGACCGGATCAGCCGGTACGAGCACATCGCGGAGGTGCGCGTCGCCGAGTTCGGCACGCACTGGGACGACGAGGTTGTGAATCCCGGCTAGTGCCGCATCAGCGGCCCTTGTGCTGTGCGGAGGTGACACGCCGTCCGGATGCCACTCCGGCGGGCGCGCCCCCGGCAAGCTGTGTTGACGGCAGAGCGAGTGCGGGTCCGTGAGACCGATGACGACAGGGGCAGACGGCTGCTGCGGATCACCGCAGGGGCACCGGGTCGGTGGGCGAACGTTGCCTGATGCGGCACTAGTAGGCGGCGATCGCCCAGAAGAGGCCCACCTCGTCCTCGCTCACCGCGATCAGCCCGAGATCGCCCCAGAGGTCGATGCCGTCGATGTACTCGCAGGTGAGGAAGCCGCTGAAGCAGAAGTACGCGGAGAGGCCCGACGCGATGAAGTCGTGGGCGGGGTCGGAGGCGGCGGCCTCCGCGGTGGTCCGGAAGCGGGCCGTGGGGCCGTAGCGGTCGAGCAGCGTCCGGGCGTCCGCCAGGACGGCGTCCCGGTCCGGGCGGGACCGGACGGGGGCGGTTTCCGTCCCCCACGACTCGGTCATGATGGCGAGCGAGGCGACCGCCGCCTCCTTCTCCACAGGGTGCAGCAACTGGGAGAAACCGGAAGCGGGCGGCGGCTCGAAGGGGTAAGCGGGCACCGTCCGGCGGGCGGTGCTGTTGCGGTCCCAGTCCAGTCGTACCCAGCGGCGGGGATCGGGGACCGACCGGCGCATGACGGCGATGGCGTCCTGCGTCCAGTCCTCGTGCAGGCGGGGTCCGGTCGCCGCGAAGGTGTAGTGATCGTCGAGCAGCCGCAGCGCCGCCGCGTTCCAGGGGTTGCGGCGGCTGCGCAGTTCGTACAGCAAGCCGTTGACCTCCCGCTGGAAGGCGTCCTTCGGCTCGCGGGGGATGCCGTCGAGCCGGCCCAGGGCCCAGGCGACGAGTTCGTCCTCCCCTTCCCCGGCGCCGGGGCCGGCGAGAACGGGACGCTCCGGGAGGGGCGGCGGGCCGTCGGCGCCATGGTCGAAACCGTCGCACAGGGCGTCCGAGAGGGCTTCCAGGTAGGTGTCGAGGACGTCGATGGGCGACTGGTCGGCAGGATGGGACATGGCGTCACTTTAGGTACCCCGCGTAACCGGCCCGCCCTCGGGTCGGAGGTCGTGCCGGCCGGACGTCTGCCGTGGCGGTACTCGGCACGCACCGGCGGTGTCCTCGGCCGCCCGGGCCGGACGCGCGTGACGGCCGGGCCGGTGTTACGGCCGGCCGGAGGCGGTGGTCCGGGTGGGGCCGGGCCGCGACACCCCCGCCCTCAACGGGACTTGAGCACCTTCTCGATCGCCGCCATCACATCCCCCAGCGGCGCGTCCGTCCGCGCCACCGCCACCATGACCTCGCCCTCGGGGTGCGCCGTGACCACAGGCCCCTCCGGCAGCGGGGCGCGGCCCGCGCCGATGCCCTTGCCGAAGGTCTCGCGGACGATCGCGAACGCGTGGTCCAGCTGGGCCTCGACGTCGCCCTCGCCGCCGCTGCGGAGCCAGCGGCGGAGGACGTGGTTGTGGGCGGTGACGACGGCGGAGGCGGCGACCTCGGCGAGCAGCGGGTCGTCGTCGTGGTGCGTGCCCTCCTCGAAGTGGCCCAGGAGGTAACGGGTGAAGAGGCGTTCGTAGCGGGCGACGGAGGCGATCTCGCGCTCGCGGAGGGTGGGGACCTCGCGGGTGAGGCGGTAGCGCGCGACCGAGACGGCCGGGGAGGCCGCGTACATGCGCATGACCTCCTTGATGCCCCGGCACACCGTGTCGAGCGGGTTCTCGTGCGCGGGGGCAGCGTCCAGGACCCCGGCCGCGCGGACGAGGGTGTCGTCGTGGTCCGGGAAGATCGCCTCTTCCTTGGAGCGGAAGTGGCGGAAGAACGTGCGGCGGGCGACCCCGGCCGCCGCCGCGATCTCGTCGACGGTGGTGGCCTCGTAGCCCTTGGTGGCGAACAACTCCATGGCGGCGGCGGCGAGTTTGCGGCGCATGGTGAGGCGCTGGGCGGCGGCGCGCCGGGAGCCGGCGGCCTCCGGGGCGGGGGAGGACGGCGACGGGCGCGGGCCGGGCGGCCCGGGCTCCTCGGAGCCGCTGGTGGCGGTCCCGCGCGGGGAGCGGACGGACTTGGCGGGCTGGGACATGTGGGGAACGTAACACGCCCCCGCGCGCCCGCGCCGGGACGGACCGCCGACCGGTTCCAGCAGCCCGCCCCACCCTTCCGCCGCGCCCCGTACTCCCGGGCCCCCGGGCCGCTCGACCGCGTGGCTCGGGGCCGCCTCCCGGGAGCCCTCACCCGCGCCACGCGGCCCCGGGCTCCCGGACCGTTCGGCCGCGCCTCGCGCCGCCGGGCCCTTGGAGCTGTCGGCCGCGGCACGCGAATCCGAGGCCCCGGGACCGTCCGTCGGGCCTCGCCGGGCCGGGTTCGGGGAGTCCGCCGCCGCGTCCCGCGCCCCCGGGCCCCCGGAGCGTTCCGCCGCGGTCCCCGTGGCCGGGGCGTCAGGCCCGCGCATACTCGCGGAAGCCGCGTCCCGTCTTGCGGCCGAGGCAGCCCGCCGCGACCAGGTGTTCCAGCAGGGGCGCGGGTGCGAGGCCCGGGTCGCGGAACTCGCGGTGCAGGACGCGCTCGATGGCGAGCGAGACGTCCAGGCCGACCACGTCGAGGAGTTCGAAGGGGCCCATCGGGTAGCCGCCGCCGAGCTTCATGGCGGTGTCGATGTCGTCCGGCGAGGCGTAGTGCTCCTGCACCATCTTCACCGCGTTGTTGAGGTACGGGAACAGCAGCGCGTTGACGATGAACCCGGCGCGGTCCCCGCAGTCCACCGGGTGCTTGCGGACGGCCGCGCAGACCTCGCGGACGGTGGCGTGGGCGTCGTCCGCCGTCAGCACCGTCCGCACCACCTCCACCAGCTTCATCGCGGGCGCCGGGTTGAAGAAGTGCATGCCCACGACGTCCTGCGGGCGGGACGTCGCCCGGGCGCAGGCGATCACCGGCAGCGAGGAGGTGGTGGTGGCCAGGACGGCTCCGGATCGGCACACCTTGTCGAGCGCGGTGAACAGCTCCCGCTTGACGGCGAGGTCCTCGGCCACCGCCTCCACGGCCAGGTCCACCTCCGCGAGGGCGTCCAGGGAGCCGGCCGGGGTGATCAGTTCCAGGGCCGCGTCGCGCTGCCCGGCGGTGATCCGGCCCTTCTCCACCGAGCGGGCCAGTGACGCCGCGACCCGGGCGCGGGCGCCCTCCGCCTTGTCGGCGGTGCGGGCGGCGAGCACCACCGGGAGGCCCGCCCGGGCGAAGACCTCGGCGATGCCGCTCGCCATCGTCCCGGAGCCGACGACGCCGACGGAGCGCACGGGCCGGCCGGCCGTCCCGGTGCCGGACGCCCCGGGCGTCTCCGCGTCCGGGACGGTCTCCGACGAGCCCGGCGCCGCGTACGTGTAGAAGCCGCGGCCCGCCTTGCGGCCGGTCAGCCCGGCCGCGGCCAGCTGCCCGAGGATCGGCGCGGGCGCGTGCAGCCGGTCGCGCGAGGCCGCGTACATGGCCTCCAGCACGGTCCGGGCGGTGTCGACGCCGATCAGGTCCAGCAGGGCCAGCGGTCCCATCGGCAACCCGCAGCCCAGCTTCATCGCGGCGTCGATGTCCTCGCGGGACGCGTACCGCGACTCGTACATGGCGGCGGCCTGGTTGAGGTAGCCGAACAGCAGCCCGTCCGCGACGAATCCGGGCCGGTCGCCCACCGCGACCGGCTCCTTGCCCAGCTCGTGGGCGAGTTCGGTGACGGCGGCGACCGCGCTCGGGGCGGTGAGCACCGAGGAGACCACCTCCACCAGCTTCATCGCCGGCGCGGGGTTGAAGAAGTGCAGGCCGAGCACCCGTTCGGGATGGGCGGAGTCGGCGGCGAGGCGGGTGACGGACAGTGCGTTGGTGCCGGTGGCCAGGATCGCCGTGGGCGCGACGATTCCGTCGAGGGCGGTGAAGACGTCGTGCTTGAGCGCGTAGTCCTCGGGCACGACCTCGATCACCAGGTCGGCGCCGGCGGCGTCGGCGAGGTCGGCGGAGGTGCGGAACCGGCCCAGGGCGGCCCGGCGTTCGTCCTCGGTCAGCTTGCCGCGGGTGACCGCGCGGGCGGTGGCGGCGGTGAGCGACTCGACGGCTCGGCCGGCCGCCTCGGCGCTGACGTCGATGCCGACCACCTCGCGGCCGGCCCGCACCAGGGCCTCGGCGATGCCGGAGCCCATGGTGCCGAGGCCGACGACGGCGACGGACCGCAGCGGGCCGGCGGGGGCGGTGGCCTCGGCGGCGGTACGGCCGGTGGGGGTACGGCCGGTGGCGGGGGACGGCGGGACGGTGGACTGACGGTCCATGACGGGACTCCAGAGGGTGTTTTCCGGCCCGGGGGCCCGCAGGGAGCGGCGGCGGGCGTGCCCCGGGCACGGGGAACTCGGCGGGAGCGACGGGAGCTGCGGGAAATACGGGAGCTTCGGGGGCTGCGGGGTACCGGCCCGGCGGCGCTGCCGGGCGCGGAGGCGCGGCGCGTCCCCGCGCGGGCGCGGCGCCTTAAGGATTTCCGCGGACGGGTAAAGGGCGTCCACGGGGAGGGAGTCGTGCGAGCGGCCGGCCCTGTCCCGGGGCCGTGCCGTACTGGAGTGCCGAACCGGCGGACGGCACCGGGAACTCCGGTGCCACGACGGCCGCGTCACCGGCCGCCCGAGCCGGGGTGCGGCTCGTGCCGGGAGATTAACTCACCGGTAACCGCGAGCGCCAGGGGGCGGGGGCCCGAATTAGTATGTGGTACAGGCCACTCGGGGAGGAGCGGGAATGGAAGAGGAATTCCGCGTACTGCTGAAGCGGGTGCGGGCCGAACTGGTCTCCCCGGCCGAGTTCACGGCGTACGAACGGCTGCTGGCCCTCGCGCGCACCGACGGCCGCGCCGCCCGCGACGAGCTCGCGGAGGTACTGGTCGCCCCCGAACAGCCGCTCTGGGCCCGGGAGATCGCCGCCTTCGCGCTCGGCGTCCAGGGGGACCGGCGGGCCTTCGAGACGCTGGTGCTGCTGCTCAACTACCGGGAGCCGGTGCGGTGCGCCACCGCGGCGTACGCGCTCGCGCGGCTGCGCGACCCGCGGACGGCCCGCGCCGCCGCCGCCCTCGCCACCAACCCGCTGCGGACCGCGTACGCCGTCCACCCCGTCCGGCTGCTGACCGAGCTGCGCGCGCCCGAGTCCGTGCCCGCCCTCCTCTCCACGTTGGAGCGGCTGTTGGCCGCGCGGGACCACTGCTGGCCGGTCGCCCGGGCGTGTGTCGAGGGACTGGGTCTGCTCGGGGACCGGCGGGCCGAGGCGACCCTGGTCGCGGCGCGCGAGCACGAGCGGCTGCGGCCGGCGGCGATAGTGGCCCTCGCCCGGCTCAACGGCCGGCCCCTCCCGACGGTGCGCGCGCGCAACGGGCCGCGGGGGTGAGTGTGCGTTTCGACGGGCTGGATGGTGCGTCCGTGGGGGCAATCACCTGACCGGGCGAATTCCCTTTGCACAAGGTGAGTTGAGGTCAGCGGCAGGTAATGTGTGCGGCGGCGTCCTTCGGGGCGCCCCCCTTCATGGAGGGACCGGCGTACGTCGGTTCGCGGGGGACCCCGGACACCGGGTTCCTCCGGTAGCGGTCACCGGATCTTGGCCGTGTTGAAAGGGGGGCGCTCCTATGACAGGTCGCCACCGCAGGCCTCGCCCGTCGATCTGGAAGCGTTTCACGCGGAAGGTGAGGGAGTGGCTGCGGAAGGGCTGACCCTCGGCTCGCACAACCCAAGCCGAGGGCCGTAAAGCCCTTGGGTCCCGTCCGGATACCGGTCCGGGCGGGGCCCTTTTTCCGTGTGGACTCCACCGTTCGGCATCAGGTTAGCGCCCTTGCGGTGCGGGTGCACGGGGGTGCCCCCTCTGGGGGAGGGACCGGGGCGCCCCCCCCTCAAAGCCCCCGCACGTACCGCACCTCCACCACCGGCTCCCCGTCCACCGGATCCACACGCTCCGCGCCGTCGGCCGTGAACCCCGCGCGAGCGTAGAAGCGCCGGGCGCGCGCGTTCTCGCGGAGCACCCAGAGCCCCAGACGCGCATCCCCCCGTTCCCGCGCCCTCTCCAACACACCGGCGCACAGCGCCCGCCCCACGCCGGTTCCGACGAGCGCGGGGCGCACGTAGAGGGCGTACAGCTCACCGGCGGGCGCTGGGAGATCCTCGTCGCGGGAGGGGCCCAGGCAGGCCCAGCCGATCACGCCGTCGAGGGGGGACTCGGCGACCAGTTCCGCCATCGGGTACGCGGGTGACGACCGGCGCGCCCGGTGGGCGGCGGCGTCCGCGAGCGGGTCCATGGCGTCGAGGTACCGGTCGGGGACGAGTCCCCGGTACGCCGTCCGCCAGCCGCCGACCCGGATCTCCGCCACGGCGTCCACATCGTCGTCGGTCATCTTCCGTATGCGCACCATGCACGCACGTTAGCGGTCCCGGGATGCCCGCAGACGGAAACGTCGGGATGTACGCGGATCGAGCGCACCCCGATTTGGGCAGGTGGGGCGTTGGTGATTGGCTTTGCCCGCACCCGCGGGACGCGCGGGCTGCCGCACATATCGTCATCCCGGAATCCCGGAGGGCAAGTCATGGGCCAGGTCGAGGCCACCACCGAGCGGATCATCTCAGCGGACCCGGAGGAGGTGTTCGACACGCTCGCCGACTACAGCGGCACCCGTGCCAAGCTGCTGCCCGAGCAGTACAGCGAGTACGAGGTGCGGGAGGGCGGCGACGGCGAGGGCACGCTGGTGCACTGGAAGCTCCAGGCCACCAGCAAGCGCGTCCGGGACTGCCTGCTGGAGGTCACCGAGCCGTCCGCCGGGCAGCTGGTGGAGAAGGACCGGAACTCCTCCATGGTCACCACGTGGACCGTCACCCCCGCCGGTGAGGGGCGGGCCAAGGTCGTCGTCAGCAGCACCTGGACCGGCGCCACCGGCATCGGCGGCTTCTTCGAGCGGGCCTTCGCGCCCAAGGGGCTGGCCCGGATCCACGACGCCGTCCTCGCCCGGCTCGCGGCTGAGGTGGAGAAGGGCTGAGCCCCTGGAGGCGTCTCACCTGTTCGAGTGGTTTTCCCGGCCCGGCACCGGACCGTCACAACCCTTCCGACCGGCGGAAAGCCGTCACGGCCGTACTCCCGGGTAAAACGTCGCGCTTGCTCCCCGTTGTCGCGTAATGCGAAAAAAGGGCGGCCGGACGATCAGGCGCGACGACGGGAGCACACACGTGGGCGGGTCCATCTCCGAGGCCATCGTGGCGACGAGCGGTCCACCCGCCCTGCCCGCCGCGAACGGCCCCGTCCCGGCCGGGACCCCCGACCGGGACCCCCGGCCGGGACGGGGGAGGGTCCGCGTCGTCTTCACCGCGCTGATGCTCACCCTGCTCCTCGCGGCGCTCGACCAGACGATCGTGGCCACCGCGCTCCCGCGGATCGTCGGCGACCTGCACGGCGTCGACCGCATGACCTGGGCCGTCACCGCCTACCTGCTCACCTCCACGGTCGTGCTGCCGCTCTACGGCAAGGTCGGCGACCTGCTCGGCCGCAAGACCGTCTTCGTCTTCGCGATCGTCGTCTTCGTCCTCGGCTCCGGACTGGCCGGCTGGTCGCGGACCATGGACCAGTTCATCGCCTTCCGCGCGCTCCAGGGCGTCGGCGCCGGCGGGCTGCTGATCGGTGTGCAGGCGATCATCGCCGACATCGTCCCGCCGCGCGAGCGCGGCCGCTTCATGGGCGTCATCAGCGCCGCCTTCGGGCTCGCCTCCGTCGCGGGGCCGCTGCTGGGCGGGTTCTTCACCGACCACACCTCCTGGCGCTGGTGCTTCTACGTCAACGTCCCCTTCGGGCTGGTCACCCTCGCCGTCGTCCTCAAGGCCCTGGACCTGCCCCGGCCCACCGCCCGCGGCCGGTTCGACGTCCTCGGCGCGCTGCTGCTCAGCGCCAGCGCCACCTGCCTGGTGCTGCTGACCAGTTGGGGCGGCACCGAGTACGCCTGGACCGACCGCGTCACCCTCGGCCTCGCCGCGGGCGCGCTCGGCACGGCCCTGCTGTTCCTCGTCGTCGAGCAGTACGCGGCCGAACCCATCATCCCGCCCCACCTGTTCCGCGACTCCGTCTTCGTCGTCACCGGCCTGATCGGCGCGGTGGTCGGCGTCGGCCTCTTCGGCGCCGCCAGCTACCTGCCGACCTTCCTGCAGATGGTCGACGGGGCCGGCGCGACGGAGTCCGGGCTGCTGATGCTGCCGATGATGGGCGGCGTCGTGGCCGCCTCCCTCGTCGCCGGCCAACTCGTCAGCCGCACCGGCCACTACAAGCTGCTGCCCGTCCTCGGCTGCGCCCTCGCCGCCGAAGGCATGTACCTGCTGTCACACCTGGACGCCGGGACGGGCCGGCTGGTCTACAGCCTCTGGATGGCCGTCCTCGGCACCGGCATCGGCCTCTCCCTGCCCGTCCTGATCCTCGCGGTGCAGAACTCCGTCCACCCCGCCGACCTCGGCACCGCCACCAGCGCCAACAACTTCTTCCGGCAGATCGGCGGTTCGGTCGGCGCGGCCGTCTTCGGGACCCTCTTCGCGCACCGGCTGGCCCACCGCCTCGCCGCCGAACTGCCGCGCCGCGCCGGGCTCCCCGACGCCGACTCCCTCACGCCCGGCCTGGTGCACGCCCTCCCGGCGGCGCTGCGGGACGGCTACGTCCGGGCGTACGCGGACGCCATGCCGCGGATCTTCCTCTACCTGGTGCCGGTGTTCGTCCTCGGCTTCCTGCTCGCCTTCCTGCTGAAGGAGAAACCACTGGTGTCCCACAACGCCCCCGAAGCGCCCACCATCCCACCCGCCCGCAACGAGCCGACCCCGCCACCGCCCGCGCCGCTGATCACCGAACCGGATCCGGGGCGTGAGGCGTACGTCCGGGAGGCGGAGTACGTCCGGGAGGCGGCGTACGCCCGTGAGCCCCGGGAGGGGACGTACGTACGCGAGGGGGCGCGCGTTCCCGACGACGCGCCGTACGCCGCCGGGGTGCCCGTCACCGGCGCCGTGCAGCACCAGGACGGCACCACCGTCGCCCGCGCCGCGCTCACCCTGATCGACGCCCAGGGGCGGCAGATCGGGCGCGGCTCCAGCGGCGACGACGGCCGGTACGCGCTGAACACGCCCGGCACGGGCTCGTACGTCCTCATCGCCGCGGCCGGAGGCCATCAGCCGCAGGCGGTCACCGTGACCGTCGGCGACCGGCCGGTCGAACTCGACGTCGTCCTCGGCGGCGCGGGCCGGCTCGCGGGCACGGTCCGCGCCGCCGACGGCAGCCCGGTGTGCGAGGCGCTGGTGACGCTCACCAGCGTCCAGGGCGAGGTCGTCGCCTCCACCCGGACCGGGCACGAAGGCGGTTACGTCATCGGCGAACTCGTCGCCGGCGAGTACACCCTGGCCGCCAGCGCCCCCGCCTACCGTCCGGCCGCGCTCCCCGTCACCGTCCAGTCCGCCCGCGAGACCCGGCAGGACGTCGAGTTGGCGGGCGGCGCGGTACTGCGCGGGACGGTGCGCGCCGGAGGCGGCCGGCCGGTCGAGGACGCCCGCGTCACCCTGCTCGACGCGGGCGGGAACGTCGTCGACTCCGCGATCACGGGCGCCGACGGCACGTTCCGCTTCGTCGACCTGTCCGCGGGCGAGTACACCGTGGTCGCGGCCGGATACCCGCCGGTGGCCACGGTGCTCCAGGTCGCCGGGGGCGGCCGGACGGAACGGGATCTGCAGCTCGGCCACGCGGACCAGGGGCTGACGGACATGTTCCGGGAGCGGCACGGGAGGTGAACCGCCGCGTCGGCGGGCCTTGTTCAGGGGCGGTCGGCGCGGCGGTACACCGAGTGCTGGAGCTGGTCCTTGGCCGGTCCGGTGGTGCGCCAGGTGAGCCGCCACTCGTCGGCCGAGACGACGGTGAACGTTCCGTCGTAGCGGTCCCGGCCGCAGGGGTGGCGGGTGGTCCAGTGCCCGGTGCGCAGGTCCAGGGGGTGGAAGGGGCGGCCGTCGGCGAAGCGGACGTCGGCCGTGCCGTCCGGCCGGCCGTACAGCAGGAGCGTCCGGCCCGCCCGGCCGGTGACGCCGTTCCAGGTGAGCCCGCCGTCCTCGACGTGCAGCAGGTGCGTCGCGCCGGCGGCCGGGCGGAACACGGCCGTACCGCGGAAGGTGCCCTCCTGGCCGGTGGCCAGGTCGCGGAGGACGCGGTGCACCGTCCACCGCCCGGTGAGGTGCGCCACGGCGTCGGGAACGGGGTGGGGGGCTTCGGGGGCTGGTGGGGCGGTGGAGCTCATGGGGGCATTATCGCGGGAGGGGGAGGTGGCTCTTTCGGGGCGGCTGGTGTGGGTGGTGTGGTCGGTATGGCCGGTGCCGAGGGCACCGACCGCTCCCCGTCACCTGCCCTTCAGCCCATCACCAGCGCGATCTTCCCCCGCCCGTGCCCCGTCTCGATCGCGCGGTGCGCGTCCGCGGCGCGTTCCAGGGGGAAGGTGCGGGAGACCTCGACGCGCAGCCGGCCCTCCGTCCAGAGGCCGGTCAGCGCGCTCAGCCGCGCGGCCGACCGCTGGGTGCGGAGCACGCGGACGCCCAGGGCGGGGGCGCGGTCGAAGCCGACGATCGTGCCGATCCGGTCCCGGTCCGCGACCAGTTCGACCGAGGCGTCCAGCGCCGCGCCGCCCGCCGCGTCGAGCGCGACGGTGATCCCCCGCGGCGCCAGCGCGCGGACCCGCTCCACCAGGCCGTCGCCGTACGCCACCGGGAGGGCGCCCAGGGAGCGCAGGTAGTCGTGGTTGCGGGGGCTCGCGGTGCCGATCACGGTGGCGCCGTACGCCCGGGCGAGCTGCACGGCGACCGTACCGACACCGCCGGCCGCCGCGTGGACCAGCAGGGTGTCGCCGGCGCCCACCCCGAGCAGTTCCAGGGCCGTGTGCGCGGTCTGCGCGGACGCGGAGAAGGCGCCGGCCACCTCCCACGGCATGCCCGCGGGCTTGGCGACGATCTGGTCGACGGGCACCACGACGTACTCGGCGTGGCACGCCATCGGGGCCCAGCCCAGTACCTCGGCGCCGACCGGGAAGCCGCCGGCCGGGAAGCCGTCGGCCGTGGAGCCGCCCGCCGTGGAGCCGCCGGCCGTGGAGCCGTCGGCCGGGGAGCCGCCCGCCCGGAAGCCGTCCGCCGCGAAGCCGTCCGCGTCCTCGCCGGTCCGGTCGACCACCCCGGCGAAGTCGTTGCCGATCGTCAGCGGGAACGCCGGTGTGGTGCCGGTGTGGAACAGGCCGCGCCGGACCGCGCCGTCGACGGGCTGCACCCCGGCCGCCCGTACGCGTACCCGCACCTGTCCAGGGCCGGGCTCGGGGGTCGGGAGTTCGAGCGGTTCCACGACCTCGGGGCCGCCGAACGCGTTGATCGCCGCTGCCTTCATGCGCTTCTTCCTCGTCTCGCGCGGGTTCCGGAGGGTGCCTCCCCCTCCGCTGCGCGATCATCGTCCGACCTCGACCGCGGTTGAGGTCAAGCCCGGGACGCCGCCGCGTTCCCCAACGTGCCCACGGAGCCGCGCAGGTGCCGGATCAGCGCGACCGCGGTGGCCGCCGTCGCCCCGGAAGGGGCCGCGTGACCGCGCGGGGGTAGGTCACCGACTCCTTCGCCGGGCGGCGGGGGGGGCGTTGATGAGCCAACTCCACGGCCCCGCCCGCACCACACAGGCCATTTTCAGCACCATTCACCACACGGTCCTCTTACCGCTTGTCCGTGTACGTGGTAGTACGGGAGGGCCGCACCAGACGGGGGTGAGTCATCGGGCGCCCCGCGCGCCCGTACCAGCGACCGACCACGAACGGAGCCCTGCCCGCGATGAACGACTCGACAGCCGCCCGCCTCGACGCGTCCGCCGACCGCCGCGAACCCGTCGCCGCCACCCCCACGGAGCACCTCGACCCCGTCGCCGACACCGCCCGGATGACGGCCGCCCTCCGCGCCCGCGAGTCCGAGCGGCCGGACCGGCTCTTCGACGACCCGTTCGCCGCCGCCCTCGCCGGTGACACGGGACGGAGACTGGCCGACCAGGCCGGCATGGTGGAGGCCATACCCGTCCGCACCCGCCACTTCGACGACCTCCTCCTGACGGTCACGGGCGCCGCCCCCGCCACCCCCGCCGCGACCGCCGCACCCCGCCAACTCGTCCTGCTCGCCGCGGGCATGGACAGCCGCGCCTACCGCCTCCCGCTCCCCACGACCGTCCTCTACGAGGTCGACCGGCCGGACCTGCTGCGGCTGAAGGAGTCGCTGCTCGGCGACGCCGTGCCGCGCTGCGCCCGCCGGGTGCCGGTCGGCGCCGACCTCGCCGCCGACTGGGCCGAGCGCCTCACGGCGGCCGGGTTCCGCCCCGACGAGCCCACCTGCTGGCTGGTCGAGGGGCTCACCCAGTACCTGGAGGAACGCGACGTCCTCCGCCTCCTCGACCGGATCACCGAACTCTCCGCCCCCGGCAGCCACCTCCTCGCCGACTTCGTCGCCGGGTCCCTGTTCCACGAGCCGGCCGTCCGCCCCATGCTGAGCCTCCTCGAACGCTCGGGAGCCGGGTGGCGGTACGGCACCGACGAGCCCGAGCCGCTGTTCACCGAGCGGGGCTGGCGGCCGGAGACGGTGACCTACGCGGCGGTCGGCGCGGCTCTCGGCCGGTGGCCGGAGGCGGGGCCGCGCGGCGGCGAACTCGTCCACGCCGTGCGCTGAACAGCGCACCGCGGCACAGGGGCCGCCCGTTCCCCTTCTCCCGTTCCTCCGACGCCTCCGACGCCTCCGACGCCTCCGACGCCTCCGACGCCCCCGACGAGGAGACATGACCGCACCCGATCCCGCCCGACCGCCGTGCGCCGACGTCATGATCGCCGGCGCCGGCATCGGCGGCCTCACCGCCGCGCTCAGCCTGCACGCCGTCGGCATCCGGCCGCTCGTCCTGGAGTCCTCGCGCCGCATCTCCCCGCTCGGCGTGGGCATCAACCTGCAACCCGCCGCCGTCCGGGAGCTGCACGAACTCGGCCTGGCCGACGAGCTGGCCGCCATCGGCGGCCAGGTCGTCGCCCACGTCTTCACCGACCGGTACGGCACCGTCCGCTACAGCGATCCGCGCGGCACGGCCGCCGGCTACCGCTGGCCGCAGTACGCCGTCCACCGCGGCGACTTACAGATGATGCTGCTGAGAACGGTGAGAGAGCGGATCGGCCCGGAGGCCGTCCGGACCGGTGTCCGCGTCGAGGACTTCACCCAGACCCCCGACGCCGTCCACGTCCACGCCTTCGACCGGACCACCGACCGGTACGAGCACCGCACCGCCCGGGTCCTCGTCGCCGCCGACGGCATCCACTCCCGGCTCCGCGCCCGTCTCCACCCCGCCCAGGGGCCCCTCCGGTGGAACGGCGTCACCATGTGGCGGGGCGTCACCGAGACCGACGCCTTCCCGCGGGACAACGCGCTGTTCCTCGCGTCCGACGAGCGGAACGCCCAGTTCGTCGCGTACCGGATCTCGCCCGCGACCCCGGCCCGCGGCCGCAGGCTGCTCAACTGGATCTGCGCGGTGCCCACGGGCACCCCCGGCCCGCTCGCCGGCGACGCGCACCGGAACCGTCCCGGCCGCCTCGCGGACGTCCTCCCGCACTACGCGGACTGGCGGTTCGACTGGACGGACCTGCCCGCGCTCCTCGCCGGCGCCGAGCGGATCCTCGCGTACCCCATGGTCGACCGCGACCCCCTCCCGGCCTGGGGCGAAGGCCGCGTCACCCTCCTCGGCGACGCCGCCCACCCCGCGTACCCCTCGGGCGCCAACGGCGGCTCCCAGGCGGTGCTCGACGCCCGCGTCCTGGCCCACCGCCTCGCCACCGAACCCGACCCCGTCCGGGCCCTGGCGGCGTACGAGGACGAGCGGAAGGCGCCCACCGCGGCGGTCGTCCTCGCCAACCGCGAGCTGGACCGCGTCGCCAGGGCCCGCTCGGCGGCCGGCGGCCCGGACGCGCGACGCGATCTGGAACGCGCCGCGGCGGCCCACCGGCGGGCGGCCGGCGAGGCCGCGGCCCTCAACTCCCGCCCCTCCTACACCCCACGAGCCGTGAGCTGACCCGCGCACACGTCTTCAATTCCACCGGCCCGGGCCCCAGGATGCTCTGTGAGCGGCAAGGACGGATCATCCGCGAGGAACGGGAGACGACGTGCGCTACGTACAACTGGGGGGCTCGGACCTGAAGGTGTCCCGGATCTGCCTGGGCATGATGAGCTACGGCGGTGGCCCCACCGCGCAGAAGTGGTTCCTGGACGAGGAGGCCGCCGAACCCGTCGTACGGCACGCGGTCGAGGCGGGTGTCACCTTCTTCGACACGGCCGACATGTACTCCTCCGGCCTCAGCGAGGAGATCACGGGACGCCTGCTCTCCCGCCTCTTCCCGCGCCGTGAGGACTACGTCCTCGCCACCAAGGTGTACTTCCCCATGGGCCCCGGGCCGGACGACCGCGGCCTGTCCCGCAAACACATCACCAAGGCCATCGACGCCTCCCTCCGCCGGCTCGGCACCGACTACGTCGACCTCTACCAGATCCACCGCTGGGACTACGACACGCCCATCGAGGAGACGCTGGAGGTCCTGCACGAACTCGTCGCCGCCGGCAAGGTCCGCGCCCTGGGCGCGTCCAGCATGTGGGCCTGGCAGTTCGCCAAGGCGCAGCACCTGGCCAGGGCCAACGGCTGGACCCCGTTCGTCTCCATGCAGAACTACTACAACCTCCTCTACCGCGAGGAGGAACGCGAGATGATCCCCCTCTGCCGCGACGAGAACGTGAGCTGCATCCCGTGGAGCCCCCTGGCCCGCGGCATGCTCACCGGCACCCGGGACCGCGACGGCGCCCACCGCACCCTCCGCTCGGGCAACGACCAACTCGCCCGCCGCCTCTACGAGGAAGCGGACTTCGACGTCGTGGACGCCCTCCGCACGGTGGCCACGGCCCGCGACCTGCCCCCGGCCCGCATAGCCCTGGCCTGGCTCCTCGCCAAACCCCCCGTCGCGGCCCCGATCGTCGGCGCCACTCGCGCCTCCCACGTGACCGACGCGGCCGCCGCCGTCGACCTGGTCCTGACGGACGACGAGATCGCCACCCTGGAGGCTCCCTACCGCCCGCACCGGGTACTGGGGTTGCGACGGTGACGGGGGCCGCCCTGCCGGAGACCTCCGCGCGCTCGGGTCCGATGTGCCGCCGGCTCGCCCCGCCGTTCGGGGCCTTCCCGGCGGCCGTCGGGAAGGATCAGCTCCCCAGGCTCGCGAGAACCGCCTTGGCGGCGTTCTCACCCGAGGTCGCCGCGTCGGCGAGCGAAGGCATGTCGAGCTGGTAGTCGCCGGCCAGGTGGATCGGACCGAGGGGCTCGCGCAGCGTCGGCAGCGAGGCGCGCCTCCCGGGGGCCCAGAACGGCACCACACGGCGGTGCCGCCGCACGATCCCCTCCCCGAGCTTCCCTCGGAGCTGGGGGTAGACCGACATCAGGTCCGCGACGAACCGATCGACGATCTCTTCGTCGGACAGCTCGAACAAGTCGTCCGCCACGGCGCCGCCGGCGAAACAGGCCGGCGCACCTCCGGGCTTCCGTGCCCCACCCTTCCGGATGGCGGCGGCGTGGTTGAACACCGCTTGGAACGAGAGCCGCGGCGTGGAGACGCCGAACAGATCGTCCCAGGGCTGAGGCCCTTCCTCCGCGGTGAAGAAGCCGACGATGACGTACCGGCCGTAGCGGATGTCATCGAACGCGTTGCGGTACCTCTGCGGGAGTTCCGGAAGGATCCGCGACGCGACGCGCCTGTCGAGTCTGGCGCGGACCCGCTTCGCGATGCGGCTCTCCGACGTGAGGAACGGAACGGCGGCGAGGATGCGGGCGCCGACCATCGCCATGCCGACCCGGTCCGTGAGGCTCATCCGCGTGCGGAACATGAGCGCGAACAGGTCGGACGTGTCGACCAACCGCCCGTTGAGAGCGAGTGCGACACTCTTGCCGGCCAACGAGCCCATCTCGATGCCGTGGTGGTGGAGGGCGTCGATCAACGGCCCGGTTCCCTCGGTGAACTGCGTCCCGACGTTGATCCAGTAGTCGCCCTTCCGGACCGTCTCGACGCGTCCGCCCGCCCGGTCCGCGGCCTCGAGCACGATGACGTCGCTCTCGTCGGCGAGCGTCGTCGCCGCCGTCAGCCCGGCCATCCCCGCGCCGATGACGACGGCGTCGCAGGTTTCCTCATGTACGGGCCGTGCCGCGCTCGCCGCCTTCAATTCGGGCTCCGCGCTCGTCATCCTTTTCGCTCCTCACTCCGGCGCTCTTCGGCGCTCCGAACGGCTGTGACACCGGGCTCGACCGGCGCCGGCGACGCGCCTCGCCTTCCTGCGCACCCGACGGCAGGCCAAGGACGATCACAGCGGCCGGTCAGGGCTCTCGCCTGATGCGGTGGGCTCGGCGGAACCGCAGGCGAGGGCGAGCAGTTTCCGCCAGTCGGCCGGCGACGCCGATGGCGGTACGCCGGGCCGGTCGCGCGGCAGCAGCACCCGCAGTGCGCCGGGTCGTACCGAGCAGACGACCGGCGTGCGAAGCCACAGCGCCTCCCCGTCCACCGCGACCGGGATCCGCGCCTCCTCCGCCGGGGTCTGCGGTCCCCCGGCGGTCACCTCGACCCGCCGCGCGGTCGTCACGGTGAGCCCCGGCGCCTGCGAGCCCCGTACGGCCAGCTCCGCCGCCCGCGCCGCGTTCTCCACCCTGATCCCGATCACGCCCAGCTCGCCGCTGTCGAGCACGGTCCGGCGCCCGCCGCCGCTCAACTCGTCGGGGGAGGCGTACGGGTTGTTGCTGACCAACAGCGCCTGCTGCCCCGCGAGCAGGGTGCCGTCCACGCGCGCGTCGAGCCGGCGCGCGCCCTCCCGGGCCAGGAGGTCCGGCATGAGCTTCAGGGCGGTACCCGCCTTGTCGTCGCGGTACTCGGGGCTCTGCACGATGTCCGCGTACACACCGAAGGACACCGTGTTGACGAAGGGACGGCCGGCGACGTCGCCGAGGTCGATCCGCATCTCCTCGCCGTCGGTCAGGGCGTCGAGGCAGCGGGCCGGGTCGGCGCGGTCGAGTCCGAGGTCCATGGCGAAGTGGTTGCGGGTGCCCGCGGAGATCACCAGGAACGGCAGCCCGTGTTCGGCGGCGACGGCCGCGACCAGCGCCTGAGTGCCGTCGCCGCCGGCGACGCCGAGCAGGTCGGCGCCGTCTCCCACGGCCTCGCGGGCCAGTTCGCCCACGTCGACCGGGTCCGACGGGTCCAGCAGGATCACCCGCGCGCCCAGTCGCTCCGCCCGCCTGACGAGGTCGAAGCGGCCGACCTTGCCGCCGCCCGACCTGGGGTTCATGATCAGCACCGCCCGCTCCGGGCGGCGTGCGCGGACGGGCCGCTGCGACCGGGGCGGCCGCGCCCGGTGCAGCGCCGCTCGGCCGCAGGCCGCCGCGGCCGCCCAGCACAGGGTGGAGATCACGGCGATCAGCCACAGACCGCTCCGCGCGAAGAACACCAGCACGCCGACCGGCGCCGCGACGGCCACCAAGGCCCCGAACAGCCGCACCGGACCGCGCCGGGACACGAACCACCAGAGGCCGGCGGCGCAGACCACCAACCCGAGGACACCGGCCCCGGACACGAGCAGCCCACCCTCGCCCAGCGCGAGCAGCAGCACCGCCACAGCGGCCGTCGCCGCGACCAGGGCGCACCACGCGAGCAGCCGAGCGGCCGGGCCGGCCCGCGACCGGGGCCTTCGTGTCGTGTGTATGGCGTTCTCCTGGGCGTCCTTCTGGGCGTTCTCCTGGGCGTTCTCCTGGAGGGGGCAGAGCCGTCCCCGTCCCACCAGCCTGGCGCAGCGCCCCTGGCCGAGTGCGTCCCGGACGCCTGAACGGGTGAGCGTGCGTTTTCAAACTCGAATCGTGTTCTAGTGCGGGGGTCGGTCAACCGCTGTCAAAGCCCGGGAGGCATTCCTGGCCACCCTGCTGCGGTACGCCGCTCGTGGATCGTGGCGGGTCGATGGGGTGACGCCCTCGTCGGGACGTCAGCCGTCCGCGCCGGCCGTCGGCCGGCGAGCCCCTTCCATGGCGTAGGTCTCCAGGTACGCGGTGACGAGACGGCGCGCCTCGTCGATCGTGGCGTCGTCCGCGGCCGGCGAGCGCCGGAACGCGATGTCGAAGAGCCGGGTGCCGGTCTCGAAGGCGAGGAGCAGCGCGAGCAGGGGCGTGTCGGCCGCTACGAAGCGCTGCTCGACGAGGTGGTGCCAGAGCCGTTCCGCCTGCGCCTCGTCGAAGGCGCGCACCATGTCGTCGAGCGTGGCGTGACGGCCCGCGAACCACAGCTCGGTGCAACTGCGATGACGACGGAGGTAGTCGAGGAGCAGATCGATCAGGATGTCGACGGCCTCGCGCAGCGTCCGCGCCCTTGGTTCGGCCAGCATGGCGCCGATGAGCCCGTCCAGCTCGCTCAGGTGTCGCCGCAGCAGTTCGGCGTCGACCTGGTACCGGTCGGCGAAGTAGTGGTACATCGAGGCGGCCGGGATGCCGACCCGCTCGCCGATGGCCTTCAGCGTGGCGGCCTCGTAGCCCCTCTCGGCGAGCAGGGCTTCGGCGGCGTCGAGGATGGCCTTCCTCCGCTCCATCCCGCGCCGCTGGGCCGCCGGGCGAGCCGGGACCCGGTTTGCCGCCTGGCGCGGGCCGTGGCGAGGTTGCGTTTCCACGGGTGGTGTGGATGCAGCCCGTTCTGCACCTACCTTCGGACCGCTCCGGTCGGCTGCGTCGGCGGCAGCTGGATTCACCTCGACGACGAAGTGCCCCGCGTGTGGCTTCAATTCAATCGGGACCGTACGTCGTTCGCCGGGATGGAGATCTGTGAGTTCGACCTTGAACGGCCCTCAGGGATGGGTCCACCGTGACCGGAAGGCGGCTCGCGGGACGGGCGCACGCGCAACGGCTGGTATTACTGAGGCATGCAGGAAGAGACGGCACGCTCCGCGATCGACACGTTCATCTCCGCGTTCAACGCCTCGGACGACAGCTATGTGACTGCCCTGCTCTCGCAGGCCCTGACCTCAGATGTGGTCCTCTGGGGGCCGTTGGGCCGCATCGAAGGGATCGCGGCGGTCGAGCGGTTCGTGCTGGACATCCGGCGCCACCCGGCGGGGGCCGGCACGATGGTGCGCTGCTCGGCGGTGGACATGCCGGACGAGTGGGCCCGGTACCGGTGGGTCTTCACCATGCCGGACGGAGGCCCCCGCCTGGCGGGAACGGACGTCGTCCATCTGCGTCGGAGCCTCATCGACCAGGTCATCGTCTTCGCGGGGGAGATCGAGCCGTCCGCCTCCTGAGTCGTTCTGCCAACTCGGCGATCCCGCGCGGTCACAGCACCGACCGTCCCTCGTGCGCCCCGTCCCCGTCGGCGCCCGTGAGGCGAACCGGGACGTCAACGCGCCCTGCGCCGACGGCGGTTCAGCCGCACGCCTGAGCGGCTCTGTCTGTGTGACCACGAGGACCACGAGTACCGCGAGGTCCACGTGGGTCACGGGGGTCACGATGATGGCGACCACCGATGCCCCAGGGCCACGGGCCGGCAGCCCCCTTGCGCCTTCGGACGGCTGGGGTACAACGGGGGGATGGCGAAGATCCGGGCCGCCGTGAACGCGGTCCCGGGCGGGCGGGGATGTGGCGGCGGGTGAACGGGGGAGGGGTGGGTGGTGGGGGCGCGTCGGCGCGTGGGGGTGGCGTATGGGTGGATGGCGCGCGGTGGTTGGTCGGGTTGCACGGGTCCGTTGGTGGGGGCGCTTACGGTGGGTCGGTGGTGCTCGTGACGGGTGACGGCCGGGGGAGTGAGTGTGCCGTGCGCGCCGAGGGGGGCAGGCGGTGCGCGGCTGCGGACCGTCGCCGCCCGGCGGGCCGTACGGGCGTCGCGCCGCCCGGTCGCACGCGCCGCACCACGCCGACCATGTCCGAGGCGATCCGTCCCGTCGTGGCGGGGGCGGTGGAGGAAGCGTATGGCTAGTGGCACGGCAGCAGGGGTGGACGGCGACGGGGGACGGGTGGACGCGCGGGCGCTCGACGAAGTCGTCCGGTTCACGTCCGAGCTGATCCGGATCGACACCACCAACCGCGGTGGCGGCGACTGCCGGGAGCGGCCCGCCGCCGAGTACGTGGCGGAGCGGCTCGCGGAGGTGGGGATCGAGCCGTTCCTGCTGGAGCGGAAGCCGGGGCGGACCAATGTGGTGGCCCGGGTTCCGGGCGCGGACCCGGTGGCGGGGGCGCTGCTCGTCCACGGGCACCTGGACGTGGTGCCGGCCGAGCCGGCGGACTGGGCCGAGCACCCGTTCTCGGGCGAGGTGCGGGACGGCGTCGTCTGGGGGCGCGGCGCGCTCGACATGAAGAACACGGACGCGATGGTGCTGGCCGTGGTCCGCGCCTGGGCGCGCGCGGGGGTGATGCCGCCGCGCGACATCGTGCTGGCGTTCACCGCGGACGAGGAGGACAAGGGGGAGGCCGGCGCCGGCTTCCTCGCGGACGAGCACGCCGCGCTGTTCGAGGGCTGCACCGAGGCGATCGGCGAGTCGGGCGCGTACACCGTCCACGGGGCCGGCGGGCTGCGGCTGTACCCGGTGGCGGCGGGGGAGCGCGGTTCGGCGTGGGTGGAGCTGAGGGCCCGGGGCACGGCCGGGCACGGGTCCAAGGTGAACCGGGAGAACGCGGTGGCCAGGCTGGCCGCCGCCGTCACCCGGATCGCCGAGTACGAGTGGCCGGTCCGGCTCACCCCCGTCGTACGGGCCGCGCTGCGGGAACTCGCCGCCGCCCACGGCATCGACGTCGACCGCGACGGGCCGCGGCCGGAGGAGGTGGAGGAACTGCTGGGCAAGCTGGGTCCCGCCGCCAAGCTGGTGGCCGCGACCGTCCGGAACAGCGCCAACCCCACCATGCTCAGCGCCGGTTACAAAATCAACGTGATCCCGGGGACGGCCACCGCGTTCGTCGACGGCCGGACCGTGCCGGGCGGGGACGAGGAGTTCGCCGCCACCCTGGACCGGCTCACCGGCCCGGACGTGGACTGGACGTTCTTCCACCGCGAGCGGGCCCTGCAAGCGCCGGTGGACGCCCCGGTGTTCGCCCGGATGCGGGCCGCGCTGGAGCACTTCGACCCGGACGCGTACGTGGTGCCGTTCTGCATGTCCGGCGGCACGGACGCCAAGCAGTTCTCCCGGCTGGGCGTCGCCGGTTACGGCTTCTCGCCGCTGCGGCTGCCCCCGGGCTTCGACTACCAGGGGCTGTTCCACGGCGTCGACGAGCGGGTGCCCGTGGACGCCCTGCACTTCGGCGTGCGGGTCCTGGACCGTTTTGTGATGCACGAGGCGAGCCCCCGCTCGTCCCACCACCCCCTGCCCGAGGAGGCGTAGCGATCATGGTGCCCAAGCCCACGGCGCCCTGCGGAACCTGGCCGTCCCCCGTGGACGCCGCCCTGGTGGCGGAGCACGGCGGCCGCCCCGATTTCGTGGGCTGGGTCGGCGACGACCTCTGGTGGGTCGCGGCCCGGCCGGCGGAGGGGGGCCGTCGGACGCTGATCCGGCGGCGTCCCGGCGGCGGGGAGGCCGTCGCGCTGCCCGCGCCGTGGGACGTCCGCACCCGGGTGCACGAGTACGGCGGGCGCGCCTGGGCCGGCACGGTCCGGGCGGCCTCCGGCGGCGGCCCGCTGCTGGTCTTCGCGCACGGCCCGGACCAGCGGCTGTACGCGTGGGAGCCGGACGGGCCCGACCCGTCGCCCCGGCCGCTCACCCCGACGTCCGCCGTCGGCGGCGGGCTGCGCTGGGCGGACCCGGTGCTCCTCACCGAACGGGGCGAAGTCTGGTGCGTACTGGAGGAGTTCACAGGCCCGGGGCCGGGCGACGTGCGGCGGCTGCTCGCCGCCGTTCCGCTCGACGGCCGCGCCGCCGGCGACCGGACGGCCGTCCGCGAGCTGACGGACGACCGGCACCGCTTCGTGACCGGCCCGCGCCTCTCGCCGGACGGCAGCCGGGTGGCCTGGCTGGCCTGGGACCACCCCCGCATGCCCTGGGACGGCACCGAGCTGCGGATCGCGCGTGTCGACGGGGGAGGGGGCGGTGGCGCGGGCGACGGGTGGATCGCGGACGGTGGCGGCGGTGGCGCGGGCGCGGGCGACGGGCGGATCGCGGATGTCCATGGCGGTGCGGATGCTCCCGACAGCGCGGACGCCCAGCCGGACGGCGCCCTCGCCCGCTTCACGGACGTGCGGACGGTCCTGGGCGGCCCGGAGGAGGCCGTCGCCCAGGTGGAGTGGGCGCCCGACGGCACCCTGCTGGCCGTCACCGACCGCACGGGCTGGTGGAACCTGCACCGGGTCGACCCGGAGACCGGCCGGGCCGTCAACCTCAGCCCCGCGAAACAGGAGTTCGCGGGGCCGCTGTGGCAGCTGGGGCAGCGCTGGTTCGTCCCGCTGCCCGGCGGACCGATCGCCGTGCTGCACGGCGCCGGCGCCCAGGTGCTCGGCGTCCTCGACTCCGAGACCGGGGCCGTGGCCGACGTCGCCGGGCCGTGGACGGAGTGGGCGCCCGCGCTGGACGCGCACGGCACCCGCGTGGTCGGCATCGCCGCCGGGCCCGCCGGCGGCTACGAGGTCGTCGAGCTGGACGGGCGGACGGGCCGGGCCCGGGTGGTCGGCGCCGCGCACCGGGACGTCGTCGACCCGGCGTACCTCCCGCGCCCGGAGGTCCGTACCTTCACCGGGCCCGACGGCCGCGAGGTGCACGCCCGGATCCACCGGCCGCGCCACCCCGAACGGGCCGTCCCGGACGGCGAACTGCCCCCGTTCGTCGTCCGCGCGCACGGCGGCCCGACCGGCCGGACGCCCCTCGCGCTCGACCTGGGCGTCGCCTACTTCACCTCGCGCGGCATCGGTGTCGCCGTCGTCGACTACGGCGGCTCGACGGGGTACGGCCGCGCCTACCGGGAACGGCTTCGGGAGCGCTGGGGCGTCGTCGACGTCGAGGACTGCGCGACGGTCGCCGGGGCCCTGATCGCCGAGGGGGTCGCCGACCCGGCCCGGCTCGCGGTCCAGGGCGGCAGCGCGGGCGGCTGGACGGCCGCCCACTCCCTCGCCGCCACGGACCTGTACGCGTGCGGCACGATGCTCTTCCCGTTCCTTGACCTCATGGCGGAGGCCGACGACGGCACCCACGACTTCGAGTCCCACTACACGGAGAGCCTGATCGGCCCGCGCGACCGGGTGCCCGAGCGCTACCGCGAACGGTCGCCGCTCCGCCGGGCGGACCGCATCAAGGTGCCCTTCCTGCTCCTCCACGGCCTGGACGACCCGGTCTGCCCGCCCGGCCAGAGCGAGGCCCTGGCCCGGGCGGCGCGCGGTCGCGGGGTACCGCACGCCTTCCTCGCCTTCGAGGGGGAGGGGCACGGCTTCCGCCGGAAGGAGACGCTGGTACGGGCGCTGGAGGCGGAACTCTCCCTGTACGCCCAGACGTTCGGCTTCGACGCGCCGGGGGTGCCGGAGCTGGAACTCGACCGGTGACGGCGGCCGGGGCTCGCCCCCGGCCGTTCTCCCGCCTTCGGGGCATCGGAACAACGGAATCAAAGGGGAGGGACGGGCGAGCGGTAGCGGTGATTCCCCCAGGCCGGCAGCTCATGTAAGGTAAGGCTTACCTTATTCGCACTGGATGGTGGGGGAACCCGTCGTGGAGCACACTGAACTCTCCGGCCGCGTCGCGCTGGTCACCGGCGCCGGACAGGGCATAGGCGAGGCCGTGGTCCGGGCCCTCGTCGCACGGGGAGCCCGGGTCGCGGCCCTCGACGCGGTGCCCGACGGCATCGGCGAACTGGCGGCGGAGTACGGGCCCGAGCGGGTCACCGCCCACACCGCCGACGTCTCGGACGCCGCCGCCGTCGAGGCCGTCGTCGAGGAGGTGGAGACGTCCGTCGGGCCGCTCGGCATCCTCGTCAACGTGGCCGGGGTCCTGCACTCCTCGCCCGTCGTCGCCCTCACCGACGAGATGTGGGACCGCACCTTCGCCGTCAACACCACCGGCGTCTTCGTCGCCTCCCGCGCCGTCGCCCGCCGGATGGCCGCGCGCGGCGCCGGCTGCGTGGTGACGGTCGGTTCCAACGCGGCGGGCGTGCCCCGGACCGGCATGGCCGCCTACGCGGCGTCCAAGGCGGCGGCGACCATGTTCACCAAATGCCTGGGCCTCGAACTCGGCCGCAGCGGCGTGCGCTGCAACGTCGTGTCCCCCGGTTCCACCGACACCGCCATGCAACGGGCGCTGTGGACGGACGACGAGGCGCCCGCCCGCGTCATCGACGGCGACCCCGGCACGTACCGCGTCGGCATCCCCCTCGGCCGGATCGCCGAACCCTCGGACATCGCCGACGCCGTCGCCTTCCTCGTCTCGGACCGGGCCCGGCACATCACCATGCACAACCTGTACGTGGACGGCGGCGCGACGCTGCGCGCCTGACGGAACGTTTCGGCCGGTGGTTTCCCGACGGTGGTGCCCGTCGGCGGCCGGGGAAGGCGAGCCTCCCGTCGGTGCGGCCTCGGGGGCGTCGGCCCGGGCCCGGCCGACGCCCCCTGGCGGGCGCTCACCCTGCCCCGTCGCTTCCCTTTCGGCACTCCTGGTCCCGTCCAGCCCCTCCCGGCGCCCTGGCCCCTCCCGTCGCCCCCCCCGGGGACCGGCCGGACCCCACCCCCACCCCCCACCCCACGCCCGGCGTCCACTCGCGCCGGAGGAACGGAGCAGCAGGTGACCACGGTTCAGCACGTCACCGCCCCGCCGCCGAACGAGCCCGCCGGGCGCGCCGGCGCCACCGGTGCGATATCCGCTTCACCCACGTCACGCACGCCATCCGCACCACCCACACCACTCGCATCCCCGAAAACCTCGCGGAACGACGCCGAACGGCGCGGCGCCGTCGAAGCCGTCGGCGCCGCGACCGAACTCCTCCACGCCTACGACCCCCACGACACCCGCTTCTTCGCCTCGCCCACCCGCACCCTCCTCGCCCGCGGCGTACGCGCCGAAGTCCCGCACGGAGACGCCCCGTTGGCGCGGCGCGTCGCCGAGACCCTGGAGACCCAGCGGCGCGCGGGCCACCCCACGCCCCTCGTCATCGGGTCCGTGCCCTTCGACCGGAGCGCACCGGCCGCCCTCGCCGTCCCGGAGACCGTCCGCACCGCTCCGTCGCCGGCCGCCGACCCGCTCATGGCGCTCCCCGCCGTGCCCCCGCCCGCCGCCGAGTGGGACGTCCGTCCGGAGCCCGCGCCCGCCGGTTACGCGGCGGCCGTCGCCGAGGCGGTGCGCCGGATGAAGGACGGGGAGTTCGGGAAGGTCGTCCTCTCCCGCACCCTCCGCCTCACCTCCTCCCGCGACCTCGACCTCCCCGCGCTGCTCGACCGCCTCGCCCGCCGCGACCCCACGGGCTACACCTTCGCGGTGCCGTCCGGCCCCGGCCGGACGCTGCTCGGCGCCAGCCCCGAACTGCTCGTCTCCAAGCGGGGCGGACGGATCGTCACCAACCCCCTCGCCGGTTCGACGCCGCGCAGCGCCGACCTGGCCGAGGACGTCCGCCGGGCGGCGGCCCTGCTGGAGTCCGAGAAGGACCTGCACGAGCACGCCATGGTCGTCGACGCGATCCGCGACGCGCTCGCCCCGTACTGCCGCTCCCTCGACGTCCCCGAACGCCCCACCCTCGTGCGCACGGCCACCATGTGGCACCTCTCCACCACCCTCCGCGCCGAGCCGGCCGACCCGTCCGTCTCCGCGCTGGAGCTGGCCTGCGCCCTCCACCCCACCCCCGCCGTCTGCGGCACCCCGACCGACACCGCCCGCCGCGTCATCGGGGAGCTCGAACCGTTCGACCGCGGCGCGTTCACCGGGATGGTCGGCTGGGGCGACGCCGACGGCGACGGCGAGTGGGTCGTCACCATCCGCTGCGCGGAGGCCGAACCGGCCGCCCGGCGGCTGCGGCTGTACGCCGGGGCGGGCGTGGTCGAGCAGTCGGACCCGGAGGCGGAGACCGCCGAGACCGGCGCCAAGTTCCGTACGTTCTTGCAGGCAGTGGGAGTGGACCAGTGACGGATATCCAGGACGGCGGCGGTACGGCGGCGGGCGCCCGGGGGCGTACCGGGTCCGGCGACGCGCCCGGCAACCAGCCCGAGTTCGTCGCGTACCCGGCCGAGTTCGCCGAGCGCTACCGCGCCGCCGGCTACTGGCGCGGCGAGACCTTCGGACGGATGCTGCGCGACCGCGCCGCCGCCCACCCCGACCGGATCGCGATCGTCGACCCCGGCCCCGCCCCGGACGGCTCCACCACCCGCCGCTGGACGTACGGGGAGCTCGACGGGCGGGCGGACCGGATGGCCGCCGGGCTGCTGGCCCTCGGCGTCGGCAAGGGCGACCGCGTCGTCGTCCAACTCCCCAACGTGGCCGAGTTCTTCGAGGTCGTCTTCGCGCTGTTCCGCGTCGGCGCCCTGCCGGTGTTCGCCCTGCCCGCGCACCGCGACAGCGAGATCCGGCACTTCTGCGCCTTCACCGAGGCCGCCGCGTACGTGATCCCCGACGTCGCGGGCGGCTACGACCACCGCGAACTCGCCTCCCGCGTCCGGGCCGAGGTGCCCACCCTCCGGCACGTCCTCGTCGCCGGCGACCCCGGGCCGCACACCGCCCTCGCGGACGTGCCGACGGCGGACGCCGGGGCCTTCGACGCCGCGTACGCCGGACCCGAACCGCACGAACTCGCCTTCCTCCAGCTCTCCGGCGGCTCCACCGGCGTACCCAAACTCATCCCGCGCACGCACGACGACTACATCTACTCGCTGCGCGGCTCCAACGAGATCTGCCGCGTCGACGAGCACAGCGTCTACCTCTGCGCCCTGCCCGCCGCCCACAACTTCCCGCTGAGCTCGCCGGGCACGCTGGGCGCCCTCTACGCCGGTGCCCGGGTGGTCCTCGCGCCGCGGCCCAGCCCGGACGTGGCGTTCCCGCTCATCGAGCGCGAGGGCGTCACCCTCACCGGCCTGGTGCCGCCGCTCGCCCTCGTCTGGACGGAGGCGGCGGCCGCCACTCCGTACGACCTGTCCAGCCTGGAGGTGCTCCTCGTGGGCGGCGCGAAGTTCAGCGAGGAGGCCGCCCGACGGGTGCGGCCCGCCCTCGGCTGCACCCTCCAGCAGGTGTTCGGCATGGCCGAGGGCCTGGTCAACTACACGCGCCTCGACGACCCCGAGGAGATCATCGTCGGCACCCAGGGCCGGCCGATCTCCCCCGACGACGAGATCCGCGTCGTCGACGACGAGGACCGCGACCTGCCCGCGGGCGAGACCGGGCACCTGCTCACCCGGGGCCCGTACACCATCCGCGGATACTGGCGCGCGCCCGAGCACAACGCCACGTCCTTCACTCACGACGGCTTCTACCGCACCGGTGACGTCGTGCGCCTGACGGAGGACGGCTACCTCGTCGTCGAGGGCCGGGCCAAGGACCAGATCAACCGGGGCGGCGAGAAGGTCGCGGCCGAGGAGATCGAGAACCACATCCTGGCCCACCCCTCGGTGCACGACGCCGCCGTGGTCTCCATGCCCGATCCGTACCTCGGCGAACGCACCTGCGCCTACGTGGTGTTGCGAGAGGGCGCCGAGCCGGTGCGGTCGGCGGCGCTGAAGAAGTTCATCCGCGGCCGGGGGCTGGCCGACTACAAGGTCCCGGACCGCGTGGAGTTCACGGACGCCTTCCCGCAGACCGGGGTCGGCAAGGTGTCGAAGAAGGACCTCAGGGCGGCGATCGCGGCGGAGCTGGCGAGGAAGGGGCGCTGAGGGGGCGGGTGGGAGACGGTTTCCGGACCGGCACCGGCGAACGGTTTCCGGACCGGCACCGGCGAACGGTTTCCGGACCGGCACCGGCGAACGGTTTCCGGACCGGCACCGGCGACCGCGAGTCGTAAGACAGCGACCGCGAACCGCAGGACAGCAACAGCGAACAGCAGCGATCAAGCACATCAGCGACAGCCGACAGCGCGGCGCGAGCCGCCCGCTCACGACCCCACCGAAAGGCCACCGCACCATGGCGCTCCCCGCCATCACCCCCTACCCCATGCCCGCCGAGGCCGACCTCCCGGCGAACAAGGTGGACTGGACCGTCGACCCGGACCGCGCGGTCCTGCTCGTCCACGACCTCCAGAACTACTTCCTCGGCGCCTTCACGGCCGGTGCCTCGCCGGTGACCGAACTGCTCGCCAACGTCGGCCGGTTGAAGAAGGAGTGCGCGCGGCTCGGCATCCCGGTCGTGTACTCGGCGCAGCCCGGCGGCCAGAGCCCCGCCGAGCGCGGCCTCCAGCAGGACTTCTGGGGGCCCGGACTGCCCGCCGACGGGCACGCGGAGGCCATCGCCGAGGCGGTGGCGCCCGACGCCGGGGACACCGTCCTCACCAAGTGGAAGTACAGCGCGTTCGTCCGCTCCGACCTGGCCGAGCGGATGGCCGCGCAGGGCCGTGACCAGCTCGTCGTCGTCGGCGTCTACGCGCACATCGGTGTCCTGATGACGGCCTGCGACGCGTGGATGCGCGACATCCGGCCGTTCGTCGTCGCGGACGCCGTGGCCGACTTCTCGGCTGACGACCACGCCATGGCCCTGCGCTGGGCCGCCGCCAAGTGCGCCGTCGTCACCACGACCGACCGGATCCTGACGGGCGCCGAGGGGAACTGACGGCCATGTCCCCGAACCGAGACCCGCGCCGCCGCACCCGGCGGCCGGGCCGTGGCGACCGCGGTGGGTTCCGCCCGGCGGTTCCCGTGACGACGCCGGGAGCGCGACGGTGACCGTACGGACCCTCGACCGGTTCCCGCTTCCGCCTTCCGCCGTCCGGGAGAGCGCTCCGGGGGACGCCCGGGAGAACGCCCGCGAGAACGCGCTGGAGAACTCGCTGGAGAACTCCCGGGAGCGCACCGCCCCCGAGGCCGCGGCACCGCCAGGGCTGCGCCTGACGGCCGCCCAGCGCGAGCTGTGGTCCCGGCCGGGCCGCGAGCAGGGCGGAGCGACGCAGGTCAGCGCGACGTCGGTCACCGCCGCGCCGATCACCGCCGCGCCGATCACCGCCGCGTACCGGGAGATCCGCGGCCCGCTCGACCCGGTCCTGTTCGCGGAGGCGCTGCACCGCACGGTCGGCGAGGCGGACGCTTTGCGCATGCGCGTCGTCGACACTCCGGACGGTCCCCGCCAGCGGCCGATCGCGATCGAGCCGCCGGGCCACGGGTTCCCGCTCTGCGCCGCGGACTTGCGTGTGACGGAAGGGATGGGCGAGACCGGTGGGGGAGACGGCGGTGAGGACCCGGAGGCGTTCCGCACCGCGCTGACGTGGATGCGCGCGGACCTCGTCCGGGGGTTCGACCCGGACGGCGGGCCGCTGTTCGCGTACGCGCTGTTCCGCGTCGGCGACCGGCGCTGGCTCTGGTACCGGCGGGTGCACCGGGCCCTGCTCGACGCGCACGGCCACCGGCTGGTGGACCGCCGGGTGGCCGAGGTGTACACGGCCCTGGCGGCCGGCGAGGACCCGGGCCCCAGCCCGTTCGGCCGGCTCGCGGACCTCGTCGCCGAGGACGCGGCCTACCGCGCCTCGCCCGCCCGCGAACGGGACCGCGCGTACTGGCGGAGCCGGCTCGCGCACCCGACCGTCGGGGACGACGACGCGAGCCACACCTCAAGCGATCACCACCGTCATCCCCATCCCACCGGGAACACCTTCCACCTCGACGCCGAGACCACGGCCGGGCTGTGCGAACTCGCCGCGTCCGTCCGGGGTTCCCGGACCGGGCTGCTCCTCGCCGCCCAGGCCCTGCACCTGTGCCGCGCCACCGGGCGCCGGGACGTCTTCCTCGGCCTGCCGCTGCCGGGACGCACGGGACCGGCGGCGCTGCGCGTGCCCGGGACCGTACGGAACACGGTTCCGCTGCGACTCGCCGTCAGCCCCGACGCCACCCTCGCCGGCCTGGTCCGGCAGGCCGACGACGCCGTCCGCGAGGCCCGTGCGCACCAGCGCTACCGCCGCGCCGACCTCCGCCGCGACCTCGGTCTCCCGGCCGGGCATCCCGCCCTCGCCGGACCGCTGGTCGACGTCGTCCCGGCCGTGGAACCGGTCGCCTTCGCCGGCGCGCCCTCCACGCTCCACGCGCTCACCCCCGAGAAGACCGGCGAGGGGGCAGCCGTCACCTTCCGCTTCCCCTCCGGCGAGACGGCGGACGAGGGCCTCCGAGTGGACACATGGACCGACCATCCGTCCGAGCCTCAGGAGCAACGGCATGCCCTGCACGCCCTGCTGACCCGCCTCCCGGCCCTGGACCCCCACGTACCGCTCTCCGACCTGTCCCTCGTCCCTGACGAGGAACACGAACGCGCCCTTCGCGAAGGCAACGACACGGCCGTTCCCGTTCCGGCCACGACGGCGATCGGCCCCTTCGAGGCCCGTGCCGCCCGGACCCCCGAGGCGACCGCCCTCGTCGCCGGCGACGAGCGCCTGACCTACGCCCGCCTGAACGCCCGCGCCAACCGCCTGGCCCGCCACCTCACCACCCTCGGCGTCCGCCCCGGCACCTTCGCCGCCGTCGACCTGCCCTGGTCGACCGCCGGGGTGGTGGCCCTGCTCGCCGTCCTGAAGGCGGGCGGCGCTTGCTTGTTCTCGGGGGAAGGGGAGGCACGCGGGAAGGATTCGCACGCCATCGGCGGCCCACGCGCCGCCGGTCCGTACGGTGAACCGACCGTACCAGTCTGCGTCTTGACGACCGCGTCCACCCGGTCGGCCTGTTCCGCCCGGTCCGCGGAAGGCCCCCGAACCGTCCTGCTGGACGACCCTGACCTCCCGGCCGTCCTGGCCGCCCACCCACCCGTCGATCCGGCCCGCGCACTGACCCCCCACGACCCCGCCTACGCCACCCGCACCACCAACACCAACCACCACACCGTCGTCGTCCCCCACTCCGCTCTCGACAACCGCCTCCGCTGGCTCCAACACCACCACCCCCTCACACCCGCCGACCGACTCCTCCTCCAAGGCCCCTCCTCCCCGGACACCTTGGCGGTTGAAGTGCTGTGGCCCCTGCGCGAGGGAGCGACGCTCGTCCTGGCCGCGCCGGAGACCGGTGAGACCGGTACGAGCGGTACGAGCGGTAACGAGGCGGCGGACGGCCGGGCGAGCGGCTGCGGTGCCGACGCACCCGCGGCCGAGACCGGACCGGATGACCGGCCCGACGAGGCCGGCGAAGCCGGCGCGCCGGTCCCATCACCCGCGCGTCGCGTACGCGAACACGGCATCACCGTAGCCCGCTTCGACACCGCCGCCCTCCGGAAGTTCCTGGGTGCGCCGGAAGCGGGGGAGTGCGGACGGTTGCGGCACGTCCTGACCGGCGGGGAACCGCCGGACCAGGCGACCGCCGATCGCTTCACCCGCCTACTGCCGCACACCGCCCTGCACCACCACTTCGGCCCACCGGAGGCGCCCTCGGCGGCGCACCGCACGTGGGCGCCAGAGGGGGCCGCGCCGCACGGAACCGTCCGGCCCGTCTGGAACGCGCGCCTCCACGTCCTCGACCCGGCGCTCAGGCCCTGTCCGCCGGGCGTCCCGGGCGAGTTGTACATCGCGGGCACCCCGCTCGCCATGGGGTACGCCGGCCACCCGGCCCGTACCGCCGGGCGTTTCCCGGCCGACCCGTACGGGCCGCCCGGAACGCGGATGTACCGTACGGGTCGAGGGGCCCGCCGCCGCGCGGACGGCGGCGTCGAACTCCTCGCCGCATCCGACCCGGACGGCTGCCAGGGCCCGACCGGCGGCGGAGAGCCACCCGGAACGGCACCGGCCGACGGCGCACCGGCGGGATGACTTGCCCCCCGCCATCAAGCTCCGGCCTCGGCGGATGCCGCCGCCGAGGCCGGTCGAACGCGACACGGGTACGCTGGCCCGCCCGGGCGCCGTTCACGGCCCGGGACGTATGACGGGGACGAGAGACGACGGGGTGAGGCCCTTGCCCAGCACACCGGGTGAGCCGGGCGCGGCGCATACGACCGGAAGGCCGGGCGCCACCGGTACCGCGGGCGACTCCGGCACTTCCGGCCCGGCCGCCGGCGCGTCCTCCGCACCCCGTACGCACGCCTCGCCCACAGCGTCACCCCAGCCCCCCGACGCCCAGGGGCAACCGGGAAACACCCCCCTCCGCCCCCGGATCCTGGGCCGCGACCCGCTCCCCGCCCCCTGGATCCCGGGAGCGGGCACGGGCGCCCCCGCCCTCTGGCTGCTGCGCATGCCGGACCGGGACCGCCCGACCCCTCGCGAGGAGTACGAGACGGTCCTGGACGCGAGCGAACGCGCCCGCGCCGCATCCTTCGTCCGGGACCTGCACCGCGACCGCTACATCGCCGCGCACCTCGCGCTGCGCCGGCTGCTCGGCGCGTACCTGGACGTGGCCCCGGCAGCCGTCGAACTGTTCCGCGAACCCTGCCCCTGCTGCGGCGCCCCGCACGGCCGCCCGGCGGCGGCCGGCGCGTCACTGCGCTTCAACCTCTCCCACGCCGGCGAACTGGCCCTGCTCGCCTTCGCGGACACGCCGGTCGGGGCGGACGTGGAGGAGGTGCAGCCGGCGTCGGTCGTCGACAGCGTCGGCCGCTCGCTGCACCCCCGGGAGGTGGCCGAACTGGAATCCCTCCCGCCCGCCGACCGGACGACGGCCTTCTCCCGCTGCTGGACACGCAAGGAGGCGTACCTCAAGGGCACCGGCACCGGCCTCGCGGAACGCCTGTCGGTGACGTACGTGGGCTGCGGCCCACGCCCCACGTCACCCCCCGGCTGGACCCTGTCCGACGTCGAGGCCCCCCAGGGCTACACGGCCGCGGCGGCCTTCGCGACCCCCGAACCGCCCACCGCCTGACGCCGCCCCCAGCCCTCGCCGCCCTTCACCCGAACGGAGCAGTCCCGTGCCCGCCGCGCCGGGCGTGCTGCGAAGGTGAGGGCATGGCCTCCAAGCGCAAGTCCTCGACGAGCGGTCCGTCCCGCGCCGGTTCCGCGGGGAGCCGGCTGCGGGAGGTGGCGACGACAGGGCGGGTCGTCCTGTTGGTCGTCGCCGTGCTGGCGCTCGTCTTCGTCTTCGAGAACACCCGGCACGTCACGATCCGGATCATCGGCCCCGAGGTGTCGGCGCCGCTGTGGCTCGCGCTCGCCGCGATGCTGGTGATCGGCTGGCTGCTGGGGCGGTTCGTGACCGTACGCCGTCGATGACGCGCGCGGGCGCGGACGGTGTCAATACGCCTCGGGCCCCCGCCTCTTGCGAGACGGGGGCCCGAATTCCAGTGCGCCACCAGGGACTCGAACCCCGGACCTGCTGATTAAGAGTCAGCCGCTCTAACCAACTGAGCTAGCGGCGCGGGAAGAAAATTATCAGATCTTCCGGCCGAAGCAAATGCGGCCAGGGGCTGGTTACCCTGTGCTGCCCCTTGTGCGTCATGCGTGGTCGCGGCCTCCTCGCCTCAGCTCCAAGGCGACACCAGCCCCGCCTCATAAGCGGTGATCACCAGCTGCACCCGGTCCCGGGCGCCCAGCTTCGTGAGCAGTCGCGACACGTGCGACTTGGCCGTGGCCACCGTGATGAACAGGTCCTGGGCGATCTCGCTGTTCGACCGGCCGCGCCCGACCAGGGTCAGTACCTCCCGTTCCCGTTCGGTGATGCCCTCGATCGCGGCGGGGGGACGCCTCGGTGCGGCGGCTTCCGAGCGTTCCGCGGCGAAGTCGGCGATCAGGCGGCGCGTCACGCCCGGCGCGAGCAGCGCGTCGCCCGCCGCGACCACGCGGATCGCCGCGAGGATGTCGTCCAATGCCATGTCCTTGACGACGAATCCGCTCGCGCCGGCCCGGAGGGCGCCGTAGACGTGCTCGTCCTCGTCGAAGGTGGTGAGCACGAGGACGCGGGCCGTCGTCGGGCCGGCCGTGATCCGCCGGGTGGCCTCGATGCCGTCCATACCGGGCATCCGGATGTCCATCACCACGACGTCGGGAAGGAGTTCACCGGTGAGCCGGACCGCCTCCAGGCCGGTGGCGGCCTCGCCGACGACCTCCAGGCCGGGGTGGTCGGCCATGAGTACACGCAGGCCGGACCGCACCAGCGGCTGGTCGTCGGCGAGCAGGATCCGGACGGTCATCGGGCCTCCGTGGCGGGATCGGCGGACGTCGGGGCGGGTGTCGGGACGGATGCCGTGGCGGGAGTCGGGGCGGATGCCGCGACGGGGGTTGGGGCGGGTGTCGGGGCAGAAGCCGTGGCGGGCGTCGGGACGGATGCCGGGGCGGGAGTCGGGACGGACGCCGTGGCGGGAGTCGGAGCGGATGCCGGGACGGACGCCGGGGCGTCAACCCGCTTCTCGCGCCCGGCGGTCGCGGGCAGCGGCAGCCGGGCCGCCACCCGGAAGCCCCCCTCGGCGCGCGGACCGGCGCTGAGGTGACCGCCCAGCAGGCCGACCCGCTCGCGCATGCCGATGATGCCGAAGCCGGCGGTGTCCCGGGCCGGGGCCGCACCGGCCCCCGCCGCCCCGGCCGCCCCCGCCACCCCCGCCGCACCCGCCGCACCTTCCATCCCGCCGCACCCGTCGTCCACGACCTCCACCACCAGCTCCTCCTCGCCGTACCGCACCGTCAGCCGGCACCGCCCGGTCCCCGCGTGCCGCACCACGTTCGTCAGCGCCTCCTGCGCGATCCGGTAGGCGGACAGGTCGATGTCACCGGGCAGCGGGCGCCGCTCGCCCTCCCGGCGCAGGTCGACGCGGACCCCCGCGTCCGCCGTCGACGCCGCCAGCCGTTCGAGGTCCGCGAGCCCCGGCGCGGGGGCGAGCGGCGGCCGTTCCGCGGCGTCGGCGTCCCGCGCTTCGACGGCGTCCGCGCTCCGCTGCGCCCGTCGCAGCGACACCAGCGTGCGCCGCAGCCCCGCCAGGGTCTCCCTGCTGGTGGACTCGATCGCGCGCAGGGCGTCGCGCGCCGCCGCCGGCTGCGTCTCGATCACCCGGCTCCCCACCCCCGCCTGGATGGCGATGATGCCGACGCTGTGCGCGACCATGTCGTGCAACTCCCGTGCGATCCGCAGTCGTTCGGCGGTCACCGCCTCGGCCACCTCCTGCGCGCGCAGCGCCGCTTCCCGCGCGCGCAGCGCCACCGCGTGCTCGCGGCGCTCGCGGCTGAGCAGCCCGGCCGTGCAGCTCGCGGACAGCGCCAGGACGGCGGTCACCGCGTTGACCGTCATGTTGTCCCCGTGCGCGAACAGGCCGATCACCGGCAGCTGGACGGCGGCCGTCACGGCCACGGCGGCGACGGACGTCCGCCGGGCGCGGGTGGCGACGACGAGGGCCAGGACGGCGTCCGCCCCCAGATACGCCAGGAACTGCCCCTGGTACGCCATCGCCGCATCCGCCCGGACGTCCTCAGGGCGGACGGGACCGTGCCCCGGAGGGCCCGCCACCACCAGGGTCGATCCGGCCAGCGCCAGTCCCAGCGCGAGCAGCGGCGCCCGGCGCGCCACGCCGACGAGCAGGCTCACGGCCGACAGCCCCGCGATGCCGCGGGCCGTGTCCGACGCCCACCGCGTGGCCCCCACCAGCAGTCCGACGGCGAGGAGATACCCGGCACCTCCCGCCCACGCCAGGGCCCTCGCGCCCGCCCTCGTACCTGTCCCCGCGCCCATGCCCATGCCTGCGCCCATGCCTGCGCCCACCCCCGTCCCCGTCCCGGCGCCCATGCTCGCGCCCGTGCCCATGCTCGCGCCCATGCCCGTCCCCGTCCACGCCCCCATGCCCGCCCCCGTCCCCGCGCCCGCCCTCCTGCCCGCCCCCGCCCCCGTCACCGGCGGGACGTCCCCGACCGCGTCACCCGGCGCGAGGCCCACGGTGCGAGTCCGGGGCCGACGGCCCGTCCGGCCGTCCACGACATGATCATCAGGGGTTTCACGCCGTGAGACTAACCACCCGCCCCCCACCCGGCATCAGCCCGGGGACGTACACCCCCGGGCGAACCCGTCCACCCGCAATACCGCCCCCGGCCCCATGCCCGTACCCCGGTATCCCGGCCAGGCTGGGGCCCATGATCGAAGTCAGCGAACTCACCAAGCGCTACGGTGGCAAGACCGCCGTCGACCGACTGTCCTTCACCGTCCGCCCCGGCCGGGTCACCGGATTCCTCGGCCCCAACGGAGCCGGCAAGTCCACCACCCTGCGGATGATCCTCGGCCTGGACGCCCCCACCGCCGGAGCGGCCACCGTCGACGGCGTCCCCTTCCGCCGCCACCCGCGCGGCCTGCGGCACGTCGGCGCGCTCCTCGACGCTTCCCACGTGCACGGCGGGCGCACCGCCGCGGCCCATCTGGCCGCCCTGGCCCGGAGCAACGCCCTCCCGCGCCGCCGGGTGGACGAATCGCTGGCGGAGGTGGGGCTGACCGAGGCCGCGAACCGTCGCGTCGGCGGCTTCTCCCTCGGTATGAAGCAGCGGCTGGGCATCGCGGCGGCCCTGCTCGGCGACCCGCCCGTGCTCCTCTTCGACGAACCGGTCAACGGCATGGACCCGGAGGGCGTGCTCTGGGTGCGCAACCTCTTCCGGCGGCTGGCCGCCGAGGGGCGCACCGTCTTCCTCTCCAGTCACCTGATGTCGGAGATGGAGAACACTGCCGACGACCTGATCGTCATCGGCCGGGGCCGCCTCATCGCCGCCGAGCCGCTGCGGGACTTCGCGACGCGCGGTACCCACCGCGCCGTCGCGGTGGCGACGCCGCAGGCGGCGGAGCTGGCCGCCGTCCTGACCGCGGCGGGCGCGATCGTGGAGCGGGAGGGTCCGACCCCCGAACCGGAACGAGACGCCGCGACCCCCGAACGGGAGCGACCGACCCCCGAACGGGAAAACCCGGCCGCCACGCGCCGCCTGACCGTGACCGGCCTCCCGGCCGCCCGCATCGGCGCCCTCGCCCACGAGCACCGCATCCGCCTCGACGAACTCACCCCCCACACCGCCTCCCTGGAGGCGGCCTTCATGGAACTCACCGCGACCGCGACGGAATACCCGGCAGGACGCCCCCGATGACGAACCCGACGCCCCCTCCCGGCCGCGAGGCCCCCCAGACCCCCCAGACCCTTGAAGCCCCCGTCCGCTTCCGCGACCTCGTGGCCGCCGAGTGGATCAAAACCCGGTCCCTTCGCTCCACCCCCTGGACCGTCGCCCTCACCCTCCTCTTCGTCGTCGGCTCCGCCGTCGCGGCGACGGCGTCGGACCACCACACCCGCCCCGGCCCCGCCGACTTCCTCCCCTACGACGCCTATCCGCCGGCCGGCTCCTGGACGCTGATCCTCGTCGCCGGCAGCGTCGGCGCCCTCACCGTCGTGAGCGAGTACAGCACCGGCCTGGTCCGCGCCACCACCGTGGCCGTCCCCGCCCGCGGCTCGGTCGTCCTGGCCAAGGCGGTGGTCACCGCCGTGCTGTGGACGGTGGTCGGCACGATCGCCTCCGCCGGTTCCTTCCTCGCGTCCCAGGCCGTCCTGAACGAGCGGCACGCCGGCGTCCCGATCACCCACCCCGGGGTCTTCCGGGCGCTGACCGCCACCGCGCTGCTGGCGCCGGTCTGCGCCCTGGTCGGTCTGGGCCTGGGCGTCCTGCTCCGGCACTCCGCCGCGACCATGGTCGCCGCCGTCTTCCTGCTGCTGGTGCTGCCCCCGATGTTCTCGGAGCGCGTCCGCTGGGCGGCGGACGTGCGGCACGCGATGGTCTCGTCCGCCTGGTCGCGCCTGGTCCAGAGCTGGGATCCCGACCCCGTGTCGCTCGCCTACTCGCCGACGGTCGCCGGTTCCTGGGCCGTGTACGTGCTCTGGCCGCTGCTCGCGGTGGCACTGGCCGTCCTCGTCGTCCGACGGCGGGATGTGTGAACCCTCGTGACCGGCCGTCAGTCCTCGTCCACGCTCGACAGCGCGTCGGTGATCAACCGGGTGGCGAAGTCCGGGTCGTCGGTGAGGCGGTTGATGTGATCGGCGAGCAGGAAGGCGGTGACCTCCAACGGGTTCATCTCGGCCTCGGTCCAGAACCCGTACTGCTTGCGCCACAGGCTCGGGCTCAGATCGGCGCCCGCGGCGATGATCAGCCCGGCCATCGTCGGGATCGCCTCGGGGCGGACGCTCTTGGGCATCATGCGCATCGTCCCGACCACGTTGGGCACCACATACGCGAAGACGTCCTTGCCGTGCGCCTCGTACGCCTCGCGCAGCCACTTCATGAACATGAAGATGAGCGTGCACGCGCCGTCCAGCACGTCGTTGGCCCCCCCGGCGTCGAGGGAGGCCGTGAACCGTCCCATCAGCGCCCGCTGTTCGGGATCCGTCCGGCTCTTGCCCGCCTGGACGGTCTTGAGCCGGGAGTCGATCAGCATGAGCGCCGCGCCCACGTCGCCGGCGGGAGCGTACTGGGGGTCGCAGATGGACGGCACGGAAATCCTCCTCACTCGACCGCGGCGGGTGGCGCGGCGTGCCCGCAGGGTAGTCCGCCGACGGCACGGGGGTCCGCCGAACGCCGGAGCCGCCGCCCCTTCGGTCGCCGCCCCGCCGTGTGCGGCGGGCACCTTAGGCTTGCGGCTCGAACGCCAGCTCAACGAAAGGCTCCCCGATGGTCGCGAGCGTCGCCGTCCTGTCCGACGTCCACGGCGTACTGCCGGCCCTGGAGGCGGTCCTCGCCGAACCGGACGTCACCGCGGCCGACCTGATCGTCGTCACGGGCGACCACGCGGCCGGCCCGCAGCCCCTCGAAGCGCTGGACCGGCTGCGTGCCCTCGGCGACCGGGCCCTCCTCGTCCGCGGCAACGCCGACCGGGAACTCGCCGCGCTGGCACGGGGCGAGATGGCGCCGGACGACGCCTGGGAACCGGACCTCTGGGCCGCCCGGCGGCTGCGCGACGAGGACGTGGAACTCCTCGCGAACCTGCCGCACCCGGTGACCATGGAAGTCGACGGCTTCGACGGCAGGGTCGTCTTCTGCCACGGCACCCCGCGCGACGACGCCGAGGTCGTCCTCGTCGACACCCGCCTCGACCGCTGGGCCGAGGTCTTCGCCGAACTCCCCGACGACGTACGGACCGTGGTCTGCGGCCACACCCACATGCCGTACGCCCGCCTTGTCGACCGCCGCCTCGTCGTCAACTCCGGCAGTGTCGGCATGCCGTACGGCCGGCCGGGCGCGTCCTGGGCCCTGCTCCGCGACGGACAGGTGCACCTGCGGCACACCCCGTTCGACGTGGACGCCGCCGTGGACCGGGTGGCGAGGGAATCGTCCTACCCCGCGGCCCGCGCCTGGGCGGACCACTACGTCCGGGCGAGGACGACGGACGCGGAGGCGCTCCGCGCGTTCGGCCCCCGGGACGGCAGGGACGCTCCCGCGTCGCCGGATCCGTCGGCGTGCTAAATGCGTGGCAGCGACGGGGACTTGAGCGTTAGGGTCGGGTCCCTTCGGTGGTCGCGTGGTCGCGTGGTCGCGAGGTCGCGAGAGGAGCGTTTGGTGGAGGGATTCGACCCCAAGACGAGCTTCGGATACGAGGTGTCGCAGCGCTACGACGACGAACCGCGCGGTGACGAGGCCGAGACGGTCGCGTTCCTGGCCGGACTCGCGGAGGGCCGGGCCGCCCTGGAGTTCGCGGTGGGCACCGGCCGGATCGCGCTCCCCCTCACGCGGGCGGGGGTACGGGTGGACGGGATCGAGCTGTCGCCCGACATGGTCGACCGGATGCGCGAGAAGCCGGGCGGCGACGGGATCGACGTCACGATGGGCGACATGTCCCGCGTCACCACCGGCCGCCGTTACGGTCTCGTCTACCTCGTCTTCAACACGATCGGCAACCTGCTGACCCAGGAAGACCAGGTCGAGTGCTTCCGGAACGCCGCCGCCCACCTCACCGACGACGGCGTCTTCGTCGTCGAGTGCCGGGTTCCGACCGCGCCCTCCCGCGCCGGTCACCAGTACCTCGACACCGAGCGGGTCGGCCTGGACTACGTCGACCTCGATGCCGGCCGGTACGACCCGCTGACCCAGATCCTCGACGTGAACCACATCCGCATCAGCGGCCAGGGCATCCGGCTCTCCCCGATCAGGCTGCGCCTGGCCCACCCGCCCGAGTTCGACCTCATGGCCCGCATCGCCGGACTCCGGCTGCGCGATCGGTGGGGCGGGTGGAACGGCGAGCCGTTCACCGCGGCGAGTTGGCGCCACGTGAGCGTGTACGAACGGGCGGACAGCGCTTCCGGGTGACGGGCGACTGGCGACGGGCGACTGGTGGTTGTGGGCGCTCCCGGGTGTCGCACACCCCGGCCTATCCCACCGCCCGGAACTCCCAAGCCCGCTCCGGGCCGCCCGCGCCCAGCGGCCGGAGGACGACCTGGCCCGCCCAGGACGGTTCGGGGGCGACGTCGACGGCGAGTTCGGCGCCGCCGGGGGAGCCTGGGAATCCGGGGGAGGCGTCGGCGTCGTCCGGGACGACGAGGTGGAAGAGGAGGCCCGCGCCCGAGCCGACGTGCGTGGGCCGCAGGGACCAGGAGCGGTGCCGGGCGCCCGCCCCCACCTGCTTGCCCGGCTCGGGCTCCCCGTGGAAGCCGAGCAGCGTCCCGCTCCGGACGTTGCGGACGGTCCGCGTCCCGTCGTCGAGCTCCTCCAGGATCCACTCCTGCTCGCCCGGGCCGGCGGTCCGCGGCATGAGGAGCGTGGGCGTTCCGGGTTCGGCGGAGCCGTCGCGGAGGGTGAGGAACCGGCCGCCGGGCCGGGCGATCGTGTAGACGCCGTTCGGTACCAGAGCCAAGGCCGACTCCCTTTCTGACGCGCGGCGCCACGAGGGGCGCCTCGGACTTCCGGGCGGAGCCATACGTCCCCGGTCCCGGCGTCCCGTACCGGGGTGAGGCCCCCGCGTCACCCCTCGGGCGCACGACGGCCTCACCCGGGGGAGGGCGCGCCGTCAGCGGGCGGCTCAGTGGGCGGTTCGGCAGGCGGTTCGGCGGGCGGGTGAGCGGGGCGATTCGGCGGGGCGCTTCAGGTGGGGGCGCTCAGCCGGTGGCCGTCGCGTGCGGGTTCGCCTCCCGGCCCTCCGTGCTGAGCAGTACCACCGTCGACTCCGGCCCGATCCCCAGCGCGGCCCGCCGCGCGACCGCGTCCGGCCCGGAGAGCGCTGCCCGCAGGCCCGCCAGGGAGGCGGCGCCGCAGGGCCCGGACGGAACGCCGAGTGCGCCCAGGTCGGCCATCGCCCGGGCGGCGTCGGCCTCGCCGACGGCGACGGCGGCGTCCAGGCCGTCGCGGAGGAAGGGCCAGGCGAGCGCGGACGGCGTTCCGCAGTTCAGGCCCGCCATGGCGGTCTCGCCGGTGGTGACGGTCACCGGTTCGCCGCGCGTGAGGCTTTCGAGGAGGCTCGCCGCCGCCTCCGGCTCGACGGCGAGCAGCGCCGGGCCCGGCCGGCCGTCGGCGGCCGGGGGCCGGCCGCGGTAGTGGGTGACGGCGGCCTGCGCCAGCGAGCCCACGCCGACGGGGACGGTCACCAGGTCCGGAGCCCCGGCGCCGGCCGCCGCGAGCTGCTCGTCGATCTCGGCGAACAGCGTGGAGTAGCCCTCCACGATCCAGCCGGGGATCCGTTCGTAGCCCGGCCAGGCCGTGTCCTGGACGAGGACCGTGTCCGCGGCGCGCGCGGCCTCGGCCGCCTGCCGCACGGCCTCGTCGTACGGTCCCGCCACCCGCACGACCTCGGCGCCCTCGCCTTCGATGGCGGCGACGGCGGCGGGGTGGACGCCCGACGGGACGAAGACACGGGTCCGCAGCCCGTTGTCGCGCCCCGCCCGGGCCAGGGCCCGGCCGTGGTTGCCGTCGGTGGCGGTCACCAGGGTGATCCCTGCCCGCCCCTCGGCCCCCTCCCGTCCCTCGGCCCCCTCCCGTCCCTCCGCCGCACGCTCGGCCAGGATGCGGTGCACCGCCCAGAACGCGCCCAGCGCCTTGAAGGCGGGCAGTCCCAGCCGGGACGACTCGTCCTTGACGAAGATCCGCCCGACGCCCAGTTCGGCGGCGAGCCGCGGCAGTTCGGTCAGGGGCGTCGGCGCGTAACCGGGCAGCGCGGCGTGGAACCGCCGCACCTCGGCGGGGCCGGACGCGCAGGTCCAGGAGCGGGCGGCCGGACGGGCGAACCAAGAGGGGGCGAGGAGGGCGGTGGAGGTCGCGTTGTCGGTCATGGCAGCAGCCTGCGGCCTGGCCCTCACTCCGGTCCAGCGCATGATTCCGACCTATATTCGTCGGCGAAACCGAATGGTCAGTGCATCCGTTCCCCGGGGGGAAGCCCGTGTTCGACCTCCACCGCCTCCGCCTCCTCCGCGAGCTCAAACATCGCGGCACTCTCGCCGCCGTCGCCGCGGCCCTCTCCTACAGCCCCTCCACGGTCTCCCAGCAGCTCTCCCAACTGGAGGCGGAGGCAGGCGTGAGGCTTCTGGAGCCGGTGGGGCGGCGGGTGCGGCTGACGCATCAGGCGGAGATCCTCGTCGCTCACACCGAGGCGGTCCTCGAACGCCTGGAACGCGCCCAGGCGGACATCGCCGAGTCGCTGAACGACGTCGCCGGCACCCTCCGCGTCGCCGCTTTCCAGACAGCCGCGCTCACGCTCGTCCCGCCCGCACTGACCCTGCTCCGCGCGGCCCACCCGCGCTTGAGGCTCCACGTCACCCAGGGCGAACCGGAAGACGCGCTCCCGGCGCTGCTGGCACGGGACTTCGACCTGGTCGTCACCGAGGAGTACCCCGGCGGCTCGATCCCCCACCCGGCCGAACTCGAACAGGACCCCCTCCTCGCCGACACCCTCCGCCTCGCCACTCCCCACCGGACGGACGACGGGCCATCGACCGCCGTCCCCTCCCTCCACCGGGCGGACGACGAGCCTCCCGCCGCACTCCGCTCCCTCGCCGGCCACCCCTGGGTGATGGAACCGGAAGGCACGGCCGCCCGCCGCTGGGCCGTGGCGCTCTGCCGGGACGCCGGCTTCGAACCCGACGTCCGCTTCGAGTCCAGCGACCTCTTCCTCCACCTCCGCCTCGTCGAGGAGGGGCACGCCGCCGCCTTCCTCCCCGACCTCGTCTGGAACGGCCGCCACCCCACCGTCCCCCTCCACCCCCTCCCGCACGGCCGCCACACCCGCCGCATCTCCACCGTCGTCCGCCGCGGCCGCGCCCGACACCCGGCGATCACCGCCTGCCGCACCGCCCTCCGCCAGGCGACCCAGAACGCGGCGAGACCGGCGGGCTGAGACGGCGCCGCGCCGCCCACCGCCGTCGTCTCACTGAACTCCGAGCCGGGCTCCGAGCCGGGCTCCGGGCGGTCTCACCGGACCCCGAGCGGCAGCGCCCCGTACGCCCCCGTCCGCACCCCCGGATCCGCCGGTTCACGTGATGTCACCGCGGGTGACAGCCGGACGAACGTGTCGGCGAAGCGTCGGGCGCAGAACCGCTCCAGGCCGCCGTGCCGGCCCACCCAGGCGCGCATCTCCTCTTCTCCGCCCGGGAGTTCGTCCAGCAGCCGGTCGAAGACGCGGGCGTGGTACGCGACCGCCGATCCGCCGAACCGGCAGACGGTCCACCGCCGGTCGGCCAGTTCCGCGACATGGGCCCGCAGCACGCTCGTCGCGTCGTGGCAGAAGACGACGTCGTCCTCGAAGACCAGCACGTGCCGCAGCCTCCGCTGCCGCGCCTGGGCGACGGCGGTCCGGTGCGCGAGGGCGTGGCCGGCCGCCGGTTCGCCGGGGACGGCGGGGGCGGGCAGGCGGCGGACGCGCCCGGCGATGCCCAGCCGCCGGAAGCGGCGGTGGGCGGCCACCCAGCGGTGCGCCTCGGCGTCGGCGCTGACGCACACCAGGGCGTCGAACTCGTCGAGCGGATGCCCGCGTTCGGCCGCGTGCTCGGCGACCCAGGCGTCGACGACGTCACCGCACGTCTCGCGGTAGTGGTCGACGACGGGCTCGACGGCCAGGCCCGCCTCCTCCCAGGCGAGGAGGTGGTCGCGGCAGCGGTCGGCGGTCTCCACGGGAACGGCCGTGCCGGGCGGCCGGACGGACCGCCGCGTCCAGCGCAGGAACGGCAGGCACAGCGCCCGCGCCCCCGCCGCCCGGAACCGCTTGTGCAGCGGCCCCACCTCCGCCCCCGCCCCCCGCAGCCGCGGGTTGAGCCCCGGCCAGACCTCCGTACGGCAGGCGAACAGCCCGAGATCCTGCATGCCGATCTCGAACGGCGGCGCCCCCGGGTCCGTCCCGCGCGGATCGCGTCCCCACGTCCCGAACGACGCGCCGTCGAACACCGGGTCCAGGTGCGTCCGCACGCCGCGCAGGTCGTCGCCGAGCAGCGGCCCGTGCAGCAGGTCGCGGGAGTACGGGTGCTCGTCCGCGTACGCGAGGAGGCCGGCGAGCGCGCCGGGCGCGAGGAGGACGTGCGCGTCCACGCACAGCACCCACTCCGTCCGGGCCTCGCGGACGACGAGGTCCCGCAGCGCGCTGCCGCGCACGTGCCCGGCGGGCACGTACCGCAGGCCGGGCACCGTTCCCTCCAGCGCCCGCAGGCCCGCGCCGGCCGGTCCGTCCGGATCGCCGTCCACGACGAGCAGGTCCACGCGGCCGGCGGCCTCGGGATGGTGGAGGCGGAGGGAGAGGAGGGTGAAGTAGGCGCCGTCGTAGTCGTCGTGGACGGCCGTGCCGACGGTCAGGCGGGTGGTGGGTGCGGCGGCGGCCATAAGGGGGTCCCCGTTCACCGGGCGGAGGCGGAGAGCCGGCCGTGGAAGGCGAACCGGCTGTCGAGCAGCTTCGCCGACGGCGAGGCGACCGGACGCACCTGGTACCAGGCGTCGGACGGGAAGAAGACGAGCGAGTCGTGATCCGGCTGCACGTCCCGGAACGACTCGGCGATGCCCGGGTGCCCCTCGCGGACCGTCGTGTCGTAGATCCGCGTCTGCCCGCCGGTGAACCCGCGGGGCCTGCGGTGCAGGTGGTAGACAAACGAGATGCGGTACGAATCGCTTGGGCCTGGGTCCGGGGCCGGGCCCGCGCTGTCGCGTACGGGCGGCTCCTCGCGCCGCGCGTCGAGCGGCAGTTCGTTGTGCATCGCGAACCCGAACGACACTCGGGGATCCACCACCGGCACCCCCAGCATCGTCATCACCATCGGCGCCAGCCGCGTCACCACGGCGGTGAGCGCCGGGAACCGGTCGGCCTGGTCCGCACACCGCCACGTCGGCGGAACCATCGCCTCCGCCCCCGCGCCCCGCCCCCTCACCTCGTCCATCAGCGCATGGCACCCCTCCTCCAGCAGCCGGTCGGCCGCCGCCGCGCCCAGGACGTCGTCGAACCGGCAGATCTGCGTCGCCAGTGTCACCGCCGTCGAGGCGGTCCCCCGGGGCGGCGCACTCGCGCGCTCCGCTTCGGCCACACCCACGCTCTCGGTCATCCCGCCACCTCCGCCTGCTCCGGGGACCCGCCCCCCGGGGTTGCGGCAGGGGTACCACGAGACGTACGGGACGAAACGGGCGCCGGCCGGCGCCATCCGGCCGGGTGAACGCGACGGGCCCAGCCGGGCAGACCGGCACACGGCTCGGCACCCTCACCACCGGAGAGTGAACATCCGCTTCGCGAGGGACCGGTACGGGAAGCATCGGAGCCATGGGCTCCCCCGCGCCGCCGCGTTTCCACATGCCGTTCCGGTCCCGCCTCAACCCCCACGTCGACCGGACCCGGGCCCGTACGAAGAAGTGGGCCCGGAAGATGGGCATGTTCGACGAGGGGTACCTGGAGTGGCCGCGGAGGTGGAGCGAGGAGACGTTCGACGAGGCCGACTTCCCGCTGTTCATCGCCTTGACCCATCCCGACGCCGACGCGGCCGAGTTGGACCTGGTGACCGCTTGGCACGTCGCCCTGTGGTTCGTCGACGACCTGTTCCTGCCGCTCTACCGGCGGGACCACGACCAGGAGTCGGCCGCGGCCCAGGTGGACCGGCTGATGCTGTTCCTGCCGCTGGACGGACTGCCCCGGCCCCTGACCCCTGACCCCTGAGCATCCCGTGGAGCGGGCCTTCGCCGACCTGTGGACCGGCACGGCCGCCACCATGACCCCGCTCTGGCGCGAACGGTTCACCGGCAGCGTGCGGCGTTTCCTCGACGGGGTGCTCTGGGAGCTCGAACACGTCGACCACGCGATCACCGACCTGATCGAGTACCTGGGTGCGTGCCGCGACTTCGGCGGCCTGCAGTTCACCGCCATCCTCATGGAGCACGCGATGGGCGAACTCTCCCCGGGCGTCCTGCGCGGCCGGGAGTTCCGCACCGCCACCGACGCGTTCGTCGACGCCGTCAGCCTGCACAACGACATCGTGTCGTACGACAGGGAGGTCGACGAGGGAACCATCGGCAACAACGGCGTCGAGGTCGCCCGCAACGCCCTCGGGCTGAACCGGCGGGACGCCGTCGCCGTCGTCGACGACCTGCTGACCGCCAGGGTCGACACCCTGGCAGCCGCCCCGACGGCCGTACCGGCGGAAGCGGTGCGGTTCGTCGGGGCGCTGCAGGAGGCGCTGGCGGGTTCGTACCGCTGGCACGAGCTGACCGGCCGCTTCGGCGGGACGGCGGCCGGATTCGCGGCGAAGCCGCGCGGTCTGGGCACCTCCGCGGCCTACGTCTTCGAGGTACGCGCCTGAGGGGGCGCAGGCCGGAATCCGAGTGGGGGCCGGAACCGGTACGGCCCCGCCGCCCGGTACTCCCGGGCCGGCCACCACAGCGCCGCGTAGTCCGGGAAGCGGCGCACCCCGCACGCGGTGCAGACGATCGCGGACCCGGACTCCGTCCAGCCGTCCGCCGGATGGCGGCAGTTGGCGGACGGCGTTCCCTCCTTCACGTCCCTCGCGTCCCTCGCGTCCCTCACGCGTGCGCCGCCCTCTGGTGGCGACCCATCTCGACGGTCAGCGCGACGGCCGTCGTACGGTCGCCCGCCCGCGACGCCGCGTAGTACGCCGCCTTGATGCGCGCGCACTCCGCGCACCGCGCGCTGTGCGTCCGCCCGGCTCCGGCGGGGTGGGCGGGCGCCGTCACCGCTTGTCCTTGTAACGCGCCCGCGCCGCCTCCGGCAGCGACCGGATGCTCTCCGGCATCGCGTGCCACTCGATTCCGCCCCCGGGCGGCCGGAGTTGGTACAGCGACCACCGGTGGTCCATGACCTCGCCGACGCGTTTCCGGGCGGCGTCCCACACGAGTTCGCCGATCAGGGGTGCGTAGATTTCGCGAGCTTGTTCGGGGGTACAGGCCATGGGGGGAAACCTCTCGGTGTTCACTGTCCGTGCCTCTAGAGTCGCCTTGCGCTTGCGCCTTGAACAGGCGGGTGGCTTGGACGTGGTGGATCGTCCACCGATCTTGGGGGCTGACGTGCACACGGATGAGGGTCAGGATGACGGGCCGGACACGCCGCTCAAGCACTTCGGTGAGGAAGTGCGGATCGAGCGGGAGAGGTTGGGGATCCGGCGCGACGAATTGGGCAGGGCCGCCCATTGCGGCTATTCGCTGGTCGCGAAAATCGAGTCGGGAGAGCGTGTCCCTCCTCCCCAATTCGCAGAAGCCTGCGACCGGGTCTTCCCGCATTCGCATGGCCGCTACACGCGACTGTGGAAACTCGTCCTCAAGTGCGCCTTCCCTCCGTCCTTCCGCAAGTATGTGGAGCAAGAAGAGATCGCTACCGTCATTCGACGGTTCAACTGTTACCTCGTACCCGGTCTGGTGCAGACGGAGGACTATGCGCGGGCCGTGATGGCGACCGGTCGTGCGCGAAACCAAGAGGATTTGGTCACGGCCCGAATGGCCCGCCAACGCATTCTGGAGCGCGCGCACCCGCCCCAGTTGTGGATCATCTTGGATGAAGCGGCCCTGCGGCGCATCTACGGTGGGCCGGAAGTGATGAGAGGACAGTTGGAGCGCCTGCTGACCCTGGCGGACACCGTGCCGCATGTAGTCCAGGTGTACCCACAGAGCGCGGATCACTTCCACGGCGTCGTGTCGCCGTTCGGCCTCCTGTCCTTCGACGAAGGTGCCGACGTGGCGCACGTGGAAGGGTTGCTGGGTGGGCGCTTGACGGCCGAGCGGCATGAGGTCGCTGTGGCGCAAGAAGCGTTCTCGATGCTGATGGCCAAGGCGCTGTCGCCCCTTGACTCGTCCCGGCTGATCGAGTCGGTTCTGAAGGAGTGCTACCAGTGAAGTCGAGCGGCCGAATACCTGAGTCGGCCTGGAGAAAGTCGAGTTACAGCAACAACGACGGCAGCGAATGCGTCGAAGTGGCGCACCGCGCCGACAGTGCCGTCCCCGTCCGGGACAGCAAACGGCCCCACGGGCCGCACCTCACCCTCCCGGCCCCCGCCTGGACCACCTTCATCGACGCCGTCAAGGGGCGGACGCTGCGCGGGTGAGGGCGCGCGCCCGGCCCTCCCGGCCGGGCCCTCGGGAACGGGCAATCCTCAGGTGTCGGTGACGAGCCCTGCACGGCCACCGCGCCGGCCAACGCAGCGCACCACGACCGCGAGAGAGGGGCCGCATCCGGCGCGCCAACCACCTGCGGCCACGGGTGCACCCCATTCGGCGATGCGACAGGCGTGCCCCCGCGCCCCGCGCGGGCCAAGCCGGTAGTCGCACCGCGCTATCCATCCGGTCCCGTGGTCGCCGGCCGACTCCGGTTGTCGCCCGTCAGCGGGCTCCTGAACGTCGGGTGCGGTAACGGAAAGAGGGCGCAGGGGCCGCTGGGGTCGGCCGGCCTGTCGGCCCTCCGGGCTACCTCACCCCTCCCCAACTGTCAGGCAAACCGATCATCTTCCTCCGATCGCGTAGATCACCGTGGCCTTTCCCTCGGAGGTGCGTTCACCAGTAGGTGTACGCGATCGATCGAGACGGCAGAGGTGAAGGGTGTCCCCTGGCACGGCGGAAAGCGTCCTGCGGGAGTTGGAACCATCTGTCGAGCGGTTGCTGAACCGGCATCTGGCGGTTGCACGTGACTGGTTGCCCCATCAGTACGTGCCGTGGAGTGCGGCGAGGGACTTCGACGGGCCGCTGGAAGGCTCGGGCTGGGATCCGGGGCAGTCGGCGCTGCCGCATGCGGTCCAGGACGCGCTGGTCATCAACCTGCTGACCGAGGACAACCTGCCCAGCTACCACTTCGAGATCGCCTCACGGCTCGGCCGTGACGGTGCCTGGGGCACGTGGGTCCACCGGTGGACGGCGGAAGAGGACAGGCACTCGTCCGTCCTGCGCGCCTACCTCCACGCTCGGCGGGGCGTGGATCCTGTCGCCCTCGAAAACCTGCGGATGCGGCACGTGGGCAACGGATACCACAACGACCTGCCGACTCCGCTGCATCTTCTGGCCTACGTCACGGTGCAGGAACTGGCGACCCGTCAGGCGCACCGCAACACCGGCGCGGCGTGCGGGGACCACGTCGGTGAGGCGCTCATGGCCAGGATCTCGGCCGACGAGAACCTGCACATGCTCTTCTACCGGGGCCTGTACGAGGACGCGATCCGAGCGTTTCCCGACGACGCCCTCGTCGCCCTCGCCGACGTGATCCGCGGCTTCCGGATGCCCGGCACCGAGATCCCCGGCTTCCGGGCGCGCGCCGCGCGCGTGGCCGCGGCGGGCATCTTCAACCTGGACGTCCATCTCGAATACGTGCTTCGGCCGCTGGTGCGGGCGCTCGGCGTGATGACCACGACCGGGCTGGGGCCGGCCGGGCGGGAGGCGCAGGAGCACATCGGGCGGCAGATGGAACAGCTCGAGGCGCAGGCATCCCGCGCGCGTGACGTCTACGTCCGTCTCAACGCATGCAGGGCGTCCGGCCCGGCGACGGAGGAACAGGAGATCCCGGCATGACACAGTCACCGGACCAGGCGGAACAGTCGGCGCTCCCCGAGAACCTGCTGGCCTTGCTGACCGACCACCTGGGCGTGCGTGCGCACCCCGAGAACCTCTCCGCCGGGATGACGTTCGAAAGCCTCGGCATGGATTCCCTGTCGCTGATGGAACTCGTGGTCGCCGCGGAGGAGAAGTTTGCCGTCGTCCTGCCCGAGGACGCACTGGACCTCGCTCCCTCCTCGACCCTCGCCGAGGCGGCTCGCGCCTTCCGGAACGCGCGTGCGGTCTGAGGTAGCCGTCACCGGCCTCGGCCTGGTGACCCCCGCGGGGCACACGGTGTCGGCGAACTGGGAGGCCCTGTGCCGGGGCCGTTCGCTCGCCGCGACCGACCCCGAACTGGCCGGCCTTCCCGTCGACTTCTCCTGTCGGGTCCGCGACCTGGACGTCGACGGGGAGCTCGGCCGGCCCCTTGCCCGCCGAACGGACCGTTTCATCCAGTTCGCCCTGATCGCCGCACGCCGGGCCGTCGCCGACGCCGGGCTCGATCCGTCGTCCTGGAGGGGAGAGCGGATCGGAGTGATTCTCGGCGTCGGGTCGAACAGCCTGAGTTCCTACGTCGACGAGTTCTGCCGTCTCGGCGCCGGGAAGCCGGAGCGTGTCTCGCCGCTCGCCCTGCCGCGCAGTGTGCCCAACATGGCCGCGAGCGAGGTCGCGATCGATCTCGGCGTCCGCGGTCCCAACTTCACCACCTCCAGCGCCTGCGCCTCGGGCGCGACCGCCATCGGCGTCGCACGCGACCTGCTGCGCTCGGGGACCTGCGACATCGTCCTCGCGGGCGGCAGTGAGTCGGCCCGCTCCCGTATGGCGGCGACGTGCTTCACCCGGATGCGGGCCCTCTCCCGGCGGCGCGAGCAGCCGGCTCTCGCCTGTCGTCCGTTCGACGCCGAACGGGACGGAATGGTCCTGGGCGAGGGCGCCGCCGTTCTCGTCCTGGAGCGGCCCGCCACCGCGCGCGCCCGTCGGGCACGGGTCCTCGCCCTGCTGGGCGGCTACGGCGCCGGATCCGACGCGTACCATCCCGTGGCTCCCCACCCTGGGGGAGAAGGGGCGGCCCGGGCCATCTCCGCCGCCTTGGCCGACGCGGGGTGCGGCCCCCGGGACATCGGGCTGGTCAACGCGCACGGCACCGCCACCGTCCTCAGTGACGCCTCCGAGGCGGCGGCCCTCACGCGTGTCTTCGGAGCCGACGCACCACCGGTGACCGCGTCCAAAGGCGTCATCGGCCACACCCTCGGGGCGGCCGGGGCGGTCCAGGCGGCCTACACGGTCCTCGCGCTGCGGCACGGAGCCGTCCCGCCGGTGGCGAACTTCGCGCACCAGGAAGGGGACCACAAGCTCGACATCGTGGCCGGGCACCCTCGCGCGACGGCCGCAGAGGCCGGAATCAGCTGCTCCTTCGGATTCGGCGGCCAGAACGCGGTCCTGCTGTTCACGGCTCCCTGAGCGGATCCGACGACGGTACGGGCCAGCGGGCGGGAGGGACGCACAGGTGGATGCGGTACGGCGGCGGGCGTGGCTCGTGGTGGTGGGCGCCCTGCTCGCCGCGGTGTGCGCCTGGGCACTGGCCCCGGTCGCGCTGTCGGCGCTGGGCACGGGCGGTGCGGTCGCCACGGGAACGGAGGCCGGGCGAGCCGGGCGGCAGGCCGAGCGGCTGGGCGTGCCCTCGCCCGATCTGCTGCTCACCGTGGACCGGCCCGGCGAGGGAGGCGGGACGGGGACGGTCCGGGAAGACGTCGGGGCCGTGGTGAAGACCCTCTCCCGGCATCCGGCCGTACGGGCGGTGTGGTCCGCCCAGACGACCGGCAACACCTGGCTGCGGTCGAAGGACGGCCGGTCCCTGCTCATCGGCGTGCGGCTGAGAGGGACGGACAAGGAACGCAAGACCGCGGCCCCCGATGTCGTGGCCGCCGCACGGTCCGCCGCTTCGAGGGCCCGCGTGGAGCCGAGCGGTGAGGTCTGGACCAACCGGGAGATCGACGAGACGATCGAACACGACCTGCGCCGGGCCGAGTTGACGGCGGCACCGGTGCTCTTCCTGCTCCTGGTCCTCGCCTATGGATCGGTCGTCGCCGCCTTGCTGCCGGTCCTTGTGGCCGTGACGGCCGTCGGCTGCACGCTTCCGGTCCTGGGCGTGCTGGCCCAGTGGACCAATGTGTCACGGGTCGCGGTGAGCGCCGCCTCCGCCGTCGGGCTCGGCATGGCTGTCGACTACAGCCTCTTTCTGCTGGCCCGGGTACGCGAGGAGATGGCACGGGGCGTGGACCGGGAAACGGCGCTGACCGCCGCTCTCCGCTCCAGTGGCCGTTCGGTCGCCTTCTCCGCGGCCGCCGTCTCCACCTGTCTGGCCACCGCCATGGTGGTTCCCGTTCCTCTGCTGCGCGGACTCTCCCTGGCGGGGATGGTCGTCACCGTGCTGTCCGCGCTCGTCGCCCTGCTGGTGCTGCCGTCGTGCCTTCGGCTGCTCGGCCCGCGCGTCCGGGCGTGGGATCCGCTGGCACGGTGGCGGCGTACGGACACCGGGGACGACAGCCGCTTCTGGCGGAGGACGACACGCACGGTCACCGCGCGGCCTCTCCTCGCCGGCGGCCTCGCGGTCCTCGCCCTGGTCCTGATGGCGGTCCCGTTCACCCACGCCAGGCTGGGCCTTGTGGACGAGCGCACCCTGCCCCCGTCCGCGTCGGCGGCCTCCGCCGCGGCCCGCGTGGGCCACGAGTTCGCCGTCCCGCCCGAGCACGTCCTGTCCGTGGTGGTGACCGGCCTCGGGGCGCGGGACGCCGCGCCTGCCTACGCCGCACGCCTCAACGGTCTTCCGGGCGTGGCGGGCGTACGCGTGGAACGCACCGCCCGGTCCGCCGCGGCAGGGAGGGGGGAGGCCGCCGTGCTGTTGGTCGCCTCTGCCGCGCCACCCGGCACAGCCGAGGCGGAGGCGCTGGTGCGGAGGGTGCGGGAGGAACCCGCGCCGGGAGCCGTGGCGGTCGCCGGGCGGGCCGCGGAGATCGCGGACAGCGCGACCGCGGTGTGCGGCGCCCTGCCGACGTGCGGGCTGCTCCTGGCGACGGGACTCGTGGTGCTCCTCGGGCTGTTCACCCGCTCTCCCGTCGCCCCCCTCAAGGCCGTGGCCGTGGCGGCCGTCAGCCTCGGGGCCGGTCTGGGGGCGATGGTCCTCCTCTTCCAGGACGGCCACGGCCGTGCCGTGCTCGGCGATTTCACCGCCCCCGGTGCGCTGGACGCCTCCACGTTGCTGTTCGTCCTCTTCATCACGCTCGCCCTGTCGGTGGACTACGAGGTCTTCCTGCTCGGCCGCATCCGCGAGGAGTACGAACGCAGCCGTGACAACCGCGGCTCGATCGTCGACGGCATCGCGCGCACGGGCCGGCTGATGACCTCGGCAGCCGCGGCCGTGGCGGTCTCGACCGCCGCCATGGGCGTGTCCCATGTCGCGCTCCTCAAGCTCATCGGCATCGGTATCGCTCTCGGTGCCCTCGTGGACGCCGTACTGGTACGCGGTGTCCTGGTCCCCGCTGTCATGGCGGCCCTGGGGCCGGCCAACTGGTGGACACCACACGGCAGTCGGATCGCACGGCGGACGGCCGTACGCGGGATGACCGCACACGCGAAGGAAGGAGAAGGCTGAGTCAATGAGTCGGTTCAGGGAGGGCCTCGCCTGGGGGCCGGACGAACCCTTGCCCCGGGTGACCGCGATCGAGACGGCCGTGCCACCCCATCGGTATCGTCAGGAGGACATCATGGCCGCCCTGGCACGCACCACATTGATGGAATCCCAAACGGGGATCTTGATGCTGCGCAAGATCCAGGCCAACGCCGGAGTGGCCACACGGCACTTCGCCCTGCCGCTGGAGCGGCTCATCGAGCTCGACGACTTCACCGAGAACAACCGCTTGTGGCACGACGCCGCCCTGGAACTCGGGGAACGCGCGCTCACCGGGGCCCTGCGGGCGGCGGGGGTGGAGCCGGGCGAGGTCGACGCGGTGATCAGCACCACCGTGACGGGCCTCGCCGTGCCTTCGCTGGAGGCCCGTCTGGCGCACCGGGTGGGCCTGCGGCCGGACGTCACGCGCATTCCCCTGTTCGGGTACGGCTGCGCGGGAGGAGCCGCCGGACTCGCCCGGCTGAACGACTACCTCCGGGCCCACCCGGCCCATGTGGCCGTCCTCCTGGCGGTGGAACTGTGCTCGCTGGCGTATCAGATGCAGGACACCTCGATGGCGAACATCGTCGCCGGCAGCCTCTTCGGGGATGGTGCGGCCGCGGTCGTGGCCGTCGGCGGACACCGGGGCACCGCAGCCGCGGCGGCGGGCCCCCAGCTCGTGGATTCCCGCAGTCGGCTGGTCCCCGACAGCGAGGAAGTGCTCGGCTGGGACATCGGATCCCACGGCTTCAGGATCCTGCTCGCCCCCGAGGTGCCCACGCTCACCGAGGAGCATCTGCCCAAGGCCGTCCATGACTTCCTCGGCACGTACGATCTGCTGCCGGGCCAGGTCGGAAGCTGGATCGTCCACGGTGGCGGCCCTAAGGTCCTCACCGCCGTGGAGAGGTCCTTCGATCTGCCGCCCGCGGCTCTGGAGCCCACGCGCCGGTCCCTGGCGGAACGGGGCAACCTCTCGTCCGTCTCCGTCCTGGATGTCCTGCACACGACGATGCGGACACCTCCACGGCCCGGTACGCCGGGGCTCGTCGCGGCCATGGGTCCGGGGTTCGCCATCGAACTCGCCCTGGTCCGCTGGTGAACCGCGACTGCCCCGCCCCTTCCCGACGCAAGGAATCGAAAGGGATCGAAAGGAAATGGCATCGTGACGGTTGTGGGATCGGGCCAGCTCCCCGCCGGGTTGCTGGCACTCATCACCTTGATCACCGTGGAGCGCGGCTTCGAACTCCTCGTGGCACGACGGCACGCGCGCTGGGCCGCCGCCAACGGCGGGGTGGAATACGGCCGTCGGCACTATCCGGCCATGGTCGCCCTCCACGTCGGCCTGCTCGTCGGCATCCTGGTCGAGGTCGCGGCGGCCCACCGGCAGTTCGTACCGGCGGTCGGCTGGCCGGCCCTGGCCGCCACCTCCCTGGTCCAGGTGGCCCGGTGGTGGTGCGTGCGGTCGCTCGGCCCACGCTGGAACACGCGCGTGATCGTCGTCCCGGGCATGCCCCTGGAGACCCGCGGCCCCTACCGCTGGCTCCGGCACCCGAACTACGTCATCGTCGTGACCGAGGGCCTGGCCCTGCCCCTGGTCTACAACGCCTGGCTGACCGCCCTCCTCTTCACCGCCGCCAACGCAGTGCTGCTGGCCGTACGGCTGCAGGTGGAGAACAGGGCGCTGGGGCTCGCGTCATAGGCGTATCGAGCACGGGCGTTGTCGACAGTCGCAGGTCCCGATCAAGGCGAAGACCTCCGGTGCCGCCCATAAGTGGCCGCGCCGCCGGCGGGTCGGCGGAACCGTTGCCGGAGGAGCACCGGGCAGAAGGCAGGCGGCGGGTTATCGCGTTGCATGGACACCGGAGCGGCGTTTACCCTGTTTTGCGTTCCGCTTGTGCCCATTCCGGGGCCCGGCGCTGTGTTTCGAGGTGACGACTTATCTCCCAGGCCAAGTAGCCGTCCGCAGTTCCCCACGTTCTGATCGTTCGAACGTGTCCGGGGGCGGACGTCGCGCCGGCCTGAGTTGCGTCACCCACCCCCGCGTTTCCCTGTCGTTTTCCGGGTGCAGCTCTGCCGTCTGCCCCGGGTTTCGTGTTGTCCGGCCCCGGCGCGGCTGACGGCAGGGCTCCCCGTCTCCTTGGATCAGGAGCCCCACAGTGCCTTCCCCCGCGCTCGACGACGAGCCACAGCAGACCACCCCACACCCGGATCACCTCACACCCGGCCTGTCGAAGATGGGCCTGGCGGCCTGGATCGCCCTCCTGGTGCTGCTGGGCGCCGAGCTGATGGACTTGATGGACCAGTCGGTCGTCCTGACCGCCCTGCCCGCGATCCAGGAGTCGACCGGCGCCGGACCGGCCGCCGTGCAGTGGCTGACCACCGGCTATTCCCTGCCCATCGCCGTCGGGCTGATCACCGGCGGGCGCCTCGGCGACCTCTTCGGCCGGCGAAGGATCCTGCTCGTCGGCGCCGCCGTGTTCACCACGGCCTCGCTGCTGTGCGGCCTCGCCGCCGGGCCGGGCGTGCTGATCGGCGCCCGCGCCCTCCAGGGCGTGGGCGTGGCCGTCATGATCCCCCAGATCCTGGCCACCCTCCACGTCACCTTCGACGGGCAGAACCGCAGCAAGGTGTTCGGTCTGTACGGGGTGATCATGTCGCTCGGCAACGTCCTGGGCCCGGTGATGGGCGGCCTGCTCACCGAGGCCGACCTGCTCGGGCTGTCCTGGCGGCCGATCTTCCTGGTCAACGTGCCCGTCGGCCTCGCCGTGCTCCTCCTGGGACGCCGGTTCATCCCCGAGTCGACCGTGCCGAAGGCCGCCCGGCCGGACCTGACCGGCATGCTGCTGTCCGCCCTGGCCATCGTCCTGATCGTCTTCCCGCTCAGCGAGGGACACCTCCACCACTGGCCGCTGTGGTGCTTCGCCCTGCTCGCCGCCGGCCTCCTCACCCTCGGCGCCTTCCTGCGCCACCAGCGGCGCAAGCAGGACAACGCCCCGCTCGTGCCGCTGTCCCTCTTCCGGGACAGGCAGTTCTCCGGCGGCACGGCCGCACAGCTGGCGCACGGCCTGCTGTGCGGGCTGTTCTTCATGACCTGGACCCTCTACCTCCAGCGAGGGCTGGGCATGAGCCCCTTCCACGCGGCCCTGGCCTTCGTGCTGCTCTCCGTGGGCGAGCTGGCCGGTGCGACCATCACGACGAAGAGCGGCGGACGCTTCGCCCGCCGCCTTCCGCAGACCGGAGCCCTCATCACGCTCGCCGCGATGGTTGCTTACGCGTTCCGGATCGACGCGGGCCAGGGGGGCCTGACCCTGCCGGCGATGACCGCTCCGGTGGTACTGATCGGGTTCGGCCTCGGCATGGTCGGCGGCCCGCTGGCCGACCTGTCGCTGGCCCGCGTCCCGCACGGGAACGCCGGAGCCGCTTCCGGTCTGTTCAACACCGCCATCCACCTGGGCATCGCCCTCGGCACCGCGCTGACCGCCCTGGTGTTCTTCGCCACCACCGGCGGCTCGCCCGACGCCGGGCTCAACCGCGACGCGTTCGTCACCGTGCTGTGGTGGGTCAGCGGCCTCCTCGCCTTGATGTGGGCCCTGATGTTCTTCCTGCCCAAGCACACGGAGAACCGGGCCGGCTGAGCCGGTTCCCCGAGCCGTCCTCCTCGGTGGGGCCGGCGGGCGCCGCGGTCATCCCTTCTCGGCGTTGCGGGCGCGCAGCGCCTTCACTTTGTGGCGGTTGCCGCAGTGCTCCATGGAGCACCAACGGCGGCGACTGGGGCGTGAGGTGTCGACGTAGACGAGGTGGCAGTCCTCGGCGGCGCAGGTACGGATGCGGTGTGCGAAGGGGCCGGTCAGCAGCTCCACGGCGTCTTGGGCGACGGTGGCCACCAGGTGGGTGCCCGTGGGGTTCCCGGCCCACTGCCGGTCTCCGGCCGGCGAGATGCCGGGTGCCAGGGCCGGGCGGGCGGCCGCCTCGTTGATGGCCGTGATGTCGCCGGGCGGGTGCGGCTCGCCGCGCGTGTGGGCGAGGACCACTCGGAACAGCGCGTCCCGCAGCCTCCGCGCGTCCGTCACCTCGGCCGCGGAGATCCTCAGTGCGGGCGTCGGCGTGAGCCGTGAGCGCTCCGCCCAGGCGGCCAGGTCGGCGGGCCCGTGCAGGACCTCGTACCGGCGGTAGGGGCCGGGGCCGCCGGTGGTCAGCAGTTCCAGGCAGAGCGCGCCGGGATCGAACCGGTACGCGACACCGGTGTGGGAGCGCAGCGTCAGACCCGTGGTTGCGGAGGAGTCCATGTAACCAATATAACTGGTTACATGGCACTGAGTTGGAAATTGGTCATCGACAGCACGAACGCGCCCGCCCTCGCGGACTTCTGGGCCGCGGCCCTGGAGTACGAGGTGGAAGACCCCAGCGCCCTCGTCGAGCAGTTGCTGGCCGCCGGCCGCATCGGCGAGGAGGCGGTCGCCGAGCATCGTGGCCGCAAGACCTTCCGCGGTTTCGCCGCGATCCGCCACCCTGACGACCCGTTCGATCCGTTCAGCGGCGTCGGCCGCGGCCGACGGCTGCTCTTCCAGGACGTACCCGAGGGCAAGTCCGGCAAGAACCGCCTGCACATCGACGTCCACGGCGAGCCGGGCGGCCTCGACGAACTGGTGGACCGGCTGGAAGGTCTGGGCGCCACCCGCGCCCACGAGGTCGACAAGGGGCCTGCCGGTCATTGGTGGGTCATGCGGGACCCTGAGGGCAACGAGTTCTGTGTGGCGTAGGGGCGTTTGACCGCGCTCAGCCGTTCGCCGTCCAGCCCGGTCCGTTCCCCGGGGCGGGGCGTCGTGTGTCCGTGGCGCCCAGGGCCGTCAGGATCTCGTCGAGGGTGCGCTCGAAGAGGGGCTCGGGGTCGGTGAGGGCGAAGTCGAGGTGTCCGAAGACCTCGACGGCGACCGTCCCGTACAGCCGCGCCCAGCAGGCGACGAACACGTAGATGACCTCCAACGGCACCGGCTCGCCGTCGAGATGCTCGCGGACCTCCTCCAACTGCGCTGTCCACGCGGGATCGAGTCCGGTGGGCGGGGCGATCGTCCCTTCGCGCCACAGCCGGACCATGAGGTCCAGGAGGACGCCGCCGAAGCGCCAGCCGGAGTCGTGGGCGGCGGTGCCGGGCGTGGTGTCCGCGTCCGCGTCCGGCTTGGCGAACAGCAGCCCGAACTCACGCGGGTGGGCGAGCGCCCAGCGGCGCAACTCGCGGCACACCTCGCGCAGTTGGCCGCCCGGCCCGGCGTCCGGGTGGCGGTCGCGGGCGGCGGCCAGGGTGGCGGCGAGTTCGTCGTAGAGGGATGAGGCGAGCGCCTGGATCAGGTCGCGGTGGCCGGCGTAGTAGCGGTAGAGGCCGGGGGCGGTCATGCCTATCTCGCGGGCGATGGCCCGCAGGGTGACGGCACCCGGGCCCTCCTCGACCAGCAGCCGCCGGCCGGTGCGCAGGATCTCCGCCAGGGCCTCGTCGCGTACCCGGTGGCGGCGGCCGGTGCGCGTTCCCGCAGTGCTGGACATCGGGCCGTGCCCGCCTTCCCGCTTGACAAAGTGAACGCCTGTAACTTTACCTTCTCCATGAAAGTTAACGGTGTTAGCAATCGAGCTGTCTCCTCGGGGGAGTCTGGAATGAAGTACGGCATCGTCCTCACCTACACGGTCACTCCGCGCTGGCTGGCCCTCTCCCGCGAGCAGCGCAACGCGATGCGCGCCGCGCACCTGGAACCCGTCTTCGCCGCCCACGCCGACCGGGTGCGGGCGCGCTTCTTCGACGCCGAGGCGTTCACGGGCCGCTTCTCGGACTTCACCGTGCTGGAGACCGACGACCTGGGCGCGTACTACTTCCTGATCGAGGCCCTGCGCGACACCCCGGTCATCGCTGAGGGCTACCTGACCTTCGGCGAGGTGTTCCTGGGCGTCGAGGACGGCTTCGAGGCGTACGAGCGGGCCCTGGCCGCCGGAGCGGCCCGCTGAACGGGAGCCGGAGCCCGGGGCGATGTCAGTGGTGGGCGGTTGAATGGCGGATTGACCGTTCACACGCTGGTGAAGCTGCTGCCCGACCCGGACGCCCTCCGGACCCGCTGTCGCGCACTCGACCTGCTCGACCACATCCTCGATCCGTCCTTCCCCATCTACTCGTTCACGCCCGACTGGCGGCCGGGCGTCGACCTGGCGACCATGGACATCGGCTCCGGCGACGAGTACGCGGTCGTCTACTTCGAGCGGCCCGTCGACCGTGACGCCGCGGCGGCGGTCCTGACCGGCGCACCGCTGACCCACCGGACAGTGACCGCATTGTCCCCCGCCGCCGACTTCGACGCGGTGGCCGCGCGGGCCCGCGCGCTGGGCCGCACGGTCTGAACCCGGCATCCCCAGGTTGCCGTTGCTGTGTTCGATACCGTAAACAGGTCCGCCGGGCTGGGAGGTCTCGTCCAGGGTCGCGCTGGGCATCGAGAACAGCACCGAGGTCTTGGCCTTCTTCAGCGCCAGGTCGACGGAGCCGAGCCAGGCGTCGTCCATCCTCGTGAAGTGCAGCAGTGGCCGCCGGGGTCGACGATGGCGATGTTCATCGCGGTGCCCGTCCCCTCGGCCGCGCTCCGGCCGGCGGCGGCGATGCGAGTGCCGGAGCAGACCTCACGCGGCGGCTGTTCTTGCCGGGTACCACGCTCGAATCCCGCTGACCGCCGCGCCGCGCCGCATCACGGCGACCGGCCGGTCCGGTACGGCCGGCTGCCACGACGGGGCGTCACGTGTGGACGTCGAGCAGGTAGTTGTTGTTGACGACGAAGGTGACCAGGCCCGTCCCGGTGCCGAAGAAGCCCGTCCCGGAGTCGTTCGCCTGGCTGCCGGAGCCGCGTTCGGTGGCGTTGCCCGTGGCTCCGCTGTTGTCGCGGTCGAAGCGGCGGTCGATGGAGTACGTGACGACCTGACCGGTGTCCGTTCGCTTGAGGCTGTCGGTGGTTCTCGTCGTGAAGAAGAGGTCGCCGCTGCCGGTCACCGAGCCGGAGATCGTCAGTACGGCCGGGAAGGACTGGTCGGGCGTCGCGCAGCGGAAGTCGCTGCCGCTCTTGCCGTCGACGGCGCCGGTGAGGGGATGTGCGTTCACGCTGATCGATCCGGCGCAGTTGACGACCGCCGGCGGTGTGCGGGCGGCGCCGGCCGCGGTGCCCGGCAGCGCGGCCGACGCCGCCAGGAGCAGGGCCGCCGCCCCGGCGGCGGACCAAGCGCGTGTGGTCACGAGGGACATCACGGTCCTCCTTCACCCTGCGGTGCGTGCGGTGTACGCACCGCCCGCTTTCGAGTGTGGTGCCGGGGGGACGGGGTGAATATCGCTCGTTCAGGTGACGGTCGGGGCCGACGGCGGGCCGGTGGCCGGACGTTGGGAGCCGTCGGCCCGTGGGGTCACCGGGCCTACCGCTCCGATGCGGTGAACTCGAAGCGGGCCACGTCACCGTCGGTGGCGGAGCGGCGGAAGCCCGCCTTCTCCAAGACGCGGACGGACGCCGGGTTCGCCAACTCGGCGCCGGCGGACACGGTGTGGACGCCGGGTGCGGCGAGGGCGAACGCCGCCAGGGCCCGGGTGGCCTCGGTGGCGTAGCCCCGGCCGCGGCGGGAGGCCACGATTCCGTAGCCGAGCTCCAGGATCCCCTCGGCGGGCGGCCAGAACAGGCCGATGGAGCCGACGACGTGACCGCCGGAGCGTTCGACGACCAACCGGTGGCCGTACTCGCCGAGCCATGCCGGGTTCTGCCGGAGGAGGCCGGCGATGACGTGGTCGCCTTCGGCGGGGAAGTCGTCCGCCCACTGTGCCGACCGGGCGTCGGCGAGGACCGCCGCAGCCTCGGCGGTGGTCCAGGGGCGCAGGACGAGGCGCTCGGTGGTCAGCTCGGTGTGGGGTGTAGCGATGGGGGAACTCACGTGATTCTCCTGGTCGTCGTGACGACCGGACCACGCTGTCTGGCTAGCGCGCGGGCCGGAAGAGGGTATGTCGAAGAGGGCCTGCGACGGCCATATTCATCGACCTCCTCATCCGTGATCACACGCGTCTCTCGCGTCGGCGTGAACGTAACACCCTGCCGTGTGCGGCGTAAACGTGTTCTGGATCACGCCCGGGCGCGTGCGGGGCGGTCAGCGTTGCGCCTCCGCGCCGTCCGTGACCTCCCGCAGCTTCAGGACGTCCCCCGACGGTTCCACCTCGACCGGGACGCTCGATCCGTCCGCCGACCTGAGGGTGAAACAGGGGTCCTCGCGGGCGAGTTGCCGCAGCTCCTCGTCCTCCGTGCGGCCCGGCTCCGTCTCGGCCACGGCCTCCCAGCCGCGGCCGCCGGGCCCTGCGGTCACCCGAACGGGGACGCTGATCAGGCATGTTTCGCTGTTGGCCCACCATTCCAGGCGGGCGCGTGCCACTTCTCCAGGGGATCGCACCGCCACCTCCGTCACGTCCCGCGGCCGGCGCCCCGGGTTCCGGGAGGTTGGCGGGCCGGTGACGTGGGTGGGCGTCCGGGGGGCGTCTGGGGGGGCGAATCGCAGGAGCGATCGGCCGGAACCCGACCCCCGTCCGTCGGCCGAGATCGTCGGATGCACAATGCACGTATGCCGATAACGAACACGCCGACGGCGGCGGTCATCGACGATGCCGCTCCGATCAGCCGCTTTCTGGCCCGTGCCTTCGACGACGACCCGATGATGCGCTGGTTCTTCCCCGAGGAGTCCTCGCGCGAAGCGTCGTTGACCACCTACTTCTCGACGATTTTCAGTCGGCAGTACGTCCTCAACGGCGTGTGCGAGCGGACCGCCGACGCCGCCGCGTTCTGGGTGGCGCCGGAGGCGCAGGAGAAGGCCGTGCCTGATGCGGAGACCATCCAGGAGCTGGTGGCGCTGCTCGGGGACCGGGCCGGGCTGTTCGGGGAAGCCGTCGAGACGGCCGCCCGGCACACGCCTCAGGAGCCGCACTGGTCCCTGGCGTTGATCGGTGCCGACCCGGCCGCCCAGGGGCAGGGGCAGGGGTCCGCCCTGCTGCGTTCCGGGCTGGCCAAGGCCGACGCGTCGGGCATGCCCACCTACCTGGAGTCCTCCAAGGAGTCCAACATCCCCGTCTACGAGCACTTCGGCTTCACCGTGCGCGAGGAGATGGTGCTGCCGGGCGGCGGGCCCACGCTGTGGGGCATGTGGCGTGAACCGCGCCGTCCGGCCGGCGTCTAGGGGTAGCCCCGGGGTCGGACCCGCCGCTACGGGCGGACGTAGGGGCGGGTCATGATCTCCATGTTGTGACCCGACGGGTCCTCGAAGTACGCGCCGCGCCCGCCGAACCAGCCGTTGACCCGGCCCGGTTCGGTGTGGTGCGGATCGGCGTAGTAGGTGACCCCGAGCGCCTCCAGCCGGTCGATCATGCCGTCGAACCGCTCCTCCGGCACGAGGAACGCGTAGTGCTGCGACTGGATCGGCTCGTCGCGCTTCTCGCAGTAGTCGAGCGTCACCCCGTTGCCGAGGTCGACGGGGAGGAACGGTCCGAACGGCGCGCCGACCTCCAGGCCCAGGACATCGGCGAGGAACTCCGCCGACCGCCGGCGGTCCGCGGCGTAGACGGCGGTATGGTTCAGCTGGATGACGGACGTGACGGACGCGGACTTGGCCTCGGGCTCGGACGCGGACTCGGTCGAGGGTGTGTGGGCAGGCTGCGGTGTGTTCTGCATGGGGGTGTGTTTCTCCGGGTCTTGGATTCGCTGACGCGCGGTCGATTCACTGACGCGTGGTCGATTCGCTGACGCGCGGCGATGCGCGCTGATGCACGGCGGCGCCACGACAGGCGCCCGCTGAACGGAAGACGCGGAGAGGAAGGCGGGGCTCTCACCCGCCTCGCGCTCACTCCGAGGCCGGGAACCCTGCTCGTGTATGGCCCATGGCCGACCCGGCAGTCACCCGGCCGACTCTAGTGGATCGTCGGCCGGCGGGGCAACGGCGGACGGCGGTTGACGGAGCGTCAGGTCCGGTGCGCCGTGACCGCCACCGCCGCGTACCGCAGCGTGAACGCTCCCCCCAACCCGTCGACCGCCGCGCCGACGCCCTCCAGCACCCGCTCCCGGACCTCCGGCGGCAGCCCTGTGTGGGCGCCCGACGTGGGCAGTTGGTCCAGCCACTCGTCCCGGGTGTACGTACGCTCCCACTCGACGTTCCACCGTTCCGGGGCGTCGAACGCGCCCGAGCCCCGGATGCCGTCGGCCGCCCGCGCGCACAGCGGCTCGTACGGGGCCGGGCCTGACGTCCACTGGCGGGCGGCGAGCGAACCGGGCAGCAGCCGGTCGTAGACCGTGGCGAACGCCTCCGCCACCTCCGGGGAGGGGAGTGCCGCGTTCCAGAAGACGGCCAGCCGGCCGCCCGGCCGCAGTGCTTCGGCGGCCTTCGCCGGGCCGGCGGCGGGGTCGATCCAGTGCCAGGTCTGGCCGGAGACGACGGCGTCGAAGGTCCGGCCGGCGGGGTCCCAGGTCTCGAAGGCGGCGGTCTCCACGGCGAGTCCGCCGCGCCGCGCCCAGGCGGCCATCCGGTCGTCGACCTCGACGCCGAGCACGCGGTGGCCGGCCGCGCTGAACTGCCGGGCGGCGATGCCGGTTCCGGTGCCGACGTCGAGGATGTCGAGGGGGCGGGGGCTTCCGGCGGCGATCCGGTGGATCAGGGCGTCGGGGTAGCGGGGCCGCGTCCGGTCGTAGCGTTCGGGGTCCGCGCCGAAGGACTCCGCCATGTGACGGGCAAGATGGGGCGCGTGAGATGAGGGACGTGCTCCCTCTGGCAAGGGAGTGGGCATGTGCCCACTCTAGTGGGCGAGCGCCCACTTGTCGGGGGAGCCGACCGGCGGAGAGGGAGCGGTGCGCGATGCCGACGGGCGTGGCCATGCGGGATGCGCGGGAGCGGCTGTTCGACGCGGCGGAACGGGTCCTGCTGCGGGACGGGCCCTCCGCGCTGACCAGCCGGGCGGTCACCGCGGAGGCGGGGTGCGCCAAAGGCGTCCTGCACCGGCACTTCGCCGACTTCGACGCGTTCCTCGCCGAACTCGTACGGGACCGCGTCCGGCGGATCGAGGAGCGGGGGGCCGCCCTGCGCGCCTCCGCCGGGACGGGCGACCTCGTCGGCCGCCTCGCCGACGAGCTCACCGACCTGTTCGAGTCGGTCGCGGTGGCGATCGTCGGCCTCGTCACCTCCCGGGACGGGCTGCGGGCCCGGCTCCGCCGCGAACGCCCCACCGGCGTCCCGCTCCTGACGGACGCGGCGGGCGTACTCGCCTCGTACCTCGCCGCCGAGCGCGACCTCGGCCGCCTCGCCCCCGACGCCGACGTCGACGTCCTCGCCCCGACGCTGATCGGGGCGGCGCACCTGCTCTTCGCCGACCGGACGGGCCCGCCGCCGGGCGCGGACGCGGTGCGCAGGACCGTCGCGGCGGTCGTGGGCGGTGTCGTGCGGGAGGGGTAGCGGGAGTGAGCGGGTTCGGGGGCGCGGCAGCCTGCCGGTTCGGCGGTGAAGCGCCGGGGCGAGGCCCATGCCCGACGGAGTGGCCGGGAGGGTGCCGGCGGCGGGATGCCGTGCGGCCGCGTCCGGAAGGCCGGTGCCCGGTGGAGGGCCGAGGGCGGGTTGGGGGGTGGTCAGGCCGCCGCGGAACTCCGCCTTCGCCGGGACCGGTCCCGCCGGACTCCGTCAGCCGGTGGTCCAGCGGTGGCCGGGGAGGAAGCGGACGTCGTACCGCTCGGGGACCGTGGCGAACTTCCCGGGGTCCGGGACGACGGGCTCGCGCGGCAGCCCCGCCTCGTCCGTGGGTACGCCGAGGGCCTCGAAGAACCGCTCGAACGTGCCCCCGGGGCCTGCGGCGACGCCGACGACCCGGCTGTGGTGCCGTTCCATCCGGTACGCGTGCGGGCAGCCGCGCGGCACGAAGCCGAAGTCGCCGGGGGTCAGCAGCTTCTCCTGCTGCCGGCCCGCGGTGTCCTCGACGAAGAGGCGGACGGCGCCGGCCGTGACGTAGAAGACCTCGTGGGTATCGGCGTGGACGTGGGCCGGGATGAGGTCGCCCTTCGGGCCCTCCACGGTGAAGAAGTTGAACATGTTCCCGGTCTGTTCGCCGCCCGCGTAGACGGTGATGAGGTCGCCGAAGAGGTGGGCCCGGTCGCCCTCGCCCTTCTCGATGAAGTACGGCCTGCCGGGGTCGGCGGGTATGTGCGAGGTCCTGCGGTAGCGGGTGGCGAATTCGATGGTCATGCGGGTCTCCGGTGCGATGCGGGGAGGATGGGGACGGCCTCGGGTGTGAATGTCAGGTAGCCTGACATGGTCGGCGGTGGCGGGCAAGTCGCCCCTCGCGCCCCGGCCTGTCCCGTCCGATCCCCGGCGTCCTGTGAGGAACCGATGCACCGCAGCCTGTCCCAACTCCTCGGCGAGGGGCGCCGATGGTTCGACGACGGGCTGTCGGCCGCCATGGAGGCGGCCGGCGCCACGCCCGTGTCCCCGGCCCAGCTGCAGCTCTTCTCGGTGCTGGATCCGGAGGGCACCACCGTCTCCGAGCTGGCCCGGCGGATGGGCGTCACCCGGCAGACCGCGCACCAGGCCGCGCACGGGCTGATCGCCGCCGGGCTGCTGGAGCAGGTCCCCGACCCGGGGTCCGCGCGGCGGCGGCTGGTCCGGCGTACGGCGGAGGGGGAGCGGGCGCATCGGCTGGCGGCGTCCGTGCTCACCCGGCTGGAGGACCGGCTGGCGGAGCGGATCGGAGGCGAGGCGGTCGCCGCGCTGCGGGGGGCACTGGAGGCGGGGTGGGGCGAGCCGCCGTCGTCGGGGTGAGCGGCGGTTGCCGGGGCGTATGGCCGCTACTGGGGTGAGCGGCCGCCGTCGGGGCACGCGGCCATCGTCAGGGCGCGCGGACGTCCCCGAGGTGAGCCGCCGTTGTCGGGCGGGGTGAGCCGCGTGCCGGACGGGCCGGGTGGTGCGGCCGGGGCCGGGGTCCGGCCCGTCCGGCGTTCGCGTCAACCCCGTGCCCGGTCCACGTACTCGAAAACCGACCCGTCCGGATGCCGGGCCACCAGGTTCCGCCCGATGGGCGTCGGCACCGGGCCGGCGATGACCTCCGCGCCGACCGCCTTCAGGTCGCGGACCGCCTCGTCCACGTCCGTCACCGCGATGGTGGCGGTGATCTTCCGGAGGATGGACAGTTCCGCCTCGGGGCCGCTCATCAGGAAGAAGCAGCCGACCGCGGCGACCGATACGCCGCCGCGCCGGAAGCGCACCGCTTCCGTGCCGGTCAGCCGTTCGTAGACGGCGATCGCCGCTTCCAGATCGCCGACGCACACCCTTAGCGAAGTCCCGAGAATGTTCATGGCAGCCAGGCTAGTTGTCCTGGGGCGGTGCGGAAGACGGCCTTTGGGCGCCGAACTGCCGTTCATTACACGGGGGTTCGTCAACCGGCGCGCGGGGGCGGCCGGAGCGCCCCCTCCGGTCTCTTCCCGAGCGTCCCGCCCGTCGGGCATGGTGGTGCTCCCGCCCCGCCCCCGGCGGCCGTGTCCCGTCCCGGGACCGGGCCGTCACCCGCCCGCCCGTGTCAGGCGGCCGTGCACCGCGGTGATCTGCGAAGGTGGACAGAAAAACGGTTGCGGAAAAGCTCCGCCGGACAAGCGGGCGCGGCGGACGGCGATCCGCGGGACGGAGGTGCGCAGGATGCAGCGGAGCCACTCGTACGCGCCTCCCACGTCACCCATGTCACCCACGCCCCTCACCCCTCCCGCGTTCCCCGCCGCCGAGCGCGGGCTGCCCGTCCCGCCCGAGCTGCGCGAGCGGTTCGCCGAGGCCGCGTCCCGGACCGCGCCGGAGCCCGTCGGCGGCGGGTCCGAGCTCCGGGCGGCGGCCTGCGGCTACCGGGCCCGCCGGGGGCCGGCCCCGGATCCTTCCGACGTCCTCGCCGCGCCCGGCGCCCAGCCGCTGCTGCTGGCCCTGCTGGCCTCCGCCGGCGGCGAGGTGCTGCTGACCCGCCCCTGCGCGGCCTGGTACGCGCCGCTCGCCCGGCTGGCCGGCCGGCTGGCGTACCACGTGCCCGTCACCGCCGAGGCCGGCGGCGTCCCCGACCCCGTCGCGCTGCTGGAGACCGTCCGCCGGGTCCGCGCCGAGGGCGGCAGGCCGCGGTTCCTCGTCCTGTCGGTCGCCGACGACACCACCGGCACGGTCGCGCCGCCGGAGCTGGTGCACGAGGTGTGCGAGGCCGCGGCCGGCGAGGAGCTGACGATCGTCAGCGACGAGACCTGGCGGGACGTCTGCCACGATCCGCACGCCACGGTCTTCGTCGGGCCCGCCGAGATGTATCCGGAGCGCGTGGTGGTCCTCACCGAACTCGCCGGGACCCTGCTGCCGGCCGCCTGGCCGGCCGCGTTCGCCGTGTTCCCGAGGTCCGGGCCGGGGCCCGTGCTGCGGGCCCGGGCGGCGTCCGTCCTGGACGCGCTGCGCGCCGAACTCGCGCCTCCCGTCGCCGTCGCCGCCCGCTGGGCGCTGACCGAACCGCCGCCCGTCCGCGAGCACACCGCCGCCGCCGCGCGGCTCTACGGGCGGACGTCCGCCGCCGTCCTGGAGCGGATCACCGCGGCCGGGGCGCTCGCCCGCCCGCCCCAGACCGGCCCCCACCTCTACGCCGACCTCGGCGAACTGCGGGCCGGCCTGGCCCGGCGCGGCGTCACCGACTCCGTCGAGCTGGAGGCGCACCTCGGCGCGGCGCTCGGGCACCCCGTCCCCGGCGGTCACCGCTTCGGGGACGAGCCGGACGCGCTGCGCGTCCGGCTCTCCGCCCTGCCGTTCCTCGGCACCGGCGACGAAGCGCGGCAGCGCGCCCTCGACTCCCCGGACCCGCCGGCCCTGCCGGAGGTCGCCGAGGCGCTGGCCGGCCTGGAAGCGGCGTTCCGCGCCCTGGCCGGCACGGACACCTGAGGTTCCCGACCACCGTCGACGAGCGTGCCGCCGCTCCCGCCCCGCGCCGGCACCCCGGTCCCCCCGAACGGAGCCCTTCGATGACCGAGCAGACCGAGCGCCCCCTCTCGGAACCCGAGCGCCCCCTCCCGGAACCGCGTCCGACCGGGGAGATCCGTACCTGGCCACGGTCCTTCGCCGACCGGCTCACCGCGCCGCTGCCCGGCGTCCGGGCGCTGGCCAGGGTGGCCCGGGAGGGGATGCTGCGGCCGGGCGCCGAGGCGCTGCGGGAGGTCCCCGACCTGCCGGTCGCCCCCGGCCCGCCGCCGGTCGTCAACGCCGCCACGGTCGCCGTCACCTGGGCCGGGCACGCCAGCTGGGTGATCGCCGTCGGCGGGCTCACCGTCCTCACCGACCCCGTGTGGTCCCGGCGGATCCTCGGCACCCCGCCCAGAGTCACGCCGGTCGGCGTCCGCTGGGAGGACCTGCCCCGGGTGGACGCCGTCGTCATCAGCCACAACCACTACGACCACCTGGACGCCCTCACCCTCAAACGGCTCCCGCGCCACACCCACCTGCTGCTCCCCGCCGGTCTCGGCCGCTGGGCGCGGCGCCGGGGCTTCACCCGCGTCACCGAGCTGGACTGGTGGGAGGCGGTCGAACTGCCGGGCGCCGCCGGGCCCGTCCGCTTCGACTTCGTGCCCGCCCACCACTGGAGCAAGCGGACGTTCACCGACACCTGCCGTTCGCTGTGGGGCGGCTGGGTGCTCACCGCGCCCGACGGCCGGCGGGTGTACTTCGCGGGCGACACCGGCTACGGCCACTGGTTCGAGCGCATCGGCGCCCGCTACCCGGGCATCGACCTGGCGCTGCTGCCGATCGGCGCGTACGCGCCGCGCTGGATGCTCGCGCCGGTCCACACGGACCCGGAGGAGGCGGTCCGGGCCTGCCTCGACCTGGGCGCCCGGTCCATGGCGCCGATGCACTGGGCCACCTTCCTGCTGTCCGCCGAACCGCCGATGGAGCCACTGCGCCGGGTGCGCGCCGCCTGGCGGGCGGCGGGCCGGGACCGGGACGACCTGTGGGACCTGCCCGTCGGCGGCTCCCGGGTGCTGGAGGGGCCGACGGGACCGGAGAGCGCCCGGGGCGCGGGGCCGGAGCGCGCGCGGCGGGCCTGGGGCGGCGCCGCGCAGTGAGCGCGCGTCGAGAGCGGGAGCGCGTGGCCCCGGCTCACCCCCGCGACCGGGCCGCCATCGCCTCCCAGAACTCGTGCAGCTCCCTGGCGCGCATGCCCGCCCAGTGCGGCGTCCGCCTGCGCAGCACGCCGGGGGAGCGCCGCCGCACCCGGCCCCGCAGCAGGACCTGCTGCTGCCGGCAGAAGGGCTCGCGCAGCTCGGCCCGGGCCCGGACGCCGCGCGGCGGGTAGGGGCAGAACTGGAACGGGCAGGTGGGCAGGCAGGTGGAGCCCGGCGCGGGGAGGGTGGAGGTGCCGGCCGTCAGCTCCGGGTGGAGGGGCGTCCGGTCCTGGCTGAGGCACGGCGGGAGCGGGGCGCCGGGCTGCCGCGAGCGGCGGAAACGGTCCTCCACGTCGTCCGGCCGGCCGTCGCGCTCGATGAGGTTCGTCAGCACCAGGACGTCGGCGACGAGGCGCTGGGCGCGCGCGTCGAGGGTGCTCCAGCCGACCGAGGGCGGCAGCCACAGGTTGTGCTTGCGGTAGCGCCGAGGGGCGCAGGCGCGCGAGCCGATCGTGTCGACGACGGCCTTCTCGTCGATCCAGAGGAAACGTTCCGGACGGCGGGTCTCCAGGGCGAGCGCCGCCAGGTCCCCGGCCTCGGCGACGAACGGGTGCAGGACCCGTTGCCCCGCCGCGCCGTCCCCCGTACCGTCCGGCGCCCCCGCGCCCGCCATCGCCAGCCAGCGGCGCACCGTCTGCACGGCGGTGGTCGGCCGGGCGGCGGGCGGCCCCGAGTCGTCGTCCCCGCCCGTGTCGGCCGCCTCCGCGTCCGGTCCGCCGCGGGCGATGCTGTCCGGCAGCTCCCACAGGCAGAGCGCCTGCACGAGGGTGAGCTGCGCGTACCAGCACCGGGACCGCTGGAGCGCGGTCTCCGCGTGCCGGATGAGCTCGCCGCGTCCGCCCTCGTACGCGAGGGGGTGCCGCTTCCGCCGGTTGGCCGCGTACTTGAAGCCCTGGGCGAGCGCGTTCTCCAGGACCAGCGGCAGGTCGGAGGTGCCGCCGGTGTACCGCGGGTCGAGGTGGCGCATCCACTTCGTCAGCCGGTACCGCGCCTCGTCGCGGTGGCCGTCGGAGACGGACCCGAGCAGCATCGGGATCATCCAGGCCCGGATGACGAACTCGCGTACCAGATCCACCCGTTGCCGCCGGTAGCGGCGGTGGAGCTCCTGCCGTTCGCGGTCGCGCGGGTCCGGCTCGCCGGCGCCGGGGCCACGGCCGGCCGGCGACGGCCCCGCCGCGGCGGCCCACGCGTCGTACGCCCGCCGCCGCTCGTCCTTCAGCGCGCGCACCCGCGCCTGGTACTCCTCCACGGGGTCGGTGTCGACCCCGACCCGCCGGCGGATCACGGCGAACGCCGGATCCCCGCCGTCGCCGAACTCCTGGGCGGCGGCCAGCCGGACGGTGTGCGACGGCTCCTGCCGGGCCAGCTCGAAGAGCCGCTCGTACAGCGGGACGGTGTCCGTCTTCCCGGCCGCCTCGCGCAGGGCCGCGCCGAGCTGTTTGACGAGGCCGAGCTTGGCCTCCTCCAGGGTCCGGACGTTCCCCTTGACGTCCGCCCACCGCCTGGTCAGCGTGGCGGTGACGGTCGGCAGCAGCCGCGGCTCCGCCTCCACCGCGTCCATCTCCAGCGCGGCGGCGTAGAGATCCAGCGCCTTGGGATCCGTACGCCGGTCCGCGGCGGCGGCGAGCTGCCGGGCCAGCGACCGGCCGCTCAACGGCGACCGCCGCCACAGCTCGTGCAGATCGCGGCGGACGTCCGCCGCCAGACCCCCGCCGGTGCCCGCGAGTTCGGCCGCGCGCTCCCGGGAGAGCAGCACCAGCGCGATGAGCAGCTCCCGGCTGGGACCGGGCGGTGACAGCGCCTGCTGGACGAGGGCGCCGGCGCGGCGCTCCCCGAGGTGGGCGAGCAACCGGAAGCCCAGGTACGCCTGGATGACACTGTGCGGGAAGCGGATCTTCCGCTCGAACCCCTCGACCAGGCCCAGGGCGTCCGCGCGGGACGCCGCCCGGGCGAGCGCGGCCTGGCACTGGCCCGTGTTGCCCGTCGCCAACTGCCGCTTCTCCTCCTCCCCGAGGCGCTCCCGGAGGGCGTCCCAGAGCCGCTCGCGATGCCACTCGGAGAAGGCGTCGCCGCGCTTGCCGTACCGGTCGAAGCGGTGCCCGGCCCACAGGTGCCCGGCCGTCGCCCCGACCCGCCGGGCCGGGCCCGGATGGACGTCCCCGCCCAGCAGGTCGCCGAAGCCGACCTCCAGCTTGTCCTGGAGCAGCCCGGCGCAGGCCAGTGCGGAGACGGTCGTCAGGGTGTCCTCGCGCTCCCGCGCCGTCAGCCCGACGTCCTCCCGCAGCCGGCCCTCCACCAGCGCGTGGTACCAGGTCTCCAGCAGCCACAGCCGCAGCGTGGACCGGTCCCAGCTGCGGGTGTCCAGCCGGTGCGGGTCGTTGCGCGGCCGGTCGCGCTCCAGGCTGCGGTGGCGGTGCAGATCCCGGGCGATCTGCAGGTAGATGGGCGACTCGGTGGCCTCCGCCGTCTCCACGACCCAGTCGAGGCGGCGCTCGTCCGACTCGGCGGCGCGTTCCTCCACGAAGCGCAGCGCCTCCTCCTCGCTGAGCGGCTCCAGTTCGATGATCGCGGCGTGCGTCCCCTCCAGCGGTGTGTGCGGACGCGACGCGATGACCAGCGGGAGGCGCTCCTCGTAGGCGCGCTCGATGGCCCGGCGGATGATGTTGTCCCGGTCGTCCTGGTAACGCTCGCCGAGCACGGCCTCCTCCAGCCCGTCCGCGATCACCACCGGCTTGTCGTCCGCCAGCAGTTGCTGCCAGACCCGCTCGTTCTTGCTGCGCGCCAGGATGCCCTGCGGCGCCTCTTCCGCGAACCGGCGCCGCGCCAACTGCTCGAAGTCCAGCTCGCCCTGGTCCGCGGTGTCCCGCAACCGGACGGGCACGGGCACGGCGCCCTGCCGCGCCAGCATCTCGGTGAGCCGCACCAGGACCGCGGTCTTGCCCGTGCCCAGGCCGCCGACCAGCAGGTACGGCCGCCGGGTGGCCCGGTCCCGCAACCGCTCCGCGATCACCTGCGCCACCTCCTGGCGGCCGACGATCTCGGCGGTGTCCGGCCCGGCCGTCGGGACCAGCTCATGCGGGGTGCGCCGGGCCTTGGCCAGATAGCGCCGCTTCGTCCAGCCGTACCAGCAGAACAGGAAGGCGGCGGAGGCGATCCCGGCCGTCAGCACCGGACCCACGAAGCGGATCAGCGCGTCGAAGCCCGCGTTCCCCTTGCGCCAGGTCTCGAACGGCGTCGTCTGCCCGGTGACGACGATGTACACGCCCTCGGCACACCAGGCGGCCACCACCAGCGCGATCAGCAGGCAGCAGGCGCGCGAGACCGCCGTGTACGAGTTCCAGCGGCGCCACTTGCCCGGGCGCGGCGCGCCGTGCCGGGCCTCGCGGCGGACCGCACGGCGGTGGCGGCGCGAGAGAACGGCCCAGTGCAGGGCGGCCGCCGCCCGGCGGAAGGGGAGCGTCACGACGGGGGCGGGGCGGGGACGGGATGTGCCGGGCGGACGGCGGACGACCTGCGTCATGCGGCGTCTCCTCCCGGAGGGGTGGGGAGGCGTTCACTTCACGGTAGGCACCGGCGGAATGCGGTCGCAAGCGGGGCGTGTGCCCCGGCATCGCGGCTGCGCCGCTCGTCCTCAAGCGCCGGACGGGCTGGATCAGCCCCTCCGGCGCTTGAGGACGAGCGGCGCAGCCGCGAAAGGGGGGTCTGGGGGCGCAGCCCCCAGGAAACGGCGAAGGGGAGGGACCGGGGCAACCCCCTACGGCCGAGCCTCCAGCACGTGCACCCGAAGGGCCGCCCCCGACAAGGGATGTCTCGTCTCCCGCTCACACCGCATACCGAGCTTCCGCATGACCCGCTCCGACGCGTCGTTGCCCACCGCGTGGACGCTGACGATCCGGGCCAGACCCCGGTCGCGGAGGGCGAAGTCCAGGACGGCACGGGCGCCTTCGGTGGCCAGGCCGCGGCCCCAGAAGGGGCGGCCGAGCCGCCAGCCGATCTCCACGGCGGGCAGGATCTCCGGCAGGTAGCGGGGCACGGACAGGCCGACGAAGCCGATCAGCCGCCGGTCCTCGCGGAGTTCGGCCGCGAAGAGGCCGATGCCGTGCTCCTCCCACTCGCGTTCCCAGGCGGCGATGCTCGCGGCCGTCTGGGCGCGGTCCTGCACCGAGCCGTCCCGGATCCACCGCATCACGTCCGGATCGCCGTTGATGGCCGCCATCGGTTCGAGGTCGTCCTCGCGCCAGCGGCGCAGCGTCAGTCGCGGGGTGCGCAGGGTGATCGTCATGGGGGCATCCTGCCCACTCCCACGACCCTTAGAGGTGAATCGGGCCACGCTCGGCCGGTCTTGGGGCTCGGAGGAGTGGTAGGAACGGCGCACCGTCCACGACCCGGGGAGCCCCTGTGCGTCCGACCTTCCGTGCCGCGCGCCTCGCCGCCGCCCTCGCCGCCGTCTCGTCCCTGCTCTGGTCGCCGCCGCCGGCCGCCGCCGGAGCCCCCACCGCGTACGCGGCGCTCGGCGACTCGTACACCTCCGGCGTGGGTGCCGGGCCCTACGACCCGGCGGGCGGGCTGTGCTTGAGAAGCCCGCGCGCCCACGCTCCGCTGTGGGCCGCCGCCCACGGGGTGCGGGACTTCCGGTTCACCGCCTGCGCGGGCGCCACCAGCGACGACGTGCTGCGGGAGCAGGTGGGCGCGCTGGACCCGGGCGTCCGCCTCGTCACCCTGACGCTCGGCGGCAACGACGTGGGCTACTCCCGCGTCATGCTCGCCTGCAGCGTCGGCCGGCCCGGCACGTGCGACGGGGAGGCGGACCGGGCCGAGGCCGAGATGGACCGCTCCCTGCCCCACCGGCTGGACGCCGCGTACCACACGATCGCCCAACGGGCGCCGCACGCACGGGTGGTGGTACTGGGGTACCCGTACCTCTTCGGCGCCCCCTCCTGCCTGGTCCCCTCCCCGCCGAACGCCCGGCGGATGGACGCCGCGCTCGATCACCTGGACGCGGTGGTCGCCGACCGCGCCCGGGCCGCGCGGTTCACCTACCTCGACGCGCGCCGGACCTTCGCCGGGCACGGCGCCTGCTCCGGCGCGCCGTGGATCAACCCGGCGGGACCGCTGTTCTGGGAGTCGTACCACCCCAACGCGGAAGGCCAGCGCGGGTACTTCAGGCTCCTGTCGCGCGGGATCTGAACGGGTGCGGTCGGACTGAGCGAGTGTGGTCGGGCTGAACGGGTGCGGTCGGGCCGGACGGGTGCGGTCGGGTCACGGCCGCCGCGGTTTCGAGGCGACGACGATCGCGTAGCCCAGCTCGGGCGTGACCGTGAGCCGGTCCATCGCGTCGAGCAGGGTCCGGCGCTCCTCGCGTTCCTCCGGAGGGACGTCCGTGCCGTCCGCCCGGATGGCCGCGCAGAGGGCGCGGAGGGTCTGCGGAACGCTGTGCTCCGAGACGTCCGTGACGCTCTCGACGGCCAGTCCCGCGTCGGCGAGCAGCGCCGGGTAGTCGGCGAGCGGGAGGATCGCGGCGATCCGGTTGAGGGCGCAGAAGGTGTCGAGGGCCGGGCGGCTCGCGGCCGGCAGGGGCGCGCGTTCGACGACGTTGGCGATGGCGAGCCGGGCGCCCGGGCGCAGCGCGTCATGGATCCGGCGCAGGACGTGCCGGGGGTCGGGCATGTGGAGGAGGGATTCGAAGAGCCACGCTCCGTCGAAGGAATCGGCGGGGAAGCGCGCCTCGGCCACGTCGGCGAGCCGGAAGGAGACCCGGTCGGACAGGCCCTCGGCCGCCGCCGCGGCGGACGCCAGGCGGACCTGCTCGCCGCTGAGGGTGATGCCGGTGACGGTGGCGCCGGTGGTCCGGGCGAGCTGGAGGGCCGGGCGGCCGGTGCCGCAGCCGGCGTCCAGGACGCGGTCTCCCGGGCCGACCCCCAGGGCGTCGGTCATCAGCCGGGTCATGCGGGCGGACGCGGTGGCGACGGAGGCGGCGGGGGCGCTCTCCGCCGGATCCGGCCAGTGGCCGAAGTGGATGCTGCCGCCGAGGAGTGCGGCGGTCCGTTCGCTGTACCGGTCGTAGAGTTCCGCGATGGCCTGGGGGGTGACGTCCCGGAAACCACTGATCATGACGGGTTCCTCCTACGGGGAAGAGGGCGGTGTCGGGCTGACCGACCGGCCTGACCGAGCGGCCTGACCGAGCGGCCTGATCGACGAGCGTCGCCCGCAGAGACACGGACGATCTCCCGAACGTTGCCCCCTCGCGCCCGCGGTGCGACAGGGCACGTCCGGCGAAACGGGACGGAAGCCGCGCCCGACTGGCCGGAACCCTCCGCACCCCTGTTCGGGAAGGGGGTGGACGAATCACGGCCGACGCGCCGCCGAGCTGGACCTTTTGCGGCGGAAGACGGCCCTCCGCGGGACAAAAAAGAGCGATTTTGCGCCGCGCCCCTCACTGGTCACCATGTGCTTCTGTCGCACGTATCTGCGACCTGCCCGCAGGATGAGAGGCGCACCACCCCATGCACGAAACCGACGGCACCCCCGCGCGCCGTTTCGGCCTCCCCACGGCGATAGCGCTGGTCATGGGGAACATCATCGGCGGCGGCATCTTCCTGCTGCCCGCCTCCGTCGCCCCGTACGGCACCGTCAGCCTGCTCGCCTTCGGGGTGCTGACGGTCGGGGCCATCGCGCTCGCCCTGGTCTTCGGACGGCTCGCCGAGCGGCACCCGCGGACCGGCGGCCCGTACGTGTACGCGCGCGAGGCGTTCGGCGACTTCGCCGGCTTCCTCTCCGCGTGGTCGTACTGGACCATGACCTGGGTCAGCAACGCCGCCCTGGCGGTGGCCGGCGTCGGCTACTTCCACGCGCTGACGGGCGGGAAGGGCTCGATGGGCACCGACCTGGCCGTGGCCCTGCTGATGCTGTGGCTGCCGGCCCTGGCCAACCTCGCCGGCACCCGCTGGGTGGGCGCCGTGCAGCTGGTCTCCACGGTGCTCAAGTTCGTCCCGCTGCTGTTCGTGGCGGTCGTCGGACTCTTCTACTTCGACCCGCACAACCTGGGCTCCTTCAGCGAGGGGGGCGGGAACTGGGCCGGCGGCCTGACCGCGTCCGCGGCGATCCTGCTCTACAGCTACGTCGGCGTCGAGTCGGCGGCGATGAGCGCGGGCGAGGTCCGCGACCCCAAGCGCAACGTCGGCCGGGCCAGCGTGTTCGGCACCATCGGCGCAGCCCTGGTGTACCTGCTCGGCACCCTCGCGGTCTTCGGCACCGTGCCGCACGGCAAGCTGGTCGGCTCCTCGGCGCCGTTCTCCGACGCCGTGAACGCGATGTTCGGCGGCGAGTGGGGCGGCACCCTGATCGCCGCCGCCGCGGTGATCTCCATCGTGGGCGCGCTCAACGGCTGGACGCTGATGAGCGCCCAGGCCCCGTACGCGGCGGCGAAGGACGGCCTGTTCCCGGCCGTCTTCGCCCGCAAGCGGCGCGGGGTGCCGACGGCGGGCGTGCTCGCCGCGTCCGTCCTGGCCACCCTGCTGACGGTGATCAACTACGTGTCGGGGGCGGGCGGGGTCTTCGAGATCCTGGTGCTGGTCACCACGTTCTCCGCGACCGTGCCCTACCTGCTGGCCGCCGCCGCGCAGGTGTACTTCCTGCTCACCGGCCGGCGCGACCGGGTGCGCGCGGGCCGGCTGACCCGCGACATGGTGCTGGCGCTCGGCGCGTTCGCCTTCTCCTTCTGGCTGGTCGCGGGCGCCGGCTACAAGGCGGTGTACCAGGGCGTGCTGTTCCTCTTCGCGGGCGTGCTCGTCTACGTGTGGATGGCGGCCCGACGGACGGCCGCGGCCGGGGGCGAGGACTCCGCGTCCGCCGGGGAGCCGACGGCGGCCGAGGAGCCCGCCGCGGAGGCGGCCCTCCGGGGCTGAGCCCCTTTCGCGCCGGGGCCTTTCCTCAGGCTCGCCGGTCGCCGGTGTGACCGGCGGGAGCGCGCAGATGGTGTACGCGAGCGGGCGGCACGTTGTCCCAGACGACGTGCCGCCCGACGCCGTACCGGGCCGTGAACGCGTCCAGCAGCGCGGCCACCGCCCGGTGCCGACGCGCCTCGGCCCTGCCGCCGGTCAGCGCGCGCAGCGGCCGGGTGCCGAGGTAGGCGAAGAAGGTCAGATATCCGCCCGGGACGAGGGCGCGCAGGTACTGCGCGAGGATCGCCTCGACCGTCTCCGGCGGGAAATTGGTGAACGGCAGACAGGAAACGATCAGGTCGTAGCGGTGTTCGCCCAGATCGAGCTCCGTGATCGATGCCGGTACCAGCCGGATGCGGTCACCGGCCGCCACCATGGCCGGGTTCGTCTCCCTCAGCCCCTCCAGCGCCCGCACGAACCGGGGGTTGACCTCCACGGCGTCCAGCCGGTCGCCCGGCCGCTCCAGCAGCTCCGCCAGCACCCGGGTGACCGTGCCCGTACCGGCGCCCGCCTCCAGCACCGTCCGGGGGCGCCCGTTCCGCGACGCCCGGCCCGCGCGGTCCCGGCCTGCGAGGTTTTGGTCCGGGTGGCCCCGGTCCGCTCGGTTCCGGTCCGCGCGGTCCCGGCCCGCGTGGCCCCGGTCCACCAGCGGCTGGGCCAGTCGGCAGGCCAGGCTGTGGCTGCTGGGGGCGATGGCTCCGGTGATGCGGAAGGTGCGCACGGACTCCCGGAGGAAGGCAAGCGGGCCTGCCGGGGGAGCGGGGGCCGGGTGGCGGGTGATACGGGAGGCGTCCGAGGCGCCGGTGACGGTAGGGGGCGTGGATGCGACAGGGCCGGCGTAGTCGAAGGCGGTCGGAAGGGGCGTCTGGTCCATGGCCACGACGCTAGGAACCGCGAACCGCCCGGCCATCGGCCGAACCGACCCGCCCACCCCCTACCGAAGTCGGGGGTCCGCCCGCCCGGTCGGCGGAGGCCCGCCGTCCGGGCCCGTGCCTAGGCTGGGCGCGTGTTCACCCTGACCGACCGGACCTGGCCCCGCTGGGCCGATGCCCTGCTCATCGCCCTGGTCGGCTTCCTGTCGGCGCAGGAGGCGTACATCCGCGGCGGAGACCGCCTCCTCGGTCCCGAGGCCGCCGTCGCGCTGGCCGTCGCCACGACGGCCACGCTGATCCCGCGCGAACGGTTCCTCCCGCTCGCCGCGGTCATGGCGGTCGCCACCGCCGCGCTGCTGGGCGTCGCTCCGCCGCTGCTCGTCGTCCTCTTCCGCACGGCCCGGCGCGGCCGGACCGGTCTCGCCGTGCTGTGCGCGGCGGCGGCCCTGACGGGCAACCGGTTCGCCGACCCCGGCCGCAACCTGTGGACCCTGCACCTCTACGGCCCCGTCATGCCCTTGGCCCTCGCGCTGGCGCTCGGGCTGTGGGCGGGCAGCCACCGGCGGCTGGTCGCCGCCCTGGACGACCAGGTGGAGCGGCTGCGCGTCGAACGCGGCCTCCGCGCCGAACAGGCCCGGCTCGCCGAACGCGCCCGTATCGCCGCCGAGATGCACGACGTCCTCGCCCACCGCCTCACCGTCCTCGCCCTGCACGCCGGAGCCCTCCGGCGGCGCGCCGCCGACCTCCCCGAGCCCGTCGCCGAACGGCTCGCCCTGCTGCGTACCACCTCCACCGAGGCCCTCGCCGACCTGCGCGACGTCCTCGGCGCCCTGCGCCACACCGATGACGGGCCGGACGCGGCCGACCGGCGCGAACCGCGCCTCGGCGAGCTGCGCGAACTGCTGGACGAGGCACGCGCCGCAGGGCAGTCGATCGAGGCGGACCTCGCCGGCGACGCCGCGTCCGTCCCGGTCAGCCACCGCCTCGCCGTCCACCGCGTGGTCCGGGAAGCCCTGACCAACGCCCGCAAGCACGCCTCCGGCGCGCCCGTCCGGGTCGCCGTCCACTACGGAACGGCGGAGTCCGCCGTGGAGGTGCGCAGCGCCGCGGGCACCCCGTCCGAAGCCGCCGGGCTGGGCGGCGGATACGGTCTGATCGGCCTCACCGAACGTGTCACGGCGCTCGGCGGCCGGCTGGAGTACGGGCCGACGGACGGGGGCGGCTGGCGCGTGGCCGCGACCGTCCCCGGAGCCGGGCGGCACACCACGGAACGCGCGGGAGCGGCATGATCCGGACCATGATCGTCGACGACGACCGGCTGGTCCGGCTCGCCCTCGCCGACATCCTCGACGACACCCCCGGCATCACCGTCGCCGCCGAGGCCGCCGACGGCGCCGAGGCGCTGGAACTGGCCCGCGCCCACCGGATCGACGTGGCCCTCATGGACGTGCGGATGCCCCGCGTGGACGGCATCGAGGCCACCCGGCGGCTGCGCGCCCTGCCGGACCCGCCGCAGGTCGTCGTGCTCACCACCTTCGACCTCGACCAGTACGTGTACGACGCGCTGGCGGCCGGCGCGTCCGGGTTCCTGCTCAAGGACACCGAACCCGACGAGATCGCCCGCGCCGTGCGGGTCGTCGCCGCCGGCCAGGCCATGCTCCATCCGCACGCCGCCCGCCGCCTCATCGACCGCTACCACGACACGGCCCGCCCGTCCGGCCGCGCGGCCAGGGTCCGGGTCGCGCGGTTGACGCCCCGCGAGACCGAGGTCCTCGCCCTGCTCGCCGGAGGCGCGTCCAACGCCGGGATCGCCGCCGCGCTGGGGATGCGGGAGAGCACGGCGAAGGCACACGTCAGCCGGATCCTGGCGGCGCTGGAGGTGGGCAACCGGGTGCAGGCGGCGCTGTGCGCGCGGGACGCGGGGATCGGCGCCGGCTGACCGACGGGCCGCTCGGCGGAACGGGCTTCGAGGCCGCTACCTGCGAGGTAATCGCCGTCCGCGCGCGGGACCGGCAAGCTGTGGGCATGCCTCCGGACCCGGGCGCTCGGGTTCGGAGGCTCCCCAAAGACCTTCGTCAGGAAGAGAGTTCGCCATGTCCGCCACGTCCGCCCAGTCCGCCCAGTCCGTCCACGAGACCGCCGTCGCCCGCTACCTCGCCGCCTGGAACGCCGACGCGGAGACCCTCGCGGCGGCCGTCGCCGCCGCCTGGACCGAGGACGGCTCCTACACCGACCCGCTGGCCGACGTCGCCGGGCACGAGGGGATCACCGCCGTGATCACCGCCGCGCACGAGCAGTTCCCCGGCTTCGAGTTCCGGCCGTCCGGTGTCGTGGACGGGCACCACAACACCGTCCGCTTCGGCTGGGAGCTGGTCTCCACCGCCGACGGTTCCGCGCCCGTCGCCGGCTTCGACGTGGCCGTGCTCGCCGAGGACGGCCGCATCCGCAGCGTCCTCGGCTTCCTCGACCGGGTGCCCGCTACGGCGTGAGGCTCCGCAGGTACGCGGCCGTCTCCTGGTCGGCGGGGAGGAAGGTCTCCAGCGCCAGTTCGGAGACGGTCACGTCCAGCGGGGTGTTGAAGGTGGCGATGGTCGAGACGAACGACAGCGTCCGGCCGCCGACGTCGATCACCATCGGCAGGGCGACCGGGGCGCGCCGGTCGGCCATCCGCTCCTCGCCGCAGGGGTCCGGCATCGGGAAGCCGGTGACCTCGTCGTACAGCGCGCGCAGCGGCGCCGACCGCATCAGGGCGAGCTGACGGTCCATCTGGTGCAGCAGGTGGCAGCGCCACTCCAGGAAGTTGCGGATGCGCGGCGCCATGCCGTGCGGGTGCAGGGTCAGCCGCATGGCGTTCTGCGGCGGCGCCAGCAGCTCCTCGGCGACGCCCTCCAGCAGCAGGGGGACGCCCCGGTTGGCCGCCACCACCTGGTACGTGCCGTCGACGACCAGCGCGGGGAAGGGCTCGTAGCCGCGCAGCAGGACGTCCAGGCTCTCGCGCATCTCGCTCAGCGCCGGGTCGTCGAGCGACCGTTCGGGGTAGCGCGGGGCGTAACCCGCCGACATGAGCAAGGCGTTCCGCTCCCGCACGGGGACGTCCAGATGGTCGGCCAGGCGCAGCACCATCTCCTCGCTCGGCCGGGACCGGCCCGTCTCGATGAAACTGATGTGCCGGGCCGAGGAGTTCGCCCGCAGGGCCAGCTCCAGCTGGCTGATCCGGCGGCGGTTCCGCCAGGAGCGCAGGAGCTCGCCCACTTGCGTTGCCGTCGAGGCCGCAGTAATCGTCATGCGTGTGACCGTAACCCGTCGCCCCTCGGGCCGACGGGAAATAACTCCCGCCCCGTGGGAGCCTTGGGGTACCGGCGGTGCGGTGCCTGCCGCGCGGCACCGGTGGTGTGTGGTGCGACGAAGACGGAGCACGGTCGAAGAGGAGCTGTCATGACGGTCGAACCGCTGTCGCAGCAGGACGTCGAGGAGCGCCTCCGGGAGCTCCCCGGCTGGACGACGGACGGACTGCTGCTGCGCCGTACCTACACCTTCGCCGGGCACCTCCCGGCGGCGGCCATGGTGCTGCACATCGCGGTCATCCAGGACGAGTTGGGGCATCACGCGGAGGTCACGCTCGGCTACGACCGGGTCGGTGTCGCGGTGAACACGCACAGCGTGGGCGGCAAGGTGACCGGCCTGGACATCGAACTCGCGCGCAGGATCGAGGCGGTGGCCGCCGGACACGGAGCGCGGGCGGTCTGAGCGGGGGCGCGGGTCGTCCGAGCGGGACGCCGCTTTCGGTGCGCAGGGGGCGTCACTTCGGTACGCCGGGCGCTCCTCATGGCGCGGCCCGCCCTCAGGACACGGCCGGTCCCACGGCACGATCAGCTTTCACGACACGATCAGCTTTCACGACACGGGCAGCCGGTACAGCGCGTCGACGTCCGCCGCGTACGCCTTCTCTATCGCCCGCCGTTTGAGCTTCATGGTGGGTGTCACCAGCCCCTGCTCCTCGGTGAACTGGCCGGGCAGGATGCGGAAGGTGCGGATCGACTCGGCCGGCGGCGCCTGCGCGTTGGCGGCGACCACCGCCCGCCGGATCTCGGCCTCCAGCTCCGGGTCGCGCACCAGCTCGCCCGGGGGCGGGACGGGCCGGCCGCGCATCGCGCACCAGTGCGCGACCGCCGGGCGGTCCAGGGTGACCAGAGCGGCGAGGAACGGGCGGCCGTTGCCGACGACCAGGCAGCGGTCCACCAGGGGGTGCGCCCGGACCCGTTCCTCCAGGGCCGAGGGCAGGACGCCCGTCCCTTCGGAGGTCGCCAGGGACTCCGCCTTGCGGCCCCGGATCGTCAGGTACCCGTCGTCGTCGAGCGCGCCCAGGTCCCCGGTGGCCAGCCAGCCGTCCCGGAAGACCGCCTCGGTGCCGCGCGGGTCGCCCAGGTAGCCGGCGAAGACCTGCGGGCCCCGGAGCCACACCTCGCCGTCGTCCGCTATGCGCACGCCGGTGCCGGGGACGGGCGTGCCGACCGTGCCGAAGCGCGGTCGCTCCGGCGGGTTGGCGGTCACGGCACCGGTGGTCTCCGTCAGGCCGTAGCCCTCGACGAGGGTGATGCCGGCGCCCGCGAAGAAGAGACCGAGGCGCCGGTCGAGGACGGCGCCGCCCGACAGCCCGAACCGCAGCCGGCCGCCCAGACTCTCCCGGAGCCCGG